>NZ_PQNY01000008.1 GCF_002917885.1 Flavobacterium croceum DSM 17960
ATCAATGGTTTACAAGGACAGTATGCTAAAATTTACCTGTTTGACCGATTTGGTAAGCTTATCAAACAACTTAGCCCTGATACGCAAGGTTGGGACGGTACGTACAACGGTAATCCGCTACCTGCAACCGATTACTGGTTTACTGTCGAATACTTCGAACTCAATACAACAAAAACATTTAAAGCCCATTTCTCACTTAAAAGATAGTGTGATTATAGAATAAATAAAGCCCGAATAGATTACTCTATTCGGGCTTTTAAATTGTATGAATTTCGAAAAGTGGGTAGTAATAAAAGTATTGATTATCCAAAAAAACCAAAAAAAGTTATGACTCTTTTTGGTTTTTTATATTCATTTTATTTCAACGAACTTTAAAATACAAACATAGGTCTATCACTCATAAATGCATTAACTTCATCTGCAATTTGCTCCAACACATCTTCATTTTGATAGTTTGTAATTACTCTATCTATAAAATCTACAATAGTTTCCATATCGGCTTCAAGTAAACCTCTTGTAGTAATCGCAGGTGTACCTACTCTGATCCCTGAAGTAATAAATGGTGATTTATCATCAAAAGGCACCATATTTTTATTTACAGTAATTTCTGCCTTAACTAATGCATTTTCGGCTTCTTTTCCTGTAATATTTTTGTTTCTTAGGTCGATAAGCATCATGTGATTGTCTGTACCTCCAGAGATAATATTATAGCCTCTTTTTGTAAAAGCATCTGCCATAGCTTTGGCATTTTTTTGAACCTGCATAGCATAGCTAAAAAATTCATCTGTTAAACACTCTCCAAAGGCAACTGCTTTAGCCGCAATAATATGCATTAATGGACCACCTTGATTACCAGGAAAAACCGACATATCGAGTACATGGCTCATCATTCGAATTTCTCCTTTTGGAGTAGTTAATCCCCATGGATTTTCAAAATCTTTCCCCATCATAATCATACCACCTCTTGGTCCTCTAAGAGTTTTATGTGTGGTAGTTGTTATAATGTGGCAATGAGGGATAGGGTCATTCATTAAACCTTTGGCAATAAGTCCAGCAGGATGAGAAATATCTGCCAGTAAAATGGCTCCTACAGCATCTGCTATGTCTCGAAAACGTTTAAAATCGATATCACGTGAGTAAGCAGAAGCACCTGCAATTATTAATTTTGGTTGCTCTTTAATGGCTATTTCTTCTATTTTATCGTAATTTAAAACTCCTGTTTCTTTATCAACTCCATAAAAAACAGGACTATATAACTTTCCTGAAAAATTTACAGGAGAACCATGTGTTAAATGTCCTCCGTGAGATAAATCGAAACCAAGTATTTTATCGCCAGGTTTTAAACAAGCCGCAAAAACAGCCGTATTAGCTTGTGAACCACTATGCGGTTGCACGTTTGCATACGCTGCACCAAACAAAGCTTTGGCTCTATCTATGGCTATTTGCTCTACAATATCGACTACTTCACAGCCTCCATAATATCTTTTATTTGGGTATCCTTCTGCATATTTATTGGTAAGACAAGAACCTGCAGCTTCCATTACTTGGTCACTCACAAAATTCTCTGAAGCAATTAACTCTATACCATGCTGTTGTCTATCTTGTTCATCTAAGATGAGTTCAAAAATTTGTTCGTCGCGTTGCATATTTTTAAATTTTCAATAATTATTGCTCAAAAATACAAAATAAGTTTGTCAAATAAATTCTTAATAATATATTTGATTACAAATTTTTAAACAAACAAATCAATATACTTATGCCAAATATAGCTAATGATCCTAATAGAAAAAGCTGGATTGAAGTTCCAGAAAATAGCGATTTTCCTATTCAAAACATTCCTTTTGGAGTATTTATTACTAAAGACGATGTAGTTACTATAGGAACTCGTATTGGAAACTGTGCCATAGACATGGGTGCATTGCAACAACTAGGTTATTTTGAAGGAATAGAACTTACAGATGATATGTTTATGCAAGATACTCTGAATGATTTTATTTCTGATGGGAAAAAAACGTGGCGCTTAGTAAGAAATAGGCTTGCCGAATTATTTGATGCTAATAATCCTAAACTTAGAGACAACAAATCTCATAGAGAAGTTGTAATTTTTAAAGTAGAAGACATAGAAATGCTTTTACCTGTACAAATTGGCGATTACACTGATTTTTACAGTAGTAAAGAACACGCTACTAATGTTGGTAAAATGTTTCGTGATCCCGAAAATGCTTTATTACCCAATTGGTTACATTTACCTGTAGGATATCATGGTAGAAGTTCAACAATTGTGCCAAGTGGCGTGCCTGTACATCGCCCATTGGGGCAAACTATGCCTGCTGATGCCACAAGCCCTATTTTTGGACCTTCAAGATTGGTAGATTTTGAATTGGAAACAGCTTTTATTACTACCGATGCTAATGTAATGGGTGAAAGAATAAGTGTAGACGAAGCCGAAGATCATATTTTTGGAATGGTATTATTTAACGATTGGAGTGCACGTGATATACAAAAATGGGAATATGTGCCTCTTGGTCCATTTTTGGCAAAAAACTTTGCCTCTTCAATCTCACCATGGATTGTTACTATGGATGCATTAGAACCATTTCGTTGTGCATCTCCAAAACAAGAGCCTACACCTCTTCCCTATTTACAACAAACGGGCAATAAGGCTTTTGATATAAATTTAGAAGTATACATTCAACCCGAAAACGGCACAGAAAGTTTGGTATCTAAATCAAATTTTAAATATATGTACTGGACTATGGCTCAACAATTGGCACATCACACAGTAAACGGTTGCAGAGTTAATTCTGGAGACATGATGGGTTCTGGAACAATATCTGGCCCTACAGAAGATAGCTTTGGTTCTATGTTAGAATTAACTTGGGGCGGAAAAAATCCAATTAAACTTAACGACGGAAGCGAACGTAAATTTATAAATGACAATGATACTGTAATTATAAAAGGGTATTGTAAAAATGAAAATGTGCGTATTGGTTTTGGAGAATGTAGTAGCAAACTTTTGCCTGTAATAGAAAAATAAGTTGATTTTGGCTCAATATTTGAACCATTCTACTCAATAACCTAAAATTGATACACCATGAGATTAAAAAACTACTATTTTATTTTTTTGTTTTTTCTAACAAGTATCATACTATCTTGTGGAGTAAGACAAACCCGAGAATCATTATCTTCTGGAGATTATGATGCGGCTATTAAAACTGCTGTTGAAAACCTTAGTAACCGAAAAGATGCAAAAGGTAAGCAAGATTATGTATACATGCTCGAAGAAGCATTTGCAAAAGCCAAAGAACGCGATTTGCAAAATATAAATCTTTGGTTAAAAGATGCCAATCCAAGTAATACCGAAAAAATATACAATACTTACTTGCAACTCAACAACCGTCAAGAATTAATAAAACCTTTGCTACCATTAAAACTATTAGACGCAAGTAAAAATGCATACTTTCCGTTTGATAATTATGCTGATGAAATTGTTAGTAGTAAAAGTGCTTTAGCAAAACATTTGTATGATAATTCTAAAGCTCTTTTAATTACAAAAGATAAAATGAATTATCGAAGAGCTTATGATGATTTAATGTATCTATCACAATTACAAAGCAATTACAAAGATACAAATAGCCTTATTGACGAAGCCAAAGCCAAAGGAACAGACTATGTAAGTGTCTATACAAAAAATGAAACGAATATGGTTATTCCTTCTCGTTTGGAAAATGACCTTTTAGACTTTAGCACTTTTGGATTAAATGATAAATGGACTGTTTATCATAACAATCGACAAAAAGGCATAACTTACGATTATGGTTTAATTGTTAATTTTAGAAATATCGCAATATCGCCAGAACAAGTTAAAGAAAAAGAGTTTATTAAAGAAAAACAAGTTAAAGATGGAACAAAACCATTACTTGATGCCAATGGAAACCCTGTAAAAGATGACAAAGGAAACCCTATTAAAGTAGATAATTTTAAAACAATACGTATAAATATATACGAATTTAAACAATTAAAAACGGTTCAAGTTACAGCAAAGGTCGATTACATCGATTTCAAAAACAACCAATTAATAGATACATTTCCATTAAGTAGCGAATTTATTTTTGAAAACATTTATGCCAAATACAATGGAGATAAAGCCGCTTGTGATGATATCTATATGGGCTATTTTGATAAAAGAGCTGTTGAATTTCCTAGTAATGAACAAATGGTTTATGATTGTGGAGAAGACTTGAAAGCCAAATTGAAAAACATTATTTACACAAATAAATTCAGAAAATAATTTTATATTATAATTTAAAAAATCTGCTTAACTATTTTAGTTAAGCAGATTTTTTTTAGCTAAACCTTAACCTATAAAATAGTAAGATAAAAAATTTACTACATATAACTTATTCTCTGCAAAAACTAAACCACTATGGACTAGAAGTCCATAGGTTTGGTTGGCAGACTAAAAGTCTGCAAGGCTGAAAAGCAAAAAACTGCCACTGATTAAAATGATTTCCGCTGATTAAATCCTTTAAATCATCTTAATCAGTGGCAAAACTTTTTAGAAGCTAAAGCGAGATGCACTCAAAGTGCATAGTTTTAACTATATTTGAGACCAATAAATAATCATTCTGAATAATTATTCTTTTACAAAATAGATACTGATTTTCTTGAAAAACATTTCTAAAATTGACTAGAAAAACACTAAAAATAGCTCATACAAAAGTAAATACATAAAAAAGCACTTCAATTCTAATTTAGAATCTTGAAAGCAACTATAAACAAAAAAGTCTTCCTTTTTCAAGGAAGACTTTTTACTATATTAATTTGAAAATCTATTTATTAGCTTCTTCATGTCGTTTCTCTATAGAATCTATATCTTCTTTCTTCATAGAATCTAACAATACTGGAGTTGCAATAAACAATGAAGAGTAAGTACCTACAACAATACCTATCAACATAGCAAATACAAAGCCTCGTAGTGTATCGCCACCAAATATAAACATGATTAATAAAACCATAATCATTGTTAAAGAAGTATTGATAGTTCTAGACAATGTAGTATTAATAGAAGCATTTACAATTTCTTTAAATGTTCCTTTGTAATTACCATCTAAGAACTCTCTAATTCTATCAAACACAATTACGGTATCGTTCATAGAGTAACCAATAACAGTTAATATTGCAGCAATAAAATGCTGATCCATCTCCATGTGGAAAGGCATAAATTTGTATAGTAAAGAATAAGCGCCTAATACAAAAATAACATCGTGCACAATAGCGGCAATAGCACCTAATGAATATTGCCATTTTCTAAATGAAACAACCAAATACAAACCTACTATAAGCATTGCGCCTAATACAGACCAGTATGCGTTTGTTTTAATATCTGCCGAAATTGAAGGTCCTACTTTCATAGATTGTAATACTCCAAATTTTTTACCTTCAGCAGTGCTTGTGAATTGCTCATAAGAAATATTATTGAAGTATTTTTTCAACACATCATAAAGTTTAGTATTTACTTCTTTATCTACTTCAATTCCTTCGTCTTTAATTTTATATTTTGTTGTAATTTTTAGTTGGTCATCACTTCCAAATATTTTAGCTTCGGCACTACCGTCAAAAACAGCTGCTAGTTCTTTTGAAACTACTTCAGGTTGAACGGGTTTTTCAAATTTTACCTGATATGTTCTACCTCCAACAAAATCAATACCTTCATCTAATCCATTTGTAAAAAACGAAATACAACTAACAATAATTACTGTAGAAGAAATAATATAGGTCCATTTTTTTGCTCCAATAAAATCAAAATGGAATCCAGTAAACCAATTTTTTGACCATGGTGTAGTAAATGTTAATTGTTTTCCATGAGCAATATCTCTATCCATTAAAATTCTAGGTATAAATATAGATGTAAACAATGATGTGAATATACCTATCAATAATGTAGTAGCAAAACCTTGTATTGGACCTGTACCAAATATAAATAATATAGCTCCAGTAAGTATGTGAGTAACATTCGCATCAATTATAGATCGCATAGCACCTTTCCAGCCATAACCTATTCTTAAAGCTTCTTCTAATGTTTTTCCTGCTCGCAATTCTTCTTTAGCTCTTTCATAAATAATAATATTGGCATCTACAGCAGTACCCAATGTAAGTACGATACCTGCAATACCTGGCAAAGTAAGTACTGCACCTAAGCTAGCTAATATTCCGAATAAGAATAATAAATTTACAATTAACGCTACATTGGCATACCAACCTGCTCTACCATAGTATACCACCATCCATAAACATACTAAAAGTAAACCTACAATAGAAGAAGTAGTACCCGCATCAATTGCTTCTTGACCTAAAGATGGTCCTACTACAGTAGATTGAACAATTTCTGCACGAGCTGGTAATTTACCTGCTCTAAGAACATTGGCTAAGTCTTTTGTTTCAGCAACCTCAAAGCTTCCTGAAATTTCAGATCTACCTCCTGCAATTGGCCCTGATGTAACACCTGGCGCAGAATATACTACGTTATCTAAAGCAATGGCTATATATCCTTTTTCTGTATATGCTTTACCAGTAAGGTTTTCCCAAACTTTTGCTCCTTGATTGTTCATTTGCATAGATACAGATGGTTTACCCATAGGGTCAAACGAATCTCTAGCATCAACAATTACTCCACCACTAAGAGGAGCCACACCATCTTTATTTCCTTTTAAACCATATAGTTGAACAGTTTCTGTAACTTTTTTAGTTTTCTCATCTGTAGAAACATCAGGTTTACTCCATGCAAATTTTACGAGTCTTTTATCAGCAGGTAATAATGCTTTTACATCATTACGTTTTAAATAAGAATTAATTTTTGCAGTATCTTTAACCGAAACAACAGCTAAAATTGGTCCGCCACCTTGAGCCATTTTATCAAACAAAGGGTTTGAACCTTTTGCTTTTGAAGTAGCTACAGAATCTTTAGATTTATCGGCTAATACATTGTTTATAGAATCTATAGTAGTCGATTTTTTGTCTGTTTCAACTGTTGCTTCTGATTTTTTAAGCAATTCATTTACTGCTCCAAAAAATTGAGCAAAATCTTCAGCTCTATATGTTTCCCAAAATTCTAATTTGGCTGTTCCAGAAACAATTTTTGTAATTCTATCTACATCTTTAGCACCTGGTAATTCTACCAAAATACGACCTGATTCTCCAAGTTTTTGAATATTAGGTTGCGTAACACCAAATTGGTCAATACGTTTTCTAAGTACTTCAAAAGCACTTTCTACTGACTCATTTACTTTTTTACGAATTACTCTTTTTACTTGATCGTCAGACATTTTGAAATTAATTTCATCTGCTAAATTTTTATTAGCAAAAATATCTGGTGATGCCAATTTAGTTGTTCCTCCTGAAACGGCATCAAATGATCTAAAAAATGCGTCTAAATAAGACTCATTACCTTGTTGAATGCTTTTTGTATTTTCTAAGGCTTTATTAAATACTGGATTTTTAGAATCGTTGGCAAGATTTCTTAAAACATCTTTTACAGATATTTGTAAAATAACGTTGATACCTCCTTCTAAATCTAGACCTTTATTTATTTGCTTGGCACTTACATCTGCATAAGTATAATCTGCAAAACCTAAGCTAAATACATTTACTTTTTTTAATGAGTCTAAATATTTTACTTCAAGCGAATTTAAATCGGGTAGTTTATCGGTAGCTACTCCTTTGCTTTTTAGTTTATTTAACTCGGTTGATGCGAAGCTTTTTGCATCATTTTTAATGTTACTTGCAACAAATGTAAATGTAAGTTGGTAAATACTTACAATTGCAAATAAAATTGCAAAAAATTTAATAAGTCCTTTATTCTGCATTACTACTAAAAATTAATTAATTTTTTGTTTTCAAATATTCTAAAAAAACTATACAAAGTAACTCTTTGATTATCAACTAATCAAAGAAAAAACACTTGTTTTTGCTATTTTTAAAACGTGCAAATATATAATTCTGAACTAGATTATCAAATTATTTGTGTACTTATATCAAAAAAAAGACTGCAATTTCTTGCAGTCTTTCTTATTTGTTTGATTTTGGATATTATAATACAGAACTTAAATCGCCATTCATAGCTCTCACAGCATCTGCACTCTTCGCAAATTTTGCTTTTTCGTCATCATTCAATTCTACAGAAACTATTTTTTCTACACCATTTTTACCTATTATACATGGTACACCTATGCAAATATCGTTTTGTCCATATTCTCCTTCTAAAAATACAGAACATGGTATCATTTTCTTTTGATCATTTAAGATGCTATCTACCAAGTAGGCTACAGAAGCTCCTGGTGCATACCAAGCAGAAGTTCCTAATAATCCAGTAAGTGTTGCTCCTCCAACCATAGTGTCGGCTGCAACTTTTGCTAATTCTTCTTCTGATAAAAATTCAGAAACAGGTACTCCGTTGTAAGATGCTAAACGAGTAAGTGGTATCATGGTTGTATCGCCGTGTCCTCCTATTACCATTCCTTGTATATCGTTGGCAGGTTTATCTAAGGCTTGAGATAAATAACATTTAAAACGTGAGCTATCTAGTGCTCCGCCCATACCAATAATTCTATTTTTTGGTAAACCTGTAGCTTTAAGCGTTAAATATGTCATAGTATCCATAGGGTTTGATACTACTACAATAATTGCATTTGGAGAATGCGCCAAAAGGTTTTCGGCAACTCCTTTTACAATACCTGCATTAATTCCTATTAATTCCTCACGCGTCATTCCTGGCTTTCTTGGTATTCCCGATGTAATTACAACAACATCGCTACCTGCTGTTTTTGAATAATCGTTGGTACTACCTGTTACTTTTGTATTAAAACCAAGCGTGGTTTGAGTTTGCATAATATCTAAGGCTTTTCCTTCGGCAAAACCTTCTTTAATATCTATAAGAACTACTTCGCTAGCAATTCTTCTGTGAGCAATAGCATCGGCACATGTAGCACCTACATTTCCTGCTCCTACAACTGTTACTTTCATTGTATTGTGTGTGTTATATTAGAAATAAATTAAAATTCGTACTCAACAGAGAAGTTTGTGTTTACAAATTTACCAAATGCAACACTAGATTTTACAAAAATTTTGCTAAAATGATATCTACAAGCAATTTCTCCCAATGAATTGAATTTTTCTTTAGAAATAGACTTTAATCTTCGGTTTACTTCTTCTTGAAAATTGAGTACGTCTTCTATACTTCCTTTATCACCTGTAATTTTGTATTTAAAATTACTTTTGTTGGTAATAGAACTTGCCATGATTTCAAATTTTCCAAATTGTTTCGAAGCTGCCACTTGAAATTGATAAGTATCTACAAATCCTGTAATTTCGTTTAAACCAAGATTACCCAAAGGCGTATTGATATCTAAAAAATCGAAACTTATTTCTTCGTTGGAATAATTAGTAAGAAAAGCCAAAGCAATCTTATTTTTTTCTAAATACGGCATATATTGACTGATATTGTGTTTAATACCAAAACCATATACTTGATAATTGCCTTTTTTAAGTTTTACTTTTGTAGAGTATCTAGCTATAAGTTCTGTACCTTTCCAGAGTGCAATGTTTCCTTGCAAAAAAGGATGAAAAACGGTTTCCATGTCTACTCCTTTTGGCGATGCTATTCGAAGCGGATTTGTACCTATACTTGCATTGTAATAAACATCTGTATTACCGCCCAATGCTGTAGGAACGGTAGTTTGATTTGCGCCTTCAATGGTAAAAAGTTTAAAATCTGAATTGGCTACTTGAAAATTTCTATCTCTATTGGGTACAAAAAACAAATTACCATGGAGTGCCAATGAAACTTCTCCAAATTTCTTCTTTTGGGGTGTATTCATCCAAGAGCTAGAGGCTTGATAAACGGCACAATCTGTTGCTGGAGTTATATATTTTTCAGAAAAAAACAGGGCATCATCTAATAGATACCCTATTTGTTGTATTTCTTGTATTTGCGCACGACCAACTATTGATATGAATAGAAAAAAAGGTAATGCAATTTTTAAATGAATATTACGCATCAATATTTGCATACACTGCATTTTTCTCAATAAACTCTCTACGCGGTGGTACTTCGTCTCCCATAAGCATCGAAAATATTCTATCGGCTTCTGTGAGATTGTCTATTTTTACTTGCATTAAAGTTCGAGACTCTGGGTTCATTGTGGTTTCCCATAATTGTTCGGCATTCATTTCACCCAAACCTTTATAACGTTGTATATTTGCACCTCCACCTAATTGTTGGATAATTCTATCTCGTTGATCGTCGTTCCAAGCGTACTCTTTTTTATTTCCTTTTTTTACTAAATACAAAGGTGGTGAAGCTATATATACGTGTCCTGCTTCAATTAATTCACGCATAAAACGATAAAAGAACGTTAAAATTAATGTAGAAATGTGGCTACCATCTACATCGGCATCCGTCATGATTATTACTTTATGATAACGTAATTTTTCTAAATTGAGTGCTTTACTATCGTCTTCTGTACCTATGGTTACACCAAGTGCGGTAAAAATGTTTCTAATTTCTTCATTTTCAAAAACTTTATGATGCATAGCTTTTTCAACGTTCAAAATTTTACCTCTTAGCGGTAAAATAGCCTGAAAATTTCTATCTCTACCTTGTTTTGCTGTACCGCCCGCAGAGTCTCCCTCTACAAGATATACTTCGCATTTTGCTGGGTCTTGTTCTGAACAATCGGAAAGTTTACCTGGAAGACCGCCACCACCTAAAACAGTTTTTCTTTGAACCATTTCACGAGCTTTCTTCGCTGCATGACGGGCTTGGGCTGCCAAGATTACTTTTTGAACAATCGTTTTAGCGTCATTTGGGTTTTCTTCCAAATAATTTTCTAGCATCTCTGAAACGGCTTGAGATACTGGCGAAACGACTTCTCTATTTCCTAATTTGGTTTTTGTTTGTCCTTCAAATTGAGGTTCGGCAACTTTAACGGATATAATTGCTGTAAGTCCTTCTCTAAAATCATCTCCCGAGATTTCAAATTTTAATTTATCGAGCAATCCAGAGGCATCAGCATATTTTTTTAAGGTACGTGTAAGTCCCATTCTAAAACCTTGCAAATGGGTTCCTCCCTCGTGTGTATTAATGTTATTTACATACGAAAATATGTTTTCAGAATAACTTTCGTTGTAAACCAAAGCCACTTCTACAGGAATTTCTCCTTTTTCGTTTTCCATGCTAATTACATGGTTTATGATAGGAATACGGTTTCCATCTAGAAATTTCACAAATTCTTTCAAACCTTCTTTCGAATGGAATGCTTCTCCTTCAAAAGTGCCATCTTCTTTTACTACCCTTTTATCTGTAAGAGTAATAGTGATTCCTTTATTTAAAAATGCCAACTCACGCATACGAGCTGCCAAAGTATCATAGGAATATTCTAATGTTTGTGTAAAAATAGTACCGTCTGGCTTGAAAGTTACAGTAGTTCCTCTTTTATCTGTAGTTCCTGTTTGTTTTACAGGATATAAGGCTTTTCCTCTTTCATATTCTTGTTCATAAACCTTTCCATCGCGATAAACTGTAGCTGTTAAATGATCTGACAAAGCGTTTACACACGATACCCCAACTCCATGAAGACCTCCCGATACTTTATAAGAATCTTTATCAAATTTACCTCCCGCACCAATTTTAGTCATTACAACTTCTAGTGCCGATACGCCTTCTTTTTTATGTAAATCTACAGGTATACCTCTACCATTATCTTCTACAGATATTGAATTGTCTTCGTTTATAAATACACTAATAGTATCACAATGACCTGCTAATGCCTCATCTATAGAGTTATCTACTACTTCATATACTAAATGATGTAAACCTCTTACTCCAGTATCTCCAATATACATTGATGGACGCATACGCACATGCTCCATTCCTTCTAAGGCTTGAATACTATCGGCTGAATAACTATTCTTTTTAATTTCTTCGCTCATAAAAACGTTCTAGTTTAATGATTTTTGTATAACAGGCAAATATACAAAAAAAGAACGTTTTAAAAGCTATTTTAAGGCTTTTATAACACAAGTTATCAACAAAGACATAGCGTTAAGATATCGTTTATTAGAACCGAATAAAAAGCCTTATTACTCTTTATTGTTATGATAAAAAAAGAAACACCTACTAAACTAAAAGCAGGTGTTTCTAAACAAACAAACTAAACTTCAATATAATATTCAGATAACTGTATACTATATACTTTACATATTGTAAAAACTACAAAACTATTGTATTGTAAGCTTCTTCGTGTACATTGGCAACAGCTCTACCTGAAGGATCGTTCATATTTTTAAAAGCTTCGTCCCACTCTAAGGCTTTTTGTGTACTACAAGCTACACTGGCTTCTTGCGGAACACACAATGCTGCTGTATCACTAGGAAAATGCTCGCTAAAAATGGTTCGATAATAATATTCTTCTTTATTCGTAGGCGTTTGAATAGGGAACTTATATTTTGCATTAGCCAGTTGCTCATCTGACACTTCCTTCGATACTATTTCTTTGAGCGTGTCTATCCAACTATAGCCTACCCCATCGCTAAATTGTTCTTTTTGGCGCCAAGCAACACTTTCTGGCAACATATCTTCAAACGCTTTTCGTAATACCCATTTTTCCATTCGTTCACCATTGATCATCTTGTCTTGAGGGTTTATAGTCATAGCTACATCCATAAATTCTTTATCTAAAAACGGAACTCTACCTTCAATTCCCCATGCTGCTAAACTTTTATTAGCCCGCAAGCAATCGTACATGTGCAATTTGCTTAATTTACGAACTGTTTCTTCATGAAATTCTCTTGCATTTGGGGCTTTATGAAAATACAAATAACCTCCAAATAACTCATCAGATCCTTCGCCAGATAATACCATTTTTATACCCATAGATTTAATAACACGTGCCATTAAATACATAGGTGTAGAAGCTCGCACGGTAGTAACATCATAGGTTTCTAGATTATAAATAACATCACGAACAGCATCTAAACCTTCTTGAATGGTAAATTTTATTTCGTGATGAATTGTTCCTAAATGATTGGCTACTTTTTGAGCCGCTGCCAAATCGGGAGATCCTTCTAGCCCTACGGCAAATGAATGCAATTGCGGATACCATGCTTCGGCAACATCGTCTGACTCGATACGTTTTTGGGCATATTTTTTGGCAATTGCCGATGTAATAGAAGAATCTAACCCTCCAGATAATAATACGCCATAAGGCACATCGCTCATTAATTGTCTGTGTACTGCTGCTTCGAGTGCTACTTTAATTTTTTGGATATCAGTTTCATTATCTTTTACGGCATCATAGTCTACCCAATCTCTTTTGTACCATTGAACCAATTTTCCGTCTTTGCTAGAAAGATAGTGCCCTGGAGGAAACAGTTCTATTTTTGAGCAATATCCTTCTAATGCTTTAAGTTCTGAAGCTACATAAAAAGTTCCGTGTTTATCCCAACCCATATACAAGGGAATGATACCCATGTGGTCGCGAGCTACAAAATATTCATTTTTTTCTACATCGTACAACGCAAATCCAAATATACCATTCATTTCATCAATAAAATCGACTCCTTTTTCTTTATAAAGAGCTAAAATTACTTCACAATCACTTTGCGTTTGAAAATTGTATTTTCCTTCAAATTGTTTGCGTAATTCTCTATGGTTGTAAATTTCTCCATTGGCTGCTAAAACCAAATTTTTATCTTCACTAAAAAGAGGTTGTTTCCCTGATGCAGGATCTACGATAGCCAATCTTTCGTGTGCTAAAATCGCTTTGTCATTACTAAATATTCCGCTCCAATCTGGACCTCTATGACGAATTATTTTTGACATTTCGAGTACCTGAGGTCTTACAATCTCAGATTTTTGCTTCAATTCAAAGGCACATACAATACCACACATAATTATTATTTTATTTAGTAAGCAAATTTCTACTTTAAATACAATATTAAAAATTAAAATTTAAAATTTAATTATAGATTGTAACTTAAATTAATAAAAAAAGATAATTATGAAACTCAACAAGCTATTATTAATACTGTGAGATTAAAATTTTTAGATTTCACAAATAAAGGTTATTCATTTTTCCTGCAAATTCGTTAAAATTATAAACAAAAAACTTTAAATTTTATGTATATTTGAAAATTCAATTTATACATCAATATAGAAATCCGTCTAATTATATGTGTGGAATATCTGGCTTTACGCTTAAAACAGATAACGGAACTTTAAAAAATTCGCTTTTAGAAAATTTTAAAACACTACAAAATCATCGAGGTCCAGATCACAATGCGCTTTGGAACATAAATAACACCTATTTTTTTCATGATCGTTTGGCTGTTATAGATGGCTCTGCAACGGCCAATCAACCTTTTTATAATGATCGCTATGTTTTGTGTTACAATGGAGAAATCTATAATTTTGAAAAACTTAAAAAAAATTTACCAAACGTACATTTCCAATCGGCATCGGATACCGAAGTTTTATTTTATTATTTAATTGAATTTGGTATCGATAAAACGCTAAAAGATATTAAAGGAATGTTTGCCTTTTCCTTTTATTGTACAACCACACAAGAACTATTTTTGGCTCGTGATAGATATGGTATAAAGCCTCTTTATTTTGTAAATAATTCTGGTGTTTTTGCATTTGCTTCAGAAACCAGAACTCTAGCAAAATCTTTACAATTAAAACCCGATTCTTATAAAACCATTATGTCTATAAATAGTACTGTAGAAGGAAGTACTACTTATACGCTGTTTAATGATATTAAAAACATCAATGCTGGAACGTATTTAAAAGTTTCTGAGCACTTTACAGTTACTGAACATACTTACTACAAATTGTCTGATGATATTGATGAAAATTTGTTTAATGAACAAAAGAAAAAGTCTAAAAAACAAGTAATTACAGAATTTGAAAATTTACTTGGTAGTTCTGTAGAGCAAATGCTTACGAGTGATTTTCCTGTGGGTTCTTTGGTAAGCGGAGGCATTGACTCTTCAATAATAAGTTCGCTTGCCAAACAATACAGCCCAAATATTGAATTGTATACTGCAAATATTGTTGGAAAACATTCAGAATATGAAGACACAAAACTCTTAGCCTCTCATTTGAATTTAAACTTAAAAAAAGTAGATTTTTTACCGACGGATTTTTTAAACAATTGGCAACAAGCTACAGAATATAATGCAGCGCCTATAGTATATTTTACCAATGCACTTCCATTGGCGCAAGTAACCAAATTAGCTCGAAATAACAACCGAAAAGTTGTTCTCTCTGGAGAAGGAGCCGATGAATTGTTTTTGGGTTATTCAAAATTAATTGCACAACGCTATAAAAGTGCATTATTGTTGCCCGAAACAGTATTGAAAAAGTTATACAAAGTATATCCTGCATTGCACAACTACTTATTTCCTTCCAATTACAGTAATTTAGAGCCTTTTAACATTCGATTAGCAAATGGTTTTAAAAGCGAAGTTCTATACAATGAAGGAAATGATATCTATAATTTTATTCCAAAAAATACCAAGAAATATTATGTAGATAGTTATGAAATGATGCAAAAACATTTACATGCTTTATTGTATAGAAATGATAGAATGGGCATGATGTCATCTGTAGAAGTGCGATTTCCTTTTTTGCATGAAGATGTAATAAAATACATTATGAACCTTCCATTGGAATACAAAACAAAACGCACTGTTGATTTTCACAATAAAAAACATCCTTTTCTTACAGATAAATGGATTGTAAGAGAAATAGCTAAGAAATATTTGCCAAAAAAGTTAGTTTCAAAAAACAAAAATGGTTTACCTATTGATGGATTAACCAATTTGAAAATACAAAAAGATTTTTTTACCAACGGATATATAGCAGAACATTTACAGCTTACCAAGCAGGCTTTACACTATATGATAGAAAATGAAAATCCATATTTTATAGGAAAATTAGCTTCTGTAGAAGTATTTGCCATGCTTTATGAATACCACTGCAATACAGAAGAAATTCAAGAAAAAATAAACCGTAACTGTTACTACAAATAGTATTCTCTCTCTAGCAATATTATTCTACTGAAACTATCTTATACGGAGTATTATTTATTTTAAATTCATCTCCTGTAGTTTTACCCATTAACTCTAACCCGAGTGGAGAATTGGGCGAAAGAGAAATAATAACATGTGTATCTATTTCTATTTTGGGTAAAGCCGCACTCACAAACAACCAAATAGTATTGGCTTTTACCAAGCTACCCAAAGCTATTTTGTTGTGTTTTTTTGTTCTATCAATATGCTGTAAAATTGATTTTTGAGCAATTATTTCTTGTAGTTTTTTAGTAAGTTTTTCCTGCTCTAAGTGCATCATAGACAATGCTGTTTCGTGTTTATCTCCAGCCGAACCTTTTGCATCATTTTGAGCATCGATGGTTAAACCCAAAATCATATCTCTAAAAACATCTTCTTTATCTTGAAGCAGTAAAAGGTGTTGTTGCACGATTTTTTCTTTCATTATTTAGGCTATAAAAACTTATTAAAACATAAGTATTGCTAAGAAATTTTAGAATTAATACCTCTTGATTTATCTTTTTTAAAAATCAAATTTATAATTTGCTCCCAATAACACTTGAATACCTTGTACAGGATAGTTAGTCCATTTTTGGTAATTTTGATTGGCCATATTATTGCTTTTTACAAAGAAAGTCCATCTATCGTTATACTTAAATCCTACGTGAGCATTGGCATCAAAAAAACTATTAAGTTTTACGGTGGTGTTGGTATAGGCAGGTTCGCCAATTGCGGTTACATCTCGAACCATAAGGCGGTCTTTTCTTTCGCCAGTAAAATAAATTTTGAAGCCAGCATACCATTTTGGAGTAATTTGAAAATCTAATGTTGATGCTAATTTTAAAGCAGGAAGATTATACACTTCTTCAAGGTTTTTGGCGGTATAACTGTTTAATGTGCCTTGAATACCAAATACAATGTCTTTAGAAACATCTGCTTTTAATTCTCCAAAAAACGAAATTGTTTTTACAGTATCGTACAATACTTCAAACGAATTTAAATTTACATAAGGCATCGTAGTATCGGTTTGAAAACTATCGTAAACGTTGGAAACAAACATAGGTTTGTAATTTTCGTTTGTAAAAAAACCTTTTATATTATAACCTATTCCACTTGCCAATTTTCCTTTTAATCCTACAAAAACATCATACTGTTGGTCTGTTGGATTAATTTGTAAAGTAGGTGATACAAAATTGTTTTGATCTACAAATTCTTTATACGAATTTTGCTGCAAATTCCCTTCTGCTCCAGCATAACCTATCATTAAATCGCCTACAAGTTTGTACGACGCCGTAATATTTGGGTATACATAAAACTTACTGCTTGCATTGTCTGAGCCTGAAACGCTGTAAAACACTTTAGCTCCTATATTTACCAACAAATCATCTCGCGTAATTTGAAAACTTGGCACTAAACCTAAGTTGGTAGCTCCGTAATTATATGCTTTTGAAAGCAAATAACTTTTATCGAAACTTCCTCCTAAATAATCAAATATAAATTGTGTTTTTATCTTTTGATCTAAAACTTGAATTTCAAAATTTGGTTTTGCTACAAATCTATTTTCTGAAGAAGAAAATTTATCTGAAAAGTGCGTAAAACCTGCGGTTACATCTTTTAAAATACTTTCTGAAAGTGCTACTTTACCTCCTAACGACAGTGTGTTAAAGTTTTGCTTAGGGTTTATAGCGTTTAATTGTTCTGGGGTAAAAAAATCATGAGGAACGCCATACCAATTGTACATTTGATTTTGATAACCCAAATCGATATTCCACGATAGTTGTTGTGTTCTATTACCATACGTTACATCTAATGCAGAATTTGAAAACGAATTTTTAAGTTCTACATTTTTAATACCACCTTGCGAAGACAAGTGTTTTAACTTTGCTCCAACATAATTGTTATTTTCGAGTTGATGCGTAACAAATAACTCTGCGTTAATATTGGTATAATTGCCCGCAGCTAGCGTGGCATAATTGTCGAAATATTTTTCTTGTTTTGATTTTTCAACAGCTGCTGCTTTTCCTTTTGAAGGAGTAAAGGTAGATGCTACTGGAAAAGAAAAAATGGCGTAGTTTATCACTTCTTTCTCTGTGGCAACTTCATCTTCAAAAGTAGGTATTTCCTTTACTTTAAAAGCGTCTGATACAGATGGCGTGTATGGTTTTACAACATTTACCACTTCAGAACCTATAGGATTTTTTTGTGCATAAACACCTCCAAAAATCAATAATGCAATGGTTGTTTTTTCTATATTTTTGATAAAATTCATATCCGCTGTTTATTTTTTAATAGATGAATTGGTTTTGCTTTCTTCCGATTTTATTTTACTCAATTCGGCAGTAGCCTCATCGACAACATCTTTAAAATCTGTAAAATTTTCTAGTACACTTTCCAAAATGTATGTAGCTTGATAGCTGTCTTTAAGTCCGTAGAAATTTTTTGCCATAATTACAAGACTTTTTGCGCCCCAGTATTTATATCCCGAAAAATCTTTGGCTATTTTTTGTACCGATTTATTCGATTCTTCGTATTTATTTTCTTTATTTTTAAAATAAGCATCATAGTACCAAGCCTCGGCAGCAAGTTCTCCTTTGGCAATTTTTTGCAACGTGCTATAAGCCGATTTTGCTTTAGCTTCATCTTTGGTTTGTATAGCTGAGCGAGCCACTATAATTTGCGCATCACTTTTTATTTTATTGTCAGACTTTGGGTTTAACAATACCTTATCTGCATACAAAACGGCATTAGCATAGTCATCTTTTTCGTAATACGAACGCATTAAATTGGCTTGAGCAAATGTTTTATTTTGCGGAAAATCGGCTTCATTTTCCAATCTTACTAATACAGGTATTGCTTTTGAGTAATCTGATTGTTTTAAATAAATTTCTGCAAGTCTGCTTAGTGACTGTTCTGTAAACTCACTTTTGGGTTTTAGTACAACATTTTCATAATGTGTTGTAGCATTGTTTTCCATGCCTTCTGCAAAATACAATTGGGCTAAATAGAAATTGGCTTTTAAGCTATTGTTTCCATTTGGAAATTGATTTACATAGCCTGCAAATCCTGAAATAGCTTGTTTTTTATTTCCTTGTAAATATTGTTTCTCAGCCGATTGGTAAGTATCGCTATCAAGTTCGGCATCTGAAACCTCAATATAGCCTAATGATTTTACCCATGCTGCATATTGGTCTACTTGATTGTTATCCATATAAATTAATCGTGCCGTAGATACTGCCTCCATAGATTCTGGAGATTTTGGATAATCGGTAGCCACTTTTTTAAACTTTGCTATGGCTTGTTCATCTTTATCTGAGTTATAATATATAAGTCCTTGTTTTAATATAGCTTTTGGATTGTAAGTACTGTTTTTAAATTCAGTAAGCAACATATCATACGTTTTTATTGCCATATCTGTTTTGTCTTCAGTAATATAAGTATTACCTAGTTCATATAACACATCATCTCTATATTGCGATGATTTATAATTTTGAAGAAATTTATTAAAATCTTCTATTTTTTTATCGTTTTTACCTACAAAACCATAGCTTATTGCTTTTTGATAGGTTGCATAATCGGCATCTATACTTTTAAGTTCTATTACTTTGTTGTAAGCTTCCATAGCGGGCCAATATTTTGAAGTTACAAAACGACTATCTCCCAAGCGCAAATAAGCATCGTTTATTCTGGTTTTATCATCTTTATTTACTTCAATAAATTTCTGGAAATAAGTAGCCGCTTGTTCGTACTCTTTTTGTTTAAAATATGTGTAACCCAAATTATAGAATATATTTTTATACTCGGGTGTTACTTTTGCTTCTTGGCTATTCTCAAATTGTTTATACGATACTAATGCCTCTTGAAAATTATCTAAAACAAACTCTGTTTCGGCTTTCCAAAAAGTAGCTCTTGCCAAAAATTTAGCATCTTTGGGTTCTCCAATCGATTTTTTAAACATTTTAAGCGCTTCTTGATAAACGCCATCGTTGTACAACTCTATTCCTCTGTAAAACGTAACTTTTTGATACGCATTTTTTGTGTCTGCAGATTTATTTTTATCTAATACCGTTAGGGCTTGCTGATAATTTTTGGACGTAACATACGAACTCACTAATAAACTTTGAATTTCATTTTTACTCGTTGAGTTTGGATATTTATCTAAAAACGCATTCAAAATATCTGGCACACTTTGATACGAATTACCAATATCGTAACTAAGTTTGGCGTAGTTTAGGGTAGCATCTTCTTGAATTTTTTTATCAAAATCCATTTCAGAAGCGTTTTTAAAAGCGTTTAAAGCTTGTGGTTTCTTATCTGTTTTTAAGTAACTTTCTCCCAAATGATAAAACCCATTTTGCGCAACATAATCTTTTCCGTCAATTATTTTATTAAACTGTGAAATAGCATTTTCGTAATCTTTTTGTTGATAAAAGGTGTAACCTAATTGGTAATAATCGGTATTTGTCCATTGCCCATTTTTTCCTTTGTATTCTTTTAAATAAGGTAAAGCCTTGTCATATTGCTTTAAATTAAAATAGCTTTCTCCAATTATTTTGTTTAGCTCCGATTTTTCTTGGGCATTGGACTTTGGCATAGCCGCGATACCTAACTCTATAGCTTTTTTAAAATTACCCAATTTAAAATTCATATCGGCTTGAAAGTACGATAGTTTTTCTTTGTATTTTTCTTCGCCCGAAACTTGATCAAAATACGTATTGGCTTCTTTGTAATTATCATTATCATAAGCCATAAAACCTAAATAGTATTTTGCTTGCGAACCATATTCGCCCGAATTGGCAACTTTATTGAAATAATTAATCGCTTCTTTTTTGTTTTTGGAAGAAAAATAACAATATCCTTTTTGGAAATTATATTTTTCTAACTCCTCATAAGTAAGTGCGCTTTCATCTATTTTATCAAAATATTGTAACGCTTTTGGATAATTTGCTTGCTCAAAATAATAATGTGCAACACCCGTATAGGCTTGATTTTGCTTTGTACTTGTTGGGTTATTTGCCACAAAATCTTCCATAAGTATATCGGCATTGGGTTGGTTTAACCTTATGGCACAATTGGCAATGTAAAACTCAGCATCTGTTTTTGTTTCTTCTGAAACCGAAGTTTCTTTTACTTGCTCAAACATAATTTGTGCTGCCAAATATTGTTTTTCTTGATATAAGCTTAAAGCAGTATCAAATTTTGCTAAACTATTGGAATAAACTTCTGTTTTTTGTGCAAAAGCTGTAGTAGCCAATATACTTGCGCTTATTAAAACTATATTTTTTATAGTGTGCATTTTTTTGAGTTTTTTAAATATCAAAATTAGGTTACCTGTAATGTATAACGAAGTGTTTTATCTTTTTATTATAAACATTTTTCTTAACATTTAATACACAACGATATTTTATAATAAAATTTGTATAGAATGCGTTATAGTACTACTTTTACAAATAATTTAATTTAAAGTTATGCCAGAAACCGTATTATCGCTTAAAAATGCTACTATATATCAAGAAAAAAATGTAATTCTTTCAAATGTTAATGTAGATGTAAAAAAAGGAGAATTTATTTACTTAATAGGTAAAACTGGAACAGGAAAAAGTAGTTTTTTAAAAACACTCTACGCCGATTTGCCTCTTACAGAAGGTGAAGGAAATGTTGTAGACTACAATTTAGTTGGGTTAAAAGACGATGCTATTCCATATCTAAGAAGAAAACTTGGTATTGTATTTCAAGATTTTAAACTTTTAACCGATAGAACTGTTGCCGAAAATTTACTGTTTGTATTACGTGCTACAGGTTGGACGAATGAAAGTGACATGAAAAACAAAATTGATGAAGTTCTAGAAAAAGTAGGCTTAAGCGGATTTTCTGGAAAAATGCCTCATCAACTTTCTGGTGGAGAGCAACAGCGTGTTGCTATTGCAAGAGCTTTGCTAAATGATCCCGAAATTATTATTGCCGATGAGCCCACAGGAAATTTAGATCCGCAAACAAGTGTAGGTGTACTCGAGCTTTTAAGAAAAATTAATTCATTAGGAAAAACCATTATCATGGCAACACATGATTATGCTATTTTAATGAAATTTCCAAACAAAACCCTAAAATGCGAAGACGGAGCCGTATTTGAAGTTATGGTTCAAAAAACCTTATAAAAAAAGCAAAAGCGGTTTTTATAACCGCTTTTACTTTTTTAAAATTATGTGTATATTTTATTCTAAAGAGAAACTCACACTTACATTGGCAGTAACTTCTATCTCACCTACAGCAAGTGTTTCTTGATTTGCACCTGCGCCGTCGGCAACTGCCATATCATACTTCATCATAGCTCTTTGCGGGTAATAAACATTTACAGAATTGTCTGAAATGGTTATTGCTTTCCCTATTTTTTGGTTAAGTACCGAAACATAATCTTCTGCCTTATGCTTTGCATCTTTCATTGCTTCTTTTCTAGCTTGCGAACGAAAATCTTCTATTTTAGACGATTTGAATTCTACATTATCTATATTATTGATGCCTGTATCTACTAAGCCCATCATCAACTCGTCATACTTTGTTATATCTTTCAATAATATATTTATGTTTTGATAAGCTCTATAATTATATTTTTTCTTGTCATAATCGTAGTTTCTTTGCAAACTCACATTTGTAGTTTGAAAATCGGAAGTAGGAATTCCAAATTTTTTAATAAACTTCATGACTTTGTCTACCGTTTCGTCGTTTAATTTTTTTACTTCGGTAGCATCTTTACCAAGATTTTCTACTCCAAAATTTATAGATACTTGATCGGGCTTTACTTTTATTTTTCCTTCACCTGTTACAGATACTTGAGGAACAATCTTGGTTACTTCTTGCGCATTTGTCATGGTTGTAAATACTAATGTTGCTAATAGGATTAATTTTTTCATAATTGATTGTTTTTTAATTAGTGTATTGTCAATTTTTATGCCAATTATAATTTTCCTTGTTTCATTAAAAAATACAAAATTCCAATTGGAACTAATAACCCAACTATTAACAAGGGTTCTATTTGAAGTAATTCGGGCATTTTTATCACAGTAAGCACTAATCCACCGACTGCACCACCAAAATGTGCTGCGTGCCCTATTCCATCATTTTGGGCTTTCATTCCGTAAATAGAATACACCAAATACAAAACACCAAATACATAGGAAGGCATTGGTAGTAAAAAAAATACACCTACAGTACTCTCTGGAAAAAGCAATATAGAAGCATATACGATACCTGTAACGGCACCCGATGCTCCTACAGCACTGTAGCTGTAATCGTTTTTGTAAATAGTTAATGTTAATAAACTCCCAAACAGTAAACTTCCAAAATAAATAAGCAAAAACGAAAAATTTCCAAATGTACTAATGACACCTTGAGAAAAAGAATACAAAACATACATATTGAGCAATAAATGCACCCAATCGGCATGTAAAAACCCTGAGCTAATCATGCGTATTTGTTCTCCAGACCGAATGCTTCCAATATGAAATTTATATTTATTAAAAAATGTTCGGTCTTCAAAACCTTTGTAACTTATAATACACGTTACCAAAATAATGAGTAATACAATATGTTGCATATGCTATTTTTTAGGGTAAAAATAATAATTACTAAATGATTAGTTTGAGAAAATAAAATTATTTTTAAAGTATCTTTGCATTTCAATTTTTACAAAAATATGCAACGTATTGTTTTTTATATACTTTATCCAATATTATGGTTTATTTCTATATTACCCTTTAGGCTATTGTATATTTTATCAGATATAATTTATGTGTTTATATACTACATTGTAGGCTATAGAAAAAAAACAGTTAAAGAAAATTTACAAATTGCTTTTCCGCAGTTTACAGAAAAAGAAAGACTTGCTATAGAAAAACAATCGTATAAGCATTTGGTAGATATGTTTTTAGAAATGATAAAAACAATATCTATCTCTGAAAAAGAAATAAACAAACGATTTGTATTTAAAAACTTAGATGTTTATCTCGACTTAGAAAAAAAAGGAAAAAGCATTGCATTAATGTGTTCTCATTATGCTAGTTACGAATGGATAGTATCTTTAAATAGTAAAATTTCTTTTAAAGGCTATGCTATTTATAAACGTATTGCCAATGAGTATTTTGACACTTTGGTAAAAGACATTCGAGCCAAATTTAAAGCTTACTTGATTACGACCAAAGAAACCAAAAAAACAATTGAAGAAAATAGCTCTAAAGGTATTTTGGGAATTTATGGTTTTGCTAGCGACCAAACCCCACGACGCAATCACACTATGTATTGGTATCGATTTTTTAATCGAGAAACACCTATACATACTGGCGCAGAGGCATTGGCAAAACAATACAACATGAACATGATTTACTTAAAAGTTACCAAAGTTGGTCGTGGATATTATGAAGCCTATTTTGAAGTACTAACCGAAGATGTAAACAGCATTCCTGATTATCAAATTTCGGAATTATTTATCCGAAAAACGGAAGAGCAAATCAAAGAAAATCCAGGATATTATTTGTGGACTCACAAACGTTGGAAACACAAAAAAAACGAATAAAAAAGGGTGTTTGAATTTTCAAACACCCCTTTGTATTATACATACATTGTTTTTCTTAACTCTTGAATTTTAGCATCGTCTAAATAATCATCAAAAGTCATATATCTATCAATTACTCCTTTTGGCGTAATTTCCAAAACTCTATTGGCCACTGTTTGTGCAAACTCGTGGTCGTGTGTGGTAAATAATACCGAACCTTTAAAGTTTTTTAATGAATTGTTGAATGCTGTAATCGACTCTAAATCTAGGTGATTTGTAGGCTCGTCTAGCATAAGTACATTGGCTCGTAAAAGCATCATTCTAGAAATCATACAACGCACTTTTTCTCCTCCCGATAAAACATTACATTTTTTTAGAGCTTCTTCTCCAGAAAAAATCATTTTTCCTAAAAATCCTCTTACATAAACCTCATCACGCTCTTCTTCTGTTTTTGTCCATTGGCGTAACCAGTCTACCAAATTTAAGTCGCTTTGGAAAAACTCGGCATTATCGTTTGGCAAATACGATTGAGCTGTAGTAATACCCCAATCGAAAGTTCCAGAATCTGGAGTCATTCTATTATTTAAAACTTCATAAAAAGCAGTGGTGGCGCGAGAATCTTTTGAAAAAACAACAATTTTGTCGCCTTTTGCCATGTTTAAATCTACATTTTTAAACAAAACTTCACCGTCTACAGAAGCGCTTAAATTTTCTACATGCAAAATTTGATCTCCAGCTTCACGCTCTTGGTCAAATATTATGGCAGGATATCTTCGGCTTGATGGTTTTATTTCATCAAGATTTAATTTCTCAATCATTTTTTTACGAGAAGTAGCTTGTTTCGATTTGGCTACATTGGCACTAAATCTGCGAATAAACTCTTCCAATTCGGCTTTTTTCTCTTCTGCCTTTTTGTTTTGTTGTGCTCTTTGTTTGGCAGCTAGTTGGCTACTTTCGTACCAAAATGTATAGTTCCCCGAATAGTGATTAATTTTTCCAAAATCGATATCTGAAATATGTGTACAAACAGCATCTAGAAAGTGACGGTCGTGCGATACTACTATTACGGTATTTTCATAATTTGCCAAAAAGTTTTCTAGCCATGAAATTGTTTCAAAATCTAAATCGTTGGTAGGCTCATCCATAACCAAAACATCTGGGTTTCCAAACAATGCTTGTGCCAATAAGACTCTTACTTTTAGTTTTCCTTCCATTTCACTCATAAGTGTATAGTGAAACTCAGTGCCTATTCCTAAATTTGAAAGTAGTGTAGCAGCATCAGAATCGGCATTCCAACCATTCATTTCTTCAAACTGTACTTGAAGTTCTCCTATTCTGTCGGCATTTTCATCTGAATAATCTGCATAGAGTGCATCCATTTCAGATTTTACATCATACAATACTTTATTTCCCATCATAACGGTTTCAAGAACGGTATGATCGTCAAACATATTGTGATTTTG
Source organism: Flavobacterium croceum DSM 17960 (assembly GCF_002917885.1). Taxonomy (GTDB): domain Bacteria; phylum Bacteroidota; class Bacteroidia; order Flavobacteriales; family Flavobacteriaceae; genus Flavobacterium; species Flavobacterium croceum. Next base: position 26,116 of record NZ_PQNY01000008.1, read on the forward strand.
GTTTAATACTGACATACGCTTGCCTGGTTCTAAAATAACCCTACCCGATGTAGGCTCAATATCGCCAGCCAATATTTTTAAAAAAGTAGATTTTCCTGCTCCATTGGCGCCAATTACGCCATAACAATTGCCTTGTGTAAAAGTGGTATTTACTTCGTCAAAAAGAATTCTTTTTCCAAATTGTACCGATAAATTGGATACTGTAAGCATCTTTTTTGTATATTTAAAATTTGGTGCAAATGTAGCAATCCTATTCTAAATGTGCTATTTTATCGAGAGCAATTTCTAGTTCTTTTTCGTTGGATAGAATTTTGTATATTTTACCCTCTTTATCCAAAATATAATGCGTAGGAAAAGCGCCTACTCCCATGGTTGTGTACATATAATCTTTCATGTTTGGCACTACCAAATATTGTAACGGCTTTTTTTGCAAAAATATTTTCAATGCTTCTGCACTATCTTCTGCTAGGCTTATAAATACAATATCGTTTCTCGATTTATATTTTTCAGCTAAATTATTTACAGATGGAAATTCTTTTATACAAGAAGCACAGTGAATAAACCAACACTTTAGCACAATAATTTTTCCTTTTAATTGGGCAAAATCTATTGTATTTCCATCAATATCCTTGAATGAAAAATCAGGAAAAGGTAGTATTTCTCTTTTTAGATTTTGAAGAATGTCAAAACTTTGAGCTTCAATGGTAGCTTTTATACTTGTATCGGCTTTTGAGTTTATTACAAATAGTTTATAGGTGAACCCTTTTTCAGATTCAATTTCTACGGGTAGATATTTACCTGTGGTTAGTTCATTTAAAAAATTCTCTTTAGAAATTTCGGTATTATTTACATCTAGAGCCTTAAAATCTAATGAAAGTAGTATGTTGTTAAAATGATAGTTTTTCCAAATAGCATAACTAGATTGTATGTATTCTACATTTACTTTTGGTGTTTGAGAAAAAGTAAGTGTCGAAAATAGTAAGAATAGAAAACAATATTTAACCATAATAGTTCTAAATTTCAAAAATACATTTAATAATGCAAGAATAAAATATATCTTCGTTATTCTATGTAACAAATGTTTCGTCTATGTATTTTGGCCCTCAAAATTATCTTATTCATATTGTTTGCGAAACACTTGCTTTTTTTGTAGGTGTTCAATATTACTATCATTTAAAAAATAAAAATGTAGACATCATTAATTCAAAAAATAGACTTTGGATACTTATTGGTGCCATGTTTGGTGCTTTGATAGGCTCTAGAGTTATTGCTTTATTTGAAATACCTGAAGCATTAAAATATCAAACCTTATCTACAATTTATCAAAATAAAACTGTTGCTGGTGGTTTTATAGGAGGTTTATTTGGTGTAGAATTTATTAAAAAAATTATAGGCGAAAAAAAATCATCTGGAGATATTTATGTATTACCAATTATTGTTGCTCTTTTTATAGGAAGAATAGGTTGCTTTTGTATGGGTGTTGGAGAGCAAACTTATGGTATAGAAACTGATTTTTTTACTGGCATGAATCTTGGAGATGGAAAAATGCGTCATCCTATTGCATTGTATGAAATGCTTTATTTACTACTACTCTATATCTTATTTAAAAAAATACAGTATAAGGATATGGTAAATGGAGATCGATTTAAACTTTTTATGGTATTATATTTTGTATATAGATTTTGTGCAGAATTTATTAAGCCTTATCATTCATTATTTTTACATTTAAGCGTACATCATTGGTGTGCTTTGTTTATTTTTGGTTACTATTATAAGTTTATTTTAAAATTTAATAAAAATGCCTAACAGACCTTATATATATTATGATTATACCAAATCTATTTGTCCAGAATGTTTGGAACTTATAGATGCTAAAATAGTTTTTCAAGATGAAAAAGTATGGATGCTTAAAAACTGTAAAACTCATGGTGATAGTAAAGTAATGCTAGCCGATGATATAGCCTATTACAAACAAATTCGAAATTATAATAAACAATCTGAAATTCCTTTAAAATTTAATACAAAAGTTCATTATGGCTGTCCATACGATTGTGGTTTATGCACAGACCATGAGCAACATTCTTGTTTGTCTATAGTAGAAGTTACCGACAGATGCAATTTAACTTGTCCTACTTGTTATGCTAGTTCTGCACCAAATTATGGTAGACATAAAACATTGGAAGAAATTGAAAAAATGTTTGACGTTATTGTATTAAATGAAGGAGAACCCGATGTGGTACAAATATCTGGAGGTGAACCTACAGTACACCCGCATTTTTTTGAGATTCTTGATATGGCAAAAAAGAAACCTATAAAACATTTAATGCTTAATACCAACGGTATACGTATTGCAAAAGATATTGATTTTGTAGAAAAACTAGCTTCGTATATGCCTGACTTTGAAATTTATTTACAATTTGATAGTTTTAAACCTGACGTTTTAAAAAAATTAAGAGGAGAAGATTTAACTGAAGTTAGAAAAAAAGCTATTGAAAATCTCAATCAATTTAATTTATCTACTACCCTTGTTATAACTTTGCAAAAAGGAGAAAATGATGATGAAATTGGAGCCATTTTAGAATATGCTACACAACAAAAATGTATAAGAGGTGTTACTTTTCAGCCAACTCAAGTAGCAGGTAGGAACTATAATTACAATGATACTACAGATCGAATTACACTTACAGAAGTTCGAAGAAAAATATACGAGCAATATTCAATTTTTACTCCTCAAGACTTAATTCCGGTACCTTGCAATCCTGATGCTCTCTGTATGGCTTATGCTTTAAAAATGGACAACCAAGTTATTCCAATGACACATTTAATTAATCCAGAAGATTTATTAAATAGCACAAAAAATACAATTGTTTATGAAAATGATGACCAATTAAAACAACACCTAATCAATCTATTTAGTACGGGAATTTCTGTAGATTGTGCAGAAGAAGAGTTTAGCTCATTAATGTGTTGCTTACCTCGAGTAAAATCTGACAATTTACATTATGATAATTTGTTTAGAATAATTATAATGAATTTCATGGATGCGCATGACTTTGATGTAAGAGCGGTAAAAAAATCATGCGTTCATATAGTAGATTCTAGATACAAACTCATTCCTTTTGAAACAATGAATTTATTTTATAGAAATAATGAAATAAATCGTATTAGGCAAAAAATAGATTCAAAACAATGATACATATTAATTAAACAATAATAACTATTAGAATATATGAAAGAAATAATATCTATAATTGCTGCATGGGTTGCTTTTATTGCTACCCTATTATTTGTAATTTCTTTTTTTATGGTGTTTTTTGAAAAAACAAGAGAACAAGGGAAAAAATTAATGCTCTATTCTGTAATTGCTTTTATTATTGGATTTAGTACTTGCACTAGTTTGTTTACTTTAAGAATCTGACACTTATCATACAAGTAGTAAAGCTACTATCGTATTTTTGCACTTAAAATTGAGCTTCAATTACCGAAAATAACGAGTTTTATACAGCCTAAAAAAGAAAATCTTTTACTATGAATAGAAAGTTAAAATACTACGAGCTTGTTTGGATAAAACACGATTTACCTGCGGGTCTTACTGTTTTTTTGGTAGCTTTACCTTTATGTTTGGGCATTTCTTTAGCAAGTGGTGCTCCATTATATTCAGGTTTAATGTCGGGTATTATTGGTGGATTATTCGTTTCTGTACTTAGTGGCTCTCAATTGGGCGTTTCAGGTCCTGCTGCAGGATTAACTACTTTGGTATCGGCTTCGATACTTTCATTAGGAAACTTTCAAACTTTTTTATTGGCTGTAATTATTGCGGGGCTTTTTCAATTGCTATTAGGGATTTTAAAAATGGGACTTATTGCTAATTATTTTCCTTCAGCTGTTATTAAAGGAATGTTGGCTTCTATTGGTATTATATTAATATCCAAACAAATACCTATAGCTATAGGATATGACAAACCCGATTTTTGGACTAATGGATTTCTAAATTTATTTTCAAATAATGATGTTTTTGGCAATTTTATTTCATTAAACAAACACATTTCTAGAGCAACAATAATTATTTCGCTACTATCAATAGCAATACTCATAAGTTATTCTCAATCGTGGACAAAAAAAATACGATTGATTCCAGCCCCGTTACTAGTCGTTATACTTGGGATTGTAGCTACTTATATTTTTCAATATTATGATGCTTTAAATTCTTTAAAACCAACACAATTGGTTAAAATTCCAGAAAATATTTTTGGTAATATTGTATTTCCAAATTTTAATTTGTTTTTATCAAATAGTCAAATTTGGAAAGATGGAATACTTATTGGCTTGTTGGCCTCTTTGGAAACCTTGCTTTGTGTAGAAGCTGTAGATAAACTAGATAAACGCAACCGAATAACACCTGTAAATAGAGAGCTTATAGCACAAGGTATTGGTAATATGCTATGCGGATTTTTGGGTGCTATACCTATGACGGCTGTAGTTGTAAGAGGTGCTGCCAATGTTGAAGCGGGCGCTCGAACAAAGTTGGCGTCGTTTACACACGGCTTATTTTTGCTTTTGGCGGTACTGTTTATTCCTATCTTGCTCAATAAAATTCCTTATGCTTCATTGTCGGCAATACTTATTATTACTGGATTTAACTTGGCTAAACCTCGTTTATTTCGCAGTATGTGGTTATTGGGTTGGAAACAATTTTTTCCGTTTATTATTACCATAATTTTTATTCTCGCTACCGATTTGCTTATTGGTGTGCTTATTGGGCTATTGATAGCGCTTTACTTTATTATTCAAAATAATTTTCAGGCAGATTATAAGGTTATTCAAAGTAAACAACACGAAACCGAAGTTTACTATATTAAATTACATGATAATGTTACATTTTTAAACAAAGTAAAATTTAGAACTGTACTTGATAAAATTCCCGAATATAGTATTCTTACCATAGATGGGAACCATTGTAAATTTATAGATCATGATATTCTAGAAGTTATTAGCGAATATGGTGTTAAAGCACATTACAAACATATCGAACTCCGATTACTAGGTATCAACTTAGTACCTCACGCTACTTTGCACTAATTTTTATTCTTATATATTTAACTATTGATTAACAATAATTTTAGCTTCTAGTAAATACATTTGTTTTGTAGTAATCAAAATACCCCATGAAACTTTTTCATTTACTTAATCCTATATTAGTAAGCCTCACTACCGCTACGATATTTACTTCTTGCAAAAGTGATTTTTCGTCGGATAATTATGTGGCTTATTTTGGAGGAGAAGTTTTAAACCCTGTAACAAATTATGTTTTGTTTTGTAAGGGAAACAAAGTTTTGGATACTATTTTTTTAAAGAAAGATAATACCTTTTTTAAAAAATTTGACTCGCTGACCCCTGGCATGTACAACTTTAAGCATGACCCCGAATTTCAATATATTTACTACGATAAAAACGATAGTTTAATGGTTCGGGTAAACACCAACGATTTTGACAATTCTGTTGTTTTTTGTGGCAGAGGAGATCAAAAGAACAATTATTTAATGGAGATGTATTTAAAAAATGAATCAGACAAAGAAAAAATGTTTGATTTATTTGATGCTCCATTTCAAACCTTTAATACTTTTATTGAAAAATCCATTCAAAACAACACCAAATACTACACCAAAAAGAAACAAGAAATAGAATGGAATGATGATTTTGATGTATATGCAAAAGCTGTATTAGAATTTCCTTATTATTCCAAAAAAGAACTATATCCTGTTGTTCATAAAATAAGAACAGGTAAAGACGTAACAAAAGAATTACCAAAAGATTATTACAAGTTTAGAAAAGAAATAAATTTTGATAATAAAAATTTGACCGATTTTATGCCGTATGCTATGTATTTAAACCACATGTTTAATAATATGGCCGAAGTAGATACAAATGGTTTGTCTGAAGCCGATATTTCTTTGAAAACCAATATCAACAAGCTTAAAATAGCCGATACACTTATTAAAAATGTTGCGGCAAAGAATATGGTTTTAAATAATATTGCTTTTCAATATTTGCTTGAAGATCAAAACGTAAAAAACAACCAAAAATTTCTAAAGGTTTACGACCAATTTTCTAATGATATTAAACAAAAAAAAGAAATACTCGAAATAGGAAAATCTATTCAAGCATTAACCTTGGGTAATAAATTGCCAAATGTAGAATTGGTTTCGTCTGATGGCGAATTGGTAAATTCTGATGCTATTATTTCTAAAAAAACAGTTCTATTTTTCTGGACAAGTCGCTTAAACTCTCACATGGAAGGGGCGCATAAAAAAGCATTAGAACTTCAAAAGAAACATCCAGATTATGAATTTATTGCCATAAATTTAGATGAAAACGACAAACTATGGAAAGATGCTTTACAGCATAATAATTTTGGAACAATAAAGCAATTTCATAGCTCAAATTTTGAAGATACAAGAAAAAAATGGGCAATAACTAGAGTACACCGAACTATTATTGTAAATCAGGATAAAACAATTAAAAATGGTTTTACCAATATGTTTGAAGTACATTTTGAAAACGAACTAAAATAAAAAAGCCCTACATGATAGGACTTTTATTTTTACTGATTTCCTTTTGCATAGTCTGCCAAAAATTGTGCTAGACCAATATCGGTAAGTGGATGTTTAAGCAAACCTAATATAGACGACAAAGGCCCTGTCATTACATCGGCTCCTATTTTGGCACAATTTACCACATGCATGGTATGACGTACAGAGGCAGCTAAAATTTGTGTTTCAAAAGCATAATTGTCGTAAATATCTCTAATTTCTTGAATAAGATTTAAACCATCTGTAGATACATCGTCCAATCGACCTAAAAACGGTGAAACATAAGTAGCTCCAGCCTTGGCTGCTAGTAATGCTTGACCTGCCGAAAACACCAATGTTACATTTGTTTTTATTCCTTTGTCTGAGAAATATTTACATGCTTTAATACCGTCTTTTGTCATTGGTATTTTAACTACAATTTGCTCATGCAATTCAGCCAATTCTTCTCCTTCTTTTATCATTCCTTCAAAATCGGTAGCAATAACTTCGGCACTTACATCGCCAGTCACGATAGAACAAATGTCTACATAATGCTTTAAAATATTGTTTTTTCCTGTAATACCTTCTTTTGCCATTAAAGATGGGTTGGTTGTTACTCCATCTAATACTCCCAAAGCTTGAGCTTCTTTGATATCGTTTAAATTGGCTGTGTCAATAAAAAATTTCATACTATATAAATTGCGTTGTGTTTATTAATTCGCTTGCAAAATTACAAATTCAAACCTCAATACCAATGCGTTTTTAAAAATTAAATTTTACAATTTGTAGTGATTCATTAGCATTTTTTCGTACATCTTGTCTGGTAAAACTCTCTTTAAAATAATTGAAAACTTTTGCATAAAAGCACCTACTTTATAGTGAATTTTAGGCTTTTCTGTTTCTATTATTTGATAAATTGCCTTCGCCATTTGCTGCGGATTTCCACCACTATCTACATGGTCATTCATTGTTTTTAATACTTTAGAATATACCTTTTGATAAGCAGATCCTTCTATTACTGGAGCATGGTATCTTCCAGCGGCTATATTGGTAGCAAAATCACCTGGTGCAACATTGGTTATTTGAACGCCAAATTGCTTTGTTTCCATACGGAGAGCTTCTGTTACAAGTTCAAGTGCGCCTTTGCTTGCCGAATAAATTCCTCTGTAGGGCAAGCCCATATAACCTGCAATAGAGGTAATATTTATAATTAACCCTTTGTTTTGGTTTCTCATAGTAGGTAGTACTGCTTTGATGACCTCTATAGGACCAAATAGATTGGTTTGAAAATTGTTAATAATTTCATGTTGTGGTATTTCTTCTATAGGACCCGTAATACCTACACCAGCATTATTTATTAAGATATCTAATCTTTGTTCTTTTTCTACAATATATTGAATTGCTTTTTGTATACTTTCTGTATTTCTAACATCTAATGATACCAACGGAAATATAGAATCTTTGTTTTTTTCAGGATTTCTACTCGTACTGTATACTATAAATTGTTTGTTATGCAAATACTCGCCTATTGCTTTTCCAATTCCTGAAGAACCACCTGTTATAAGTACTACTCTTTTTTCCATAAATCTTGTCCAAATTGCAACATATATTTATTATTATCGTAGATAGCAAACTCGCGCATACCCCAGTCAAAATCGTCCAATTCATACGCTACCTCAACTTTATCTTTAATGGTTTCCCAAAGTTTGGTAACATCATTAGTTTTAATATAAAATGTACCCGAAAAATAGGGAGTTTCAAAAGGTGTGTGCTCATTTGGTCTAGCAATCATAATTTCGCATTGATCTTTATGCACAGCAGCCCAGCCCCAATCTTCATTATAATTGCCACACGTAAAACCGAGTATATCGCAGTAAAAATCTACTGTTTCGTGGAGTTGTCTTGTCCAAATCATTGGAACAATAGGTTGAAAGGTCATGTTATCTAATATTTTGGTAAAGATACTAAAGTATTTGTTGAAGCAAAACTCCATAAAAAAATCTCCATAAAGGAGATTTGTATTCATTAAGTATATAGCAAAAAAAAGTGGCAAGCTCCCTACATCGCACCGCTACAACCGCATACCTTTGCTGTGTTCCCACCCTGGAGGAGTTTGCAGGAGCTGGTCGTGTAGGACTTGCCGTTGCAAATATACATTTTTTTTATGTTTTCACAATATTTTAAGGGCAATATAGATATATTTGTGATGAATTTTTTGATGTTTTAAAAATGAAAAAATATAATTTCCTTACATTCATTTTGTTAGGCTTATCCTTTGTAAGTTGTAATGATAAAAATAATGCAGCAAGCTTCTCAATCAACGAAGAAAAATTGAATGCACAGTACAAAATAGGTGATAAAGTATCTGTAGAAATAAACAATAGTGCCAACGAGTCTTATGATAGTATTGCCGTTTTTTTGAATGAAAAACGTGTATCAGGTAGTAAAAATTTAGTACATACATTTACCATGCCCAATATTAAGTTTGGATATCAAGAGCTTGCAGTAAAAGTGTATAAAGGTAAAGATATAGAAGATATGCTTACTAGGCTAGAAGTAGTTTCGAATATAGAACCCAAAATGCTCGATTATACCATAGTTAATACATACCCACACAGTACAAGTTCATATACACAAGGTTTGGAATTTCACAATGGAATACTGTATGAAGGCACTGGGCAATATGGCGAATCTAAACTATTAAAAACTGATTTTAGAACAGGAAAAAGTACGCAATCATCTGTATTAGATGCTAAATATTTTGGCGAAGGTATTACTATTTTCAATAATAAAATTTACCAACTTACATGGCAAGAACAAACTGGTTTTGTGTACGATTTAGCTACTTTTACTAAAGAGAAAACTTTTTCTTATTTTAAAACTATAGAAGGTTGGGGTTTAACTCACGACAATCAATATCTATACCAAAGTGATGGTTCTGAAACAATCTATAAACTAGATCCAAATACGCTAAAAGAAGTATCAAAGATAAATGTTTACAGTCTTGACACAAAAGTTAAAGAATTAAATGAACTAGAGTGGATAGATGGTAAAATTTGGGCCAATGTGTATCAAAAATCAATTGTAGTTATTATTAATCCAGAAAATGGTGCCGTAGAAGGTATACTAAACTTTGCCGAACTCGAGAAAAAAATTACTCGCTTGCCCGATACAGATGTATTAAATGGTATTGCTTATAATCCTACAACTAAAACCGTTTTTATTACGGGTAAAAAATGGGATAAAATGTTTGAAATAAAACTAAAATAATATTCAAAAGGCGTTTTAAATACGCCTTTTGATATTTTATAGAAGCTCTACTCCTTTGGTATTTACAGACGAAAGATAAACATCAAAAGAAATTTTAGTATTGCTGTATACAATATTCATAGCTTGATTTACTTTATTTGCAGTGTCTTCTCCATAACATAAAGCAAACATAGAAGGCCCTGCGCCCGAAATTCCAAAACCTAAAGCACCTGCATTTTCTACTCCTGTTTTTACCTCGTCAAAATAAGGAATAAGCTGCTTGCGCAAAGGTTCTACAAGTTTGTCTATTAATGAACGTCCTATAAGTTGATAATCACTTGTATACAATCCAGCTATTAAACCCGCTAAATTTCCCGATTGTTCTACCGCATTTTTTAAAGAAACATTTGGAGACAACAACGCTCTTGCATCAGCTGTCTTAATTTCTATATGAGGGTGCAATACTACGGCATACAAACTTTTTGGAGCAGGAATTTCTATTATATCCAAGGGATTATAAGACCTTATTAATGTAAAACCTCCCAACATACAAGGTGCTACATTATCTGCATGTTCACTACCACTCGCCAAAGCTTCTCCTTTTATAGCAAACCCTATCAATTCTTTTTTTGTAAATGGTTTACCGAGTAGTTCGTTTACTCCAAATGCAGCACCAGCAGCACTTGCAGAAGAACTACCAATACCGCTACCTGCTTTAATTTTTTTATAAATTTCTATCTCTATACCAAAACTAGGGTTTATGGCATTGTAAACTGCTTGAGCTGCTACTCCGGCTACATTTAAATGAGTTTCATAAGGAAGATTGGCTCCTTCTATTTTTACAATTTTTATACCTTTTTGATTTGTTTTTCTAAAAATCATTTCATCGCCAATTCCATTTATGCAAACACCAAGAACATCAAACCCGCAATTGAGATTAGCAATAGTAGCTGGGCAAAATACTTTTATTTCTTCCATATACATTAATATTGGTTTCCTACACGTATTACATCTGCAAAAATACCCGATGCGGTAACTTCTGCCCCTGCCCCAGCCCCTTTTATAAGTAATGGTTGATCTTGATATCTATCGGTATAAAACAATACAATATTATCTTTTCCTTCCAAATTATAAAATGGATGATTTTTTGGTATAAATTGAAGTCCTACATTTGCTTTTCCGTTGTCAAAAGTTGCAACAAATTTTATTCGAGATTGGCTTTGATTGGCTTTTTCCAATAAATTTTCGAAGTGATTGTTATGGCTAATTAACGACTTGAAAAAGTCTTCATTAGTGGTAGTATTCATACATTCGGTAGGTAAAAACGAATTATTTTCAATACTTTCCATTTCAAATGGATAACCACTTTCTCTAATAAGAATTAGTATTTTTCGCGCCACATCTACGCCACTTAAATCTATTTTTGGATCGGGTTCGGTATAGCCTTGTACTCCTGCTTCTTTTACTACATCATGAAAACTATAGGTATTGCTAAAATTATTAAAAATAAAGTTTAAACTACCCGAAAGCACAGCTTGTATTTTGTGTACTTTATCTCCAGATGCTATTAAATTTTTTAAAGTATCAATAATAGGCAATCCAGCACCTACATTGGTTTCAAATAAAAACGGAGCATTGTATTTTCTAGATAAATCTTTAAGTTTTTTGTAATGATGATATGCCGAAGAACAAGCAATTTTATTGCAAGTTACCACAGCTATACTCTCTTTTAATAAGATTTCGTACAAAAATGCAACGTCTTGATTGGCAGTAATATCTACAAAAATGCTGTTTCTTAAATTAAGTTGCTGCATTGTATTTACAAACTCTTGCGCATTGGCTGGTTGTCCTTGTTGTAGTAATGTTTTCCATTGTTTTAAGTCTATTCCATTTTCATCAAAAAACATAGTTTTAGAATTGGAAAGCGCAACAACAGTTACATTTAGACGAAGGTTTTGTTTTAAAAAATCTCTTTGATTGTAAATTTGATGTAAAAACTTTTCGCCTACATTTCCAACTCCCATTACAAAAAGATTGAGTTGTTTAATATCATCTTCAAAAAAACATTCGTGTAGTGTATTTAATGCTTTATTGACATCTTTTTCGTTTATTACTACCGATATATTCCTTTCGGAAGCACCTTGCGCAATAGCTCTAATATTGACATTGTTTTTACCCAAAGTACTAAACATTTTACCCGATATACCTTGATGATTTTTCATGTTTTCGCCAACCAAAGCTACAATACACAAATTATTCTCGATAGTGCAAGCATCTATTTTTCCTTGTAAAATCTCCACTTCAAACGCCAAATCTACGGCTTGCTTTGCCTTATTGGCATCACTACTTTGAATACCTACACAAATAGAGTGTTCTGAAGAGGCTTGTGTAATAAAAATTACATTTATATTTTGTTGTGATAATACTTCGAATAAACGTTTTGAAGAGCCTGCTACACCAATCATTCCAGAGCCTTCTAAGGTAAGTAACGATATGGTATCTATATGTGAAATTCCTTTAATAGGATTTGAATGATTATCGTTTGTAGTAGAAATTAATGTACCATGAGCTTGCGGATTAAATGTGTTCTTTATCCAAACAGGTATTTTGGAATGCAATACAGGTTGAATAGTTGGTGGGTATAAAACTTTGGCTCCAAAATGAGAAAGCTCCATGGCTTCTTGATAACTTATTTGTGCAATAGGTTGTGCTTGTTTTACTAGCTTTGGATTTGCCGTGTACATACCATCTACGTCTGTCCATATTTCTAATGCTTTAGCATGAATTGCATTGGCAATAATTGCAGCCGTATAATCTGAACCGCCTCTGCCTAAAGTGGTTGTATCGTTGTTTTTTGAAGCTGCTACAAACCCAGGTACTAAAGTTATTTTGGCTGGGTTTGTATTAAAGTAATTTTGTATGGCTTTATTGGTACTATCAAAATCTACATCGGCTTTGCCAAAATTAGAATTTGTACTAATAAACTGTCTACTATCTTTGTATACTGTTTCGGTTACTGCATTTTTCAGTGCTTGGGCAATAATTTGAGATGAAAGTATTTCGCCATAAGCAGCAATAGCGTCTTTGGAACGAGGAGATAACTCGCCTAACAAAAAACAGCCATCTAATAAAATTTTTAATTGGTCTAATTGCGTTTGTACTCTTGGAAAAAATACATCAAATACTGTTTTTGATAGTAAATCTTGGGCAACTGTATGATGAATTGTTTCAATTTCTTTGTAAATTTCTAGATAATTTTTGCTTTTACAAGATGCTTGTGTTGCCGCTAAAAGCAATTTATCTGTAATGCCACTAAATGCAGAGACTACAACAACTAGTTTATTATTGTTAGATTTTTGAGATACTATTTCAATTGTTTTATTAATATTGATGGCATTTGCCACAGATGTTCCTCCGAACTTAAGTACAATCATTGTTTTGAGTATAAAAAATTAGATTATTTTTTTTAGAAAAAGATAATACACCTTTTTGCTGTATTATGTTTGTTGTGCGTTTTGAAACTGTTTATTTTTTGCTGAACTAGTATATTTTAGAAAAAACAACCGTTAATTTATTACCTGTTTTACAATAGTGAAAAATGGTTGTTTGAAAAAGCTTTTTTTCTTTTTGCATTATATGTTTTTATTCTACATTTTTATTTTTACTTTTTATCTTTATGTTTTGCACTTTTAATATTATGTTTTGCAGATTTGATATTTGAAGTTGCGTATTGAATAACAGACTTTGCGGATGCGTTATTATGTTTTACGGATTTGATAATAGGTTTTTACTATTGAATAATAAAGATTGCGGGTTTGATAATACGTTTTACAGATTAATTTTTATTATTTTACTATTTGTTATTAGGTTTTACTTATGCTTTATTATTTATTTATGATGCGTTATTATTATTTGTTTATGTTTTATTGTAAAAAGCACAAAAAATAATACAAAAGAATGTTAGTTCTTTTGTATTATTGGTTTTTTATTTATTGTCTTTGAATTGAAGTTTTACTATTGCATTATAGTATGGTTTTCCTGCATCTCCTAATGATTTTAAGTAGGCTTTTATATCTTTTATTAATTGTATAACATTTGTTTCGTTTTTGTATAAAATATTGTTTCTGTTTGCTCTTGCGGTAATTAAAGCATTGCCTGCGGAGTTTACGGCTTGGCTTAATGCAACTAGGTTTGAATGTAGGGTTTGTAAACTTGCAATTTGTATTTCTGTTTCGTTTGGTGCATATTCTGGATGTGATGCTAATTGATTGGTATAGGTATCTAAATTGGCAATACGACTGTCGTAACTCATTTGTGAGGTTGAGATACCGTCTGTTTCTGTAGTTTCTGGGTTTACTGATTTTGGTTTTTGGTCGCCACGTATTTTTTTGGCTTGGTTGGCTATGTTTTCTTTATCGGTGGTTGAAATGTCTAATGATTTTGCAAAGTTTGAAGATTTTGTCATTAGTTTTCCTAGAGGAGCAATAGCTACTTCACGAGCTGAAACCGCATTTTTGTAAATTGGTTTCTTATTGTTTAATTCTGTTATTACAGTTTGCAATGAAGTACGGATAGGATTTAGGTTTACTAACTGAATTTTTGCATTTGATGGGTTGTAAAGCGTACCCATTTCTTCTAAAATTTGGTAAGCTGTGCTAAAATTTGCCACATTTTTATTGTGACCTGTTTCTGAATTTGAAGCCATAATGTTTTGATTTATACTGTATATATTTCAAAAATACTAAATTAATTTATTGAAAAAACAAACCCTTTGAAAATTTCAAAGGGTTTGTTTTTATTTTTTTACAAATTTTACAGTTTGGGTTTCTGTTTGGGTTGAAAGTTTAACGAGATAGGTTGCTGATTGTAAATTTGAAATATCTATTTGATATTTGTTTTTGTTTTCATTGGTTGTTTTTATTAGTCTTCCTTGTAAATCAAAAATTTCAATTTTTTGTATTTGTTTTTCAATAGTATCAATAAATAAAAAATCATGTGTTGGGTTTGGATAAACTTTTACTTTGCTATCATTCACATAAAAATCGTTGTTGGATAATGTTGCAAGGTAATTGTAAACATTGGTATCGCAGCCGGAAGACCCAACAGCTACCCAAGGACTAACATCTGTAGCTGAACAAACTGACCTAACAAAAAAAATGTTACATCCTGATAGTGTTAAGTCAGAAAAAGTATATGAGTTACTTATTGCTGTAGTACCAGCAGTCGGCAAAGGTGTACCTACAATAAAATTAGGAATTACTGTTACCTCCCAAGAGGTAGCTGTTCCGTTTTCAGTCCATGTTAAATCAACCGTAGTTGCTGTAAGGGATGATAGAATTAAATTTGAAGGAGCAGGACATTGGGTAAAACCTTTGAAAAAGGTTAATAATACAAATAAGGTTATAATTTTTTTCATAATGCTTATTATTAGAAACTCTTTGTAGAAGGTTTAGCTCTGACAAAGAGTTTGGTTGTGGTATTACTCTTTGATTATTTTTTTATACATTTTTCCACTTTCTGTAAAGATTTCTATAAAATAAATACCTTTTGAAAAATTTTCTAAATTAATTTCGTTAGTGCTTTGTGTTTGTGTTAGAATTACTTTTCCTAAAGAATCGAATACAGTTATTTTATCAATTTTTGAAGTACTTTTTATTTGAACGCTATTTTTTGATGGGTTTGGATAAACTTGTATTGCGCTGTTTTCTAGATTGTGAGTGTTAGTACTTAAAGTAGCTAGATAATTATAAACATTGGTATCGCAGCCGGAAGTTGCAAGAGCTACCCAAGGGCTGACTTCTGTAGCTGAACAACGCGACCTAACAAAAAACACATCACATCCTGTTATTGGAAAATTGGCAAATGTAAATGAATTAGCACTTGATACAGAATAAGAATCGGTTGGTAATGGTGCTCCCACATAAAAATTAGGAACTACTGTAATATCCCAAGCGTTTGCAGTTCCGTTTTCAGTCCAGTTTAATTGAACATCTTGAGAATTAATATAGTTATATGTTAAATTTGAAGGAGTTGGGCATTGGGTAAAACCTTTGAAAAAGGTTAATAATACAAATAAGGTTATAATTTTTTTCATAATGCTTATTATTAAAAACTCTTTGCCAAAGGTTTAGCTCTGACAGAAGATTCGGTTAATTCATTAATTTTTGATTATTTTTTGGATTTGGGTGGTGGTGTTTGTTTTAGAATAATTTTTTATCAAAAATATGCTTTTCTTTGAGATATTTAACTATAAATAAGCATGTTATTGAAAAAAACACAATATGAAATCGATCACCTTGTGTGCAAGAAACTCCTGAAACAACTATTGTATACAGTATATATAAAGCCATTAAAGTATAAACCGTGTTTGTTGTGTAGTACTTTTTTGTAAAATATAATGCGAGTAAAAATCCAGCAATGGTTAAAAATCTATTTTGGTATTTGGATAAAAAAATAAAAATTTGTTGCACGGTATTATGATAAGCATTCTGGTTTACATTGGAGTAAATTATAATACTTCCGCTCGCCGATTTTGTGTTGTCTATAATATTAGACAAATAGGCTTTTGCTAGATTTGACTTGTTTGATGTAAGTTGCTCTAAAAAATCATGCAAAGCATATTGTTTTTGTTGAGAAAATGTAAGTGTTTCCATTGTATGAGCTCTTTTATTGTAAGCCTCATCAAAACTGATATTTTCTTTGTAAGCTGTGGCTTTAGCTCCCAGATAGTTGTAATACGTAACGCCATCTATATAAGAAACGGTATAGTTCCCAAATTGTTTTTTCATCAATATATTTTGGCATATAAGAGAAAATACACCCAATAATATAAAAAATATATACGGAGATTTTAAATTATTCCATATCGTTTTAGAATAATACAATAAAACGAAGAAACTGAAAAAAGTTATACTGGGTTTGATTAAAATTAAGAGTAATAAAATACAAATTGCTAGCGATAAATAGTAAAATTTTTGTTTGATATTGTATTGATCGATTAGAAAAAAAGAAAGCAAAGACAAAAAAGTAAATATGTTTTCGGTAAGTAAATGAAAGTTAAGTAATGCAATACCAAAAAAGGTATAATAACACAGCGATAAAAGAAAGGCTGTTTTATTGTTTACATATTTTTTTACAAAACTAAACAGTAAAATGGCTGTACCAATCCACGAAAAAACATTCATATAAAAACTAAACTGATATACAGATGCATCATCTCCTCCAAATAAATACGGAATTCCAGAAATAATTGCCATAAACAAAGGTCGGTAGTAATGAACTTTGTGCTCAAAATACCACATTCTTGCAGATTCTCTGTAATTATCAGAATCGGGAAAAATATAACTTTGGCTGTCTATTTGAAGTATTTTCATTAAAAAAATAATCCAAATTATTCCGCACAAAGCTAACAGAAACTGATACTTACCTTTTTTTGTTACAAAATTCATGATTATCAATGATGTATTAGATGAATAGGCAAACAAAAATACCTCTTCTTTTTGTTGTTTTTTTATAAATGTTTACAGAATTTTGAAAACTTATTTTTTTAGCTATTACTATGGACACAATACATTATATAAGTTCTGAATTACTTACTTTAGAAAAAATTCAAGAAATTTTATTAGAACATAAAACACTTGCTCTTTCAGACGAAGCAAAAGTAAATATTCAAAAATGCAGAACTTATCTCGACCAAACTATGGCTTCACATCAAGAGCCAATTTATGGAATAAATACAGGTTTTGGGTCGCTGTGTAATGTAAAAATATCTTCTGAAAAATTAACACTTTTACAAGAAAATTTAGTAAAATCGCATGCTTGTGGTACAGGCGATGAAGTTCCACAAGAAATTGTAAAACTCATGCTTTTACTCAAAATTCAAAGCTTGAGTTATGGTCATTCGGGAGTACAATTGTGTACTGTAGAACGTTTGATTGATTTTTACAACCATAGTATTTTACCAGTAGTATATACGCAAGGTTCGCTTGGTGCTAGTGGCGATTTGGCTCCTTTGGCACACTTATCTTTACCTCTTATTGGTGAGGGTGAAGTGTATTTTAATAATAGTAAATGTAGCTCGGCCGAAATGCTTAAACATTTTAATTGGGAGCCTATTACTTTGCAGTCAAAAGAAGGTCTTGCTTTACTTAATGGCACCCAATTTATGAGTTCTTATGGTTGTTACATTTTGCTAAATGCTATGAAATATATGTATTTGGCCGATGTAATTTCTGCTATATCACTAGAAGGATTTGATGGTAGAATTGAACCTTTTAATGAACTTATTCATTATGTACGTCCGCACAAGGGTCAAATTAATACAGCACAGCACATACAAGAATTACTTAAAGACAGCCAAATACTAAATCAACCTAAAAAACATGTACAAGATCCTTACTCGTTTCGATGTATTCCGCAAGTGCATGGCGCCTCCAAAGATGCTTTAGACTATGTAAAAAAAGTATTTAAAACAGAGATTAATTCGGTAACCGATAATCCAAATATTTTTGTTGAAAATGATACTATCATTTCTGGTGGTAATTTTCATGGGCAACCTTTGGCATTAGCATTAGACTTTTTGGCTATCGCTCTTGCAGAAATTGGAAATATATCAGAAAGAAGAACTTACCAGCTTATATCTGGTTTGAGAGAGCTTCCGCCATTTTTGGTAAAAAACCCTGGGTTAAATTCTGGTTTTATGATTCCGCAATATACAGCGGCAAGTATTGTAAGTCAAAACAAGCAACTAGCAAGCCCTGCAAGTGTAGATAGTATTGTATCGAGCAACGGACAAGAAGACCATGTGAGTATGGGGGCAAATGCCGCTACAAAATGTTTAAAAGTGTTGGAAAATCTAGAACGCATTTTGGCTATCGAACTTATGAATGCAGCGCAAGCTATAGAGTATAGAAGACCTTTACAATCGAGCGATTTTATTGAAATGTTTTTAAAATCTTACCGTACAGAAGTTTCTTTTGTAGAAGAAGATCGTATTTTGCATTACGACATAGAAAAATCGGTTTCGTTTTTAAAAAGTTTTGTAATTGATCTAGAAAATTAGTATTCAGCAACTATTTTTTCTATTCTTTTATCTGGAATAAGCCATAGTAAAGCAACTATTGTGTAAATAATTCCTGAAATAAAAGGTAAAGAATATGCCAATAAAATCCCGAGGGTATATAATAGTAACGATATTTTTCCTTTACTATCGTTACCTACGGCTTTTGCTAATAATGATTCTTTTCCGTGAGCGTGTATTATATGGTATTGCAAAACAGTATATACCAAGGCATTGCATAGCAAAACAATACCATATAACATCATAGGTGCATTGCTAAAATTATTATCTCCTGCCCAAGCTGTTACAAAAGGAATTAAAGATAACCAAAATAATAAATGAAGATTACTCCATAAAATTGCACCAGTAACCTTTTTTACAGTTTGCAACATGTGGTGATGGTTATTCCAATAAATACCCACATAAATAAAACTTAAAATGTAAGCTAAAAATTTTGGAAAAAGCTTTTCTAAATTAAAAAAAGAGGAACCCTCTGGTACTTTGAGTTCCAAAACCATAATGGTTATAATAATGGCCAAAACTCCATCGCTAAAAGCTTCTAGTCTCGATTTATTCATTTTTACTATCGTAATATTAAGTCGGTTATTACTTGTTTCCCCATTTCATCATTAAGCATATCAATAATTTTTTGTTTGCCCATAGACAATTCTTCTCTTACAACTGCCGAAGAAAGTTTTACATACAACGTTGAGTTTTTTAAAACTACTTCTTGAGTGTAACTTTTAATTCCGTTGCCGAGTAAATTATACCAAGCCTCTTGTATAGAAACACGATCTATTCCTTTTTGTAAATTATTGGTTTCTATAAACATTTTTAAAACCTCAGAAATAGAATTTTCGTTGCTGGTTCTTTTTGCCATACATGCTAAAATTATTTTAGAGAAAAAAGTTTTGCTTTTTTATACTGATATTCTATATCATCTTTATTTTTAACAACCAAAACACTATCTTCAATTTTAACCAACTCTTCTTTCCATTTGCCATACGAAGTAGTATAAAGCATATAATACACTCCTTTTTCTGCCTGAATAGAAAGATTTTCTTTTATACCATTTGTGGTACAAGTTCCATTTAATTGAGGCATTACTTTTTGGCGAAATCCATTATTGTTCTTTACCAAAAAATAATCTATAGTTTCATTAATCTTATATTCTTTGTAAGAACCGTCGGGCAATATTACTTTTTGTATTTCCCAATATCCATTTAACTTTGAAATATCGCTTGGATTTATTTTTTGTTTACAAGAATAAAGTACGAGTATACTTAAAAAAACAAATGAAAAGACTTTAATTTTTTTCATAAATAGTTGATTGTGTGTTGATTTTTTTAAAATCAATCTTATTTCTATTAAAATTTAAAATTACAACTTATTTTATGTAATTGAATTAAACCTTTTCATAAATTTAATGTCCTATACTAAACTTATCAATACATGAATAAAATTATTGCCTTTTTTGCCCTAACGCTACTTGTTGGATGCAACACAGAAAATGTTGATACTACACCTACAAATCCTACCGAAGAAGCCATGTATTTTCCACCCAACGATGGTAATGTTGTATGGGAAACCAAAAGTTTATCGAGCTTAGGTTGGCATAGCAATGCCGTTCAACCTCTTGTAGACTATTTAACCCTAAAAAATACTAAATCATTCATGATTTTGGTAAATGGTAGAATTGTAATGGAATATTACTTAAATGGTCATACAGCAACTACGCCTTGGTATTGGGCAAGTGCAGGAAAAACACTAACAGCCACAGTTACAGGTATCGCTCAAGATGAAGGCATAATCAATATAAACAATAAAGTTTCTACCTATTTGGGTACAGGCTGGACAAGTGCTCCTTTAGCTAAAGAAAACATGATAACTTGTAAACATTTATTAACGATGACTTCTGGGCTCGACGATAGTCTTGGAGATGATGTTTCGCCTGCCAACCTTCAATACAAAGCAGATGCTGGAACAAGATGGGCATACCATAATGTGTATGTAAAACTACAAGATGTTATTGCACAAGCAAGCGGACAAACATGGACTACCTATTTTAATAACAAACTACGTGATAAAATAGGTATGACTGGTGGAGCTTGGATACAACAAGACGGCTTAAGTGTATACTGGAGTACTACTAGAAACATGGCCCGATTTGGCTTACTAGCTTTAAACAAAGGTAAATGGAATAATACTACTGTAGTTAGTGAAATTTATTTTACTGATGCTACAAATACCTCTCAAAATATTAACTTAGCTTATGGTTATTTATGGTGGCTTAATGGAAAAACTAGCTTCCATTTACCACAATCTCAATTTGAATTTCCAGGAACTTTAATTCCAAATGCTCCAAGCGATATGTATGCAGCATTAGGAAAAAATGATCAAAAAATTTATGTTGTTCCAAGCAAAAAAATGGTTGTAATTCGTATGGGAGATGCCGCAGATTCTGTAAATATGGCGCTTTCTGATTTTGATAATGTGCTTTGGCAAAAAATTAATGCTTTGTATCAATAATATTTTTTAGCAAACAAAACAAGTTAAAACTAAAAAAGTACTCTATTTTATTTCAAACAAAAACAAATACTTGATTACTTAAAATATGCTAATGATTTTAAACTGTATCTTATTTTCTAAACTTAGCATTTAATAGCTTTTTAAGTCCAAACAATATCAGTATAAAACCTATTATTTGAAATAGCATAGCGATGTCTTTGAACTTTAGTTCAATAATTTTGGAAACAACAATTATAGCTACTGCAATTGCTAATATTAAAAATGGAGATCCGCTCTTAAAGAAATTTATTATATTTTTCATGCATCAAATTATTTAAAAAAGCTGTCTACAAATTCATACTTATTAAACACTTGTAAGTCGTTTATTCCTTCGCCTACTCCAATATATTTTACAGGAATTTGAAATTGATCTGATATTCCAATAACAACGCCTCCCTTTGCAGTGCCATCAAGTTTGGTAACTGCCAAGCATGACACTTCTGTAGCTGCTGTAAATTGTTTAGCTTGCTCAAAAGCATTTTGCCCCGTAGAACCATCAAGTACTAATAATACATCATGTGGAGCATCTGGAATTACTTTTTGCATTACTTTTTTTACTTTTGATAGCTCATTCATTAAGCCTACTTTATTGTGCAAGCGTCCTGCTGTGTCAATAATTACAACATCGGCATTTTGAGCTACGGCACTTTGTAGTGTATCAAAAGCTACCGAGGCTGGGTCGCTTCCCATTTGTTGTTTTACAATAGAAACTCCTACTCTATCTGCCCATATTTGTAACTGATCTATAGCGGCTGCTCTAAAAGTATCTGCTGCACCAAGTACTACATTATAGCCTGCGTTTTTAAATTGATGAGCCAATTTACCAATAGTTGTGGTTTTCCCTACTCCATTTACACCTACTACCATAATAACATAGGGTTTGGTAGTGCTAGGTACTATAAATTCTGATTCTTCTCCAGAATTTGTTTCAGATAATAAAGCGGCTATTTCTTCTCTAAGTATGGCATTGAGTTCATCTGTGCCTAAGTATTTATCTTTAGAAACACGTTCTTCTATACGCTCTATTATTTTTAATGTTGTGTTTACACCTACATCTGAAGAAACCAACACTTCCTCTAGATTATCCAAAACCTCATCATCTACTTTAGATTTTCCGGCAACAGCTTTGGTAAGCTTTGAGAAAAATGATGTTTTGGTTTTTTCTAAGCCTTGGTCGAGTGTTTGTTTTGCCTCTTGGCTAAGTTTTGAGTCGTTTTTTTGGTTTGAAAACAGTTTTTTAAAAAAACTCATATTGTATTCTTTTAGTGTTTATTTTTAACCCCGATTGAAGCGGTATCCTTTTATGGTTTTGACAAAAACTATAAAAGATATAGCGAAAAGCGGGAATAGGGTTTACTAAAATGCCTATAGTGATGTTACAAATATATAAAATAAAAAAGCTACCTTCAAACGAAAGTAGCTTTGATATATTGTAATGGATGAATTATTTCTTTTTTAAATATTCATCTACCTCTTCTGGAGCCATAATGCTTTCAACAAAAGTATAAGCACCTGTTTTTGGTGATTTTACCATTTTGATTGCTTTAGTCAATCTTTTTGAAGCGGTTTGTAAAGTTGCTACGGTTTTCTTTGCCATGACTAATGTGTTTTACTGGAAACTTTTAGTATAAAAAGTTTCTAAATTATTTAATTTCTTTGTGAACAGTCATTCTCTTTAAGATTGGGTTGAATTTTTTCAACTCAAGTCTATCTGGAGTATTTTTTTTGTTCTTTTTGGTGATATAACGTGAAGTACCTGGCATACCTGATTCTTTATGCTCTGTACATTCTAAAATAACCTGAATTCTATTACCTTTTTTTGCCATTGTAAATGTATTTTAAACGGTTTAGATTTATATAAATCCGTTTGCTTTAGCATCTTTTAATACCGCAGCAATTCCTTTTTTGTTTATTGTTTTGATTGTAGATGCAGCTACTCTAAGAGTAATCCATCTGTCTTCTTCAGGAAGATAAAAACGTTTTTTAACTAAATTTACAGAAAACTTTCTTTTAGTTTTGTTCATTGCGTGAGAAACATTGTTTCCTACCATCGCTCTTTTACCTGTAAGGGCACAAACTCTTGACATTATACTCTTCGTTTAATTGTTTTTGAAAATCAGGGTGCAAAGAAACAAAAAAGAAACATTAGTAGCAAATTATTTTAGATATTTTTTAAAATTTCTTTTTGCAACATTTCTAAACCTTTGTTTGAGGCTCTATTGATTACTTTTTCTCTAGGTTCGCCAAGTTCAAATTTTTCGGAAATACAGCCATTTGGTGTCGCTATGGCAATGTAAACAGTGCCTACTTTCTCATTGGTTTCTCCTGCTGTTGGGCCAGCATTTCCTGTGGTTGCTATGGCATAATCTGTTTGAAAGAGTTTTTGTGCACCCAGCGCCATTTGTTCTGCTACTGCTGCACTTACTACTGAATGAGTCTCTATCATTTCGGGTAATACACCTAATATTTTAATTTTTGTTTCTGTGGCATAGCTCACTACCGAACCTTTAAAATATGATGAACTTCCTGCTACCGAAGTAACTAATTCTGATATTTTACCGCCTGTACAACTCTCTGCTAGAGCTAGCGTTTTATTTGCTTTGTTTAAAAGTTTACCTACTACAACTTCCAATGTTTCGTTTTCGTCGTAACCGACAATAATATCGCCTATTATTTGAGATAATGCTTGTACTTGACGTGCAATTTCATCTTCTAATATTTGAGCGTTTTCACCTCGAGCTGTTAGGCGTAAACGCACACGACCAGGCGCTGGTAAATAGGCTAATTTAATAAAGCTAGGCAAATTGTTTTCCCACGCTTCTATACGCTCTGCCACCAAACTTTCTCCTTGTCCATAAGTAAGTATTGTTTTGTGTAGTATATATGGTCTTTTGTATTCTGTAACTAGTTTGGGTACAATTACTTCTTCTACCAAATACTTCATTTCATAAGGAACACCAGGTAAAGAAACATAAATTGTGTTTTCTTTTTGCATCCACATTCCAGGTGCAGTACCTACTTTGTTAAACAAAACTTGACACTTAGATGGCACTAATGCCTGATCTCTATTCATTTGGTTGATAGGTCTTTTAAAAAAGTTTTCTATCAAATGGGTTACATGTGCCAAGACTTCTCTATTCTCTATTAAAGTATCGTCAAAGTATTCGCAAAATGTTTTTTTAGTAATATCGTCTTTTGTAGGCCCCAAACCGCCTGTTATGAGTACTAAATCTACCTTGTTTTGAAGCTTTGAAAAGGTGCTTAAAATGTGTTGTTTATCGTCGCTTATAGACAACATTTCGTGTGTTTGCACTCCTATTTTATCAAGTGCTTTTGCTATAAATCCTGAATTGGTATCTACTATTTGACCAATAAGAATTTCATCTCCTATGGTTACAATTGCTGCTTTCAAGTACAAATTGGTATTATAAATTGAAATCTTTTTTTATTTCTTTAACGGCTTTTTCTACTTGTGTTTTTATGCTTTCAAAAGTAGCTTCTATTTCTTTTTTCTTGCCTTCTCGCTTAGCCCAAGCTTCTACTTCTAGAATTTCTTGATGCGCTACGGTCATGCCTAATAAATCAAATGTTGGTTTTATTTTGTGCGAATAGCTGTAGGCTTGGTGATAATCTTTATTTTTTATTCCCAATTCTATTTGCTTAACATCTTGTGGCACTTCAGTTACAAACAAACTGGTTACTTGTAGTGCAAATTCATTATCATTGCCAGACAAAGCATAAACTTTTGATAAATTGTAGTTTAAAGCCATTATTTTACATTTATCTTAAACATTTTTTTACCTTCTAAAAAACCTTCGAGCACATCATTTTCTTCTACTTTACCAACGCCTTGCGGTGTACCTGTAAATATAATATCGCCTGTACGTAAAGTAAAATATTGCGAAACATGAGCTATTATTTGATCTATATTCCAAAGCATTAAATTGGTGTTCCCTTTTTGTACTGTACTACCATTTTTTTGCAATTCAAAAGTACAATTTTCCAAAGAATTTATACTCGATTTAGGTAAAAAATCACCTATTACTGCGGCACCGTCAAATGCTTTTGCTTTTTCCCAAGGTAACCCTTTTTCTTTAAGTTTGGTTTGCAAATCACGAGCGGTAAAATCTATACCCAAACCTATTTCATCATAATATTTATGCGCAAATTTTTCATCTATGTACTTCCCTACTTTGTTAATCTTTACCAATACTTCTACTTCATGGTGTACATCGTTTGAAAATTCTGGAATAACAAATGGAAATTGTTTTGGTAATACCGCTGTATCGGGTTTTAAAAAAATAACGGGTTCGCTAGGTCGTTCGTTTTGCAATTCCGAAATATGATCGGCATAATTACGTCCTATACAAATAATTTTCATTGTTTTTGTTGGTTTTTCAAAGGTCTATTTTGTACTCAATTTTCTAAGCTTAATAGCTGTAAGGACTTTTTTGGTATATAAAGGAAAATCGGCATTTTGTATCCAACCAAAATAGCCTGGTTCTTTTTCAAAAATATCTTCTACCAAAGCTCCTTTGTGTTTGCCAAATGTAAAAATTTCTTGTCCTTTATCATTAAATGCTATAAAACCTGCAAAATCTACCGATTTTTTGCGTGTAGTAAATTCTGACAACGATTTCATATCATTCTCCAAATCGGAATAACGATCTAATTGAGCTTTCAAAATTTCGTAGGTTGCCATAGTATCTGCCTCGGCACTATGAGCATTTTCTAAACTTTGATTGCAATAAAATTTATACGCAGCACTAAGTGTTCGTTCTTCTTTTTTATGAAATATAGTTTGAATATCTACAGAAACTCTATTTTTCATATCAAAATCTACTCCTGCTCGCAAGAGTTCTTCTGCCAAAAGCGGAATATCAAAACGATCTGAATTAAACCCTGCCAAATCGGAATCTTTAATCATAGTATGAACAAGTGGTGCTAACTCAGAAAATGTAGGTTCGTTGGCAACTTGTTCATTGGTTATTCCATGCACAGCAGTGGTTTGCGGTGGTATGGGTATGGTTGGGTTTACAAGCCATGTTTTGCTTTCTTTGTTTCCGTTGGGATAGACTTTAAAAATTGAAATTTCAACAATACGGTCTTTTGTAATATCGATTCCTGTAGTTTCTAAATCGAAAAAACAAATAGGGCGGTGTAATTTTAGTTCCATTATTATTTCTTTAAAACTAAAAAACCATATAAGAACAGGATAAGAATACTTATTTGTGCCTATATGGTCTTTGTTGTTTTTATTTATTTTTTATACTTCTCTATTAATATCCCAAGCTTCTAGATAATCTGCAACTCGTTTTACAAACATACCTCCCAAAGCTCCATCTACAACACGGTGGTCGTAGCTGTGAGAGAGAAACATTTTTTGACGAATTCCAATAAAATCACCTTCTGGAGTTTCTATAACAGCTGGCACTTTACGAATAGCTCCCAAAGCTAAGATACCCACTTGTGGTTGATTGATTATAGGTGTGCCGAACACCGAACCAAATGTTCCTACATTGGTTACTGTATAAGTTCCTCCTTGTGTATCGTCTGGCTTTAATTTTCCTGCTTTTGCTCGGTTGCCCAAATCGTTTACAGCTTTTGCCATTCCTACCAAATTTAACTGATCTGCATTTTTAATAACAGGTACTATTAAATTTCCGTTTGGCAAAGCGGCTGCCATACCCAAATTGATTGCTTTTTTCTTGATAATATAATCGCCTTCTACCGAAATATTCATCATTGGGAAATCTTTTAATGCCTTGGCAACAGCTTCCATGAATATTGGAGTGAATGTTAATTTTTCGCCTTCACGTTTTTCAAAAGTATTTTTAACTTTGTCTCTCCATTTTACAATATTAGTAACATCTACCTCTACAAACGACTGCACATGAGCCGAAGTTTGTACCGATTCTACCATATATTTAGAAATAAGCTTGCGCATTCTATCCATTTCTATAATTTCATCGGCTCCATTTACAGAAACAGGAATTTCTTGAGATGTAGGCTGTAGGTTTTGAGTTGTAGCTTTTGGCGCTTCAACTGTGGTAGTTGTAACAGATTGCGGAGTAGATTTTCTGTTTTCAACAAATTTTAAAATATCGTCTTTAGTAACACGACCGTCTTTTCCTGTGCCTTGAATTGCATCTAATTCTTGTGCAGATACACCTTCTTGTTGAGCAATATTTTTTACTAATGGTGAAAAGAATTTATCACTTGTTGAAAAATCTACAGGTGCAACCGATTCTTTGGCAACCTCAACCGTTTTGGCAATTTCTTGAACGGCTACTGGTGATATTTCGACTACTTTTTGAGTTTCTACACTGGCTCCTCCTTCGGTTTCAATAATAGCAATGGTTTGCCCCACTTTTACTACATCGTCTTTACCAAAAAGTTGTTCTACCAAAACGCCCGAAACTTCGCTAGGTACCTCGCTATCTACTTTGTCGGTAGCTATTTCAAGTACAGCTTCGTCTTGCTCTATTCTATCGCCTACATTTTTAAGCCAGTTGGTAATGGTTGCCTCTGCAACACTTTCTCCCATTTTGGGTAGCTTTAATTCAAATTTTGCCATATTGATAACCTAATGTTGTGTTTTCTAATTTGGATTGCAAAAATACTAAAATAATAGAGTTTTTTTATTTTTTTAGCAAATTATTATTTTCCCTAAATCGTTTGCGTTGTTGCTTCCTATTATATAATTACTACTAGCAATATAGTTTTTAAAAATAATATTTTGAGCTTTGTGTTGTTGCATAAAAGCTATAATTTCTGCAAAAGAAAAATAGGTTGTATCAAAAATTAGCTCGTAGCGTAACTTATTGTTTGTAAAGGCTTCCAATGAATTTAAAATTTCTGCATTTGGTATTTTTGAAAAATAAATATCTTTTGTAAAAACTATTGTTTTTTGCACTTTAAAATCAATGTTTTTTTGTTTAGATTGTTTTGATAAAGCAAATACAAACGAACCTGCTTTCATCATCACATCAAAGACTAATGATTTTTTAAAATGTTTTTTATAAAAATAATTCATCGCTTCTTGAAATCGATGCAAATATTTTTGGTCTCTCACTGTGCTTTCTCCTTTGTAATGAATTACCGCTGTATCTGCAAAATAATAATTTTTGTAGCCTTTTTGCTGTATGGTGTAACTTAAATCGATATCGTCTGAATACATAAAACAATTTTCATCAAAACCACCTACTTCAAGATATAAACTTTTTTTAAGAACCATAAAAGCTCCAACTAAAATATCTACTTCACCCGTTTGATTTTCGGATAAATGCTGTGCATAGTATTTCCCAAAAACATTTGAAATTTTATACAATCCAAAAACCTTTGTAAAAGCCACCCAAGGCGTTGGTACACCACGCTTACTTTCGGGCAAAAAATTACCCTTTCCATCAATAAGTTTACAACCTATTATTCCAGCTGATAGCTGATGGTTTTTAGCTAATAGCTTTTTAAAAGTATCTTCGGCAACAACAGTATCGGGATTTAAAATGCAAACATATTCGCCTTTGGCTTGAGCAACCCCAATGTTATTTCCTTTAGGAAAACCCAAATTTTCTTTATTTTCAATAAGTTTTACTTCAGGAAAAAGTTGTCGTACCATCTGGCAACTATCATCTATTGAATGGTTATCAACTACGATAATTTCGCCATCAATAGTTTGCAATGCTTTTTGCACACTAGTAATGCATTGCTCTAAAAAGTAGCGTACATTGTAGTTGAGTATTATTACTGAAAGTTGCATTTTATTTTAACTCATTGGACTTTAATTGAATTCTGTTTTGTAAATCATTAATTAGAGTATCTGTTATAATGAAATTTAATTCTTTAATTTTAGAGTTTAAAAAAAATCGACAGCTTTTAATAAAATTGTCTCTTACCTCTTCTAGGTTATCTTTATTCTCATTAATTTTATTACTATAAACTTTCAAATTATCTTCTATATATATAGAAACTGCTTCATAAAAAATTT
This sequence comes from Flavobacterium croceum DSM 17960, assembly GCF_002917885.1. GTDB lineage: Bacteria > Bacteroidota > Bacteroidia > Flavobacteriales > Flavobacteriaceae > Flavobacterium > Flavobacterium croceum. The sequence continues at coordinate 55,547 of NZ_PQNY01000008.1, forward strand.
TATCCTCATTCATAAAATGAAACTACTTTAAACTAAACAATAATTTTTGTCTCTCTATTTCTTCTTCTAATTCTTTTTCTGATGGTAAAAATGCTAAATATTTAGAAGTAAAAAGTTGGTTTTTTTCATTTAAAACCGAATACTTTACGATTGTCCTATCTGTTTCTGTGCAAAGCAAAATCCCAATAGTTGGGTTGTCTTCTTTTTGCTTTTTTAAATCGTCATACATCCGCACATACATATCTAGTTGCCCAATATCTTGGTGTGTAATAGTATGTGTTTTTAATTCTATAATTACAAAACATTTTAAAATATAGTTATAGAAAACCAAGTCTATAAAAAAATCAGCTGTTTCTGTTTTTATATGTTGTTGGCGTTCAACAAAGGCGAATCCTTTTCCTAGCTCTAGTATAAATTTTTGCAAGTTATCAATTAAAGCTTTTTCAAATTCTGCTTCGGTATAACTTAAAGTTGAAGGAAGATTTAAAAATTCAAGAACTGTTGGATTTTTTATAAAATTTTGAATATTATATTCATTTGAATTTTCTTTTTCATGCAAAATCTCTTTATTTTGTGAAGATAATAATCGTTGATAATATAAAGTGGAAATATTTCTGTCTAATGTACGTACAGACCATGTGTTTTGCGCTGCTTCTTTTAAGTAATACATTCTTGCTTCTTCATCTGATACTTTTAAAACTCTTTGAAAATGAGACCAATTCAATTGTGCGAACAATGTTCGCATTTTTTTAATATCAGGAAAAACAATGTAAAACTGTCTCATTTCCCATATAGTTCTTGCGCTAAATCCTTTACCGAATTCTTTAGAAAGCTCTAAGGAAATTGTCTTAACAATTTCTTTACCATAATCAGCACGTTGTTTTCCATTTTGTTCTTCTTCGACAATTTTTCTACCAATATTCCAGTATGCTTCAATCATAGCTGTATTAATAGATTGATAAGTTTTTTGACGCGCCTGTAAAAGAATTTGTTTTATTTCATTAATATACAACATAGATAACTTATAATGAGCAAATATAATGTGAAAATATGGCAATTTGAAAATTTGAAAGTCTTACTTTTGTATCTTTAAAAAATTGGGCGTATTGCCACATTATTAAAATTTGCAAAGTAAAAAGTGAATTATCTATCTGTAGAAAACATATCCAAATCTTTTGGAGAAAGAACCTTGTTTGAAAACATTTCTTTCGGAATTAACAAAGACCAAAAAATAGCTTTTGTTGCCAAAAATGGTACAGGAAAAACCTCTATTCTTAAAATTATTACAGGCGAAGACACCCCAGATAATGGGCAAGTAGTAATGCGAAAAGACATTAAAATGGCTTTTCTTTCGCAAGAACCAAAATTACAAAGCGAACTCACCATTGAAGAAAGTATTTTTGCTAGTGATAACGACAGCTTAAAAGTAATAGAGCAGTATGAAAAAGCTCTCGAAAACCCAGAAGATGAAGAAGCCTACCAAAAAGCGTTTGACAATATGGATAGGCATAATGCTTGGGATTTTGAAACGCAATACAAACAAATTCTATTTCGATTAAAACTTGAAGATTTAAAACTCAAAGTAAAAAATCTTTCGGGTGGACAAAAAAAACGTTTAGCATTGGCAATCATACTTATTAATAAACCCGATTTATTAATACTTGACGAACCTACAAATCATCTCGATTTGGAAATGATAGAATGGCTTGAAAGCTATTTTGCCAAAGAAAACATTACGCTTTTTATGGTTACTCACGACCGCTTTTTTCTAGAGCGTGTGTGCAACGAAATTTTGGAACTCGACAATGGTAAAATATACCAATATAAGGGTAATTATTCTTATTTTTTACAGAAAAAAGACGAACGCATTACGAGCGAAATAGCTTCGGTAGAAAAAGCTAAAAATTTATTTACCAAAGAGCTAGACTGGATGCGTAGACAGCCCAAAGCCAGAACTACCAAGTCTAAATCGCGTCAAGATGATTTTTATATAATTAAAGAAAAAGCATTTTCAAGAAGAAAAGAACACGTTATTGAGCTCGAAATCAATATGGAGCGCATGGGTAGCAAAGTAATAGAGTTGCACAAAGTTTCGAAGAAATTTCAAGACAAAGTAATTCTCGATAGTTTTGATTACACTTTTAATCGTAACGAACGAGTAGGTATTATTGGAAAAAACGGAACAGGAAAATCTACGTTTTTAAATATACTAACACAAACGATAAAACCCGATTTGGGCAAAGTTGTAGTTGGCGATACTATAAAAATAGGCTATTATACCCAAAGTGGCATTAACCCAAAACCACAACAAAAAGTAATTGATGTTATTAAAGAATTTGGCGAATTTATTCCACTTACCAAAGGGCGAACTATTTCGGCAGGCGGACTTTTGGAACGCTTTTTATTCGATAGAAAAAAACAACACGATTTTGTAGAAAAATTAAGTGGTGGAGAACTTAAACGCTTGTATTTATGCACTGTTCTTATCCAAAACCCAAATTTTCTAATTCTTGATGAGCCAACCAACGATTTGGATATTGTAACATTAAATGTATTGGAAAGTTTTTTATTGGATTATCCTGGTTGTTTGTTGGTGGTGAGCCACGACCGCTATTTTATGGATAAAATTGTAGATCATTTATTTGTTTTTAAAGGCAATGGAGAAATTGAAGATTTCCCTGGCAATTATTCCGATTGGCGTATTTATGAAGATTCTAACGAACCTGTTGGTTCCAATGCAACAGAAAATAAAGAGAAAAACAACTGGAAAGAAAAACAAGTAAAAGACGGATTAACATTTGCCGAACAAAAAGAATTCCAAAAAATAGAACGAGAAATTAAAGATTTGGAATACCAAAAAAAACAAATTGAAAATCTTTTTGCTTCAACTGAATTAAGCCATGAAGAAATCGAAAAAAAATCGACCGAATTACAGAAAATAATTCAATCACTTGAAGAAAAAGAAGAACGTTGGTTTGAACTTTCGAGCAAAATGGAATAAAATAACCACTAAATATGAACCAAAAAATGGTATTTAGTAAGTGCTAAATATTGGAAAATGTTACAAAATATTAAATCATATATACACTTTCTTTGGAACTCCAAAAACCATCACGGGGTACACTCTCCATTTGTTTTTAATTTGGTAACAAAGTGTTTTTATGATAAAAAAAAATATGAAGAATATACTGTTTTAAATAAGTATCGAAAATCATTTTTACTAAATAAAGACAGCCTAAAAGTAACCGATTTTGGTGCTGGTTCTAAAGTTTTTAAAAATGATATAAGAAAAATTTGTGCTATTGCAAAAAATGCTGGAATTTCGAGAAAAAGAGCGCAATTATTATTTAGACTTACACACTATTTCCAACCCGAGCGTATTCTTGAAATAGGCTCTTCTTTGGGGTTAGCAACCTCGGCTATGGCTTTGGGAAACCCAAATGCAAAGATTACAACACTCGAAGGTTGCTTTCAAACAAGTCATCTATGCGAAATTCAATTACAAAAATTTCACATCAATAATGTTGAATGTATACACACAAAATTTGAAGATTATCTAAATTCTTTCGACTTTCAACTTTCGACTTTCAACTTCATTTATTTTGATGGAAATCATACCAAAAAAGCTACATTAGACTATTTTAACTTGCTTTTGCCAACAATTACCAACGATACTGTTTGGATTTTTGATGACATACATTGGAACAATGACATGCAAGAAGCTTGGCAAATAATAAAAGATAATCCAAAGGTAAAAGTTACTATAGATACTTTTCAATGGGGGATTGTTTTTTTTAGAAAAGAACAAGAAAAAGAACATTTTACAATACGAGTGTAACAAAAGAATTGTATCTTCTACTAATATGTAAATAGTACAATTTGTAAAAGTAATTTTCTTGTAATTCATACTAAAAAATGGCAGCATTAATTGATATTTCAAATATAAAACGTGATTTTCAACTCGGTACAGAAACTATTCATGTTTTAAAAGGCATTGATTTACAAATAAATAAAGGTGAATATGTTGCTCTTATGGGACCTTCTGGTTCTGGAAAATCTACTTTAATGAATCTTTTGGGCTGTTTAGACACACCTACATCAGGAAACTATATATTAAACGGTAAAGATGTTTCGCAAATGCACGACGACGATTTGGCAGAAGTGCGCAACAAAGAAATTGGTTTTGTGTTTCAAACCTTTAATCTTTTGCCAAGAACAACTGCGCTAGACAACGTAGCTTTACCTATGATATATGCTGGCTATGGCAAGCAAGAACGTACCCAGCGCGCTCAAGAAGTACTTACGCAAGTAGGACTTGGCGATAGAATGGATCATCAACCCAATCAACTTTCGGGTGGACAGCGTCAGCGTGTTGCCGTTGCAAGAGCGTTGGTAAACAAACCTTCTATTATTCTTGCCGATGAACCTACAGGAAATCTAGATAGTAAAACTTCTATAGAGATTATGAAACTTTTTGGCGATATACATGCCCAAGGAAATACTGTAATTTTAGTAACACACGAAGAAGATATTGCTGCGCATGCTCACCGAATAATTCGCTTAAAAGACGGACTTATAGAAAGTGATTATCAAAATACAGATATTGCAAAGTAAAATCGAAATCATCTTTCATCTCAAAATATTGCTATGCTGTTTATTGGCTCTAATCAATAAAAACCAGTAGAATAGATAATTGGATTGGTAAACCACTTTCTTTGTATTACCTTTGAGGCTAATTTTTCTATAAAACCATGAAAATATATACCAAAACTGGCGATACAGGCACTACAGCACTATTTGGAGGCACAAGAGTTCCTAAACATCACATTCGTATAGAAAGCTATGGAACTGTAGACGAACTTAACTCACATATTGGGCTTATTCGTGACCAAAATATAGCATCAGATTATAAAACCGTTTTAGTTGAAGTTCAAGATAGATTGTTTACTGTTGGAGCCATTTTGGCTACTCCTCCAGAACAAGAAACTTTAAAAAATGGAGAAAAAAGACTACAAAATTTAGGCATAATACCTTCGGATATAGAATTTCTCGAACAAGAAATTGATAAAATGGATCGCTCTTTACCACCTATGACAAACTTTGTGCTACCTGGAGGCCATACCACTGTGTCATATTGTCATATAGCACGCTGCGTATGCCGTAGAGCCGAGCGATTGGCTGTGCATTTGAATGACATAGAACCTGTAAATGAACTGGTAATTGCTTATTTAAACCGACTTTCTGACTATCTTTTTGTATTGGCACGAATGTTGTCCAAAGACTTAGAGGCACAAGAAGTATTGTGGATACCTAGAAAATAAAATTTTAACAATATTCTATTTTAGAATTTGAATAATAAAACGTTCTTAATTTTAATAAAAAATAATTATTTTTTTCTTGACTTTTTCAGTTAAAAATTTATTTTTGCATAAACCAAAATCAGAAAGAAGATGTATTGGACTCTAGAATTAGCATCATATTTAAGTGATGCACCATGGCCAGCAACAAAAGATGAATTGATAGATTTCGCAATAAGAACAGGCGCTCCACTTGAAGTAGTAGAGAACCTACAGTCTATTGAAGACGAAGGCGAAATTTACGAATCTATGGAAGAAATTTGGCCCGATTATCCAACTGACGAAGATTACCTTTGGAACGAGGATGAATATTAAAAAATAAAAATAACACTAGAAAAAAAGTCTCCTTTGGGGCTTTTTTTTTATGTAAATTTGCACACCATAATTAAAATTACACAGTATGAGTATCATAACTAGTATACTTAAAGTTTTTGTAGGCGATAAGTCGCAAAAAGATATAAAAGCTATTCAGCCAATTATTTCTAAAACAAAAAGTTTTGAAAACGAATTTCAAAGTTTGTCAAATGATGAATTGCGAGCAAAAACTACAGCTTTCAAAATAAAAATAAAAGAAGCACGCGCCGACAAAGACAATAAAATAACTGCTCTTAAACAAGAAGCCGAGCAAACGGAAGATATAGATAAAAGAGAAGCCATTTACAATGAAATAGATAGTCTTGAAAAAGAAGCTTATGAGATTTCAGAAAAAGTGCTAAATGAAATTCTTCCAGAAGCTTTTGCCGTAGTTAAGGAAACAGCTCGTAGATTTAAAGAAAACCCTCTTATTACAGTTACTGCAACACCAACAGATAGAGAATTATCTGCAACAAAAAGTTATATCACACTAGACGGCGATACCGCTATTTGGGCAAACCAATGGAACGCTGCTGGTAAAGAAATTACTTGGGATATGATTCATTATGATGTGCAACTTATAGGTGGTGTGGTATTGCATCAAGGTAAAATTGCCGAGATGCAAACTGGTGAAGGTAAAACCTTAGTAGCTACCCTACCATTATACCTCAATGCACTTACTGGAAATGGAGTACATCTTGTAACCGTAAACGACTACCTAGCCAAACGTGATAGCACTTGGAAAGCACCTCTTTTTGAATTTCATGGATTAACCGTAGATTGTATCGACAATCACTCTCCAAATACTGCCGAAAGAAGAAAAGCATACGAAGCAGATATTACTTATGGTACAAACAATGAGTTTGGTTTTGACTACCTTCGTGATAATATGGCACATTCGCCAGAAGATTTGGTACAACGCAAACATAATTTTGCAATAGTAGATGAGGTAGACTCTGTATTGATTGATGATGCTCGTACACCACTTATTATATCTGGGCCTGTTCCCGATGGCGATCGTCATGAATTTAATGAGTTAAAACCAAAAGTTGAAAACCTCTATAATTTACAAAAACAAATTTCCAACGGATTTCTAGCCGAAGCAAAACGCTTGTTTAAAGAAGGAAATATGAAAGATGCTGGCTTTAATTTATTGCGTGCGCATCGTTCGCTTCCAAAAAACAAAGCCTTAATTAAGTTTCTTTCGGAAGAAGGTGTAAAACAATTACTCCAAAAAACCGAAAATCATTACATGCAAGACAACAACAGAGAAATGCCAAAAGTTGATGAAGCCTTGTATTTTGTAATTGAAGAAAAAAATAATCAAGTAGAACTTACCGATAATGGTATTAAATACCTATCGCACGATACAGCCGAAGACTTCTTTATTTTACCAGATATTGGTACAGAAATAGCCAATATAGAAAACAAAAAACTTTCTAAGGATGAAGAAGCCGAAGCAAAAGAACATTTATTCCAAGATTTTGCTGTAAAAAGCGAACGTATACATACCCTTACTCAATTACTTAAAGCTTATACACTTTTTGAAAAAGATACCGAGTATGTAATTATGGACAATAAAATTTTGATAGTAGACGAACAAACAGGTCGTATTATGGATGGTCGTAGATATTCCGATGGATTACACCAAGCCATAGAAGCTAAAGAAAATGTTACTATCGAAGCAGCTACCCAAACTTTTGCAACCATTACTCTCCAAAATTATTTCCGTATGTATAATAAATTAGGCGGAATGACGGGTACTGCTGTTACAGAAGCTGGAGAGTTTTGGGAAATATACAAACTTGATGTTGTAGAGATCCCTACCAACAGAGGTATTTCTAGAATGGATAAAGAAGATTTAATATACCGCTCGGTTCGTGAAAAATTCAACGCCGTTATTGAAGATGTAACCCAACTTTCTCAATCTGGGCGACCAGTGCTTATTGGTACAACTTCGGTAGAAATTTCAGAAAAGTTAAGCCGTATGCTTAAAATGCGTGGTGTAGCACACAATGTTTTGAATGCCAAAATGCACAAAAAAGAAGCCGAGATAGTTGCCGAAGCTGGTAAACCTGGTGTAGTAACCATTGCTACCAATATGGCTGGTCGTGGTACAGATATTAAACTAACGCCAGAAGTAAAAGCAGCCGGCGGATTGGCCATTATAGGTACTGAGCGTCATGACTCTCGAAGAGTAGACAGACAGTTGCGTGGTCGTGCAGGACGTCAAGGTGACCCAGGAAGCTCTCAGTTTTATGTATCATTAGAAGATAATTTAATGCGCTTGTTTGGCTCTGAAAGAGTAGCAAAAATAATGGATAGAATGGGCTTAAAAGAAGGCGAAGTTATCCAACATTCTATGATGACAAAATCTATAGAAAGAGCACAAAAACGCGTAGAAGAAAATAATTTTGGTACTCGTAAACGATTATTAGAATACGATGACGTAATGAATTCGCAACGTGAAGTAGTTTACAAACGTCGTCGTCATGCTTTACATGGCGAACGTTTAAAACTCGATATCGCCAATATGATGTATGATACTTGTGAACTTATTACAAGCACAAATAAATTGGCAAACGATTATAAAAATTTTGAGTTTGAGATAATCCGTTACTTTGGTATTACTTCGCCTATATCTGAACAAGATTTTGCTAAAAGTAGTGATATGGAAATTACAGGAAAACTGTACAAAGCCACTATGCAATATTATATTGAAAAAACAGAGCGTAGTGCTAGAGAGGCTTTCCCGATAGTTCAAAATATTTATGAAAATCCAAACAACCAATATGAAAGAGTTATTGTACCTTTTTCAGATGGAATAAAAACTCTTAATGTTGTAACCGATTTGAAAAAAGCCTATGAAACTCAGGGCGCTCAATTGGTTGCCGATTTCGAAAAAAATATTACTCTTGCCATTGTAGACGAAGCTTGGAAAAAGCATCTTCGAAAAATGGACGAATTAAAACAATCGGTTCAATTGGCCGTTCACGAACAAAAAGACCCTTTGCTTATTTATAAGTTCGAAGCATTCAATTTGTTTAAAAATATGATTGACGGTGTAAATAAAGAGGTTATTTCATTTTTATTTAAAGGTGATTTACCTCAGCAAAATAATACTATCGAAGAAGCCAAAGAAGTTAAACGAAAAGAAAACTATACCGAAAGTAAAGATGATGTTCTAAATACTGAAGAACTTGCAGAACGTAATCGTGAAGCTGCAAGCCAACAACAGCAACAACCCAAACAAGAAACTATAGTAAGAGATCAGCCAAAAATAAACAGAAATGATAATGTTACCATAAAACATATCATTAGTGGTAAAACCGAAACCATGAAGTATAAAAAAGCTGAATTACTACTTGCTGGTGGCGAATGGGTTTTGGTAAAAGAATAATATTTCTTATATAATATTGTAAAAAGGCTGTTTTACAAATGTAAAACAGCCTTTTTATTATTTTGAGCTATATACCTAATTCTACCTGAAACCGTAAATACCAATTATTTTTACTGGTATTGTCGTAAAAAGTTTGTTTTTCTTGAGTAAATTCTGCTTGAAGTTTTAAGGCATGTTCCCAAATATATTTGTTTACTCCAAAGCTAAATTGATTAATATTTGGGTAATATAACGATACTTCTTTGCTGATTTTTTGAAGTGAATATCTTCCAATAATTTCATATTTTGATGGAAAAATATAGCTACATTGTATATCACTACCATAACCATTAAATACAGCCCTTTTTAATGTAGATTCTGTAGGATTGGTAGTTATTGGATTTGTAGAATTTCTATTCATGTAAGTAGACATAAAAGCCCAACCTCTATATTTTGCAATAAGGTCAAGAAAAACCGAAGTTACATCTTTGGTTTCATACAATAAATCTCCCATTTGCCCTTGTGTTTTACGCGCTTTATTATTAAAACTATATACACCCGAAAGCATTACTTTGGGTTGAGGCTCACGCAAAATATCTCCTTCAAAATAGTGCCCATCATTTTTAAACTTACCTAAGGGTAATACTTCTAATTTTGCTGTATAGCATAAACCATTATTGTCTTTTAAATTAGAATTTGGATTGTTGGTAGTCCAATTTCTACCTTCTCCCAAGCTAATAGCTCCTTTAAAATTGTATGAAAATTTATCTTTAAATTCATTAATATTGGCAAAATGAACTCCGAAATCTCGATCAATGCTAAATCTTGTATTGTTAATAGATCGATCTGTAAGTTGTATTGCTCCCGATGAATTTACTGTTTGTCTTGTTCCTGGCAGTTTAGTTACTCCAAATCCGAATTGCCAAGAATTGGTTGGTCTATAGTAAAATACTGCATCACGAATAACATTTAGATTCTCTCCTGCTTTTTCTGCCCCTACATCGCCAGCACCAAAAGAGAGTTGCAAAACATACAAAAACTTTGGATTTCCTACAAAACCATCAAAACGCAAACGCAATCTTCTTACTTGAGCTTCATAATATGGATCTGCATTTTCATTATTATAATAACTCAATCTATTTTGCATTCTAAACCTAATATTAAATTGAAATAAACTATCTGGCGAAGTTATTCCTAATCCTTTTCCATAACTGTAATAAGGTAGAGATGCGAGCTTTAAATCGTTATCTTTTTTTGAAAACTTAATTTCTTGAGCAAATGTTATAGCACAAAATAAAGTCGCTAGTAATAAAATTTTTTGTTTCATATTATTTTAATGTTGTGTTGGTGCAAACTTAACATTATAATAGCGTTATCTATGTTATGTAAATGTTACTTTTGCAAAAAAAATAATCATTATGAGTAATTGTTACTTAGCCTATCATTTTACAATAGAACCAAAAGAAATAGGTTCTGAAATTTTAATAGCCGAATTAGGAGAAAAACCGTTTGAAAGTTTTATAGAAACCGAAACTGGTATTACTGCTTACATACAAAAAGATTTACATACAGATTTTATTTTGTCGGATATAGCAATTTTGCAATCTAATGAATTTAAAATTTCTTACAGCATTGAAGAAATTGAACAAGTAAATTGGAACGAAGAATGGGAGAAAAACTTTGAACCTATTGATGTTGATGGGCTTTGCCATGTAAGAGCACCTTTTCATGAACCCACAAAAGCTTTATACGATATTGTAATAGAGCCTAAAATGAGTTTTGGAACCGGACATCATGAAACAACCCACATGATGATTCAACATTTATTAGACATGGATGTTACCAATATGAAAACACTCGATATGGGTTGCGGAACTGCAATTTTAGCAATTCTCGCCGAAATGAAAGGTGCAAAACCTATCGATGCTATTGATATAGACAATTGGTGCTATTTAAACTCTATGGAAAATGCAGAAAGAAATTTGTGCAAGCATATTACTGTATATGAAGGTGATGCAAGTTTATTAAAAAACAAAAATTACGATTTAATTATTGCAAACATAAACAGAAATATCTTACTTAATGATATGCAAGCCTATGTAGATTGCTTAAACCCAAATGGTGTATTGCTTTTAAGTGGTTTTTATGAAGAAGATATTCCTTATTTAACAGATGCTTGTACGAGAAAAGGATTAAAATTTGTTAAAAAATTACAACGAAATAATTGGGTATCATTAAAATTTATAAATTAGTGGCGATAAATTTTAAATCTTAATTCTCATTTTAATGGCTACCAAAGAAAAAATTCAAGAAGAAGTAGATTTATTAGAACAACTTTCTAAAAATTTTGAAATTGTTTTGTTTAATGACGATTACAATACTTTTGACCATGTAATAGAAACATTGGTAAAAGTATGCAAACACGATTCATTGCAAGCCGAACAATGTGCTATTTTGGTGCATCATACAGGAAAATGTGGTGTAAAAACAGGCTCTTATGATGAACTCGAACCTATGTGTACCCAACTCTTGGACGCAGGTTTAAGCGCAGAGATAAATTAAAAGCACTTTAAAAAAGTGCTTTTTTTATGAAGTTATTTTTCCAACGGCACAACTCACAAACGATTTGGCTTTGGTAGTAAACGAATTCTCATCTCCAATTTCGGGATATCCTATTTCTTTTAATGTATTTTTTACCAACTCTAAATCTTTTTCTTCTAAATATTGAAAAGTAACCGAATCTTCATTTGGGTTGGCTTTTATTTCAGAAATATTGTCAAGATTTGCTAATTTGGTTTCAATGGTTTTTGCACAACCACCACATTTTAAATTTTGGATAGAAAGCGTAATCTTCATAGTTGTAACTTATTATTTAAACAACAAAATTACACTTATGCAGCCGGTTGTTTTGTGACATTTGTCACACTTATTAATGTGGCAATTTGTCTTTTACAATACCATAAATATAAGTCCCTAATAAAGCTCCGCCTAAAACTACAAGTATAGAAACCAAACCTGTACTTAACAATATAAATATTGGCCCAGGACAAGCGCCTACCAAACCCCAACCCAATCCAAACATAATTCCTCCAAATATGTATCGAAAAAATGAACGTTGCTTGTCGTGAATTTGTATAGGTAAGCCTCTGTAATCTTTAAGTTCTTTTTTCTTAATGAGTTTTATTCCCAATACGCCTGTGGCTATAGCAACGCCAATAATACCAAACATATGAAACGACTGAAAATGAAACATTTCAAATATTCTATACCATGAAACGGCCTCCGACTTTGTAAGTACTATACCTAAAACAACCCCTACTATAAAAAAACGCAATAGTTTCATATCTATTCTAAAAAATTAAAGGTATAATTACATGAACCATAAGTAAACCTCCAAGAAAAAAACCAATTACAGCTATTAATGAAGGTAATTGCAAATTACTTAATCCTGATATAGCATGGCCAGACGTACAACCTCCAGCATATGGGGTACCAAAACCTATTAAAAAACCACCACCTAATAAAATTAAAAAGCCTTTGAGGGAAAAAACAGAACTTAAACTAAAAATAGTTTCTGGTTGTAGATTACCATTGGGATTATCTATTCCGATTTCTTGTAACAAAGCAATTGTTTTGGGGTTTAATTGTAGAATATTTTCACTCGATAAAAAATGTATAGCAAGATAACCTCCTACTATAGAGCCAAGTACTACAGCTAAATTCCATTTTTGTTCTCGCCAATCAAAATTAAAATAATCAGAAAATTTTTTACCACCAAACATAGAACACATTGTCCTTAAATTGGAAGACATTCCGAAGGTTTTTCCAAAATAAGTAAGCACCAACATAATCAAGCCAATCAAAAAACCAGATATAGCCCAATGCCAAGTTCCTGTAAATAATTCCATCACAAATATTTTTGCAAATTTAAAAATTGTGGTTCGATATTTGCTTAATTTTATGCTAAAAAGCTATCTTTAAAGTCAAATTTTACAAAATGAAAAAACTTTTTTTCTTGATACTTGTTATTTGTAGTACGCTTGTATCTTGCATCAGTACAAAATCTACGTTAAAAAATGTAGACAATACAGCTCCAAAACCTGTTATTAAAAATAATGCTTTTGTCATTACAGAAAACACACCCGAAGCAAAATATGGGTATCATCAAGACTATCCAATTAATCTTGGTTTTGAAAATGAAAAATTATCCGAAAAAAATATATCCTTGTTTTTCAATGCTCTTTTAGGGAAAGAAAATCAAAATTTTACTTACAAAAAACTAGAAGATTGTTGTCCTTTTCCTAGCAAAAGAAATGTAATGGGAGCTGGTATGTTAAGTGTATATGAAATAACTTTTCAAGATACGAGTACAGCAAAATTATATATTAATTTGTTTGAGCGAGGTAAAGTATATTGCCCTAAAGGATTTAGTATAAAATAAATGTTATATTCAACAACTTATTTAACCTTTTGAGAGTATTTTTAGAAGGTTTTTTCTTAGTATATTTGCAAAAAAAATTCGCATGGATATTAACAATATACCTCAAATAAAACATACTCATTCCAATAACTTTTTTCTACTTGCTGGCCCTTGCGCTATAGAAGGCGAAGAAATGGCTTTACAAATTGCCGAAAAACTTGTTAAAATTACAGATGCTTTACAAATACCGTATGTATTTAAAGGTTCTTTTAAAAAAGCAAATCGTTCTAGAATAGACAGTTTTAGTGGAATTGGCGATGAAAAAGCATTAAAAATACTTAGAAAAGTATCTGAAACTTTTCATATTCCAACAGTTACCGATATTCACACCAACGAAGATGCCGAAAAAGCTGCTCAATATGTAGACATTCTTCAAATTCCTGCTTTTTTAGTAAGACAAACCGATTTGGTAGTTGCTGCTGCCAATACAGGAAAGGTTGTAAACTTAAAAAAAGGACAATTTATGAGTCCAGAAAGCATGAAACACGCCGTTCAAAAAGTATTAGATTGTAATAATACCAATGTAATGGCTACCGATAGAGGAACAATGTTTGGTTATCAAGATATGGTAGTAGATTTTAGAGGAATTCCTACCATGCAACAATTTGCTACAACAGTACTAGACGTAACACACTCATTACAACAACCTAATCAAACTATTGGGGTTACAGGAGGCAGACCCGATATGATAGAAACTATAGCCAAAGCAGGAATAGCCGTTGGTGTAGATGGAATATTTATCGAAACCCATTTCGACCCTGCCAACGCAAAAAGTGATGGTGCTAATATGCTTCATTTGGATTATTTTGAAGACCTAATGAAAAAATTAGTAGCTATTAGAAAAACCATTACTCAATTTTAAAAGTTAAAATAATCAATAGCTCTCTTAAAACGATTATTTTATAACACATGATTATCAAAAAAATGAAAAAAATTACTTTTTTAGCTCTAGCTTTATGCTACAATTTACTTACCGTTGCACAAACTAATACAACTACAACACCTGAAAAATATACATCGCATAATAAAGGCAAATTTTATATTTTTTGGGGAGGAAACCGCGAGTCTTACTCAAAATCAGATATAAGATTTAGAGGCGATAACTACGATTTTACATTATATAATGTCATTGCTGATGATAAACCAAAAGGTTGGCATGTTGATTATGTAAACCCAAAAAGAATGACCATTCCACAAACCAATTTTAGAATGGGGTATTTTTTAAATGATCATTACAACATTTCTATTGGGCTAGACCACATGAAATATGTTATGCGTCAATTTGAAACCGTAAATTACTCAGGTACTTACCCTAACCAAGGTAGTTATGGAGAAACAATATCAGCTAATGAAGTATTACTTACAGAAGAATTTTTAACATTTGAGCATACAGACGGCTTAAACTATATCAATTCAGAATTCAGTAGAGTAGATGATATTTCTAAAATTTTTGGTATACAAAACACCGATAAATTTCAGATAAATCTTACAGAAGGTTTAGGAGCAGGTATTTTATACCCAAAAACAAATGCTAAACTTATGGGTATGGAAAGACATGACGATTTTCATGTAGCAGGTTATGGAGTTTCTGGAAAAGTAGGTTTAAATTTTACATTTTTTAAATACTTTTTTGTACAAACCGAGTTAAAAGGAGGGTATATTAATATGCCAAATATACAAACTACATATAGAGAAAATATTGATAAAGCTAGTCAAGACTTTCATTTTTTACAAACTGTAGTAGCATTTGGAGGAATTTTTAGATTATAATTCGTTTATTTTTATTTTTTTTCTATTTTTGGTAAATTATCTATAACATAATCATAAATAAATTATGAAGAAATTTACCAAATTACTTTTATTATTTCTTTTTTCATTTACAGGCTTTGCTCAGCTTTCATTAGAAGGTTTTGAAAGTACTACAGGTCCAGATGCTTTACCAGCAACCAATTGGACTTTGGGTACGGGCAATTGGGCTGTATTTGATAACGGAGTTGGTTTGGCCAAAAGATGGACTGTCAATACGACAACCGGAACTATTTACAATGGCACACAAACTGCCTTTGTTGATAGAGAAAATATAGGCCAAAATAATACTTCGGAAGATTATCTAGCTACCCCACTCGTAACAGTACCTGCAAATGGTCAATTACGTTTTTGGACTAGATTAGGTTACAACGGAGATGCTGGAGCAAAGCTACAAATTAAAGTGGCACCCTCTACTGCTCCATCACAGACAAATGTTGCTTCCTACACGACTATTCAAGAATGGACAGAAACAAGTTTGGTAACTACCTACAATGTATACGAAGAAAAAGTTGTAGATTTTTCTGCTTACGCAGGCACGCAAGTTTATGTGGCATTTGTAATGAAATTTACACAACCTTCAACAACCCTTTCTGGCGATAGATGGTATGTTGATGATGTGAAAATAATTGCACAATGTTTAGCTCCTACGAACTTAACAGCAACAAATGTTACTAATAATTCTGCTAGTTTATCTTGGAATCCAAATGGTTCTAACTCTTGGGAAATTGAGGTTGTTCCTTCTACTAGCACGCCAACTGGTACTGGAACTGTTTATAATGGTACATTACCTTATATAGCTTCTGGTTTAACCTCAAATACAACTTATAATTATTATGTAAGAGCTTTATGTTCTCAAGGAAACAGTATTTGGGCAGGACCATTTTCTTTTAGTACTACTACACCTGGTGTAAGTTGTACAAACCCGATAAATATAACATCTTTACCGTACAGTACTACAAATAATACCTCAAATTTTTCTGATAACCCGTCTATTGAAGGTAGTCCAGGAAGTAGCTGTGGTTCTACTAGTTCATATCTTAATGGTAATGATGTAGTATACTCTTATACTGCTCCTGCTACAGGAATTATTAATGTACAAATGACTCCTACTGCTACATACTCTGGAATATTTGTTTATAATAGCTGTGCGAACATTGGTGTAAGTTGTTTGGCTGGTGTAGCTAATAGCAATACCAATATAAGAAACTTTGATTTGAATGTAACCGCAGGACAAACCTATTATTTTGTAATTTCAACTTGGGCAACTCCTCAAACAACTGGGTATACACTCAATATACAACAAGTAAATTGCGCGCCTCCAGCTGCACTTACTGCCTCAGGTATGACAATGACTACGGCCAATTTATCGTGGTCAAATCCTAGTGGGGCAACATCTTGGCAAGTAGCAGTACAAGCTGCTGGATCTTCTGTTCCTACAGGAGCAGGAGCTACTGCTAATACCAATACAAATTACCCTGCAAATGGCTTAACTGCAGGAACTGCTTATCAATATTGGGTAAGAGCCGACTGTGGCAATGGTACTTTTAGTGCATGGAGCGGTCCTTTCCTATTCAATACATTACTTTGCAATACAGGTTGTACTTATTCTTTTATAGTTAAAGACTCTTTTGGAGATGGTTGGAATGGAAACACTATAAGCATCAAACAAAACGGTGTAACTATAGCTACTTTAACAGGACCAACTACTGCAAATGGGCAAAATCCTGTTACAGTACCTGTTGTATTATGTCCAGGAACATTTGATGTTTTTTGGAATGCTGGTGGATCATTCCCAACTGAGGTAGGTATTACCGTTGTAGATCCGTTTGGAGAACAATTATACCAACACAACCCAGGTACAAGCTTACAAAATACGCTTTTGTATTCTGGAACCGTTACTTGTATACCTCCTACTTGTCCAAAACCAACAAATATTCAAATATCGGGTATTACTCAAAATTCTGCTACAGTAAGTTGGACAAATAATAGCTCTGCTACAAGTTGGGAAATTATTTTACAACCTACTACAGCCCCTGCTCCAACGGCTACTTCTACTGGAACTATTGTTACTCAAAACCCTTATACATTTAACAATTTACCATCGGGAACATCATATAGTGTATATATTAGAGCTATTTGTGGTACAAATGACTTATCTACTTGGTCTGGACCAGTAAACTTTACAACAACCATAGCAAACGATAACTGTGCTAATGCAATAAATGTACCTGTTAATAGTGGAATTACTTGTGCTCAAACAGTGGCAGGAACCGTAATTGGCGCTACTGCTTCTCCAGAAGGCAATACATGTACTGGAACAGATGATGACGATGTATGGTTTCAATTTACAGCAACAAGTACAACGCACATCATATCTCTTAATAATGTTACAGGAAGTACTATCGATTTATTTCATGTATTATATACTGGTACGTGTGGTAACTTAACGCAATTATATTGTAGTGATCCTAATCAAAGTACTGCAAATAATTTAGTTGTAGGACAAACTTATTTTATAAGAGTTTATACTTGGACAGCTACTGCCAATCAAACATCTGCATTTACAGTATGCATAGGAACACCTCCTCCTCCTATTTCAACATCTACTACTCAATACACCGTTAATCAATTGGTTACAGATGTGTTAGTAAACTCTCCGTGTGCAACTATTACCAATATTACTTCATCTACTGGAACAAATTTTGGCTCTACGAATGGTATTGGATATTTTAATAAAAATGGTTCAAACTTTCCTTTCAACGATGGTATTATTTTATGTTCTGGTAATGCAAACAATGCACCTGGACCAAATTCTACTATATTAAGTGACGGAGCAGGTTGGCCTGGAGATGCCCAACTAGAAGCTACTATACTAGCAGCTACAGGAAATGCTATGAACTCTAAAAATGCTTCTAAATTGGAGTTTGATTTTATTCCAATTGATGATAATTTAAGTTTTAATTTCATATTTGCTTCTGAAGAATATGGTACTTTTCAATGTGATTTTTCTGATGCATTTGCTTTTTACTTAACAGACTTAACAACAAATGTTACAACAAACTTAGCTCTAGTACCAAATACTACTTCTCCTATCTCTGTTGTAACAATAAGAAACCAATTATACAATACCACATGTGCTTCTGTAAATCCTCAATATTTTGACAAATATTATCAATTGCCTCAAGGATTAAATCCTCTAGGTGCTCCAATAAACTATAACGGACATACAGTACCAATGACTGCATCTTCTATAGTGGTTCCTGGACATCAATATCATATCAAATTGGTAGTTGCCGATAGATCTGATACTGCTTACGATTCAGCAGTATTTATCGAAGGAGATAGTTTTAATATTGGTCAAGTAAACTTAGGAAGTGATTTCTTGGTTTCTAATGGAAATGCCATTTGCCCTGATGCAACCACAACAATTAATAGTGGTCTAGATCCTGCTGCATACACATTTACGTGGATGTTAGGCACAAATGTAATTCCAAATGCAACAGGACCTACTTTAACGGTAAATCAACCTGGTGTATATACTATAAATGCTACTTACAATAATACTACATGTACGGCATCAGATACCATTACAGTAGAGTATTTTGCTCCTATTGTTTTAGGAACACCAAATAATTTGGTAGCTTGTAGTAATACAGGGTTTAGTTCATTCAATTTAACATCAAACAACGCATCGGTATTAGGTACTTTAAGCGCAACAACGTATACTGTTTCTTATTTTGCTTCATTAGCAGATGCCCAAGCAAACACAAATGCTTTACCAGCTACTTATACAAATACAGTTCAATACCAACAAACTATTTGGGCTAGAGTAGCTAACTCTGCTGGATGTTTTGCTATTAGTCAATTTAACTTGATTGTTACCGATTTAATTACTCCAACCTTTACAATACCTGCACCAATATGCCCAGGTAGTACAGCACCTGTTTTACCAACAACTTCTTTAAATGGAATTACAGGTCAATGGAATCCTTCTACAGTAAGTAATACTGCTTCTGGTCAATACACTTTTACTCCAAATGCTGGACAATGTGCAGAACCTGTAGTTATGAATATTACTGTATACAGTGATTGTAACTTTGGTAGTCATGCAAGTGCAGTATGGCTTACAAATTGTGCTACTTCAAATTTTTATAACACTATAGGATCTGGAACAGATATTATTGGACCTGCTTCAAACATATTTACAAATGCTGATTTAGGTACTTACGTTCAAAATTCAGGTGCATTAAAATTGAGAGGTGCAGAAGTAAAAACCTTTAAATCTACAACCGCAAATGTTTGTGCAGCCAATTTATATTATAGAATATACTTACAAAGTTCTACACCAGGTAGTTTCTCTGTTATGAATTTACCATTCTTTGACAACTGTAATAGTGGAACATTCCCTTCTGGTGGACCTTGTAACACAGGCGATCAAAAATGGCAAAAAGTATTAAGTGATTCTCAATCACCTATAGACTTGACAGCTTTTGCTCCTGGAAATTATATGCTTGAAGTTTATTATGATGTAAATGGAGATTATAATTCTACTTCACAATGTGATGATACTATAATTATTAATAATGGTGGAGCTAACTTTATTGCATCATTTAAAATACAATTAAACCCAAGTTACACTTCTACAAATCCAAGTGCTTGTAATAGTACCGATGGTTCTATAAAAATAAGTGGCTTGGCATCATTAACAACTTATTCGGTTACATATACCAATGGCGCTACTACTGTAGGCCCATTAAATTTAGTAAGTAATGCTAATGGAGAAATTATTTTATCAAATTTAGGCGCAGGAAATTACAGCAACTTTATTGTATCTGCAAATAGTTGTACATATACAAATTCTAATACAATTACTTTAAGTATTCCTAATGCTCCTGTGGTAAGTGTAAACTCTCCTACAGTGTGTCAAGGACAACAAGCTACCTTAACAGCAACTCCTGCAACTACAGGAAACTACTTATACACTTGGACTGTACCTACTGGTGTTACATCTCCAGGCAATGTAAATTCGTTTACCACAACAGTAGCAGGAACTTATACTGTTGCTATTACAAATATTGATACACAATGTACAAGTATAGCCGCTATTGCAACTGTTACTGTACATAGTTTACCAACTGTAACAGTAGCAAATCAAACTATATGTCAAGGAGATAATGCTACATTAACTGCAGTAACAGGAAGTAGCACTTACAACTACTCTTGGGCAGTTCCTACTGGAGCTACAAATCCTGGAAATGTGGCTTCATTTACTACAAACGTTGCAGGAAATTATAGTGTAATTGTTACAGATACAGCAACAAGTTGCACAAATACAGCCAACGCTACAGTTACGATAAATAGTTTACCTATTGTAACAATAAACAACCTAACAATATGTGAGGGATCATCGGGTATTATATTAGCAAATGTAACATCTTCTGGAACATACTCATACAACTGGACAGTTCCTGCTGGAGTTACAAATCCTGGTGATGTACCTTCTTTATCTACAAGTGTTGCAGGAAACTATCAAGTAGTAGTAACCAATACTGTTACAAATTGTACGACTACAGTGTCTAGTACTGTTACTATTTTAACGCTTCCAGTTGTTACTGTAAACAATCCAAGTATCTGTGCAGGAACACCTGCTACAGTTACAGCTACAACAACCGTTACAGGTAACTATACCTATGCATGGACTGTTCCATCTGGGGCAACAAACCCTGGTAGTGTTGCAAGTTTTACTACAACAACACCTGGTACATATACCGTTGTTGTTACTACAGTAAACGGTTCGTGTTCTAGTAATCCTGCTTCTGGAGTAGTAATTCAAAATAATCCTCCAGTGGCGACTGTAAATAGCCCACAAGTATGTCAAGGTACAAACGCTACAGTTTCTGTTACGATTGGATCTGGAAATTATACGTATGCTTGGACAGTTCCTACTGGAGCTACAAGTCCTGGAAACGTAAATTCTTTTAGTACAAACGTGGCTGGTAGTTATAGTGTTACAATTACAGATAATGTAACTGGTTGTTCTACAACTTTAACAAGCAATGTTACTATAATTGCCAAACCAACAGTTACTGTAAATACTCCTACTGTATGTGCTGGTAGCAACTCTACGATTACGGCTACACCAAATGGTTCTAGTACTTATACTTACACATGGACAGTTCCAACGGGAGTAAATAATCCTGGTAATGTAGCTAGTTTTGCAACGAATGTTGCTGGTGTGTATAGTGTACAAATTACAGATACAGCTACTGGGTGTACAAGTAATGCTGTACAAAGTACATTAGTATTAAATGCTTTACCTGAGTTTGAATTACTAGGAGGTTGTGATGGTACACAATATGTATTATCTGTAGAGAATGCTAGTTTTAATACAAATGGAGCTACTTATACTTGGTTATCTTCTACAAATACCAATATTGGTCAAACAAGTTCTGTAGTAGTAAGCAATACGGGTATCTATACTTGTACTGTAACAGATGTTAATGGCTGTTCTCAAACTAAAAACATTACTGTATCTACTATAAATTGTGGTGTACAAAAAGGTATTTCACCAAATGGTGATGGTAAAAATGAGTTTTTTGACTTGAGAGGCATGGGAGTTTCTCAACTTCATATCTATAACAGATATGGCACCAAAGTTTATGCGAAATCTAACTATAGCAATGAATGGATTGGTCAATCTGATAAAGGAGATGAACTACCAGACGGTACTTATTATTATGTAATAGAATACAACAGTGGTGGCGCTGCCAAAACAGGTTGGATTTACATAAATAGAGAAATAAAATAAATTAAAAAGAAGGAAAAAGAGGTTCATATTGAACCTCTTTTTTTATTCTTGAAATTAATAGAATCTCTTTTATAATCTTGTACGGAATAATAAGCTAATGTCTTTAGGTATTTCTCTATTTTTAGCTACTAAAAATTCTTGGTCATTTTTAATTTGGAAACCTTTTATAAATTTCACAAAACATATTTCTTATGATTTAGGAATAAATATAATGATAACCTATTTGTATTCTATATTAAATTAAGTAAATATTCTGTATTTCCTCGAATTATATACAACACAAAAAATTAATAATATTGGATTGCTTTAGTATAATTCTTCAGTTTTGGATTTATTATTTAAAATAAGTATCAAATAAGTACATTAATGACGCCATGGTAGCAGTACCTAATTCTAACTCTCTTTTGTTTACAGAATCAAATGTATCGTTGGCAGCATGGTGGTAGTCAAAATAGCGTTGTGAATCTGGGTGTAACCCTACTTTAACTATTTTTTCAGATTGTATTGGGCCTATATCGGTACCCGAATGACCTCTCTCAAAAATATGAATGAGATAAGGTTCAAATAGATTTTTCCAACCAGCGATTTTAGCATAACTCTCATCATCAGATTCGATAGAAAATCCTCTAGGCGAAAATCCGCCCGAATCACTTTCCATAGCAAAAATATGATTCTCTTTGCTTGCAGATGCTAGCTCACCATATCTTAATCCTCCTTTTACACCGTTTTCTTCATTCATAAACAATACTACTCTTATTGTATTTTTAGGTTTATAATGCAACTTTTTAAAAATTTCTAAAACAGACATACTTTGTACACATCCAGCACCATCATCTTGAGAGCCATCGCCCAAATCCCAAGAATCTAAGTGTCCGCCAACTACCATAATACGTTCGGGGTGTTCTGTACCTTTAATTTCTCCAATAACATTGTACGATTTAACATCGGGAAAGGTTTCGCATGATTGGTTAAAATAAAATTGCAAATTAGGATTATCCTTTAGCATTTTACTAAGTAATTCTGCTCCATTTGTACTGATAGCAGCAGCAGGAATTCGTTGTTCTAGTGGAGTATCTTTATAATTAGTCATGCCTGTATGTGGTAAATCGTCTAACCTAAGATTCATAGATCTCACAATTACTCCTAGAGCACCCAAAAGTCCTGCTTCGCGTGCACCCGAAGAGCGTTGATCTACACAACTACCATAGGCATGAAAAGTTTCTATATATTCAGGATTCATAGGTCTGTTAAAAAAAACTATCTTACCTCTTACTTTTTCTTCACCCAATACTTTTAGCTCTTCTAAACTTTTTACTTCAATAATAGAGGCTTTTAATCCATTTTTTGGCGTAGCTACAGATAATCCTAAAGCACAAATAGGAAAACTAGTTTTTGTTTTTCCTACCTCTGCATAAGCTACCTCTTGAGCACCTCTAACCCACTTTGGCACCATAACTTCTTGCAAATACACTCTATCTAAGCCTAATTTTTCAAGTTGAGTTTTGGTATAAAGTACTGCTTTTTCTGCACCATCAGAACCCGATAATCGATGGCCTATTTTGTTGGACAAGTCATCGAGCCAATAATAGCAATTAACATCTGTAAGCGCTGTTTTATAAATTTGTTTTAGCATGTGCTCATCTGTGGTTTGAGACCACGAAACTGCTGTAACAAATAGTAAAGTATAGATAAGATTTTTCATTGTAACTATTTTTATCAAAAATAAATGAAATTTTATTTGGTTTTAAAATTATTTTTAATTTAACTTTGCATATCAAAGTACTTTTATATGAAAAATCAAAATTACTTAAATGACTTAAAAGACATTAAAGAGCTCATGTCGCGCTCTACTCAATTTGTATCGCTAAGCGGGTTATCTGGTATTTTAGCAGGACTATATGCTCTAATTGGCGCTGCCGTTGCAAAAACAATGATAGATGCAGAAAGACAAGAATACATAACTCTAGAAAGCACTACTTTTAGAAATTTAATTATTTTAGCCTTTCTTGTATTGGTATGTTCTGTGGGTACGGCTTACTTTCTTACTGTAAAAAAAGCAAAAAAAGCCAATGAACATATTTGGAATGCTACTTCAAAAAGATTAATAATAAACTTTTGCATTCCACTGGTTACAGGCGGGATATTTAGCATACTCTTATTAAAAAATGGTTATTTCGGACTCATTGCTCCTATTACGCTCATTTTTTACGGAATGTCGTGCCTAAATGCGAGCAAGTATACCTTGCGCGATGTAAGGTACTTAGGCATCACACAAATTATTCTCGGGCTTATTGCAGTAGAATATTCTGGGTATGGACTTTACTTTTGGGTAATAGGATTTGGTATTTGCCATATTGTTTACGGAAGTGTAATGTATTATAAATACGATAGATAATGTATATATTTTAAAAAAAATAAATAGCAAACCATGAAATCCATCATACAAAATATAAATAAAACTTTTGACCACCGTATAAGGTTGGGCATTATGTCTATATTGATGGTAAACGAAGAAGCCGATTTTAATACGCTAAAAGAGTTACTTGGGGTTACCGACGGAAACTTAGCAAGTCACATTAAAGCACTCGAAAATGAGAGCTATATAAGAATTGAAAAACAATTTATTGGTAAAAAACCCAATACAAAATATGCCGCTACTCTAGAGGGTAAAAACGCATTTCGCCAACATTTGGAAGCATTAGAAAAACTCATACATAAAACATAAAATTTTTTATTTTTTAACTTTGAAAAACAAAGTACTTTAAACATGATAGCAACACTTATTAAAAAACAAGAAAACACTCTTGAATGGAGAGAAATTATAATAGAATACATATATAAGTCTATTAAAAATCCATATCAAAAACAATTTAAAAAAAACAAGCCCTGGAATATTACAATTCCTATACTGCTAGACTACCCTAGCCTAAGTTTAGGGCATCAATTGGGGCTTTTTTTACAAGAAAATGGTTTAGAAATACAACCTCAGCTTGAAGACCATGATGTTTTTCATGTGCTAACCCGTAGCGGATTGACGGTAAAAAACGAAATTGAGTTACAATTCTACCTACTGGGTAACGGAAAAAGAAGTCTCTTTCTTTTTATTGTAATTGCTACAGGCTTATTTTTTTATCCCTTGTCGTACAAATGTTTTAAAGAGCAATACCAAAAAGGTAAAAAAGCGCATACGTTTTACAACCTAGATTTTGAAAAATTACTCAGCATTCCGTTACTACAATTGCAATTTACTTTTAATATAAACTAATATGAAATATTTATGGCTAATGAGTATGTTGTACCGAAAAGAACGTACTACTCTTTTTTTGTTATTAAGTTATTCTATCTTGCTATTGCTATGTAGAGCGACACTTACACAAAGTATTTACTTGTTTTTTCTTGTGTGGAACACTTTTTTAGGAATAATACCTTTACTAATAAGCTCTTACATTCATTTTACAGGAGAACTCTTATCTAAAACAAAGCTAATCATACTTTTGCTGATATGGCTAGTATTTTTACCCAACTCATTTTATATTATAACAGATGTTGTGCATTTGCCAAAATCTAGTAAACACCTATTTTGGTTAGATGCTACTATTATACTAAGCTGTGCTATTACAGGATTCTACGCCGGTTTTATTTCTATCAACCAAATAAGCCAAGTAGTGCAGCTTAAATATGCTATCAAAATACAACAATGGCATTTGGTATTACTAGCTATTCTTAGCGGTTTTGGCATCTATATTGGAAGAATATTACGATTTAATAGTTGGGATATTATTCTGCAACCCACTTACCTTATAGAAACACTATTCCAACAAATTATAGATTTAAAACCTGTTTTATTTTCTTTTCATTTTGGCCTATTTATATACCTAACGCTGTACTGTTTTAAAAAAATTACCACACATGAACACACTTTTTAATTTCAAAACATTGCCTTTATCAACAAAAATAGCCTTATTATCATTTGTAATGGGTACATTACTATTGATATCCTACTTGCTTTTTAAAACATCCTTTTTAATAAATCTAGGTTTTTGGTATGTAATTATTGCTATTATAATCAATAGCATCATGTTTATGTACCTTATTTTCAAGCTTTTATTTTCAAAAAACAATAAAGAAGATATTGTTATAGAAATGTTTTTACTCTTATCAAACATTCCTGTAACAGTACTTTATTTCACTATAGTAGCATCAATACATTAATTTAATATTACATCATTATGGAAAATCAAGAAAAACAAACCTCATTTTTTCAAAACACATCAGTAAAAATGTTTCTCATTGGCTTTATCGCCTTAGTGCTGCTAATACCTTTGGTATTTGTACAAAATTTAATAGACGAAAGAAGTCAAAGACAAAAAGAAGTCGTAAGCGAAACTACAGATAAGTGGGGAAATGCTATTGAGTTATACGGACCAATAATTCGTATTCCTTACAAAGACAATTTAAGCAACACGCTAAATTATGCTTATTTCTTTCCGAATCAATTAAAAAATAGCATTACTACACAAATGGAAAAACCTTTGGAACGAAGTATTTATAAATCGAATGTGTTTAGTGCTGTATTTCAAATAAAAGGGAATTTTTCGGCACCCAATTTTGCCAAAAACAGTATTCCAACATCTGATATTTATTGGAATAAAGCCAAAATAATTATACAAACCAACAATTTAAAAAGTCTTAAAGATTCTGTTTCAATGAAATGGGGAAGTTACCAACTTAACTTTGAGCCATCTACCAACAATACTGTAGAATATTTAGAATCTGATTATATCGATTTATCGAAAGCGGTTTTTCCTATATCTTTTTCTTCTACAATAAAAATTAATGGAAGCGAGTCTATCTCTATTATTCCTATTGGTAAAACCACCAATATTGTTATGAAATCCAATTGGAATTCGCCAAGTTTTAACGGATTTATAGCTCCTACAAGTAGAAATGTATCGGCAAAAGGGTTTGAAGCTACATGGAAAATATTACATTTTAACAGACCATTTACCCAAGAGCAATTTAAAACCCTACCCGATTTAAAAAAATACAGTGTACAAACCCAATTTATTACTCCAGTAGATCAATACCAACAAAACGAACGAGCTGCTAAATATGGTTTCTTGGTAATCGGACTTACTTTTTTGGTGTTTTTTTTAATACAAACTTTAAGTAAAATCAACATGCATGTTTTTCAATATTTTATGATAGGTATTGCACTTGTAATGTTTTACACGTTGCTTATAGCTATTACCGAGCATAGTAGTTTTAGTACAGCTTATATAATAGCAGGAGTAGCTGTGGTTGTTGTAATTTCGTTATACTCACGATCTATATTACAGCAAAAAAAGTTTGCTTTATTTATAGCGACCTCTCTTACAGCTTTGTACGCTTTTATTTATGTAATTATTCAACTAGAAGATTATGCTCTACTAGTAGGCAGTATTGGTTTGTTTGCTATTTTAAGTGCTGTAATGTATTTTTCTAGAAAAATAGAATGGAATAAATAAAAGTTTAATCACAGTAAAAAACTCCGAAAGAAAATTACATTTCAATCGGAGTTTTTTTATTTAATATCGTTACTGCGATATATTACTAAGCGTAATTCTCGCATTAATGGCTAGTTGCTGTTTCAATAACATCAACATCTATATTTTGTTTTTTTAGTATGCGCTTAACCAAAACAGCAAATAAAGTTAAATATGCAAAACAAACTACCGCAATTATATACGATTGATGAATACCAATAATATCAGATAATTTACCCTGAATTGGCGGAATAATTCCACCACCTAAAATCATCATAATTAAAAACGCAGAACCTTGCGAAGTATATTTTCCTAATCCAATAATAGACAAACTAAAAATAGAAGGCCACATAATACTACACGCCAAACCACCAGCCAAAAAGGCATATATGGCTATAGTACCTGTTGTGAATAATCCTACCAGCATGGCTACAATTCCAAAACTTCCAAAAATCATTAAAGTTCTTGCAGGTTTGTCTTTACTTAAAAAGAATGCTGCAATTTGAACAAGCACACAAACTACATAATAATATAGAGGCTTCATATCTTTGCCCGATAAAATATTTACCGCCAAAATAACACCAAAAGCAAGCAACGGAACTACAATTAAAGCAGCCGTTTTTTTGATTCCTGTAAGATTAAATACACTTATTGAGCCAGCCCAACGCCCTATCATTAAACTTCCCCAATACATCGAAATATACGGGGCTATTTCTGAAGATACCAAGCCTCCAAAATCTTTCATCTTGAGTAATTCGCCTAAATTACTACCAATAGCTACTTCAACACCCACATAGGTAAATATTGCCAACATACCCAATATTAATTGCGGATATTGCATTGCTCCCCAACCTTCAGCGTTTTTTTGGGCAGATGAATACGAAAACAACAAAACAATTATCACCACAAGCAATGCTCCAGATAGCCAATACATTCTATATTTTTCTAAAGGCATTTTTAATGTGGTTATTTTATCTGTTTGAGGTTTTATTGTAAGTTTTAGCGTTGCTATTTTTTCTTCTAAAGTACTTTTTTTAGCTAATCTTTCGGGTTCTGTTAGCTTTTCGTTGTGTTTTACTTCTATTAATGTATCGACTAACTTATTCATTTTTGTGGTAGTAGGCTCTATGTTTTTTTCTATAGAGGCAATTTCTTTGGCCTCATCAGAACTATAACTAGCAAATACAGGGCTAAACATTATTGCCAAAATACCTGTCATTACAACCAATGTTCGTAAAGCCTTATTTGCCTTTTCCATAGGCTCGTTGGCAATACCGCTCGGTACTTTTTTAGAAAAATAAAATAATGCTGCGGCAGCCAAAAACAACAATCCAACACCTATGTACAACAACACTACTTTATTGAGTGCTAAATGTTTAATTTGTTCATCTGAAATTGTTTTGGCTGTACCAAACAACGCTAAAGCCACTACAATAGGGCCAATTGTAGTACCAAATGAGTTGATACCTCCACCTAAATTTACCCTACTCGCTCCTGTTTTTGGATTACCTAATAATATAGCAAACGGATTGGCAGCTGTTTGTTGCAACGAAAATCCTAATGCTACAATAAATAAACCAACGAGCATTCCGAGATATAAATTAGATTCTACAGCAATAATCATAGCGCCTGCACCAAGTGCCGAAAATAATAAACCGTATACAATACTTTTTTTGTACCCCCATTTTCCTACAATATCCTTTCCGTTCATATCGCCAAAGGCAAATAACACTAAAGCTCCAATATAGTATGCTGTATAAAAGGCAAAATCTACCAATTGAGACTGAAATTGATCTAAAGAAAAATAGTTTTTACAAAACGGAATAAAAACACTATTTCCTGCTGCAATAAATCCCCAAAAGAAGAAAACGGTAATTAGGGTATATAATGCTGGATAATTTGTTTTTTGTGATTCTAAACTCATAAAATTATAGTTTTGGTTGATTTTTAATGAATTATAAAAGATGCCATAATGGGCAAATGATCTGAAGGGTATTTAAAATTGTAAAAATCATCAATTGTATGGTACTTTTGTACTGTGATACTGCTGTTTTTATCAAAAAAAATGTGGTCTATTTGTTCTGTAGGTTGTTTTTGAAAATCAAAAGCATTCCATGTTCCAGAGTTGCCATAAGGTTTGGTTTTTGATTGTTCAAAGGCTACGTACAAATTGTCTTTTAAAGTTTGTAAACAAGTGTCGGCAAGTGTGGCATTAAAATCGCCCGAGAGAATAACGGGAACTTTTTTTTGTGTTTGCAATTGTTGTATTAAAGTACTGAGAAAATTTGCCGAATTATTTCTAGCCTCAATACCTTGATGATCAAAATGGGTATTTAAAAACCAAAGTTTTTGTTTTGTTTTTCTATTTTGAAATAATCCGTAGGTTACAATTCTATAGCACACAGCGTCCCAACCTTTCGACATTTGCATAGGCGTTTGCGAGAGCCAAAGCGTTTGATCTTCCAGCACCTTATATTCATTTGCATTGTACAAAATACACGAATATTCTGCCAAATCTCTATATTCTCTTGGTTTACCAATAGCTTTGTAATTTGGCATGTTTTGTAAAATATAATCTATTTGAAATTTTTGAGCTTCTTGGATACCTATCAAAGGGGCTTCGTAATACGATAGTAAGGCAACTAATTTTTCTTTTCTTTTATCCCAATTATTCTCACCATCGTTGGCAGAACCAAATCGTATATTGTACGACATGACAGACAAACTTGTTTGCGCCTGTATTATTGTGCAAAAGAATATTAATAAAATAGCATAAGTTTTTTTCAAACGCTTAACATTTTAGTACTCAAATATATTAAATTTTATATTAAAAAAAATCGTTACTTTTAACAGTGTTACTTGCCTTCTACATAATCTTGCAAATAGCTAAATCTAGGGGTAAGTTTACCCTGTTCGGTTATTTTAGCTCGTTGTAAAATTCCATCTATATCATTATTAAAAAATGCAGGAATTACATGTTGCATAAACATTTCTCCAAAACCTTCGCTCGCATCTTTGGGTAGTTCGCAAGGCAAATTGTCTACGCTCATTACCACTATTGCTGCTGGGTGTGTGTAAGGAACTTCTTTTTGTTCTGAAGGTAAATAACCAAAAATTGGATCTGCTATGGTAGAAGCCTTAATTGTACAAGCTATAGGCCCATTTACATCGCACGATATATCGGCTACTACTTTAATTCTATTATCGGGGGCTTTTAGCATATCGTTTGAGAGAATTACGGGAGCACCGTTACCATGAAAATGCCCTGCCATAAAAATATCGGATACTTTGGTAAATCGCTCAAAATTGGAAATATAATCTTGCGGGTTTTTGTAAAAATCTTGAAAATCAATTACTTGTCCGTCCATTCT
Organism: Flavobacterium croceum DSM 17960; assembly: GCF_002917885.1. Lineage (GTDB taxonomy): Bacteria > Bacteroidota > Bacteroidia > Flavobacteriales > Flavobacteriaceae > Flavobacterium > Flavobacterium croceum. The sequence continues at coordinate 86,630 of NZ_PQNY01000008.1, forward strand.
TTTATTATAATCCAATACATCTATTTGTACATAAACGGGTTGGCTATAAGTTTTAGATAAAAAATCTTCTACAGAAACTTCTTTAAATTTAATTCCATCTAGAATTTCCTTAATCCCCATACCTACTTTACCATGTCCTGTAACTACAATTTTTATTGGTGGGAAAATTTGTTTTTTTAGCTTGGCTATCAAATCTTCTTTGTGCGCTAGGGTTTCTGCTTTGGGCAGAGTAAACAATTCATATTTTATCCCAAAAGCTCTAAGCCCATTGTATGCACCTACAATACCAGCATACCTACCAAAACCTATAAGCCTTTTATGATTTGCATCTACAATGGTTTCGTGGTCGTACAACTCTATGTTTTTCTCCAATATAGCTTGTAATAATTTTCTATTGTAGGGTTGCTTTTTTATGGTATGCGAAAAGAAAAAATACTTTTTATTTGGAATAAGGGCCTCTGCAGGCACTTCTTTTACACCAATTAATACATCACAATCGCTTAAATCTTCATGCACTTCAATTCCCAAATCTGTATAAGCATGATCGGGAAATACTCTTATATCTGAAGGTTCTACCTTTATTTGTGCCTCTTTAAAATTTTCTTTTAATTTTACTAATTCTTGTGGAGTAAAAACTACCCTTCTATCGGGTGGTGTTTTTCTTTCTTTTATAATACCAAATTTCATTGTATGAAGTCTTTTATATTTACTAGCTGTTCAAAAAACATTTATATTGCTGTAGCACAACAAAAAAACAGCTTTTTTAAAACAGTTTCCAAAAATACATTTATTAAGTAAGTAGAACAAAATAAATAGTTCAAATTAAGAATCTGTATATTTTTGTTTTTCAATATATTAAGAAATTTAGTATGTTTTTATTGATTTTTTTTAACTCTTTTTTACAGAAAATAATAAAAAGGTAGCCTATTTTTGTTTTTTAACATCAAATTCATGAATCTCGTAAAGCAAACTATATACTGCATACTATTAGCCATTTTGGTACAGGGTTGCAAGGATACTGTTTTTGAAAAAAAAGCTAAAAAAAATCGTTCAAATTTGGCGTATGCTATGCTTCCGCCCGATGAAGATTTACCAAAACTTTCACCAGAATATCGAGCACAAAAGCACAAAGAGATAGAAACATTTTTTGATGCCAATTTTGGCACAAGCTTTGAAAATATTAGTTTTCTTGTGGCAAAAAACGGGCAAATTATCTACGAAAAATATGAAGGTTATGCCAATAAAGAGCAAAACGAGTTAATAACTGCCAATACTCCTTTACATATTGCGTCTGTAACCAAAGTCTTTACAGCATCGGCGATATTAAAATTAATAGATGCTAAAAAGATTGGATTGGACGATAATTTTAAAAAATATTTTCCTCAATTTCCGTATGACGATGTTACCATACGAACGCTGTTAAACCACAGAAGCGGACTTAAAAAGTACAATTATTTTTGCGATGATGCCGCTATATGGGGAAGAACCAAACAACTCACCAACAACGATTTACTTCAAGTAATTTATACCAAAAACATTCCGAAAGAATACAAAGCAGATACCCACTTTAGTTACAACAATACCAACTATGCCCTACTAGCATTGCTTATTGAAAAAGTAACGGGTATGAAATACAAAGAAGCAATGAAAAAAATAATTTTTGAGCCTCTAGAAATGAACAACACTTATGTTTTTGATGAAAATTCGTCAGAAAACTTAATGACTCCTTCCTACAAAGGAAATTACCGAAAATTTGGTGTCGATTTTCTAGACCATGTATATGGTGATAAAAATATATACAGCACCCCTCGCGATTTATTAAAATTTGACAATGCGAGAAATGCTAGCCATTTTTTGAGTACTGCATTACTAAAAGAAATGTACAAAGGTTATAGTTACGAAAGCAAAGGCATTAAAAACTATGGGCTTGGTATACGCATGCGCGAATGGGAAACTGGGCAAAAACTTTACTACCACAACGGTTGGTGGCATGGCAATACGTCTTCCTACATTACCATGCCCAAAGAGCATGCAGTAATTATTGCACTTTCAAATAAATTTAATAGAAAAACCTACCAACTCAAAAAATTATCAGTTTTATTTGGCGACTATCCTTTTACATTACACGATTCTATTGTAAAAGAAGAATAGTTTTTTACAAAATAGAAAATTTAGGTATATTTGCAAGCTGTAAGTATATAGAATTACTGTGTACAGCATAACTATACTACACACGGGGTCGACTGGTTTTGACAGCGAGTGGAATTGAAAAGTAAGCACGTCGAGCATTGTATTTTTGGCTCGTAAATATCAAAAATACGAACTTATAAACGGCGAAAATAATTACGCTTTAGCTGCTTAATCCGAAGTTTAGTACGATTTGCCTAGTTCCTACAAGGTAGGAAAGCTAGATTCACCTCAAAAGCCTTGGTTTACGGCGGTTGATATAGGTGAACCGAAAAAGTAACCCTAAGAAAGGTAAAGCTTTAAATCCTTTCTGACATATATAAAGCTAAGCAAAAAGTGGCTGTTTTTGGCCTTGCTTTTTGTCGAAAATTCAATCAAAAACTAAGCGTGTAGAAAGCTCTTTGATTGCTTGTTTGGACGAGAGTTCGATTCTCTCCGACTCCACAAAAAAACCTGTGTTATAAAACACAGGTTTTTTTTACTAAATTTTTTCCTCGTTAAGGATTTACAATTTCTCCTTCCCAGTTCATAATACCGCCTACTAAGTTGTATACATTTTCAAAACCCATTTGTTTCATAATTGAGCATGCTTGTGCACTTCGAGCACCCGCCATACAATACACATAATAGTTTTTGGTTTTGTCTAGTTCGTCTAAGCGATAAATAAAGCCTTGCCCTTTGTAAATATCGTTATGAATAGCGTTGGGTATAATACCATTTTGGTATTCTTCGTCTGTACGCACATCGAGCACAACAGCATTTGTATCGGCAGCCAATTTTTGTTGCCATTCGTTTTGAGATAAGTCCATGTTTAAAATTTTTCTTCAAAAATAACTTTTTGAAAATTTTAACACAACATTTGTATATACAAATAAAATAATTTATACATTTGTACCTACAAATATTGTAAATACATATATGAAGATTGAACAGATAACCAAGTCTACTATAGAAATGCAAATGGCACGCAAAGTCATTTTAAATATATTGTATACAAATGGTTTGATTAACGAGAATATGAGCGAGATGTTAAAGCCATTTGATCTTTCTACAGAGCAATACAATGTGCTTAGAATATTACGAGGTCAAAAATCTTGTCCTGCTAATATGTGCGTTATACAAGAACGAATGATTACCAAAAACAGCAACACTACCCGTTTAATAGACAAGTTATTACTAAAAGATTTGGTAACTAGAAATGTATGTCCAAACAACAGAAGAAAAATTGAAGTATCCATTACCCAAAAAGGACTTGAAATACTTGAACAACTAGACCCTAAATTAATAGAACACGAAAACTTTTTTGCCCAAAATCTTACATCAAATGAACTTTCATTACTTAATGAATTATTAGAAAAAATTAGAACTAAAAATTAAATTTTATTATGAGCAATTTTATTGAAAACGCACAATGGCGTTACGCTACAAAAAAATACGATAGCACTAAAAAAGTTTCCAACGCCGATTTGGAAACCTTAAAAAAAGCAGTACAACTTTCTGCATCATCATTTGGTTTACAACCGTACAAAGTAATTGTTGTAGAAAATCCAGAACTAAGAGAACAACTTGTAGAAGCTTCTTGGGGGCAACAACAAATTAAAGAAGCTTCGCACTTATTTGTATTTGCAAATATTACGGATCTTGACAATACAGACCTAGATGCATTTTTTAATAATGTACAAACCACCAGAGGATTAAAACCTGAAGATGTTGAAGGATATAAAAATTTTGTGGCTGGTTTTGTAAACAATTTACCTACAGAAATAAAAAACACGTGGACTTCCAAACAAACTTATATTGCACTAAGCAATTTACTTAATGCTGCTGCCGAACTAAAGATAGACGTTACACCTATGGAGGGTTTTGAACCTCAACGCTATAACGAGATATTAGGGTTAGACAAACTTGGGCTAAATGCTTCTCTTGTAGCACCTATTGGCTACAGAAGTGAAGAAGATGCAACCCAGCATTTTGCAAAAGTGAGAAAACCACTAGATGAACTTTTTATAACACTTTAAATAATTCAACAACTAAATTCAATACAAAAATGAAAACAATCAAAACCATTGCTCTAAGCTTATTAATTGCTTTTACTACAGTAGCAACTGCGCAAACCAAACAAATTAATACCTCAAAAAGTAAAATTAACTGGGTAGGTAAAAAAGTTACAGGAAAACATGAAGGTACTGTAGATTTAAAAAGTGGCGCATTAGTATTTAAGAAAAATAAATTAAAAGGTGGAACTTTTGTAGTAGATATGACTACTATTTCATCGACAGATTTACAAGGTGATTACAAAGCGAAACTTGACGGACACTTAAAAGCAGACGATTTTTTTGGAACTGAAAAATACCCTACAGCAAAATTAGTATTCAAAAAAATTGGAGATAAAGGAAACGGCGTTTATGCTGTAACTGCCGATTTGACCATTAAAGATGTAACCAATTCTGTATCTTTTTTAATCACTGTAAAAGGTAACACTGCTACAACCTCATTAAAAATAGATCGTACAAAATATGGTATTAAATATGGTTCTGGAAGCTTTTTTGATAATTTAGGGGACAAAACAATCAACGACGAGTTTGAGCTTGAAGTTTCTCTTGCTTTCTAAAAGAACAAACCAAAACGTATTAAAATCCGCACCTAAAATGCGGATTTTTTGTTTAAAATAAGTTTATTTTGCACTATGACTCAAAAGCGAATTTTACTTATAGATAATTACGATAGTTTTACACACAATATTGTTCATTATTTAGAATCACAATCGTGTACTGTAGAAGTATGGCGCAACGATGAGTTTGATATAGAAGAAGTAAACGATTTTCAAAACATACTTCTATCGCCTGGACCAGGTTTACCTCAACAAGCTGGTAATACGCTAAAAGTGCTTGAGCAATACTATACCCATAAAAATATATTAGGTATTTGCTTAGGTCATCAAGCTATGGCGGTGTTTTTTGGCGCCACCTTAATCAATTTAACCAAACCTTATCACGGAAGGCAATCTTCAATAAATATTATTGAACCTAATACGGTTTTATTTAAAAACCTACCCAATACTTTTAATGTAGGTCGCTACCATTCTTGGTCAGTAGATCCAAACTCTGTACCCAGCACTTTACAAATTACCGCTGTTGATACTGAAAACCACATTTTAGCTTTACAACATAGTTTGTACCCAATTATGTCTGTTCAATTTCATCCAGAGAGTATACTTACTCAATACGGCAAACAAATTATGGCAAACTGGGTAAATAGTCTACCTTAATTGCTAATTACCTCGTGTTTGTAGTGTAAAAAAATTGTTAAACCGAAATTAAACACTTGTTTAATTTAAACATTTGTTTAATTTTGCATTGTTATTTTAAATTTAAATTTAGCAATGGATTTTAATGACAAACAAATAGAAATTATTGATATCGCAGAACAATTATTCGCGCTACAAGGTTACGATGGTACTTCGGTAAGAGATATTGCATCTAAAGCAAACATCAATGTAGCAATGATTTCTTATTATTTTGGTTCTAAAGAAAAGCTACTCGAAGCCATACTGATTTATAAAATGAGTGGAACAAAACTAGAATTAAAATCTGTTTTAGATAAAAACATTTCTCCGCTTCAAAAAATTGATGAGCTAATAGCGTACTATATCAAAAAAATATATTCCAATGTAGCCTTATATCAAATTATGCATACCGAAATTATGCACAAAAAAAGAGAGGCTCATATGCCCGAAATAAGTAAAATAAAGAAACAAAATCTAGCCTATATCCAAGCTATTGTTGATGAAGGATTTTTGCAAGGCGTATTTAAAAACAAAATAGATACGGCAGTAATTCCAAGTATGATTATAGGCACATTTATGTATTTTGTAAACAATAAACACCACATGATGGATATATTACAATTGCAAAATGACACCGCTTTTAATCACTATGTTGAAAACCAATTGGTACAACACATACAGCAATCTGTAAAAGGATTATTATTGTATACTACTTAAAAACAAACAATTACCACTATATGAAAATAACATATAAAATAATTCTCTTTTTTTTAATTTCAGCGCCTATTGTTTCAGCTCAAGAAACAAAAAAGCTTTCATTAAAAGAAGCTATTGTATTAGTAACAAGTCAAAGTAAAGAAGTAGCCTTGTCAAAATTACAAACGCAAGCATCTCTACTCGAATTACAAAAAATGAGAGATAATCAATATCCTAATCTAAAAATTTCGGGAGAATATTTACGTCTTACCAATGCTAATGCAAGTTTAAAAATCCCGATGAGTTCTTCGGGCAACTCGCAAAATGGCAGCGGAGTATCGGTAAGCAGTTTACTTTTGGGGCAGGCTAATGTAAACATGCCTGTTTTTGCTGGATTCAAACTTCAAAATAGCATAAGTGCGTCAAAAGCTATGTACGAGGCAGAAAAACTGACAGCTCAACAAACCAAAGAACAACTTGCCTTGCAAGTAACAAAACTTTTTGCACAATTATACCAAGCAGATCAAACCATAATGCTGATTGCTGAAAATATAAAAAGTGCTCAGCAAAGAGAAAAAGATTTTGATGCCTTAATGCAAAACGGATTGATCACAAAAAATGATTTGTTAAAAGTGCAACTTCAAGTTTCCAATTTACAAATTGCTCTTGATACTGCTCAAAAAAACAGAAATGTTTTAAATTACCAATTATCAAAACTTCTCGATTTACCTCAACCTACAACAATAGAAATTAATATTGATGCTGTACAAAAAGACATGCAAGAGTCTTTACTCCGTGCCAATCAATCCAACAGAAGCGATCTAGAAGCTCTACAACAACAAATAAAAGCATCAGAATATGCCATTAAAGTTGCTAAATCCAACTATTACCCTGCTCTAGCGCTTACAGGTGGCTACATTGCTTTTGATTTGCAAAATGTATTACGTGTTTCTAATGCTATGAATTTTGGAGTAGGCATTTCTTATGATGTGGCTTCTATTTTTAAAAACAAAAAAGAAGTCAATCTCTCTAAAACCAAGTCTGAACAACTTAAAGTATCGAGCGAAATACTAAAAAATAAAATCGACGAAGAAATACAAGCTGCTTCAGAAAATTACAATTTATCTCAAAAGCAAAACAAAGTTTATCAAAAATCTGTAGAGCAAAGTACCGAAAACTATAGAATAATCAACGATAAATACACCAATGGCCTAGCCAATACAACAGATTTACTAGATGCCGATGTATTACAACTTCAAAGTAAAATTAATTTAGCTTTATCTCAAGCTGATATTGCTTTAAAATATTACGAATTACAATTTGCACAAGGAAATTTGCTAAACTCACTCAATATATCTAAGTAAATTATGAAAAATTCAAATACAAAAACAAATAAAAAATTCATTACCATTTTTGCTACATTACTAATCGTAGGCGGAGGTTATGGAATATACAAGTACCTACATGGTCAAGCACACGAAATTACAGACGATGCTCAAATAGAAAAAAACATCAGTCCTGTAGTACCAAAAGTAGGCGGATATGTAAACAAAGTATATGTAAAAGACAACGATATTGTAAAAAAAGGCGATACCCTTTTTGTTATTGACAATAAAGATTATTTGGTAAAACTAGAAGAAGCCAAAGCAGCCTATATAGCCGCACAAGATAGTTACGAAGCATCAAAAGCAGATATCGGCACAGCAGAAGCTACAGTTTCTGTATCTGATGCAAATGTAAAATCGGCAACAGAAAATATTGAATCGGCCAAAATACGACTTACTAGAGCCACAAATGATTTTGACAGATATGCCAATCTATACAAAAACCATTCTATTACCAAACAACAATACGAGCAAGCCGAAGCAACAAAACTAGAAGCTCAAACACAATTGCGCATCTTGCAAGAACAACAAAAGGCAAGCTCATTTCAAAAGAAAGTGGCTTCAAATCGCACAAATGTAACTTCCAAACAAACAAAGGTTGCTTTAGCCAACATTAGCCGTGCCAAAGCCAGCGTAGATGCCGCACAACTCAATGTAAACTACACAGTTGTTGTAGCTCCATACGACGGGCAAGTATCTAAAATAAATGTGCAACCAGGACAATTTATTCAGCCAGGGCAATCGCTATTTTACATTATTGGAAATCATGATATGTGGGTGGTTGCAAACTTCAAAGAAACACAACTTAACAAAATGCTTGAAGGCCAAGAGGTAAAAATTCATGTAGATGCATTTCCAGATGATGAGTTTGAAGGCAAAATTGTTTCTTTCTCTCCAGCAACTGGTGCAAAATTTTCTATTCTACCTCCTGATAATGCAACAGGTAATTTTGTAAAAACAATTCAACGTTTGCCTGTAAAAATCTCATTTACAGAACAAAATGACAAAAATAAACTGAGCAAGTTACGACCAGGAATGAATGTAACTGTAGATGTACATACCAAATAAACTATGGCAATTACGCAACAAGAAGATTTAGTTGAATACGGTTTTAGAAGGGTAATTATTACAATTACTGCCGTTTTATGCGCGCTTCTAGAAATTGTAGATACTACTATTGTAAATGTAGCTTTAACCAACATGAGAGGTAGCCTTGGGGCTACTCTAACCGACATTGCATGGGTAATTACAGCCTATGCTATTGCAAACGTTATTATTATACCCATGACGAGTTGGTTGTCGCAACAATTTGGTAGACGAAATTATTTTGCTGCATCAATCATACTGTTTACAGTTGCCTCATTTTTATGTGGTAATGCTTCTAACATTTGGGAGCTGGTAATATTTAGGTTTATTCAAGGTTTGGGCGGAGGGGCTCTTTTGGTTACTGCACAAACTATTATTACTGAAAGTTACCCTACAGAAAAAAGAGGAATGGCTCAAGCCATTTATGGTATGGGGGTTATTGTTGGTCCAACCCTTGGTCCGCCATTGGGAGGATATATTGTAGACAATTTTTCGTGGCCTTATATTTTTTATATCAATATTCCTATTGGTATTGCAGCAACTTTTTTAACATTAAGCTTTGTAAAAAGTCCAAAATATGGTAATAAATTGAGTGCAAACCAAGTAGATTGGTGGGGTATTATTACTTTATCGGCTTTTATAGGTTCGTTGCAATATGTACTCGAACATGGACAACAAGATGATTGGTTTAACAACACAACCATTGTAACATTGTGTATTGTTTCTTTTGTAGGACTATTGCTCTTTTTGTGGAGAGAACTTACCTATGAACACCCAATAGTAAACTTGAGCGTACTTAAAGATAGTAATTTGCAAATTGGTATTTTACTTGGTTTTATACTTGGTTTTGGTCTTTATGGCTCTACACTTATTATTCCTATTTACACACAATCTATATTGGGTTGGACAGCTACAGATGCTGGGCTACTATTAATACCTGGTTCAATCACTACCGCATTTATGATGCCTTTTGTAGGTAGAATGATACAAAAAGGTGTACCGCAAAAGTATATGGTAGCGTTTGGTTTTGGTGTGTTTTTTTTATTTACCTATTGGATGTATACTGTAATGACGCCAGACACTGGGGTAGAACATTTTTACTGGCCATTAATACTAAGAGGTGTAGGTTTAGGATTGCTTTTTGTACCAATAACCACTCTATCGCTATCGTCTCTAAAAGGAAAAGAAATTGGCGAAGGAGCTGCCTTTACAGGTATGATGCGACAATTGGGAGGTTCGTTTGGGGTAGCTATTATCACTACTTTTATTTCTAGGTTTACACAAAAACACCGCATCGATTTAATTGGTAATATAGACCCGACCCGACCCGAAGTACAACAAAAAATAAATATGCTCCAAAAATCATTTGTAGCAAAAGGCTATACGCCCAATGAGGCACTAGCCAAAGCGCATCAAATATTTGAATTTTCAATTATAAAACAAAGTACTGTAATGTCTTACATGGATATATTTTTGTACTTAGGGGTAATCTTTTTATGTTCAATACCACTTATATTTTTAGCCAAAAAAACAAAGAATAAGATAAACCCAGCAGATGCTATGCACTAATGCTATCTGGTAAATACAAGTGTATTTCCTTTACTTAGGTTTGCATCAAAAGCATAGCCTTCGTAGTTAAAGAGCTTGAGTTCTTCTAGTGTATTTACGTTTTGATCCAAAATGTAACGCACCATAAGTCCTCTAGCTTTTTTGGCAAAGAAAGAAATCATTTTCAATTTGCCATCTTTATAGTCTTTAAATTCTGGAGTAATGATGGTGGCTTTTATTTTTTTTGCATCTACAGCCGAAAAATATTCTTTGCTTGCCAAATTGATAAACAATTCACCTTGATTGAGGTTTTTATTCAGTTCTTTGGTAATGCTATCTTTCCAAAATTCGTATAGGTTTTTATTTTTACCTATTGCCAAATGTGTGCCCATCTCAAGGCGGTAAGGTTGTATTAAATCGAGTGGTTTGAGCAACCCATATAAACCCGAAAGTATGTAGAGTTTATTTTGCAATTCTGTAATTTTTTCTGGTGGTAAAGTGTAAGCGTCCAAACCAGTATATACATCTCCATCAAAAGCAAAAACAGCTTGCTTAGCATTGTTTACGGTAAGCTCTAGTACATTGCGTTCTTGGTTGCGTTGCCAATTAAGTTCTGCCAATTTATCAGAAATATCCATCAAATTTGACAGCGCTTTGGGTTTCAATTTTTTTAGTACTTTATCTACGCTGTGCGCCTTTTTTTCAAACACAAAATGTGTAGCTTGTGTTGTGGGAGCTGGCGTTTCAAAATTGAGCGATTTTGCCGGAGATACTACAATTTTCATAGTCGATAATTCTTTGTTATTCTAGGTTTGTTCGTTATAGCCTATCGGTATTGGCAATGGTTTACCAAACGTAGTGCTGATGCAATTTTATACTAAACTGCTAAAAAATAAACAGTCAAAAATAGGTCTCAAAATTAACCTTTTTAGCGCAAAAAAATATAAGTAGTGCAAAGCATTTTATAAAAATTAACTTTACCTTTGACCTCTCAAAAAAAATACACAATCAATATGGTTTACAAGTTTAGAGTTATTCTCGACACAGAGGAAGACATCTTTAGAGATATTGCTATACAAAGTCAAGATACCCTAGAAGATTTACACAACACAATAGTAAATGCTTTTGGGTTTGATGGTAAAGAAATTGCCTCTTTTTATACTTGCGATGACAACTGGAATCAAGAAGATGAAATTTCGCTTTTTGACACTGGCGATGTACCTGGCGAACAGCGCACTATGGCAGACTTTGTACTCGAAGATATTTTGTATGAAGAGCAAACCAAAATTATTTACGTATACGATTTTATAAGTATGTGGACATTTTTGGTAGAACTTGCCGCTATAGAACCCGAAGTTGCTGGAGAGAGCTACCCTGCCCTATTGTATTCGCATGGTGAAATGCCAGAAAATGCACCCGAAAAAGAATTTGATGCCGAAGACGACCATTTTCACAGTGAATTTGAAGATGATTTTGATGAAGACGATTTTGATATGTTTGACGGCGATGATAGTTTTGAAGATTTCGGATTTGAAGAAAACTGGAATTAACACAACACACAAACTTATTTACACCAACAACTTTACATTTTTTATATAGATGATTAATTTATTTAATGCACACATAGAATCGCTATCGATACACCGCGTAGGGAACAAAAGTAGAAACGAAGCCCTATTCTTATCGGGGCAACCCTACCCGCTTCAAGACGAAATTACCCCATTGCTTAAAGAATTTTTCTTTAAACCTTTTAGAGATAAAGAAGAAAACTATTTTCAATTTGCTCACGATGTAGATTTGGAATACAATGAAATGTATATGTATGCCCAAGAAATTTTTACAAACCCAAGTAATATTCATGAGGTATCCAAAAAAATTACAACACATTTATACGAGCAATCCAACCATCCGCACATTAAAAACGGAGAAGTGTATGTAACCTATCTTACACACATAACCATAGATAATAACCCTGTAGATGCTATTGGAATTTTTAAAAGCGAATTAAAAACCGATTTCTTACAATTTGAAGAAAAAGAAAGCCACCTCGAAATGATACTCCAACAAGGTATCAATTTAAACCGATTGGACAAAGGTTGCATTATCTTTAATTTTAAAAAAGAAGAAGGATATAAAATACTTACCGTAGATAGTAACAAGTACGATGCGCGCTATTGGCTTGAACATTTTCTATCTGTAGATGCTTTTATCGACGAAAACTACATGACAAAAAAATATTTAAAATTTTGTCAAGATTTTGCCAAAGATGTAGTACTACCTGCCGAAGACAAGCGCGAAGAAGTGTTGTTTATGAACCGTGCTATAAACCATTTTGCAAAAAATGACGAGTTTGAAGAAACTAAATTTTTGAACGAAGTGATAGACAACCCCGATTTGATACCCGAATTTAAAAACTACAAAGTAGACAAAGGTGAAAAATACAGCATAGAAGATGTAACCAATTTCCCGATTGCCAATGCCGCCGTTACCGATGCACGTAGAAAAATAAAAAACACCATCAATTTAGACACCAATATTCAAATAAAACTCGACTTTGTAAACCCCGAAAGCGCCGAAAAATTTGTAGAAAAAGGCTGGGACGAAGAAAAGCAAATGTACTATTATTTGGTTTATTTTAATAAAGAACAAAAATCGTAAACAATACCTGCGGTTGCCTCACACAAAGGCAACCGTTTTTTTATGCTCAACATGGCGCAATACACTACCCTACTTGTAGCAAAACGCCTTTTGTAGTAAAAGACTACATACTATACAATGTTTTGCTATCAAACAGTAATGTTTATAGTGTATAGTATACAGCATTATAATTAAAAGTATATCGTGTAATACTACACAAAACATAGTATTTTACTACTTTCTATTGGTTGTTTTAGCCAATACTATATGGCGTTTTGCATAACTATACACCGTGTTTTACTATACAGCTTAATGTTTTATACTATGCAGTATACAGTATAACTATTCATTCTAATGGTAAAACTAAATTGTTTTGCGCAGCATATTGTTTATAAAAAACACGAAGGTAATTTTTGGTATAATAAAAACCCAAACTAAAATATCTAGAAAGCTTCAAAGGTAAAATGCTCAAAATATGCATTAATAATGAGTGTTTTTTATGTTAAAATTAGCTTAAAACAAAATATTAATTTTAAATAATTTAAAGATTTAGTAACTTTATCAAATGAAAAAATACCTCATATTTAATTTTGTTTTTTTACTATTTAACCATCTGGGAAATGCCCAATTTAGTAAAACACATTATATCCCTCCTATTTCAAACGCTATAAGTTTACAACCTCAAAATCAGTTTATCTATGTATCGTGTCCAAGTATTACTCCTATTGCTGTAGAAATTAAAGAAATAGGCGGAACAACATTTACAGGAACTGTAAGTAGAGACAACCCTTTGGTATATGATATTGGTTTTGGGCAAAACACCCAGCTTATGGTAAGCGATAGTAATGCAGGGTCTGTATACAATAACAAAGGCTATATTGTACAAGCCAGCGATTTGATATATGTAACGGTAAGGCTTGTAGCAACACCTCAACGTTATCAAGCTGGAGGCTTAGTTTCCAAAGGTATTGCATCTTTGGGTAAACAGTTTCGCGTAGGGGCTATGGTAAACACACTCATTGCGAGTACAAGTAGCATACATTATACATTTGCCTCGATATTGGCAACCGAAAATAATACTACAGTTTCTTTCTCTGATATTAAACCAGGCGTTACCATAAAAAACTTAGAATCGTTTGGAAATAGTATTCCAAATATTACACTCAACGCAGGCGAAAGTTATGTAATAGCCGTAAATTGTAGCAACTCTACCGCCAATAGAGATGGTTTGATAGGTGCTCTTATTGCTGCCGACAAAAACATTGTAGTTAATTGTGGCTCATTTGCAGGTTCCAATGGTAATACTTCAAACATTGATTTGGGTTTCGATCAAATTGTATCTACAGATCGTATTGGCAATCAATACATTTTTATTAAAGGAAATGGTGTAGATGTAGTAGAAAAACCACTCATTGTAGCCCACGAAAACAATACAGCCGTTTATTTAAATGGTAATACTACTCCAACGGCAACATTAAATGCTGGAGAATATTTAGCCCTAAATGGTGCTAATTTTACCACAAACAATAATTTGTATGTAAGTACCAGCAAAAATGTATTTGCATACCAAGGTATTGGAGGTAGTAATAATCAAGCCAATCAAAATATGCACTTTTTGCCGCCTTTAAGTTGTCAAACACCAAAAATTATTGATAACATTCCGTACATAAATTCGGTAGGTAATGACGATAGTTTTACGGGTACGGTGTGTATTGTAACCGAAACGGGTGCTACCCTAAATTTTATTCTCAACGGTACTACTTATCCTATTACTGGTTTGCCTACAGGAATTGTTGTAAACGGGCCTTTTCCCGTAACTGGAAATCCAAATTATGTAACCTATTCTTTTGAAGGGCTTACAGGAAATATTTCTGTACTAGCAGACAAGCAAGTGTATCTTTCTTATTTTGGAACTAGCGGTGCTGCTACCTACGGAGGCTTTTATTCTGGTTTTACTTTTAAACCCGAAGTTGCATTTCAAACAGTAGATATTACCCAAACCAATTGTATACCCAATGTAAATTTAAACATAAGTTCTGTATCGGGTTTTGATACTTACCAATGGTATAAAGATGGTGCTATTATGCCTGGAGAAACCACTGCAACCTTGCATCCTACGCAACCTGGCTTATACAAAGTGAGAGCTACATTAACCTCTTGTAACATCGATTTATATTCAGACGAAATACCCGTAAGCAAATGCCCAACAGATACCGACAACGATGGTGTAAACGATAACATAGATTTGGATTGGGATAATGATGGTATTACAAATTGTAACGAATCATTGGGCGATACCGTTATCAACATAAGTAATCCCACTGCTGGCACTATTGTAAATAGCACATACACAAATACATTTACAGCAAACGTAACAACTTCTACCACAGCAAGTCCAACACCTTTTGTAGGTGCTACAGATGGTAGTTTTGTAACACACATTCCTGCAGGTAAAGGCTATTTTGTTCAATACACCAACACATTTACCAATCCGTTAGCATTAGGAATTGAGTATGTATCGAGCGCAAACAGCACCGATTTGCTCAATGCCAACGCAGAATACGAAATAAGTGTACCTACATCAACTACAATTACGGTTTTAAACCCAAACAATCAATTATTAATTGATACTAATTACGATGGCATTTATGAAAGTGGTGTTACAGAATATTCTTCGTTTAATATTAGGTTTAGATTGAACAGTACAACGCCTCTTGCTGCTGGAACTGGAACTTTTAAGTTTTTAACTAAAAATGTTACGTCTATCACTATTTTGCATAGAAACCTAACCGATGAACTAGACAACAAATCGACATTTAAGCTATACGCAGAATGTGTACCAAAAAACTCTGATAACGATACAATACCCGATGCCGAAGATTATGACAGCGATAACGATGGTATTCCAGATGTGATCGAAGCAACGGGTACAAACGCTATCGTGCCACTTGGTACCGACTCTAACCATAATGGTATTGATGATGCTTTTGGCAACGGAATAACACCACAAGATTTTGACAACGACGGCATTCCAAATTATCTAGATTTAGATGCCGATAATGATGGAATATTTGATGCTGTAGAAGCAGGCAATACACTTAATGCAGCGAGTATTACCGGTATATCTTCTGGGCCTAACTATGGCACAAATGGTTTAGACAACAACCTAGAAACAGCTACCGATAGTAACATAGTAAACTATACTGTAGCCGATACAGATAATGACGGTGTTTACAACTTTTTGGAACTAGACAGCGACAACGACGCGTGTTTTGATGTTGTAGAAGCAGGTTTTACAGACGTTAATCAAAACGGATATGCAGACACCACCAGCACTACTATCAATTCAAACGGAACCGTACCTACCACAAGTGGCTATACCCTACCTAATAGCAACTACATAATAGCCGCTCCTATTACTATTACTACACAACCTATTAATGTAACTGTTTGCGAACTTGAAAATGCTACTTTTACTGTAGCTTCTTCCAACTCTATTGATAGTTATCAATGGCAAATTTCTACCGATAATGGTTTAACTTACACTAATATTACCAATAACGCTACTTATTCTGGAGCTACAACAGCTAGTTTACAAATTACAAGTGTTACCCCTGCCATGACCAGTTATAAATACAGAGTATTTTTAAACCGAAATGGAAATAGTTGTGGTAAATACTCTCAAGATGCCATGCTTACCACCTATGCACTACCTGTTGTAAACACCCCTATTACTCTGAAACAATGTGATGACAATACCGATGGTATTAGTGTATTTAATTTAACCCAAATCAACCCGCAAATAGCAGCAAATTATACCAATTATCAATTCTCCTATTTTACCACATTTGCTGGAGCCGACACCAACGATACCAATACTAAAATTACAAATGAAACAAGCTACACAACAGGTAGCACAACACTATATGTAAGGGTTGTTACTGCCAATAATTGTAAAAAAATAGTAACCTTGCAATTGCTTGTAAGTGTATCTCAAATTCCGAACACATATCATAAAACACTTACCAAATGTGATGATTATATTGATGCAACCCAGAATAATTACGATGGTGTAGCTTCGTTTAGTTTTGCGCCATTGTTATCGGAAATTGCAGCTATGATGCCCAATTCAAATTATACAGTTACTTTTTACCCTACTTTGCTCGACGCTCAAACCGAAACCAACGAGATAACCAACACAACAAATTTTAGAAATACTACATCTCCCAACACACAAAATATTTGGGTGAGAATTGATAGTACTATAGATAATTCTTGCTACGCCATGAAAGATTATCTCACCCTAGTAGTAGAACCAACCCCTGTAATACATAGCGTTGGAGTAAATAATACCATTCGTCAATGCGACGATAACACCGATGGTATTTATGCATTTGACACATCTACACTAAGCAACCAAATTTTGGGCGGGCAAACTCATGTTGATGTAAGTTATTACGATAATGGAACCTTACTTAATCCTCTACCCAACCCATACACCGTAACTACAAGTAAAACACTCACAGTAAGGCTTACCAACAATCCGTCTGTGGCTTCAGATGGGCCTTGTTATGTAGAAGGTACTATTACGTTTATTGTAGACAAAGTGCCTTTTGCACAAACCATTCCTGCTTCAACTTATGCTCTTTGCGACAATGAAGATAATCCGTTACTACAAAACGGCATTTTAACTTTTAATACCGCTACTTTACAAAGTACAATACTTGCTGGACAAACTGATATGCAAATTAGTTACATCAATTCGGCTACAGGAGCAACAATAGCAAGTCCATTTCCTCCAACATTCACCACGAGTACGACTACTATTATTGCTCGAGTATTTAATCCGCTCAATCCAAATTGTTATGCCGAAACAACCGTATATTTCACGGTATTACCAATACCTAGAATTGATTTGAATACCAACGGAAATGATGATGAAATTGTATGCACCAATTTGTCTGCAACGAGCCCTATATACATTAATGCCGGTGTACAAAATGCCAATTTAATAAATACCTACACATACCAATGGTATCAAGATGGTATTCAAATTACAGGAGCCACCCATTATACATTACAAGTCACTACAGGAGGAAATTATAGTGTTGTTGTAACCACTAGTGCTGGGTGTAGTAGAACAAGAACTGTAAAAGTTACAGCTTCACAAATAGCTACCGTAGAACAAATTATTATAAAAGACTTGTCAGAAAACAACAGCATTGAAGTAATTACGTCTGGTAATGGCGTTTATGTATATGCACTAGACGATATCAACGGAAATTATCAAACCTCAAGCCTCATTACCCCTGTTGATATGGGCATACACACGCTTTATGTAAAAGATATAAACGGTTGTGGTATTGTGCAAAAAGAAGTTTACGTATTGGGCGCGCCTGCCTATTTTACCCCAAATGGAGATGGCTACAATGACTACTGGAATTTAAAAGGATTAGAACCAAATAAATACCCAAAAGCAGAGATACAAATATTTGACCGCTATGGCAAATTGCTCAAACAATTCTCTCCTTACAAAACAGGTTGGGATGGCTATTACAATAACCAACAATTGCCTGCCGACGATTATTGGTATGCTATTAGACTCAATGACTACAGAACTGCAAAAGGGCATTTTTCTATAAAAAGATAAAAATAAAAGGGACTTTTGTTAAGTCCCTTTTATTTTTTGCTATCCGTGTACGGTTTCTTTTTTACCGTAATTTTCCATAATGCTAGCTTCATAATCCAACCATTCTTTCCAACGTTTATCTACATCTACTTTTTCAGAATATTTTCGGGCAAAGCCTAAAAATGTAGTATAATGATTGGCTTCGCTTACCATTAAATCATGGTAAAATTGTGCTAATTCTTTATCGTCTATATTGGTAGATAATACTCTAAAACGTTCGCAGCTTCGGGCTTCAATCATCGCCGCAAATAATAACCTTTCTATTAAAGCATCATTTCTGCTACCATCTTTTTTCATAAATTTTACCAAATCTCCTACATAGTCATCTTTGCGTTCTCTACCAAGCTCTAGTCCTCTTTGTTTTATAATTTCGTGAACCAATTGAAAATGCTCTATTTCTTCTTTGGCAATTTTAAGCATTTCTGTAACTAAATCTTCTTTTTCAGAATTGTTAATAATGATATATATTGCATTTGAAGCTGCTTTTTGTTCACACCAAGCGTGGTCTGTAAGTATTTCAGAAATATTAGACTCTACAATATTTACCCAACGTGGATCGGTAGCCAATTTTAAACCTAACATGATTATTTATTTTAGTTCAAAAATACTTCATTTATCTGAAATGCTAAAAAGAAATAGTACTTTTGAAATACAAAAATTACTATTTTGAAAAGAAAAATTCTCATTTTAAGTGCTGTTAATATTGAGCCTAATTCATCTGCTGCTGGAGGAAGAATGTTGCAATTGCTAAATCTTTTTCAAGAAATGGATTTTGAAATACATTATGCTACCACTGCTGTTAAAACTGAATTTTCGGTAAACATTCCTTATGTTTCATTTCACAACATTGTAATTAACGATTCGAGCTTTGACAACTTTGTAGCAAATTTGAATCCTGCTGTTGTAGTTTTTGATAGATTTATGCTAGAAGAGCAATTTGGATCTAAAATATCAGAAAATTGCCCAAATGCTTTAAAAGTTTTAGATACCGAAGATTTACATAGCCTAAGGCAAGCTCGGCAAAATTGTGTTAAAACAGAAACACCTTTTACCCTAGATACTTGGAAAAATAGCGACTATACCAAAAGAGAAATAGCTAGTATTTATAGATGTGATGTAACATTAATTATATCAGAATATGAGTATCATTGTTTAGTACAAGATTTTAAAATACCAGAATCAATTTTATTTTACATACCCTTGTTTGCCAAAAAACAAGAAAATATAAAGAATTTTTCCGAAAGAACAGATTTTGCATTCATTGGAAATTTTCTGCACGAACCCAACTGGGATGCCACACAACAACTTTACAAAACAATATGGCCTTCTATAAAACAAAAACTACCTCGTGCAAAAATGAAAATTTATGGAGCCTACCCTACACAAAAAGTGCTTGAATTACATCAGCCTGGAAAAGGATTTTATATACAAGGCAGAGTAGACAATGCGCTAGAAGCTATTGCCTCTGCCAAAGTATTACTAGCACCTATTCGTTTTGGAGCAGGAATAAAAGGAAAATTACTAGATGCTATGCAAACAGGCACACCTTCTATTACCACAAAAATTGGTGCAGAAGGCATGGAATATAAAGGTTGGAACGGATTTGTATGTGATGACAATGAAAGTTTTATTGAAAAATCAATTCTTTTATATTCCGATGAAAAACTGTGGCATACGATGCAAGAGAAAGGATTTGAAATTATAGAAAAAAAATTAAATTCTCTATTTTTTGCAGATGCATTCAAAGAAAAAATAAACCGTATGATTGATGATTTAGCTTACTATAGAAATGATAATTATATAGGGAAATTGCTAAACCATCATACCACAAATGCTTACTATTATATGAATAAATGGATTGAAGAGAAAAATAAAAAGTTACAATAAATCTAAAATACGCTCCAAAGCCATACCTCTAGAACCTTTGATAAGTAATAATTGAAAACTATCATCATTTTTAAATTGTTGCTTAAAATCTTCAAAATCATGGCAAAAAACCATTCGAGAATCAGAGATTTTATGGGTATAAAAATCTTTTCCTACAAAATATACTAAAAAATCTAGACTAGTAAATTGGGTTAGTTTATCGAGTATAGCTTTATGTTCTTGTAGACTTTCGTTACCCAATTCAAACATATCGCCCAAAACCAACATTCTTTTTGTAGCGTGCAATTGCATAAAATTATCGATAGCCAATGCCATACTACTTGGGTTAGCATTATATGCGTCGAGAATAATTTCACGATTTTGTTTTCTAATTATTTGTGATCTATTATTCTCTGGTATGTACGATTCGATAGCTTCTTTACATTGCTCAAAAGATACGTTAAATAAATAACCAATAGTTATTGCCGCCGCCACATTTGTAGCATTATAGAGCCCTATTAATTGAGAATGAATAATAATATTTTCTACAGTTAATGATACAAATGGCAAAGCAATACTATTTGTAAAAATAATATCGGCTTGATTATTTTGAAGTGTAAAACTATATGTGCTACCAGCTTTTGTTTTTTCTACCTGAATAGTATCATCGGCATTTACAATTACTTGCTTATTATTTTCGAGCAAATAATCATACATTTCGCTTTTGCCTTTTATCACGCCTTCTACTCCACCAAAACCTTCCAAATGAGCCTTACCAAAATTTGTAATATAACCATAATCTGGTTGCGCAATAGAACACAAAAATGCAATCTCTTTTTGATGATTGGCTCCCATTTCTACAATTCCCATTTCTGTTTCTTTGGTAAAAGACAAAAGCGTTAGTGGCACACCTATATGATTGTTTAAATTACCTACTGTGGCTTGCGCTTTGTATTTTTTTGATAATACTTGATAAATGAGTTCTTTGGTAGTTGTTTTTCCGTTACTTCCAGTAAGAGCTATTATAGGAATTTTTAAATAATTTCTATGAAACTTTGCTAACTCTTGCAACGTATTTAAAGCGTCTTCTACAAGAATTGTTCTTTGATCTACAAAATATTCTTTTTCATCAATAATAACATAATTTACACCTAGATCTAAGGCTTTCTTGGCAAAAGTATTTGCATTAAACTTTTCTCCCTTTAAAGCAACAAATAAAGAGTTGGATTTAATTTTTCTAGTATCTGTAGCAATACCTCCTGTACATGTAAGATACAATTGATGAATTTCATAAATATTCATGCGTTGAAATAATATTGGTTAAAAAGATTGGTTATCATATCCTCTCTTTATACAAAAAAGAAAGAGCCCTAAAAAGGGCTCTCAAATATACTATTTTTCTCGATTATCTTTGTCTTCTATTTGTAGGAGATTTTTTGATATCTGATTTTGGACCTACTCTAGACATAGCACATCTAAATCCGATATAATCTGTAGCCATATCTTGTGGGAAGTATCTTCTTTGTGCAGGATCTAACCAATAAGCTCTATCTCTCCAAGAACCTCCTTTGTAAACTCTCACATCATCATTTACTAAAGTTGTTCTTTTTGAAGATTTATCATATTTTCTAATCATTTTACCAATACTATCTACAGAAACGTTGTGTTTCGGAGAATCGTACATTCGTTTAGAATCATCTACTTTAGCATTATCCTCAGAGTCTCCAAATTTAAACCATCTTGTAGATTGTTTATCACCATCGCGATAGTTTCTTTCATCACTCTTATCAAAGTTTTGTCTTAAATAAGTTTCTTTATCATCTACTGGAACTTGAGCTATTTGACCAATAAAGTTTCTAGCAATTACTTTTCCATTTGGTAAAGTATCCATTTTTTGAGATTCAGCGGTAACCAACTCTACTTTACCATCTTCACCTATTTTATTTTTCATGTAAACGTTACCTCTATAGTAGTTGAAATCGTTAGCTTCATCATCAACCATAGGTCTGTAAACATCGGCAACCCATTCTGCTACGTTACCTGCCATATCATACAACCCAAAATCGTTTGGAGGATATGATTTTACTTTATTTGTAATATCTGCATTATCATCAGACCAACCAGCAATTCCACCGTAGTCTCCTTTTCCTTGCTTAAAGTTAGCCAATTGATCACCTTTTACTTGACGTCTATTGGTACGCGTATATCTACCAGACCAAGGATATTTCTTTTGACCTTTGTATAAATTGTATTGTCTTTGACCTACATCGGCAGCTGCTGCATATTCCCATTCTGCTTCTGTTGGAAGTCTATATTCTGGCAAAATTAAACCCGATGAACGTTGAGCATAAACATTTTTAGAAGCAGAACTTCCGCCATTGGCACCTGCAGTTCCGTTATTTTTTGCTCCTCCTTTTTGACCTTTTTGTAATACAATATTACTATCTCCTCCGTATGTTTTTGTAGGAGCAGCTAAATATGTTTCTGTGTCAAAAGTAGATTCTGCTTTTGCATCTGTAACTTTAGCATCTTTTTTCAAGAATTTTTCTCTTTCTAAAATTGCTTCATTCACACGATTGGTTCTCCATTTTGAAAACTCGGTTGCTTGAATCCAATTTACACCAACTACAGGATATTCTGCATAAGCAGGATGTCTTAAATAGTTATTAGTCATCGTTTCATTATAACCTAATCTATTTCTCCAAACTAGAGTATCAGGAATGGCTCCTTCATAAATATTAGCATAGCTTTCTTGATCTGGAGGAAAAACTCTTTTTAACCAATCTAAGTATTCCATATACATCATATTGGTTACCTCAGTTTCATCCATGTAAAACGATTGAACGTGTTGTTGGTTTGGTGTGTTGTTCCAATCGTGCATTGGGTCGTCTGCTACTTTACCCATGGTGAAGGTCCCTCCTTCTACAAGTACTAATCCAGGACCAGTTTCTTGTTTTTTAAAGTTAGACGCATACTGAAAACCTCCTTTTTTATCGTTGATTTTCCAGCCTGTTGCACGAGACCCTCCTTTTGAAGAAGATCCACCTTTGCTACAACTTGTAAACCCAACCATTACTGCTGCTACTAACAGTAATTTTACGGCAAAAACCTTGTTTACTTTCATACTCATACTTAGGTAATAATTTTTAGTGGCGCAATATAGTAATTAACCATTAAATTGCAACAACTTTTTTGAATTAAATTTAATTTTTACTTTCAATTGTTTTATACAAACTCCTTTTTGTTGTATTTATTGTGTAAAAATATTACTTTTTTTAATAATATTTGCAATGAATAGCCGTTATGACCTATAATGAAAAAGATATATATATTATTTTGTTTTTTGATATACCAGATTGTACTGAGTCAAACTTCTGGAAACATTGCCATTACATGGAATTCTGACAACCGATATACTATTGGCGATGTAGATTTTAATATTCCTAATTTCCCTGTTAATATGAGTTACAATTCTATAGAAAACAGGATTTTTTATATTTCTAAAATCTCAACTAACAATTCCTTAATCAACGAAAACTCTTTGGTTATTACCAACTTAATTACTGAATCTGTTACTGAAAGTAATTTGGGTATGCTAAACAAAAAAGTAATTCCTACTACAATTGAAGCATCTATAAAAAATAATATAGCTCGTGATGATTTTAGTGCGATACTACAATTTAATCCTATTTATTATGAAGACAATACTTACAAAAGAGTAGTGTCTTTTAGTTATAGCTTTAATCAAGCTCTGGTAAACAAGAGTTTTTCTACACAAAATATTGTCAATTCGGTATTAAAAACAGGTTCATGGTATCGTTTTTACGTGCAAAAATCGGGAGTTTACAAACTAGATAAAACATTTATAAAATCGTTGGGGATGGATGTAGATAAAATTGACCCTCGAAAAATACAAATTTATGGCAATGGAGGAAGAATGCTTCCTATTACAAATAATGAATATTACCCTAACGATTTAGCTGAAAATGCAATACAAGTAATAGGAGAAGATGACGGCGTTTTTAACAACGAAGATTACATATTGCTTTATTGTGAAGGGATGGATAATTGGAGTGAAGATAATTTGACACACTTAAATTTATATTCAGATAAATCATACTATTATATTACATACAGTCAAAACAATGGTAAACGAATAGGTACTTTTACACAACCAACAGGTTCGTCATCTTACACATTTACAAATTTTGATGACTATCAGTTTTATGAAAAAGATTTAACCAATATAGCTCGTTTGGGAAAAGTTTTTGTAGGAGAAAGTTTTTATCTAGACAATGAACAAGAATTCAATTTTAATTTTCCTCAAATAGACACTACAAATCCCGCTTCGGTAAAAGTGCAAGTAGGTGATGACAGTAGTGTGAATACATCGTTTGATATTAGTATAAATGGAGGTAGTACTCCTACTTTAAATTTAATACATATAGCAGGAGCCAATCTAACTCAATATGTAGAAGCTGCAAGTTACAATAGTGTGTCAGCATCGCAAAATTTTAACATCAAACTTAAATACAATAACAATGGTGTACCTTCGGCAAAAGGCTACCTCAATTATATAGCCATTACTGCAAAGAGTAATCTTGTGGGTTATAATAAACAATACCGATTTAAAACTGCAAATGCTACTAATATAAGTGGTATAGCACAATATAATTTTAGCAACAGCAGTAGCATAAGTCAAATATGGGATGTTTCTGATATTTGGAACGTGAGTGCTATCGCTACAAACAATACACCAAGTTTTAACTTTAAAACCAATTTAGGAATAAGTAAACAATTTATTGCTGTAGACCCAAGTGATTATTACACTCCTCAAAAAGAACAAACTACAACGATATCCAATCAAAATTTAAAAGGTGATATTTTTTACGATAAATATGGCATATTTAGAGATATTGATTATCTTATTGTTTGTCCTTCTTTTTTAAATCCGCAAGCCGAAAAACTAGCAGAATTTCACCGAAATTACAACAACTACAATGTAAAAGTAGTTACTTTAGAAAGCATATATCAAGAATTTGGTGGTGGCAAACAAGATGTAGCAGCTATAAGAAACTTTGTGAAATATGTATATCAAAATGCTTCATCGGCTAGTAGTAGAGTAAAATTTTTAAATCTATTTGGAGACGCATCGTTTGACTACAAAAATAGAATACCAAACAATACTAATATTGTACCTATATTTCATGCTAAAAGTAGTTTTACAGAAGCAGCCTCTAGCTCTTTTGCCACAGATGATTACTATGGAATGATGGACGATAGCGATCCGAATCCAGAAATGAACTTATACGGAATAGACGTAGCTGTAGGCCGTATGATTGTATCGACCAACCAGCAAGCCGACGAAATGGTTACAAAAGTTATCGAGTACCACGATATAAAATCGTATGGAAATTGGCGCAACAATTATGTAGCGATTGCAGATGACCCAGATGCTTTTAAAACAGCCGACAATCAATTGCAATATTATCAAAATAAAAATGTTGATATGTTGTACCAACAAAAACCTTTTGTTAATTACAAAAAAATATTTCTAGATGCCTATCAGCAAGAAACAACCGCTGGTGGAACTCGGTATCCAAAAGTAAATGAAGATATACAAAATGCTTTTGAAAAAGGCGCTTTGGTTTTTAACTATTTAGGTCATGGAGGCGAAGAAGGTCTTGCCAATGAACGCATTTGGAACAAATTTGATGGGTATAATTTTTACAATCAATACCGTTATCCCCTATTTATAACACTAACATGCGATTTCTCTCGATTTGACAACCCATACAAACAAACTTCTGGAGAATATACTTTTTGGAATCCAAAAGGAGGAGCTATAGCAATGGTAACGACTATAAGGCAAATTCCTCAATCTGGAGCACAATATTTCAATGAAATTTTCACTTCGTATTTATTCTCTTACGGTAGTACCAATTATGGTTCTATAGCTGAAGCCCTACGAAAAAGTAAGAATGATTATACTGATGGTTCTACAACCCGAATAGTATCGCTATTGGGCGATCCAGCTTTGGCTCTTGCTATCGCTAAGCCTAATGTAGTATTAACCAAAGTAAACGATATTCCTATATCGCAACCCATAGATGATTTTAAAGCCTTAAGTTATGTAAAAATAACAGGAGAAGTTCGAGACGAAACAGGCTCGCTATTAAACAATTACAATGGTGAATTGGCCGTAACAATTTTTGATAAAGATTATACCAAAAATACACTTAGAAACGACAATTACGATGCCATAATATCGCCTACAGCAACAGCCACGTATTTTCCTTTTACTAGTTTGGGCGAAGCTATTTTTAGAGGAAACGCATCGGTTACAAATGGCTCGTTTGAATTTGGTTTTGTTGTACCTCGCGATATTAAAATACCTCTAGGAAATGGTAGAATTAGTTTTTATACCAAAAGAAACCAAACACGTCTAGACAAAACAGGATATAATGTAAACATTAAAGTTGGTGGTATAAACACAAACGCTCCAGCAGACACAACTCCGCCCAAAGTACGTTTATATATGAATGACGAAACTTTTTTAAATGGAGGAAACACCAATCAATCTCCTTATTTTTTAGCTTTTTTAGATGATGAACATGGTATAAATACAGCAAGTGGTATTGGGCATGATATTGTTGCTGTTTTAGACGGCAATGAAAGTAATCCTTATAATTTAAACGATTATTACGAAACCGAACTTAATAATTATACCAAAGGAAAAATTAGATTCCCTTTTAGAAATCTTAGTGTAGGTTTACACACTATCACATTCAAAGCTTGGGATGTTTACAACAATTATGTAACTTCAGAACTACAATTTGTTGTAGTTGGAGACGAAGATGTAGTGCTTACCAATGTGCTAAATTATCCAAACCCATTTGTAAACTATACCGAATTTTGGTTTACTCACAACAAACCTTACGAAAATCTTGATGTTCAAGTTCAAATATTTACCATTACCGGAAAAGTAGTAAAAACTATCAATCAAAGTGTTATTACAGAAGGATTTTTATCAAGAAGTATTACTTGGGATGGCTTAGATGACTTTGGAGAAAAAATAGGAAAAGGAGTTTATGTGTATAAACTCACTGTAAAATCTCAAACTACAGGAAAAAAATCAGAAAAAATAGAAAAACTTGTTATACTATAAGAAAACATTATATTTGTAAACTTTATTAATTTGTTATGAAAAAAATAATAATACTAATTTCATTATTAACTTTAACAACCAATTTCGCTCAAGATAGAGTCATCACTACTGGAGTTCCGTTTTTACTTGTAGCTGCCGATGCTCGTGCTGCTGGACTTGGAGATCAAGGTGTTGCAACATCTGCCGATACTTATTCGCAACAGTGGAATCCTGCAAAATATGCTTTTGCGCTAGACAAACAAGGTTTCTCTTTTAGTTACACGCCCTACTTAACCCAATTGGTAAATGATATTTCTCTTGGACAAATTACCTACTATAATCGCATTAATGAAAGAAGTGCTTTTGCGGGAAGTTTACGTTATTTTGGTTTAGGAGAAATAGAATTAAGAGAATATTACGACAGTACTCCAAATGTTGTAAAACCCAACGAATTAGCTTTAGACGGGTCGTATTCCTTAAAACTAGACGAGAATTTTTCTATGGCTGTAGCGGGTAGATATATACGCTCTAACTTAAAAATTGCAGATGCAAATACAGATGCTACACCAGGAAAAAGTTTTGCTTTTGACGTAGCTGCTTATTTTCAAAGTGAAGAAAAAGCATTTACCGATTTTGATGGTCGATATAGAATAGGTTTGAATTTACAAAACTTAGGTCCAAAAATAAGTTATGATAACAATCAAGAAATAAGCTCTAACTTTTTACCTGCAAATATGCGTTTAGGTGGTGGTTTTGATTTTATTTTTGATGAATACAACAAAGTAACGACGTCTGTCGAGTTTACGAAACTTTTAGTTCCTACGCCTCAAAATCCAGACTTAAACGGAGACGGTGTTATAACTAGTGATGAAAGAAGTACCAACAATACCAATTATAGAAATATAAATTGGGTTTCAGGTATTTTTAAATCATTTGGCGATGCACCCGATGGTTTTTCAGAAGAATTAAAAGAAATTACCTATTCGGCTGGAGTAGAATATCAATATCAAGACTCTTTTGCTATGCGCTTGGGATATTTTAATGAAAGTCCGTTAAAAGGAGCTCGCAAATTCTTTTCGCTAGGAGCAGGTTTTAAATACAATGTAGTAAAAGTAGATGTATCTTATTTATTCTCTGCTTCCAAAGTAAAAAATCCGTTAGAAAACACATTGCGTTTTTCACTTACATTCAACTTCGGTGATAAATACGATGAAAATTAAAAGCAATTAAAAATTAAAAACCATCCAAATTTCTATTTTGAAGTTTGGATTTTTTTTCCTCTATAAATTATGACAAAACAAGTAAGTATTTCTACTAAATTTGATGTTTTTGAAAATCTAAATGTACTACCAAACGATGTTCAAGAACTCATGCAAAAAGCTATTGAAACCAGAAACAATGCTTATGCACCCTACTCCCGTTTTCATGTAGGCGCAGCTATTTTACTAGACAACAATCAAATCGTTTTGGGTTCAAATCAAGAAAACGCTGCATACCCATCAGGTTTGTGTGCCGAGCGTGTTGCTATATTTCAAGCTGGAGCACTATATCCAAATGCTAAAATAGTAAAAATGGCTATTACAGCAGCTTCGAGTATACATACCACTACATCGCCTATACCACCATGTGGCGCATGCAGACAATCGATGGCAGAATATGAGTTTAAGCAAGAGGCTGAAATAGAAATATATTTTATGGGAGAAACAGGCGAAGTATACAAATCAGACTCTGTAAGTAACCTATTACCCTTGTCGTTTGACAAAAAGTTTTTATAACTACAACGGTGTAGTTGATAATTACCAAAAAAATATAATCATTTTATAATTAATTTAATGATTTTAAATTTTTTGTTATAAGGTCAAAATAGTAATTTTGCAACCTTATACAAGAATTATTTAAAAAAATAAATAGTACACTAAACATGAAACCAATTACCAAAGAAGTTTACCTAAAATGGTACGAGGATATGTTATTTTGGAGAAAGTTTGAAGACAAACTTGCTGCGCTATACATACAACAAAAAATCAGAGGTTTTTTACATTTATACAATGGTCAAGAAGCTGTATTAGCAGGAGCTTTACACGCCATGGATTTATCTAAAGACAAAATGATTACAGCCTATAGAAACCACGTACAACCTATAGGTATGGGTGTGGATCCTCGCCGAGTTATGGCTGAACTTTTAGGTAAAGTTACAGGTACTTCAAAAGGACTTGGAGGTTCGATGCACATTTTTTCGAAAGAACATGGTTTTTATGGAGGACATGGTATTGTGGGAGCACAAATTCCTGTAGGTGCTGGTATAGCATTTGCAGACAAATATTTTGAAACGGGTGGTGTAACGCTTACTTATTTTGGTGATGGCGCAGCACGACAAGGTTCATTACACGAAGCTTTTAACATGGCTATGAATTGGAAACTTCCGGTGGTATTTATTTGTGAAAACAATGGATATGCCATGGGAACTTCTGTAGAAAGAACAGCAAACCATACCGATATTTGGAAACTAGGCTTAGGATACGAAATGCCTTGCGGACCAGTAGACGGCATGAACCCTGTAAAAGTTGCCGAAGCTATGAATGAAGCTATAGAAAGAGCACGTCGAGGCGATGGACCAACATTTTTAGAAATGAAAACCTATCGTTATAGAGGTCATTCTATGTCTGATGCTCAATTGTACAGAAGTAAAGAAGAAGTAGAAGAATACAAAAAAATAGATCCTATTACTCAAGTATTAGACATCATAAAAGAAAAACAATACGCTACAGATTCAGAAATTGAAGCAATAGACAATCGTGTGGTAGATCTAGTAAACGAATGTGAAAAATTTGCAGAAGAATCTGAATTCCCAGATTTGAATATCATGTATGATGTAGTTTACGATCAAGAAAATTATCCATTTTTACCTCATAAATTATAAGCAATATGGCAACAGTAATTACGATGCCTCGTTTGAGCGATACCATGACAGAAGGAACCGTGGCAAACTGGCTTAAAAAAGTAGGCGACAAAATAAAAGAAGGTGATATTCTAGCAGAAATTGAAACAGATAAAGCCACTATGGAATTTGAATCTTTTAACGCTGGAACGCTGTTACACATAGGTATAGAAGCAGGACAAACAGCTCCTGTAGATGCTATGTTGGCCATAATTGGAAATGAAGGAGAAGATATTTCTGGATTACTTAATGGAACTCCAAAAAGTGCAGATACTTCAAACGAAGTAAAAGAAACCGTTACAGAAACCAAACAAAGTAATAATGCTGTAGAAATACCTGCTGGTGTAAAAGTAATTACAATGCCTCGTTTAAGCGACACCATGACAACAGGTACTGTTGCAACATGGCTTAAAAAAGTAGGCGATACTGTAAAAGAAGGCGACATACTAGCTGAAATTGAAACCGATAAGGCTACAATGGAGTTTGAATCTTTTGATGCAGGAACATTATTGTATATAGGTGTAAACGAAGGCGAATCGGCGCCTGTAGATAGTGTTTTGGCGATTATGGGTCCTGCAGGAACCGATGTTAGCCATATTGCTGCCAATTACAAAGCGGGAGCTACCAAAGATGCTGAACCTGCTCAACAACAAGAAAAAACAGTAGAAACAAGCCCAACTTCATCTCAAAATACTACAACAAATACCAACGCAAACGGTAGAATTTTTGCTTCGCCATTGGCTAAAAAAATAGCTACAGAAAAAGGTATAAATTTAGCACAAGTAAAAGGTACGGGAGAAAATGGTAGAATTACCAAAAGCGATGTAGAAAACTTTACTCCTACTGCATCTACTATTCAAACAGAAGTTTCGTCTGCAAATCAAGCTGTTGCCAATGTAAAACCTTTTGTACCTACAGGAGAAGTGTATCAAGAAGAAATTAAGAATTCTCAAATGCGCAAAACAATTGCCAAGAGACTTTCAGAATCTAAATTTACAGCACCTCATTACTATTTAACAATAGAGTTAGATATGGATAATGCTATTGCTTCTCGTACTACCATAAACAGTTTACCTGAAACAAAAGTTTCTTTTAACGATATGGTTATTAAAGCGTGTGCAATGGCTCTAAAAAAACATCCGCAAGTAAATTCGCAATGGAGAGATGATGCTATGATAATCAATCATCATGTTAATATAGGCGTTGCTGTAGCTGTAGAAGACGGACTTGTTGTTCCTGTGCTTAAATTTACAGACCAAATGTCTTTATCTCAAATAGGAGCCAATGTAAAAGACATGGCCGGAAGAGCAAAAGCAAAAAAAATACAACCATCAGAAATGGAAGGTAGCACTTTTACCATATCCAACCTAGGTATGTTTGGTATTCAATCGTTTACTTCGATAATAAACCAACCTAACTCTGCCATTTTATCGGTAGGAGCTATTGTAGAAAAACCTGTAGTAAAACAAGGTCAAATTGTTGTAGGTAATACCATGACAGTTACTCTAGCTTGCGACCATAGAACTGTAGATGGTGCTACTGGATCTCAGTTTTTACAAACTTTTAAAGCATTTATGGAAAATCCTGTAACAATGCTGGCGTAATGCCTCATAAGTTTTATTTATAAAGAAAACGGTATCTAAATTTAGGTACCGTTTTTTTATTTTCGAGGATGATAGGTATTCACAACTTGCGTAAGATGTTTTCTATCTAAATGTACATAGACTTCTGTAGTCGTTATCGATTCGTGCCCTAGCATGAGTTGGATAGCACGTAAATCGGCTCCATTTTCTAAGAGATGCGTAGCAAACGAATGCCTAAAAGTATGAGGGCTAATTGATTTTTGAAGATTAATTTGCTTTGCCAAATTTTTAATAATGGTAAAAACCATAGCTCTAGTAAGTTTTGCTCCTCGCCTATTTAAAAACAAAGTGTCTTCGTAGCCTTTTTTAATAACGCTATGCACTCGAATACCTTTATAAATAGTAATATATTTTTGAGTTGTTGGGCTTATCGGCACAAAGCGTTGTTTGTTACCTTTGCCTGTAACTTTTATAAATCCTTCATCAAAATATAAATCGGAAATTTTTAATTCTACTAGTTCCGATACCCGCAAACCACAACCGTAAAGAGTTTCAAGCATGGCTCTGTTACGCTCGCCTTCGTCTTTACTTAAATCTATAGCTTGTATTATATTGTCTATTTCTTCTACCGAAAGTGTATCGGGTAATTTTCTACCTAATCTAGGGGTTTCTATTAATTCTAAAGGAAAATCTTTTCTGTAGTTTTCAAAAATTAAATAATGAAAAAAACTTTTTAATCCCGATATAATTCTGGCTTGAGACCTAGCATTTATTTGTCGAGATAGTGTATAAATAAACTGCTGTAGTGTTTCTTCAGAAATAGTTATGGGCGAATCTTGCAGTTGGTTATCGTTTAAAAAAGAAACCAATTTTTCTATATCCAAGGTATAATTATCAATAGTATTTTGAGATAACCCTCGTTCTATTTTTAAATAATATTGAAAACTTTTTAGGTAAGATTGCCATTTACTTGAAACCATATACAATTAGGTTTTTTGTTTTTTCTTTTTGGCGGCTGGAAATAAAATATTATTTAAAATTAATCGATATCCAGGAGAGTTTGGATGCAAATCCAACACGGTAGGCTCATCACCTACTTTATGCTGATAGTCTTCGGGATCGTGACCGCCGTAAAAGGTAAAAAAACCTTTCCCCTTTTGTGCATGAATATATTTGGCTTCATCATTGAGTTCGCATTTTCCTAACACCAACACGTTAGACTTAATCAAATTACTATCAAAAGACGTTGTTTGCCCCATAAAACCTTTTACCAATTGAGTATGATTTTGGCAAAGCATAGTAGGTATTACGTCCCATTTTGCCGAATATTCCATGAGGGTAAAATAATCTTTTTCAAAAAGTATACGGCGCTTTTCCGTCATATCTATATCTGAAAATTCGTAACGCTCTGGTCTTCTTTCTAGCGTAAAATCTTTAAAAGCAAATGTTTTTATATAATCTATTTGCGATTGATAATTGGGTGAACTTTCATCACCATCAAACATCGCTTCACAAATATCTACGCCTTCTGCCGAAAGAGCTATATCAAAACTATCTGTGGCGCTACACATGGCAAACATAAATCCGCCTCCTATAACAAAATCACGTATTTTTTTGGCTACGTCTAGTTTTTCTACCGATACTTTTGAATACCCCAAACTTTTAGCTAGATCTTCTGCCTCTTTTTTCTCTTCTATATACCATGGAGCATTGCGGTAAGCGCCATAAAACTTACCATATTGCCCCGTAAAATCTTCATGATGTAGGTGTAGCCAATCGTAAAGAATTAACTGGTCGGCTAATACTTCTTTGTCGTAGATTTCTTTATAAGGAATTTCTGCGTATTTCAAAACCATAGTTACTGCATCGTCCCATGGTTGTTTTCCGGGTGGTGTATATACGGCTATTTTGGGTGCTTTTTCGAGCACTACGGTTTCCATGTTTTGAGACGGACTTGATATATCTTCTAATATACTATTGGCATCTGCATCGGATAATAGTTCAAAACTTACGCCTCGTATTTGACATTCTTTACGAATTTCGGCAACATCGGGCAGTAGAAATGAACCGCCTCTATAATTGAGTAACCAACTTGCTTTATATTGCTTATCTAAAGCCCAATAGGTTATTCCATAGGCTTTTAAGTGATTTTTTTGAGTGGTTTCGTCCATAGGAAGCAATATAAAATTGGCTTTTACTGTAATGGTTACCAATAAAGCTAGTATAGATATAAGTCTGGACATTTTGCTATTTTTATTTCAAAGATAACAAGTAATTATTATAAATAAATCTTAAAACTAATTTCTATTGAGATAATTTTGCAACTATTTTTGTTGTATAAAGAAAGATATTTTTTAGACTAAAGCCTTTTAATTGAAATTGTAAAAAACATAAATTTAAAACTTAAAAATTCAATGTCGTAATCGTAAGGTTTTGAAACTATAAAAACCCTACTCGTTATGTTCTCTCCAAAGTAAATGAAGTTTTAATAAGAACTGTATTATTAATAAATGAAACGAAATTGTAATTTAATCTTTTATTTTTCAAAATCAAATAGTTCTTTGGGTTCAATATTTAAAGCTTTTGCCAATTTAAAAACCGCATCTATTGATGTATTAATTTGACCTAATTCTATTCTGCTAATTTGAGAATATTCAAATGATGTAAGACTAGCAAGCAATTCCATAGAAATACCTTTTGAAACTCTAATTTGTCTCAATTTTTTCCCAAATTTTTTTATGGATAGTACATCTACTTCTTTACGCACATTACAAATAAAGAAGTAATTGTTTGAAATAATTATAGCATTATATGCTATAATTTAGATTAAATTTCATATTTTAGCTAAAACTTTATTTTTATGAAAAAAACAAAACAAATCAGATTTTTACTACTTTTGTTACTAATGATTGGTAGTATTTCTTTCGCACAGCGTAATAATGTATTGATAAATCAAAATCAAGAAATTGATGCTGGTTTTATTAAATACAAACAAGGGCCAACGGGTGAGTACAATTATAATACTTCATTAGTACAATCTGTTGATAATGTACAATGTACTGTTAATGGAATAGTAATAACTACTACAGGTAGTACGCCTTCTTATTATTCTCCTCCAAGTTATAATAATAATGAATTATGCAACGACATTGTTAACCCAGCTTCCAATACTCCTGTGATTTGGACTAGTCCAAGTACAAATGGTTATATAACCTATACTTTTAGTGAACCAATTACTAGTGTAAGAATTTCATATTCGGCAGTAAATTCAGATGATGTTGCAACAATGAGTATTAATGCTCCTGGTATGCAATTGTCTAATCCTTGTGGTTTAAGCATATCTGGCAATGTTATTTCTTGCACATTTCCTGCTCCCCCAACTTCTAATACATTTTCTTCGGGAAATGTAGCGCTAACTGTTTCTTCATGTACTCCTTTTACACAAGTTACATTGCAAAATACAGGAGGAAAAAGCGGCTGGGTTTCTGGAAACCCATGCAATTTTATTATAGAAAATATGTTGAATGCTATACCAAAAGTGCAGTTTTTTTATTGTGGAAGCACACCTCAAAGTTCACTTTCGACAAGTAGTTTGTTTGAATGTGCTACAACAACCAATGGTTGTTCTGTAAACGGAGGCAATGCAACCATTACCCCTGTGGTTCCTACACCTCCTTTCGACCCAAACATGGCTGTTAATATACTCCCTATTCAACCAATACCATCGTATATAATAATAAACGGTGATGGAACTATAACTATTGGAGGGGATGCTCCACCAAGCTTTAGTGATGAATTTTTTGTTCAAATATGTTCAGGAGGTTCTTGTACAATACCCATAAGATGTAATGTAATAAAAGATGCTAACTGTAATGGAAAAATGGGTAGTGCTGTAAACTTAAATATTAGTCCAAACCCTTCTAAAGAGGGTACGTTTAATATATTGTTTGGCAAAGCAATTGAAAACGGTTTTATAGAAGTTTATAGTTTGTATGGTGAAAAAGTATTTGCCGAAACCCTTACAAACCAAACCGAAACGATACTAAAGCTCAATCAATTAAACAAAGGAACCTATTTATTGAAAGTTTTTGATGGCAAAGAAACTATAACTAAAACAATTGTTAAAGAATAATTGTTGCCAAACACCTCTTGCTTTCAATTGAAAGCAAGAGGTTTATATTAAATTTTTGAAAGTATGAAAAAATTAAGTACACTTTTAATATTTCTATTTACTACTATTAATTTACATTCGCAAACAATCAATATCCCCGATGTGAATTTTAAAAATAGACTATTGGCTGCCAATTCAGTTGTTTCGATAGCTAGAAATTGTAACGATATAAACATTGTTGTAGATACCAATAATAATGGTGAAATAGAACAAAATGAAGCTTTGGAAGTGTGTTATTTATTTTTACATAATGCCCTTAATAGTCCTTCAACTCAAATAAGTTCTCTAGAAGGTATTAATTATTTTACCAATTTAAAATGGTTAGCAATAAACAACAACAATATTAGTACCTTAAATATTAGTCAATTAACAAATTTATGGAATTTTGGATGTACAAATAACCCTATAACTACAATTGATTTTAGTGGTTTGACAAGCTTAAAAAGAGTTAATGTCAGTAATTGTTTGTTTTCTACATTAGATTTTTCTGGTAATCCTTTATTTAATGAATTGCAATGTTCAAATAATCCAAATTTAACTACTTTAAAAATAAATAATAATTACATGCAATCTTTTGTACCAACTTATTCATGGGAACCAATAAATTGGTCAAACATTCCAAACCTAACCACCATTTGCGCTGATAGTTTTGAAGTTACAGCATTGCAAAATTTTTTAACTTCTTGCGCTATTACACAACCCATTACTATTAGTACCAATTGTGCTTTAGAAAATTCTGAATTTAATACTACTTCTTTTTCTGTTTACCCTAACCCTAGCAAGGGTGTTTTTACAGTAGAATGTGAACACAATATTCAAAATGGCGTAGTTGAAATCTATACTCTGCTAGGGCAAAAAGTATTTTATGAACATATAGTAGATACTCACAACAAAATTATTTCTATACAGAATATTTCAAAAGGAACTTATATTCTTAAAGTTGTTGATAACAATACAACAGCTTATAAAAAATTGATAATAGATTGATATTTAAAAAACTTTCAGACATTCAAGACCTGTACAATCTAACCCCGATAGAAGCGGTATCTTTTTTGTAGTTTTTTTTTTAAACTACAAAAAAATAAAGCGAATAGCGGGAATAGGGTTTACAAATATGCCTATTGATTTGTTTCTGATGAATTAAAACGGAACTTCGTCTTTATCATGAAATGGATTGGGTGAATTATCATCATCAAACGCTTGATTTGGCGAGGCTTTAAATTGGCTTGGAAAAACATCGTCAGAATTCATTTTTGATGGCAAATCGTCGAAAGAGCTTCCGTATTCTTCGAGATTGTCAAATTTTCCGAGCGAACCTATAAATTTAAGTCGAATATTTTCTAGCGAACCGTTACGATGTTTGGCAATAATGAACTCTGCTTGCCCTTGTGTTGGCGTTTGTTCGTCATCATCCCATTCGTCTATTTTGTAGTATTCGGGTCTATAAATAAAAGAAACGATATCGGCATCTTGCTCTATAGCTCCCGATTCACGCAAATCGGACAGTAAAGGTCTTTTACTAGAACCACGTGTTTCTACAGCACGAGATAATTGGGAAAGTGCAATAACGGGTACATCGAGTTCTTTTGCTAAGGCTTTTAGGTTTCTAGAAATTGTTGAAATTTCTTGTTCTCTATTTCCGCCTC
This sequence comes from Flavobacterium croceum DSM 17960, assembly GCF_002917885.1. Classification (GTDB taxonomy): domain Bacteria; phylum Bacteroidota; class Bacteroidia; order Flavobacteriales; family Flavobacteriaceae; genus Flavobacterium; species Flavobacterium croceum. Next base: position 124,495 of record NZ_PQNY01000008.1, read on the forward strand.
CTTTTCCGTTTCCGCCGGCAGTCATAAGCTGTAAATAATCGATTACAATAAGTCTGATACCATATTGCGAGGCCAATCTTCGTGCTTTTGCGCGCAAGTCGAATATGGATAACGAAGGGGTATCGTCTATATACAAAGGGGCTTTTTCTAAATCGCGTACTTTTACTGATAATTGCTCCCATTCGTGTTTTTCGAGTTTTCCTGTACGCAATTTCTCAGAAGACAATCCTGTTTCTGATGATATTAAACGCGTAATTAACTGTACAGAAGACATCTCTAACGAAAATAAGGCTACGGGATGACCAAAATCGATAGCTATATTTCGAGCCATAGAGAGTACAAAAGCCGTTTTACCCATACCAGGTCGAGCTGCAATAATAATCAAATCGGAAGGTTGCCAACCCGAAGTAACCTTGTCTAGTTTTTCAAAACCTGTTGCCACTCCGCTTAAGCCTTCTTTGTTGGCTATTTCTTCGATACGTTTTTTAGCTTGTATAACCAAGCTTTGTGCTGTTTCGGAACTTCTTTTAATGTTTCCTTGTGTAACTTCGTACAATTTAGACTCGGCTTTGTCTAATAATTCGAAAACATCGGTAGTTTCGTCATAAGAATCTTCAATAATTTCGCTGGAAATTTTTATCAAACTTCGTTGAATGTATTTTTGAAGAATAATTCTAGAATGAAATTCTATATGTGCCGATGATGATATTTTTTGGGTAAGCTGAATGAGGTAAAAATCGCCTCCTGCTAGTTCTAGCTTTCCGTTCTTTTTTAACTGCGCTGAAACTGTAAGTAAATCTATAGGTTGAGAATCGGTAAAAAGTTGAAAAATAGCTTCAAAAATATATTTGTGTGCTTCTTTATAAAATGCGTCAGACTGAAGAATATCTATTACCTCATCTACCCCTTTTTTATCAATCATCATAGCGCCCAACACGGCTTCTTCTAAATCGAGAGCTTGTGGAGGAAGTTTTCCTTTTTCTAGGTTTATTATCGTAGTTTTATCTACTCGTATTGGGTTTATATTTTTAAGGTTTTCCATAGCACGAAAATACTAAAATAACACAAGTTGCTTAGGATAAGTTATCCTTACAAGCTGTTGATAAATTGAGTTTGTATGTTAATAAGTCAAAAAAAAACCGAAACTATCGAGCTTCGGATTTTTTAGTTGATTGAATTTAGCGGTGTTAATCTTTAAATTCACCCATTTTACTGTATTTATCCATTCGTTTGCTTACTAATTCTTGTGGTGATAAATTTTTCAATTCGTTGTAAGCTTTGGTAATATATTCTTCTACGGTTTTAAAAGTAGTTGCTTTATCGTAGTGTGCTCCACCTAATGGTTCTGGTATAACATCGTCTACCAATTTTTGTTTTTTCATGTCGGTAGAAGTAAGTTTTAGAGCTTCGGCAGCTTGCTCTTTGTGTTCCCAAGATTTCCATAAAATAGAAGAACAAGATTCGGGAGAAATTACCGAGTACCATGTGTTTTCGAGCATAAATACTCTATCGCCTACACCTATACCCAATGCTCCACCTGATGCTCCTTCGCCTATAATGATACATATAATAGGAACTTGCAATTTGGTCATTTCAAAAATATTTCTTGCAATAGCTTCTCCTTGACCGCGCTCTTCTGCCTCAAGCCCTGGATATGCCCCTGGAGTATCTATAAAAGTTATTACTGGAACATTGAATTTTTCTGCCATTTTCATTAATCGCAATGCTTTTCTATAGCCTTCTGGGTTTGCCATACCAAAGTTACGGTATTGACGCATTTTGGTATTGATACCTTTTTGTTGTCCAATAAGCATATACGATTGTCCGTTTATTTTTCCTAAACCTCCAATCATGGCTTTGTCGTCTTTGAAATTTCTATCGCCAAATAATTCTAAAAAAGTGCCGTTGGTAAGCGTTGTAATATATTCTAAAGTATAAGGTCTATTTGGGTGTCTAGAGAGTTGAACACGTTGCCAAGCCGTAAGGTTTTTGTATATTTTTTTCTTGGTTTCTTCGAGTTTCTTCTCAATTTGTTTACAAGTATTTGAAACATCAACATTAGATTCTTGACCTATCAACTCACATTTATCTAATTGTTCTTCAAGCTCTTTTATTGGTAATTCAAAATCTAAATATTCCATAAAATGTAGGTTTTATAGTTTGTATTAAGCTACAAATATATAACATTGTATTATGTTTTGTAATAAAATATTTAGTTTTTCTTAGATTGGTTTTTCAAATAACCATTTAATAAAACGGTTGATAATATAATTAAAGCTCCCAAATAAAACATAGGATTCATTTTTTCGGAATTTTCAAAAATTAAAATAGCCAGAATAATGCCGTATATTGGTTCTAAGTTTATGGTAAGCATTACTGTATATGGACTCAAAAATTTCATCACTTTTACAGAAGCCGAAAAAGCATAGGCAGTACATACAGAAGCCAAAATGATAAGCCAAAACAAATCGGGCATTGATATAGAAAAGAACTCTTTTGTAAATCCTCCAACAAAAAGGATATAAATACTTATAAAAAAAACACCTCCTAAAAGTTCATAAAACGAAATTTGTACTGGATCGTTATCTTTGGCAAACTTGCCGTTTATTATTGAAAAACTTGCCGATAGAAAAGCTGATAATAGTGCTAATAAAATGCCTTTTATGTAGTGTGTGTCTACCGAAAAGATAACGCCTATACCTACTATTACAAAAATGCCTAATATTACTTCGTAAAGCACTATCTTTCTGTTAAAAAAAATAGGTTCTAAAAGCGATGTAAAAAATGCTCCGGTAGATAAACAAGCTAATGTTACCGATATATTCGAAACTTTTATAGCTTCGTAAAACGTGTACCAATGAGCTGCAATAACAATACCCGAAATAAAAAAACTAAAAAAATGATGTGTACTAATTTTAAAGCCTTGTTTTGAAAAAAATAAAAACAAGCCCACAAAAAATAGAGCAAAAACCATTCGATACCACACCAAATCTAGCGCAGTTAAGGAAATAAGTTTACCCAATACCGCCGTAAAACCCCAAATAAATACAATGAGGTGTAAGTGTAAATAGCTTTTTAAATTATCGTTTGGCATTGCGAAGTAAGTATATAGCCAAAATACCAAAAACTAAATTGGGAATCCAAACAGCAATAAAGGGAGGCAATGTAGATTTTTGACCTAATACCCCAAAAATTTTATCACAAAACACAAATGCAAATGCAATAACAATTCCTATTGCTAAATTGATGCCCATACCTCCTCTTCTTTTCATCGAAGATACAGCAACAGCAATAATAGTAAGTATAAATGCCGATACTGGTATACTAAATTTTTTGTACAATACTACTTTGTAGACATCTAAGTTTGATGAACCTCGCAATTGTTCTTTCTTAATAAAACTATTTAGTTCGTACAACGGTAGTGTCTCGGCAATATATACTACGGGGGTTAAATCTTCAATATCGATATTGAGTACGGTATCTTTTTTTGGCAACGATACTAATTGATCGTCTAAAACACCTATTTTTCTCTTTTTAAAACCATATAAAGTATACGTACTATCTTTAGGATTATACTGAATTCTATTTGCTGTTACTTTATATTTTAGTTGATCACCTTCAAACTTTTCCATAGAAAAATTAAAAGCCATTTGAGAATCGGGATTAAAACTACTTACATATATATATTCGTCTTTACTTATTTGTCTATAAATATCAGACTTGTCTTGCATTTCATCTTTACCACCGCCAATTAAATAATTATATCTAAAATTCCAGTATCCTTCGCTTGCTTTTGGAACAATAAAAAAACCCATAAGAAGTGCAAATACAGATATAATTGATGCACCAATAATATAAGGTTTTAAAAATCGTTTAAACGAAATTCCAGAACTTAGTATAGCAATTATTTCGGTATTGTTTGCCAATTTTGAAGTAAACCAAATAATAGATAAAAACAAAAAAATTGGAAAAAGTAAATTGGCAAAAAATATAGTAAAATTTAAATAATACATCGCTACAGCCGAAAAAGCAACTTTGTTTTCTATCATTTTGTTTACTTTTTCAGAAACATCAATCACGATTCCTATAGGAATAAACATAAGTATCATGGTAATGAAAGTAACCAAATAGCGTTTTAATATGTATTTATCTAAAATTTTCAGCATGTTTTATCACATAAATTTAATTATTTTTCGGAAGTTGAAAATAGATATTGCTCTTTTAAATCTCCTTTATTAAGCAATAATTCATTCTCTGAAATTTTTAATATTTTCCAAAAAACTTTTGTATCATCTGATCTTTCTTGAATTATTTCGTCATTTTTATCACTCAAATACCATTTTCCTGATTCTTCAATTGATAATATTGAAATATCATATTTTCCATTAGAATTAAAATCAATGTAAGAGCCCTCTAATAAAATAGAAATCATTTCAAGTTGTTTCTCAGTTTTATTTGGCACAATTTTTTTTGTAATGAACCATTTTTTTGAAACTTGTTTTTTATCGACCGAAATTGTTTTAATATCATCAACTTTCAAATCTATTTTAGAGAGTGTTTGTTCTGATTTTTTCAAAATTAAAAACTCATTTGGTTTCATTTCAAACTTCAAAGTATCAGGTTCTTTTTTTACAATTTGAAAAGAGCTTTCAATTCCTTTTGTAGAAGTAAAAAACAACTTATTTTCTTCCAATTTCCATTTTCCTTCTTCCTTTTTTCTCATCATTGTCATTTGATAGTTATTATCAGAAGTAATATTAACCGACATATCGCTAAAAAACTTAACCATCATTATTTTTCCAATAGAATCGATTTCTTTATTAGTTTCAAAACGATGATAAGACCAATTTCCAACTAATTCTTCTTTTGCAACTTGAGCGTTTATACTTAAAAAATAAAAACATAGTATAATTGATAGAACTCTTTTCATATACTCTCTTATAATCTTGTTGCCATTTGCACTACCATTTTATCTTTCCACGCTCTAAAAGTACCTGCTAGAATTTGTCTTCGAGCTTCGCGCACCAACCAAAGATAAAAGCCTAAATTATGAATGGTAGCAATTTGTTTTCCAAGAAACTCATTTGCTGCAAAAAGATGTCGTAAATAAGCCTTAGTATATTCGGTATCAACAAAAGTATGTCCCATTTCGTCAATAGGAGAAAAATCGTCTTCCCATTTTTTGTTTTTTATGTTGATAATTCCGTGGGCTGTAAACAACATACCATTACGCGCATTACGTGTAGGCATTACACAATCGAACATATCAATACCCAATGCAATATTTTCTAGAATATTAATTGGAGTACCTACCCCCATAAGGTATCTTGGTTTATCTTGCGGAAGTATAGCACAAACAACATCTGTCATAGCATACATTTCTTCGGCGGGTTCACCTACCGATAAACCTCCTATAGCATTTCCTTGTGCTCCAACACCTGCAATATATTCTGCCGATTGTTGTCGCAAATCTTTGTATGTACTTCCTTGTACTATTGGAAACAATGTTTGCTCATAGCCATATTTTTCTGGAACTTTCTCCAAATGTGTAACACAGCGATCAAGCCAACGGTGCGTCATGTGCATACTTCTTTTGGCGTATCTATAATCACACGGATATGGAGTACACTCATCAAAAGCCATAATAATATCGGCTCCTATACTGCGTTGAATTTCCATAACACTTTCGGGTGAAAAAAAGTGATAAGAGCCATCAATATGACTTTTAAACTTAACGCCTTCTTCTTTTATTTTTCTATTAGCGGAAAGTGAATATACCTGATAACCACCCGAATCGGTAAGAATATTTCTATCCCAATTCATAAATTTGTGCAATCCACCTGCTTTTTCAAGAATAGTGGTTTGTGGTCGTAAATATAAATGGTATGTGTTACCTAATATTATATCTGGATTAATGTCTTGTTTTAGCTCACGTTGATGAACTCCTTTTACAGATGCCACTGTACCTACTGGCATAAATATTGGTGTTTCTATAACTCCATGATCGGTGGTTATTACACCTGCTCTTGCATTACTATTGGGATCTTTTTGTAATAAATCAAACTTCATATATGTGTATTAATTCCCATGTGTGGGGTTTGCAAAGATACTTTTTTTTAGTTTCGAGTAATGAGCTTTAGCATAGTTTTTAGAATTAATTGTAGACCATAAATATTTCATAACTTCTTAAAAAAGATTTGGCTTAACTCAAATATTAAAATTAAATTTACAGCATCAATTTTAACAACCATATAATGACTAAACTTGAACATTTACAAGATTTCACATCACAAGTAAGACGAGACATTTTGCGCATGGTACATGCTGTAAATTCTGGACATCCAGGTGGTTCTTTGGGCTGTGCCGAATTTTTGGTAACTTTATACCAAGAAATAATGGATAGAAAAGAAGGCTTTGATATGAATGGTAAAAATGAAGATATTTTCTTTTTATCCAACGGGCACATTTCTCCAGTTTTTTATAGTGTTTTGGCTCGAAGCGGTTATTTTTCTGTTTCAGAATTAAGTACTTTTAGAAAATTAAATTCAAGATTACAAGGTCATCCTACTACACACGAGGGTTTACCTGGTGTGCGTATGGCATCTGGCTCTTTAGGGCAAGGTTTATCTGTAGCTATTGGAGCTGCTCAAGCAAAAAAATTAAACCATGACTCTCATTTGGTATATGTACTTACAGGTGATGGAGAACTACAAGAAGGTCAAAATTGGGAAGCTATTATGTATGCCGCAGCAAAAGGTGTAGATAACATTATTGCTACTGTAGACTACAATGGGCAACAAATAGACGGCTCTACAAAAGATGTATTATCTCTCGGAAATCTTAAAGCAAAATTTGAAGCTTTTGATTGGGAAGTGGTAGAGATAGAACAAGGTAATAGTATTGAAGCTATTAGTACAGGTATGAATCTTGCCAAAGAAAAAACAGGTAATGGAAAACCTATATGTGTATTACTCCACACCGAAATGGGTAATGGTGTAGACTTTATGATGCATACACATGCTTGGCACGGAAAAGCTCCTAGCGATGAACAACTAGCCAAAGCCTTAGAACAAAATCCAGAAACTTTGGGCGATTATTAATGAAAAAAAATGTCTTTTTATTATTCTTTATTATTGGGAACGTTGTTTTTTCGCAAAATGACACGCTTAAATATCATTTTGATAAAGCCCAATTAAGCTTGGAAAATAGTGCTTTAACAAGAAAAAAAGGTGTAAAATTAAAGTTTTCAAACTCCATAGATGCTTCTTACGAGCTAATCATTGATAATTCTATAAACTTAGCTTTTTTTATTGATAAAAGTATAGATAAGACAATTCCTTTTTCATTTCAAGGGTTTATAAATTCTGAAAAACAACTTAACCAATTGTTATTCAATGATACAAACATAAAGATATCGAGCGAAAAAAAAATCACTCAAATTCCACATACAGAAACTACTTTTAATAGAGATACTATAAGTAATGAATTGGTTGTTCGTATTAAACATTTTAAAAATAATAAGAGAAAGAAAATACTAAACGAATTTCAATATGTTTTTATTCAAAATGACCCTACAATAGAAGACAATACACTTACTAGCATTAAAAATAGGTTAGCAAAAAGTAATCCTAGCATTTTATTTGATAAAAAAGATAATCTTAAAAAAATCATTTACATAAATGAAAATCAAAGTAAAATAATTACAGAAATAACAAATTGTTACAGTACAAATTTTACTTTACATATAGCTCCAAAAAATTTAATTACGATAGATTATGAATAGTTTACTTAAACTTTTAGCCTTTTTCATTACTACAAATTGTTTTTCTCAAACCTATCATTTTGATACTTATTATGAGTTTCAAAATACATATGGTATAGATTTTTATTTTATTAACTCCAAAGATAATAGCTATAGTATTACTGGAAGAATAGCAACCAATAATGCTAAAAATGAAAAAAAATGTTATTTAAATAATTTAAATAAATCTGAAATTATTGTGTTACTATATGAAATTTCAAAAGATGACTCATCTAATTCAATACCTAAAATTATTTCAAATTCATTAGTAGAAAAACGTGAAAGTAAAGCTCATCTTACAAATGATGACATCTATACTTATGAATATAATGAAACTTTTTTAGAGAATGAACAAACAGCAAAAACTGTAACAAGAAAATTAAATTCAAAACCAAATAAAAAAGTTGTCGTAGAATGCACTTTTGATAAATCTATGGAGGAATACTCTTTTTTTACTCATAATTATTATGTAGATGCACCCTCTTATAATATTGATAAATTAGAATACTTTCAAAACAGATTACCCAAAAAAATTAAAATAACTTTCGAGAACAAACACGTTTATACAAACGAACTTATAAAAATTAGAAAGATAAATTTTGATATAGACCTAAAATATTAAATAATATATCTATACTATAATTTAACACAAAATATTACATGAAAAAATACACCAACACAGGAAGCAAAGACACTCGATCGGGTTTTGGAGCAGGAATGACCGAGTTAGGACAAAAAAATGAAAATGTCGTAGCACTTTGTGCCGATTTAATAGGTTCTCTAAAACTTGATGACTTCAAAAAAAATCACCCCGACAGATTTTTTCAAATAGGTATTGCAGAAGCCAATATGATTGGTATTGCAGCCGGATTAACCATAGGCGGTAAAATACCTTTTACAGGTACATTTGCCAATTTTTCAACAGGTAGAGTTTACGATCAAATACGTCAAAGTGTGGCGTACTCCGATAAAAATGTTAAAATATGTGCCTCTCATGCTGGATTAACCCTTGGCGAAGATGGTGCTACGCATCAAATATTAGAAGATATTGGCCTCATGAAAATGCTACCGGGTATGACCGTTATAAACACCTGCGATTACAACCAAACCAAAGCGGCTACTATAGCCTTGGCAGATCATCATGGGCCAGCCTATTTACGTTTTGGACGACCAGTTGTACCCAATTTTACTCCAGCAGACGAACCTTTTGTTATTGGAAAAGCAATATTGCTTAACGAAGGTACAGATGTAACCATTGTAGCTACAGGTCATTTGGTGTGGGAAGCGTTAATTGCTGCCGAAAAGCTAGAAGAACAAGGTATTTCGGCCGAAGTAATCAATATTCATACTATAAAACCATTAGATGAAAATGCCATACTACAATCGGTTGCAAAAACAGGTTGTATAGTTACTGCCGAAGAACACAATATGTTAGGAGGCTTAGGCGAAAGCGTTTCGCGTGTTTTAGCACTAAACAATCCAAAACCTCAAGAATTTGTAGCTGTTAAAGATTCGTTTGGCGAAAGCGGTACTCCCGAACAATTAATGGAGAAGTACAAATTAAATAACGAAGCAATTGTAGAAGCTTGTAATAAAGTAATAGCAAGAAAATAAATACAATTTAATGCTAAAAAATCCCGAAAAACTAGAGCCTTTCGGGATTTTTTTGTTTTATAAACATTTATCAGGATCGAGGTAATTAGGGATACCATCGCCATCACAGTCTTCAAAAATAATATTTCCAGATGAATCTTTGTGAATTTCAAATTTAGTTTGAATTTTATCGCCATCATCATCTATATCATACATATTGGGTACTCCATCGCCATCTGAGTCGTAACTAGATGGGCTGTAAAAAATATCTGATGAAGACGAAGCAGGAATTTCATTTTTTGATAAAACACCATCTGCATCGTGATCTCGATACCTTAATTCATAAAGCTTTACATTAAAAATAATAGGTTGATAAGCTCCAATACTAGCACTTCCATAGTTATAATAAGCCAAACCAGAAGGTAGAAAAAACACACCTGCACCATAATTAGAAAACAATGTTTCACTAACCATATCAGTATAAGTACCTGTTTTAAAAGCAGGAAATATATGTCCCCAACCTGTAATTACATTCTCACCCAACTTAAACCATAATGGAGAATCTGCTTTGTCAAATTGTACATTATCCAAAGTTACTCCTCTATAAGAAACCAATACAGAATCGACTGCTGTAGGTCGTCTTTGAGAACCTTCATTAAATACAATATATGGAAATTTATATGTAATGCCATCTTCATCTACTGTTCGCTCTTGTAGTGGGTATTGAGTTTGCAACTTAATACAATTGGGAGCATTTTCTGTTACATCGGCAAAAGTTACATTATAATTGGCATCTACAGCCATAGAGTGGGTACGCAAAAAATTATCTATAGCCGTTTTGTCGGTAGCGTATTGCTCTGCATAGTCTCGAATTGGAGTTACTTCTGTACCATCATCTTTTTTGCAAGAAATGGTTGATAGAGCCGAAATAGAAAGGACTAAAACAAAAAATATTTTTTTCATTGTAAAAAATTTAGCGCAAGATACAATATTGATTTATTTTTGTAAACAAATTAACGGTTTTTTAGAACTTTTTATGAGAGTAGACAAATATTTATGGTGTGTAAGGTATTACAAAACCCGTACTATGGTTACACAAGCTTGTCAAAAAAATCAAGTTTCTGTAAATGACCAAGTGGTAAAAGCGTCTCGAGAAGTTTTTGCAGGCGATAAAATAAGTTTTAGAAAAGACCAAATTACTTATACAATTAGGGTTTTAGACATACCTGACAATCGTGTAGGTGCAAAATTGGTAGATATTTACAGAAAAGATGAAACTCCAGAAGAAGCTTTTGCACATCTAGAGCTACTCAAACTATCCAAACAACATTATCGAAAATTTGGAGAAGGAAGACCTACCAAAAAAGACAGAAGAGATTTAGACAATATGGAATATATAACCACAGAAAATGACGAAGCTGAATAAAGAATATTGGGAAAGTAGATACAAGGAAAATGAAGTTGGCTGGGATACTGGCGCAATTACCACGCCATTAAAAGAGTATATTGATCAACTAGAAAATAAAGACACCAAAATTTTAATACCTGGTGCTGGCAACGGATACGAATTTGAATACCTTATTTCAAAAGGATTTCGCAATGTGTACGTATTAGACATAGCACAACAACCACTCGAAAACATCGCACGAAGAGTAAAAAAGGCTTTTTCAAAAAATTTGATTGAACAAGATTTTTTTGAACACCAAGAGCAATTCGACTTAATTTTAGAACAAACCTTTTTTTGCGCCTTAGACCCTAAGTTAAGAGAAAAATATGTAGAAAAAGCACATAGTTTATTAACCGAGCATGGAAAATTAGTTGGTTTATTATTTCAATTTCCACTTACTGAGTCTGGGCCTCCTTTTGGCGGTAGCAAACAAGAATATGTTAAGTTATTTTCTAATTTTTTTACGATAAAAACATTGGAAGATTGCTACAATTCTATCAAACCACGCATGAATAACGAAGTATTTATTAATTTTATAAAAAAATAATTATTGTGCAAATTATTATAACACCAGAACAATCCAATCGTAAATTAGAACGTATGGCATACCAAATTTACGAAGCTTTTTGTAATGAAGATGAACTCATTATTGCAGGAATTGCAGATAACGGATTTTTGGTAGCAAAACAAATTGGCAAGAATTTAGAAGAAATAAGTTCGCTAAAAATTTCTTATTGCGAAATAAAACTAAATAAACTAAATCCTCTGCAAGAAATAACTACCTCACTATCTACCGAAACATATGCCTCAAAAAATATTATCATAGTAGATGATGTACTAAACTCGGGCTCTACACTTATATATGCGGTAAAGCATTTTTTGAATGTTCCTACCAAAACTATAAAAACAGCTGTTTTAGTAGATAGAAGTCATAAAAAATACCCTGTTAAAGCAGATTTTAAAGGTTTATCTTTATCTACCTCTACTCAAGAACATGTTTCGGTTGTTTGCACAGAAGATAACACAATTACTTGTTATTTATCTTAATTTATTCTCAATTTCAGATACGATATTTGCTACAGAAATATCATTACAATTTATAATGTGTTTTGCTTTTCTATAATAGGGCTCTCTTTCAAATAAATGTTTAGCTATAAATTCTTGCAATTCTTCATCATCTAAACGAGCTAGTAGAGGTCTTTGCTCTTTTTCTTTTAAAAGCCTTTGATACAAAATAGGCACACTTACCTTAAGATATATAGACGTTACACCGTCTTTTTGTAATAAATCATCATGATTGTAATAACAAGGAGTTCCTCCTCCTAAACTCAATACAAAGTTTTCATTGTTATTTAAAAGTTCATTAAATAGTTGGCTTTCTAATCTTCTAAAATAAATTTCGCCTTTAGTTTCAAAAATTTCTGAGACTGTTTTTTGACTTAATTGTTCTATTTGATGATCTAAATCTAAATAAGGTAAACCAATAGCTGAGGCTAATGCACTACCAATTGTTGATTTCCCTGAGCCCATATAGCCTAATAATACTATTTTTTTCATAGATAAATATCTGTAAAATAAATGCTTATAATTATTTTTAAAAAAAATATAAATTTAAGATAAAATTCCTTTGAAAAATCAATAATAACCTCTTATATTTGCACCCGCAATAAGATAATGATTTGACTCCGTAGCTCAGTTGGTAGAGCATTACACTTTTAATGTAGGGGTCCTGGGTTCGAGCCCCAGCGGGGTCACAAATTTTTATCGTATTAGCACTGACTCCGTAGCTCAGTTGGTAGAGCATTACACTTTTAATGTAGGGGTCCTGGGTTCGAGCCCCAGCGGGGTCACAAAAGTTAAACAGCAATGTTTAACTTTTTTTATTTTTCACGGCCACGTGGAGAAATTGGTAGACTCGCCATCTTGAGGGGGTGGTGCTGCAAGGCGTATGGGTTCGAATCCCATCGTGGTCACACAAAAAAAGCGTAACCAATACATAGTGTATAAGTTACGCTTTTTTATTTTAAATAATTCCCGGCAATATTCCGAAAAACCTATATGGGTTTATATTCTACTGCCTTTAATTCTTTTTGCATTAAATCTACATAAAAATAATGCACTTTATCTTTAGCATCAAAAGCACCATTTTTATTAAAATCTTCAATGGTTCTAAAATAAAGCCTTTTTATTCCTTCTAGAACATTCCAATCGATTACTTCTTGCAGATCGGGAGATAATTTTTGAAACCCTTTACCGTATATATCACTCGCGTAAATAGATTTTATATCGTCTTGGTCTATCGCGTTGTCCTGATTGGTATCTGCATCTGCCAAAGAATATAAAAGAATTTTCTTATTACTTTTATCAGCAAAGTTTTTTAAATAAGTAACCGATTCTATAAGCAAAGACTTATTGGTTAATACCTCTAAAGAATCTGTATTTTGTTTTTGAAATTTTAAATTTGTTAAATATCCTGTAATTTCAAAATCATTATAATTTGACACGTTAAAACTTTGGGTAGAATAAGATTTTGAACTTGTCTCAGAACCTATTTTGCTATCTCTAGAAACAAAATTTACATTTCCTACTGGAAAAACTAACACATCTGTATTAGGAAATTCTATAGGTAAATCCGAAACTTGCAAATCGGCACTATCTATAATGGGTTTTGAGTCTTTTTTTTCTGATGAATAACGCACTTTGGGCACTTCTTTTTCTTGTTTACAAGATGCTAGTGCTAAAAACAGTGTTAGTGCTAAAACTAAATTCTTCATACCATTTATTTTTTTCAAAGATACAATTTTTACAATCTTGCGGTAAGTTTTATATTAAAAACCCTCATGGTCATGTAATTGGGTATGGCGTATTGATTTTTTGTATACGCATCACGAACCCATGTATTGGTAATAGCATTAAGATTGTTAAATAAATTAAACACTTCCAAACCTAAAGACAAATCTTTAAACTTTTTAAGCCAATGCCCTTGTGGACGCTCTTGATTTTTTTCTGTAAAAACATAAGAAAAACCTACATCTGCACGTCTATAATCTCGTAATCGTCCTTGGTAATCATACACATTAGCATAAGATGGAGAACCACCAGGTAAACCTGTATTGTACACTAAATTGAGGTACAATTTTACGCTAGGAATATTAGGCATATAATCTTGAAACAAGATGCCAAATTTAAGTCTTTGATCGGTTGGTCTTGCAATATATCCTTTGTCGGCTTGATTTTCTTCTGTTTTCATATAGCCAAAACTAAACCACGATTCTGTACCGGGTACAAACTCTCCATTCAATCGGCAATCAAAACCATAAGCATAAGCTTTTGTATCATTATTAGCCTGATAACGTATTCTTACATTATCAAGCGTGTAGGCATTTACATCTGAAATGGTTTTGTAATAGGCTTCGGAAACAAATTTGAATTTTCTATTCCACATTTTAAAACCATAATCGTTACCCAATAGAAAATGAATTGATTTTTGAGCTTTTACATTAGGTAAAACTACTCCATCAATAGCACGCAATTCTCTATAAAATGGCGGTTGATAGTAATATCCTGTAGAAAATCTAAACAGCATATCTTTTTCCCAATTGGGCTTGAGTGTAAATTGTGCTCTTGGACTTATTACGGTTTGGCTTTGAGCATCTGTAATTTTATCGCCCGAAACCAACCATTGCTGAGCTCGTAAACCTGCGGTAATAAACAGTTGATGCTCGCCTATATTGTATTTTGAATAGACTTGCGCATACCCTGAAAACCTGTTAATATCAACAAAGTTGGTAGCTCGTACATTTTGATAAGGAACCAAAGGACCTGTATAAGGTTGATAAGGTTGATGGTTTACAGGTAGCTCTAAAATAGGGTTGTTAAGCGAAAAACCTGCCGAATCTATTACTTCCCATTCTACTATTCTATCTCGAATACTTTCGTGAGTATATTTTACACCCCAATCAAATTGGTACTTTTTTTCTTTAATATAGTTTGTACCTTTTACTTCTGCATTTACAATTACTGCGTCTAGGTTGTTTCTAGCATGCGTAAGCTGAGAACCTATACCTCTACTGTAATTTACATTTCCAAAATTTTCAGAACCCAAACTTGTATCTACTTCGCCTAAATAATAGGAAGCATCAATATCAAAATGTTCTTGCTCTTGAGTATGATAGGCAGAAGCAATAAATCGATATATATTGTTTTCTGAAGCTTGATAAGTCGATTTTATCGCACCAAAATACGTGGTGTATTTGTCTTTTTCTTGTCCTTCGTAATACACAAGTAAAGCAATTGGTTCGCTTACTGTTCCAAAATTTGTTTGTCTAGTAGTAGGCTGGTAATTGTAGGTGTTTTGCGATAAATTTCCTAAAAAATTCCATTGCCACTTGGTAGAAGAGTAATAGGTAATATTGGTTTGAAAATCGGCAAATGATGGTTTGTAATTTGTTTCTGTTTGCTGGCTATTTACAAACAACGAATTGTCTCTGTAGCGTAAACCCGCAATAGCGCTAAGTTTTTGATTTTTTGAAACCCCTTCTACAGAAGCATTGGCACCAAGCAAACTAGCTTCTAACGAAGCGCCAAATTTGGTTGGCTTTTTATACGTAATATCGAGTACAGAAGATAACTTATCGCCATATTTTGCTTGAAATCCTCCGGCTGAAAAATCTACATTTTGAACCAAATCGGTGTTTGTAAAACTAAGTCCTTCTTGTTGTCCAGAACGAATAAGAAAAGGTCTATACACTTCAACTTCATTTACATATACCAAATTCTCATCGTAATTTCCTCCTCTCACGGAGTATTGCGAACTCAATTCACTATGAGAAGTAACGCCATTCATCAGTTTTAAAATACTTTCTACACCAGGGTTGGCACTTGGAATTTTTCTAATTACTTCTGGAGAAATAGTGGTAATGCCTTGAATTCGTTTTTTATTACTCACTACAATTACATCGCCTAACTGTTCTTCTTTCGATTTTATTTCAGGATTAAACTCGTAATCTTCATTGCTTTTTAATGTAATTGTTGCGGTTATATTTTTAAAAGCAACATGGCTGTAAACAACCACTACTTTTTGATTTGCAGGAATCACTAAAGCATAAAATCCATAGGCATTTGTAGTAGTAGAACGGTTTTGTATACTTACATTAACACCTTCTACAGGTTGCTTATTCTCATCGAGTACAATTCCTTTTATCCTTGCGGTTTGTGCATTTGATGTTGTTACAATCCCTAATAATAGGAATATAAAAAATATATTTTTCAAAACTTATTTCTTTTGACTTCTATTAAATTGTGTTTCAAAGGTAGCAGAATTTCCCACATTATCGGCAACTACAACTTTTAATTTGTTTAATCCTTCTTTTAAATTTTCGTCTACAAATTGATGCATGATTTTTTTGGTTTTGGGTTCATATTCAAACAAAACCCACTTATCGTTTATATAACCATCAAATTTTTTCACACCCGAAAAATCATCAGAAATAGTAAGGGTAATACTTTTTTGGTTGGTAATCCATTTGTTTTCTATACTCTTGGCTATTGTAATTTTTGGAGCTATCGTATCTTTTGCAATAGTATATTGCCCTAATAATTTTGATTTACAAGAAAACGTAGAACCGTCGCGTTTTGTTGTATAATATTGTTGTTTTCCATTTACAACCATAGCTATAAATGATTTATTTTTTTCTGAATCAGGTAAATTTATATTATCAAATGTTATGGTAAAATTATTGTGTGTTGGAACAATATCTTCGTGTAAATACAAAGTATTACCCTTTACATCAAAGTTTAAATAAAAATCTTCATAAAAAGTATTTGCTGGAAAATATACCGAAATATTATCTTTTTCAAAAAGAGCATCTGTTTTTGCTTTTACAAAATATTTTGTTGTTTTTACATCAGAAGGAATTTTTGCTTGATTACTCGAATATGCTACAGGCACAAATATTTCTGTTTTATTACCTACATAATCATATACTGTAATTTTTTTCACATCGGTTAAATTTGGGGTTACATCAAAAACTCCATTATTAATATTGCTTTTAATGTTTTCCCAATTGTATGGCAATGTCATAAACAAACGTTGTATGCGTTGTTTCATTTTTTTATATCTGCCATAGTCTATTAAAGCATTTACATATCGAGCTTCATCAAAAGCCATCTCATCAAACTCATACCCAAAAACATCTTTTCCGTTGGAAGACAATGTTGTTTTGTAAGTCCCATTGGCATTATACGAAACATCATCTGTATCATAAGACGAAATTGCAAAACCTATTTTGCCCGTTGCCATAACTTTTTGTGCGATGTATGTACCGTCTTCTTGCAACGATAAACTTAATGCAATAGGACGTTTTGATTCATTAACTACCGAATTTTTATCTAAAGGATAAACCAACAACGTATTTACAATAGGCTTTTTTGTATCCTTTAATTTATAACCAAAAAACAACGGGTTTATTATTTTTTCGGTTTTTGAGTTTCTAATTTCATAATGCAAATGTGGCCCTTCAGACCCACCTGTATTACCCGATATACCAATAATATCACCTTGTTTTACAGGGATTTCGCCTGGTTTAAAAAAAGCTTCAACTTCATAATCTTGAGCTTTGTACTGCAACTCTATTACTTTGTCTTGTATTTTACCTTGATAGCGTTGTAAATGCCCATAAACTGTAGTATAACCATTTGGATGTGAAACATATATTGCTTTTCCATAACCTGCTGTTGAAACTTTTATTCTAGAAACATATCCATCTGCGGTAGCATATACATTTAAACCTTCTTTTTGATTGGTTTTAAAATCAAATCCAGCATGAAAATGATTGGGGCGAAGTTCTCCAAAATTTCCCGAAAGTTGCATAGGAATATCTAATGGAGCGATAAAATAATCTTGAGGATAATTGGTTTGAGAAAATGATACTACAGTAAAAAATAGGGCTAATAAAATTGCTTTTTTCATAAAATTTTTGTTTGGCTGTAAAAGTACTAAATCTTTACAAGCTACAAAAGAAGACCCAACAACTTGCAAGTTAAAACGTTGAATGACAAAACCATAGTTAAATATTTTAATTTTACACAATTTTTTATCAAAACGTTTGTTTTAATAAAATAGGAATTCTACTTTTGTAAGATAAAGTAATGTAAATTACCTTTGATGAGTAAAATTGTAGAAATAGTTAGTGCTCTTGAACAAAAAATTGCCAAAATGCTTCATAAAATTAAGCAGTTGGAAGCAAAAAATGAAGACTTAGAACGCAAACTAGATCAATCTATTTTATTACTTAAAACCCAAGAAGAAGAAAAAAATTCTCTTCAAAAGGAATTAGAACACATCAAAATGGCAAGTGCATTATTGGGCAGTGAAGAATATAAACGAGATACAAAGCTCAAAATAAATTCATTAATTAGAGAAATAGATTATTGCATAGCGCAATTATCTCAATAAAATGAATGGAAAAGCTTAAAATAAAAATATCAATTGCTGATAGAGTTTACCCTCTTACTGTAGATGCCTCTCAAGAAGAAGGATTGCGTAGTGCATCTAAAAAAATTGATAGTATGATTAAGCAATTTGAAGAAAATTATGCGGTACGCGACAAGCAAGATGTTTTAGCCATGTGTGCTTTACAATTTGCCTCTCAAGTAGAGCAAAGCAATATAAAATCTGATGCCGATCAAACAGAAGCATTAGAAAAACTCATAAAATTGAATGATTTATTGGGTAATTATCTCGAAAAATAAAATCACGTTCTTAGAAATAGACTAAAAAGACTGCCTACATTAGTTACTTATTGATAAACTCAACACTAACAAATTAAAATGAGTAAATCGTCGCTACTAAAGTATGTCGTGCTTGTACACGAAAACTTGAACAGCGAGTTAGCTCAAAACTTGTCTATTCGAGTTTATTCATACTATTAATGTAGGCTTTTTTTATATAATTTTTTTTATTATTATGGATGTACTAAGTATAATTATTGGAATTGTTGTTGGAATTGGAGCTGGATTTGGCATTGCAAAAATGCTAGAAAAAAGCAATGTTTCTAACATGATTAAAAACGCCAAAAAAGAAGCCGCTTCAATATTGAAAGAGGCAACCTCGCAAGCAGAAAACACTAAGCAAGCAAAAATGTTGCAGGCAAAAGAAAAGTTTATAGAACTTAAAGCCGAGCACGAGCAAGTAATATTATCTAGAGAGAAAAAAATTGCCGAAGTAGAAAAACGCACGCGAGATAAAGAATCGCAAGTTTCAAACGAATTGTCTAAAGCCAAAAAAGTAAATGATGAATTTGAAGCAAAAACTGCCGAATATCAGCAAAAAATTGAAATTTTAGATAAGAAAGGACAAGAAATTGAAAAACTTCATAAGCAACAAGTAGAGCAATTGGAGCATATTTCTGGTCTATCTGCAGACGAAGCAAAAGAACAATTGGTTGAAAGTCTTAAAGCTGAAGCAAAAACTAAAGCAATGGCATTTATTCAAGATACTCTTGAAGAAGCCAAATTGACAGCACAACAAGAGGCCAAAAAAGTAATTATTAATACTATACAAAGAGTTGGTACAGAAGAAGCTGTAGAAAATTGTGTATCGGTATTTAATATAGAATCTGATGATGTAAAAGGTAGAATTATTGGGCGTGAAGGTAGAAATATTCGTGCGCTAGAAGCGGCAACAGGTGTAGAAATTATTGTAGATGATACTCCAGAAGCGATTATTTTATCTTGCTTTGACCCTGTGCGTAGAGAAATAGCACGATTATCACTTCACAAACTTGTTACTGACGGACGTATTCATCCAGCACGTATTGAAGAAGTTGTAGCAAAAACTTCTAAACAAATTGAAGAAGAAATTATTGAAGTTGGTAAACGTACTGTTATAGATTTAGGTATTCATGGTTTACACCCTGAGTTAATAAAAACTATAGGTAGAATGAAATACCGTTCATCTTATGGTCAAAATTTATTACAACACTCTCGTGAAGTTGCAAAACTTTGTGGTATTATGGCAGCAGAATTAGGCTTGAATGTAAAACTTGCTAAACGTGCTGGATTATTGCACGATATAGGAAAAGTTCCAGAAACAGAAAGCGATTTACCACATGCGCTATTGGGTATGCAATGGGCTGAAAAATACGGCGAAAAAGAAGAAGTTTGCAATGCCATTGGAGCGCACCACGACGAAATAGAAATGAAGTCTCTTATTTCTCCAATTATTCAAGTATGTGATGCTATTTCGGGTGCTAGACCAGGCGCTCGTAGACAAGTTCTTGATTCTTATATACAACGTTTAAAAGATTTAGAAGATATAGCTTTTGGATTTCAAGGTGTTAAAAATGCCTATGCTATTCAAGCAGGTAGAGAATTACGAGTTATTGTAGAAAGCGAAAAAGTATCTGATGAAATGGCAGCAAATTTATCATTTGACATTTCTCAAAAAATTCAAACTGAAATGACTTATCCAGGTCAAGTAAAAATTACAGTAATTAGAGAAACTAGAGCTGTAAATATTGCTAAATAAATTATTTCATTTTAAGTATAAAAAAATCGGCTAATGCCGATTTTTTTATAGCTCAACTTTTTGATAAGCATTTAACTTGTCTATATGAAGTATCGTTTTGGTATTATCTTCATTTCTAGAAAACATAGGTTCAAATTTAGCTCCATAAACAAACTCGTCAAACGTGTATGAAGTTCTTTTAACCACAGTATTACTAAACATATCATCAAACGCTTTTATAAAAACAATTAACTCTCCTTTAATACTTGCATAATCTTGCTCTGTAAATTCGTACAAAGGGCTATCTATCGTAATTGGATGCACTAAAGTCCAACTTAAATTTAAAGAATTAATTTTATCCAACTCCAATTCTAAATTATAAAACTGATTTGAAGACCCTCTACTTTCTTGCGCTTGTATACCTAGTGTAAATCGAGCTTCTACATCTGTTAAATTTGCATTTTTGTAAGGAGTTAAACGTATCATTAAGGCCTTTTGGTTTTCTTTGTAGGGAGCTATAAGAGCTTCTTTTGAAAATAATATATGTGCTTTAGGCATACTAAATCTTCCATAAAACAAACCCGTTGCTATGGCAAAACTCAGTAATCCAAAAAGAGCTTCTACAGCAGCTACCATACTAGCAAAAAAACCTGTTGGACTTATATGTCCATAACCAACTGTAGTAAGTGTTTGAATACTAAAGAAAAAGGCTTGACCAAACTTATCCCAAGGCGTATAAACTCGAGCACCATCTAAATGTTCAATACCTATAAGAAGATAAAGTGTTGCAAAAAAACAATTTACTAAAAAATAGAACAATAATATGATGAACATAAATTTCCAACGCGGTATGTTAAGCATCGTGTGATACCAACTTATACTATCAAAAAAACCAACCCCAGATTTTCTTACATTAGCATATCCATTTTTTGAAATAAATCTACCTCCGTAACTAGCTGCATTAGAACCAAAACCTGTGTTTTGCTGTGATTTTATTCTAATATGTAATCTTTTTCGTAATGCCATTTTAATGTATCAATTTTTACAAATTAACGGTTATTTTGATTAAAAATAAAAACATCTACTCTATTTTCATAAAGCAGATGTTTTTGGTAAAATTATATTTTTTTATTTACTGAGATACATTTTTCTTCTTGAATACAAATCGTAAAAAGCATCATCTCTTAAATCATCTATAAACAAAATACTTTCGCCTGTAGATTTCATTTCTGGCCCAAGCGCCTTATTTACATTAGGAAATTTATTGAAAGAAAAAACAGGTTGCTTTATTGCAAATCCTTTCAGTTTGGGTTTAAACTCAAAATCTGTTACCTTATTTTTGCCAAGCATAACTTTGGTAGCATAGTTTACATAAGGTTCTTGATAGGCTTTGGCTATAAATGGAACGGTACGTGATGCTCTAGGATTTGCTTCGATAATATAAACTGTATCGTCTTTTATAGCAAATTGAATATTGATTAAACCCACTGTTTTTAAAGCAATAGCAATGCGTTGTGTATATTCTTTAATTTGAGCCAAAACAAATTCGCCTAGATTAAATGGTGGTAAAGTAGCATTGCTATCGCCGGAGTGTATGCCACAAGGCTCTATATGTTCCATAATACCAATAATATACACATTTTCTCCATCGCAAATAGCATCGGCTTCTGCTTCTATGGCGCCATCTAAATAATGATCGAGCAAGAGTTTATTGTTTGGAATATGTTTAAGAATTTCGATAACATGCTCTTCTAATTCTTGCTTATTAATTACAATTTTCATACCCTGACCTCCCAATACATAAGATGGTCTTACCAACAAAGGAAAATCTAATGAATCTGCCAGATTTACGGCTTGTTCTGCATTTTCTGCTACTCCAAATTTTGGAAAAGGGATATTTAATTGGGTTAATAATTCTGAGAAACGACCTCTATCTTCTGCCAAATCTAGAGCATCAAAAGAAGTTCCTAGTATTTTTACGCCATATTTTGAAAGCTTTTCAGCTAGTTTAAGTGCTGTTTGCCCGCCTAATTGTACGATAACACCTTCTGGTTTTTCGTGCTGAATAATATCGTATATATGTTCCCAAAAAACAGGTTCAAAATATAGCTTATCGGCTGTATCAAAATCTGTAGAAACTGTTTCGGGGTTACAATTTATCATAATGGTTTCGTAACCACACTCTTTGGCTGCCAAAACCCCATGCACACAAGAATAATCAAATTCTATACCCTGTCCTATTCTATTGGGCCCTGAACCTAAAACTACAATCTTTCTTTTATCAGAAACCACACTTTCATTCGATACATAATTTGAACCATCAGGCTTTGTAATTTCTGTTTCAAAAGTAGAGTAGTAATAAGGTGTTTGTGCTTTAAATTCTGCGGCACAAGTATCAACCAACTTATAAACCCTTTTTATTTGTTGTTCTTTTCGGAGTTGGTAAACTTCGCTTTCCAAACATTTTAGCATGTGTGCAATTTGTCTATCGCCGTAACCTTTTTGTTTTGCTAGAAGCAATAGTTCTTTGGGTAAATTTTCTTTGGTATAATTGGATATTTCTTTTTCTAGCAAATGTAGTTCTTCAAATTGTTTTAAAAACCATACATCAATTTTTGTGATGTCATGAATTCTAGAAATTGGAATTCCCATTTGTATAGCATCATAAATAACAAAAACACGATCCCAACTTGCATGTGTAAGCTTTTCTATAATTTGTTCGTAGTTTTTATAGCCTTTTCCATCGGCACCAAGACCATTTCTTTTTATTTCTAATGATTGTGTTGCTTTGTGCAATGCTTCTTGAAAAGAACGCCCTATTCCCATTACTTCTCCTACCGACTTCATTTGTAAACCAAGTGTTCTATCGGAACCTTCAAACTTATCAAAGTTCCATCGAGGAATTTTAACTATAACATAGTCTAGCGTAGGTTCAAATAAAGCTGAAGTAGACTTTGTAATTTGATTTTGAAGTTCGTCTAGCGTGTATCCTAAAGCTAATTTGGTTGCTATTTTGGCAATAGGGTATCCTGTTGCTTTTGAAGCTAATGCTGAAGAACGTGAAACCCTTGGATTAATTTCTATAGCCACAATATCTTCGTTCTCGTCGGGAGAAACAGCAAATTGAACATTACAACCTCCTGCAAAATTTCCAATAGAACGCATCATCAATATAGCCATATCACGCATTTTTTGAAAGGTAGTATCGCTCAAAGTCATAGCAGGCGCTACAGTAATCGAATCGCCAGTATGGATACCCATTGGATCCATGTTTTCTATCGTACAAATAATAACCACATTGTCATTACTATCTCGCAATAGTTCGAGTTCGTACTCTTTCCAACCTAGTAATGCTTTATCAATAAGTACCTCGTGTATAGGAGAAGCTTCTAGTCCGCGTGTAAGCAATTCGTCGAAATCTTCTTTTTTATGTACAAAAGCGGCTCCTGTTCCTCCCAAAGTAAATGAAGGACGAATGACCAAAGGAAATCCAAATTCTTGTGCTATTTCTTTACCCTTTAAAAAGGAATTGGCAGTTTTGGCTGGAGCAAAAGGAATACCTATTTTTTGCAATAAATTTTTAAATTGATCTCGGTCTTCGGTAATATTTATAGCATTGATATCAACGCCAATAAGTTGGACTCCAAAATCATTCCAAATCCCTTTTTCTTCGGCTTCAAGACAAAGATTTAAAGCCGTTTGCCCACCCATAGTTGGCAAAACTGCATCAATTTGTGGTTGTTCTTTTAATATTTCTATAATAGACTTTGTAGTTAATGGCTTTAGGTAAATATGGTCTGCCATACTTGGATCTGTCATAATCGTTGCTGGATTAGAATTGATAAGTGTTACTTCAATTCCTTCTTCTCTTAATGACCGTGCCGACTGAGATCCTGAATAATCAAACTCGCACGCTTGGCCTATAACTATTGGCCCAGAACCAATAATAAGTACCGATTTGATGTGATTGTTTTTTGGCATAATGTTGTGTTGTTGTGTGTTAAAAGTAATATGTTTCTTTATAAAAAAGTTGTATGAGTTCTACAAATTATTAAATTTTATGAACAAAATTTAGAACTAGAAATAATAAGGTTATAAAAAAAGCCGTTACTTATAGAAGTAACGGCTTTATATTAATGATATAAATTCATTATTTTTTGTGTCTTGGTTCAGAAGAAACACTCAATTTGTGTCTTCCTTTTGCACGACGACGAGCAAGGACTTTTCTACCATTTGCAGTAGCCATTCTTTCCATAAACCCGTGTTTATTTCTTCTTTTTCTTTTTGATGGTTGAAACGTTCTTTTGCTCATTGTTCTTTATCTTTAAAATCGTGAATTATTAATAACTAATTCGGCTTGTTTAAAACCGAGTGCAAATATACAAACCTTTTTTTTTCTCGCAAGCACTTTTTTAAAAATATTTTTAATTGATTTTATTACATTTGCAAACAAAATTTTACTACTTATGTTTAATAAAAATATAAAGCTTGTTTTTGCAGGTATATTGGTTGCTTTGTCTGTATGGCAATTCTCGGAAGGGAATATTGGAAACGGAATTTTTTTAATTCTATTAATGGCTATTCCTATTTTTTTATATTATAGAAACGAACTTATACTTCTTGCCTTTTTTGAGCTTAGAAAGCAAAATTTTGATGGTGCAAAAAAATGGCTGTTAAAAATTACAAATCCAGAAAAAGCGTTAGTAAAAAAGCAACAAGGCTACTACAACTATATGCAAGGTTTAATGGTTTCTCAAACCAATTTAAATCAATCGGAAAAATTCTTTAAAAAAGCTATCGAACTTGGGTTAAATATGGATGTAGATTTGGCTATTGCCAAATTAAATCTTGCTGGAATTGCTCTTTCTAGAAGAAGAAAAATTGAAGCCACAAACTTATTAGCCGAAGTAAAAAAGCTTGACAAACAAGGTATGCTTAAAGAGCAAATGACTATGATGAAAGAACAGTTAAAACGTATTTAATTTTTTTAATCGAAATAAAAAAGGTTGCAGTCTATTTTTTTAGTGCAACCTTTTTTGTTTACTATAGATTTTATTATTCTATTTTAAATCTTTTTCTATCATTTTCATTAAGATAAATTTTTCTTAAACGTAACGATTTTGGAGTAACTTCTACGTATTCATCTTTTTGAATATATTCTAAAGCTTCTTCTAAAGAAAATTTAATCGCAGGAATAATTCGTGCTTTGTCATCGGCACCAGAAGAACGAACATTGGTTAATTTTTTAGTTTTTGTAACATTAACTACCATATCATCGCCACGTGAATTTTCACCAATTACTTGACCTTCATAAATATCTTCATTTGGATCGACAAAGAATTTTCCTCTTTCTTGCAATTTATCGATTGAATAAGGAATTGCTTTACCGTTTTCCATAGAAATTAACGAGCCACTCAAACGACCTGGTATTTCTCCTTTAAAAGGCTGGTATTCTAAAAATCGGTGACTCATAATAGCTTCACCAGCTGTTGCTGTAAGTAACTGATTTCTCAAACCAATAATACCTCTAGATGGAATATTAAATTTAATTATCATTCGTTCACCTTTAGGTTCCATACTTAACATTTCACCTTTGCGTACAGTAACAAACTCTACTGCTCTACCAGAAACATTTTCTGGTAAATCGATTGTGAGTTCTTCTACAGGCTCACATTTTACACCATCAATTTCTTTGATAATTACTTGTGGTTGTCCAATTTGTAGTTCATAACCTTCTCTACGCATGGTTTCTATCAATACTGATAAATGTAGTACGCCTCTACCAAAAACCATGAATTTATCGGCAGAATCGGTTTCGTTTACACGAAGTGCTAAGTTTTTTTCTAGTTCTTTGGTAAGTCTATCTTTTATATGACGAGAAGTAACATATTTTCCTTCTTTACCAAAAAATGGAGAATCATTTATTGTAAACAACATACTCATAGTTGGCTCGTCAATAGCAATAGTTTGTAAAGCCTCTGGATTTTCAAAATCGGCTACAGTGTCACCAATTTCAAAACCTTCTAAACCTACTATAGCACAAATATCTCCAGCAACTACTTTTTCTACTTTTTTACGCCCTAAACCGTCAAAAGTATGCAACTCTTTTATTTTTGATTTAATTATCTTTCCATCGCGTTTTACAAGAGAAACATTCATTCCTTCAAGCAATTCGCCTCGTTGTAATCTACCTATTGCTATTCTTCCTGTAAATGAAGAAAAATCTAGAGAGGTAATAAGCATTTGTGGTGTACCTTCAGAAACTTTTGGTGCAGGTATATGCTCTAAAACCATATCCAACAATGGTTCTATATTTTCTGTTTGATTTTTCCAATCGTCACTCATCCAATTATTTTTTGCCGAGCCATATACTGTTGGAAAATCAAGTTGCCATTCTTCGGCACCTAGTTCAAACATCAAATCAAAAACTTTTTCATGAACTTCTTCTGGAGTACAGTTTTCTTTATCAACTTTATTAATAACCACACATGGTTTTAAACCTAAATCGATAGCTTTTTGAAGTACAAAACGGGTTTGAGGCATAGGCCCTTCAAAAGCATCTACCAAAAGTAAAACTCCATCGGCCATATTTAGTACACGCTCTACTTCTCCACCAAAATCGGCGTGCCCAGGTGTATCTATGATATTAATTTTAGTATTTTTATATCGAACAGAAACATTCTTAGAAACAATAGTAATACCTCTTTCTCTTTCTAAATCGTTATTATCCAGAATTAAATCTCCTGTATTCTCATTCTCTCTAAATAATTGACAATGGTACATAATTTTGTCTACCAAAGTTGTTTTTCCATGATCAACGTGGGCAATAATTGCAATGTTTCTTATTGATTCCATATATATTTTTTAATGCCTGCAAAGGTACACATTATTTTGATTAAAAAAAGAGTGTTGTTTTATCTGAAAAAACACTCTTTTTTACTCAATTTAAGAAATAAAATATATAGTTAATGATAAAAAAATATTATTTTTGATAAATGACTAGTTATTATTTTCTTTTTTTTCTCAATCTAGCAAATACAAAAAACCTGTGTATAAATCAATCGTTTACAGGCTTTTACATAGATAAAAACTTATTTACAACTCTAATAGTATTAATTATATTTTTTATTGTAACTCTAATTATACTTAGTTTTTTATACCTAAAAGAAAAAAAAAGTAAGAAAAAAATTAAAGAAAATAATTTACTGTTGTACAATGAAATTGAAAAATTTAATGTTGTACTAAAAGCTACAAGCGATACTATTTGGGATTGGGATACTAAAACCAATAAATTTGTTTGGAATAAAGGCATTGAAGATTTTTTTGGATATAAAAAAGATGAAATTAGAGAAGATTTACAATGGTGGTTTGAAAAGATACATCCAGAAGACAGTATACGAATGTCTGTAAAACTCTATTCTTTTATAGAAGAAAAAGAAGGAAAATGGCAAGATGAATACCGTTTTCAACATGCAGACGGTCATTATTGCTACATCAATGATCGTGGAATGTTGATTAAAGATAAAAATGACAATGTAGTACGCATGATTGGTGCTATGCAAGACATTTCTAAAGTTAAACTTGAAGAAGAAAGATTAAAGCTGCTTGAAACAGTGATTAATCAGTCGAGCGATGCCATTATTATTTCTGAAAATAATGTTGCAAAAACAGGCAGCACACCCAAAATAATTTATTGCAATCCTGCATTTACAAAAATGTCTGGGTATTGTAAAGATGACATTTTAGGAAAAAGCATTGCTTCATTTTTAAGTTATGAAAGTGTAAGAAATAATATGGAAAATATTATTTATGCTTTACGAAAGAAACAAAACATAGTTTTTGAGGGTGTAAATAAAAATAAAAATGGCGAGAATTATTGGATAAGTTGCTCGTCTACACCAATTTTTGACAATAATAAAACCAACACACACTGGATATCTATTCAAAGAAATATTACAAGTGAAAAAATTCGTGAAACAGAAAGAGAAAATTTAATTATCGAACTAACAAAAAATAACAAAGATTTAAAACAATTTTCATACATCATTTCTCACAATTTGAGAGCTCCTTTATCAAATTTAACTGGACTACTAGCATTACTTGAAGATTATGAAATAAAAGAAACAGAGTTAAAAGAAATTGTAGAAGGTTTTTCAAAATCTACATTATTACTAAACCAAACGATAGAAGATTTAATAAAAGTTATTGTAATAAAAGATAATCCTTCTACATTAAAAGAAAAAGTAAACTTAAAATTATTCTTTGATTCAATCATAAATCAAATTCCATATTTAATGGAAACCAAAAATCCAATAATAACAACTTCATTCGAGCAAGAAACACTCTACATAAATAAACCCTATTTAGAGAGTATTGTTTTAAATTTAATGACTAATGCCTTAAAATATTCTAAAGAAAATATAAAACCAGAAATAAATGTTTCTACAAAACTTAAAAATAACAAAATAGAAATTACATTTAGTGATAATGGATTGGGTATTGATTTAGAGAAAAATAAAGACAAAATTTTTGGCTTATATCAACGATTTCATGATTATCCAGATAGCAAAGGACTTGGTTTGTATTTAATAAAAACTCAAGTGGAATCTATGGGAGGTACTATTTCTATAGACAGTCAAATTAATATAGGTACTACATTTAAAATTACATTAAATAATGAGTAATAGTAATTATAAATACCAAAGTGTTCTTTTTATAGATGATGACCCAATAACACTTATGCTTTGTAAAAAAGTTATTGAGAAGACTCAATTTTCGTTACATGTAGATACCTTAACCAATGGCAAAGATGCATTAAAATATTTAAATGAAATTTATGAAAAAGGATCAAAAATTTATCCAGATTTAATTTTTTTAGATCTTAATATGCCTGTTATGGATGGTTGGGAATTTCTAGATGCTTTATCAAAAACAAATCTTTATGATTCTAATTTAAATATTATAATACTATCCTCTACAATTGACCCAAAAGATATTGAAAAAGCAAAGAATTACAGTATCGTTAAAAACTTCATATCCAAACCAATAACGGCTGAAAACCTATTAAGAATATCTAAATAATATACTATATGTAGCATTTCTCATATTTAATAAATAGTTTAATTATAAGATGCACATTATTTGCGCTTTACGGTAAAGGATTAATTTTATAGAGTTTTTATAAGAAGTAATTCTCAATATGGCTGTCATTTAAAACAAAAAATCCTTGAAGTAAGTCTTAAAGGATTGAATACAAAGGTGGTGATTTTAGAATAAAAAATAGAACTTTGGAGTATCTATAAAAAAAATGAGTTCTGATTTTGATCAGAACTCATTAAAAGAAGGCGGCGAACCGAGCTCGCGAACACGCCGTACCAATAACAAAAAAAAGAGGTT
>NZ_PQNY01000009.1 GCF_002917885.1 Flavobacterium croceum DSM 17960
TAAATATTTTATGTTGATTAATTCTTCTTTAATCACACACTCCTAAAAGTGTTGAAACTACAAAACTAATACCTTTACAACTAGTCAAACCTTTGACCCTAAAGATAATAAACGGGCGAAGCAAACAATATTTGACCAATTAAAAATATTTTTCAAGTTGAGCTCTCAAGAAATAGCTCTCAAATTAACTACTTAAATAACGCATTTTCGGCTTTGATTGAATGCATTTTTGTTGAGAAAAAAACTTCTTTAAAAATAATCTTGTCAATACTAAACAATTAATACTTTTCAGTAATTTTAACGAAATAAACGATTCGTAAGGACAAAATAACGTTAAAAACACGCAAAAAAAATACCTCAAGCACGGTACTACTTGAGGTTTTACTCTAAAAATTAGTTCAAAAAAAAGGAAATTTCAGCTTGAATTTGTAACACCTAAGTCAAGTAATAAAACACGTGTTTTTTTGTGTAGGCAAAATCAAAATTCGGTTTTTGGTAATGGCGGTTGTATGGTGTTGCTTGTGGAATAGTGTTGCCTTGCAAACATACACCTGTATTAAAATTGCCTAAGAAAAAATGATTTACCATGTGGTTTTGCTCTGGCTTATTGTTACTCATAAAATCGAGTAAAGCATTGGCAATGGCTACCACACAAAACGTAAAGTATGCTACAACATACTGACGCATATTTTTGATAAAAAGTGTAAAAGGAACCGTCATTTTTTTTCTTTTTAATACTTTAGTCTATTAACTTTATGCTTATTTGTTTACCACTGATTACAAAGGTTTTTAAACCTGAACTTTTAAATGAATAGTTCAAACTGTTTTCGTGCATAATCTTTACATTGTTTGTCTATTAAGCAATTACAAAGTTTGGATTTTTGCATCAATAATAAAAGTTAAACTTATTCACAATTAGCCCATTTTTTTAACAAAGTAGGAGAGATGTTACGAATTTCAGCATCTTACTCTTTAGTATATTAAGATGCCGAAATAAATTCGGCATGACAAGCGATGCGTTTTTCACTTTGATTGTAGATTAGTTTATGTTGTCATTCCGAACCCTTGCTGTCATGCTGAACTCATGCTGTTATACTGAACTCGTGCTGTCATGCTGAACTCGTTTCAGCATCTACAGATTTTTGAGTTGCCGAAATAAATTCGGCATGACAAGCGATGCTTTTTTACTTTGATTGTGGATTAGTTTATGCTGTCATGCTGAACTCGTTTCAGCATCTATGGTTTGGTTTGTATTCTACTGTTTTGAGTTGCCGAAATGAATTCGGCATGACAAGCGAGTAGGGTATGCGTGCTGTTTGTCATTCCGAACTCGTTTCGGAATCTATGGTTTGTTGAGATGCCGAAATGAATTCGGCATGACAATCGAGTAGAGTATACGTGCTGTTATGCCAAACCCTTGCTGTCATGCTGAACTCATGCTGTCATTCCGAACTCGTTTCGGAATCTATAGTTTGTTTTGTATTCTATTGTTTTGAGATGCCGAAATGAATTCGG
Source organism: Flavobacterium croceum DSM 17960 (assembly GCF_002917885.1). Lineage (GTDB taxonomy): Bacteria > Bacteroidota > Bacteroidia > Flavobacteriales > Flavobacteriaceae > Flavobacterium > Flavobacterium croceum. The sequence continues at coordinate 1,516 of NZ_PQNY01000009.1, forward strand.
CATGACAAGCGTTGTGTTTTTCACTTTGATTGTAGATTAGTTTATGTTGTCATTCCGAACTCGTTTCGGAATCTATGGTTTGGTTTGTATTCTACTGTTTTGAGTTGCCGAAATGAATTCGGCATGAGAATAAAGAGGCTTTTTAGAAAGCCTCTTTATTGTCAATTATTTACAATTTATTCTTGATTGCGAAAAACCAATTTTCCGTCAAAACTATCAAGCAATATTATACTATCGGTTTTTATACTACCTGCCAATATTTCTTTACTCAACTGGTTTAGTACTTCGCGCTGAATAACTCTTTTTACTGGGCGAGCGCCAAACTCGGCATCAAAACCTTTGGTAACCAAATAATCTACAGCTTCTGGAGTAGCATCCATAGTAATGTGTTGTTGAGCCAACATTTTGGTTACTTGTTTAAGCTGTAAGCTCACTATTTGTTTAATATTATCTTGCGAAAGTGGTGTAAACATCACAATCTCATCGATACGGTTTATAAACTCGGGGCGAACCGTTTGTTTAAGCAAACCTAATACTTCTGCTTTTGCTGCCTCGGCGGCAGCTTCTACAGAACCTTTTATGTTTTCAAATTTATCTTGTATAATGTGGCTACCCATGTTGGAAGTCATAATGATAATTGTATTTTTAAAATCGGCTAAACGCCCTTTGTTATCTGTGAGTCGTCCTTCGTCTAGCACTTGCAGTAAGATGTTAAACGTATCGGGGTGTGCTTTTTCAATTTCGTCTAGAAGTACCACACTGTATGGTTTTCTTCGTACAGCTTCTGTTAATTGTCCCCCTTCGTCATAACCTACATAGCCTGGAGGCGCACCTACCAAACGGCTTACACTATGGCGCTCTTGGTATTCACTCATATCGATACGGGTAATGGCATTTTCATCGTCAAACAAATACTCGGCCAAGGCTTTTGCTAGTTCTGTTTTACCAACCCCTGTAGTACCTAAAAACAAGAACGAACCAATAGGTTTTTTTACATCTTGCAATCCGGCACGGCTACGGCGTACAGCATCGCTTATAGCTTGTATTGCTTCTTCTTGACCTACTACGCGCTTGTGTAGTTCGAGTTCTAGTTTTAATAGTTTTTCGCGCTCGCTTTGGAGCATTTTTGTAACCGGAATCCCTGTCCATTTAGCAACTACTTCTGCAATATCATCGTGGGTAACTTCTTCTTTTATAAGCGATTCTCCTTCTTGATTTTCGACCAATTGGTGTTGCAATGCATCGAGTTTTTCTTGTGCTTCTTTTATTTTACCATATCTTATTTCGGCCACTTTACCATAATCGCCTTCGCGCTCGGCACGCTCGGCTTCGAGTTTAAAATCTTCAATTTGTTGTTTTACGCTTTGAATACTTTCTACCACTTCTTTTTCTGATTTCCATTTGGCAAAAATCTCATTACGCTCTTCTTTTAAATTGGCTAAATCTAACCCTAACGATTTTAATTTGGTTTCGTCTTGCTCGCGTTTTATAGCTTCAATTTCTATTTCGAGTTGCATAATTTTTCTATCCAAAACATCGAGTTCTTCTGGTTTTGAATTGATTTCCATGCGCAATTTTGAAGCCGCCTCATCCATTAAATCAATGGCTTTATCGGGTAAAAAACGGTTGGTAATGTAGCGTTGCGAAAGCTCTACAGCAGCAATTATGGCATCGTCTTTAATGCGCACTTTGTGGTGTGTTTCGTATTTTTCTTTAATACCTCTTAGTATAGAAATGGCACTTTCTGTATCGGGTTCGTCGATATTTACTTTTTGAAAACGACGCTCTAGCGCTTTATCTTTTTCGAAATATTTTTGATATTCATCTAGAGTTGTAGCCCCTATAGCACGTAGTTCTCCGCGCGCCAAAGCAGGTTTCAAAATGTTAGCCGCATCCATAGCGCCTTCGCCACCGCCTGCACCCACAAGCGTGTGAATTTCATCGATAAATAGCACAATATCACCTTCGGCCGAAGTTACTTCTTTTACAACCGATTTTAATCTTTCTTCAAATTCACCTTTGTATTTTGCACCTGCTATAAGGGCGCCCATATCGAGCGAAAAAACAATTTTATCTTTTAAGTTTTCGGGCACATCGCCGTCTACAATTCGATGCGCCAAACCTTCGGCAATAGCTGTTTTACCTACACCTGGTTCGCCAATAAGCATAGGGTTGTTTTTGGTTCTTCGGGTAAGAATTTGCAATACTCTGCGTATTTCTTCATCACGACCAATTACAGGGTCTAGTTTGCCTGTACGAGCCAATTCGTTTAGATTTTTGGCGTATTTATTTAGAGCATTGTAGGTTTCTTCTACAGATGCCGAAGTAACACGTTCGCCTTTGCGCAATTCATTAATCGCTGCTTCTAGAGCTTTTTCGGTTACGCCTTGGTCTTTAAGTATTTGCGCTACTTTACTTTTTGATTTGAAAATGGCAAGCAAAATATGTTCGATAGAAATGTATTCATCGTTCATTTTTTTGGCTATGATGCCTGCTTCTGTCAATGTAGAACCAGCCTCACGAGAGAGCATAATATCGCCTCCCGATACTTTTGGAAAACTTTGAATTGTGCTTTCTAAAATTTGTTGAAACAAATTTACATTCACGTTTAATTTTTTGAGTATAAATGGTGTAACATTTTCGTCTACTTCCATAATACCCTTAAAAATATGTTCATTTTCCAGTTGTTGCTGTCCGTTGGTTTGTGCAATTTGCTGTGCTTGTTGCAAAGCCTCTTGCGATTTGATGGTTAAGTTTTTTAAGTTCATAATTGTATTTTCTCCTTTTGTGTTGTTGTGCTAAACACTTTGAAAGTGTCATTACTACTTTGGACAATTTATGTTCCAATCTACTTTTTAAGACAAAATGACCACAAAACATAGTTTTTAAAGCACGAAACAAGACAAAATGACATACTGTTGGGTTGGATTTCATGTAGAATGAAGCAAATAAAATACTTGTAAGTGTACAACTTATTATGGATTAAAAAAGGAAATCAATTTAGTAGCGTAAATTTTGTAACCTGTGGCAACAACTTAAATATACTAAACTTTTAAATTCTTAGGGTTTAACAATCATTTATTGGCTAACTATATTGTATAAGAAAAAGATAACTTACTTTTACAAAAACAAGTAAAATATTCAAAAAATGAATTGGAACAACATTACTGAAGAACATGATCTCGAAAATATTATTGAACAATCGCACAAAAAGCCATGTTTGATTTTTAAGCACAGCACCCGTTGTATTATTAGTAAAATGGCTTTAAAAACATTTGAAAGTGAGTTTGATTTAGAACCCTATGTTGAGCCGTATTTTTTAGATTTATTAGCCTATCGAAGCCTATCAAACGCTATAGCCGAAAAGTTTGAAGTACAACACCAATCACCACAATTCATACTTATAAAAGAAGGGAAGGCTGTTTTTGACGCTTCGCATGAAAATATCAGTGTAGAGTCAATTAAAAAATATATTACTAGCACAGCGCTGTAAAAGATAAGATTTTACTTATAATTCTTTAACAAGGGTATGTTTATACACTTGAAATGGTTGTTTTTAAAACAAAAAACTTTAAAATTTAACGCTTTTGATTAAAAAATGTTAAATTTGGTACACTATGTAAAATTATTTTGACATGAACCAGCCAAAATACAACCGAAGAAAACTATTTACTAACTTAGTAAATAAAGAGCAAAATAGCTTGCAAAAAGGCGACCCTCTTTTTGAAAAATATTCTAGAAAAGACTACACAAAAGGACGTAAGTACCAATCGGCCAAGTCGATAGATTCTGTTACCAATTCTAATGCTAAAGACAGTAACGTATTGCGAGTAAACCCTGTTACTTCTGGGCTTGCACCCTATACAGGCCCTTGGACTACTGCAGAAGTATTGCATTTATTGAGAAGAACAGGATATGGGTATAAAAAATCCCATTTGGATATGTTGCTTACTATGAATGTATCGCAAGCGGTAGACAAAGTTTTAACGATAGACGCCACGGTTCCTTCGCCTCCTGTAAATTACTACCAAAATACATTTGCTGACGAAAACAACCTTCCTTATGGTTCTTCTTGGGTAAATGATGCTTTTACGGGCTCTATTGGGGGTACTTCAAACTATTACCGATGGCAAGGTTTAAAACGATGGTGCTTAGGGCTTGGGCTTAATCATGATATTTCTATTCGAGAAAAAATGACTTGGTTTTGGTATCATTTTATTCCGGTAGATTTTAATGCCATATACCAATCGGCCAATTCTTACTGTGGGAATAATTCTGCAAGAATAAGTTATACTTATATTAAATTGTTTCGAGATAATGCTCTGGGCAATTTTAAAACATTGATAAGACAAATGGCAACGCACCCAGCTATGATGTTTTATTTGAACAATCAGGCAAATTCGAGTAGTGCGCCAGATGAAAATTTTGCTCGAGAAATTATGGAACTTTTTACATTGGGGAAAGATCCGCTAAGCCAATATACTGAACAAGATGTTATTGAGGCTGCAAAAGTACTTTCGGGGTGGCGCGTTCAAAATTTGAATACAGCAACACCGCAAACCAATTTTGTTTCTAGTTTGCACAATACAAGTACAAAGCAATTCTCGTCGTTTTTCAACAATACAACGATTACCAATACAGGTGCTACCGAGTTGGATACCTTTATTACTATGCTATTTTCTAAAACTCAAGTAGTATCAGAATATATATGTAGAAGAATTTACCGCTATTTTGTGTATTATGATATTGACCAAAATATAGAAACCAATATTATAACACCATTGGCACAAACTTTTGTAGCAAACAATTGGAATATCAAACCTGTTTTGGAACAGCTTTTTAAAAGTGAACATTTTTATGATATGGCCAATAGAGGAGTGTATATTAAGTCTCCTCTAGATTTAGTGATTGGTACAATGCGTACTTTTAACCTAAACCACAATGTATCTGACCAAACAAACTACCAAGCACAGTATCAACTTTGGGCTACCTTAACCGATGGTTATTTAACACAAATGGAACAAGTAATGGGAAAAGTACCCAGTGTATCGGGTTGGCAAGCTTTTTACCAAAATCCGTCTTTTCATGAGTATTGGATAAACTCAAATACTACGCAAAGACGTTTTGCCTATATTAGTGCTATATTTAATGGGTTTAACTCAACCTCAAATGGATTAACAACAAGAATAGAAGTAGATTTAATGGCTTTTGTACAACAATTTTCGTACGCTACGTGTGCCAATCCAAATTTGCTTATCGATGAGTGTATCAAATATTTATTACCTATAGATTTGAGTGCTACACAAAAAGAAACCATTAAATTACAAACCTTACTTACAGGACAAACCACAGATAGTTATTGGACAAACGCTTGGAATAACTATGTAGGATCGCCAACCAATACATCGTATGTGAGTATTGTAAAATCGAGATTAAAAAGTTTATTAGTAACCATTTGCCAGTATGCAGAATTTCAATTAATGTAAAGATGAAAAGAAGAGATTTTATAAAAGCAAGTTCTTTGGCAGCAGCTCCTATTATTTTAAATGGTGTACCTGTAATGGCATCATCTGCAATAGAAAGTTCTGCTCTAGAAAAAATGGCCAATGCTGCCGTAGGTTGTGGTAAAATATTGGTTATTATTCAGCAAAATGGGGGTAATGATGGTTTAAATACAGTATTCCCACTCGATAAATGGAGTAATTTGCAAAATGCACGTTCTAATATATTAATGAATGAAAGCTCGGTTTTAACCTTAAACAATAATGCCACTACAGGATTACACCCAGCCATGACAGGCTTGAAAAATTTATATGATAACGGAAAAATGATGATTGTACAAGGTGTATCTTATCCAAATCCTAGTTTTAGTCATTTTAGAGCTACAGATATTTGGTTTACAGCCTCCAATAGCAATCAATATTTAGAAAATGGTTGGATAGGCAGAGCTTTAGAAACCATTTATCCCGACTATCCCAATGCGTACCCTAGTGCAGATATGCCAGATCCTTTGGCTATACAAATTGGTTCTACATTGCCTTTTTCTTTGCAAGGAACCAATATTAATATGGGGTATTGTGTGCCTAGCCCAAGTAGTTTACTCAATGTAGTAAATGGTATTACAGACCCTGCTCCAGATTCTGACTACGGAAAAGAACTAACCTTTTTAAGGTTGATGAAAGACCAAAGTAACGTGTATAGAGAAGGCATACAAACGGCTTACAATGTAGCTCAATCGCAAGCAGCAGTGTATCCAACAGGAAATTCACTTGCCGATCAATTAAAAATAGTGGCACGACTTATAAACGGAGGATTGCAAACTCCTATTTATATTGTAAATCATCCAAATACTCACGATAGCCATGAACATCAAGTAGATGAAAATGACAGAACCATAGGTACCCATGCAAACAATTTAGGAATACTTTCTCAGGCAGTAAGCGCATTTCAAGAAGATTTGGGCTATATGGGTAAAGAACATTTGGTTACAGGAATGACCTTTAGCGAATTCGGACGACGCATAAAAAGCAATGCTAGTTTTGGTACCGATCATGGATCTGCAGCACCTGTACTGTTTTTTGGAGCTGCGCTAAACACAAGTCCTGCTGCGGTTGCCAACACTGCATATCCTGTACCAGGCATGATAGGAACCTCGCCAAACTTACCTTTAAACGCTACGGTAAACGATCAAGTACCTATGCAATTTGACTTTAGGCAAATTTATACTGCTATTATGCAAGATTGGTTGTGCATGACAGAAACTCAAGCTGCAGATGTATTGGGAGGAACTTTTGTAAAACTACCTATTTTTAATACTACAGTGCTAAGTAGTACAAACTTTGATGACCCTCAAAATGATTTTATATCTGTTTATCCAAATCCGGTGCGTATAAACGGTACATTAACAGTACAGTTTAAAGACAGTATTGCTGCACATGTATTGATTACTATATATAGTGTAAACGGAAGTTTAGTATATACCGCGCCTCATAAAGTAGAACAAAATTTTGTAGAAATTCCCATAAACTCATTGGCTCCAAATGCCTTATATATACTTGAAGTAAATTACAATAATCAGCAGTTTTACAAAAAAATTGTAACACAATAAAAACAAAGCCAACCAAATAAAAGGTTGGCTTTTTTAGTAATTATGCTAGGAATAAAAAATAATAATTTCCGATATTTGCCTTTTAATATAATACATGAATATGGGAATGAATAAAAATACAGTTTTAGGTTGGGCCACTTTTATAATGATACTTATGGGAATTATTCTTATAGGTCTTGGAGTTTTTAGATACGATGATGTAGCAGGCTGGGGTTTTGGCGCAGTAGGAGTAGGTTTTTTGGCTAATGCATGGGTTTTTAGTTCTCTAAAAGGTAGGGTGTAATGCAAAACAACAAAAACCATTTAGTTATTCTTATTACAGCTATTGTACTAAGTTTTTTCTTAGGATTTAAGGCTGGAACGTTTTACGAAAATACAAGTTCTAGCAGTACTGCTACGCTAAATTCTAAAACCGAAACAGTACCAGCGTCTAGGGAGCATGAAGATTTTAAAACAAGAGAGCAAAAACCAGAGGTAACTTATACTCAAGAGCAAAACAACAATGCTATACCCGAAAAAGTATATACCGTTTTAAAATACATTCGAGAGCATAATGAAGCTCCAGAAGGTTATGTAGGTGGCAGAACTTTTTCGAATAGAGAGCGAATATTGCCTCAATTTGATGACAATCATCAAAAAATAAAATACCAAGAATGGGATGTAAACCCAAAAGAGCATGGCAAAAATAGAGGCGTAGAGCGATTGGTAACGTCAAGCAAAAAAGCCTATTACACCAACAACCATTATAAATCTTTTCAAGAAGTTTATGAATAAAGATACCATCAAACAAGCACTACTGTTGAATGGAGCTAAATGTAACACCAAACAAGAGTTGTTTTCTTATTTTGCAAGTAAATTGGACTTTCCTGATTATTTTGGAAATAATTGGGATGCTTTTGAAGAAATTATCAACGATATTTCGTATAAAAATGTAGTAATCTTTTACAACTTGGAGCAATGTTTACCAAACGATACAGAAAACAAAACAATACTATTTGATATATTAAACCAATACAATCAAGATAATAAAATCGTTTTTTATTATTTAAATTCAGCATTTTAAAAACAATAAAATTATGTCAGACGATAAGAAAGTAATATTTTCAATGTCTAGAGTAAGTAAAACTTATTCTAGCTCAAACAAACAAGTACTTAAAGATATTTACCTAAGCTTTTTTTATGGAGCAAAAATAGGTATACTAGGGCTCAACGGTTCTGGTAAATCATCATTATTAAAAATTATTGCAGGGGTTGATAAAAACTACCAAGGCGATGTTGTTTTTGCACCAGGCTACACTGTAGGCTACTTAGAACAAGAACCCCAATTGGACGAAAACAAAACAGTTATAGAAGTTGTTCGCGAAGGCGTATCGGAAATTGTCGCGATACTAGACGAATTCAATAAAATTAACGATATGTTTGGGTTGCCAGAAGTGTATGAAGATGCCGATAAAATGCAAAAACTGATGGATAGACAAGCAGAACTACAAGATAAAATAGATGCTGCTGGGGCTTGGGAACTCGATACAAAACTCGAAATAGCAATGGACGCTTTGCGTACACCAGAAGGCGATACACCAATAAAAGTATTATCGGGTGGAGAAAAACGTAGAGTAGCACTTTGCCGTTTATTACTACAACAACCCGATGTATTATTGCTCGATGAGCCTACAAACCACCTAGATGCCGAGTCGGTACTATGGCTTGAGCAACATTTACAGCAATATGCTGGAACTGTAATTGCAGTAACCCATGATAGATATTTTCTTGATAATGTAGCAGGCTGGATATTGGAGCTAGATAGAGGAGAAGGTATACCTTGGAAAGGAAATTATTCGTCATGGTTGGATCAAAAAGGAAAAAGACTTGACCTAGAAGAAAAAGTAGCTTCAAAAAGAAGAAAAACTTTAGAAAGAGAGTTAGACTGGGTGCGTCAAGGCGCTAAAGGAAGACAAACAAAACAAAAAGCACGTTTACAGAATTACGATAAATTACTGAATGAAGATCAAAAAGCACTCGACGAAAAATTAGAAATCTATATTCCAAATGGCCCACGCTTGGGAACCAATGTTATAGAAGCAAAAAATGTATCGAAAGCTTTTGGAGATAAAATTTTGTACGAAGATTTAAACTTTACACTACCTCAAGCAGGAATTGTAGGAATAATAGGCCCTAATGGAGCGGGTAAATCGACTATTTTTAGAATGATTATGGGAGAAGAAAACCCAGATTCGGGAAGTTTTTCGATAGGAGATACCGTAAAAATTGCGTATGTAGACCAAACACACGCCAACATTGATCCCGAAAAATCGATTTGGGAAAACTTTTGCGATGGTCAAGAGTTAATTATGATGGGAGGCAGACAAGTAAACTCTCGTGCTTATTTATCGAGATTTAATTTTGGAGGTAGCGATCAAAATAAAAAAGTAGCCACACTTTCGGGAGGTGAACGAAACAGGCTTCATTTGGCAATGACCTTAAAAGAAGAAGGTAATGTTTTACTTCTAGATGAGCCTACCAACGACCTAGATATCAATACACTAAGAGCTCTAGAAGAAGGTTTGGAAAACTTTGCGGGTTGTGCTGTTATTATTTCTCACGATAGATGGTTTCTAGACAGAATATGTACACATATCTTAGCTTTTGAAGGCGACTCTCAAGTATATTTCTTTGAAGGTGGATTTAGTGATTATGAAGATAACAAAAGAAAAAGACTTGGTGTAGATTTAACTCCGAAAAGAATTAAATACAAAAAACTAATAAGAAGTTAATTTTTTTAAATCTCGGTTAATTTTTAATCGAGATTTTTTATTTTTAACCAATAAAAAAAGTTTGAAGCCACACTACATTTTAAAAATTTGTATTTTTTTATTCTGTCTTTTTGTTCATGGGCAAAAAGAAGATAAAACCTTGCGGAAAAATACGATTGATAATCTCAATAAATCGGTTAAATATTTTAATAGTTTCAATGTAGAAAAATCTTTAAAACACGCCAGAATTGCTCTTGATGGTGCTTACAAATTAAAAGATCATTCACTTACAGCAAAATCGTATAATATTATTGCTGTTAATTTTGATGAATTTGGCGAAGTAAGTAAAAGCATTGTGTACTTTAAAAAATTTTTAGAATATGCAGAATTAGCCAAGAACGATACTTTAATGGATTGGGCTAATAATAATCTAGGCAATGTATACTATCATAAAATAAAAGATTATAAAACAAGTGTAAGTTATTATTTAAAAGGGCTTTCTTATTCAAAAAAAATTAATGATCGTTTTGAAGTTCTTTTTTCGGAGTTAAATTTATGTGCTGCTTATTTCAAATTAAAAGAATTTGACAAAGGGTTACAATGTCTTAAAAACACACAAACAACTGTAAAAGAAACCCGAGATATACAACCCAAAGTTGCCTATAATACGTTGTACGGTATATATTGTAGTTATAAAGGTAATGCTGTTTTGGCTGAAAGCTATTTTAAAGAAGCAGAAAAAATTTGCTTGGCAAACGATATAGAAATTATTAGAGCAGATTTGGCCGAACTGTACTTAACCATGTATGAACATTTTGAAAGAAATAATCAGTTTGAAAAAGCACTCATTTATTTCAAAAAAAATACTGAGTTACTTGAACAGCTTCATAATAAAGAAAGAAAACAAAGTTTTGCAAAAGCAGCAAATCAAATCGAGTTTAAAGAGTTAGAAAAACAAATCAATGTTATTGAAAGTGAAAAAAACAAACAATCTAAAGATTTAAAAAATTCTAGAATTATTACACTATTGTTTGCTCTAATACTACTTTTTTTAATATTGCTTTTGTACTCCCAATACAAAAACATCAGATATAGAGAACAAAAAAACAAAGAGTTAAGCCAAGCCAATCAAGAGCTTAAAGAGGCCAAAGAGAAAGCCGAAATAGCATCAAATTTAAAAACGCAGTTTGTTTCTACAATAAGTCATGAATTACGAACACCTCTTTATGGTGTGGTAGGAATTACAGATATTTTGATAGATGAGCATAAAGAATTAGCCCAAAACCAACATCTTAATGCCTTAAAATTTTCAGCAAAATACTTACTGTCTTTGGTAAATGATTTGTTGCAAATGAACAAAATTGAAGAGAATAAAGTAGAGCTTGAAAAAGTACCCTTTCATTTGCAATATGAACTGAATGAAATAGTAGAATCTTTACAGTTTATCGCCATTAGAAATAGTAATAAATTACATTACGAAATAGATACTCAAATTCCGAAAATGCTTGTGGGAGACAAACTTCGCCTTTCTCAAATTTTTATTAATTTGGTAAGTAATGCTTTAAAATTTACCAAAAACGGAACTGTATTTGTAAAGGCTACACTTTTAGAAAAAACAGAAGAAACCTGTAAAATTAAATTTTATGTTATCGATACAGGTGCAGGAATTTCTAAAGAAAATCAGCATAAAATTTTCGATAAATTTGTACAGCTAGACCGTAAAAGTGGCGATTATCAAGGCACAGGGCTAGGGTTAAGTATCGTAAAAAAATTATTGGAATTATTTAACAGTAAAATAGAATTGGAAAGCGAATTAAACCAAGGAACTACATTTCATTTTGACATTTCTTTTGAAATAGATAAAAATTTTCAAAACAATCCTACAAACATAGACGAAATGCCTATTAAAATAAATTCGAATTATAAAATATTAGTAGTTGAAGACAATAAAATAAATAGAATTGTTACTAAAAAAATATTAGATTCAGGTAATATAGAAAGTGTTATTGTAGAAGATGGCTATATTGCTCTAGATATTCTTGATTATGAAAACTTTGATGCTATACTTATGGATATTAATATGCCTCTTATAGATGGTTATGAAACCACCAAAATGATTCGTAAAAAAGGTATCAAAACACCTGTAATTGCTCTTACAGCATACGATCGATCTGAAATTTTAGAAAAAGTAAATTTATCGGGTATGAACGAAGTGTTGATGAAACCTTTTGAGGTTCAAAATCTTTACAAAATATTAAATAAATACAATACCCAACAAAACTAGTTATCTAAACATATCCATACCTGGTATAGAAGGCATACCTTCTTTTGCTACTGCTGCAAGTTCTGTTTCGCTTATTTTTTCTGCACGATCTAAAGCTTTATTTAACGTAGTAATTAAGTAATCTTCGAGCATTTCTTTATCTTGCAATAAACGATCATCTATAGTGATATTTTTAATCGTTCTCGATGCTGTAACCGTTATTTGCACGAGATTATCATGACTATTTTCATCAATTAATACTGTATGCAAACGGTTTTTGGTATCTTCAATTTTTTGTTGGGCTTCTTTTAACTTACCCATCATACCCATAATATCTCCAAACATAGTTAAATTTTTTTTGCAAAAATATTAAATAATGATTCATTTATACAGCTTGTATACAAAAAGAATTATTTCGTCGATTTTTTGCGCTATTTTTGTTTTTTAAATACATATTAATACATACAGAATGACAAAAATAGAACCACCTATTGCAAAAATAGTTCCTCAAGTTTTTGAAAACCACGGCAACCAACGCATTGACAATTATTATTGGCTTAATGATAGAGAAAATCCAGAAGTTATTGCCTACCTTAATCAAGAAAATGAGTATTATAAACAAGCTACACAACATACCAAACCACTACAAGAAGCTTTATTTGAAGAGCTTAAATCGAGAATTAAAGAAGACGATACTTCTGTACCTTATTTTTACAACCAGTATTGGTATATTACCCGCTATGAAAAAGGAAAAAATTATCCTGTATATGCTAGAAAATACCTTACGCTAGATGCTCCCGAAGAAATATTATTTGATTGTAATGTGCTAGCAGAAGGGCACAATTATTTTCATTTAACAGGATTAAATATTTCTGAAGATAACCAATGGGTAAGTTTTGGTATTGATACCGTTTCGCGAAGAAATTATACCATACAAATAAAAAATTTAACAACAGGAGAAATTCTGCCTACAAAAATAGAAAACACTACAGGTGGCGCTACTTGGGCTAGCGATAATAAAACTTTGTTTTATACAAGAAAAGATTCAAAAACACTTAGAGCCGATAAAATATACAAACACAAATTGCATAACGATGTAAGTACCGATGTATTGGTGTATTTTGAAGAAGATGATACTTTTTCGGTAGGTGTATATAAAACAAAATCAAAAAAATACATTTGCATTTCTTCCTACAGCACCTTAACAAGCGAGTACCGATTGGTTTTGTCAAAAACACCCGACGAACCTTTTACTATTTTTCAAGAAAGAATACGAGGTCTCGAATATTCTTTCTCGCATTATGAGAATAATTTTTATATTCTTACCAATAAAGATGAGGCTACAAATTTTAAAATAATGATTACTCCAGAGAATCAAACTTCTGTAGAAAACTGGAAAGATTTTGTACCTCATAGAGAAGATACCTTACTAGAAGATATCGATATTTTTAAAAACTATTTTGTAATTTCAGAACGCAACAATGGTTTGCACAAAATATACATAAAACCTTGGGAAGGAGAAGCTTATTATTTACCTTTTAACTCCGAAACTTACACAGCATATACCACTACCAATATAGACTTTGATACCGAAATACTACGATACGGGTACCAATCTATGGCAACGCCAAATTCTATTATAGATTTTAATATGCGTACCCAAGAAAAAACCATTCTTAAAGAACAAGAAGTTTTGGGCGGAAAATTTAGTAAAGAAAACTATATTGAAGAGCGCATTTGGGCTACAGCAACAGATGGTATTCAAGTTCCAATGTCGTTAGTGTATAGAAAAGATGTGAAAAAAGATAGTACAAATCCATTTTTAATGTATGCCTACGGTTCGTACGGTCATTCTACAGATCCTTATTTTTCTACTTCTAGATTAAGTTTACTAGATCGAGGCTTTATATTTGCCATAGCACACGTAAGAGGTGGTGAAGATTTAGGAAGACAATGGTATGAAGATGGTAAATTACTCAAGAAAAAAAATACGTTTACCGATTTTATAGATTGTTGTAAACATGTTATCAACCAAAAATATACATCACCAAATCATTTGTATGCCGAAGGAGGTTCGGCAGGAGGATTGCTCATGGGAGCTATTATAAATATGACACCAAATTTGTTTAACGGAATTATTGCACAAGTGCCTTTTGTAGATGTAATCAATACCATGCTCGACGATACCATACCGCTTACTACAGGTGAGTATGACGAATGGGGAAATCCAAACGACAAAGAATATTATGATTATATGATGTCTTATTCCCCATACGATAATGTTACAGCGCAAGAGTATCCTAATATGTACGTTTCTACAGGATTACATGATTCGCAAGTACAATATTGGGAACCTGCAAAATGGGTAGCCAAACTCCGAAAATTCAAAACCAACGCTACAGTACTGTATTTAGATACCGATATGGATGCAGGACACGGTGGAGCTTCCGGACGATTTGAAGCCTTAAAAGAAGTGGCAAAAGAGTATGCTTTTTTATTAGATTTAGAAAAAATTACAAAATAGTTTCCAAAAAAATATTAAATTTGCACGTTTGATTGCGTTATAAATAACGCTCTCCGATTAATTTTAATCACTTATGAAAGAAGAAATTAAGGCTTATAATAATATCCTTGACCTTATAGGAAACACCCCACTTATAAGCATTGCAAAAATAGCAAATACATTACCTGGTAACTATTTTGCAAAAGTAGAAGCTTTTAACCCTGGACATTCTTCAAAAGATAGAATTGCACTTTATATTATAGAAGAAGCCGAGCGTTTAGGTATTTTAAAACCAGGCGATACCATAATAGAAACCACATCTGGAAATACTGGATTTAGTGTTGCTATGGTTAGTATTATAAAAGGATATGATTGTATTTTGGCGGTTACTTCTAAATCTTCAAAAGATAAAATAGAAATGTTAAGCGCTATGGGAGCTAAAGTATATGTTTGTCCTGCCAATGTCTCTGCAGACGATGAACGTTCTTACTACTCGGTTGCAAAACGATTACACGAAGAAACAAAAGGATCAATCTACATTAATCAGTATTTTAATCAACTTAATATTGAGGCACATTACAGAACAACAGGGCCAGAAATTTGGGAACAAACCAATGGAAAAATTACACACTTAATAGCTTGTAGTGGTACTGGAGGTACAATTTCTGGAACTGCCAAATTTTTAAAAGAACAAAATCCTAACGTAAAAGTAATTGGTGTAGATGCCTACGGATCTGTATTAAAAAAATACCACGAAACCAAAGAGTTTGATACCAACGAAATTTATCCTTATAGAATAGAAGGAATGGGTAAAAACCTTATTCCAACAGCTACAGATTTTGATGTTATAGACAAATTTGTAAAAGTTACCGATGAAGAAAGTGCTCATGCAGCGAGAGAAATTGCTCGCACTGAAGGCTTATTTGTAGGCTATACTTCGGGGGCAGCATTACAAGCAGTAAAACAATTAGCCGAAGAAGGCGAATTCACATCAAATAGTAATGTTGTTATCATTTTTCCAGATCATGGTTCTCGATATATGAGTAAAATATATAGTGATGAATGGATGAGCGAACAAGGCTTTTTTGATAGTGTAAATGTAGAAGATTCTCAAAAAATAGAGTTTATTAAATAAACCCCTATTATTACTATAGTTTTAAACCGTTAAACCCAATTTGTTTAACGGTTTTTTATTTTTGATAATTTATCAAAAACTTAATTTTAAGCAAAGAAATAAAACTGTACTTTAGTAGTACAAATAATTACAGTAGTCATGCCACTAAACAAAATAATTTTAGGCTCTGAAGAATGGTGCTCTTTTCCCGAATTACAAATACCGGCTATAAAAGCACGCGTAGATTCTGGCGCCAAAACATCGGCATTGCATGCTATTAATATTGCTCCATTTATTAAAGATGGTGAAAACTGGGTTAAGTTTGATATCAATCCGATACAAAAAAATTTAAAAACCGTTATTCACTGCGAGGCTTTATTAGTAGGCAAACGAGTAGTAAAAAGCTCAAGTGGTTTTAGAGAACAACGGTATGTTATTCAAACGAATTTGAATATTGCCAATAATACTTGGAAAATAGAAGTAACACTTACTAATAGAGACTCTATGGGTTTTAGAATGCTATTGGGTAGAGAAGCAATGAGTGGTAGAGTTTTGGTAGACCCTGAGCAAAAATATTTATTAGGAGAAACCTCTACCGAAAGTTTAAAATCTATATACAAAGCAAGCGATATAGCCAAAACAGGTTTAAAAATAGGAGTTTTGGCAAGTAACCCAGAACTCTATAGCAATAAGCGCATTATGGAAGCAGGGGAAATGCGAGGCCATGAAATGCATTTTTTAAATATTAAAGAATGTTACATGAAACTCGATGCCGATAAGCCCGAAATACATTATAGAGGCGGTAAAATTCTTGAAAATTTTGATGCGGTAATACCTAGAATTAGACCAAGCATGACTTTTTATGGTTGCGCACTTACCAGACAATTTGAAGCCATGAAAGTATTTTGTTTGAATTCAGCCGCAGCAATAACGCAATCGAGAGACAAGTTATTTTCTCTACAACTATTACTTCGACACGGTGTAGATATACCTACTACAGGTTTTGCAAATTCTCCTTTAGATACAGACGATTTAATAAAAATGGTAGGAGGCACGCCACTCATTGTTAAATTATTAGAAGGTACTCAAGGAAAAGGTGTGGTGTTGGCAGAGACAAAAAAAGCAGCCGAATCGGTTATTAATGCTTTTAAAAGCTTGAATGCAAATATTTTAGTTCAAGAGTTTATAAAAGAAGCTAATGGTAAAGATTTAAGACTCTTTGTAATAGATGGAAAAGTAGTAGCAGCAATGCAACGTGAAGCTGCTCCTGGAGAATTTAGAGCAAATATTCACATGGGAGGCACTGCCTCTGTAGTAAAAGTAACAGCCGAAGAAAAAAAGATTGCCGTAAGAGCAGCCAAAGCCATGGACTTGAGAGTTGCTGGTGTAGATATTATTCGTTCATCGAAAGGGCCTTTGTTATTAGAAGTAAATTCATCTCCAGGCTTAGAAGGTATAGAGGGCGCAACAAATAAAGATATTGCTGGCGAAATGATAAAAGCAATCGAAAAAAGTATTAAAAAATAGTACGATGAACGCTTATCTTGATATCGTTATTAGAAGTGTTGCCGTATACTTATTTATGCTTATTGCGTTGAGAATTTTTGGTAAAAAAGAACTTTCTCAACTTAATTCGGCCGATGTTATATTAATTTTATTGATTAGTAATGCTGTTCAAAACGCAATGGTTGGCCCAAACACGACACTTTCTGGAGGTGTTGTAGCGGCTTTGGCTTTGTTTTGTATTAATTTTCTAATAAAAAAAATAATGTCTAGATCTCGATTTGTTAAAGAACTAGTACAAGAAAAGCCCGAAATATTAATACACAACGGAATAATAGAATTTAAAACGTTGTCAAAACTAGGCATCACGTCAGATGAACTTCAAGAAGCTATGCGTGAGCATGGTGTTGAACATTACAACGAGGTAAAACTTGCCATGATGGAAATAGACGGAAATATTAGTATAATTTCTGGGAATGAAGCCGTGAAACAAACCTATCATAAAAGAAAAATCCATAAAAGCCTTGTGCAACAAGGATAAAAAAAGGGGCTGTCCAAAAAGTCTGATTATTGTCTTTCCAAATTAATTTCGGAATCTAATAATAGTTGATAATCAAATATTTATAGAAGCTGAAAACAAGTTCAGCTTGACAAGATTGTACTTTTTAGACAACCTCTTTTTTATGATTTGAATCTATATAATTACAAACCCAAATTTGTTTTTGTTTTCTTTACTAAAGCATCTTTACACATTAAAACAGAAATACTTTTTAAGCGAATGTAAGCTACACTCATATACACATAACCTTCTTTTCCAGATTTGGTTCCCCAAGAATTTTTTACTTTGTAGTATATTTTTCCGTTTTGATCTTTTACTTTTCCTACTATATGCATTAAATGATCATCTTGTGTAGATAAATTTTCAAACTCTTGTTGGCGGAGGTCTGGAGTAATATTTTTCTCTGGTTTTATTTCTGTTAAAATAAGCGTATTATCGGTATCATGTTCTGGTATTACGGCCAAACCAAATCTACCAGAAAATGTAGGCTCGCTTACATCACAATCCAAAGCAATTGTATATCCGTTATCTATTGCATTATCAATATTTTGTGTGTATTCATCTAAAGTAATATTGTAAAATAAACCATTAGAAAAATTATCTGGAATATCCAACAAAAAAGGCTTATTGTATTCAAAATTTGTAAACGAAGACAAGGTTACATAATTGTGTAAATCTAGCTTAGTACTTTCTAAAAATGTTTTAGGAGTATATTTTTTGCCTTCATAAGTAAAATCGGTTGGATTTTTACCCATATATACATCCAAAACGGCGTTCACAGCATCTTTCCATTGCGGAGAAAGTTTCTTTCCAGGATTGGATACATATGTTTTTAGCATAGATTCTAAAACAGCAACCATTTCGGCATGGTTATATTTACCTTCAAGCTTATTTCCTTCGTAAACATTCTCGGGTACAATACCAAAATCGCGAGCACTATTTATTACATCATGAGCCAAAGCGCCTTCACCAAACTGTGCTTTGCCTTGACGCATAATATAGTTCCAAGCTTTCTTAGGGTAAGTATTTCTTACATTATACATTTCAGACAAATCGATTTGTTTGCCTGTAGTTCGTATAATTTCTGCTTCTAAAAATGAAGTTGTTGAAAAACTCCAACAAGTACCAGTATTGTCTTGAGAAATCACTGGAGTACTTGTAATGTCTTTAACTGTTTGAAATTGATACGTTTGGGCATACATTGCAGTACCTAAACAAAGTAAAAAACAGCTTAAAATGTTTTTTTTCATAGTTAATAAGTTTTATTTCTTGATGAGAAAAATTAATTTAATTTTACGCTAAAATAATACTTTTTAATTCTTGATAACAAATGAGTAACATAAATTGGCAAACCGTTAAAGAATTTGACGATATCACCTATAAAAAATGTAATGGCGTAGCTCGTATCGCTTTTAATAGACCCGATGTGAGAAATGCTTTTCGTCCAAAAACCACATCAGAACTTTTACAAGCTTTTCACGATGCTCATGAAGACACATCAATAGGTGTTGTGCTACTTTCTGCCGAAGGCCCTTCGACCAAAGATGGTATTTGGAGTTTTTGTAGCGGTGGCGATCAAAAAGCAAGAGGGCATCAAGGATATGTTGGAGAAGATGGTTATCATAGACTGAATATACTAGAAGTGCAACGTCTTATTCGTTTTATGCCCAAAGCAGTAATTGCGGTAGTGCCTGGCTGGGCTGTAGGTGGAGGACATAGTTTGCATGTAGTGTGCGATTTAACTCTAGCGAGTAAAGAACACGCTATTTTTAAACAAACAGATGCCGATGTAACAAGCTTTGACGGCGGATATGGCTCTGCGTATTTAGCGAAAATGGTTGGACAGAAAAAAGCCAGAGAAATTTTCTTTTTAGGCCGAAATTATTCGGCTCAAGAAGCTTACGAAATGGGTATGGTAAATGCTGTAATCCCTCACGATGAACTAGAAGACACAGCGTACGAATGGGCTCAAGAAATACTAGCAAAATCGCCAACATCCATAAAAATGCTAAAATTCGCTATGAATTTAACCGACGACGGAATGGTTGGACAACAAGTTTTTGCTGGCGAAGCAACACGACTTGCGTATATGACAGATGAAGCCAAAGAAGGTAGAAATGCCTTTTTAGAAAAACGAAAACCAAATTTTGAAAAGAAATATATCCCTTAATATTCATATTTATTAATTTTTATACAATGGTGAAAATCAATTTATTTTTAGCACTCTATTTTTCGTGTTTGTGTACCCTTTATTCTCAAAATAAAATTGGACTCTCTACATCTTTGCATTATTCGGGCATTATAAGAAATAGCAACGTTTTGAGTGATGACTTTAATTCTTTTTTAGGAATAGATATAAACTACGAAATACCTTCTAAAAATGAAGCTTTAAATTTTTACGCAGGCTTTTGTGGTGATTTTTATTTGGGAAGAGCCAAAGAAAAATCATTAACAAAGTTAGATACTGAAAACTCTTTTTTATGGAATCCATATGGTAAAATAAGTTATTTTGTATTACCAAAAAAAATGCAATTGGGATTAGCAATTGGATATGCAAAACTACATAAAAGCATGAAAGTTAATCAATGGATTCCTACTTTATACGATCCAAGTGATCCTTTAATAAACTATTCTTCTGTTAGAAATTTAGAGTTTGATTATAGCTCAATATCAATTTCACCAGAAGTAAAAATGTTTATTAAAAAAGATTTATTTACTCAAGTAAATTACAGATATATTCCATTTGGGGATAATATAAATTTTCACACTCTTAATTTAGGATTGGGGTACCATTTTTAGTATAAACAAAAAACTAAAACATAATAATATGAGAAGATGGATTGAAGCGGCACGAGTGAGAACATTACCTTTATCTGTGTCTGGAATATTGGTAGGTAGTTTTTTTGCTATGTCGGGGCCAGAAAAAAATTGGAAAGTTTTGCTACTTGCATTATCAACTACTATTGGTTTGCAAATACTATCCAATTTTGCAAATGACTACGGCGATGGCGTAAAAGGAACCGACAATGACGATAGAGTAGGGCCAAAAAGAGCTATTCAATCTGGAGCTATTACACCCGAGTCGATGAAATTTGCGATGTTTATAACAGGATTTCTTACCCTAGTATCGGCTATGTCGCTTATTTATGTATCGTTCAAAGGTAAATATTTGTGGTATTCTATATTGTTTTTTGTTCTAGGCATACTTGCCATAGCATCGGCAATACGATATACTATTGGTAAAAACCCTTATGGATATAGAGGTTACGGAGATGTTTTTGTATTTATTTTCTTCGGATTTGTAAGTACCATTGGTATTTCATTTATGATTTTAAAAGAAATCGAACCCGTATTGTTCTTGCCTGCAACGGCTATTGGTTTTTTAAGTGTTGGCGTATTAAATTTAAACAATATGCGAGATGTTGCATCAGATAAAAAATCGGGCAAAAACACACTAGTGGTTCAAAATGGCATTGAATGGGCAAGAAAATATCATTTCTTTCTCATTATTTCTGCTATGGTGCTCTTGTTTGTATTTGCAGTGTTATTTGATTGGTATTTTGATGCAGACCCAGAACAGTTTAATATAGACAATTATTTCTTTTTAATATTTTATGTTTTGTTGTTCAAACACTTAAAAGTGGTAAAAAATAATACCAATTCAAAACTATTTGACCCCGAATTGAAAAAAGTAGCCATTGCCACTTTTTTAATTTCGCTTACAATCTCTTTGCAAATGATTTATCTTTTTTCAGATTACGGACTCTATTTGTTAGAATTAACCCTAGATAAAGTTCAAAATCTTTTCAGTTAATATTAAATTTTAAAAGATGAAAATTACATTTTACGGCCATGCTTGTATAGGTATTGAACTATCTGGCAAATCAATATTGATAGACCCATTTATTTCTGCAAATCCTAAAGCATCTCATATAGACATCAATAGCATTAAGGCAGACTATATTTTGATTACTCATGCGCATCAAGATCATATACTCGATGTAGAAGCCATTGCAAAAAGAACAAATGCAGTAATTGTTTCAAATTATGAAATTGCCGTACATTTTGGTAACAAAGGGTTTGCATACCATCCTATGAATCATGGAGGTAGTTGGAATTTTGATTTTGGAAAATTAAAATACGTAAACGCTATTCATACAAGTTCTTTTCCAGACGGCACTTATGGCGGACAACCTGGTGGATTTGTTATAGAAGGAGAACACAAAAATATTTACATTGCTGGCGATACGGCTTTGCATCAAGACATGAAACTTATTCCGTTACGCACACAGCTCGATTTAGCCGTTTTGCCTATTGGAAGTAATTTTACTATGGATGTAGACGATGCTATTATTGCTTCAGATTTTTTGCAATGTGAAAAAATTTTAGGCTACCATTATGATACTTTCGGATATATTGAAATTGATAAAAGCAATGCCAAAAAGAAATTTTTTGATGCAGAAAAAGACCTTATGCTTTTAGAAATTGGAGATAGTATTTTTATCTAATCTCCCACAAATAATGATACATCTTACTATGAAAAAAATAAGTTTAATAGCTCTATTGCTCATTAACACACTGTTTTTTGCTCAAAATAAATTAGGCTATTGGGACAATGTTCGCATTACCAACGAAACTATTTCTTTACGTGCTGGAGAAAAAAAATACATTAAAACAGCTCCATTTCCAGAAGGAACTACCGAAGTTGTTTTTAGAATCACTCTACTCGACGATAATCAAAAAATATCGTCAAGTTTAGTCTCATTGCTCAAAGCCATTCCCGATCCAAGTGGTATAAGTCAAGGTTCGGCTGGTGCGGTTTTTTTAGTATCGACCATTGCAGGTGACGACACTTGTAAATTTGGGGTTTTTACCACTGAAACAGATGCTAAAAATTTTGTAAAAACAGGTAATTTTACCAATGCCTGCTATACACAAGACAAGCCTGTAAATAAAGATGCTAAACTACTTTCTTCTCAATCGAATTGCAAAATCGATTCTGTTTCGCAACTCTATTTTGCATTTGAAAGCAATAATTGGGTGATGAGTGAAAAAGTTTTACTTGAAGTAGTGCCTTGGGTAGACAATAAACTCAGTTCGGGTTGGACAAATACACGTAAAAATGAGTTGATAGAAGTTTTGAAAAAAGTAGATTTTTACAATTCTCTACAAAAAAAAGAAGAGTTTGTGTACCAATCTTTGCAAAGCATTACAAAACAGTATACTTATGCCGAATATTCAAAACTACTTGATGTAGAAAAAAAAGTTATTCTGCAAAACGTATTTGATAGTAGTTTGCAAACCACCGGCGAGGTCGATAAATACTACACTATAATTCGTAGTAAGGCTAATGCCTTGTTTAATAAAGGAAAAATTGACGAAGCTATAGCACTTATTCAAAATGATATTTTTACTAAAAAAAGGAATAAAGCTATAGACTATTATACACTTGCTAAATATTTTATCATACAAAAAAAGTTCGACAAAGTAGCAACGCTTCTCGAACCTGTACAAGATTCTAAAGAAGTAGAAATTCAATTGGCTTTGGCGCATTTTTATATGTTTACTAATAAAATTAACGAGGCTAAAGAAATCCATAAAGCATTCAAAACCTTTTCGTTTGTAGATACTACTTGGGCAATACAAACTCAAAAAGATTTACAACTTTTTGAAAAATGTGGTTTACCCTCAGACAATTTTAAAAAAATATGTAACATTTTTTAGAATAGTATGAATTGTAAAGCAAGATATTTTAAATACATATTGCATTTCAAAAAAGCATCGGGTACATCTAGAGGCATACTTACCGAAAAAGAAACTTGGTTTTTAGTACTAGAGCAAGGCGGTAAAAAAGGAATAGGCGAGTGTGCCATTTTAAGAGGATTAAGTGTAGATGATAGACCCGATTATGAAGAAAAACTAAAATGGGTTTGCCAAGATATCGCACTAGGAAAAGATTATTTACTGAATAATTTGCAGGATTTTCCGTCTATTCAGTTTGGTGTTGAAACCGCTTTTTTGTCATTAGAATCTACAAATACGTTCGAATTATTTCCTTCAAATTTTACAAAAAACACCGATTCGATCAATATAAATGGCTTGGTTTGGATGGGAGATAAAAGCTTTATGCAAGATCAAATTGAAGAAAAGTTAGAACAAGGTTTTAGTTGCATTAAACTTAAAATAGGCGCTATACATTTTGAAAAAGAATTAGCACTTGTAGAATTTATACGAAATAAATTTAGTTCTGATATTATTGAAATTAGAGTTGATGCCAACGGGGCTTTTACCACAACTGAAGCTTTAGATAAACTCACTATACTTTCACAATATCAATTACATAGCATAGAACAACCTATAAAAGCAGGAAACGCAATAGCAATGCAAAAACTATGCAGCGTATCTCCATTGCCTATTGCACTAGACGAAGAACTGATAGGTGTGTTTACCAAGGAACAAAAAGAAAATTTACTACAAACAATTAACCCACAATACATTATTTTAAAACCAAGTTTAGTAGGAGGGTTTGCAGGTACCTCACAATGGATTACTTTGGCAGAGCAATACAAAATAGGTTGGTGGATAACCTCTGCATTAGAATCTAATATTGGGCTTAATGCTATTGCACAATTTACTTATTTGCAAAATAACAAAATGCCTCAAGGCTTAGGTACAGGTGCATTGTATACAAACAATATAAATTCGCCTCTTGAAGTACACAATGGAAAATTGTGGTATACTCAAAATGATTGGCAAGATTTTAGCAATTTTATTGATTCAATAACCTAATAATATCTTTTTCAATATTTTTGGGTTTTGTGTAAGATGCGTAACGTTTAATTGGTGTGCCGTTTTTGTCAATTAAAAATTTTGTAAAATTCCATTTTATCTTACTTCCCCAAAAACCTGATAATTTAGACTTTAAATAGCGGTATACATTGTGTGTGTTTGTGCCATTAACCTCAATTTTTTCAAACATTTGAAATGTAACACCATAATTTAGTAAGCAACCGCTTTTAATTGCTTGATTTGTATTGGGTTCTTGATTTCCAAATTGATTACATGGAAAACCCAATATTTCTAAACCTTGATTCTGATATTTTTTATACAACAATTCTAAGCCTTCATATTGCGGTGTAAAACCACATTTGCTGGCTGTATTAACAATTAAAACAACTTTGTTTTTATATCGGTCAAAAGTAATCGTTTCTCCTTGTATTGTTTTTGCAGATAGTTTGTAAAATTCACTCATATTATTAAAGTTTTTTTGCTTCTTCCCAAAATACATCCATTTCGGCGAGTGTCATTTCGGCTAACGATTTACCTGATTCTACAGCTTTTGTTTCCAAATATTGAAAGCGTTTTATAAATTTTTTGTTGGTGCGTTCCAGAGCATCTTCTGGATTTATTTTCAAAAAACGCGCATAGTTAATTAGCGAAAATAACACATCTCCAAATTCGGCTTCTATTTTATCAATATTGCTTGTTTTTACTTCTTCTTGTAATTCTTGTAATTCTTCTTGAACTTTTTCCCAAACTTGTTGTGGTTCTTCCCAATCAAAACCAACACCTTTAACTTTATCTTGAATGCGGCTTGCTTTTACCAATGCTGGTAAACTTTTCGGAACGCCTTCCAAAACTGATTTTTTACCTTCTTTAAGCTTTATTTTTTCCCAATTTTGTTTTACTTCTTCCTCATTGGCAACAATAACATCTCCATAAATATGCGGATGCCTTGTAATAAGTTTATCACAAATTCCGTTAGCCACATCAGCAATATCAAAGCTTTGGGTTTCACTTCCTATTTTAGCATAAAACACAATATGTAAAAGTAAATCGCCGAGTTCTTTTTTTATTTCTTCTAAATTATTGTCTAGTATAGCGTCGCCGAGTTCGTATGTTTCTTCAATGGTTAAATGCCTTAAACTTTCGAGTGTTTGTTTTTTATCCCACGGACATTTTTCTCGTAAATCGTTCATAATATCAAGTAATCTTGAAAATGCTTCTAGTTGTTGTTGGCGGCTGTGCATAGTAGTGTATTTTTGAAATAAAAAAATCCTGCTTTAAAAACAGGATTCAAATATAATTATTCTTTTTTGGTTGTTTTTTTCTTTTTTTCTTTTACTTCTTCAACCACTTGTTCTTTTATGCTCTCGGCATTTTCTACTTTGGGCTCTTCTTTTGAAACTAAACCTTTAGATTGTAAAATATTATACCAATTTAGTGCTTTTTTTATATCAGATGCATACACTCTATCTTCGTCATAATCGGGAACTACTTCTTTAAAATAAGCAGCCAACTTTGCGTTGTCTTCTTTGGTAGATAGGGCAGGGCCTTCGTTTTCTTTTACTGCAATAGCTCTAAAAATTTCAACCAATGGTTTTTCTTCTGTGTAAGTATACATCGAAATTTCTGAAAGTAAACTTACATTGCTTCTCATACCCACCGTAATTTTTTTACCGTCTGTTAAAGATTCTGCTACAAAGCCAGTACGCGTTTGTAATTTTAGTTCATATAAACCGGGTTTTCCCGAAATAGCTAATATTTTATCAATATTCATTATTATTTATTTTTAATGGGTCGCAAATATATTTTTTTAAATACAAAAAAACGAAATTTTAATGGGTATTTTTCTTTAAAAAAATGAAATAATTACCTTCCTTTTTTGTTGTAGTATTTCATTCGGTAATCAGGAGAGCATTTACCTTCCATAATGTTGTTTAATTTTTTCTTAATTAACGTTTTACGTAAAGAAGAAATTTTATCTATAAATAATATGCCTTCTATATGGTCGTATTCGTGTTGAATTACACGAGCTCTTAAGCCATCATACTCTTCGGTATGTTTCTTAAAATTTTCATCGTAATACTCTATTGTAATTTTCTCGTTTCTGCTCACATCTTCACGAACATCAGGAATGCTTAAACAGCCTTCATTAAAAGACCACATAGTACCTTCTTCTTTAAGTATTTTAGCATTTATAAATACTTTTTTAAAACCTTTTAATGTTTCTGCTTCTTCTTTAGAAATGTCGTCGCTATCGCTAAAAGGATCAGTATCAACTACAAACAAACGTATTGCAAGACCTATTTGAGGTGCAGCAAGACCTACGCCATAGGCATTGTACATCGTTTCATACATGTTTTGTATTAATTCCTTTAGATTTGTATAATCTTCAGATATATTTTCGCCTACTTTTCGTAACACGGGATCTCCGTAACCAACAATGGGTAAAATCATATTGTAAAAAATTTTGGCAAAGATACTAAACTAATTTGAGTGTTTGCGATGTGTATTTTCTTATTTTTTGAACCAACTCTTTATCGTTTTGTAGAGATGATGCATAACTAGGTATCATTTCTAGAAGTTTTTGTTGCCATGCTACCGAATTTATTTGTGAAGGAAAACATTTTTGTAAAACTTCAAGCATAATAGAAACTGCTGTAGAGGCACCTGGAGATGCTCCAAGTAATACAGCCAAAGAACCATCGGCTGTGTTAATTACTTCTGTGCCAAATTCTAATACGCCTACACCGTTTTTATCTTCTTTAATAACTTGTACTCTTTGTCCTGCTTCTTCTAAAACCCAATCGTTAAATTGAGCCGACGGAACATACTCAAGCAAACTCTCAAAACGTTCTTCGGGGGTTTGTATTACCTGATCTATTAAGTATTTTGTAAGAGGTATATTATGCCAACCTGCTGATAACATAGGTCTTATATTATCAATTTTAATAGATTTTAGTAAATCCAAGTATGAGCCGTGTTTTAAAAATTTTGTAGTAAAACCAGCGTAAGGACCAAATAGCAACTCTTTTTTACCATTAATAATACGGCTATCTATATGAGGTACAGACATGGGAGGGGAGCCCACTGTAGCTTTTCCGTATACTTTGGCATGATGTTTTTCTATAACCTCTTGGTTGGTGCAACGTAACCATTGACCACTCACAGGAAATCCGCCATAACCTTCTCCTTCGGGTATATTTGCTTTTTCTAATAAATGTATTGAGGCTCCACCAGCACCTATAAATACAAAGTTGGTTTGTACTATTTTTTCAGAATCTTCAAGAGCATCGTATACTGTTACTTCCCACAAACCACTGTCTAGCTTCTTTAAATTGGTTACTTTATGATTAAAATGTATAGAAACATCTTTTTGTTTTTGCAAATAACCAAACATCTCTCGAGTAAGCGTACCAAAATTCACATCGGTACCTATAGCCATTTTTGTAGCTGCTACAGGTTCTTGTGGTTCTCTATTTTGCATAACCAAAGGCATCCACGAATTTATCACATTTGTATTATTTGAAAATTCCATACCTTCAAACAATACATTTTTTGTAAGTGCTTTATATCTTTTTTCTAGAAAAGAAACATTATTCTCACCCCAAACAAAACTACAATGAGGAACTTTGTTTATAAATTGTTGAGGGTTACAAATTAAATTTTTAGATACCAAATAGCTCCAAAACTGTTTTGAAACTTCAAATTGCTCGGCAATTTTAAATGCTTTAGAAACATCAATAGAACCCTCAACCTTTTCGGGAGTGTAGTTTAGTTCACAAAAGGCCGAATGCCCTGTACCTGCATTATTCCAAGCGTCGGAACTTTCGGTTGCTGCAACATCCATCTTTTCAAAAACAGCTATTTTATAGTCTTTATTTAGGTTTTTTAAAAAAGTTCCTAATGTAGCACTCATAATTCCTGCTCCAATAAGTACAATATCGGTAGTTTGCTTTGTCATAATTTTGAATTATAGTTTACGAGCCAGATAGTCTTGAAGTAATATAGTTGCCGAAATTTCATCAATTAAAGCTTTATTTTGACGTTGTTTTTTTTTTAAACCACTATCAATCATGGTTTTAAAAGCAAGCTTTGATGTAAACCGTTCGTCTACCCTAATTATAGGAGTAGTAGGGAATTGCAATTCAAATTGAGCACAAAATTTATCTATTTTATCAGCGCTTTGCGAAGGTTGCCCGTTCATTTGTTTGGGTTCACCTACCAAAATTTTTTCAACTTTTTCTTTTTGTAAATAATCGTTTAAAAAAGTAAACAAATCTTCGGTAGCAACCGTTGTAAGCCCAGATGCAATAATCTGAAAATCATCTGTTACAGCAATTCCTGTGCGTTTTTCTCCATAATCTATCGCAAGTATTCTTGACATCTTGTTTTTTATTTGCAAATATAGCTAAGATAGCATGGAAACATACATTTGATTGTGCCGTTGCTATTTATTTTTGTAAGTTTGCACATATTGTATCTACAAAAAATGCAAAATATAACTCAAAAAACCTATAGAAGACTTAGTTTATTGGTTTCCTTACGAGGATTATCATTTTGCTGTTTTGATACCATTTCGAGCAAACCGATCTTCTATAAAGAGTTAAAAATAAAGCCTATACACCCCAATCAACCCTTAGAAAATATTTTGGAAGAAGTTTTTAATGAAAATCCAGAATTGCATTCTAAGTACGACGAAGTAACTGTATTACATCACAATAGCTTAAATACTTTTGTGCCTATTTCGCTTTTTGATGAAGATTTTTTGGGAAGCTATTTGCAATACAACACGAAAGTATTTGAAACCGATTTTTTTACGTTTGATGAAATGCCTATGTATGACATGAATAATGTATACATTCCGTATGTTCATGTCAATAATTTTTTTATCGATAAATATGGAAGTTTTGAATACAAGCACGCTTCTACAATATTGGTAGATCGATTACTAAAGTTTTCAAAAAATAGATTTGATAAAACAATGTTTGTTCATGTACAAGAAAAACATTTGGATATTGTTGTTGTTGAAAATCAAAAAGTAATACTTTACAATACTTTTGAGTATAAAACCCCCGAAGATTTTATCTATTTTATTTTATTTACAGCCGAACAATTGCAATTGAATCCTGAAGAATTTGATTTAGAATTTTTAGGAAAAATAAAAGAAACCGATGCAACCTATGCCATAACTTATAAATATGTGCGAAATGTTACTTTTATGGAAGTGCCTACTTTAAATTATGCTTTGGGAGAAGAAGAACACAGAGAACATTATATATTGTTACATTCATGAGAATAATTTCAGGAAAATATAAAGCTCGTAGAATAAATCCGCCGAAAAACTTACCTGTACGTCCTACAACCGACATGAGTAAAGAATCTTTATTCAATATCTTAAACAATTATTTTAACTTTAATGAATTGTCAGTATTAGACCTTTTTTCAGGCACTGGAAATATAAGTTATGAGTTTGCTTCTAGAGGTTCAAGCCCTATTGTTTGTGTAGATGGAAATGCAAATTGTGTAAATTTTATAAAAAAAACGACAAAAGAGTTCGATTTTGACATCACAAGTATACATAATGATGTTTTTAAATTCTTAGAAAAACATACGGGTTGTTACGATTTAATATTTGCCGATCCACCGTATGATATGCCGCAGAAAGATTTTGAGTTTTTGGTACTTCAAATATTTGAAAAACAGTTACTACAACCCGAAGGTATGCTTATTGTTGAACATTCCAAACACACACCAATAGATCATTTACCCCATTTTTCGTTTGATAAAAAATATGGAGCGTCAATATTTTCTTTTTTTGAAATAGAAAACAATGATCTAGAATAAGAATTATAAAAAAGCAGACCTATAAGCCGGATTCTGTACTTTTTATTACCTAAAAAGCCCTTATCATTTATCTAGACTATTTGTTGCCAAATAGCTCTATCTGCCTACCCCTCAGCAACGAGCGAGCAACCCTTAACTGCTGATATACATGGCATTTCACCGCATAGAGTTTACCTGATTTCACTACAGCCGAACTGTACATTCTTTCTGTTGCACTTGTCCTAATAAAATTTTAATACTAAAACTTTACCGACGGGTGTTACCCGCTATACTGCTCTATGGTGTCCAGACTTTCCTCTGATTCTTAAAAGAACCAGCGATAAGGCGGTCTGCTTGGCAAAGGTAGTTTAAAAGTTTGAAACTTTACGAAGTTTGGAATTTGATTATTTAACAACTATATTTGCTATTCAATTTTTGCTATGGAACAATTTGTAGTATCGGCTCGTAAATACCGCCCACAAACCTTTAAAGATGTTGTAGGGCAACAAGCTATTACCAATACATTACTAAATGCCATAGAAAGTAATCATCTCGCTCAAGCGTTGTTGTTTACAGGCCCTAGAGGCGTGGGTAAAACCACTTGTGCTCGTATACTTGCCCGAAAAATCAATCAACCTGGCTATGATGATCCAAATGAAGATTTTGCATTTAATGTTTTTGAACTCGATGCGGCTTCAAACAACTCTGTAGACGATATTAGAAACTTAATAGACCAAGTGCGTATACCACCACAAACAGGTCAATATAAAGTATATATCATAGACGAGGTACACATGCTATCTACTGCTGCTTTCAATGCTTTTTTAAAAACGCTCGAAGAGCCACCAAAACATGCAATATTTATACTTGCAACGACCGAAAAACACAAAATAATTCCAACGATACTTTCGCGTTGTCAAATATTTGATTTTAAGAGAATTACTGTTAAAGATGCCAAAGAGCATTTGGCAGAAGTAGCCAAAAGTCAAGGTATAACTTTTGAAGATGATGCTTTGCATATCATAGCCCAAAAGGCAGACGGAGCCATGCGAGATGCTTTATCTATTTTTGATAGAGTAGTGTCGTATTGTGGTAAAAACCTAACACGCCAAGCTGTTACAGAAAACCTTAATGTTCTTGATTACGAAACGTATTTAACCGTAACTCAATATATTTTAGAAAATGACATTCCGAATATTTTAGTAACTTACAATACTAT
Source organism: Flavobacterium croceum DSM 17960 (assembly GCF_002917885.1). Classification (GTDB taxonomy): domain Bacteria; phylum Bacteroidota; class Bacteroidia; order Flavobacteriales; family Flavobacteriaceae; genus Flavobacterium; species Flavobacterium croceum. Next base: position 33,144 of record NZ_PQNY01000009.1, read on the forward strand.
TTTATCAAAAGGTTTTGATGGGCATCATTTTATATCAGGCTTAGCAAGTCATTTTAGAGATTTATTAGTGTGTAAAAATCCTGCAACATTAACACTGCTAGAGGCTGGAGAGCAAGCGCAAAAAATGTACGGAGAGCAAGCGCAAAAAACATCTCAAGAATTTTTGCTTCAAGCTATTGAAATTGCTAATGATTGTGATTTAAAATACAAAGTTTCTCAAAATCAAAGGTTATTGGTCGAATTAACACTTATGCAATTGTGCTCTATCGGTTTAGATGGAGAAAAAAAAAAGCTAAGTTTATAATTTCGCCTACCTATTTTAAAAACAATTCTTTTTCTATTACTGAACAAAAAAATAATGACACTTCAAGCAAAACTGTAGCATCAAATAATCCTGTTCAAAATATTGAAAAACAAGAAAATAAAACTGAGTTAAAAGTTTCCATTCTTGAAAATCAACCAAAAATTTCTTCTTTATCATTATCAAGTATAAAAGCAAAAAAAGAATTACTTGAAAAACAAAAAAGTTTAGTTAAAGACGACGTTCATCTCCCTACAGAACATTTTACAGAAACCCAAATGCTAGAACAATGGTTTAAATATGCCGATAGACTAGGGGATAAGGGGCATAAAATAATGGAGTCTTTAATGCGTATTGAAGAACCAATTTTGGAGGGTTTTAAAATACTACATACTTTACCAAACGACAGTAGTAAACTCGATTTTGACAAAGAAAAACATGAGCTTTTAGGCTACCTTAGAGGTAAATTACACAACCACGAAATAACAATAGAAACCATTGTAAATGAGACTTTAGATGCTAAAAAAACATTTACGCCTTTGGATAAATTTAATAGATTGAACGAAATAAACCCTAACTTGGAGTTACTGAAAAAAATGTTTGATTTAGATTTCTAAAAAAAATGATATTTACAAAGTGTAAAAGCTCTAAAATCTGTAAAAGTTAAGAGTAAAAATAGTGTTGGTGTTTTCCTACACTTCAAATATTTTCTATATTTGGCAAAGAAAAAAAACAATATTCAATAGAAACATTAATAATTAGTAACGTGTTTTTATCCTAAATTATAAATAGTAAAAAATGAAATTATTAGAAGGAAAAGTAGCTATAATTACAGGAGCTAGTAGAGGAATTGGAAGCGGAATAGCAAGAGTTTTTGCACAACATGGAGCTCATGTTGCTTTTACATACAGCTCATCGGCAGAATCTGCTTTGGCATTAGAAACCGAATTAAACCAACTTGGAGTTAAAGCAAAAGGATACCAATCGAATGCGGCTGTATTTGATGAAGCACAAAAATTAGTAGACGATGTCATGGCCGAATTTGGAACTATTGACATACTTATAAACAACGCCGGAATTACCAAAGACAATTTACTTATGCGCATGAGCGAAGAAGATTTTGATAAAGTTATAGAAATTAACTTAAAATCTGTATTCAATATGACCAAAGCGGTTCAAAAAATCATGCTAAAAAACCGCAAAGGTTCTATAGTAAACATGAGTAGTGTAGTAGGGGTTAAAGGTAATGCTGGTCAGGCAAATTATGCAGCTTCCAAAGCGGGTATGATTGGCTTTACCAAGTCTATAGCTTTAGAATTAGGCTCTCGAAACATACGTTGCAATGCTATTGCACCAGGTTTTATAGAAACAGAAATGACTGCCAAACTTAATGAAGACGTGGTACAAGGTTGGCGCGATGCCATTCCTTTAAAAAGAGGCGGAACTCCAGAAGATGTAGCAAACGCTTGCTTATTTTTATCATCAGATTTAAGCGCTTATGTAACAGGGCAAGTCCTTAATGTAGATGGCGGTATGCTAACCTAATAATTATTTGAAGCTTTTCCTGCTATCCGTTACAATCTTTTCAACTCTTTTTGCAAGAGTTGAAAAGGATTTTCACTACTATCAGGGCTATAATAACCGTTTTTTTAACATTAAATAGTTGTAACAAATACAAGTATATTTTTTAAGATGCCAACAAACACCATTCTATTAATACTACTTTCAGTACTAGTTGCTGGTGGTTTATCTTATATTCAATATTTTTATAAAAATAAAAATAGTGCAACACATACTAAGATAGTAGCGGCTTTACGTTTTGTTTCTATATTTGGTCTTTTATTGCTATTGATTAATCCTATTATTAGTAAAAATACGTTTGAAGATACCAAAACACCACTTGCCGTAGTACTCGATAATTCGGCTTCTATAAAAGATTTAAAAGCCAATATCGATGCGCAAAAAGTATTTGAACAACTTATTTCTAATAAAGATTTACAAGAAAAATACACTATTCAACCTTATCTTTTTGACAAAGAAGTCGTTGCATACACCGATAATGATACATTACAATTTAATGGAAAACAATCTAATATTGGTAAAGTAGCCAAAACACTCGGAAGTATCAATAAAAACACATTATATCCTACAGTACTAATTACAGATGGTAACCAAACCGAAGGCGAAGATTATACCTTTGCATTTCCAACTACTCATAAAGTTTATCCTGTGGTTGTAGGAGATACCACCCAATATTTAGACTTAAAAATTACGCAGGTAAACGCAAACAAATATGCTTTCTTAAAAAATAAATTTCCAGTAGAAGTATTCTTGCAATACAATGGAACAAAACCAATAACAGCCAATTTTAGTATCATTGCAAATGGCACTACTGTAAATAAGTCGAGTGTTTCTTTTTCATCTACAAAAAAATCGGAAGTTTTACAGGTACTATTACCGGCCGAAAAAATTGGATTACAAGTTTATACCGCTAAAATAGAATCAAATACAACCGAAAAAAATCTTTACAACAACACCAAGCGTTTTGCTGTTGAAGTTATCGATCAGCGTACAGAAATTGCAATCATATCGAGCATAAATCACCCCGATATTGGTGCACTTAAAAGAAGTATAGAAACCAATGCGCAACGCAAAGTTACACTAGGCAGTCCAAATCAAATTACAGATTTGTCTAAATTTAATGTGCTTGTTTTGTATCAGCCCAATGCCGATTTTAGAAAAATATACGAAGCTAATAAAAGCTTAAAAATCAACACCTTTACAATAACAGGCTTAGCTACCGACTTTAATTTTTTAAATCAACAACAAAATACAATTAATTTTAAAATGTCTTCTCAAAAAGAAGACTATCTTGCGGTATTTGACACTAATTTTAATTTATTTGCACCCGAAAATATTGGTTTTGAAACCTTTCCACCTTTAGAAAATCCATTTGGAGCATTTGTATTACAAGACAATGTAAGTGTTTTGTTAAAATCTAAAATTAGAAATGTAGAAACCGAAGATCCGTTGCTGTGTTTTACAGAAAATTTAGGGAAAAGAAATGCTTTTTTACTTGGAGAAAATTCATGGAAATGGCGAGCTAAATCTTTTGTGAACAAAAATTCATTTGAAATCTACGACCAATTTATAGACAAAACAATACAATTTTTAGCTTCGAATGACGCCAAGAAAAATTTGATTGTAAGCCATGAACGTTTTTATAATAGTGGAGAACCTGTAGAGATAACGGCTCAATTTTTTAATAAAAACTACGAATTTGACGAAAAAGCAAGGCTTTCTATTGTTGTAACGAATAAAAAGACAAAACAGTCAAAAACCTACGATTTATTAAAATCTACTAATAGTTATAAAGTAAATTTAGACGGATTGTTGGCAGGTACGTATTCTTTTACAGTAAAAGAACTTAATTCAAACACCAGTTACACCAGCGGTTTTGAAATATTAGATTTTGATATTGAAAAACAATTTGTAAATGCAGATTTGGCAAAACTAAAGCAACTTGCAGCCCAAACTTCAGGTAAAACTTTTACAAAAAATCAAGTTGAAGCTTTAATAAAACAATTACTTAATGCCAATGAATATCAGACAATTCAAAAAGCCATTCACAAAAAAACACCACTTATAGAATGGTATTGGTTGCTTATCATTATTGCTTTATCACTCGCAACTGAATGGTTTTTAAGAAAATGGAATGGCTTATTGTGATTTTAACATGAACAAATATTACTCGCTATTTAATTTAGCTTTTATAAAATCGGTTACTAAATAGCCTATTAATTTTCCAGTTAAATGTTTGTTGGTTTCATGATCTAAACTTGGAGCGCCCTCGCATATATGAAGATAGGCTACGTTTTCAGATTTTCCAAAAAAGTAAACAAATCGTCGTAATTCTTCTATAGAAAACCCACTCGGAGTCATAGCACTTGTAGGTATAAAAGGTATAGAATCTAAATCTATTTCTAACCCAAATGTAGATTTGGAAACAAATTGAAATGCGGTTTCCATTTGGTTTACAAAAGTTTTCTCTTCACGAATTTTTATTTCGTCATACGTGTTGTACAAAACTCTTTCTTGCAATTTATTCAATTGTTTCAATACACTTTTTGATGTATAACTTTCGTGCAATCCAAATATAAAATAACGTTGTAAAAAGCCCTCTTCAAAAGCATACGAAAATCCATTACCGCTATGTCTACCTTCTAAAATTCTAAAATCAGAGTGCGCATCAAAATTAATAGCATTAATAGGTTTTCCTTTTGCAAGAGCTGTTCCTTTAATGTTTCCGTAAGCATTGTTGTGGCCACCTCCAATAATTATAGGGGTTTTTCCTGTACTAATTATGGTAGAAATAACGTGAACCACTTCTTTATCAATTTCAGAAACCAAAGCACTCATTATAACTCGATCTTCAGTAGACTTAAAATCAAGATTTTCCATAGCTTGCATCTGCTTTTCTACATCTATTTTTCCTAATATAACCAAGCTATAGCCTTTACAAAATCGATTATGCTGAATATTAGCAATACTTTGTAGCGCTGTTTCCCAAGCAGTATGAGCACCTCTTCTACCAAAATTTGCTCTTACACCTATATCTTCTGGAATTCCTACAAGAACAAAAGGAGCTTCTGAATTTTGTAAAAACGATACCACGTCATGTTGAGGAGGAATTACTTGTATTTGCTCTCCAAACTTTACTTCTCCACATCTATAATTGGTAATTTGAGCCAAATCTGAAGTGGTAAAACGAATTATATTTTCCATATAGAAATACTAACAGTCAAAAATAATATATTTTAAAATAATACGTTATTGTTGAAACCATTTTTTATTTTTGTTAAAATTTTTAATCATGGAATCTAATACTAAAAAAGAAAATCTATACAAAGCGATTATAGCTATTTTATCTATTTTACTGGTATGCAGTATAGTATATATTATTAAATTATCTAATGACTCTAATGAATTAACATCTGAAGTTTCACATATTAAGTCAGAAAAAGAACAATTGCTTGCCGATTTACAGAAGACAAAAGAACAATACGACAATGCCATTGCACAAAATACCACGATGACAGATGAGCTTGAAGCTGAACGAAATAAGGTAGTGGAATTGATGGAAAAAATAAAAAAAGCAGAAGGGGATAGCACTACTTTAAAAAAATATAAGTCTGATTATGCCGTTTTGCAAACCAAGATGAAATCTTTGATAAAAGAAGTAGAAACGCTTAAATCGCAAAACAATAAATTAACAACAGATCTAGACAGTACTAAAGTAATTTTGCGAGAAGCAAAAGAATATAATCAAGTGCTAACAAGCAAAAATGATGAGTTAAACAAAACTGTAGAAAAAGGCTCTAAATTATCTATACTAAATTTGACATCTGCAGCATACAAACAACGTTCGTCAGGAAAACAAATTGCTACCGAAAAAGCTAGAAAAGCCGATTTACTTAAAATAAGTTTTACGATTGCCGAAAATGCTATAGCAAAAGCGGGAGACAAAATGTATTATGTACAAATTATTGATGCAAAAAATAATGTACTTGGCGAAAAAACTACGGTTAATTTTGGAGATAAATCTTTAACGTATAGTTTTACAACTATGGTACAATATGAAAACAAAACAGTTCAAGTAATAAAAGATTTAACAGGAAATGAATTTGCACCAGGTAATTATTTTGTAAATGTGTTTGATAAAACAGAATTATTAGCAAAATCAAGTTTTGTACTAAAATAACATATTTAATTCAAAAATATAGATGGAGTCTTGAATAAGACTCCATTTTTTTATATACCTATGAGTTTAGTATTAATAAGGATTGTTGTATAAAATATAGATACATTCTTGAACTATAATTTATAGTATGTAAATCAGCACTTTTAAAGGGCTTTACTTAAAGTAATACTTTAATTAACAGGCATTAAGCGTAAAAAAATTTAACTTTTTTTTACAGAATACAAGAAAATTTGATTTATATTTGTCCTGCATTCTGATGCAATAACCTGCGAGGTGGTTCCAACACCGTTTGAGCAGGTTTTTCTTTTTTTATACCCAGTTCGGTTTTACACGTCCACGGGTTTGATAGTTCGGTTTACTGTCTATGAAATCACCATTTTGATAATAACACAGGGGTAGACGTGAACGCCGTACATAAACAAGTATATAATCCCAATCGATTTTTTGATTTTTGAGCCAAGTTACATAAGCATAAATACTATGTACATACTCTGTAAAAAGTCGTTTTTCTCGGTCTTTGAAGACTGTAACCGAATAATCGTTTTTGTTTTTGAAATCACTCATTTTACTTTTTTGTTAGAGATAAAAAAAAATAAAATGCTCATTAACAATATAAAAGCCTCTGCCCTACTCGATAGTAGGAGAGAGGCTACATAATTTATACGCAAGTTTCTTGAGCATTCTGATTACTTTAGAGGTGGTTCCAACACCTGCATCAAAATTCAACATTCATAACATTGTTTTTTGTTAGAGATAAAAAAAAATATTAACAAAGTTTTAAACACTCATAAAAAACAAGTCTGAACTCTTGCGCATATCTCCGTCCTGTATGAAATCCATACCGATATGGAGGTAACCCCGTGTCATAAAAAAACGTTCTTTTTCGGATAGGTTAGAAGCCATTGCGAGAATGTCCTGCACGTCCATATTCTTAAAAAACACTTTCAAAATGAAATAATTTTGCTCTGATTTACTGTACACAAAACCTGCATTATTACTCTCTAAATAGAGCAGGGGTAAGACCTCTAATTTTCGGTTATCATTCAATACAATGATAAACGGGGTATCTTCTTTGTAAAACTTACGCCATTCCTCGTATAAACGAATGACAATATAGGGCTTTATCATATGCTTAAGTATTTACGCACTCGTTTTAATTCCGCTTCGTCCAATAGTTTCAAAACGTCATCTTTTAAACTGCGTGAGTTCGTGTATATGCTGTAATACAACTGCTCCAATTTCTTGAAGTTCTTACGTTGATAAATTAACGTATCAGCCACAGCTTTATCGTTTTCCGTCCAACCTCTTGGATCTAACCAATCATACCAATTATTGGCATCGCTGTATTTAGTTCCAAGATTATGCGCTAATGATTTTGCAGCCGCTTGGATATCCGTACGGGTTGTAATTTCATCGGCTTTTTTCTGTGCTACAATTGGATTTTGATTTTCCGTAAAACTCTTATCCTTATCGAGTTCGGTACGTTGGTCTTTATTGAGTTGTAACTGCTTCCTAACGAAACGAAACAAAGGGAAAAAGACAATAATACCAGTGATAAGCCAAGCCCACATTTTCCAATTGTTTAAACGCCAAAACCTATTTGGGTCTTGACGTTTTTTGGGTGTAGGTTTCTTTCTGTACATAATTACTGTTTTTTGAATTTTCTGTACAAGATTACTGCGCCTGTGATACTCACAATAGCGACTAAACCAACGATGATTTTCTTTTTATGGGTAGTCCAAAATTCTTTCATAATTTCAAATAATTTAAAGTTTGCTAAAAAAAAAAGATGAAGTAACAACTTCAAGCGAAGGCGTACTTACATTGCCTAACATTCCGATTGCTTTTTTGAGGTCGCTATCGGTAACCTCTGTATGAGCATTGCCAAGTTCTACCTTGATGATTGCACGTCCTAAAAGCATTAGGAACGCTCCGTTTATCTTCGATAGTTTTTGGTTGGGTTGCACTCCAACAGACTTTGCTACTTTGTTGATGTACGCTGTAGTATCATTTTCGTGCGGAGGTGCATACTCATTAATCAACTTGGTTACTGTATCTTTACCTTTGTTGATGTCGTTAATGAGGTCTTTGTACATTGCTCTTAAGCCCCAATAAATGTTTTCAAATTGCTCGAAATTCTTATCGGTAGACTTTAAGATTTTTCCCTGCCAAGCGATATTTGTTTTTACCAAATTGCCAGGATTATTGTTTCGTAAACCTCTAACTTTGTGATTGTTCAAAAACGATTTAGGCATTTTCTTTGTCTTTTTTGCTTTCAACCGCTTCAAACTTCTCAATTGCATAACCGATAACATCGATTATAACTGTGATATAAGCCCCGTATTTGATAACCATACGTAAGCCGTTTAAAAATCCTTTCATTGTCTTAAAAGTTTAAAAAAAGCCCTAAAAAGGGCTTTAGGTTCTACATTGATGAATGACGTTTTTTGGCATCGACTTTGGTAATCTTTACCCATTGGTCAACTCCGTCAGAGCTTCCTCCCGGTTCAATCTTGTAAAGTTTTCCACCAAGTTCGGCATATCCAACAGGATAACCGTTTTTATTGTTCTTACAAGCGACATTTTGGTACGGTTGACCAAATCTATCAGTTTTGATGTTTTTTGACATTTTCGATTTCGTTTAATTGTTCGACTTCTTTTTTTACTTCCGTTGTTTCCTCTGATTTAGGCTTTTTAAACATTTTCCAAATGGTAGCGACACCAATTGCAACCTGTATTAAAAATTTTCCAATTTCTAAAATCGGAACACCATCAGCAGGAACTTGGGAGACACCTTGCACCGCTAGAATGCCTCCCGTACCTATGAGCGCTTTCATACGTGTACCTTGCGGTTATCTACGACGGTAACCTTGACGTTTAGGTCGTAGAACACGAACGAAAAGAACCACTACAGTAGTCGCTCCAAGTACTGCTCCAACTAATTTTAACCAATTGCGTTTAAACCACGCATTTGTTGTACTCTCTACAAGTGTAGCTCCTGCTTCGCCTGCTTTAGTAGAACCTGCCAATACTTGACCTGCTCCCGAAAGTGCTCCACCTGCTGCACCTGTTAATATTTCCCCGATATTCGGGTTTTTAGACTTCATTTGAGCCTCGTATGCTTGGGCTTCTGCCACAGCTTGTGCTTCCTGCTCACGTTCCATTTTCTTTTGCTCGTGTTGAGCAGAAAGACCTGAAACAATACCGCTCGGGTCAACCATTGAGCCAACTTTTACCAAACTTTTGAAGTTGATATTTTTCTTGGCAAACTTCTTAATGCCTTGACCGATTTTTTTAAAAAATCCCATAGTAATAGTAGGTTTTAGTTAAACAGTTTCATGTCCTCATCATGACGCATCAAGATGTTTACAAGCACGTTGCCTGTTTTCTTTACAGTCATTCTGTTGACACCTTTTAAAGGCAATTGAATAATACCCACGAAAGAAGACATTACCTGTCCGTTTTTCTTCACATAAGCAACGGGGTCGTTGTCGTGTGATAAGGCTCTTAATTCTCTACGTGAGTAGTTGCAAGTTTGACCATTGTCAAAATGGTACTGAATTTCAGTAATATTGTCATTATCTTCAATAACTGCAATATCATAACTGCGAGTGTTCACGTCATTGATTGGCGTTTCTGCGGATAGGATTTTTTCCTCGTAAGTGTAAATTTCTTTACTCTCATCAGGTTCCTCAACTCCGTCAACTAAATAAACTTTAGTTGCATCAAGGTCAGCCAATTCAATTTTAACTTTGTCGTTGTTCTCTAGCTTGATTGCTCCGTGTTCGCATAATTCAATTACGCAAACAGTCTCAAATGCTTCGCCAACGTTTGCACGGAAGTGCGTAACCGCATCATCACCATAAGTTGCACAAGCAATAAATCTCTTAAGATTTACCAAACCTTTAGTGATTTCGATGTTGTTATGTCCGTTGCGTTCAACGTACAAACGAATTTTTTCGTTATTCAAAGCATCAAAATCAACGTTCGAGTAAATGATAATAGAACCGATTGCCTTTTCAACCTGTGCCTTTGCGCTTACTTGGTTGTTCGTTCTTAAAATTTCCATTTGTGATACATTGTTTTAATTATGGCACAAATATTGGGTTAAACGAAAAAGGCTTCTCTGAAAGAAACCTTTTTAAACCATTTTAAACCAAATAAGACTATTTTTGTATATTAAAATATCGCTTGAAGTGGCAAAATAGAACAAACTTCACGTTATACTCGGTCTGAATGTCCTTCTTAATTGATTTAGCCCTTGTTTCGGAGCATTCAAGCAACGTTTGTAGGTCTTTTAATGATAATACTCTAAATTCTGAAATTATAGCCATAATGAACGATTTTTTAGGGTTACTTTGGGGGTACTGCAATACCCCCTTTTTTGATTACTTTTTTAAACTGCTCGGTCAACAAATTTGTAGACAAAAGGCGGGCTATCCATACCCCGCCACAGGCATTTTTATACGTCGAACAATTTCAGCTAAAAACATACACAGATCTGTGGTAGTTTCTGAACGTTGTTTGGGTGTCAAATTTTGAAATTTTCTATTAATATCCCGGTTGAAACTATAATCGGGTAAATCTTTCATTTTAATACCTACAATGTATAACATTGTTCGTTTTTGAGTATAATAACCAAACCAACTTTGGTCAATACAAATAGTGAAACCTCCGTACTCGTCATAAGTACCTGGCTTAACAACTTGCTTTTCTTTCCAAAGTAAACTATCGGCAGGATGTTCTAAAACACCTCCGTTTCTTCTAACCAGATCGAGTGCAAAATATGCTAATTGTTTTTCGCTATCAGGTGCGCAGCTTAAACCTCGTAATCTTGAAAATTTACGACAAGGAGGGTGCGCAATTACCGCGCTTGAACCTGTATAATTCAAAGCGTTTCTTTTCTCATCATAACAATCAAAAAAATCTAATTTTTTATAGTTTGAACGTGGATGTACAAACAACACAGGTATTACCATATTTCAAGCATTTTAATAAATTGGTTAGACAATGAATTTTCTTTTAATTTGTTTTCCATATAATTTTCGGTAAATGTTATATCCATAAGTTGTTCTATTTTCTTTTTTGTTCGGCTTCGGGTACGCTTACAATCAATCAATTTAAGCGGATAGAGTAGGGCTACTTTATCACAACCTTTCTGTACTAATTCAAACATATAATAACTAATAAGTTTATCCATAGGCGATAAATCTGAAGAAACGGAAAACTCACGTTTTTCATAGTAATATTTTAACTGCACATTACAAATCGTATCAAGTTCGATTTGAGAAAGCGTAAACAAATCGTTAACAGTCTGTAGTTTTTCAACGCTTGTAACGTGCTTTTTAAGTACATTATCTTTGTGTTTGGCGTTCTTAATAGTCATTTCTTTACGAATGATATTATCAATTTTTAAACCTTGTTTAATCTGTGGAAAAATGAACGCATTATAAAATTCTGTAGAGTTATTAATCAACTCAAATGCTTTGTTATAGAATTTTACAAACGGATTGCCAATACTTGCAGTTTCACGTTTTGAAAAAGTCAAACCGAAATTGTCATCAACACGCATATTTTCACGCTTTGGGAATATTTCTACAAGATGCTTTTTAGATTGCTTTACCATATGGTGAAGCATAACTAAAGCAGATTTATAAGCATTAAACTCTAAATGATAATTAACGCATAAATCAATATCATTAACAGTTGATTGCAAAAAAGTATCAACTGTAATTTCAATAATTCCGTGCGAGTTTATGAAGTTTACAACATCAGTAACATTGTCTTTATTTAGACCTTGAAAATATTTGTATTTGAGCATTTTAGTAGATACAGTAATACAAATCATTTCTTTAGTTTCTTTAGTTTTTGGATGTGTCCAAACAACTTTTGAAAAACGAAATTTTATTCCGTCAGTTTCTAAATATACAGGTCTTGGATTGTGCAACTCGTCAATTATTTCTGCTGTATCATCGTAAAAAACTTTGTAAGGAGTTACGAGTTTATAATCTTTTACGATAATTTTGTCCAATTCGACAAATACGGTCATCGAATCTATAGACGCTTTATTTAGTGGTATGTCAAATATATTTTGTAACATTCTGATAATCAATTTGTTATAAAATACGCTTGCACTATAATTTATATTATGTAAAATAGAAAATTGGAGTTTTATAATGCATAATTATAAAACGTACTCTCTATTGCTTAATAAATTTAATTCGTGAGGCTGATTGATTTTTTTGAGAATAGATATTCAACAAATAAATGCCTGCTTTTAAATCATCAACAGAAATACTAGTGCAAATATTAGTTTCAACAGATTTTAGTATTTGGCCCACAGTATTGACCATTTCAATTTTTGAAATCAAATCACAGTTATTTACCGTAATGAAATTACCACTTGGATTTGGATAAACAAAAAATGCTTCTTTATCTAAACCATTTATTTGATTTGTAGCCAATGAATTATTCCAAATATCACCAAAATGAATTCCCCAAATATAATCGGCTAAGTTTGGTAAATCTATAAAAGGATTTCTGTTGTGTTGCCATGTGTAGATATAGTTATTTCTATTCATTTCAAAATCATCTCTCGGATCGAGAGTATTCCAATTTAACAATGTAGACAAATCACCTATTTGCCCTATGTTTTCTGCTGGATTTCCATTTACAACACTTAATCCATTATATCTAATAGCCATATAAAAAATGGCACGAGCAACATCGCCTTTCCAACTATTTACTGTAGTACTTGGCCCGTTGTAATCAACGCCATAGTTTCGATTATTTCTAGAAGAGTTTTCTTGCCCATCTACTGCTCTCATATGATGAGCATCTGTAAGCCCTGCCCCTATATCATTTGCATTACTAGCTTGCCAAACATTAATTCCATCGGCAGATGTATTGTATAAATCGCCATAATTGCCTCTTGATTGACAAAATATATGCTCTCTATTCCATTTCCCAATAATACTATTTCCTGTTTGTTGATCTAGTTTTGATCGTGGCTCTTCTGTATAAATTAGCCAAACTTGGTTATTATTCGCAGGATTTTGATCGGCATTTTTTAATATTTCCCAAACATCTCCATAACTATGAGCTCTAACTTGGCTTGGATTTGCTATAATATTTTGTATAGCTTGCTTTAAAGCATTTCCTGAAAGCCCGTTTAACGAATCATAGTAACCATTTGGAATCGTAGGTGTAACATTTCCATAGGTAGGATTGGCAGGAGTTCCAAAATTTGAAACTAAATAATTGACATCTAAAACCCTAATAATGATATTATTGTTGTATAAACTAAACCCCGTTGGAATGTTTGAAATTACTATTTTTAACTCTTTATCTCCATCATTTACCAAATCATTTACAACATTAATGGTTGCGCTTGCACTATTCGTTCCCGCAGTTATAGTGGCTGTACAACTACCTAAATAGTCTGATGTGGTAAAATTTCCATTAGTAATTGTAAAATCTAAAGTGGTATTTTGTGTTACATTTGAAGTTGTAGTAAAAGTTACCACCAAATTATCTCCTTCATTCACTATATTTCCATTTACGCTAGTAGAAATATAGTTAAGCACTACTCCACTCCCATCGTTGTTTGCTCCAGGCGTAGGAGTTGCTAATTCGTAACTACCGTCGTTTTTTCTTTGAATAGACTTAGAAACTGTAGTTGTTTGATTTTCATAGATGCATGTAGTGGTATTTAAAGCAGTCATTAAAGCTGTTGGGCAAACTGTTGTAGAATTGGTATATCCCAAACTATGAATTAATCCGTTGCTATGTGCTACAGTACCCGTTGGAAAATCAGAGGCGTTACCCTGATATAAAGCAACGGCATCGGGACCATTTTGTAATGTTGCACTCGGAAAAATAATAGCAGGCGTTGGAGAAACTTGAGCATTACCAAAATGAATAATTCCATTAATATCTGTACTATAGGTATCCAAATCTATGGCATAATAGCTAATATTAGACAAACCATTGGTAGCCCCATTAAAAAAAACTAAAACATAGCCATCTAAAGACATATTTGGCGTACTAGATTTAAGTTCTATAAATTCTAAATTGTCTGTACTAGGCGTATCAGCGTCCAATTCATTGATTACAATCTGACCAAGACTGCTCCAACTCATAAGTAGAGTAAAGAATATATAAAGTGCGGTATTCTTCATTTGCAAAATTTTTAACAAAGATACTATTTCGATGAATAATATATTTTCTAAAAGTTATCAAAAAAATAAAGAGTTATTAACATTTTTTTTAATTTTTGTGGTATTTATAATATATTTGAAAGTTTAAAATCTGTTTTCAGAACAGAAAACATTATTTTATGAGTTTATTTAGAAAAATTTTCGGCACTCCTTCTGATGATTCTGAAGAAGAAAAACAGAGCGAATACTATACCCCAAAGCCATCTAATTTACCTGTAGATGAGTTATTTACCATTAATTTTAAAAAAAATGGTGGTAAATTTATTTATTGTGAAGATTTAGTCGAAGTTCGAGAACAATTTGAATTTATTCTCGAAGAAAATGATTGGTTTGAGGGCGAAGTTTTATGCTTTGAATCGAAACTTTTTAGCTTATTAGACGAAAACAAACTTTTATATCAAAATCCTAGCAAGCCCAATTTTTTTCTTGCTTCTTGCGAAAATCTTATTGCTGATGAAGGTTCAATACTTTTTTCTTCTTCACAAATAAAACAGTATAAACCTAATGAGCTACCCGATAATATTGTGATTTTGGCAACAACAAGCCAGATTATAGAGTCTAAAAGTGACGGATTGAGAATGATTAAGAAAAAATATGAAAAAGAATATCCTTCAAATATTACTACAATAAAATACTTTGAAAAAGTTAAAGAAGAAGATTTTTTAACTTATGGTAGTTGCACTAAAAATCTATATTTACTGCTTTTAGAAGATTTATAAAATGAATGAGACTCTAAAAAGAGCCCTATCGGGAGCAGTATACATTGTTCTTTTATTGTTTTGTATAATATATTCCAAAGAGAGTTTTTTTATCCTTTTTGGATTATTTATGCTTGTAGCATGTTATGAGTTTAGTAAATTGGTACACATAAATACCTATTTATCTTTAGTACTCGGTTTAGTTTTTTATTCTAGCATTATAGGTTTGGTGTTCTATCCAAAGTTTATCGAACATTTATTAAGTACAAAAATAGTACTCAACATTAATTTAGTATACAATATCTTACTGGCATTTACTCTTGTCATTTCTATTCGATGCATCTTTTTTTTATTTTGCGATTCTGAAAAACAAATATCCGTTTTTTCCAAATATCTGTTTTTATTAGGTTACATAATTTTACCATTCTTATTTATTACTAAAATTTCATTTGGAGAGAAAAATTACAATAACAAAATTATTATTGGACTATTTATATTAATTTGGACAAATGATACTTTTGCTTATTTAGTAGGAAAAAATTTTGGAAAACATAAATTATTAGAGAAAATTTCACCTAAAAAAACCATTGAAGGTTTTGCAGGAGGCGTTTTATTTGCCATGTTAGCCGCTGCCCTACTTTCAAAATTTTATATCAAGCCCAACCCTTCGTTCCAAAATACATCATATCTAATTTGGATTTTTATAGCTCTTATTGCTGGAGTTGTAGGTACTATTGGCGACTTAATTGAATCTAAATTTAAAAGGTTGGCAGGTGTAAAAGATAGCGGAAGCATTATGCCTGGACACGGAGGCATATTAGACCGCTTGGATAGTATTATATTTGTAGCACCTTTTATATATTTGTTTTACCAAATCTTATATTATATATCAAACTATGCTTAGAATTAAATGGCTTTCTTTTCATGAAGAAGGAGCAAAAATTATCTTAATAGCTACTTTTATTGCTGTTGCTATTATTATGGGAGTACATTATATTGTAGAAACCCCTATATGGCTTGTAAAAACAATACAAATAGCAGCATTGCTCATGCTTATTATGGTTTTACAATTTTTTAGAAACCCTGCAAGACCACTTACCCCCAACGATAAATACATAACAGCTCCAGTAGATGGAAAAGTTGTTGTAATTGAAGAAGTTGAAGAACCTGAATATTTTAAAGATAAAAGACTACAAGTATCTATATTTATGTCGCCTATTAATGTACATGTTACTCGATATGCTACAAGCGGAAAGGTAAAATATAGTAAATACCATCCTGGTAAATATCTAGTAGCTTGGCATCCAAAAGCTAGTACCGAAAATGAAAGAACAACTATTGTAGTAGAGAACACTAACTTTGGAGAAGTTATGTATAGACAAATTGCGGGCGCTCTAGCAAAACGTATTGTAAACTATGCTAAAGAAGGAACTTTTGTGAAGCAAGGTGCTGATGCTGGTTTTATAAAATTTGGTTCTAGAGTTGATATTTACTTACCTTTGGGAACCGAAATTAATGTGAAAATTGGAGAAAAAGCAGTAGGCAACAAAACTATTATTGCAACAAAATAATATGAATAGCGAACTGGATATAAGGTTTCAAAAAGCCGTTGAATTGGCAAATACAATGTCGCAAAGTAATTTGCCTCAAGATATTCAATTGCGCCTTTATGCTAGTTACAAACAAGCAATATCTGGTACAACACATCCAAAAACCAATTATTTAAATTATTTAGATTTACGAAGCGCTTTTAAGATGAATGCTTGGTTACAAATAAGTCATTTATCGCAAGATGAAGCAAAAGAAATGTATATAAGTTTAATAAACGAATGTAACAATACATCAATTTAATTACGTTTTGCAATGATGAAGAAAACATTTACATATTTATTGGTTTGCACAACACAATTATTTATTTTTTCTTGTAAGGATAAAAAACTAACCGAAGTTACAGTAGAAGTTCCATTGCCCGAAAATCAAGAAAAAGTGATTACGCAAAGTAGCCCAAAAGATGTCAAGGCAACCGAAGGTTATTTTCAATTATATACACTTCCTTTTGAATACAATGCTTTAGCTCCCCATATTGATTCGCAAACCATGGAGAATCATTATTCTAAACACTATTTAACATACACCAACAATACCAATAAGTTACTTGCCGATGTAGAAGATAAATCGTTATCTGTAGAAGATTTATTAAAAAAATTGGATCTTACAAGTATAGATTTACGAAATAATTTAGGTGGATACTACAACCATACGTTATTTTTTGAGATATTATCACCCAAAGCTTCCGAAAAACCAACAGACACTTTAATGGGAGCTATCCATGCCACATTTGGTGATTTTGATAATTTTAAGAAAGAATTTTCAACAGCCGCAGAAAAACAATTTGGTTCTGGTTGGGCATGGTTGGTTGTTGATAAAGAAGGTAAGTTACAAATTACTACGAGTCAAAATCAAGACAATCCGTTAATGCCAAAACAACCCATTCAAGGAACACCTGTACTATGTATTGATGTTTGGGAACATGCTTATTACTTATCATATCAATACAAACGACGTAAATATATTGATGCATTTTTTAATTGTATAGATTGGAAAAAAGTACAAGAAAAATATGAAAACGCTATTAAAAAATAGCGTTTTTATTTTAATATTTGTCGAGTGTGTTCTTTTGTTTTTACATCGGTAATAATATCCTCTAGTATTCCTTGTTCATTTATTATAAATGTTGTTCTGTGAATACCGTCAAATTCTCTTCCCATAAACTTTTTTGGTCCCCAAACTTTATAAGCCATAATTACACTTTTATCAACATCTGCCAATAAAGGGAAGGGCAAATTATTTTTTTCTGCGAACTTTAATTGTGCCTTTTCAGTATCGGCACTTACTCCCAATACCACATAATTTTGAGCGAGAAAACGTTCGTAATTATCTCGTAAATCGCAAGCTTCTGTCGTGCAACCAGGAGTACTTGCTTTTGGGTAAAAAAACAAAACCACTTTTTTTCCAGCATAATCTGCCAATTTGTGGGTTTTCCCATTTTGATCTAAAGCAACAAAATCGGGTGCTTTATCTCCTATTTTTAACGTAGTCATATCTATAATTTTATTTATAATATTATTTTTGCTTAAATATACCATTTATTGTTTTCAAAATAACTAAAAATGACAAAAAAGGAACGTGCAACATTTGTTATAAATACGTTAAATTCATTATACCCCGAAGTGCCTATACCTTTGGATCACAAAGATGCTTACACACTTTTAATCGCTGTACTATTATCGGCTCAATGTACTGATGCGCGTGTGAATACGATAACTCCTCTCCTATTTTCTAAGGCTGACAATCCGTATGATATGGTGAAAATGTCTGTAGAAGAAATTGAAAAAATCATCAAACCTTGTGGCTTATCTCCAATGAAATCTAAAGGCATTTTTGGTTTATCGCATATACTTATTGATAAATACAATGGTAAGGTGCCTCAATCTTTTGAAGCCTTAGAAGCCTTACCTGCTGTAGGGCACAAAACGGCAAGTGTAGTAATGAGTCAAGCTTTTGGTGTCCCTGCATTTCCTGTAGATACGCATATACATAGATTACTGTATCGATGGAATTTATCCAACGGAAAATCGGTACAACAAACCGAAAAAGATGCTAAAAATATCTTCCCTGAATATCTTTGGAATATACTTCATCTTCAAATTATTTATTATGGAAGAGAATATTCGCCTGCTCGAGGCTGGAATTTAGAAAACGATATTATTACAAAAACTATAGGAAGAAAATCTGTTCTAAATGAGTTTTATAAAAACAAAACATCTCGATAACAACAAAGGTATCGAGATGTTTTTTAGTTCACAATAGTTTCTAGTTTCATGTTGCCTATCGTAATTACTTTCAAGGCTTTAGAATAATTAAGTATGAAATTTATTGTTTCTTTTTTGGGTAACATTTTGGTTTTAATTACCAGTTTTCTAGAGTAAAGTTTTGCCATATATTGCTTTGTTTTACTAAATAACGAACAATATATAGTATTATTGTACTACACCGATAAATTAATTTTATTTTTTTCTATCGTTTTTCTCAAATTCAACAAAGCATAACGCATTCTGCCCAATGCAGTATTGATGCTAACACCTGTTGCTTCTGCAATTTCATTAAAACTCATATCTTGATAAATACGCATAACCAGTACTTCGCGTTGGTCGTTTGGTAAATCGCTTACAAGTTTTTGTAAATCAGACTCTATGATGTTTTGAATAAGTTTACTCTCTACATTATCTGAATCATCTTTAATATAAGCAAATACAGAAAATTCATCATTATCTCTTACCATTGACATTTTATTATTTCTTCTAAAATAGTCTATAACCAAGTTGTGTGCAATGCGCATAACCCATGGCAAAAATTTGCCTTCTTCGTTGTAAGAATTACTTTTTAAAGTTTTAATCACTTTAATAAAAGTGTCTTGAAAAATATCATCTGCAATATCTCTATCGGCTATTTTAGAATAGATAAAATTATAAATTTTTGATTGATGTCTATTAATGAGTAAAGCCAAAGCATTTTCATCGCCAGCAATATAATTTTTTACCAATAAAGCGTCTGGGGTTTGATAAGAAGTAGCCATAAAATTACTTTTTAAGAAATGAATAAGTCGTTAAATATCTTTAAAAAGTAAATTTTTATCTTATAGGCTATGCGTTTTTGTTATAATTATTGCCAAATATAAATTAATAATTTGTTAAAATGCAAATAAAAACTAAAAAATTAACACATCAAGCACAATATTTTGTAGTAAACCACTTTATTTCTATCATTTCAATTAAATAAGTAATAGATTTCTATTTATCTTCTTGGAGGTTTTGGTGCGAGCATTTTAGTAGCTTCAAGTATAATAGTGTCAAATTTTTGCTTTTGACTGGCATTACATATAGCGCGTATTTGTTTAAAATGATTGAATGTAGAAAGTTCTTCTTTTCTTTTTATCTCTAGAATTTTATTGAGTTTATTGGCAATAAGAATAGAATCTGTTTGATTTGCTTTTAACAAGCTAAAATAGTCGTCGTGAGCTTTTCTATTTTCGATTCTTAATTGTTCTTGCTCGGTTCTATGTATATATATTAAATTTTCCAACTGTTCTTTTTGATGATTATTGAGCATAAGTTCGTGTTCAAAATAATCTGCTAATTTGTGCTTAGGGTCTTGATTATTACTTCCTAAAAAAACATAATACAACGTAGTTGCATTGATAACTACGAGTACTATTAATACTATTTTGTAAAATTTATTAGCTTCCATAGTTTATTGATTGTTTAAATAGTTTTCATAAATACCTTTTACAGCGTCGCTATTTTTTGAATTTTGAATTTTTTGTATACAAATCAAATTCAATGTAATAAGTATCAAAATTGTGGCTGCCATTTTTAGTATTTCACTTTTGCCAATACTATTTTTTTTTGTGTAGTATAACCCATAAAGTGTTTGCCTGTCATTTTGAGTAAACTCAACAGAATTTATAGTATCTGATAGTTTATAAATGCTTTCTATCCAAATTTCTTTATTTTCCATATTCTAAGAATTATAATCTTTATAATAATCTGCTAATATTTTTTTTAAATTTTGCTTGGCTCTAAATAGTAAGGCTTCTACAGAAGACAAAGTTGTTTGCATAATTTGTGCAACTTCTACATAACTTTGCTGTTCTATTTTGTGCAATAAAAATGCGGTTTTTTGTTGTTCTGGTAATTGATGTATTGCTTTAAATAAAATGACTTTTTGTTCTTGATTTTCAATATTTTCGTTAGCTGTAAAAGAACTTTTTATTTGATTTTCTTTCCATTCATAATTAGTAGTACTAATTGATATTGTAGCGCCATTACGCTTTTTTCTTGTATGATAACGTATATATTCTAAACACTTATTTACTGTAATTCTATAAATCCAAGTGGATAAGCTCGACTTTTTATCAAATTTATGAATGTTGGTATATATTGCTATAAACACCTCTTGCATAGCATCTTGCACATCATCTTCATGTTGCAAATAATGATAGCACATATTTTTTACTTTGACCCCATAGGTATCTACCAACCAAATGTATGCCTTTTGGTCTCCAGAAATAAGTAATGCTATTTGCTCTAGTTCTTTCACTATATTTATTTAGACGACAATGATATAAAAAACTTTTGGTAGAATAATTTTTTGTGCAGCAACAGAAGTAATCAAATACAATTTTAAATGATTAAATTTGCAAAAATTAATTGCAAACCATGATTTCTACAGATATCTCTCAGCTTGATCCAAAGAAAAATATTTTAATAAAAGGAGCTCAAATTCACAATTTAAAAAATTTGGATGTAGCCATACCGAGAAATCAAATGGTTGTTATTACAGGGCTTTCTGGATCTGGAAAATCATCGTTAGCGTTTGACACTTTGTATGCAGAAGGACAACGTCGCTATGTAGAAAGTCTATCTAGTTACGCCCGCCAATTTTTGGGCAGGCTCGATAAGCCTAAGGTAGATTATATTAAAGGTATTGCTCCTGCTATTGCTATTGAACAAAAAGTCAATTCTACCAATGCTCGTTCTACCGTAGGTACTTCTACAGAAATTTACGATTATTTAAAACTTTTGTTTGCTCGTATTGGTAAAACGTATTCTCCTGTATCGGGCAAAGAAGTAAAAAAACACACCGTTACTGATGTAGTAAATGCAGTAAAACAATTAGAAGAAAATAGCAAATGGTTATTGCTTGCCCCTATTCATCTTGAAGAAGGCAGAAAAATAGAAGATAAGTTACAAGTATTGCTTCAACAAGGTTTTGCTCGAATACTTATTGATAATAAAACTGTACGACTTGATGAGTTTTTATCAGACAAAAATGCGTTGAAAGTTTCTAAAAATTATAACCTTATTGTAGATCGTATTGTTGTAAAAACTGATGAAGAATTTTATAACCGACTTGCTGATGCGGTTCAAACTGCATTCTACGAGGGCAAAGGAATGTGTTATTTACAATCTGTAGACACACAAGAGCGTATCGATTTTAATACCAATTTCACGTTAGATGGACTGTCTTTTTTAGAGCCAAACATTCATTTATTTAGTTTTAATAATCCTTATGGTGCTTGTCCTACTTGCGATGGCTACGGAAATATAATAGGTATAGATGAAGATTTGGTAATACCCAATACGGCACTATCTATTTATGATAATGCGGTATTTCCTTGGCGAGGCGATAGCATGAGTTGGTATCGTGATCAATTGGTTAATAATGCCTACAAATTTGATTTTCCTATTCATAAACCTTATTTTGAACTTACCGAAAGTCAAAAAAGCCTTATTTGGAAAGGTAACAAATATTTTGTTGGGCTTGATGACTTTTTTAAAGAGCTTGAAGAAAAAAACTATAAAATTCAAAATAGAGTATTGTTATCGCGCTACAGAGGCAAAACCAAATGTCCAACTTGTAGAGGTACTCGATTACGAAACGAAACAAATAATATTAAAATAGGTGGCAAAACGATTACAGATTTGGTGATAATGCCTATTAAAAATCTTATCTCTTTTTTCAAAGAATTAAAATTATCAGATTACGATTTTAATGTTTCAAAACGTTTACTATTAGAAATAAATAATAGATTACTTTTTTTACAAAATGTAGGTTTAGAATACCTTACATTAAATCGAAACTCGGCTAGTTTATCTGGAGGAGAATCCCAACGAATAAATTTGGCTACATCGTTGGGTAGTAGTTTGGTAGGTTCCATGTATATACTAGATGAGCCCAGTATTGGTCTTCATCCAAAAGATACAGAAAAACTTATTCAAGTATTAAAAGACCTTAAACAATTAGGAAATACCGTTATAGTAGTTGAGCATGATGAAGATATTATGAAAGCTGCAGATATGATTATAGATATTGGTCCTGAGGCAGGCTCATTGGGTGGTGAATTGGTTGCACAAGGAACTTTTAGTGAATTGTTAAAGTCTAACTCTTTGACGGCTAAATACCTTAATGGAACAAGTGAAATTTCAGTACCTACGAAAAGAAGAGTATCAAAAAATAGCATCAAAATTATTGGCGCACGTGAAAACAATTTAAAGAATATTGATGTTACTTTTCCGTTAGAATCTCTAACCGTAATTACAGGTGTTTCGGGTAGTGGAAAAAGTACTTTGGTAAAAAAAATACTCTACCCTGCTCTACAAAAAAAACTAACAGGTATAGGAGAAAAAGCAGGTCAATTTACAGCGTTAGAAGGAAGTTTTTCACACATTCAGCATGTAGAATATGTAGACCAAAATCCTATAGGTAAAAGTTCTCGCTCAAATCCTGTAACTTATATTAAAGCTTATGATGATATTCGGGATTTATTTTCAAAACAAAAATTATCAAAAATAAGAGGCTACCAACCCAAACATTTTTCGTTTAATGTAGATGGAGGTCGTTGTGAAACTTGTAAGGGCGATGGTGTAATTAATGTAGAAATGGTTTTTATGGCCGATGTTGAATTGCCTTGCGAAACCTGTGGAGGAAAACGCTTTAAAAAAGAAATTCTCGAAGTACTTTTTGAAGGAAAAAGTATTGATGATATTTTAAAAATGACAATTGAAGAAGCATTAGCATTTTTTGAAAAACATAAACAAACAAAAATTATCCAGAAACTTCAGCCTTTGCATGACGTTGGCTTGAGCTATGTTCAATTAGGGCAGTCATCTTCTACATTATCTGGTGGTGAAGCACAACGAATTAAATTGGCTTCGTTTTTGGTAAAAGGAACAACCAAAGATAAAACACTCTTTATTTTTGATGAGCCTACTACAGGTTTGCATTTTCATGATATTAATAAATTATTAAAATCTTTTGATGCTCTTATAGACAAAGGACATTCTATTATAGTTATTGAGCACAATTTAGATTTAATAAAATGTGCCGACTACATTATTGATTTAGGCCCAGAAGGTGGAGAAAACGGAGGTTGTTTGTTGGCAAGCGGTACCCCAGAACAAATTGTAAAGAACAAAAAATCTATAATTGCGCCTTATTTAAAAGAAAAGTTGTAAGCGTTTTTAAGTTGATTTTGCTAATTTACTATTCTTGTATCCAAAGTTAAAATAAATAATTAAGCCAATAAGTAACCAAGCAAAAAAGTAAATCCAGTTCCAAATAGTAAGTTGTGCCATCATATACAAACAACTTATCAATCCTAATAACGGTATTAATGATAAGTTTTGTTTCCAAGACCAAATTACTAATCCAATTAGTGAGATAAGAAAAATCCACATAGGAATTTTATGTTTAAACAATGCAAATCCAGATTCAAAAATTTTATTTTCGTCTAAAGGAGCTTTTGTAATTACACTTTCGTAAGTTTCATTATCTACCAATTTACTCAAAAGCATTTCCATATCATCAAGCGTATTTTTTTCTTGAGGAACCAAATAACTATGTAGCGCTTTAATTTCGCTTTCATTCAAATTATTGATTATTTCAGATGGTGTTCGCACTTGTTTCTCATTGCTAATAAAGGCGTAAGTTTCTTTTTTAAAATAAGTAAAAGAAACCAAAACCCCTACTAACAAAGCAACGGGCAATATATATTTTGAGTTTATGTAAGGAGTTTTAAATTTACCTCTAGGAATATTGGGTTTATTTTGCAAAACCAAAACGCCAGCACATACCAATACAAAAGCAAAAAGTGTACCTATACTACACAAGTCTGTTACCATAGTAAGGTTTAAAAACAATGCCGGTACTGCCACTACAAACCCTGTTACAATCGTAGCATAAGAAGGCGTTTTGTACTTTGGATGTACTCTAGCATAGCGTTTGGGCAATAATCCATCTCTACTCATACTCATCCAAATACGAGGTTGTCCCATTTGAAAAACAAGTAACACACTTGCCATAGCTACAACAGCACTTACAGCTATAATTCCAGACATCCATTTTAAGTTTAATTTATCAAATACAAAAGCTAATGGATCGCCCACATTCAAATCTGAATATTTTACCATACCTGTTAGTACCAAAGCAATAATAACATACAAAACAGTACAAATTATTATTGCCCACATCATACCTTTGGGTAAATCACGTTGTGGGTTTTTACATTCTTCGGCTGTGGTTGAAATAGCGTCAAAACCAATATAAGCAAAGAAAACTGCTGATACTCCTTTTAATATACCACCTACTCCATTTGGGGCAAATGGGTGCCAGTTATCAACATCAACATAAAAAATCCCCACGGCTATAACCAGTAATATAATACAAAGCTTTACAACAACCATTAGATTACTTGCATTTCGAGATTCTTTCATGCCTCTATAGACCAAATAAGTAATAATAATAATGATTAACAAAGCTGGTAAATCGGCTACAAAATGAAACGCACCCATTTGAGGCGAAGTTGTCCATGCAGTATATGCAAATTGTAAACTTTCGGGTAAATTGGCAAAGGTTTTACCGCTATTCATAAGTGCTGTAGCTTCTTTAAAGCCGTTTGAAGCGGTTAAATAATCCATTTGAACCCATTGTGGTAAATGAATACCACCGCTTTCTAGCAATCCTGTAAAATAATCGCTCCAAGAAATCGCTACCGTAATATTTCCGATGGCATATTCCATAATTAATGCCCAACCAATAATCCAAGCTATAATTTCGCCAAAAGCAACGTATGAATACGTATAGGCACTACCCGAAACAGGAACCATAGATGCAAATTCTGCATAAGCAAATGCCGCAAAACTACATGCAATAGCTGTAAAAATAAACAAGAAAATAACCGCAGGCCCGCCATCGGCACTTGCCTTACCTATAGTACTAAAAATTCCTGCGCCAATAATAGCAGCAATTCCAAAGGCTGTTAAATCTTTGGATGTAAGATGTTTTCCTAGAGCTTGATGCCCGTCGGAATCATTTTTAGAAACTTGATTTAATATATCCTGAACAGTCTTTTTTCTAAATAGGTTGGAAAAATTCATTGAATTTTAATTTTACTTCAAAAACAAATATAGTGTTTGTTTTTTATAAATTTTGAAAGTTTTATTTTTAATAAGCATAATCTATACTAAAATAAATTTATATAATTAAAAATAATAGCTAAAACACCAATTCTGCGCTACCTTTGTAGTATTAAAAATAATAACTTAAACTAATAAATATGGCTTTAGTAGGAAAAAAATTCCCAAACATTACTGTTGATGCAATCTCTTTTATGGGAGATAATTTAAGAATTAATGTGCTTGAAGAAGCAACAAAAAACAACAAAAAAGTATTATTGTTTTGGTATCCAAAAGATTTTACGTTTGTATGCCCAACAGAATTGCATGCTTTTCAAGCTGCATTACAAGAATTTGAATCAAGAAACACTATGGTTATTGGTGCTTCTTGCGACACAAACGAAGTACACTTTGCATGGTTAAACACTCCAAAAAATGCAGGAGGAATAGAAGGTGTTACCTATCCAATTTTGGCAGATACAACTCGTAATTTGTCGGCTGCATTGGATATTCTAGACTCAGAATGGGTTTATGACGAGGCTATGAATGATGAAATTTTAGAAGGATCTAATGTAACATTTAGAGCAACTTATCTAATTGATGAAACTGGAAAAATATTCCACGAAAGCGTAAATGATATGCCTCTTGGTAGAAATGTACAAGAATATTTACGTTTGATTGATGCGTACACACACGTACAAACAAACGGTGAAGTTTGTCCGGCAAACTGGGAAAAAGGTAAAGATGCTATGAATGCTGATAGAAATAGTACAGCTTCTTACTTAGCTTCGCACTAATTCGATTCAAAAATTAATTATTATAACAAAAATCAACTTCAATATCATTAATTAAAACACAAAAAGGTTTGTTTTATTTTTCAAATTTTTGCGTTGAAAATTTGAATTTTGAAATTGAAGTTGAATTTTGAAATTTTAAAACTATGTTTACAGAAATAGAAAAAGACAATCTAGCAGAAATAGTGGCTCAAAACGAAGTTGTAGTAGTTCAATATGCTGCTTCATGGTGTGGTAATTGTCGTATTATGAAACCTAAATTTAAAGTTTTGGCAGCTCAACACGAAAATATTCCTTTTCTAATAGTTGATGCAGAACAGTTTCCAGAATCTAGAAAATTAGCCAAAGTAGACAATTTACCTACTTTTGCTACTTTTAAAAACGGAGTGTTGGTAAACCAAGCACAAACCAACAAAGCTGAAGTACTAACCGAATTGGTTAATGAAGTAGTTTAAACACGCTGTATTTTAAGTATAAAGTTTATTTAAATACAAGAAAAAACTTATACTTTTATAAAAAATAAATTATGAAACTACCCGTAATAAAACACCTTCAGCAATTTATAGAAAATAATGATGCTGACTATTTGATAGAAACAATCGAGGTGCTGGAAAATCTTACTGAACTAGAATCGCTTAAAGAAGAAGAGTTAGACGTTATTGGAGAGCTTATTTCTAATATGTACGGCGCATTAGAAGTACACAAAATGATTAAGGAAGGTAAAGACAAAAAAACCGCTCTCAACGATTTTATGAAGCGTGTATTAGGTTCTATTGATAAATAAATTTTAAAATAAATTGAGATTTTCAGTCTCAATTTATTTTTATTGTAAAGTCTTATAGGTTGTCTATTAGGTACTTTACAACACTTCTCTTTTTATTTTCATATATCCAACATCAATATAATATTTTCAAAAACATGGATTTAGTATTTGCTTCGAACAATCAGAATAAAATTATTGAAATACAAAATTTAGTGCCTAAAAATTTTAAAATACTAAGTTTATCAGATATAGGTTGTTATGAAGATATTCCAGAAACTGGTTCTACAATAGAAGAAAATGCTTACCTAAAAGCAATTTACATAGCTAAAAAATATAATTTAAATTGTTTTGCAGACGATTCTGGGCTAGAAATAGAAGCGCTACATGGTGAACCCGGAGTATTTTCGGCTCGCTATGCTGGTATTCCAAAAAATGACCAAAATAACATAGATAAAGTTTTACAAAAATTGGAAAATATTCCCAATAGAAGTGCTAATTTTAAAACCGTTATTTGTTTAAATATTGATAATCAAATGCATTATTTTGAAGGAAAAGTATTTGGTACTATTATTTCTGAAATGCGTGGTACTAATGGCTTTGGTTACGATCCAATATTTGTACCAGATAATTACAACAAAACGTTTGCAGAAATGTCATTAGAAGAAAAATCAAAAATAAGTCATCGAGCTATAGCAGTACAAAAACTTACGACTTTTTTACAAAAATAGTTCCTGCGGGTAAACTCCAGTTATACTTTACAGCAACAAGCCTAAATAATATAATAAAACCACTAGTACAGATATAAAGCATTTCTTTGGAAATAGAAGTTTTTTGAAGTAAAAAAAACAGAATACCACCTACAATACATAAAGTTGCATAAATTTCTTTGTGAAACAATACAGGAATTTCATTGCATAATATATCGCGAATTACACCACCAAAACTAGCGGTTAATGTTCCTAAAACAATACATATCATAGGACTTAATTCATGCTGTAACCCTTTTTCTATACCAATAAGTGTAAAAACGCCTAAACCAATTGTATCAAACAAAAAAAGTGATTTTCTTAACTTATCCAAATAACGATTAAACAATATCGATAGAAAAAAACCTGCTGTAATGATATAAATATATTGGGTATGATGCATCCACCCTACTGGAGTTTGCCCAATTAGTATATCGCGCAGAGTTCCTCCACCCAAAGCTGTTACAAACGCTATAACATATACGCCAAACAAATCCATTTTTTTGTAAATGGCTGTAAGCGCTCCAGAAATTGCAAATACAAGAGTACCAATAATGTCTAGATATTCAAACATGACATATTATTTTTCTAAAATTGCTTTAATATTTGGTTTAAAGTAATTTGGGCCTTTTAAAACTTTACCATCTTCCCTATATATTGGCTTTCCATTTTCGTCCAGTTTACTCATATTACTACGCTGTATTTCGTCAAAAACTTCTTCTATTTTATGCTGTAACCCGTGCTCAATAATAGTGCCACACAATATATACAATAAATCGCCCAAAGCATCTGCTACTTCTACCAAATCTCCATTGTGAGCAGCTTCTAAATATTCTTCGTTTTCTTCTTTTAATAATTCATACCGAAGTTTTATTTTATCTAATCCAATTTTTGCTTTTGGAGTATTTTGATAGCCCAATTGATAGATTTCGTGGAATTTTTTTACTGCATTAAGTTGTTTTTCCATAACATAGAGCATATATAAAGTTATATACTGCAAATATTAACTATTTTTGCAAAAAATAAAGACAAAATGTTTACTAAAGGACAAATTATTTTTGGCGTACTATTCTTTATAGCTTTTGTAGTAGCTATGATTTTTTCTTATAAAAAAGATAAAAATATGCATGTGATGTTTTATAAAGGAAATTATAAAGTATTACTTGGTTTCATCGTATTTATTGTATTTTTATTTGCAATTAAAGTATTTTTAAAACATTAATTCTTTTTTTGTTAAAAAAAATATATTTTTACCACACAAAATACTATTTTATGAGAATTATCAAATATTTGCTTTTAATGTTGCTCCTTTTTGCTATAGGACTTGCAGTATATATTGCTACGCAAAACGCTTCTTTTGATGTACACGGCAGTAGATTGGTAAAATCTCAAAAAAATATTGTGTACGGATATTTAAATGATTATTCTCAATGGGAAAATTTTGTATCGTGGAATTCCATAGAAAAACCTTTACAATTTACTATAAATAGCAAAACCGGAGGTATTGGTGCTCAATGTTCTTGGAAAGGAAAACATACAGGAAATGTTAAAACTATATATGCCAAATTTAACGATTCTATTGCACAAACTATGGTAAACAACGAACAAAAATCGTTTGTTTCATGGAAAGTTAAAGATACTACTGGTGGAACTCTAGTAATGTGGCATACAAAAGGTAAACTTGATTTTATGACCAAAGTTATCGCTTTTTTTAAAGGTGGTGTGAGTACCTCTGCAGGCGATGTTTTAGACGAATCTATCATTAACTTAAATAGATTAATAGACAAAGAACTAAACACATTTTCAATAAATATAAAAGGCGTTGTTACTGTACCTGCTACTTTTTATATTAAAAAATCTATGTTTTCGAGAGAGAAAGATATTCAAAAAAATATTCGTGTTTTATTACCTAAACTCGAACAATATTTCTCCAAAAATAATTTTACAGCAAACGGCAAACCTTTTGTTCAATACACTAAGTTTGATAGAGAAAATGATATTATAGGATTGAATATTTGTATTCCCGTTAAAGACAGTATTGCAATTATGCCTGGTGGAGAAATAACCTCTGGCGAGCGTAAACCCTATCAAGCATTATCAGTTATACTAAAAGGCGATTATGCACATACACAAAAAGCATGGAATAAGGGTTATACATTTATTGCAAAAAACAAATTAGTACGAAATGGCTCTGAACTCATTACAGAAGTATTCCAAAAAGGGAGAAAAGACACGAAAAACCCAGCAGATTGGGAAACAGAAATACTAATTCCGATATATACCAAAAAGAAAGTATATAGAAAACCTGTAGTTTCCGACTCTACCAAAGTAAGTATACCTACACCATCTGTATCAACACAAATACCAACAACTCCAAATTAACAATTAAACCTTTTTACTCTTTAGTAGTCTAATATAAAAATACTATTGTTGGAAGATAAAGAGTTACTTCATTTATTACGCAACGAGAAGACTCAAAATGAGGGCTTCAAATTTCTAGTGCAACAATACCAACGTAGTTTATATTATCATATCCGAACAATTGTTATCAATCATGATGATACCGATGATGTACTTCAAAATACGTTTATAAAAATATTTAAAAATATACATAGTTTTAAAGAAGAAAGCAAACTCTATTCATGGATGTTTCGCATAGCAACCAATGAAGCGCTTACATTTCTTCAAAAAAAAGCAAAACAAAATACGGTTTCTACTGAAGAAGTTTTGCAAAATGCAGTAAACAATTTAAAAGCAGATACTTATTTTGAAGGTACAGAAATTCAAATACAACTACAAAAAGCTATAGCTCAACTTCCCGAAAAACAACAACTTGTATTTAAGTTAAAATATTTTGAAGAACTTAAATATGAAGAAATATCTGAGATGCTTTCAACATCTGTTGGAGCTTTAAAAGCTTCGTATCATTTGGCAGTAAAAAAAATAGAAGATTTTTTAAAAACCAATTAAACCTTTTTTATAAAATAAAGTCTTACAAATATGAGTCAAGAAGAATTTAACATTCCAAAAATAAAATCGGGATTTCGAGCGCCAGAAAATTATTTTGAAAATTTTAGCGCAAAAATGGTACAAGAAATAGAATTGAGTAAAAAACCTACTACTAAAGTTATTTCTTTACAAAAACATTTCTATTGGCTAGCCGCTTGTATTGCATTTATAATTATAACGCCATTTGCTTATCAATACTATAAAAACACAAAACAAAACACCGAAATTGAAAACTATATCACAGAGCAATCTACCATTTCGCAAGATGATTTAGTAGAATTATTAAATGATAATGACATCAATCAATTAAAAAAAGAATTACAACCCGATAAAGAAGTTGTAAACGAATATTTAGAAAACACTAATGTGGAACAAATACTATTAGACTAATGAAAATACTAAAAAATATAACATTCTTATTTATAATATTAGTTTCTTTTAATACTTGGTCTCAAAGAGGTCGATTGGCACAAAAAAAAGAAGAAGTAAAATCGTTGAAAGTAGCTTTTATAACAAACGAATTGGATTTGACTACTGCCGAAGCAGAAAAATTTTGGCCTTTATTTAATGAGTTTGAAAAAAAGCAAAACGATATTAGAAAACAAAAACTAAAAAACTATATTGATCGATCAGATGCTGAAAATTTATCTGAAAAAGATGCTGCAAGTTTATTGGTTCAAATGGAAACCGCTGAAGAAGAATTGTTTCAATTAAGAAAAAAATTTATAGCTAGCCTAAAAAATGTGTTGCCAGCATCCAAAATTATAAAACTAAAAAGAGCTGAAGATAAATTTAGTAAAAAACTTTTACAGCAAATACGAGATAACAAAAGGTAACTTTTGATTATAATTAGATTGAACTTCATAAAAAGTGCTCATACTGTGAGCACTTTTTAAATTTAAAATCTTAAAATTAGATTAAGTATCTTAAAAAAATCTTAAAAACCCATTTTTGGCATACTAATTGAATTTTGCACTACAAGCGCTTATTATCAATTCTAAAAATCATCATTATGAAAACAAAAATATTTTATTCCGTTTTTTTTGTAGCTTGTTCTTTACTATCATTTGCACAAGACAAAACTACAGTAACAGCTACAAGCTCAGAAATAAGTGATAACCTCGACCTTAGAGCTATTGCTTCTATATTTGGAGATTCAAAAGACTTAGAAGATTTTGAATATAAAATAAACGATCCGAAACAACAAATATCAAACCTAGATTTAAACAACGATAATCAGGTAGATTATTTAAGAGTTATAGAAAACATTGAAGGAAACACACATATTATTGTATTACAATCGGTACTTGGGAAAGATCTATACCAAGATGTCGCTACTATAGAAGTTCAAAAAGATAGAGATAATAGAGTACAAATTCAAGTAGTAGGCGATGTTTATTTATATGGTAGAAATTATATTTATGAGCCTGTTTATGTTCATGTTCCTGTAATATACAATACATTTTGGGTAAATTATTACAGACCTTATTATTCTAGATGGTATTGGGGCTACTATCCTACTCATTATTACGTTTGGACACCATTTCCTGTATTTAGATACCGCCATCATATAGGTTTGTGCATCAATTTAAATCACCACTACAATTATGTTCATACTAGAAGATGTCAAGATGCATATAATGTGTATTATGGAAGACGAGCAAATGCTTATGAAAGACAGTATCCAAACCGTTCTTTTGAAAGCAGAAATAATGGATATGCTAATCGATACGAACTAGACCAAAGAAGAACAACTAGAGATGTTGCTTTTCAATCTGGTAGAGAAACTAGAGTACTAAATGCAAATACAAGAGGTGAAAGAACTTTTGAACCAAGAGAAAATACTTCAACAAGAGAATTATCTCCAAGAAATAACTCTAGCGAATCTAGCAGTGTTCGATTGGAAAATTCCACTCCAAGAACGGAAAATCCAAGAGTGCGAGATGAGCAACCAAGAGAAATAAGAAATGAGAGCCCAAGAAAAGAACAACCTAGAGCCGTACGAAACGAAAATCCTAGAATAGAACAACCAAGAAATAACACGCCAAGAACTATGAATATGGGTGGCGGAAGCAGAAATGAATCTGTAAGAACAGAAAGTCAATCTAGCGGAAGAAATTTTGGTGGAAGTGGAAGAGGTGGTTCTTTTAATGGAGGTGGTAGAAGAAGATAATATTCTAATAAAATTATTAAAAACAAAAGGGTTTGACTTAATGTAAAAGTTAAACCCTTTTTTCTAGTATAGTTTAGAAACTATTTAAAATAGAATTTCCGTTATATCTATATGATTTTATTTATTTAAAATATGATAAGCAATAAGCCCATCTATTGGTCGTCTTAATACATTACCAATTTTAATATTATGTTTACTTAAAACTTCGGTAAGTTCATCTTTTAAGTAAAATGATATAGAACCAACAAAGTGTACTGCTACAGAGTTGTGGTTATCAAATTGTTTGATGTAATTTTCAACAAAGTCTTCCATTTCTGCATAAATATATTTTTTGCAAAAATCAGTATCTTTATGTTTGATTAAAAATTTTGCAAAACGAGCCAAATACGCATTCGGATTGGGCTCTTTGTACAAATTATTTTTTACAAAATCTGCATCTAGATTGTATTCTTCTTCAAACTCCAATGCCATTTCTTTTGGCATTTTATTAAAATAATACCCTCTTAATAAGTGTCTTCCAAAACGATTACCCGAACAATCATCCATAGCAATATACCCCAAAGATTGTACTTTTTGGTGAAGTATTGTGCCATCAAAATAACTACAATTTGAACCTGTTCCAAGTATACATACAATCGCTTGTTCGTCTTTTGGAGTTGTAGCATACACTGCTGCATAGGTATCTTCGTGCACAACTACTTTTGCTTGAGAGAAATAATCTGAGAAAACTTCGGTAAGAAAATTTTTCATTCTATCTGTTCCACAACCTGCTCCATAAAAAAATAAATGGGTGGCTTTATCTTTGTTGTGCGAAATATCAAACTTATCTTCAAGTCTATTTATTATTTCCTCTTTGTCTAACACTTCTGGGTTTAAACCGAGCGTTTGGGTTGTAAATAATACTTTGCCGTTATCATCTATGGCAATCCAATCGGCTTTGGTAGAGCCACTATCTACGAGTAGTTTCATTTTTAACTATATAAAAAAATAAAGAGAAAAGAAATAATGTGTATTGTCTTTTCTCTCTATTTGTTAGATTTTTATAAATTTCCTACGTGTACCGCTAAGTCAATCAATTTACTAGAGTAGCCATATTCGTTATCGTACCAAGATACAATTTTGAAAAAAGTAGAGTTTAGACCAATACCTGCTTTGGCATCAACGATAGAAGTACGAGAGTCTGATATAAAATCTTGCGAAACAACATCGTCTTCTGTATATCCTAATATTCCTTTAAGTTCATTTTCTGATGCTTTTTTCAAAACAGCCATAATTTCTTCATAGCTCGTTTCTTTAGCAAGTTTTACAGTTAAGTCTACTGCAGATACATCGGCTGTTGGTACACGCATAGACATACCTGTAAGTTTTCCGTTTAGCTCTGGAATTACTTTGCCTACTGCTTTTGCAGCACCTGTAGAAGCAGGAATAATATTTAAAAGAGCTGCTCTACCGCCACGAAAATCTTTTTTTGAAGGACCATCTACAGTAAGTTGTGTAGCTGTAGTTGCGTGAACAGTAGTCATAAGACCTTCTACAATTCCGAAATTATCATGAATTACTTTTGCCAATGGGGCTAAACAGTTTGTAGTACAAGAGGCATTTGAAACAATAGTATCGGCAGCAGTAGCTTTGGTATGATTAACTCCCATAACAAACATTGGAGCATCTGCAGATGGAGCTGAAATAACTACTTTTTTTGCACCGCCTGTAATATGAGCTTGTGCTTTTTCTAAAGTGGTAAATATACCTGTGCATTCTGCTACTACATCTACATCTACTTTTTCATCATCCCATTTGATAAGTGTAGGGTCTTTTTCGGCCGTTACACGAATAAATTTATCATTAACATAAAGTTGTCCGTCTTTTACTTCTACTTTTCCGTTAAAACGACCATGCACAGAGTCGTATTTAAGTAAATAAGCTAAATGTTCTACTTCAAGCAAGTCATTAATAGCTACTACTTCTACATTATCTCTATTGAAAGATTCTCTAAAAACGATTCTTCCAATTCTTCCAAATCCGTTAATTCCTAATTTTATTTTAGACATTTTTTTAAATTTTTATTTATTTTTTAAATGTGATTGTTATTTGTTGCTTCTTAATAATGATAATTTAATTCTTAATTAAGTTGTCATTATATCAGAAACTCGAAGTAATTCTTGATCTATTTGAGAGTGTCCTTTAATAGCTTGGTCTAATGGTGTTAAACATACTTTATCATTTAGCATACCAACCATGTAGTTTGACTTTCCTTCAAGTATTGATTCTACTGCTTTTACACCCAATCTTGAAGCTAAAACTCTATCAAAACAAGAAGGAGAACCACCGCGTTGCATATGACCTAATACAGAAACTCGAATGTCGTATTCTGGCTGATTTTCTTCGATATAATCTTTTAGTTCAAATACATTTTTACCAATTTTATCGCCTTCTGCTATTACTACAATACTAGATGATTTGCCAGATAGTTTGCTTTTTCTTAGCGATTCTAGTAAACGTTCTAAACCTAAATCTTCTTCGGGAATCAATATTTCTTCGGCTCCTGCACCTATTCCTGCATTGAGAGCTATATGTCCTGCATCACGCCCCATAACTTCTACAAGAAATAATCTATTATGCGAACTTGCAGTATCTCGTATTTTGTCTATTGCTTCGACCACTGTATTTAAGGCAGTATCAAAACCAAGTGTGTGGCTTGTTCCAAAAATATCGTTATCAATAGTTCCAGGAATTCCTATAACTGGAAATTTATATTCTTTATTAAATACTTCTGCTCCTGTAAACGAACCATCTCCTCCTATGACAACCAGAGCATTTACCCCGTATTCAACCAAATTTTCGTGAGCCTTTGCTCTTCCTTCGGGCGTCATAAAATCTTTTGATCGGGCAGATTTTAATATAGTACCTCCTTTATTTACAATATTATTTACCGATCTTGGTCCCATATTTTCAAAATCGCCTTCTATCATGCCTTGATAGCCTCTGTAAATACCTACGCATTCAACATTGTAATACGCACAGGCACGCACTACCGAACGAATGGCTGCATTCATACCAGGAGAATCTCCTCCAGAGGTAAGTACGCCTATTTTTTTAATTCTTTTGCTCATAATCATTACTAATTATGTTCAAATTTACTAAAGATTTCGCAATAAATTATAGCTATTTTTAACGATATTAACAATACAACAAAATTCAATCGTTTTCGTTGATAAGTTTTAATATTTTTAAGAAAAGTGGTTTTGTAGAATAAAGGTTATTCTTCTGTTTTAACAGCTTCTTTGTTTGGAGTAGTAGTATTACTTTCTTTATTCTTGTTTGAAGGTGTTTTCATTTTGATATAATCAGGAAGTTTTTCATTTTCTTCTGATTTATTTTCGGTTGGTACTTTGTCGATTTTTGTTTTGGTAAAAATTTTGTTTACCAACTCTTTAAACGTATCAAAATCTACTTGATATGACACCCCTAGACCTTGTGTATACCCCACGCCTTGCCCTAAATACGTAATGTCATTTTCTCTATTAAAGACTCTTAAATTAAGAGTTCCATCTTCATTTACTCTATATTTTAATTCAAAATTACCCACGATTGTAGATTCATTTAAGCCTCCTACAGGTACTCCAACTTTTCCGTTTATGGTTATTCTATCACTAACTTTTGTAGAAATAGTGGCCACTACCCTACCATCGTTAGGATTTATAGCGCTTTTATCTGC
The DNA here is from genome assembly GCF_002917885.1 of Flavobacterium croceum DSM 17960. Taxonomy (GTDB): domain Bacteria; phylum Bacteroidota; class Bacteroidia; order Flavobacteriales; family Flavobacteriaceae; genus Flavobacterium; species Flavobacterium croceum. Next base: position 70,338 of record NZ_PQNY01000009.1, read on the forward strand.
TTGAAAATAATTCAAGTCTATTTGCATATTTCCAGAGTCGTCGTTGAATAGTTTACCCAAAATAGAGCCTGCCGTTTCAAAAGCAAAGTTAGAATATTGCGCTTGCGACAGACCTTCGGCACTTAAAAAACTTCCTGTAGAAAGCAAAAATATAGCTTGCTTAGATCGGGTATCTTTATCGGCTAATTTTGTTTCTATTTCTGCTTTCATAACCGAACTAACATTTGGAAAATTAATATTAAAATCGGGTTCGGGATTGGTAAGTGTTCCCTTTACACCAATAACAACATCTACAGGTGTTTTTTGGTTTACAGATGTGTTGTCTAGCAATACACCTGGGTTGGCATTGGTATTGTATATAGCCTCTAAATTTAATATGGCATTATACGGATTTCCTTCCCATGCAATATAACTACTTGGTGAAACTTTGAATTTTTTATTGATTAAACCTCCATATCTAAAGTTATATTCGCCTTTGTATACAGCAAAATCTCCCCACATATTTAAATCTCCCAAGGTATTAATTCTAAAAAGCATTGTACCTTTACCATTTCCTTTCATACCATGTCCAGATTCTCTATCCAAAATAACTTCTATATCTGCTTCTGGCGTTATTTTGAACTCGAAATTCATTTGCAACCCATTGTAATTAAGTTCTTTAATTACTTTTGGGTCAGGAATGTTATTTTTTTCATTTTTAGTAACAAAATGAATGTAGTCGTTATCAGAAACCGCATCTGCATTGTTTATAGGAATTTTTACAGAAGTTCCCTCTTTAGACTCTGCATTTACATCTATGACTAATGCATTGGTAGGACCTGAAATTCTTGCTTCTCCATCGATAAAAGCTACACCAAAATAGGCTGCATCTTCGCTATCTTTGGTATTTAGTGCGAGTATTTTATTGGATGATAAATCTAAATCTAATTGCCAATTGCCAAATTGTTTGTGTTTAATAATTCCTTTTAAGTCGCCTTCTGTATTAAATTTTGTATCAAACAATTTTGTTGGTTCTATAATAAAACTATTTTGTGTTACTCGTACTACCGAATTGTTTCGTACCGCATAGTCTACATTAAGATACGGAATAGTCATTCCTGCATCATCAACCAGTAATTTGCCACTGTAATTTACATTACTTACGCTACCATTAATTTTGGCATCGCCCGATACATAGCCTCTTATATTACTAAGAACGTCGCCTCCTAATTTTGCCAAAATACCTAAATTAAAACGTTGAAAGTTTAAGTTTAAGTCTAGTTTGGTATCGTTTTCTACTATTTGAAAATTACCTTCGGCTGTTAATGATTTGAAATTTTCATTTTCGACACTTGCTTCAACATCAAATTTTTTGAATGAATTATCGCCTTCTATATCCAAATTTAAATTGCCTAAACTATTATCATTAACAATTAAATCTTTAATTTCCAGCGAAGCTGTTGGTTGATAAATATTGTTATTTTGTTTTAAATATACATCGCCATTGAGTTTACCGTCAAATACAAACTCTTGAATATCGGGAGTAATTTTGTTTAAGTTTACTTCTTCAAAATTTAAATGCAAATCTTTATTTTTAGTACCATTTATTGTACCATTCAATTGCATTTTTTGATTTTCGTGAGAAACTATTATATTACCAAATTCAAACTCTTTGAACGATTTGTCAAATATAATTCGGTTATCTGCACTTTCTTTTTCATTTATATACCAAAGAAAATCTTTAAACATCATTTCCGATTTTCTAATTCCAACTACACTTTTTCTTTGCTTATCTATAGTATGGTATGCATTGATATTGTAAAAATCATTACCGCTTTCGCCTCCTTTAAACTCAGTTCTAAAATTTAAGGTGTCATTTGAAGTGGCATTAATTAACGAAAAGTCTCTTATTTTGTAATACTTTGTTTTAATGCTATCGAGTTCAATATATGTATTGTATAACGGGTTTTTATTATCTAAACTTACTTGTACATTGTCTAGATGAACATCAAATCCGTCAAGGTATTTTGCGTTAAAATTAAATTTAAAATCGTTGTCGTCTCCATTTATAGAACCCTGAATAACAGCGTTTTCGTCTAATGATATTTTAGGGTTTAGTATCTCAACAATTTTGTTGAAATCTGAAAAATTAAATTTTATATATTGCCCTTTTCGTATTGCATCGGGTTTATAGTTTGAATATAAACTTCCCAACGAATTCATTACCATTTTTTCTATTTGATTGTAATCAAATTTACCTTTTATAGAACCATTTATAGCATCGGGAGATAGTAGAGTTATGGTACGCTCGTTGTCCAATCCAAATTGGGAACTGAGTGTAACTTCATCAAAAAAATAAGTGTCTTTTTGATTTTGATAGGAAGCATTTGTTAATGCTACCGTACCTTTCATATTGTTTAAATTACTCCCGCTTAAGTTACTATCAATTACACCTCTAAAAACCGAAACAGCATCATTCATAAAACCAAGCTTTTTTAGATTTGCATAATCTACTTTGGCATGAAAATCATATATTTTATTTCGTTTATTTAAGTTTACGGTCCCATTAAAATCTAAGAATAAATTTGGATCATTAATGTTTACTTTACCTTTAAAATAAGGCTTTTTAAAACTTCCGTTTGCTATAATATTTTGATAGGTATAGCCATTGTATGTAGCGCTAGAAATTTCTCCAGAAAATTTTGTGTCTAAATATTTTTCTACAAAACCTTTTCCGTCTACAGCAACATCAAGAGTTACTTTGCCTATTTCTTTTTTGTTTAAAAAAGTTCCTAAATCAAATTGAGTTAATGTAATGTTACCATTGTAAATTGCCTTATCGATGTTGTCTAAATTTTTTATAGATAAATCTGAACTTACATTACCTAGTTTTGTTTCTAAGTCAAATACAGCATCAATTGCTTTTGTGGTTACTTCGGCATCTCCTATCAAATTAAACTGACCTATTTTTCTTAAAGAAGTTGGTAACTTTTTACCCAATACATTTGGCAGTAAGGCGGTAAGTTTTTCATAACTAGAAGATACCTTTTTAAACGAGCCTTTCATGTAAAAATCACCCTGATTGGGTTTTGCAAAAAGGTTTTTAAAACGTACATCGCCTTCTATTATTGAATGATTATCGGTAAGTTTTAAATTTTTTGCAAAAAAATCATTGAGTGTTCCATCTACTTTTCCGCTAAACTTAAACTCTTGGTCTTTACCCATTTCTTTCCAAAAATATTTAATATCTGTAGACGAAATGAGTGCAGAATTGGTATTGATATCAAAAACTACTTTATTGTTAAAATCGGCGAAATCTTTTCTGTCATATTTTAAGATAACATCTCCATTAAAATTGGAATATTTGGTTTTAAAGTCTAATTTTTCTAAACGAATATTTTGTTTGGTATATGTAAAATGCGATGCTAAACTCTCTACTTCCATGCCTCTGTGGTCTTTAAAAGACATTTCGTTGATTTGAGTTGTTACGTTTGGCCCTTTAATTTTAAAATTGGTAAGAACGGCATTAAGTTTTGTAAAATCAACATCGAGAGGAACTTCTCTATTTTCGTCTATTTCCATAAAACGACTGTCTGAAATATTGATTTTTTTGGAAGTCATTAAAAATTTACCACTTGAAGGCTTTCCATCGTCAAAAGCTGCAATAAATTCATCTAAACTTGAATCTTTTTCGCCTTTGTACGTTTTAACAATAACAGTCATGCCGTCGGCTCGCATTGCGCCAAATAGTAACTGACCATTAATTAATTTATTGAAATCTAAAATACTAGTATTGATACGTTTGGCATAAATAAGCGTGTCTTTATGCTTATCTTTTATCATTACTTTTTTGAGCTTTACACTACCAAAAACGGTAATAGCTACCTGATCTACAGATATGTCTGTACCAAAATCTTTATTGATTTTTTCTGTAGCGTAATGAGCAATTTTTGTTTGTACAACAGGCAAAGAAAGAGCTATTGCAATCAGTAGCAATAAAATAATAAGTACTAAAATAGTACGAAATAGTATTTTTCTGACAGTTTTTATAACCCGAATATATTATTTTTGCCAAATATAGTTCAAAAATTGTGCCCAATGCAAACCAAAGATACATTTATTCTTGCTATCGAGAGTTCGTGCGATGATACTGCTGCTGCTGTATTGAAAAACAGCAAAGTATTGTCTAATGTTGTGGCAAGGCAAAGTATACATGAAGAGTATGGCGGAGTGGTTCCAGAACTTGCCTCTAGAGCACATCAACAAAATATCGTACCTGTAGTAGATGTGGCTTTAAAAAAAGCTAATATATCTATTAATCAGTTAGATGCTATTGGCTTTACACAAGGTCCAGGACTTATGGGTTCTTTATTGGTTGGGACTTCGTTTGCAAAATCTATGGCTATGGCATTAAATATTCCGCTTATTGCCGTAAACCATATGCATGCTCATATTTTGGCTCATTTTATTGATGAAGAAGGCTATGACAAACCTGAATTCCCTTTTTTAGCACTCACAATCTCTGGTGGTCATACACAAATTGTAAAAGTTAGTAGCTTTTTTGATATGGAAGTTATTGGAGAAACTACTGATGATGCTGTTGGCGAAGCCTTTGACAAATCGGCTAAAATTATGGGACTGCCCTATCCAGGTGGTCCATTAATAGACAAATATGCTCAAAACGGAAATCCAAAAGCATATAAATTTACAAAACCCAAAGTAGATGGTTTGGATTTTAGTTTTTCAGGCTTAAAAACGCAAATTATGTATTTTATTCAAAAAAATACAGCCGAAAACAAATCATTTGTAGATGAAAATTTAGCCAATATTTGTGCCTCTATTCAACAAATTATTATTGATATTCTTATAGAAAAATTAAAGCTTGCTGTAGCACAAACAGGAATAAAACAAATTGCTGTAGGTGGCGGTGTTTCGGCAAATTCGGGTATTCGAAAAACATTACTAGAAGCACAAACAAAATATGGTTGGAAAACATTTATTCCTAAATTTGAATATACTACAGATAATGCAGCTATGATTGGTATTGTAGCTTACCATAATTTTTTAGCACAAAAATTTAGCAAAAACAATATAACATCAAAAGCAAGAATAGAAATGTAATGGGAACTTCTAAAAAAAAGTCGTTTGATAGCAATGTAAATCAAATTGCCGATACTTTTAAGTCGATTGCACATCCTGCCCGATTGCAAGTATTGCATATTTTATTAGAAAAAAAGAGCGCTTCTTGTGGAGAAATTGTTTCGTTGCTACCTCTATCGCAATCTACAGTATCAAAACATTTGATAGAGTTAAAAAAAACAGAACTTATTGGTGAGATATTTGACGGGAAAAAGACTATTTTTTTTCTAAAAAAAGACTCCCTAACACACACCTCTTTATTCTTAAATGACTTTCTAAAGAAAGCTCAAGAAAGTAATTCTTTTGAACCCATTCAAAAAAAATCTTTAAAAAAGAAATCTATTGGAATTATTAACGATATTTTTGTTCAAGCGGTAAAACCTAAAAATAGAATAGCAAATCCTGCTTTAAAGAGTTACAATCATAAGTTTAGCTTTTCAAATAAATTAAAAAACTAAATGCAATTATTTTATACTAATCAAATAAATATACACAATAACCAGTTTACTTTTTCCAAAGAAGAAAGCAAACATATTATTAAAGTATTACGTAAAAAAGAACAAGATAAAATATTTATTACAAATGGTTTAGGCTACTTATTTGAAACTTGTATAACAATTGCTTCAGATAGCCGTTGCACCGTTTCTATAGTTGAACACACCCAACAGAGTGAGCCAGAATTCCATCTGCACTTGGCGGTTGCTCCTACAAAAATGAATGACCGTTACGAATGGTTTTTGGAGAAAGCTACAGAAATTGGAATACAAGAAATTACACCTATTTTTTGTAATCAATCTGAAAGAAAAGTAATTAACCTAGAGCGATTTGAAAAAATACTAGTATCGGCAATGAAACAATCCAATCAATTGTTTTTACCAAAAATTAATGAGCCTATTTCGTTTCAGCAATTTGTTAGTAAAAACTTCGAAGGTCAAAAATTTATAGCTCATTGTGCTGAAGATGATAAAAAATCATTAAAAAATTCATTAGTACAAAATCAAGATGTTTTAATTTTAATTGGCCCTGAAGGAGATTTTTCTGCTAAAGAAATCCAACAAGCGTTGCAGCAAAATTATACTCCAGTTAGTTTAGGAAATACAAGATTACGCACAGAAACCGCTGCTGTAGTAGCGTGCCATACGGTACAATTATTAAATGAAAAGTAAGTATATTTGTAAGAAATTATACCCATTAAGCTAACACATTGCTCTTTATGAAAGTAACAAAATATTTAGTTCTATTTTTTATTTTTAGTATAACCATAACTTCTGCACAAGAAATTGCTTTATTAAAATACAGCGGTGGCGGTGATTGGTACGCCAACCCTACCTCGTTGCCCAATTTAATTAAATATGCCAATCAAAACATAAAAACCAAAATAAAATTAAAACCTGCAACTGTAGAACCAGGTAATCCTGATATTTTTTCATATCCTTTTATTCACATGACAGGTCACGGCAATGTGGTTTTTAGTTCTGGCGATGTAAACAATTTAAGAAATTACTTGCTTTCGGGAGGTTTTTTGCATATAGATGATAACTATGGCATGGATGAATATATTAGAAAAGAAATAAAAAAAATATTTCCAAATAATGATTTAGTAGAAATACCCGCTACTCATCCTATATTTCAAAAACCATATACGTTTGCAAATGGGTTGCCAAAAATTCACCTACACGACAATAAAAGACCACAGGCTTTTGGTGTGTTTGAAAACAATCGATTAGTACTACTTTATACTTATGAATGCGATTTGGGAGACGGTTGGGAAGATCCTGATGTGCACAATGATCCAAAAGAAGTACGTGAAAAAGCTTTAAAAATGGGAGCTAATATACTTTACTACATTTTTAACAACTAAATAGTGTATTAAATATATTTTTAAACATTTTTTTGTATATTATATAATTTTATCGTAAAATTGTTAAACAAAATTTAACCTATTTATTTTATGAAAAAATTATTAGTAACAGCATCTTTAGCCATGATGCTATTTTCTTGTCAAAAAGAAACAGATTCTAATTCATCAACGCCAGAAAACTCAAATGGTGTTGCATCAAAAAGGGCTTGTGCTTCTCAGGATGTATTAGAAGAGCAGTTGCGTGAAAACCCTTCTCTAGCTCTTAAAATGAATCAAATTGAACAATTTACTCAAGATCACATTGCCAATAGAGGTAGCAATTTAAGTAGACTTGTAAATGGTAAAATTGAAATTCCTGTAGTGGTAAATGTATTATATAGAACTGCGGCAGAGAATATTTCTGATGCTCAAATTCAATCGCAAATAGACGTGTTAAACAAAGATTTTAATGCGTTAAATTCTGATTTTTCACAAGTTCCAGCTTTATTTTCAACCGTTAAAGCCAATGTTGGAATCACTTTTGTTTTAGATCAAGTAATTCGTAAATCTACAACCAAAACTTCTTGGGGCACAAAAGATGCTTGTAAAAAAACAACTCAAGGTGGTTTGGCTCCAACATCACCTACTACAAAACTTAATCTTTGGGTAGCAACTATTGGAGGTGGAATTTTGGGTTATGCTCAATTTCCTGGAGGATCTTCTGCTACAGATGGTGTTGTAATTGACTCTAAATATTTTGGAACTGTTGGTACAGCTACATATCCGTACAATTTGGGTAGAACAGCTACTCATGAAGTTGGGCACTGGATGAATTTACGTCATATTTGGGGCGATGCAACTTGTGGCTCAGATTTAGTAGCTGATACTCCTACTCACAATACGGCTAACTATGGCGTTCCAACTTATCCGCATTACAGTACTTGTTCTGGAACACCTGTAGAAATGACAATGAACTACATGGACTATACAGACGACAGAGGTATGTATATGTTTAGTTTAGGCCAAAAAGCTAGAATTGATGCTGTTTTTGCCGTAGGTGGAGCAAGAGCTTCTTTTAGAAATTAAGATTTAAAAACTAAAATATTTAAACTGCTTTAATTAATTTTAAAGCAGTTTTTTTATTTTAGCAAAAAAATAGCTTATGATTACTTCGAAAATTATAGCCAACGGCTTACTTAGAGCTATAGGAATATTAGTACTTATATCGATTGGTTGCTATTTTATATACACCATACAAACTGTACTATATTACATCATTATTGCCTTTTTAACGACGCTTATTGCAAATCCGGTAGTGGAATTTTTTAGAAAAAAACTAAAATTTTCCAATACAATTGCCATTACAACAACATTAATTTTATTTATTTTATTGATGATTGGAATGCTATTATTATTTGTTCCTCTCATTACTTCGCAGAGCAGTAATATGTCTTTTCTTGATAGTAAAAATTTTCAAAAAAGCATACAAGAACTTTACCATCAGCTCGATACTACGTTTAAGCATTATAATATTAACATAGATCGTATAGTATCAAAAAGTAATGTAAGTTCTAAAATAAATTTTTCTGTTGTAACCGATTTTATAAATGAATTAATAAATGTACTAAGCAGTTTTGGTGCTGGTTTTGCATCAGTATTATTTATTATGTTTTTTATGCTAAAAGATAAAGTTTACTTTATAGCTATCTTTAAAAAGTTGATGCCCGATGATCATGAAGATAAAATTTTGGCTTCTATAGAAAAAACCAACACCTTATTATCACGTTATTTTATTGGTTTGTTACTTCAAACGCTTATTATTTTTGTCATGTATTTAATTGTACTCTTGATATTCGGTGTAGAAAATGCCTTTATCATAGCCTTAATAAGCGCATTACTCAATATCATTCCTTATTTGGGTCCACTTATCTCTACAGCTCTTACTACAGTATTGATTTTATTAAGCGGATTGGGTTCTAATTTTCAGTCTGAAGCTATACCTACTGCCATATATGTGTTTATTGGTTTTACAATTGTACAAATAATAGACAATAATGTTTCAAACACGGTTATCTCTTCAAAAAGTGTAAATATGCACCCGCTAGAAGTATTTATTATTACCATAATTGGTGGTTTATTAATGGGGATAGTTGGAATGATAATAGCAGTACCGTTACTTACAGTAATAAAAGTAGTACTCAAAGAATTTTTTCCTGAAAATCAATTTATTCAACTTTTTACCAAAGGCATTTAATGAAATTTATTGAGAAACTAGCTGAAGAGAAAGTTCAAAACTATATTAATGCTCATTTAGATAAAGATATTCATAAACTTTCTTTGTCTAAAAATCCGTTTGAAATACTTGATTTTAAAGCTATTGTAAATCAAATTGTTGCCAAAAACAAAGCAAAAGAAAAACTTCCAACTTGGTTTAATTGCAGTGGAATTATTTATCCAGAAAAAATATCAATAGAGCAAACCTCTTCAGAACTTACAGCTCAATATAAATCAGATTTAATTTCAGGAAAATCGCTCGTAGATTTAACAGGCGGATTTGGAGTAGACGACTATTATTTTTCTAAAAAATTTGACGATGTTTATCATTGCGAACTCAATCCAATATTATCTGAAATTGTAAAGAAAAATTGGAAAACATTACAAATAAAAAATATCCGTTCGTTTTGTGGCGATAGTATAGATTTTTTAAAAAATAGTACTATTCAATTTGATTGGATTTATATTGATCCTTCGAGAAGAAATAATACTAAAGGTAAGGTTTTTATGCTAAAAGATTGCTTACCCAATGTACCTGAACAACTCGATACTTATTTTGATTTTTCAAAAAGTATTATGATAAAAACGGCTCCTATACTCGATATTCAAGCGGGTTTAAAGGAGTTAAATCATGTAAAAGAAATTCATTGTGTAGCTGTTCAAAATGAAATGAAAGAATTACTATGGATATTAGAAAAAAACTATAACCAAACACCTAAAATTATTGCTTGTAATATTAGTAATCAAGGTGTTCAAACCTTTAATTTTTTGGAAAGCGATAGTGTTCTAATGCCATTATCTGAGCCCAAAAAATATTTGTACGAACCCAATACAGCCGTAATGAAATCGGGTGGAATGGATATTTTGGCTGTTAAAAACAATTTAGAAAAACTTCACTTTCATTCTCATTTATATACGTCAAACGATAAAATTGATTTTTTAGGAAGACGGTTTTTAGTTTTAAAGGTGGAAGAATTTTCTAAGAAAGCAATGAAAGAATTACAAAATACCAACTACAACATTACTTTTAGAAATTTTCCCGATACTGTAGAAAACATCAGAAAGAAATGGAAAATTCGAGAGGGCGGAAAAAATTACTTATTCTTTACAACCACTTCATTAGGAAAGCAAATTATATTTTGCGAAAAATGCTAAGGCTCACAATTCCATTTAAAATTGGATATTTTTTCCTTTGTGCCTTCATTTAAATTATAATGCCACCACTCTGAATTGAGAGGTGAAAAATTAGCTTCTTGCATTATACTTTTTAAAGTTTTTCTATTTTTTATAATGGTAGAATCTAATTTTGTATAATTGTGCGATGCTTCTATTCCAAAATAATCGAAAGAAGTGCCCATATCAACATCGTTTTTATTTTTGTCTGTTAGTGTAATATCTACAGCGCAACCTCTATTGTGTACAGAACCGTTTTTAGGATTAGCAACATAATCTGGATTGGGCACTAGCTCCCACATTTTTTTTTGCACATCCAAAGGGCGATAACAATCAAATATTTTAATATAATAGCCTTGTTGCTTAGCAGCTTTGTTGGCTTTTATTAAATAATCGGCAGCTTTTTTTCGTAAAAGACAAGTGGCGCAATCGTAAATTTTTTGTTTTGTAAAATTATCTTCGGTAGCGTATTTTAAATCGTATAAAAAATTGGCATCGTATTTTTGTAATACTACAAAAGTAGTGTCTGAAATATCTTCATACAGAAAATTTTGTTTTAAATCGTATTTTGTATACCCAAATTCTTCTGTAGATTTACAAGAAATAAGAAGTGTAATACAAATTAATATAAAGCCATATTTACTCAAACCAATCATCTTTAAATCCTATTAAATATACCTTGTTTTTTGCTCTAGTTAAGGCAGTATAAAGCCATCTTAAATATTCTACACCAATCCCATTGGGCAAATAGGGTTGTTCTATAAACACAGTATTCCATTGCCCACCTTGCGATTTATGACACGTAATTGTATACGAAAATTTGACTTGAAGTGCATTAAAATACTCATTCTCTTTTACTTTTTGAAATCGTTTATAAGCAGGTTTCTCATCTTGATAATCAAGCATAACTTCTTGATACAATGCATTACTTTCTTCAAAAGTTAATGAAGGCGACTCGCTGGTTAAGGTATTCAAAATCAATACTGTTTCAAAAGGTTTTTGATTTGGATAATCAATCATTCGTATTTTAACCTTTGCAAAACTAAATCCGTATAACTCTTTAAATGAAAAAATTTCTAAAACTTCTACAATATCACCATTGGCTATAAAGTTGGCTTCATCGGTATCTTTTAACCAAAAATAATTATTTTTTACTACCATTAAAAAATCTCCTGTTGCTAGTTGATTTTCTTTACCTAAAATTTTAGATCTAATTTGTTGATTATACTGGTTTGCTCGTTTATTTGAACGCACAATAAAACAAGTATCTACTATAGAATAATTACTGTAGGCTGCTTCTATGGCATCTTGAATTTCATATCCATCTGTAAGTTTTACAATATCTTTAAACTTTTTGAGCTGAAATTTAAAATCGGTAATAAAACTAGATTTCATTTCGTTTCTAATTAGTGTAGCATTATGTAAAATTCCAGAATTTTCTTCTTGACGCATTACTTCTGTAAGCTCTACAACATCGGTTTTTAAATCGTAATGCAACTCTAATGTATCAGAATTTAATGCTGGCGAAATATCTAAATTTACAGGTGGTAATTGTGCCGTATCGCCAATAAATATAAGTTTGCAATTGGTGCCATTATACACATAATAAATTAAATCATCTAAGAGAGAACCGTTTTGGTACATTTTAGAATCTGAATCTGCATCAGAAATCATAGAAGATTCATCTACAATAAAAATCGTATCTTTATGTTTGTTTTGTTGTTTGATAAAACCTACTCCACCGCCCGATATTTTTTTTGGAAAATATATTTTTTTATGAATTGTAAACGCATTCTTACCCGAATAATTTGCAATTACCTTAGCTGCTCTTCCTGTAGGTGCAAGTAATACATATTTCTTTTTTACATCTACTAAATGATTTACTAGTGTAGAAATGATTGTAGTTTTACCCGTACCAGCATATCCTTTTAGAATAAATATTTCATTGAATTTTTCGTTTGTAACAAAATCTGATATTTTATAAAAAAAAACGTCTTGATCATTTGTAGCTTGAAATGGAAAATTATTTTTCAGTATCGATAAAAAATTAGTATTTTTCAAAAATATTTTTTTTTAAAACCTAGCACAAGTTACTACAAAAAGAAACATCTAAAATAATAAACCAAAAATATATTTTATGGAAAACCTTAAGAAATTAATTCCCATTGCTCTACTTGCTTTATTTTCATCATGTAATAATTCAGATGATGGTAATTATCAAGAAATAGCTACTTATCCAAATGTTACGGCTACTTTTGGCTCTAAAATAGATTTGAATAATTTGTATAATTATGCCAATCAAACAGTTCCTGCTTATATTACCAAAAATAATGCTGTAGGTTCTACTATTACCAATGCAGGAGCTACTTTGGGAAGAGTGCTTTTTTACGACAAAAACTTATCTTCAAACAATACTATTTCTTGTGCTAGCTGTCATTTACAAAGTAATGCTTTTGGCGATACAGCAGTAGCTAGTATTGGGGTTAATGGTACAACAGGTAGACATTCTATGAGGTTGATAAACAATCGTTTTGGCAACGAAGGAAAATATTTCTGGAATGAAAGAGCTGCCAATTTGGAAACTCAAAGCACTATGCCTATAAAAGATCATAATGAAATGGGCTATAGTGGTGCAAATGGCGATCAGTCTATAACCGATTTAATTACGAAATTGAGTGCAATAGGTTATTATAAAGAATTATTCAAATTTGTGTATGGTTCTGAAGAAATTACCGAAGCTAGAATGCAAAATGCGCTTTCTCAATTTGTGCGAAGCATTCAATCTTTTGATTCTAAATACGATATTGGACGAGCGCAAGTAGCCAATGATGCGACTCCTTTTCCAAACTTTACGCAACAAGAAAACAATGGTAAAAATATCTTTTTAACACCACCTGTTTTTGATGCTACAGGCACTCGAACTTCTGGCGGGTTTGGTTGTGCTGGTTGTCATGCTGCACCAGAGTTTGATATTGATCCAAACTCTAAAAATAATGGTATAATTGGTACAATTGCTGGTGGAGGAATTGATATTACAAATACAAAAGCACCTTCACTAAGAGATTTGGTAAAAGCAGATGGTAGCTTAAACGGGCCATTAATGCACACTGGAGTTATTACCTCTTTGCAAACAGCTATAGGGCATTATGGAACTATTAATATTGCACCAGGGAATACCAATCTAGACCCAAGATTAATGCCTGGTGGAGTTGGACAAAAACTTAATGTTACTGCACCAGAAGTAAATGCTGTAATTGCTTTTTTGAAAACACTTACAGGTACTGCTGTATATACTGACCCAAAATGGTCTAGTCCTTTTTAAGGAAATACTATATTTTATATTAAAAGAGTTCGATATTGTATCGAACTCTTTTGCTTTATGATAGTTTTTTTATCTATTTTTTTACGAAAGTCCGTAAATTTTACCCTCATTATCTATATCAATACGTTCTGCATTTGGAATTGCAGGTAAACCAGGCATACGCATAACATCGCCCAAAAGTGGAACGATAAAACCCGCTCCTGAAGAAATTTCAAATTCACGAATGGTTATAGTAAAATCTGTAGGACGACCTATTTTTTTTTCATCATCAGAAAAACTCATAGGTGTTTTTGCCATACAAACCGAAAATTGATTAAAGCCTAATTCATTAATCATATTGAGTTGCGTTTGGGCTTTATTTGTATAATTTACATTTGAAGCACCATAAATTTCTTTGGCTACAATTTCTATTTTTTCTGTAATACTATTTTCAGGACTGTATAGTGTATGGTAGTTATTACTTGCTGTTTCAATAGTACTAATAACTGTTTCTGCCAATAAAGCACTTCCTTTTCCTCCTTCTGCAAATGCTGTACTAACAAGTGCCTTTACTCCTTTTGATGCACAAAGTTCTATTAGTTTTTCGTATTCAGAATGGTAATCTTCTGGAAAAGCATTAATACAAACTATTGGATTAATACCAAATTTTTGAATATTCTCAATATGCTTTTCTAGATTACAAAACCCTTTTTCTATAGATTGTACATTTTCAGCTTTAAACTCATCGGCAGTTAAACCCGCATGATGTTTTAAAGCTCTAATTGTAGCAACCAAAACAACAGCATCGGGTTTTAAATCGCTTTGCGCACATTTGATATGAAAAAACTTTTCAGCTCCCAAATCTGCTCCAAAACCTGCTTCGGTAACTACATAATCACTCAATGAAAGTCCTGTTTTTGTAGCTATTACAGTATTGGTGCCTTGTGCGATACTGGCAAAAGGACCACCGTGTAAAATAGCTGGGTTCCCTTCTAAGGTTTGTACTAGATTTGGTTTTATTGCATCTTTTAATAAAGCAGCCATTGCCCCTACTACTTTTAAATCTCTAGAAAAAATGGCTTTTCCATCAAGGGTTTTACCTATGTAAATATTTCCTAAACGAAATTTTAAATCTTCTAAATTTTTAGATAAACAAAGTATTGCCATAATTTCGGAAGCCGGAGTAATATTAAAACCATCTTCTCGCATGGCACCGTTTCCTTTAGCTCCAACACCTATAATAATTTGACGTAAAGTTCTATCATTCATATCCATAACTCGTTTCCAAGCTATAGATTTTGGATCTATATGTAATGAATATTTAGGGTTTTGAAGATTATTATCTATCACTGCCGAGAGAAGGTTATTGGCTTTTTCTATAGCCGAAAAATCTCCCGTAAAGTGTAAATTAATATCTTCCATTGGGATGACTTGAGCGTAACCTCCGCCTGCAGCTCCGCCTTTCAATCCAAATACAGGCCCTAAAGAAGGCTCTCTTAAAACTGCCACGGCATTTTTGCCAATATAATTTAGACCATCTACTAAGCCTATAGACATGGTGGTTTTTCCTTCTCCGTATTTGGTGGGCGACATCGCAGAAACCAATATAAGCTTACCATTTGGTTTTTCTTTTTGTAAAGACAAAGGCAATTTTGCTTTATACTTACCGTAAAATTCTAAATCATCTTCATGAATATCTATTTTTTTGGCTATTTCTTTTATGGGTTTAATTGTAGCTTGTTGAGCTATTTCAATATCGGAAGGGAATGACATAGTGAATTATTTTTACCAAATTTAAAAAGCATTATTTATAAAAAATACGATAATTATCATATAAAATTAATCAAGGCTTAAAGTTATTTGACCGTCGTCATCTAGTTGAATATTAAAATTTTGAATACTATTACTTGGTTCATCACTTTCAGTATTTATTTCTACTTCTGCATCATTATCCAATATCTCTTCGTAAGGAAGTGGATCTAACAAATTAACTTGTTTTAATTTATCTGTGGTAAGTTGATTACCAAGTGCTTTTATTCCTTTAATCGAAATGAATTGTTCTAAATCGATAATTTGATTTTCTTTTTGTATTCCTTTACTTTTTGCAAATACAACTTCAGCCACAGGACGCCAATCGGTAGAAACAATTTCGAGTTGCGATTTTTCATGCTCAGATATAAAAATCTCTTCTTTATTTTCATTTTCTACTAAAAATCGTTTTACAAAATAACGTTCTTTATCGCCATCATAATAAATACAAGAAACCGGTTTTTTTGGATTCCATTTTTCCAAAACAATCATATCATCATCAAAATGGGTTGTAAGTTCTGGAATTATCGTTTTTAATTTTCCACTTTGATTGATGATTAAAAGGCGGTCGTTTGGTTTAAATTCGCCCAAAAGTTCACCTCTACCGTCTACATTAAGGCGCTGTACTGTTTCGTCAAACCAAATTTTTCGAGGACGAAGTGTAGAAATACCTTTTTCTTTGAGCTCTATTTTTTTTATAGGATATTTCGTAACTGTATTTCCTTTGGAAGCTCTACCTTTTATGGCGATTTCGGCAAAATCTAAGTCCCATTTTAATTTTTTAACACTACCTATTTGACGCAGTAATATGGTTACAGTTTCTGCCTCGCCATTTGGATTTGCAGTAAAATATAATACTTGACTTCCTGCTTTTTCTTGTGTTAAATCGTATTCTTTATCACGGGTAACTCCCGATACGTTGAACCTTTTTACAAACGAAGAACCATTTTTACCATCGCGGTAAATCATATTATAAATTGTACGTTTATCATTTCTATCAAAAACCGCTACATGAATGATGTCTTTTCCAATAAACTTTTTTTCATCTACTTTGGTAATTACCATTTTACCATCGCGTAAAAAGATAATTACATCATCAATATCGCTACAATCGGCAACATATTCATCTCGTTTTAAACCTGTTCCAATAAAGCCTTCTTCTTTATTTACATACAGTTTTGTATTACGCAAAACTACTTTTGTGGCTTCAATAGTATCAAAATTTCGAAGCTCAGTTTGTCGTTCTTTACCTTTACCGTATTTATCTTTAAGCGTTTGAAAATAATTAATCGCAAAATCAATAATGTTCGCCAAATGGTGTTTTACTTGTTCCATTTCGGCTTCGAGTTTTGCAATACCTTCGTCTGCCTTAAATGAGTCGAAACGAGTAATACGAATCATAGGAATTTGCGTAAGTTTTTGCAAATCGTCGTCATTAATTTCACGGATAAAATCTTTCTTAAATGGCTCAAATCTTTGGTATAAATAGTCAAATAATGATTCTTTATTATCGTACAATTTGAAATCGATATACATTTCTTCTCTAATGAATATTTTTTCTAGAGTAGAAAAATGCCATTTATTTTCAAGTTCATCAAGCTGAATTTCAAGCTCTTTTTTAAGTAAATCAACCGTTCTATTGGTAGAAATTTTAAGCATTTCTGATACTCCAATAAATAGTGGTTTATTATCTTGAATTACACATCCTAATGGTGCAATAGACGTTTCGCAAGCTGTAAAAGCATACAAGGCATCTATGGTTTTATCTGGAGAAACTCCTGGCGGAAGATGAATAACAATTTCTACTTCGGCTGCCGTATTATCTTCAATTTTTTTAATTTTAATTTTACCTTTTTCATTTGCTTTTAAAACGCTATCTATCAATGAAGTTGTGTTTGTTGAAAATGGTATTTGGGTAATAACGAGCGTTTGCTTGTCGAGTTGCGAAATTTTGGCACGAACTCGAACACGTCCGCCACGCATTCCGTCATTATAATTTGAAACATCGGCAATACCTGCGGTAGGAAAATCGGGATATAACGTGAATGGTTTACCTTTTAAAATTTTTATGGAATTGTCAATCAGTTCGTTAAAATTATGAGGCAATACTTTGGTAGAAAGTCCTACGGCTATACCTTCTGCACCTTGTGCCAATAGCAATGGGAATTTTACGGGTAGATTAATTGGCTCATTTCTTCTACCGTCGTAAGAAAGTTGCCATTGAGTTACTTTGGGCGAATAGAGAATGTCGTGTCCTAGTTTTGAAATTCGAGCTTCTATGTAACGAGAAGCGGCTGCGCCATCACCTGTGAGAATATTCCCCCAGTTTCCTTGCATGTCGATAAGCAATTCTTTTTGCCCAATTTGCACCATAGCATCGCCAATACTCGCATCACCATGAGGATGGTATTGCATAGTATGCCCAACTATATTGGCTACTTTGTTGTAACGCCCATCGTCTAACTCTTTCATAGAATGCATTATACGACGTTGTACTGGTTTAAAACCATCTTCTATAGCGGGCACGGCACGCTCTAAAATTACATAAGATGCATAGTCTAGAAACCAATCTTTGTACATACCTGTTACTTTGGTAATGGTATCTTCTGGATTTTCGTTGTTTTCGTAAAAATGATTACCCTCAAACTGATTTTCTTGTGATGCTTCATCAAAAGAATTGTCATTTTGAATGTTATCGTTTTCTTCTGGTGTTATGTTTTCGTTTTCGTCTTTCATTCTTTTTGTAGTAATATATTACTCTCCGTTTTCCCCAAAATATTTTATACCAACCTTCTTAAAAAAATCTTTCATATCAGTCATGCAATATTTCTGATAAACTTCAATATTTGATGAATATCTTGAGCCAACACATTCAATGCAAATTTCATTATAAGCAATTATTGTATCTTTTTTATTTTTAAATAATATTAAATGTCTTGGCATATAACAAGCAGCGACCATTTCTTTTGGTTCACAAGAATCACTTGACATTAATTGCGTTAATTCTAAAATTTGTTCTTTATTCAAATTGATTATTTCTTTGATAAATTTTGATTCAAAAGTTAACTTATTGTTTGATATTAACTCTTTATCAAATGGAGTCATTCCATTAAAAGAAATAGTGTCCCACAAAATCCTGTTAGGATATGATAAAATCTCAATTTTAGATAATCTATCAAGTTTAAAAATTCTATTTGTTTTATTTATACTTTTTGAAATTGGAATTTCATAAGTATCATTATTTTTAATACTTGTTTGATTCTTTTTACAAGATAAACCAGCAATTAAAACTATAAAACAAAGTAATTTTTTCATTCTAAACCTTTTAGTTTGTCAATTCATCAACAGTATCCAACTCAACTTTTAAATTATTGATAATAAACTCTTGTCTATCGGGAGTATTTTTACCCATATAAAATTCTAAAAGTGTTTCTATAGTGGTCGCTTTATCAAGCATTACAGGGTCAAGACGAATACTCTCGCCAATAAAATGCTTAAACTCATCGGGAGAGATTTCTCCTAATCCTTTAAATCGAGTTATTTCGGGTTTTGGTTTTAGTTTTTCAATAGCATTTTTACGTTCTTCATCGCTGTAACAATAAATGGTTTCTTTTTTGTTTCGAACTCTAAACAAAGGCGTTTGTAAAATAAACAAATGTCCTTCTTTTATCAATTCTGGGAAAAATTGCAAGAAAAAAGTAATTAACAACAAACGAATATGCATACCATCGACATCGGCATCGGTAGCAATTACAATATTGTTGTAACGTAAGTTTTCGTAGTCTTCTTCTATGTCGAGAGCGGCTTGAAGTAAATTAAATTCTTCATTTTCGTAGACAATTTTTTTTGTCATTCCGTAAGAATTTAACGGTTTACCTCGTAAACTAAAAACAGCTTGTGTATTTACATCACGACTTTTTGTAATAGAACCCGAAGCCGAATCTCCCTCGGTAATAAAAAGTGTACTTTCTAGACATCGTTCATTTTTACTATCGGTTAAGTGAATACGGCAATCACGCAACTTTTTGTTGTGCAAACTTGCTTTTTTGGCACGTTCTTTTGCCAGTTTTCTAATACCCGAAAGTTCTTTGCGTTCACGTTCTGCTTGAAGAATTTTTTTAAGCATTGCATCGGCAACTTCGGGATTTTTATGCAAAAAATTATCAAGCTTTGTCGAGATAAAATCATTTATAAAAGTTCTTACAGTTGGTCCATTTGGTCCGATATCTGTAGAGCCTAATTTGGTTTTGGTTTGCGACTCAAAAACAGGTTCTTCTACTTTGATAGACACGGCTGCAACTATTGATTTTCGTATATCTGAAGCTTCAAAACTCTTGTTGTAAAATTCTCTAATAGTTTTGACTACCGCCTCACGAAAAGCGTTTAAATGTGTTCCGCCTTGTGTAGTATTTTGCCCATTTACAAACGAGTGATATTCTTCGGAATATTGTGATTTACTGTGTGTTAAGGCAAATTCAATATCTTCTCCTCGCAAATGAATAATCGGATATTGCATATCTTCTTCGGCAATGGTTTCTTGCAATAAATCTTTCAAACCATTATCTGAAGCATATTTTTCGCCATTAAAATAAATAGTAAGACCTGTATTGAGGTAACAATAGTTTTTAAGCATTCGCACCACATATTCATTGCGGTATTTGTAATTTTTAAAAATGGTATCGTCTGCTATAAAAGATACTTTTGTGCCTTTACGCTTGGTTGTTTCTTGAATATCTTCTTCAATAGTAAGATTTCCTTCGCTAAATTCGGCTGCTTTTTGTTGGTTGTCTCGAACACTTTCTACTCTAAAAAAGTTAGACAAAGCATTTACGGCCTTAGTACCCACACCATTTAATCCAACCGATTTTTTAAAGGCTTTGCTATCATACTTTCCTCCTG
Organism: Flavobacterium croceum DSM 17960; assembly: GCF_002917885.1. GTDB lineage: Bacteria > Bacteroidota > Bacteroidia > Flavobacteriales > Flavobacteriaceae > Flavobacterium > Flavobacterium croceum. Next base: position 90,752 of record NZ_PQNY01000009.1, read on the forward strand.
TATTCATTTTAGAAACTACATCGACCACTTTGCCCAACGGAATGCCACGGCCGTAATCGCGCACAGTAACGAGTTTGTCTTTTATGGTAACCTCTATTACTTTACCAGCACCCATAACAAACTCATCTATACAGTTGTCTATCACTTCTTTAACAAGTATATAAATACCATCATCGGGCGAAGAACCGTCTCCTAATTTACCGATATACATACCTGGACGCATACGGATATGTTCTTTCCAATCGAGCGAGCGTATATTTTCTTCGTTGTACTGCGTAAGTTCGGCCATTGTAAGCAATTTTAACGCATAAAAGTACGATTTTTTAGCGGATTAGTAAAACAAAAAACAGGAAGTTATTAAGAATGTTTTTGACAATTTTTAATTTGAATGAAAGCCCTAAAAAAGGAAATTAAGGATTTTAATTTTATTGATAATGACAGAAAATACCCGTATCCGATATAGTCCATAAAGCCGCTTTTTGATGAGCTGCTTTTAGGGCTTGATTAGCCCATGAATTGCAGGTATAAAATAAAGAATAATGCCCTTTGGCTTCATAAAAAGCATCATTAGTTCCATAAACACTTTTTGTAGGTATTAGTAGCGCTTTTTCTCTTTGGATTTGAAAAGAATCTTCAATATATAGTACTAATTTTTCATAATCGTTTGTAGACATTACTACTTTTTTACAATTTTGATTTTCTTGCAACTTTTTGTAAAAAGTTGCGTGAATAGCCGTAGTATTAAAACCTGAAACCGCTTTAAGCGCTGTAGAAACTTTTAAATCTGCCCAAGTTGGAGTGTCTAAATAAAATCCTTTATCTCCCCAACCTAAACCTACATATTGCGCAGTAGTATCGGGTTGTTGGGTATGATTTATTGAAATAACTTCATTCCAATTTTTAATATTATTTTTTACAGGAACAACAATATCGGTATGTACACCATTACTTTTTATATAAATTGTTACACCTTGATTGGGTTTGACACAATCACTATTTACCGTAATTTTTGAAATTAAGGTAACTATAGCAGCATAAGACACCAGAAAAAGAAGTAAATAACCAATTATTTTTAAAGATTTAAGTATATATTTCATTTCTAGATAAGTTAAAGGTTGTATGCGATTAATTATTATTCATTTATAAATTATTTATAATAAAGTTATTGTTAGTGATGATAGACTGACATAAGCACTACAATTCTCATTTGAGAAAATAATAGGTTTCAAATTCAAATTCTTTCATGCGAAGTAATTTTCTAAAATCGGCACGCGTTGGTTTGAGCAAAACGTATGCTGTATCTTGTTGATTCATTACAATTTCTCTAGGTATGTGTAGTTGTTTTTCTATCTTATTAGCATCTTTTAAAGTTCCTAATTGAAGGTATTTATTGTAAGTGGTGCTAAATGACAGTATATTTACTTGGTACAAATTATTTATTTCTCGGTTAAGAATAAGAGATGATTTATACACCTTTACTATTTCGTTGTCTGCAAATGAAAAAAGTGTATCATTTGTACTTGTTTTCCAATAAATAGAATCATTCTTTATTGATGCTTCATGTTTTTTACCTGTTTCTTTTTCAATAACATATCCGCTCTCGTAGCGCAAATTTAAACTATCCAATGTAGTGCGTTTTTCAAAAAAATCTTCGGTAATTTTTCTTAAAATACATTTTGATTTTACTATAATAGATTCATTAAAATTGAGAGAAAACTTTCCTTGAAACTTCAATGGAATTTCATTTACAACATCTACATTTTGTGGTTGTGGTTGATTAAAATAAATAAATGTATTCTCTAGAGCAGAATCTTTACAAGAATACACAAAGAATAATACCAAAACGATGAAAACTTTTTTCATATATAAAAATTTAAGACATTTTTAACATTTTCAAAAGTTGTGCCAAAAAAGCCGCAAAATCTCTTTTGCGGCTTTTTTCTATGTCTTATTAATTTTTTGTTTTCTAAAAATTATACGTTGAATCGGAAGTGCATTACATCGCCATCTTTTACAATATATTCTTTTCCTTCTACTCTAAGTTTTCCAGCTTCTTTTACTTTAGCCTCGCTACCATAATGTGAAAAATCTTCATACGAAATTACTTCTGCACGAATAAATCCTTTTTCAAAATCGGTATGAATAACTCCCGCTGCTTTTGGTGCGGTATCACCTACATTTATTGTCCAAGCACGAACTTCTTTTACACCAGCCGTAAAATAGGTTTGCAATTTTAATAACTTGTATGCTGCTCTAATTAATACGGCAGATCCAGGCTCATTTAATCCTAAATCTTCAAGAAAAACCTGACGTTCTTCATAGCTTTCCAATTCATTTATATCGGCTTCTGCACCTACAGAAAGTACTATAACTTCAGCTTCTTCATCTTTAACAAGTTCACGAACTTGGTCTACATATTTGTTACCATTTACTGCCGATGCTTCATCTACATTGCATACATACAACACGGGTTTGGTTGTAATAAGCTGAAAACTTTCCATAAGTTCTTGCTCATCTTGATTTTGTGGAAGTACAGTACGAGCAGATTTTGCCTGCATTAAAGCATCTTTAATTCTATCTAAAAGGGCTTTTTCTGCTTGAGCTTCTTTATTGCCTGTTTTGGCAGCACGATTTACTTTTTCCAATCGTTTTTCAACCGTTTCTAAGTCTTTTAATTGCAACTCAATATCTATAGTTTCTTTATCGCGAATTGGATTTACATTTCCATCAACGTGAACAATATTATCATTATCAAAACAACGTAAAACATGAATAATTGCGTTACATTCTCTAATATTTCCAAGAAATTGATTTCCTAAACCTTCGCCTTTACTTGCTCCTTTTACCAAACCTGCAATATCTACAATATCTACGGTAGCCATTTGAACTCTTTCGGGTTTAACCAATTCTTCTAAGCGAACAATTCTAGGATCGGGAACATTTACTACACCTATATTGGGCTCTATAGTACAAAACGGAAAGTTAGCGCTTTGTGCTTTGGCATTTGACAAACAATTAAATAGTGTTGATTTTCCTACATTGGGCAATCCTACAATTCCTGCTTTCATTATATTTTATTTTTTGGTGTGCAAAGATAGTTTTTATAAGCGAAAATAGAAAATGCTATTTTCCTAACTCCGATAGCTTTTGAATTATTGATAATTCTTCATCTGTTGCAGTAAGTCCAGAAATATCCCAGTAATTTGTAAGTATATGATTGGGAACGTTATACAAGGTTTTTCCTTTAAAAATTTCATTGTCTTTGTAGGTAAAATGCTTGGTAGAAAAGGCTGTTGTAACCATGGTATTACTTACTTCAACAACACGAGGCACTTTGTTTATTTTTCTTTTAAGTTTGATTTCTTCTCTCGAAGAAAAAAAATAATATTGATTATCATCTATTTTATAAATTGTTTTAAAACTAGATTTTTCAATTTCTTTGGGGTTTAAATGAGGTCTGTCTGATAATTTAGCAAGCATTTGATCGGATAATACCGAACTCACTTCTACAATAAGCTTTTTTTTATAATCATAAACAATGTAATAATGGTCGTAAAGCCCTACAGCATTATCTGTAGGAATTATTTGCATTATATAGTATGAATGGGTTTTGGAATATGATTTTATAATAAATTCAAAATCTTTTTTGGCACTAGTTGTTAGAAGAAATTCTAAATATTTAAAGTTGTAATAATTTTCAGAAATATTATCCAAATTATATCCTACAGCGTCATCTCCAACAAACTCATCTTTAAGACCATACGACCTATTTTGTTCAATTAAAATATCTGTTCTGGCTATGTTGGGGTTACCTGTGAGTTGAAAATTTAATAAACCGTCATTAAAATAAGCGTACTTATCATCTAGTTTTAAAAACTCTCTTTCATAAACCTTTAAACGAGCAGGCATCGTAAAATGAGCTATCGAATTATCAATAAGCATTTTAAGTATTTTTTGCGGATGCTGTTTCGTTATAATAATTTCATCAAGTTCTTTTGTGTTTTTCTTTAGTAATATTGTGTTGTTATCTTTTAAAAAACTTGCTCGAACGGTATTTGTTTCATAGGTAGCATGTGTAATTTTTAAAGCAGATTCACCTTTTATAGAAATAGTAACTTCTCCAAGCTTATTACTCAAATAAAATTGCTTGGTTTTCAAAACGGTTACGGTAGCATCTTGTACAGGAAGCTTAGTTTCAGCATCTAGAATAACCAATGTTTTCTGTAAATTTTGACTAAAAATACAGCTTGTACTAAATACAAATAATAACGATAATATTAACTTCATACAAAATGTGTATACACAAATTTATAAAATTTAAGTTATGCGTAACAACATTATTAAGTATATAATGTATAAAGATTTAATAAATTGTCAATTCTGTAAAAATTAATTACATTTGTAATACATTATTAATAGTTAAATCTAATAAAGTTTAAGTATGCAACAAATTCCAAGTGTTGACTTACGTGATTTCCTGTCGGACGACCCGACACGTAAACAAAAATTTGTAAATGAAATCGGAAAAGCTTATGAAGAAATTGGTTTTGTAGCTCTAAAAGGGCACTTTTTGGATAACCAATTGGTAGAAAATTTATATACAGAAGTACGTAACTTTTTTAATCTTCCTTTAGAAACAAAATCAAAATATGAAATTCCAGGAATTGGCGGGCAAAGAGGCTATGTTTCTTTTGGTAAAGAGCATGCAAAAGGTCGTTCTGCTGGAGATTTAAAAGAGTTTTGGCACTTTGGTCAATATGTTTCTGAAAATTCAAAATGGGCAAACGAATACCCTAATAATGTAGAAGTATCAGAACTGCCAAACTTTAATAAAGTAGGTGAAGAAGCATACAAAATGCTCGAAAAAACAGGTAAATATGTACTTAGAGCTCTAGCCTTACATATTGGTTTAGATGAGTTTTATTTTGACAACTTTATCAAAGATGGAAATAGTATTTTAAGACCTATTCACTACCCTCCTATTACCGACGAACCAAAAGATGGCGCTGTACGTGCTGCTGCACATGGCGATATCAATTTGATTACACTTCTTATGGGAGCGCAAGGAAAAGGATTGCAAGTACAAAATCACGACGGGCAATGGATTGATGCTATGGCACAACCTGATGAATTAATGATAAATGTTGGTGATATGCTATCTAGACATACCAACAATAAATTAAAATCAACCATACATCAAGTTGTAAATCCTCCAAGAGAACTGTGGGGCACTTCAAGATATTCTATTCCTTTCTTTATGCACCCTGTAAGTGATATGCGCTTGGATTGTTTACCTCAATGTATTGATCAAGACAACCCAAAACGATTTGACGATATTAGTGCAGGAGAATTTTTACACGAAAGACTTGTAGAATTAGGACTCATAAAAAAATAAATTAGAATAATTTTTCCTTATAAAATTCCAAATTCCAACTATTTATGGAGTTTGGTTTTTTACTTTTGGGAATTGGTAAATAATTAGTGCACTATGGATTTACAAGAACAATTAAAAAAACTATTTCCAGATCATGAACCCTCTCTTGAACCTGAAGAAATAGCCCACGAAGAACATATTTTATATATGCAAAAAGAACCTCTATTGTGCAAATATGAAAAAAGAAAAGGAAAACCCACTACAATAATATCGGGTTATGAAGGAGAAGAAAATGACTTTAAACTATTAGCCAAAGATATTAAAAACAAACTTGCTGTTGGAGGCACTTTTAAAGATAACGAAATTATAATACAAGGCGATTATCGAGATAAAATAATGAAAATTTTACAAGATAAAGGCTTTAAAACCAAACGAGTTGGCGGATAAATTTTAAAATAAATTCGAATCGTAACTCACTTTAAAATAATAAAATTAAATAAAAAATAATATGATTGCATCATCAGAACTTATACTAAATCCAGACGGTAGCGTATATCACTTAAATTTAAAACCAGAACATATAGCAAAAGATATTCTTTTTGTAGGTGATCAAAATAGAGTAGAAAAAATTACAAACCATTTCGAAAAAATTGAGTTTTCTCAACAAAAAAGAGAGTTTAAAACACAAACAGGTTATTACAAAGGAAAACGAATTACGGTAATGTCTTCTGGTATTGGTCCAGATAATATCGATATTGTAATGAACGAGCTCGATGCTTTGGTAAATATTGATTTAAAAACCCGAGAAGTAAAAGAAGAACTTACGTCACTAAATATTATTCGCATTGGAACCTCAGGCTCGTTACAAGCCGATATTCCTTGTGATAGCATTGTATTAAGTCAATACGGTTTAGGTTTAGACAATATGCTTCGCTCTTATTTAATCGATGATATTTCGGAAAAAGAAATCGAAGAAGCCTTTATAAAACAAACCCAATGGGATATGAAAAAAGGTCGTCCGTATGTGATAAAAGGTAGCGAAATACTCGAAAAAAGAATGGAAAGCGAAACCATTTTTAAAGGATTTACTGGAACTGCAGGTGGCTTTTATGGCCCTCAAGGAAGAGTATTACGCTTAGGGATTCAAGATCCTGAATTGAACAGCAAAATGGATAGTTTTGAATTTGAAGGTATTAAAATGACCAATCTAGAAATGGAAACGGGTGCGATATATGGTTTGGGTAAACTTTTAGGTCACGAATGTTTATCTCTAAATGCCATTATAGCCAACCGTGCAACTGGAACTTTTAGTGATGATCCATACAAAGCTGTAGACGCATTGATTGAATATGCTTTGGATAAGTTAGCCGAATAGATTAACAATTTAAAAGTTAAGATTTTAAAAGTTAAAAATGGAAAATGAATTATGTTGTAACACTATGAAATATCATTCAGAATTTAAATGTGATATTCATAAAGATGATTTCGATTGTCCAGACAAAATTATATATTCCACTAAAAAAAATAAAGAATTTGGAATAATAATTCATGATGGAGGAACTTCATTTATTAAAATAAAATTTTGCCCTTGGTGTGGAAAAAAATTAAAAAATAAATCCAATGTATAATTTAATGTCTTAAATTAATAATTAAGATTTATGAACTTCAGATTTGCTAGACATACCAACAATTTAGAACAACTTAAATTCTTTTATATTGATATTTTAGGTTTAAATTTACTTGGTAGTTTTGAAAATCACGATGGTTATGACGGCATATTTATTGGTAAACGCAATGAAAATTGGCATTTAGAATTTACAAAATCAGACGAAATTGTTCCTTTTAATTTTGGAGAAGAAGACATTTTAATTTTTTATCCCAACACCAAATTAGAATTTGATTTGATACACGATAAAATACTCGCAAACAAAATTGAATTTATAGAAGCCAAAAATCCCTATTGGAATGAAAATGGTAAAATGATTCTTGATCCTGATGGATATCGACTAATTATTTCAGATAAAAAAATCAATACATAAAATAAATATGGACTTAGTACTAGAAACACCAAGATTAATACTTAGAGAAATGCGTCATGAAGATGCAGAAGCATTATTTGAAATGGATTCCAATCCTAATGTTCATACGTATTTATGGCAAAAACCATGTGTTGAAATTCAAGAAGTGTATGATTATATTGAAATGGTTCAAAAACAATATCAAGAACGAGGAATTGGACGATTTTCAACTATTTTAAAAGAAACAGGAGAACTCATTGGCTGGACAGGAATTAAATTTGTAAATGACCATGTAGAAAACGGAAATACTAATTTTTATGATTACGGCTATCGATTAAACGAGAAATTTTGGAATAAAGGTTATGCTACAGAAGCTAGCAAAGCGTGGTTGAAATACGGATTTAACACTATGAAAATCAAAACTATGAACGCTTATACGCATGCGCAAAACGGAGCATCGAATCATGTTTTACAAAAAGTAGGTTTTCAGTTTATAGAAGATTATCCCGATACTCATGGAGTAACTTGGAAATGGTGGCAATTACATCATGATATATAAACTATGATGTAAAAAAATTCTAGAAGTATAATACATTTTTTATTCAATGAAAAAAATAAAAATAGTTGGAGTTCCAGAGCATTTTAATCTTCCTTGGCAATTAGCGATTGAAAATCATGAATTTACAGAAAAAGGAATTGATTTACAATGGACCGACATACCCGAAGGAACAGGTAAAATGTGCCAAATGTTGCGCAACGGAGAAACCGATATAGCAGTAATACTTACCGAAGGCATTGTAAAAGATATTGTAGAAGGCAATCCTAGTAAAATTGTACAAGTGTATGTAAAAACTCCTTTGTTATGGGGTATTCATGTAGATGCTAATTCGAGTTACTATACCCTTTCAGATTTAGAAAATAAAAAAGCAGCAATATCTAGATACGGTTCGGGTTCGCAATTAATGGCTTATGTTAATGCTAATAACCAAGGCTGGAATGCAGAAAAATTACAATTTGAAGTTGTAAACACCATAGATGGCGCTGTTGATGCTCTTACAAATAGAGAGGCTGATTATTTTATGTGGGAGAAATTTATGACTAAACCTCTTGTAGACAAAGGTATTTTTAGAAGACTTGATGATTGCCCTACTCCTTGGCCTTGTTTTGTAATTGCAGTACGCGATGAATTATTGGAAAAAGAACCCAATATAGTAAAACAAATACTTGAAGTAATAAACGCTAAAACCAATCATTTTAAGTATATTACAAATATTGAAAAAATATTATCCGAAAAATACAATCAAAAAATAGAAGATATAAAAACTTGGCTATCTATTACAGAATGGGATAAAAACCCACTCGAAAAAACTATGTTAAACAAAATTCAAAATCAACTATTTGATTTAGAAATTATTAAGAAAAAAGTTACTTTTGCAGAAATTGTAAAACATTTATAGCGTTTTGCAGTTTATACAAAATGGCTACAACAAACCGTATAACATTTTTAAAAAATTTAATAGTAAAACTCCAAATTAAACAACCTTGGGATTTAATTATTATTGCCATTATTGCAATATTACTTACTGTTCCTAGTTTTTTAATAGCCCACCAAAATTTGGTAAATTTAAATTGGAACTACCATTTAGACCGAATTATTTTGTTTGTTTTAATTGCATTAGTCTATTTTTTTATTTTAAAAATTATTCGCAAAATTACAGTTATCTCTATCCTACTCTATGTAATTATTCTTTTTGTAGGTAGCCTCATAAATGGTTACGGGTTTAATAGCATATATAATGATTATCAAGCTATGTTATATTCTATGACCGATAATCCGTATCCGCAAGATATTATAATCAACAAACTTCTTCCTTTTCCCAACAAATCAAAAGTAATACGAGCAATAGATTATAGCAATCCAAAAGTTAGAAATTACGCTTTGGCGGCTGTAAATAAAAATTTTACAAATATAAAAGGCTATAATGATTATTTTACATTGATACAATGCTTTGCTGTTTTTAAAGAAATAAACAAAAATTGGCATTATGTAAGCGATCCAAAAGGAGAAGATTATATTGCAAGCGCTTCAGAATCTTTAAAATATCTTTCTGGAGATTGTGATGACCATTCTATTTTAATGGCTGCATGTGTTCGTGCTATTGGCGGTACACCTCGACTTATACATACCGATGGGCATATTTATCCTGAAATTTTAATTGGTACTCAAAAAGACTTAGAAAACATAAATTATTTAATAAAAAAAGAACTTTTTCGTAGAGAGAATAAAGGAAAACCTCTAAATTACCATATCGATGAGCACGGACAAATATGGCTTAACCTAGATTATACAGCTCGATATCCAGGTGGCCCATTTTTACACGAGGTAATTCTTGGCGCTTTAACATTAGAATAATACTACCACTCTATTTCAGGCTTACCTATCGATTTTAAATAAGCATTTGTTTTGCTAAAATGCTTGTTACCAAACCATAATCCTCGATTTGCACTTAAGGGTGAAGGATGCCCTGTTTCGAGTACAAAATGCTTGTTCCTATCAATTTTACTTCCCTTTTTCTTTGCAAATCCACCCCATAATAAAAATACTACTCCTTGTTTTTCTTTTGATATTTTGTCAATTACAGCATCGGTAAATTGTTCCCAGCCTTTATTTTGATGACTTCCCGCTGTATTTTCTCTCACGGTTAAAGTCGCATTGAGTAATAAAACACCTTGTTTTGCCCAACGTTGCAAATTTCCAGTAGCTGGAAAAGGAATATTCAAATCAGACTCTATTTCTTTAAAAATATTTACTAAAGACGGCGGCATGGCAACACCATCATTTACAGAAAAACATAATCCGTTGGCTTGCCCTAATCCATGATACGGATCTTGACCTATAATTACTACTCGAGTATCTTCAAAAGTACAACTATCAAAAGCTGCAAATATCTCACTTCCTTTAGGAAAACATCGATGAGTAGCGTATTCTGCTTTTACAAAATTTACCAAATTTACAAAGTATTCTTTGTCAAATTCAGCCTGTAAAATGGCTTGCCATGAAGGATTTATTTTAATTGTCATCTGTACAATATTTATTTTGCAAACCTACTATTTTTTATAAGAGAAATTAAAACATATTGGCAAAAACAGCTGTAAAACGATTCAATAATGTAAGGCTAAATAATGTAAATTTGCAATTCGATTTTACGCACTATGATTTCAATAAACCAAAAAACACTACAAGATTTAGAATTTGCTACCCTATTAAAAACCATTTCTAGTTACTGTGTTACAGAAATAGGAACAGAAAAATCTTTTGCAATACAGCCCTTTAAAAATGAAGAAGAATTAATGCCTGCTTTACGGCAAACGTCTGAATATCTTTCTTCATTTGAAAATAACAATGCACTGCCCAATCATGGTTTTGAATCGATTACAAACGAAATAAAATTTTTAAATATTGAAAACAGTTTCTTAGAAGTAGAAAGTTTTAAAAAAATAGCCACACTTGCTGAAACTGCTTATAACTTGCTCATTTTTCTTAAAAAATTCAAAGAGTACTACCCTAGTTTGTATCAAAAGTCTGAGAGTATTGAAGCAACAAAATTAATCAATCAAAAAATAGATGCTGTTCTGGATAAATACGGACAAATAAAAGACAATGCCTCGCCCGATTTGGTTCAAATACGTCGGAATATAAATACTGTACGAGGCAAAATAAATCAAAGTTTTGGAGTGGCGCTATCACAATATCACGGTTTGGGTTATCTTGATGATATTAAAGAAACAATAGTAGATAACCGTAGAGTTTTGGCGGTTTTGGCCATGTACCGTAAAAAAGTAAAAGGAAGTATTTTAGGAAACTCAAAAACAGGAAGCATCGCTTATATTGAACCCGAAGCTACTTTGAGATATTCTCGGGAATTAAACAACTTGGAATATGAAGAGCGAGAAGAAATTATAAAAATATTAAAACAATTAACCAATAATATTCGTCCGTTTACAGAATTACTTATTTCCTACCAAGATTTTTTGAGCGATATAGACGTTGTTGCTGCAAAAGCTTATTATGCCCGAGAAATAAATGGTATATTACCCAATATAACCAACAAAAAAAGGTTGTATTTTAGAGATGCTTTTCACCCTATATTATATCAAACAAACAAATCTAAAAACGAACCTATATACCCACAAACGATAGAATTACAGCAAGACAATAGAATTATTGTTATTTCTGGACCAAATGCAGGAGGAAAAACCATATCGCTTAAAACCATTGGGTTACTACAACTAATGCTACAATGTGGCATACTAATACCCGTTCATGAAAGAAGTGAAACTTTTTTGTTTGATAGAATTTTAACCGATATAGGTGACAATCAATCTATTGAAAATCATTTGAGTACATACAGTTACAGACTCAAAAACATGAATTATTTTTTAAAAAAATGCAACGCTAAAACCTTGTTTTTAATTGATGAATTTGGAACAGGTAGCGACCCCGAACTTGGAGGAGCTTTGGCAGAAACATTTTTGGAAGAATTTTACCATAGAGAAGCCTTTGGAATCATTACAACACACTATACCAATTTAAAAATTTTGGCCAACGAACTTCCTTGCGCTAGTAATGCAAATATGCTCTTCGACGAACATTCATTGGAACCAAAATACAAACTTATTTTAGGACAACCTGGTAGCTCGTTTACATTTGAGGTGGCGCAAAAAAACGGAATTCCTTATGGGCTTATTAATCGAGCAAAAAAGAAAATAGAAAAGAGCAAAGTACGATTTGACCAAACGATTGCTACGCTACAAAAAGAACGCTTTAAACTCGAAAAAACTTCTCAAATATTAAAAGAAGAAGAAAGTAAAGCACGTGAAGAAAGTAAAAAAATGGAGCACATCAACCAGAAAATTCAAGATAAACTAGAACGTTATCAAGAATTGTATGATGCCAATCAAAGATTAATTTATATAGGTCAGAAAATTGATGATATTGCCGAAAGTTATTTTAATAATAAAGATAAAAAAGTACTAATTGGTGAGTTTTTAAAGATGATTGAAATAGAAAATTCTAAGCGAAAAAAAATTTCTGCCAAAGAGAAAAAAGCCATTGAGAAAATTGAAAAACAAACCATAGCCGAAGTTAATGTAAAAGTAGAAGCAATACGAAAAGAGAAAAAAGTTAAGAAAATAAAAGCAAAACAAGAAGCCGAAAACAAACCTAAAGTAGAAATTATTTTGGGCGATAAAGTACGCATGATTGATGGTAAAGCTACAGGTATAGTAGAAAAAATAGATAAAAAAACAGTAACTGTTAATTATGGTTTATTCATATCAAAAGCTAGTATGGAACAACTCGAATTTGTAGAAAGACCTAAAAAATAATTTATTTAATACTTTCTTCTTTAAGCATAAAATCTGCTATTTATTTAATAATCACTATCAAATAAAATACCCCGAAAAATAATAACTCAACTATTTTTCGGGGTACTTATTTAAGTAATAACTATTTTTTAATTTAACTCTTCATGAGTGTCTTTATCAAAAGGTCTTTTTCCAAAAATTTCTTCTAAATCATCTTTAAAAATAACCTCTTTTTCAATAAGAATATCAGCTAGTTTAATGAGTTTATCTTTATTTTCTTCCAAAATTGAAACAGCTCTATCCAATTGTCCGTCTACAATATTCTTAATTTCTTGATCTATAGCAACTGCAGTTTCTTCAGAATAAGGTTTAGAAAAGCTGTATTCGCTTTGCCCCGATGAATCATAATAGGTTATATTACCTATTTTTTCATTAAGTCCATAAATAGAAACCATTGCACGAGCTTGTTTAGTAGCTTTTTCTAAATCGCTTAAGGCTCCAGTAGAGATATCATTAAAAATAACTTTTTCAGCAGCACGACCGCCCATAGTAGCACACATTTCATCAAGCATTTGATTTGGTCGAACAATTAAACGTTCTTCTGGCAAATACCAAGCTGCACCCAAACTTTGTCCACGAGGCACTATCGTTACTTTTACCAAAGGCGCTGCGTGTTCTAGCATCCAACTTACTGTTGCATGACCAGCTTCGTGTATAGCAATGGCTCGTTTTTCGTCTTTAGAAACAATTTTATTTTTCTTTTCTAATCCTCCTACAATTCGATCTACTGCATCTAGAAAATCTTGTTTTGTTACTTCTTTTTTATCCTTTCTTGCAGCTATTAAAGCTGCTTCATTACAAACATTTGCAATATCTGCACCCGAAAACCCTGGTGTTTGTTTTGCTAGAAAATCTGTATCTAAATCATTTCCTTTTTTAAGAGGTTTTAAATGTACTTCAAATATTTCTTTCCGTTCTCTAATGTCTGGTAAATCAACATAAATTTGGCGGTCAAATCTACCTGCTCTCAATAATGCTTTATCCAAAACATCGGCTCTATTGGTAGCTGCCAAAACTATAACATGTGTATTGGTGCCAAAACCATCCATTTCTGTAAGTAGCTGGTTTAAGGTGTTTTCTCTTTCGTCATTAGCACCCGAAAAATTATTTTTCCCTCTGGCTCTTCCTACAGCGTCTATTTCGTCTATAAAAATAATAGCTGGCGATTTTTCTTTAGCTTGTTTAAACAAATCTCGTACACGTGATGCTCCTACACCTACAAACATCTCAACAAAATCAGAACCAGAAAGTGAAAAGAAAGGTACTTTAGCTTCTCCTGCTACAGCTTTTGCTAATAAGGTTTTACCTGTACCTGGAGGCCCTACCAACAAAGCTCCTTTGGGAATTTTTCCTCCTAATGATGTATATTTTTCAGGATTTTTAAGAAATTCTACAATTTCTTGTACTTCTTCTTTTGCTCCTTCTAAGCCTGCTACATCTTTAAATGTTACTTTAACATCTGTTTTTTCATCAAATAATCTTGCTTTAGATTTTCCTATACTAAATATTTGACCTCCGCCTCCAGCGCCACCGCCGCCCATTCTTCTCATCATAAATATCCAAACAGCAATAATAATTACCAATGGCAAAATTGATGATATAATAAATGACATCCAATCGTTCTCAACTTTGTATTCAAAAGTTTTGATTTTCTTTTCTTTGTTGGCTACACTCAATTGATCTTGAATACTTTTGGCATCGCCTACTTGAAATGTATAATGTGGCCCTTTATTAGGGTTATTGAAAATATCTTTCGCAACCTTTGCATTGGCTTTTTCTTTTAAAGCCTGTTGTGTTAAGGTAACTTCTGCTTTCCCAGTACTATAAACAATAACTTTTTCTATTTGACCTTTTTGCAATAAATCATCAAATTTTGAATAACTGATTACAGATTGATTTTCTAAAGCAGAATTTCCAGAAAAATTAATTATAATTAACAATAAAACTAATAATCCCGGTATAATCCATGGATTAAACTTTGTTCCGTTTGGTTTTTTATTTTCGGACATAGTATGTAATTAATAGGTGTATATTAATATTTGTTTTGAATAGAAGTTATCTTGGCATCGCCCCACAACCCTTCTATATTATAATATTCTCTTATATGTTTTTGAAATACATGAACTACAATACTAACATAATCCATAAGAACCCATTCGCCATTGTCTGCACCTTCTACATGCCAAGGTTTATCTTTAAGCTCTTTGGAAACAATTTTTTGTATAGAATGTATTATTGCATTAACTTGGGTATTCGAATTACCATTGCAAATAACAAAATAGTCGCAAACAGCGGTGTCTATTTCTCTTAAATCAAGTATATCAATATCATTACCTTTTACTTCTTCAATGCCTTTTATAATATTTGCTAACAAGACATCTGTGCTAACTTCTTTTTTTACCATGTATGTTTTAATATAATTTGCAAATGTATCAAATTTTGTGCTTATTTTTGAGGCTTAACATAAGTTTAAATTTTTACATCTAATGTCAATTATCAAACTCAATGCCACAAGTTCTACAAATGATTATTTAAAAACGTTATCCAAAAATCAATCTTTAAAAAATTATACTGTTATACTTGCCGATGAGCAAACAAATGGCAGAGGACAAATGGGAACTACATGGAGTTCTGAAAAAGGTAAAAACCTTATCATGAGTGTTTTAATAAAGAATGTGATGAGCGATATTCAACATATTTTTTATTTAAACATGGCTGTTTCTCTATCTGTAGTTCAAGTATTAGAAAGTTTAAAACTTGAAAATATAGCCATAAAATGGCCAAACGACATTATGGCAGGGAATAAAAAAATTGCAGGTATTTTAATAGAAAACACAATAAAACCTGACAATTGTATAGATATTATAATTGGTATAGGGCTCAATGTAAATCAAGAGAATTTTAATAATTTACCCAAGGCAACCTCTTTGTACTGCTATTGTGGAAAAACATTTAATATTGAAGAAATTTGCAAACAAATTGTTGCAGTACTACAGAATAACGTATCAAAACTTCTGGAAAACCATACTTTTCAAAAAGAGTACCATCAGTATTTATATAGAAAAGATATTCCTTCTGTATTTTCAGTAAATAATTTACAATTTATGGGAATAATTGTAGGTGTAAATAGCGAAGGTAAGCTACAAATAAAAGATGAAACCGATACCGTAACAAATTATTCATTAAAAGAAGTAGCGTTGTTAAGTTAAATTTTATACTTTTTTTTATAAGAAAAGCATGACGAATATCATGCCTGTTCATAATTATTCTGTCGAAATTTGTTCTTATTTTAAACAGATATATTATGGCAAATTTTGATATACAACACATTAAAAATGTTGTACTTGTAGGACATACAGGAAGCGGTAAAACCACGCTTATAGAATCTATGCTTTTTGATGCAGGTTCTATTACAAGACGAGGATCAATTATCGATAAGAACACCGTGGGTGATTATACAGAAATCGAACACGAAAAGCAAAAAACACTTTTTTCCAAATTGATTAACACAAAATGGAAAGATTATAAAATTAACCTATTAGACACTCCAGGCTTTGACGATTTTGCAGGTGAAATAATTGGAGCAATGCGTGTAGCAGATTGCGGTCTTATGCTATTAAACGCTACTATGGGTGTAGAAGTAGGTACCGACATTATTTGGGAATATACAGACCAATACAAACTCCCAATGCTTTTGGCAGTAAATCATTTGGATAATGAAAAAGCGGACTTTGATAAAACAGTACGACAAGCAAAAGCTCATTTTGGAAACAATGTAGTTGTAGTTCAATATCCTGTAAATCAAGGAGAAAAATTTGACACGATTATTGATGTACTCAATATGGTTTGTTATAAATACCCAGCAGAAGGTGGAAAACCAGAAAAAATAGCCATACCAGATTCAGAAAGAGAAAGAGCAAATACGTTACACCAAGAACTTATTGAAACGATTGCAGGCAACGATGAAACGTTAATGGAGCGCTTTTTTGAAAAAGGCGAATTGAATGAAGATGAAATGAAATTAGGCTTGCATCATTCATTAATAAAACATGAGATATTCCCAATTTTTTGTGTTTCTGCAAAAAGCAATATGGGTTGTGGCAGAATTATGAGTTTTATAGACAACGTTTGTCCATCTGCTTACGAAATGCCAAAACAAAAAACAATAGACGATAAAGAAATACAATGCTCTGAGAAAGAAAGAACCTCTATTTTTATATACAAAACACTATCTGAACCTCATGTTGGTGATTTAAGTTTTTTTAAAGTATTGTCGGGAAAAATAAAAGTTGGAGATGAACTTACAAATGAAAACACAGGTCAGGTTGAACGTATAAACCAATTATTTGAAGTAGAAGGAAATAAAAAAACTTCTGTAAATGAACTCGTAGCTGGTGATATTGGTGCCACATTAAAACTTAAAGACACACATATTAATAACACTCTACACGAAAAAGGTTTCCCTATAGAAATTATACCTATCGATTTTCCGCATCCAAACTTAACTATCGCTGTTGAGGGTACTAAAAAAGGAGAAGAAGAAAAACTTTCGATGGCTTTACATCAATTGGTAGAAGAAGATCCAACAATAAAAGTAGAAGTTTCTCCAGAATTAAAGCAAACACTTATTCATTGTCATGGCGAACTACATTTGTCTGTAATAAAATGGAAACTTGAAAATGCTTTTAAACTTTCGGTTGAATTTAAAACGCCAAGAATTCCATATAGAGAAACCATAAGAAAATCGGCAGAAACAATCTATAGACACAAAAAACAATCGGGCGGTGCAGGACAATTTGCCGAAGTATCTATGAAAATTGAACCATGGTACGAAGGTATTGAAGAACCTACAGGTTACAGTATAAGAGGTAAAGAAGAAATAGATTTACCTTGGGGTGGAAAACTTGTTTACTACAACTGTATTGTGGGTGGTGCCATAGACGCTCGTTTTCATCCATCTATATTAAAAGGGATTATGGATAAAATGCAACAAGGCCCATTAACTGGTTCTTATGTAAGAGATGTAAGAGTTATTGTTTTTGATGGAAAAATGCACTCTGTAGATAGTAACGATATGGCATTTAAAACTGCGGGTATGATGGCTTTTAAAGAAAATTTCCATAACGCAGACCCTTTATTACTTGAACCTTTTCATCATTTAAAAGTGCATGCTCCAGAAGAGCTCACAGGGTCTATTATGAGTAATATGCAAACGCATAGAGCTGTGGTAGAAGGAATGGATTCTGAAGGACATTTTACTGTAATTACAGGGCATATCCCTTATGCCGAATCGCATAAATTTAGTAGTGACTTACGCTCACTTACACAAGGTAGAGCAAGATTTGAAATGGAATTTAGCCATTATGAACCAGTTCCGTTTGAAATGCAAAAAAATTTAGTAGAACATTTTAAAGACGAAGACGAAGTAGAATAATTTAATAGTTTAAAAAAGCCCCAATAAACAAAATTTATTGGGGCTTTTTTTCTTAATTCTTTAAAACTTTAAAAGTAGTATTGGCATTCGAAGATGTTGATAACTGAATCAAATATAAGCCCTTAGATAAATTACTCATATTTATTTCGTTGCATGTATCAGTGTAAGTGCAATCTTGAATTACATTTCCTGTTATATCATAAATTTTTGAAGCTGTAATTTTTTGAAAACTTTTTACTTTTACAATATCTGAAGTAGGATTTGGGTACAGTTGAATTTCAAAATCAATACTAGTTGGATTAATAGATAGGGTTGGACAATTTATTGATACAGGTGCTAATCTATTTGTGGTTGTTCCATCTCCTATTTGCCCCCCTCCGTTTGCTCCCCAGCCAAACAATTGTGTAGTAATTTTAATAGCTATAGAGTGTGAATCTCCTCCAGTTGCTTTAACCCAATCTGTATCTGTTCCTATTTGTACTGGAGTAGCTCTGTTTGTGGTTGTACCGTCTCCTACTCTACCATTATTATTAAGCCCCCAACCCCATAAAGTTCCATTGGTTTTAATTAAAAAATTATGAAAATCTGCAGCTCCTATACTTAGCCAATCTGTTGCGCTTCCTATTTGAGTAGGTACAATTTTATCTCCAGGAGAGCCATCTCCTAATTGATAATAGGCATTTTGCCCCCAATTCCAAACAGTACCATCATTTTTTTTAGCCAAAGTATGGCTGTAACCAGCACTAATAGTTTGCCAATTTGTAGCCGCTCCTACTTGTGTTGGAACCGATTTTAATGAGTAAGTACCATCGCCTAATTCTCCAGAATCATTTTTTCCCCAAGTCCATAAAGTTCCGTTTGTTTTCAAAGCAACCGAATGATAATATCCATTACTTACGCTTTGCCAATTTATATCTGTTCCAATTTGTACAGGGCTTAGCTTATTTACATTTGTTCCATCGCCAAGTTGTTTAAATACATTGTCTCCCCATGCCCATAAAGTTCCGTTTGTTTTTATAGCTAATGAAAAATAACCTCCTCCGCTAACAGATTGCCAATCATTAGAAGAACCAATTTGTACAGGAGTATTTCTCTGTGTTGTTGTTCCATCTCCTACTTGACCATAGCTATTACTACCCCAAGCCCAAAGTGTTCCATCCGTTTTTATAGCTAATACATGCAATCCTCCAGCATCTACTTTACTCCAATTAGTATCAACTCCTATTTGTGTTGGTACATTTAGACCATTTCCCCATGTCCATAGTGTACCATCAGATTTTATTCCAACTGTAAACGAATGTGCGGTAGTTACAGATTGCCAGCATTGTGCAAACAAATGTGCAGTTAAAAAAAATAAAAATAGTGTAATTTTGTTTCTCATTTTAAATTATTTAATATTAGTAGTAATTATTATTTAAACCTAATAACGTTGATTAGTGTTAAAATTTTGTGCAAAAATAATGAAGAGTAATGTCTTATTTTAACATTTTATTTAGAATAGTATAGCAATTAATGAGTTTTTATATAAAAAAATTAACTAAATAAGTATTTTCTTATATAAAATATAAAAATATAGAGTATTATCAATTTATGTTTTATAAGACAATTCTTATTCAAAAATTATATCCTGTTAAACCATTATAAATTTTACTACAAAAACGTATCTTTGTGCCATGAGATTACACAGAAATTTAGTATACACTACTATAGATTCTATCAATGCCATTTTTAATAATGGAGATTATGCAGACAAAGTAGTTGCCTTAGCTTTAAAAAAAGACAAACGTTGGGGAAGTAATGATCGTAAATTTGTTGCAGAAACTATTTATGATATGGTACGCTGGAAAAGGCTATATGCTGAAATAGCAGAAGTAAAAGAACCCTATTCTAGAGAAGATTTATGGAAAATGTTTGCCGTATGGGCTGTATTAAGAGGTTATCCTATACCCGATTGGAGACAACTTGAAGGAACTCCAAACAGAAAAATTAAAGGTCGATTTGATGAATTGTCAAAAAATCGAGTATTAAGAGAATCAATTCCCGATTGGATTGATAAATTATGTAGCGAAGAACTTGGCGAAGAAATTTGGACTCAAGAACTAGCTGCTCAAAATAAACAAGCTCAAGTAATATTAAGAACAAATACACTTAAAACTACAAAAGAAAAACTTCGAGCCATTTTGATGGATTTGAATATTGAAACCGAATTTCATCAAGAGTATAAAGATGCATTAATACTTAAAGAAAGAGCCAACGTATTTTTAACAGAACCTTTTAAAGAAGGCTTTTTTGAAGTTCAAGATGCATCTTCTCAGCTTGTGGCAGAATTTTTAGATGTACAACCTGGTATGAGAGTTGTAGATACATGCGCTGGTGCTGGTGGAAAAACACTTCACATTGCTTCGCTTATGCAAAACAAAGGGCAAATCATTGCTATGGATTTGTATGAAAGCAAAATGAAACAATTAAAACTTCGAGCCAAAAGAAACGGCGCTTTTAATATAGAATATCGCATTATAGACTCTACAAAAGTTATAAAAAAATTGTACGATAAAGCCGATAGAGTTCTTATTGATGCACCTTGTAGCGGACTAGGTGTTTTAAAAAGAAATCCAGACAGTAAATGGAAACTACAACCCGAGTTTATTGAAAACATAAAAAACACACAACAAGAGATATTACAAAATTATTCAAAAATCGTAAAGCCAGCAGGTAAGTTAGTCTATGCTACTTGTTCTATATTACCTTCTGAAAACCAAAATCAAATTAAGCAATTCTTAAGTTCTGAACAAGGTAAAAATTTTACATTTGTAAAAGATAAAAAAATTCTAGCTTCAGAATCTGGTTTTGATGGGTTTTATATGGCTTTGTTAGAAAGAAAAAATTAAACAATGAAAAAAATGAATCTTTGCTATCTTTTTTTGATAGCTGCAACAGTATCTTTTGCTCAAATCCCTACAGGGTATTACAACACGGCTACAGGAACAGGCTATACCCTAAAAACAAATTTGTATAATATTATAAAAAACCATAATGCTCAAACTTATGGCGATTTATGGACTTTATACACAAACACTGCTTTTAGAGATCACTATTATGAAAATGATAATTCTCTTTTAGATGTGTATTCAGAAAAACCAAATGGGCCTGATGCATATTCTTATACTTCAACTTCTCAACAATGTGGCAGTTATTCGGGTGAAGGAGGGTGTTATAATAGAGAACATACAATACCACAATCTGTTTTTAATTCACAATTGCCTATGTATTCTGATGGGCATTTTGTAATACCTTCTGATGGATATGTAAATGGAATTCGTAGTAATTATCCTTACGGAAAAGTTGGCACTGCTACTTACACATCTAGTAACGGAAGTAAAAAAGGTAATAATCTTAACAGTGGTTATTCTGCTGGATATACTGGAGTAGTATTTGAACCTATAGATGAATTTAAAGGAGATATTGCTCGATGTTTATTTTATTTTGCAACAAGATATCAAGATGTTGTTTCTGGATTTACTTACGATATGTTTAACGGAAGTTCAGATCAAGTATTTACCAATACTTTTTTAAATATTTTAATTAAATGGCATTTAGACGACCCTGTAAGTGCTTATGAAATTGCAAAAAACAATGCCGTTTATGTTCATCAAAACAACAGAAATCCATATATAGATCATCCAGAATATATATGTATGATATGGGGTACACAATGTGCAGCCTTAGCAAATGAAAATTTTGTTGCAACAAATCAAGAAATTACAATTTATCCAAACCCTACTTCACAAAATTTTGTTACCATCAATTCAGCATTATCTGTAAATGATATAGAGGTTTACGCTGTTAATGGCCAATTGATACAAGCTATTCATCAACCTGCTTTTGACAATAATGAGTATCAATTAAATAATTTATCTTCAGGCTTTTATTTGATAAAAATTAGTTTAGAAAACGGTTCTTCGGTATTGAAAAAAGTTATTGTTAATTAGTAATAAAAAAACAATTACAAAAAAGGCTGTCTTTATGTTTAGACAGCCTTTTTTGTTTATATATTTTACTCAATTTCTACGACATTATTATTTTTAAAAAATGTAAAATTAATTTGCCAAAATATTAATGAAATTAGACCGTCAAGTTTTGTAAATTTGTACTATTAAATCGAATTGTTATGAGTAATGCTATTGCGCACAGAATTGCAGATTTTTTAAAAGACTATGAGCCATTTAATCATTTGAATTTTAAAGATTTGACAGAAATATCATCAACTGTAAATGTTTTAAATTTGAATAAAGGCAACATATTATTTCAAATAAATGATACATTGCATGATAGTTTTTATGTGGTTGCCTCTGGTGTAATACATTTATCTGTTATTTCTGATGCCGAAGAAGCATTGATTGGCAAATGCTATGCAGGAGATATATTTGGATTGCGTCCGTTTTTTGCCAAAAATAATTATCAAATGACTGCCAAAGCGCGTGAAGATAGTATTGTTTATGCCATTCCTATTGATACATTTAAGCCGTTTGTAGCTCAAAATCCAGATGTTTTAGACTTTCTATTACAAAGTTTTGCAACAAATTCGAAAAGTAGTATCGATAACAAATCAAAAAATGCTATTTCAGATTCTTATAGTATTACAGAAAGTCAAAACGATTTACTCTACTTTCAATCGCTTACCTACAATAAAAAGCCAATCATTATTGCTGCAAAAACTCTCATAAAAGAAGCCGCGCAATTAATGACAAACAATTTACATGACAACGCACTTATAATTGAAAATGATCAACCTATAGGCATTGTTACCGATAAAGATTTTAGGTCTAAAGTTGCTACAGGCAGGGTTTCTCTATCTCAAACTGTAGATCAAATTATGGCATCGCCTGTTATTACAGTTGCCGAAAATATCTCGGTTGCCGAAGCTCAACTCGTTATGCTTAAACACGAAGTTTCACATTTGTGTGTAACACACGATGGCACAGATAAAAGTCATGTAAAAGGAATTATTTCTGAACACGATTTAGTTGTTTCTCAAGCAAATAACCCAGGTGTATTAATTAAAGAAATTAAGAGAGCTCAAAATTCTAAAGACCTAAAACAAGTACGTGACAAACTGACTGATATTATTTTAAACTCGATTCAAAAAAATATACCTCTTTCACATATAAATAGTTTATCGGGCGAAATTACCATTGCTATGGTAAAAAGAGCTGTAGAACTTTCAATACTAGATTTAGGCTCACCTCCTGCCCGATTTGCTTTTTTATCTATAGGAAGTCAAGGCAGAAAAGAACAATTGCTTTTTACAGATCAAGACAATATTTTGGTGTTTGAAGATGTAGCTCCAGAAAAATATAGAGATATTAAGGATTACTTTGTAAAATTATCCAAAAAAACGACATCTATATTAGAAAAAACAGGATACAATCTTTGTCCATACGGACATAATGCAAGCAATATTAATTGGTGTAAATCTGTTTCAGAATGGGAAAAAATATACAACAGTTGGATGAATACTCCTGGAGAAAATACTCAAGACATCAGTCCAATCTTTTTTGACTATGAAATGGCTTTTGGAGAACAAAAAATTGAAGATTTTATTACCGAAATTATATTTAAAAACCCGAAAAAGAATACTCTATTTTTTGATTATTTAGGAAACTATACCATAAAAAAACCTGTTCCTTTAAACTTCTTTAAAAAATTCACTGTTGAAGAAGAAGGCTCGTATAAAGGGAAATTTGATATAAAAAACAAAGGTATTGCTCCTTTGGTTGATGGCGCTCGACTTATGGTACTCTATTTAGGTATTAAAGGCTTCAATAGTACCTATTTACGTTATAAACAATTGGCTATTATAGACCCGAAATTTTCCGAAATTTACCTCAATTGCGCCGAAGCATTTTTAACATTAAGTAAATATAGAACTCTAGAAGGTATTAAAAATGATTCTGACGGGCAATATATTAATTTAGATGAATTGTCAAAAATTGACAAAGAAAAAATTAAAGCATCTTTTACAGCCTTTAAAGATTTGGAAGAAATGATTAAAGATAGAATTCAACTCACTCAATTTTCATAAATTATGTTGGATTGGTTAAAAAACATTGGGAAAGATTACCCTGACTATTGGAAAAATTATCTTTCAAAATTTGAAAAAAAACCATCACGTTTTGTAGCTTTAAGCTTAGAAACTACAGGATTGAACCCCAAAAAAGATATTATTCTTTCGGTGGGTGCAATTGGTATTGAGCATAATAAAATTGTCGTGAAAGATGTACTAGAAATAGAATTTCCTAAACCTATTAAAGAAGAAGTTTCTGAAAATGTAATCGATCAAATGTTTAAAGATGTTAGAGTTCCTAAAGTTACAGAAAGTGTAGCTCTAGAAAAACTAATAGATTATATTGGAAACTCTGTTATTGTAGGACATAGAACTCTTTTTGATATCGAAATAATTAACGAAACGTTGGAAAAATACAATTGTGGTCGGCTTAAAAATGAATCGTTAGACATTGAAGTTATGTATAAAAAACTTCTCGATATTAACGATAAGAATTTTTCTCTGGACGATTTAAAAAAAATATATAAAATAAACACTTCAGATAGAACCTCTACTGTAGAAGATGCTTATTCGATTGGGTTATTATTTTTAAAATTAAAATCAAAACTAGATATTCATATCCAAGCTTAAAATTTTATTTTTTGTAAGTGTTCTTGCACATAGCTATGCATTACAGGTTTGTAGTCTAGGTGTGTTACTATTCGTAATTTACCTTCGCCCATAGAACTAATATGGATATTTTTTTGTTTTAGTTTTTCTATTACCCATTTTTCTTCAAGACCTGTTCTTACAGTAAATATTACAATATTGGTTTCAACCTCTTCTACTTTGTGTACCCATTCCAATTGTTGTAATTGATTACCTAATTCTTTTGCTCTTTTATGGTCTTCTTCCAGTCTAGCAACATTATGTTGTAACGCATACATTCCTGCAGCTGCCAAATATCCTGCTTGGCGCATGCCTCCACCAAATAATTTTCTTACTCGGTACGCTTTTTTAATCTGCTCTTTTGAACCCAAAAGAACAGAACCAACAGGAGCTCCTAATCCTTTAGAAAAACAAACAGAAATAGTGTCAAACAATGCACCAAATTGAGTTGGGTGTTGTTTTTTAGCGATTAAAGCATTCCATAATCTAGCGCCATCTAGATGATAAGCTAAGTTATTTTGTGTGCAAATCTCTTTTATTTTTTGTAATTCTAATAAATTATAACAAGCACCACCTCCTTTGTTTGTAGTATTTTCTATACTTACCAATTTTGTATAAGCCAAATGAATATTTTCTGGATCATTAATAGCTTGACTTACTTGCTGTGCTGTAATCATGCCTCTAGTACCATCAATCAATTTACACGAAATACCACTATTTGCAGCTGCGCCTCCACCTTCGTATAAATAAATATGCGACCATTTATCGCAAATAACTTCATCTCCTGGGTTAGTATGTATTTTTAAAGCTGTTTGGTTTGCCATAGTTCCACTCGGAAAAAACAAAGCATCTTCTTTTCCAAAAAGTTGCGCTACTGTTTGTTCAAATTCTAGTACTGTAGGATCTTGCTTAAAAACATCATCGCCTACTTTAGCATGAAACATATACTGCAACATTTCATTGGAAGGCCTAGTAACGGTATCACTAATTAAATTAATTTCCATATAAAATATATAAGAATTACTTTTGCACTACAAAACTACTATTAATTTATGACAAATACCGAACAAATTAAAGGTATCGTAGAACGTCTTGGTGCGTTGAGGAGGTATCTTTGACATTGATGCAAAATTGATTGAAATTACCAACGAAGAAGAAAAAACTTTTGCTCCAAATTTTTGGAATAATGCAAAAGAAGCCGAAATCGTGGTAAAAAATTTGCGTACTAAAAAAAAGTGGGTAGAAGATTATCAAAAAGCAGAAAATTTACTTGAAGAACTGCAAATAGTATTTGATTTTTTTAAAGAAGGCGATGCTACCGAAGAAGAACTCGATGCCATTTATTTTCAAACCTTAAACTTAATTGAAAATCTTGAGTTTAAAAATATGCTTTCTGATGAAGGAGATAGCCTAAGTGCTGTTTTACAGATAACTGCTGGTGCGGGTGGAACAGAGAGTTGTGATTGGGCATCTATGCTTATGCGTATGTATATGATGTGGGCCGAAAAACAAGGTTATAAAATTAAAGAATTAAACTTTCAAGAAGGTGATGTAGCAGGTATAAAAACTGTTACATTAGAAATAGAAGGCGATTTTGCTTTTGGCTATTTAAAAGGAGAAAATGGAGTACATAGACTCGTTCGAATTTCACCTTTTGACAGTAATGCCAAAAGGCATACCTCATTTGCTTCAGTATATGTTTATCCTCTTGTAGATGATACCATAGAAATAGCAATTAGCCCTGCTGATATAGAAATTACTACTGCTCGATCAAGCGGTGCTGGTGGTCAAAATGTAAATAAAGTTGAAACCAAAGTTCAATTATTACATAAACCCACAGGTATTCAAATACAATGTTCAGAAACGCGCTCGCAGCATGATAATAGAGAAAGAGCTATGCAAATGCTACGTTCTCAACTTTATGAAAAAGAATTAAAAAAGCGCTTAGAACAAAGAGCCGATATTGAAGCAAACAAAATGAAGATAGAATGGGGTTCTCAAATACGCAATTATGTGATGCATCCTTATAAATTGGTAAAAGATGTTCGTACAAGTTATGAAACTAGTGATGTAGAAAGTGTGATGAATGGAAATTTAGACGAATTTTTAAAAGCATACCTCATGATGATGGGACAAAAAGAGGAATAAAACCATAATACTAAAGTAATTGCTAATTATTTACCACTAAAAAATGCCGTACTCTAATCTAGAATACGGCATTTTTAATGTTTTGTTTTAAATATATGTTAGATAAACAGATTTACTAAATAATAAACAAGCATAGCAATAAGTGCAGAAACGGGTATTGTAAGTACCCAAGCCCATAATAAATTTACGGTAACACCCCAACGTACTGCCGAAACGCGTTTGGTTACGCCTACACCAATAATTGAACCAGTAATAGTATGTGTTGTTGAAACAGGAACTTTAAAATGCTCTGTTGTAAATAAGGTTAAAGCCCCAGCAGACTCTGCGACAACCCCTTCAAAAGCATTTACTTTAGTAATTTTAGATCCCATAGTTTTTACAATTTTCCAACCACCGCTTAGTGTGCCCAAACCAATTACGGTATAACAAGCCAAAGGAATCCAACCTGGCATAATACTTTTGTCTATGTCCACATTAAGATCTAACCAAAAATCAGATAATTTTAAATTATAATCTCTTACTGCAATAGTAACAGCCGCTGCAATAATACCCATTACTTTTTGAGAATCGTTACCACCATGCCCTAAACTAAAAGATGCAGATGATAAAAGTTGCATTTTTTTTAATGTTTTTTCTGCCTTTGCAGTAGGCATCGAACTAAAAAATAAATTGAAAATGGCTAAACTGTAAAATATAATTCCTACCAAAAACCATTTTATATTTTCAGGATATGCCAAAAACGATAAAAATTTATTAGAAAATCTTTGTTTTTCTGGAGAAAAATCTAAAACTGTAGAAAAAAACCAACCTACCAAAAGCATTAAACTAATCGTAAACAATTTTGGATAAATACTCTTTTTGGAAGAATGCAACAACCAAATAGATATAAAATACGAAATTACCATACCCAACAATGGTGCTAAAGCAATAAAAGCAATAACAATAAGAACACCTGTGGGTAAATGACCATCTTCACCAGGTTTATACCAATTTACTACATTAAAACCAGCATGAGCAATAGCAGCTCCTGCAAAACCTCCTATCAAAGTATGCGATGATGATGAAGGAATACCTTTCCACCATGTAAATAAGTTCCAAATAATAGCCGCAATAACGCCAGCTAGTATAACTACCAAATCTATATGCTCTGTTTTTGCTGTTTTTGCAACAGTATTGGCAACTCCAAAACCAAAAACCCAATAGGCTAAAAAATTAAAAAAAGCAGCCCAAACTACTGCTTGAAACGGCGATAATACTTTGGTAGCAACTATAGTTGCAATAGAATTTGCGGCATCATGGAAACCATTGATATAATCAAATATCAACGCTAATACTATAATAACGATAAGTAATGTCATATATAAATTACGAATGTTTTACCAAAATTTGTTCCATTACATTGGAAACACTTTTACACTTGTCTGATGCAGATTCCAAAGCAGAAAGTACTTCTTTATATTTTATTATATTCTTAGCATCAGTTTCATTTTCAAAAATATCGGCTACAGCTTTATCAAATACAGAATCGGCTTTACTTTCCAATTTATTAATTCTTTTACAAGTATCCTTAAGTGTTTTAGGATTTTTCATATCCTTCAATTCTGTAATTCCTACAAGAATTAATTGACATGCTTCTAAGTTAATCTCAGTAAGTTTTCTAATCGATTTTGTAATTTTATCCACTTGGTATAAACGCATTTTACTTGCAGCCCCATGCATAAAATCTGCAACATTATCTAGTGATTTTACAAGAGCATGTATATCTTCTCTATCAAACGGAGTGATAAAATTTCTACTCAACTCCAAATGTGTTTTATGTGTAATCTCTTCTATTTTAGCTTCTAGTTCTTCTACTTTATTAAAAAAGTTTTCACGTTCCGTTTTAGGTGCATTCACTCCTTCGTGCAAGGTTTCAGCCAAAACAATTAAATTTTTTGCAGCCTCTTCAAAAAGAGGGAAGAACTTTTTATCCTTAGGAACAAAATACTGAAAAATACTGTTTAGTGTCATTATAATCTAAATTTTACTAAGCAAAAGTACAGTAGTATTGTTAAGCTAGTGTTAAGATAATATGATTTTGAAGTTATTATAATTTACAATTTCTTAAAGATAATAAATTGACAAGGTATTACACACATTTACTTTTTATTTTCTACATTTTTTGTATTTTTACTCAAATCAAAACAGCAAACAAATGGACATTAACTTCAATATAAATGAAGATTTTAATAAATTACAAGTTTCATCTTTAAGGCAAAAATTTGCCAAAGTAATGCTTGGAGGAGGTGAAAAAAGAATAGAAAAATTACATGCTGAAGGAAAAATGACAGCTCGCGAGCGTATCGATTATTTATTAGATCGAGATACAAATGCTATAGAAATTGGAGCTTTTGCTGGAGATGGCATGTATCTTGAGCATGGAGGATGTCCTTCGGGCGGTGTGGTTGTAAAAATAGGTTATATTTCTGGTAAACAATGTATTGTAGTAGCAAATGATGCTACGGTAAAAGCAGGTGCTTGGTTTCCTATTACAGGCAAGAAAAACTTAAGAGCACAAGAAATCGCTATAGAAAACAAGCTTCCTATAATATACCTAGTAGATTCTGCTGGAGTATATTTGCCAATGCAAGATGAAATTTTTCCTGACAAAGAGCATTTTGGGAGAATATTTAGAAATAACGCCATTATGAGTAGTATGGGAATCACACAAATAGCCGCTGTAATGGGTAGCTGTGTAGCGGGCGGTGCTTACTTACCTATTATGAGTGATGAAGCTATGATTGTAGATAAAACAGGAAGTATTTTTTTGGCAGGAAGCTATTTAGTAAAAGCTGCTATTGGAGAAAACATTGATAACGAAACACTTGGTGGTGCTACTACACATTGCGAAATATCGGGTGTTACAGATTACAAAGCCAAAGATGATAAAGACGCTTTGGATAGAATAAAAAATATTGTAGGCAAAATAGGTGATTTTGAAAAAGCGGGCTTTAACAGAGCAAAACCACAAAAACCTAGTGCAAACGAACAAGACATTTATGGTATCATTCCAAAATCGAGAAGTGACCAATATGATATGCTCGAAATTATTAAACGTTTGGTTGATAATTCTGAAATGGATATGTATAAACCCGACTATGGAAAATCTATAATTACGTGTTATGCTAGAATTGATGGTTGGGCAGTAGGTATTGTAGCGAACCAAAGAATTGTATCAAAAACAAAAAAAGGAGAAATTCAGTTTGGCGGAGTAATATATTCTGATTCTGCCGACAAAGCTACCCGATTTATTGCCAACTGCAATCAGAAAAAAATACCTCTTCTTTTCCTACAAGATGTAACTGGTTTTATGGTAGGAAGCAAATCTGAACATGGCGGTATTATAAAAGATGGAGCAAAAATGGTAAATGCAGTTGCCAATTCGGTAGTGCCAAAATTTACCGTGGTTGTTGGAAATTCTTACGGTGCTGGTAATTATGCAATGTGTGGCAAGGCCTACGACCCTCGATTGATTGTAGCATGGCCAAGTGCAGAACTCGCCGTAATGGGTGGCACACAAGCTGCTAAAGTGTTGTTGCAAATAGAAGCGTCTTCTTTGAA
This sequence comes from Flavobacterium croceum DSM 17960, assembly GCF_002917885.1. Classification (GTDB taxonomy): domain Bacteria; phylum Bacteroidota; class Bacteroidia; order Flavobacteriales; family Flavobacteriaceae; genus Flavobacterium; species Flavobacterium croceum. The sequence goes on from NZ_PQNY01000009.1 coordinate 121,465, forward strand.
AGCCAAAGGAGAAGTACTAGACGAAGCCAAAGAAAAAGAATTGTTTGATAAAATTAAAGCGAAATATGATGCTCAAGTATCTCCATATTATGCAGCAGCTCGATTATGGACAGATGCGATAATAGATCCTTTGGATACCAGAAAATGGATTTCTATGGGTATTGAGGCTGCCAATAATGCTCCTATTGAGAAAAAATTTAATTTAGGTGTTATACAAGTTTAACGTAACTTCGATGTAAAAGGTGTAAAAATGTTGTAAAAAATTATGACATACAAAATTCTTATTATAAATATAAATTCTAAATTTTGATTATGCTTCAGTATAAGAGAATTATACATCTTTTTTATTTTATTGATAATTTGTAAATAATTTATTGAAAATTGTCAAAACCAAATAATTTCAGCTAAAATAATGCACTTTTAAGTCGAATTTATCTTTACAATAAGTAATTACAATTGTTTTTTATATTCATACCACATAATTTTAAAATTTTTATCTTGAATATGAATATAAATTTTTGACTAATATGTTTCTTAATCTATTAAGTTAAAATAGAATGATTGAATTAAAATCTTCGTTCTTTATTCTAATGATGTTTTAATTTAAAATAAAAGCTTCCTAATTATATATTTGATCCAAATATACTTAGAATTAGAGATTTAAGAATAGGTCAACATAAACATTAAAAGAATTAGCAAAAAGAAGGAAAATGTTCGCTAAGGTTATTTTTTGATATTAAACTTAGTACAATAACTAACGAATATGGCAGAATTATTAATTTGATGATTACTCCAGCCAATGTAAATAATATAAGTATTAAAAATAAAATTATTAACTCAAGTTAAAGATAGTTTTTATATAAGAGAAAGAGTAATTAATAGACCAAAACAATAGTGAAAAGATAAAAAAAAACAATTTCCGACCAATAAAAATACTTTAAAATAGAACATTAAAGAAACCCTTTTAAAATAACTAATTCAATAGTATGTTCCCTTATCTAATTACTTATAACTTTAAAGAGAAAACTAACTATAATTAAAAACTATTTGGTAGACAAAAAACAATTAATCCTTGATAATAATTTTAAATTATAAACAACTTTTTCAAAGTAGATTTTTAGTATAAACATACTGTAAAAAACTATTAAAATAAAGTATCACTAAAAGCAAAAATGTTAAAAAATTAGTATTAACCATTCTAAACAACCCTTCTATTAAAATACAATCTCCAATAAATATTTTATTATGTTTACTACTAGATGTATTTTCATTAAATGAAGAAGAAATTAAGTCCTTTTATAAAAATATTTTAGCTCAAACATTTAAAAATGAAAATTAATCTCAAGAAATAAATTTTCAATCACTTGAAAGAGGATTGAGTAAATTACAAACTCGTTATAAATCAATTGAGCAAAAGTTCTTTGACGACATTATTGATGTAAAAACATATAATGAAATGAAGCGAAAAACTGATATACTAATAAGTGATATAAAAATGGAATTATAAGAAATTAAAAACAAAAGCAAAGATTTTGAAAAACATTTAGAGGAAGGAATTTCATTTTTAACCAATATAAACACCATATACAATAACGCTCCAATTCACCTTAAAAGAGAAATAATACAATCATTATTTAATGAGAAGCTGATTTTTATACACCAAAGTGTTTTTTAACTGCAAATTTGGATGAAATTATAACAACCACCTTAACACAAAAGAAAAAATTGAAATACTTGAAAATCAACTAAAAAACAAACTACATCAAAAATATATTTTAGCTTTTAAATCCCTTGAAATAAAAGGGATTTTTCATTTAAACATGTTTTTTAGTCATTTCGGTTCGATATTACCAAAAAAAATGCAATTAAAAAATCGACAATATTAAATCGCTTTTTATAGCTTCATCTTCTCCTTATAACTTCTTGTAAATCAAACAAATACAAATATTTTAAAATAAAAAATCCCGCCTTTTCAAGCGGGATTACCAATTAAGGGTGAATGAGGGGTCTCGAACCCCCGACCTTCGGAACCACAATCCGACGCTCTAACCAACTGAGCTACAATCACCATTTGTTTGCGGTTGCAAATATACTTCAAATCTTAATATCTGCAAATATTTTTTAAATAAAATCAAAACAAATCACTTAAACTATTGACTGCCAAATACCTTTCGGTAGTAAATCCTTCGGCATATTCTACTCCTACCAATCTTCCTAAGTCTTGAGAACGGTATTTTAAACTTTCTTTAAAGTTTTTTGAAGTAATTGGTGTTTCGGGTTCATTAGAATTTGGGTCGTAAAACTGAGATTGATAAGCTAAAATAGCATTAACTTTGGTATCTATAAAATTGGAAATATCTACAACAAAATCGGGTTCTAAATTTTGCCATTGAATGTAATGGTATACATTTTTTGGACGCCAAGCCAATTGGCTGTTACCTAAATCATCAAAAGTTTCAATTTTTCTCAAACCAGATAAAAAACAAGCATCAGAAACCAATTTACTACCTTTACCATGATCGATATGTCTATCTTGTATAGCATTGCAAACTACAATTTCTGGGCGGTATTTTCGAATAACTTTAATGACTTCTAGTTGGTGTTTTTCATCATTTACAAAAAAACCATCGCGCATATTTAGATTTTCTCTAATGGTAACTCCTAATATTTTGGCCGCTGCATCGGCTTCTTTATCTCGTATTTCTTTTGTTCCTCTAGTACCTAGCTCTCCTCTTGTTAAATCTATAATTCCAACTTTTTTACCCAGTGAAATTTCTTTGGCAATTGTACCACTACAGCTAAGTTCTACATCATCTGGGTGAGCTCCAAATGCCAATATATCTAATTTTAATTCCATATTACATACATTTTTTAATCGTTTGCGATTTATGTATCGTTTCAAAAAATTCTTTTTCTGGATTACTGTCTTTTGTAATGCCACAACCTACATAAATATGTGTTGCCTCATCTATTTTTGCACAGCGCAAATTTACATACAAATCATAACAATTTTCTGTATAGGTATAAAAGTTCTTTTTCCATTCACCAATGTAACCCGAATAAAAAGCTCTGTCATAACCTTCGTTTTCTAAAATAAACTGCTTTGCTTTATCTTTTGGAAATCCACATACTGCGGGAGTGGGATGCAAAGTATCACAGATATTTTCGATAGAAACTTCTTGATGTAACAGACATTCTATTTGTGTTTTAATATGTGCTAAATTACCCGCTTTTTGAGTAAATGGTTTTGAAATGTTTAGTTGTTTTGCATAAGGCTTCAAACTATTTTCAATATATTGAGTAACAATTTGTTGTTCTTGTACTTCTTTTGGCTGCCATGTAATAATTCCATCATGATACGTTTGTGTGCCTGCCAAAGCTACTGTGTGTAGTGTATTATGCTCTACTTTTATAAACTGTTCGGGGCTTGCACCCATAAAAAAACCTAGTTCTGGGTGGTATAATACATAAGTAAACGCATCGGGATAAAAACTGAATAGCTTTTGTAAAGTAAGCACTATATCAATATCATTTTTATCGAGTATTTCTTTTCTAGAAAGAACTACTTTTTCTAATGTTCCTGTATTAATCGTATCTATGGCTTTACTCACTATGGCTTCAAAACTACTTTTGGCTTTCTCATCGTAAACCAAATTGGCACTTGGAGTTACATAAAGCGTGTCTTGATTTATTTGAGTTACATAAATATCTGAATCTGTTTCTGGAATACAATATTTTTTATCGTTATTAAAATTTACCCAACAAAATCCTGCAACGTCAGCGAGTGTGTGTAATTTCTTCGATTTTTGAAACAATCCAATAGCTTTACTTTCGTGTGGCTTTTTGTACACTACAAAAGGCTTATTGAGATTGAAATATTCTTGTACCTTTTCAAAAAACATTATCTTTCTTTTTTGGGTAAAATCATATTGGTAAGCTTACACAAAGAAATGAGTTTGTCATTCTCATCGGTTATTTTTATTTCCCATAAATGAATACTTCTACCTTGATGTATTATTTGTGCCGTAGCATAAACTACGCCTTCTCTTTTGGCTCTCAAATGGTTTGCGGCTATTTCTATACCTCTTACCTCTTGTTTTTCATGATTAATAAACATGACAGATGCTGCACTACCAACGCTCTCTGCCAAGGCTACTGTAGCGCCTCCATGCAACAATCCCATAGGTTGATGTACACGACTGTTTACAGGCATTTTTGCTTTTAGAAAACCTTCGCCAGCATCAATATATTCTATTTCAAGAGTTTCCATTAAAGTATTTTTAGACCATTCTTTACAAATGTGTAAAACTTTTTCTTTATCAAACATGAGTTACATTTTTTTTTGTAAAATTATCACTTTTATCGATATACTAAAATTGCTTTTTGTACGTTTTTGTTTTTAATGTTTTCTAACTACTTTTACCAAAATATATTTCATGCGCTATATTTATTTTCTTCTTGCAATAATAACAATCTCGTTCTCTTCGTGTAGAGACGATTTTAAATTTGAAGCCAGTACAGGAGGTCTTGAATTTTCTAAAGATACTGTCTACCTAGATACTGTTTTTACCAATATTGGTTCTAGCACTTATAAATTAAAAGTATACAATCGTAGTGATAAAGATATTAGTATACCCAAAATAGCTTTGCACAAAGGAGACAACTCGAAATTTAGGCTTATGGTAGATGGTATGACAGGTGATGTTGGTCATACTGGTAAGCAATTTAGTAATGTAGAACTCATGGCAAAAGACAGCCTATTTATTTTTATTGAAGTTACTGCAGATGTAGCCAATGCAAATCCTACCGACTTTTTATATACAGATAAAATAGATTTTATTCACGGTAATGGTGAAACACAAGATGTTGATTTGGTTACTTTAATTCAAGATGCCATTTTTATTTACCCTAATAGAACTGAAACTTCTCCAAATATATATGAATATGAAAGTGCTTTATTAGGTTTAGATATTGATAACAAACCTATTATATCAGAAAATACGCATACTTTAATAAACAATCATCCACAACATGGTAATGAACTCCATTGGACAAACACAAAACCCTACGTAATTTATGGTTTTGCATTTGTTCCAGATGGTAGCGAACTGGTTGTAGATAAAGGGGCTCGTGTGTATTATCACGCTAATTCGGGTTTAATGATTGGGCGAAATGGTAAACTTACCATTAATGGAGAAAACCCAACTACAAATCCTCTAGAAAACGATTTAAGTAAAGAAGTAATTTTTGAAGGCAATCGATTGGAATATTCTTTTGATAATGTAGCGGGGCAATGGTTTGGGATTGTGAATTTTTCAACCAACTTAAATTCCATAAAACATTTAACCATTAAAAATGCGTCGATAGGCATTTACAACCTACCTCTAGAAATTACTGTAAACCCAAATACAGCCAAGCTAAATATTAAACAATCTAAAATACAAAATTGCAGCATAGCTGGTATTTATTCTATTGCATCTACTATAACAGCCGAAAATGTAGTTGTAAACAACTGTGGCAAATTTTGTGTAGGTTTAACCTACGGTGGTACTTACAATTTTAGCCATTGTACTTTCAACAACAATTGGTATGGTACCAATCAAACCTGCGTTTATCTTACAGATTTTTTTGAAACTTCAGACACAATATATGCCAACAACTCTATAAAAAATTACATTTTTACAGATTGTATAATTTATGGTAGCAACCAAAATGAGCTAGCTATTAGTAAAAAAAATGATACCTCTGCTATGAATTATGTATTCAATAATTGTTTAATAAAATACAATAACACAAATTCAAACCCTTTATATCCGCCCATTAATAGTACAAATTACACCAATTGTTATATAGCTACCAACAATACTCTACACAACCCAAAATTTAAAAATGTTAGTAAGCATCAACTATGGCCTACAGAAAATATTAATAGTGCTGTAAACATTATTGAAGATATTTTGGGCAACCCTAGTAACAATCAAATTGGTGCTTACAAAACCATAACAAACTAAGTATAATATTAATTCGTTATTTGTCTTAGAATTTATTTTGCGTTATTTTTGTGCCAACAACACAATAACATACAACAATGATTCATTTTTTCGGAAACGATACTGATGTCGTTTACGCTGTTCAAACGCAAAGTACATCAAACGTAGAAGTATTATCTACTGAAGACATCAACAAATTAAATTGGCTTTTTGGCAATGCACATAAAATAGAAAAATCCGTACTTACGGATTTTTTTGTTGGCCCACGTGCTAGTATGGTTACACCTTGGAGTACAAATGCTGTAGAAATTACTCAAAATATGGGAATTCTTACTATAATTCGTATAGAAGAGTTTCAAAAGGTTTCTGCTGATTTTACAGACTTTGATCCAATGTTATTTCAAAAATATGAAGTACTTAATCAAGAAATATTTACCATAAATTGTAAACCCGAACCTATATTAGAAATCGACGATATTGAAGATTACAATCAAAAAGAAGGTTTGGCTTTAAGCATTGAAGAAATTGAATATTTACAACGTTTAACCCATAAAATTGGTAGAAAATTAACCGATTCTGAAATTTTTGCTTTTTCTCAAGCCAATTCAGAGCATTGTCGTCATAAAATATTTAACGGAACTTTTATTATTGATGGTGTTGAACAACCAACATCGTTATTCAAATTAATTAAAAAAACCTCAGAAACAAACCCCAACGATATTATTTCTGCCTACAAAGATAATGTAGCTTTTATCAAAGGGCCAAAAGCGATACAATTTGCACCCAAAAGTGCAGATAAGCCAGATTTTTATCAAGAATCCGCATTTGAATCAGTGTTATCATTAAAAGCAGAAACTCACAATTTTCCTACAACTGTAGAACCTTTTAATGGTGCTGCCACTGGTTCTGGAGGTGAAATTCGTGACCGCTTAGCAGGCGGACAAGGTTCGCTACCTCTAGCAGGAACAGCAGTGTATATGACATCTTACTCAAGACTTGAACAAACACGAGCTTGGGAAAAAGGTATGCAAGAAAGAAAATGGCTGTATCAAACCCCAATAGATATTTTGATTAAGGCATCTAATGGAGCTTCAGACTTTGGAAATAAATTTGGACAACCCTTAATAGCAGGTTCTGTATTCACTTTTGAACACGAAGAAAACAACAGAAAATTAGGATTTGATAAAGTAATTATGCAGGCGGGTGGTATTGGTTATGGCAAACGAGAACAAGCCAAAAAACACAAACCACAAGCGGGAGATAGTATTGTTATTTTAGGAGGTGAAAATTATAGAATTGGTATGGGTGGTGCTGCTGTTTCATCGGCAGATACAGGCGCATTTGGTGCGGGTATTGAGCTAAATGCTATTCAACGTTCCAATCCAGAAATGCAAAAACGTGTTTCCAATGCCATTCGTGGTTTAGTAGAAAGCGATACAAATCCTATTGTTTCTATTCACGACCATGGTGCTGGAGGGCATTTAAATTGTTTATCGGAGCTCGTAGAAAATACTGGTGGCTGTATAGATTTGGACAAACTACCTATTGGAGATCCAACACTTTCTGCAAAAGAAATTATTGGCAACGAATCGCAAGAAAGAATGGGCTTAGTAATTGGTGAAAAAGATATCGATACTTTAGAAAAAATTGCCCAAAGAGAACGCGCCCCTATGTATACTGTAGGTGAAGTTACAAATGATTACAGATTTACCTTTCAATCTAAAACAACAGGTGAAAAACCTATGGATTATGCACTAGAAGACTTTTTTGGAAGCTCTCTTAAAACAATTATAACCGATAAAAAAGTAGTGCATCAATACACAAATCCAAACTATACCATAAACGAAATACCAAACTACTTAAATCAGGTATTACAACTAGAAGCTGTGGCGTGCAAAGATTGGCTCACCAATAAAGTAGATCGTTGTGTAGGTGGCCGTGTAGCCAAACAGCAATGTGCTGGATCGTTACAGCTACCTTTAAACAATGTAGGGGTTATGGCTCTTGATTATACAGGAAAAGAAGGTATTGCAACATCAATTGGCCATGCTCCTATTGCTGCTTTGGTAGATCCGGTGGCGGGATCCATAAATGCCATAGGCGAAGCTTTATCAAATATCGTTTGGGCGCCTTTAAAAGATGGTTTACAATCGGTTTCTTTATCGGCAAATTGGATGTGGGCTTGTAAAAATGAAGGCGAAGATGCTCGATTATTTGATGCTGTAAAAGGCTGTTCAGATTTTGCTACAGCATTGGGAATCAATATTCCAACAGGAAAAGATTCTCTTTCTATGAAACAAAAATACCCAAATGACGAGGTAATTGCTCCAGGAACCGTAATTATTTCTGCTATAGGTAACTGTAGTAATATAACCAAAGTAGTAGAACCTGTTTTACAACGAAAAGGAGGAAATATTTATTACCTTAATTTATCACAAGATACATTTAAACTTGGAGGAAGTTCATTCTATCAAATTCTGAATAAAATAGGTTCTGAAGTACCTTGTATAAAAAATCCTGATTATTTTAAAAAAGCATTTAATGTTCTTCAAAATTTAATTAAAAATAGACAAATTCAAGCCGGACATGATATAGGAAGTGGTGGATTAATCACAACTTTATTAGAAATGTCATTTGCAGAAGTTGGTTTGGGTGCAAAGTATGATTTATCTGTTTTAGGAGAAAGTGATACCGTTAAAGCCTTATTCAACGAAAATATTGCTGTAGTTTTTCAAGCTGATGCTCAAGTTGAAGACACTTTTAAAGCTCATGGAATTGAAATCTTCAATATCGGTAATGTTCTAGAAGGCGATACAATTACTATTAAAAATGGAAACGATTCTTTTGATTTTTCTATTGCTCAAACAAGAGATACTTGGTATAAAACTTCGTATTTATTAGACACAAAACAATCTAAAAATGGAATGGCAGAGGCTCGTTTTGCCAACTATAAAAACCAACCTTTAGAATTTATATTCCCTGCAAATTTCGATGGTAAAAAGCCTATTTTACCTATAGCAACTCGACCAAAAGCAGCTATTATTCGTGAAAAAGGTAGTAACTCTGAACGTGAAATGGCAAATGCTATGTATTTGGCAGGCTTTGATGTAAAAGATGTACACATGACCGATTTAATTTCGGGTAGAGAAACCTTACAAGACATTCAATTTATTGGTGCCGTTGGCGGTTTTTCAAATTCTGATGTTTTAGGTTCTGCAAAAGGTTGGGCAGGTGCATTTTTATATAATGAAAAAGCAAATATAGCCTTGAAAAACTTCTTTAGCAGAAAAGATACTTTATCGGTAGGTATATGTAATGGTTGTCAATTGTTTATGGAACTCAAATTAGTAAATCCAGAACACGAAATACATGGCAAAATGCATCACAATACGTCAAATAAACATGAAAGCGCTTTTACTTCGGTAAAAATTCAAAAAAACAATTCGGTAATGCTATCTTCGCTAGAAGGATTAACCCTTGGGGTTTGGATTTCTCATGGAGAAGGAAAATTTAAACTACCTTACACAGAAGATAATTACAATATTGTTGCCAAATATGCCTATAAAGATTATCCTGCCAACCCAAATGGTTCTGATTTTAATACGGCAATGATGTGCGATACAACAGGGCGTCATTTGGTAATGATGCCACATATAGAACGTTCTATTTTCCCTTGGAATTGGGCGTATTATCCAGATAGAGGTATAAAAGATGATGTATCACCATGGATTGAAGCATTTGTAAATGCTCGAAAATGGATTGAAAATCAAAAACAGTAAACCGAAAAGCTCTGATAAATCAGGGCTTTTTTTGTATTATTGCAACAAAAAATATATGATTTATGTAGTATTAAGTATTCTATGCAGTGTTTGTGTTGGAGTTGTACTAAAATATGCCAAACAAAATAATAAAAGTATTGCGCAAATTATAGCCACCAATTATGTAGCCGCATTTTTTCTAAATCAAATTATTTTTAAACCAACATTATTTCCAAAAATAGAAACTAATGTTTGGACAATTGTACTCATTTTGGGGTTACTACTGCCTTTAGTATTTATTTTTCAAGCCAAAGCAATTGCCTATTCTGGAATTGTAAAAACCGATATTGCACAACGACTATCTTTACTATTAAGTTTGTTTGGCGCATTTTTTTTCTTTCATGAAACCATTACTTTTTTGAAGGTACTTGGTTTATTCATAGCTTTATTGGCTGTAATTTTTACTTTAAATAAACAAAGTAAAAGTACTGATAAAGAAATTAAAACACCTTATTTACTTCTTGTTCTACTAGGTTTTGGTATTATCGATTTATTGTTTAAAAAAACGGCAACAATTACCACATTACCCTTTACTACTTTATTACAAAACATATTCTTTATTGCCCTATTGGTAGCTTGGTGCATTGTAATTTATTCAATCCGAAAAAAACAAGAAAAATTTAATTTCACTACTATTTTGTGGGGATTAAGTGTTGGAATACTCAATTTTGGCAATATCTATTTTTACATAAAAGCTCATCAAGCTGTTGTAAATAATCCATCTATAATTTTTATTTCAATGAATATGGGTGTTATTATTTTGGGTACTCTTGTGGGGAAATACTTGTTTAAAGAAAAATTAAGCCAATACAATTATATCGGAATTGTATTGGCTTTATTCGCTATTTATATCTTATTTTTAAGTAAATAATTTATTTTACAGTATCTTTTGTTTTTAATACTCGTCTAGGTTTATAATTGTGTAAATAATCTCCTTTGGGTTTTCCTAATTCAAAAGAAGAAAATAGTAACGGAAAAGCGGCTTTACTTCGAGCATCATCAGGTTGCCAACCTTCATACTCTATTCTGTATAAAGCCGAATACATTTGGGCTCTTCCAATACCATGATAGCAGTGAATTAATACAGGATAATTGGTAGAATCGTCCATTATTTTAAAAAATTTGTCAAGATTTTCTTGTTTTGGCACTTGATCGGAACCGTTGTTATAATAACGTACACCTGGTATTTTTGATACTGCAATTTTTTCAGCTTTCAATTCTGATGGAACTTCTGGGTTATTAATATCATCGCCTGTACCCGGAAAACGTAAATCTACAATAGATTTAATATGATATTTTGCAACAAAATCTTGAATTTCATCGGGAGGAATTACACCACTTTTGTAAACTTTACCCTCAGTAATTGTCATAAAGTTATGATTTATATGTCTATCATAAACATATTTACCTGTTATGATAAGCACAACAGTTACTAGAATAATACCTATTTTCTTTTTCATTACTTTGAAAATTTATTTGTCTAAAGTTAATTTTTTATCAATAATACGTTGCATATAATCTTGCAAAAAAGCTTTGCATCGCTGTTCTAATACATTCATTTCAGCATTTCTATTTTTAATTAAATTATGCTGTAACTCTTTGTCATTTTTATCAAAAAAACCTACCGCTTTTTCTCCATCAAAAGTACAAATATAATTTCCACTCATCATTTGATACTTATCCGATGAATATCGCATAACAAATGGAGGAACTTTTTTTTCGCTAATTAAGCTTCTACCCCAACTTCTAAAAGGTTTTTCGTACCCTATCATATCAAGTAAGGTAGGATAAATATCTATTTGCTGAGCCCAATCGGTATTCACTCCTTTAAATTTTTCGGAAGGAGTAAAAAATAAAATAGGTACCGTATGAAAATTTTGATCTTTTCCATATTCTTGATAATAAATTAAATTATCATGATCGGCTACCAAAACAAAAATGGTATTGTTGTACCAAGGTTGCTTTTTAGCTACTTTAAAAAACTGTTTTAATGCATAATCTGTGTACCCAATACATTGGTGCATAGCATTATCGCCTTTTGGAAATTTATTTTTGTATTTTTCGGGTACTACATAAGGTTCGTGCGACGACACTGAAAAAAGCGTTGCCATAAAAGGTTGCTTTTTTGCCGAAATAGTTTTGTTAAAGTATTGAAAAAAAGGTTCATCCCAAATACCCCACGATCCATCAAAATCGGCATCATTATTATATTCATTTTTGCCGTAGTAATGATCAAAGCCTAATATATTTCCAAATCCTAAAAATCCCATAGAGCCGTTTGGTGCGCCATGAAAAAAAGAGGTATCGTATCCTTCATTTTTTAATACTGAAACTAACGATTCTATTTTTTGTTTTGGATAAGGAGATGATGTAAACGCATCTTTAAACGAAGGAATACCTGCCAATACAGAAGACATACCATGTATAGATTTATAACCATTCGCATAACCTTTTGTAAAAATTAAACTGTGCTGTGCCAATGAATCGACAAATGGAGCGTAGCCTTTGTAATTTGGAATAGGCATATCTTTATTGAAAGCACCTACATATTCTTTGGCAAAACTCTCAAGTATAAATATAACTACATTGGGTTTTGTTTTCGGGAAATTTTGATACTGTTTAATCGGAACAATTAAAGAATCTATCGTGTTTTTATCAACCAATTGTACTTTTTTAAAGGTATTGGTATTCCATGTTCTAATAATTGCAAAAGGTGTATTGAGTACAAAATCTGCCTGAGAGGCATCGGTTACATAGCGGCTAGCATCTAGCATATTTATAGGCCGAGTACTCTTTTTAAAATCGCCACGTATACCCCCTACTACTAATGCGCCAATAACTAAAAATCCTAGTATTGAACTTAATATATAGCTTGCATTAAACTTTCGTAACTCATTGGTAATCTTTACTTTTTTGTACAAAAAAATCCAAACAAAACACAAAATAAAAAACAAGGCAAAAACATGCCAATATCTTATTATAAAATTGGAAAACAATAACCATTTGTTTTGCTCATTTTCCAAAGTATCAAGAGATGCTCTTGTGCTTCTGTTAAATGTATATTTATAATAAATAAAGTCGATAAAATTAGTAGCGTATACCAATAGATTTGTAGTAAAATATAGATAAAATAGAATTTTTTGAAAACTATTTTTAGTATTGATATAAAAAGGTAGTATTGATACTAAAATAAACAACAAATTAGTGTACAAAATAGCTGTAGAATCAAACGCTAAACCATGTATAGATAACGAAAGAAAATCTGTAAAAGAGTTTATTTTGATTAAAGAAAAGTTATAAGCAAAAAATAAAAATCTAGCTATCATATAGAACAAATAAGCCAAAAATATTCTATACATTAAAACTTTATATTCGTGTATTCTAAAAAAATGCTTCATAGAAAATAGTACCAAATTGCGCAAATTTACAATTTTGAATATTAGTTTTATAAAATACCAAAATAATCTTGCATCAATATTAAAATATTAACTATTTTGCATAAAATTTTAACAAACCATGAATACAATAACTCGTTTATTCGATTTTCCATACCATCAACTCAAAAAAAACAATTTAAAAGATTGTTTTGTAACCAAATATAACGGAGAATGGATCTCCACTTCTACAGAAGAGTATCTCAACAATGCAAATGCAATTTCAAGAGCTTTAATTCGATTGGGCGTAAATAAAAATGATAAAATTGCCCTAATTACTTCTACCAATAGAACCGAATGGAATATTATGGATATTGGGATTCTACAAGTAGGCGCACAAACTGTGCCTATTTATCCAACAATTTCAGAAGAAGATTATGAATATATACTAAATCATAGTGAATGCAAATATTGTTTTGTTTCTGATATTGAAGTTTACAACAAACTAAAAGCAGTAAAACAAAATTTAAATACATTACAAGAAATTTATAGTTTTAATGCAATAGAAGACTGTAAAAATTGGAAAGAAGTACTAGAATTAGGTAAAGATATTTCAAATCAAGATGTGGTAGAAGACAGAAAAAAAGCAGTACAAACTACAGATTTAGCTACTATTATATATACATCTGGCACCACCGGAAAACCAAAAGGTGTTATGCTTTCGCACCAAAATATTATATCAAATGTAATTGATAGCGCACCTAGAATACCTTTTAAAGAAGCTGGCGGAAGAGCCTTGAGTTTTTTACCCGTTTGCCACGTTTTTGAACGAATGATATTATACTTATACCAATATTATTCAGTATCAATATATTTTGCCGAAAGTATCGATAAACTTTCTGATAACCTTAAAGAAGTAAAGCCTATGGTATTTACAGTTGTGCCAAGACTTCTTGAAAAAGTATACGATAAAATCATTGAAAAAGGCGACAGTTTAAAAGGAATCAAGCGTAAACTGTTTTTTTGGGCAAATAATTTAGGATTACGCTATGAACCATATGGAGCAAATGGTTTTTTGTATGAGTTGCAGCTTAAACTAGCTCGAAAACTTATTTTTAGCAAATGGAAAGAAGGTTTGGGCGGTAATGTAGAACTCATGGTTTCAGGTAGTGCCGCATTACAACAACGATTAACAAGAGTATTTGCAGCTGCAGGAATTCCTGTAATGGAAGGTTATGGTCTTACAGAAACCTCGCCTGTAATTGCCGTAAACGATATGAGAAACTTTGGTTTTAAAGTTGGTACAGTTGGAAAACCAATTCAAAATCTTGAAGTAAAAATAGCAGAAGACGGCGAAATATTATGCAAAGGAAAAAATGTAATGATGGGCTATTATAAAGATGAAACTTTAACAAACGAAGTGATTAAAGACCACTATTTTTACACAGGAGATATAGGAGAAATCGACAAACAAGGCTTTTTAAAAATTACAGATAGAAAAAAAGAAATGTTTAAAACCTCTGGTGGGAAATATGTCGCTCCACAAATTATTGAAAATACCATGAAACAATCTTTGTTTATCGAGCAAATGATGGTTATTGGAGATGGCGAAAAAATGCCTGCGGCTTTTATTCAACCAAGTTTTGATTATATCCGCCAGTGGGCTGCACAGCAAGGTATTGATATAGGAGACTTAAACGAAGAAATTTGCAGCAACCCCATAATAATTAAACAAATTGAAAAAGAAGTACAGCATTACAACGAAAAATTTGGAAACTGGGAGCAAGTGAAAAAATTTGAATTAACTCCAGAAATTTGGAGTGTTGATGGTGGTGAACTAACCCCTACCTTAAAACTAAAAAGAAAAGTTATAAAAGAGAAATATCAAAAACTTTACAATAAAATTTACAATAATTAAATTTTATAGTTAATTATATATTTTTTTTATCGTATTTTTACTACATCAATAACTTAAAAAAAATTATATATGAAATTTATTCTTGCTTCAGGTTTTATTGGTGGGCTAGTAAACTTTTTTCTAGGTTGGCTTTTGTATGGATATTTGTTCAAAAATCACTTTCCATCTACGGGTAATGAAAATATAGGGCTCATCTTTTTTGGTTGCCTTGTTTATGGACATATAGTTTCTTTTTGTTTTTCAAAATCTGGCCCTGTTACCAATTATAGAAAAGGTATTAAATATGGTGCAATTCTTGGATTATTAATTTCTTTATATATGAATATATTTGGAAATGTGAGTGCCACTACAATAAATACCAATCTAATTATTTTAGATATAGCAATTATGACATTAATATCTGCCTTTGTAGGTATGATGGTTGCTGTAACCAATAGAAAAATTCAATAAAACAATAGTGCACCCAATGCTATTGTATTTTTTAAAATATTACTAATAATCTATTAACTTAACCTTCTATTTTTATGAATTCAAAAAGTAATTTTTGGAATGTAATTCCTGCAACAACAATTGGAACTCTTATTCAATGGTATGATTTTTATATCTTTGGTAGTTTGGCTGTTGTTTTATCTACAAAATTTTTCCCTTCGGACAATCCTGTAACGTCATTTCTTTCTACATTAGGTACATTTGCTGCTGGTTTTGTAATTAGACCTCTTGGTGCACTTATATTTGGAGAATTAGGAGATATAGTAGGTAGAAAAATTGCCTTTATGGCTACACTTTTCATTATGGGAGTATCTACTTTTTTGATAGGATGCGTTCCTACCTACGAAACTATTGGTTACACTGCCCCAGTTTTAGTAGTTTTATTACGTCTTATTCAAGGTTTAGCTCTTGGTGGTGAGTATGGAGGTGGCGTTATATTTGTGGCTGAACACGCTCCAAAAAACAAACGTGGACTTTGGACATCTTGGATACAAACTACAGCATCTATAGGCTTATTAATGTCATTGCTCATTATTTTTGCGACAAAAACATATTTAGGAAACGATACATTTTTAGAATGGGGATGGCGTGTACCTTTTTGGGCATCAATTATATTTTTAATTATAGCTTTTGTAGCTCGTAAAAGAATGGGAGAATCTCCAATTTTTGCAAAAGCCAAAGCAGAAAATAGAGTTAGTCATAACCCAGTTAAAGATACTTTAGTAAATAAAGCAAATAGAAAATTAGTATTTCTAGCTCTATTTGGTGCAACAATGGGACAAGGTGTGGTTTGGTATACTGGACAATTTTATGCCCTAAACTTTATGAAAACAGTTATGCAAATTGAGAGCAACCAGGTTGATACTATTGTCAGTATAGCAATTATTATGGCAATACCACTATTTTTCTTTTTTGGATGGCTCAGTGACAAAATTGGACGAAAATATATTATTTTGGCAGGGTTATTACTTGCAGTAGTTTCATACCGATTTATTTACGAAGATATGTACCAAACAGCTAATTTGGAGAACAAAAAAGCCGTTACCGTTGCGCATAATTCTGCTTTAAAACAACCAGAGGTTTACCCAAAAACTACTCAATATACCGATGGTACAGTGGTAAAAGAAACATTAGATAAAAATAGTAAAACACCAAAAGTAACGCTTACTAAAACAGTAAGTAACGAAGCTCAATGGCATTTAATATGGATGGTATTTTTACAAATTGTTTTTGTTACAATGGTTTATGCTCCTATTGCATCTTATTTAGTTGAACTTTTTGCAGTAAGTGTAAGATATACTACTCTATCTTTTGCATACCATACTGGTAATGGTATTTTTGGAGGTTTAGTACCTGTAGTTTCAACTTATTTGGTAACCAGTGCAAAAGATGCAGCAAATCCTGCTTTTTATCTAGAAGGTCTTTGGTACCCAATAATTGTTGCTAGTATTTGTTTTATTGTAGGATTAATATTTCTAAAAAATAATATTCCTAATTCTATTGAAAACTAAAATAAAAAGCCGTTTCTTAAATCTATAAGAAACGGCTTATTTTTTTTTGCTTATTTATATCAATCTAAAAACCCTCTAAAAAAGAAACCTCTTTTTATAGGAGTTTCATTATCATTTGGGATACTCACACCATCTGACAAAGCACACTCTTGTATATATTGAAAATAATCTTTTTGTTTTTCTTCTAAGAAACCTATCAAATATTTTTCACTGTAATTTAAACCACTTACATTTTCAATTTGCATTAATCTTTTGTAAAATGGTTCTATACTCTTTGATATCAAATCTTCCGATACCGATTTATATTTTGCAAGATAATTTTGAACTTTGTTGTTATCTTTAAACATAGGTTCTATCTCGGCATAAACCCAAAAATATCTTCCAGATTTAGCTAAATTTTTAAAAATAGCCACAGCTTTTTCACCTGCTTTTAGCTTATCCCAAATTACTTTAAATAATATTTTAGGCATATCTGGATGACGAACTATACTATGAGGAGTATCTATTAATTCATAATCCTCATAACCACATACATCTATAAAGGCTTCATTGGCAAACTCTATATTCCCTTTTACATCAGTTTTGCTAGTCAGTACTACAGACTTATCCCAAGAAACTTCTTTATCTATAGGAATTGGTTTTTCAAATTTTTGAGGCATATTTTTCTTGTTATCGATTATTAATAACAAATATACAAATTGCATTTAATCTATTAAAAAAAAGAAAAAAATTACGTTAATTTGATATATAATATGTAAAGAAAAAAGATTTTTAATTCAGAAAGTAAGCACATAAAGCTAGATGTAAATTGTAAAAATATTTTAATAAAAAAATCACTATATATTAATTGCATATTTGTTTAATAGATACTAAACTTTTGCTTATATTTATATAATATGTACCTGTTGTGTATTTAAAAGAAATAATAAAAAAGATTATTCATTTGATTAAAAACCCATATATTTAACTGACTTTCAAGAAATTAAAAATCAAACAATCTCATACAAAACTATGAAATAATTTTAGACTCATTAAAAATAAGTTGTTCACATCTAGAATGTTTTAATCAAATTAGAAAGCTTTGACTTTCTAATTTGGAACTTGTAGCTTTAAATCTAATATCTGAATTCATGCAAATAAAATCTGAATTACAGCTATTTAGGTATTTAAAACATACTTATTTAGAACATAAAATAGAGCGAACTGTTTACAATAAACGAAAGAGAAAATTATTTTCCTTTTTAGAATTAATAAGAAATATGCTTTGTCAACCATTGCATATTTATCGACCACGTTTATTGTGGATTCAACCCCGCTAGAAATTTGTGAATTCGAGCCAATCATTTACTCAACTATTGATATAAGACCAAGTTATGGCTATTGTACAGCCACTAAAAAACGCTATTTTAAGTACAAACTCCATGCAGTTTGCGATGAAAATAGCATCATTCACTCTTTTAATTTTACTCCTGCAAACGTCCACGACATTCATTATTTAAAAGACATTAAACATAATTTAAAAAATTGTACTTTAATTGGTAATAAAGAATATTTAAATACTGAATATCAAATAGATTTGTTTAATTCTAGCAACATTAATTTGAATGTTCCGATGAGAAAAAATCAAATTAATTTTCAAACATATTGTATGACCTGTCCTAAAAAATCGATACAGATTAATAAGACAAAAATAGATAAGTTAAACAGCATCAAAAACGTTTTTGATGCCGTTTTTAGTTTTATAGGTTTTCATTTTAATTTCACATTGTTGGTGCATTTGGTTTGGAGTAAGCATTTGGTTTGACAAATGCGGTCTTTTTTCATTATAAATTTCAATGGTTTCTTTTATAATTTGTTTCATAATTGGTAAGTCTTTGTGGTATTTATCAATATAAAATTCTTGTTTTAAAATACCATTAGTTCTTTCTGCTACAGCGTTTTCATACGGATCAGAGTTTTGTGTCATGCTTGGTTTAATCCTGTTTTTGCTTAATAGTTTCTGATATTCATTAGAACAATATTGTAACCCTTTATCAGAATGATGTATTAATACAAAATCTTTATTTTTCCTTTGTTTTATAGCCAATCGCAAGGCAATCAAACTACTTTCAGTACTTAAATTATCCGATACGTTATAACCAACAATCTTTTTAGAATAAGCATCTGTTATTAAACTTAAATAACACGGTTTTTCTCTTTTGCCGATATAAGTAATGTCTGACACCCA
>NZ_PQNY01000010.1 GCF_002917885.1 Flavobacterium croceum DSM 17960
ACGTATTCTCATTTATTAGGAAATGTGAAATTTGACAACGGTGGGTTTCATCAAATAACGCTTGGGTTTAATTTGTTTTGCTCTCCTGATAAATACGATTGTAATTGTCCAGCAAATAATTAACGGCAACAGAAAAATTTATATAAAACAAAAAGAGCAACAATTTGTTGCTCTTTTTTGTTTTATATGTTTTTTAAATTTATCACTTCTTGCTCGGTTAATAAACGCCAGTTTCCTCTAGGAAGGTTCTTTTTGGTAAGCCCAGCAAAAGAAACCCTATCTACTTTGAGTACATCGTATCCAAATTTTTCAAATATAGAGCGCACTACTTTTACATTGGCAGTTCGAAGTTTTAAGCCAATTTCGGTTTTTGGTTGGTTTTCTATATAGGTAATTTCGTCTACAAATAGGCGGTGTTCATCGAGGGTAACACCTCCAGAAATTTTTTCTAAATCTTCAAATTTTAAATTTTTGTCAAGAGATACTTGGTATATTTTGGTCGATTTTTGATTTGGAGCGTTAAATTTTACTACCATATCATTATCGTTTGTAAGGAGTAATAAGCCTGTGGTGTTTTTATCCATTCTACCAATGCTTTGTAAGTTTGCATTGGTGGCATTTTTTACTAAATCGAATACAGATTTTTCGGCTTCTTCTCTCGATGTGGTAAAGTTTTTAGGTTTATTGAGTAAAATATAAATCTTGCTTTCGGGTGTAAGTGTAGAGCCGTCAAAGTTTACTACGTCTCCTGGTTTTACTTTGTAGCCCATTTCGGTAACGACTTCGCCATTTACTTTTACGTTGCCCGATTGAATGTATATATCTGCTTCACGACGCGAACATACACCAGAATTTGAAATGTATTTGTTAAGCCTTATTTCGTCGGTGTTTTTTGGAAGATTACTTTTTGGTTTGGGTTTTGATTGAAATGGTTTTGATGCGGATTTTGGTTTTCCTGAATAATTAGTTTCTTTTTTTGAAGAAAAAGTATTCTTGTTTTTATTGTTGTTTGGTTTTTGCATGAGTGCTGATGTTTTTGCAAAGATAGGGTTTTTATGGTTTGCTTACTAGCCCTGACCGAACGGCTAGCTCCCGTGCGTGAGCAACGGGACTAATAGTAAGGGCAGGAATTACGTATAGCAATTGCATTGTAGTATGCGCTACTAAAAATCTTTGAAAGTTACAGTGTATTGGTTTTGCAATATATTTGAAATTATTGTAGGGTTTCCGTTGGTAATAAATTGTAGGGTTGGCGCTGTTTGGTTGCGTTTTAAAAGGTTTTGTTGCTCTAACACATGAAGCGTTTGTTTGGCTACAGCTTCGCCTGAATCGATTATTTTGATGTGTGCTGGGACAATTTTTTGAAGTTGCGGGATAAGGTATGGGTAATGTGTACACCCGAGTACCAAATAGTCTATGTTTTTTTGGATCATGGGTTGTACATACATTTGTAGTAGTTTAAACATTTCGTTGTCGTCAATAAAGCCGTTTTCTATGCGTTCTACGAGGTTATATCCTATTTGTTCTATAATTTGGATGTCTTGGTATTTTTCTAGGTTTTTATGGAATAATTCGCTGTTTAGCGTTCCTTTGGTTGCTAGAATTCCTATTTTTTGAGTTTTTGAGTGTAGTGCTGCGGGTTTTATAGCGGGTTCTATACCAATAAATGGGACTTTGTATTTTGCGCGAAGTTCTTTTATGGCATTGGTAGTAGCGGTGTTGCAAGCTACTATAATAAGTTTACAATTTTGGTTGAGTAGGTATTCTGTGTTTTTACAACTTAGGGATAGAATTTCTTCTTTGGATTTGTTTCCGTAAGGTGCATTTTTGCTGTCGGCTAGATAGATTGTGTTTTCATAAGGCATTAGTTTATGAACTTCTTTCCATATTGAAGTGCCTCCTATGCCAGAGTCGAATAATCCTATTGGGTTGTTGTTTGCCATAAAACAAATGTAAAAAAAAACTGCTCAATTTTTTGAGCAGTTTTTAAAGGTTTTTTATTAAAACCCTAAATCTTTTTTTACGTCGGCAGTAAGGTCTGGCCCGTCTGCAAGTAAAGCTGTATTAATATCAATTACATATTGAAAACCTTTTGCTTTTCCTACTTTTTGTATTGAAGCTTTTATTTTTTCGGTAAGTGGTTTCATTAAATCACTTTCTTTTTTCTGTAAATCTTTTTGAGCGTTTTCTTGATAATCACCAATTCTTTTAGCCATATCTTGTACTTCTTGTTGGCGAGTTTGGTTTACAGCATCAGTTACAGTAGCAGCCTCAGCATCGTATTTTTTTATTTTTGCTTGATATTCATCAATCATTTTTTTGTATTCGGCACTATAGGTATCACTAAGCGTTTGTAATTGTTTTTGAGCTTCAATTATTGCAGGCATTTTACCCATTAATTCGTTTACATCTACATGCGCAACTTTTGCCTGAGCATTTGCTGTTTGAAATCCTAAAAATGCTACGATAGCAAATACTAAAGTTTTTAATTGTTTCATTCTTACTTTGATTTTTAAAATTATTGTTTTAAGGTTTTTTCTGTTCGGTTTTGTTTTTTAATTCTTCTTCACGGGCTTTTTTTGCTGCTTCACGATCTTCAAGAATTTTTTTCTTTTTATCTTCAAGTGCTTTTTTCTGCTCTTCAAGTTTTTGTTTTCTTTCGTCTATTAATTTTTGACGAGCTTCTTGTTGAGCTGCTTTTTTATCTTCAAGCTCTTGTTTTTTTAGTTCTTGATTTTGTTTTTTATCTTCATTGGCAACAGTATTTGGTGTTTCTGTTTTTGAAGTAGCAGAAACTGTGCCATTTTTTTTCGCGGCTTTTTCTTCTAATAATTTTGCTCTTTTTTCTTCGAATTCTTTCTTTTTAGCTTCGTTGGCTAATTTTCTTTCTTCGGCTAGTTTTTGAGCTTGCTCTTTTTTCTCTTCTAGTTTTTTCTGACGTTCGGCAAGTTGCGGATTTTCTGAAGCAGCTTCTTCTTTTCGTTCTTTTTCTGCTTCGTCTGCAAGTTGTTTTTTGGTAAGTTTTTCTTTTCTTTCTGCTCGTAGTAAAACAGTAACCACTTTATCGGAAATATCTAAATTTTTCTTAGCAAAAAGCATGGTTAAATCAGATGATTTGTCAAAAATATAGTCGTAGTTTTTAGCTTCGGCTATGTCTTGTACCGCATTAAAAACTTGATCTTGAATGGGTTTTATAAGTACAGCTTTTTGAGATATTAAATCGCCATTTGGCCCAAAGCGTTTTTGTTGATAGTCTGAAAGTTCTTTTTCATGAAAAGCAATTTCTTCTTCTCTTTCTTGTATCAATTCTTTGGTAAGTAATACTTTTTCTGTTTTAAGAGATTCTTTTAGTTTGGTTATTTCATTCCTTTTTTCTTCCATCTCCTGCTTCCATTTTTGTGCTTTTTGCTCTAATTGGTTGTTTGCTTCGGCAAAAGCAGGCATTTTTTCTAAGATATATTCCATATCTATATAACCAATTCGGGCGCCTTTTTGAGCATGGATGTTAAAAAAAGAAAGCGATAGGGAGCAAAGAATGAGTAAACTATATTTTTTCATACTATGTTATTTTTACTTATAACGGAAACAAATATACTAAAATTGTTGTCCGATAATAAAATGTGTTTGCCAACCACTTTTTACAGTGTCTCCTGGAACTGGATCGAAACCATGTGCAAAGTCGATACCTAAGAGTCCAAAAGCAGGCATAAATATACGAATTCCAAATCCAGCAGAACGTTGTAATGCAAAAGGATTGTAAGCTTTAAAATTTCTATATGAAGCACCACCTTCTAAAAATCCAAGAGCATAAATAGAAGCCGCTTGTTTTAGTGTAATAGGATATCGCAATTCCATAGTAAATTTATTATATAGCGCCGCTCCATTACCTCTTTGTACTCCATCGGCATCTAGTGGCGTTAATGATTGGTTGCTGTAACCTCTTAGTTGTATTACTTCTCTACCGTCTAATGAATAGTTTGCGAGTCCGTCTCCGCCCAAATAATATCTTTCAAACGGAATAACACCTCTATCAGAATTATAAGCACCCAAATAGCCAAATTCGCCCAAAGTACGTAATACTAAAGCATGTTGTTGAGAACCCATTAATTTGGTATAAGCATCAAATTTTCCTTTAACTTTGTAATATTCAAGCCAATTAAATCTTTTTTGGTCTACTTTTCCTTGATCGGTATCTGCTTGGGTATAATCATCTACTTTTACATATCCTGTTTTGGTTGTGTTGCCATCTACTATAGTTGTAAGTTTGATAAAATCGCCAGCTTGTATGTAATTACCGTCTATACCCCAAGCGTCTGCTGCTTGTGTTTTTTTGTATTCTTTTTCGTTACCCAAATTGGCATAGTCTATTTTATTAAATAACGAATAAGGCAATGAAAATTTAGTAGAAATGCTAAATTCTGCTCCTTGTGTAGGGTAAATAGGGTTTATACCTTTGTTGTTTCTTGTTAATCCTAAGTTAAATGATAAGTTTCTTGAGCTACCATTTCCAAATGTAAACAAACCAGAATAATAATTTTGTAGATTATAGTATTGAAAACTAATACCATTACTGAAATAAAAATCTCTATCGGGAACTGTAAGTCTTTTTGATGTTCCTAATGATAATGCAATAATATTGAAACTTTTCGATTTGTCGATGCTTGAAGAATATCCTGTATATAAATATTGCTTGCTGTATGATATAGAACCGTTTAAACTTACTGGTTTTTTACCTCCAAACCATGGTTCTGAAAAAGAAAAACTAAATGTTTTAAAATAAGACGCCGCTTGAGCTCTTAATGATAATTTTTGACCGTCACCCATTGGTAATGGTTTGTAGGCCTCTTTTTTAAATATATTTCCAATTGAAAAGTTATTAAAAGAAAGTCCTAGAGTTCCAATAAAACCTCCACCGCCATAACCTCCTTGAAGTTCAATTTGGCTTGCTCCTTTTTCTACCAAATGGTATTCTATGTCTACTGTACCAGCGGTTGGATCTACGTTTTTAAATTTCGGATCTATAGACTCTGGATCAAAAAATCCAAGTTGTCCAATTTCTCGTACAGTACGTACCAAGTCTTCTTTACTGTATTTTTCACCAGGGCGTGTGAGTAATTCTCTATAAATAACTTTATCGTTGGTTTTGTCGTTTCCAACTACAGAGATTTTGTTGAAATAAGCAACAGGCCCTTCTATAATGCGTATTTCAAAATCGATAGATTCATTTTCGGTTTTGGTTTCTACAGCATTAATAGTTGAGAATAGGTATCCGTTGTTTTGGTATAAATTGGTTAAATCTTCACTATCTGGCTTGGTTTTATCGGCTATTTTTTTATCCAACAATACACCGTTATATACATCTCCTTTTTTGATGTCTAAAATTTGACCTAATAATTGATCTGAATAAACAGAGTTTCCTAAGAATTTAATGTTTCCAAAATAGTATTTTTTTCCTTCTTCTACTTTAACATTTATAGCTATTTTGTTTTTCTTTTTGTCTATCCAAACAGAATCGGTAATCACGCGAGCATCTCTAAATCCTTTTTCTTTGTATTTGTCTACAATGGTGTTTAAGTCTTCTTTATATTTGCTTTTTACATATTTTGAAGCTTTAAAAACACGAATAGGGTTTTGCCTTTTTGTGTTTTTCATAGCTTTTCTTAATTGCTTGTCTGTAAGTTTTTCATTGCCATCAAAGTTAATTTTAGCAATTTTCATTTTACTGCCTTTGTCTATGTTTACCAGCATGTTTACACTGTTGTCAGTGCTATCGGGAATGGTTCTTACAACTACTTTTGTATTAAAGTAACCGTCTTTTTTGTATTTGTTTTCCAAATAATTTTTGGTAGTAGTAATCAGGTTTTCATTAACTATTTTACCTTTTGTAAGCGCGTTTTCTTTAACAAGTTCATCGATTTTTCCTTTTCTTACTCCTGTAATTTTTACCTCGTTTAATTTTGGAAGTTCAAATATGTCTAAATCTAATGAAATACTATCGCCTTCTACAGTGTTTACATAAAAATCAATGTTGCTAAACAAACCTAATTTTCCGAGTTTTTTAATAGCATTGCTTATTTCTTCACCAGGAATTGTGATTTCTTGACCTTTTTCTAGTCCAGCAAAAGTAACAACGGTTTGTTCGTTATAACTTACTTTACCTGTAACATTGACTTTTTTGAGAAAATATTTTTTTCCTTGCTCAAAATCGGGATTGGTTTGAGCATGAGTGATATAACTGCATAAAAAAACCAAAAACAGTGTAATTTTGGTAAAATTATTTTGTGCTTTTTGTGTCAATTTGTTCGCTTGTTTTTCCAAATCTTCTTTCTCTTTTTTGATAGCTAATAATGGCTTCATATAAATTTTCTTCTGTAAAATCGGGCCACAATACTTCTGTAAAATAAAATTCTGCATAGGCTATTTGCCAAAGCAAAAAGTTACTTATTCTGTGTTCTCCACTGGTGCGAATAAGTAAATCTACATCGGGTAAATCGTGGGTGTAAAGATGCTGATTTATAATTGATTCATCAATAGCATCTGTTGAAATTATATTATTTTTAACTTTATCACTTATTTTTTTAACAACATTTAATAATTCTTCTCTAGAACCATAACTTAAAGCTAGAGTAAGCGTCATGTGTGTGTTGTTTTTGGTTTTGCTTATTACATCTTCAAGCTCTTTTTGTATGCTTGAAGGCAATAAGCTTAGATTACCAATAGAATTTAAACGAATGTTGTTTTTTTGTAGAGTAGGCAATTCATTTCTTAATGAAGAAACTAAAAGTTTCATTAAGGTTTCTACTTCTAGTTTTGGGCGGTTCCAGTTTTCTGTAGAAAATGCGTATAATGTGAGATTTTTAACACCCAATTTTGCACAAGCTTCTACAGTAGTTCGTACCGATTTTGTTCCGTTTTCATGTCCAAAAGCCCGAAGAAAACCCTTCTTTTTTGCCCATCTTCCGTTGCCATCCATAATTATTGCAATATGGTTGGGTAAATTGTTCAATGCTATATGGTTTAAATTGCTCATGTTTTAATCGGTACAATAACAAGGTTTTTCTCCAAAAGTATAGGTAAGTACAAATCCTGAAAATACATACCAATCGTTGCTGTTTAAATTGCCAAAACGAAATTTAGAATATTCTTGTTTTACAGGATTGCTACCATCTATATCGTCTGCAAAAGAATATCGAGCGCCTACTTCAAAGCCTAATACCATTTTTGGTGTTAATGTGGTTTTGATTCCCAATACTATTGGGATAGCTAGTGTTCTTTGAGTGCCCAAAAAATGCTGTTTTTTGTAGCTATCAAAGTAAGAGGCTTTGTAAAACGAATATGATAATCCAGAATAAACGTATGGTGTTACTTTGGTAGTAAGTTCGTGTAAGTTGAAATCAAGAAAGTTGAATTCCATTCCGGCAGAAAGTTCTGTTAAATTTGTATTGAAGCTTACATTGCGTTCTTGCCTTGCAAAATTGGGAGAATCGCTATCTTTTGCTTTGAGCTGAGAAGTGGTAATGCTAAACCTGTAGGCGTGTCTAGGCGATTTGTTCCAGCGGTACAGTAGTCCTAAGGCATAATCGTTTGGATGAATGTATTGAGTGTTACCAATATCACCAACATAATTGCTTCCTCCAGCAAACACACCAATTTCATTAATTTGTGCATAAGCCAAAGAAGTACATAAAGCAATAATTACCAAAAGATATTTTTTCATTAAAATAAAAAATAGCGTGCAAATATAACAATAATACATACGATTATAATACCTATACTCATATTTACTATTATAATACCAAACACATGAAACAATATGTAAATTAAATTCATGTATGTAACGCTAAAAAATGCTGTATAGTATGGCCTTGATTAGTTTCTCTTATCTTCGCCCCATAAAAGTTTGTTGCGAAGTGTAGATAGAAAAGTTTCATGAGCTATCTCTATCATATTAATATCGAAATGATTTTTTTTGATAGTAAGTTCAACTTCATTTTTTACAGCCGTAATTCTAGAATCTAAAGAGGTTAAAAACTGTTCTTCTCTACCCGATACCTTAAGTTTTATTACAGTATTGTTTGGTATTACTAGGGGTCTGGCGTTTAAATTGTGCGGAGCGATAGGAGTAATTACAAAACTTTCTACTTCTGGAGTGAGTACAGGCCCGCCACAACTTAGTGAATAACCAGTAGAGCCTGTTGGGGTTGATATTATTAAACCGTCTGCCCAATAAGATGTAAGGTATTCTCCGTTTAAATGTGTTTCTACTGTAATCATAGAGGTAGTGTCTTTTCTATTTACAGTAATTTCATTTAAAGCAAAATTAAATTCAGTGTCAATAGAATTGTCATTTGTTTCTACACACAACAAAGTTCTTTTGGATAAGGTATATTTTTTTTGAATAATTTTTTCCAAAAATGAAGCAATATCTTCTTTTTGAACTTTTGCTAAAAAGCCCAATCGCCCAGCATTAATACCCAAAATTGGAATACCGCTATCGCGCACATAGGTAATAGATCTCAATATCGTTCCGTCGCCTCCAATACTGATGAGTAAATCTACCGAATTTTTAATGCACGCATAGCTTTTGAATGTTTGGTATTTATTTTCTACCAAATTTTGCTCATACAATATATCTAAAAAATGTTCTTCTATAATGAGTTCTATTTTTTTGTTCAAGAAAAATTCAAAAATGTCTCGTATAATTGGACGTGTGTCGTTTTGATAATATTGTCCGAAAATTGCTACTTTCATTTTTAATGTTTTTTACAACTTTTATAGAAGTGTTTTTTATAAAATAGGTCTTATATGTTTAAGTATTTATCCAAATAAGCCGATCGTTCTTTTAGGTTGTCCAAATAACTGTCTTCGTGATGTTCAGAAACAATTTCGTAGTTGTATCTACGAAAAGTTTGAACAATATCATTCACGCCTCCTAAGGCTATTTTTATTGTAATTTGAACATCTGTAGCATCAGCATCTGAAATAAAAATGCCTAGCAATTTTCCGTTATTGCTTTCTACAATTTGTGCTATTTGACTCAATGAATAATCTACAATAGGTTTTTTAACCACAATAATAGCGCCTTGCTCTTTTAAAAATGGAGTTTCGTGAAATATTTTTACTACATCTTCTAGTTCATAATATCCGAGATAGTTGTTATCTTGGTCTAAAACAGGAGTAATATTGGTGTGATTTTTTGCAAAAACTTCCAATACATCAAGCCATATCATTTTTTCACGAGCATAAAAACCTTCCAAAACATACCGATAATCATGCAGTTTTTTTTCGGTATCAAAAGTTTCAATATCATCGGCAGAAATAGAGCCAATGTAAACACCGTCATCATTAAGTACTGGAAAATGAGAAAAAGGCACTTCCAGAAAAAAATCTTGCACGCTGCCAATAGTTTCTTCACTATGTAGCGCTTTGTAATCTTTAGTAATGAGTTCTTGTATTTGTTGCATGGCTTTGTTTTGAATATGCAAAGTAACAAAAAAACTCACGTTTGTAGCTATATTTTTCTAAATAATGCAAATCATTTGTATGTGCTTGTTTTTCTCTATTTTTGTTGAAATATTTTTTTTAAAATGACAAAACTTAGTGTAAATATTAATAAAATAGCCACTTTGCGTAATGCTCGTGGCGGAAATGTACCCAATTTATTACAAGTAGCTCAAGATATTCAAAAATTTGGAGCGCAAGGTATTACCATACACCCACGTCCAGACGAAAGACATATTCGCTACCAAGATGCCCGAGATTTAAAGCCCGTAGTTTATACAGAGTTTAATATAGAAGGTAATCCAAAACACAATTTTATAGATTTGGTTCTTGAGTGCAAACCCACACAGGTTACGCTAGTGCCAGATGCAATAGGGGCGATTACTTCTAGCGCAGGTTGGGATACAATTGCAAACCAGAGTTATTTAACAGAAGTGATAAGCGAATTTAAGCGAAACGGAATAAGAACTTCAATTTTTGTAGATCCTCTACTAGATATGGTAGAAGGAGCCAAAGCCACAGGAACAGATAGAATAGAACTTTATACAGAAGCATTTGCAAAACAATTTGAATTAGGTAACTACAAAGCAATAGAGCCTTATACAAAAGCAGCCGAAAAAGCATTTGAATTGGAGTTGGGTATTAATGCAGGGCACGATTTGAGTTTAGATAACATTAAATTTTTCAAAGAGAACATTCCTAATTTATTAGAAGTGTCAATAGGGCATGCATTAATTTCTGAAGCACTCTATTTTGGATTAGACAACACAGTAAATATGTATTTAAGTAAGTTAAAATAATGAGTAATTTGTTGTTTTCAAGAATTGAAGGAGAAGGTAATCCTTTGCTCATCATTCATGGTTTTTTGGGAATGAGTGATAATTGGAAATCGTTTTCAGATAAATACGCTGCGCAAGGTTATCAAGTGCATCTTTTAGATTTGCGCAATCACGGCAAGAGCTTTCATTCAAATGAGTTTAACTATCAAGTTATGTGTCATGATGTGTTAGCATATTGCAATCATTACCAATTGAATAATATTTCTATAATAGGGCATTCTATGGGTGGCAAAGTGGCTATGTTGTTTGCAACGACCTATCCAGACAAAGTTGAAAAATTAGTCGTAGCCGATATTGCCCCAAAATATTATGCACCGCATCACCAAGCTATTTTTACGGCGTTGAATGCTGTAAATTTTAATGAAGTAAAAACACGTCAGGAAGTAGAAAAAATATTGCTTTCTTATATTCCAGACTTTGGTACTCGACAATTTTTAATGAAAAGTGTGTATTGGAAAACTCCAGAGCAGTTAGGTTTTCGCTTTAATTTACCTGTTTTTAATAACAATAAAGAATCTATTGGAGAGGCATTGCCCAACGAAAATCATTTTGATAAGCCTACGTTGTTTATTCGAGGAGGGAATTCAAACTATATACTAGATACAGATTGGCAAAATATTCAACATCATTTTCCAAACGCTCGGTTGGCAACTATTCCAAATGTTGGACATTGGCTTCATGCAGAAAATCCTTTTCAATTTTTTGAAGAGACCATTGCGTTTTTAAAATAATTTGTACTTTTAATAAAAAATAAATTATGATACTAAGATTAATAATTACTGCGGGGTTGGTGTTGCTTATTTCGCATTTTATGACAGGCGTAACAGTAGATGGCATTACAAACTCTCTTATTGTTGCTGTTGTTTTGGGGTTGCTTAATGTATTTGTAAAACCATTACTAAAATTGTTCTCATTTCCTATTACTGTGCTTACATTGGGTTTGTTTTTGCTGGTAATCAACGCCATTATAATCATGTTGTGCGACTATTTGGTAGACGGATTTCATGTAAATTCGTTTTTTACAGCATTTTTGTTCAGCATCATATTATCAATCTCGCAATCTTTGGTTTTTAAGCTAACAGAAGATAAAAAATAATACTTTAAAAATCAATAAAATAAAATTGGTTGGGTTGCAGAAAAGTTATAATTTTGCAACCCAATTTTAGTATATAATAAATTCTATACAATGAATATTACAAAAAACAATGTAGATGCTTTAAATGCAGTAGTTACGGTACAAGTTTCTAAAAATGATTATGCCGACAAAGTAACAAAAGTATTAACAGATTACAGAAAAAACGCAAACATTCCAGGTTTTAGAAAAGGAGCAGTACCTATGAGCCTTATTGAAAAACAATACGGAAAAGCTGTTTTACTGGAAGAAGTAAACAAATTATTACAAGAAAGTTTAAATAAATATTTGGTAGACGAAAAACTAGATATACTAGGAAATCCGTTGCCAAAAGTAACCGAAGATTTTAACTGGGATGCCGAAGACTTTAGTTTTGATTTTGAATTAGGTTTAGCTCCGCAATTTGAAGTAGATTTAGCTGCAAAAAATAATCTTGTACAGTATAATGTTATTGCAGACGAAACCATGCTTAATGCACAAGTGGCTCGTATTCAAAAACAATACGGTAAAGTAGTTTCTAAAGATACAGTAGAAGAAGGCAATGATGTTTCGGGAATTTTTGCTAATGCAGAAAAAGGAATAAACAACCGTGCTACATTAGACTTTGAAACCTTTGCCGATGCAAAAACTGCAAAAGCGTTTTTAGGTAAAAAAGTAGGTGATGTAGTAACTCTTAATACCAAAGGATTGTTTAATGATGACCACAAACTTATGGATGTTTTAGCCATAGGTCATGATGATGTACATGGGCTAGATATTGAAGTAACCTTTACTATAGATGAGGTTGTAGGATATGAGCCAGCCGATTTAAACCAAGAATTGTTTGATAAATTGTTTCCAAATGGCGAAGTAGCTTCGGTAGAAGATTTGAAAGCCAAAATAAAAGAAGATGCCGAAAAACAATTTGAGCAACAAACAAAACAAAAATTTTTAAATGATGTTACAGAACATCTTGTTGAAAATACCAAATTTGATTTGCCTGCAGAA
The DNA here is from genome assembly GCF_002917885.1 of Flavobacterium croceum DSM 17960. Lineage (GTDB taxonomy): Bacteria > Bacteroidota > Bacteroidia > Flavobacteriales > Flavobacteriaceae > Flavobacterium > Flavobacterium croceum. The sequence goes on from NZ_PQNY01000010.1 coordinate 12,460, forward strand.
TTCTTAAAAAAATGGATTCAAACATCAGGAGAAAAAGAATTAACACCAGAAGAAGCCGAACAAGAATACAATAATTCTGAAAAAAGTTTGCGTTTTCAGTTGATAGAATCTAAAATAATCACACAAAATAATTTACAAATTACGTTTGAAGAATTAAAAGATTACACATCGGAACTTATTAAAAAACAAATGGCACAGTTTGGACAAATGAATCCTACAGACGAGGATGTTCAAGGTATTGTTGCGAGAGTTTTAGGAAACCAAGATGAGGTACGTAGATTATCGGAGCAAGTAATGAACGAAAAACTTTTAGCTCTTTTTGCAGAAAAAGTGCCTGCAAAAAGTAAAGAAGTAACCTACGAAGACTTTATCAAAGCTATGTATGGAGAATTGAATTAATTATTCAAAAAAAATAACAATACAAAACGCCAAAATCTAAGATTTTGGCGTTTTTTGTCATAATGTCAGCCTACTATTTATGGTATAAACATTGCAATAAATTTTGTAAGTTTACAACCATTATACTTAAAAAAGCATCTGTATAATAGTACAGCAAAAACATTATCAAATTAATTTAAAAAATATGAACTTCGGAAAAGAATTTAAAAAATTTGCTACCCAAAAGCATGGCGTAAACAGTATGTATTACGATAAAATTGTGGCGAGCATGACACCTTATATTATAGAAGAGCGTCAATTAAATATTTCTCAACTGGATGTGTTTTCACGTCTTATGATGGATAGAATTATATTTTTAGGAACAGGCGTAGATGATCATGTAGCCAATATCATTCAGGCGCAGTTGTTGTTTTTAGAAAGCGTAGATGCCTCAAAAGACATACAAATTTACATTAATTCTCCAGGAGGAAGTGTTTATGCAGGCTTAGGTATTTATGATACCATGCAATATATACGCCCTGATGTAGCTACAATTTGTACAGGTATGGCAGCTTCTATGGGAGCTGTATTACTTTGCGCAGGCGCCGAAGGAAAGCGTTCTGCATTACCACACTCTAGAGTAATGATACATCAACCTTCTGGTGGAGCACAAGGCGTAGCTACAGACATGGAAATCAACTTAAAAGAAATGTTGAAACTAAAAGAAGAATTATATCAAATTATATCAAATCATTCCAAACAACCTTACGAAAAAGTATATAAAGATTCTGAACGTGATTATTGGATGATAGCCGATGAGGCAAAAGAATACGGAATGATTGATGAAGTTTTAAGAAGATAAATTTGAGTCGAGAGTCAAAACGTTATTTTAAACTTTTGATTTCTAAGACTTTTTAAAATAAAATATGGCAAAAGAAAAATTAGAATGTTCTTTTTGTGGCAGACGTAAAGCAGAAACAAACTTGCTTATAGCAGGTATTGATGCACATATTTGCGACAGATGTATAGAACAAGCCCATGGTATAATTGTAGAAGAGTTAAAAACACAAGCTACTAGTAAATTGGGAAGTGATTTGGTATTGAGAAAGCCCAAAGAAATTCGTGCTTTTCTAGACGAATATGTAATAGGGCAAGAGCAAACCAAAAAAGTTATGTCGGTAGCAGTGTATAATCACTACAAACGATTAATGCAACCTACAGAAGCCAACGAAGTAGAAATAGAAAAGTCAAATATTATTATGGTAGGGCAAACAGGAACAGGTAAAACCTTGGTTGCCAAAACCATTGCACGTATGCTAGATGTTCCTTTGGCTATTGTAGATGCTACTGTACTTACCGAAGCAGGTTATGTAGGCGAAGATGTAGAAAGTATTTTAACACGTTTACTTCAGGCGGCAGACTACGATGTGGCAAAGGCCGAGAGAGGTATAGTTTTTATTGATGAGATTGATAAAATTGCTCGCAAAAGCGATAATCCTTCTATCACTAGAGATGTTTCTGGAGAAGGTGTACAGCAAGCCTTGTTGAAATTATTAGAAGGGACCGTAGTAAATGTACCACCCAAAGGAGGTAGAAAACATCCCGATCAAAAATTTGTGGAGGTAAATACCCAAAATATTTTGTTTATAGCAGGTGGTGCTTTTGATGGTGTAGAACGTATTATTTCTAAACGATTAAATAGAACAGCAGTAGGATATTCTACTTCAAAAAATTTAGATGCCATAGACAAAGACAATTTGTTGCAATACATTATTCCAAAAGATATTAAAGAGTTTGGCTTAATACCCGAAATAATAGGTCGTTTACCCGTGCTAACTCACATGGATCCGCTAGATAGAACCACTTTAAGGTCTATACTTACCGAGCCTAAAAATGCTTTAATTAAGCAGTATGAAAAGCTTTTTGCTATGGATGATGTTACTTTTTCTATAACTCCAGAAGCTTTAGATTATATTGTAGATAAAGCCTTAGAATACAAACTTGGAGCGCGAGGGCTTCGGTCGCTTTGCGAAGCTATACTTACAGATGCTATGTATGAGCTACCAAGTAGTGATGAAAAAACATTAGAAATAGATAAAGAGTATGCAGCTCATGCTTTAGATAAAAATTTATTAAAGCGTTTAGAATTAGCTTCATAAAAAATTAAATCCCGATTAAAGAATTTTAATCGGGATTTTTATTTTGAAACAAATGTTATTTCATCATACCACCGCCACTTTTTACTTTCTCGGTTTCGATAGTAGTTTCTTCTTTTTGTAGCTTATTGTTTCCAAAATTGTATGTTAAAGATATTCTAAAGGTTCTAGAATCTCTTTTCTCTCTAAAATGAGTATCTAAGTTTTCTCCAGCAATTAATGCACTCACTTGATTTTGGTTAAATACATCAAAACAATGCAAGCCCATTTTTAGTTTTTTATTCATAAAATCTTTTGTAAAAGAAATGTCGAATTGTTGTATATGCTTTCTTATATTATAAATTTGCCAGTTTCCACCTGCGGGTAAAATAAAATAAGTCATAGTATTTTTCATGCCCCACGGAAGTATAAACTGCGATTGAGCAGCATAGTTCATCAATCCTTTATTGCCATAAGGAAGTGTATAGCCTTTTATATCAGATTTAATATAGTTAATGTTTACATAAATGTAATTCATTTGATCCATATTATTCATGCGTTTTTTAAACTCATCTTTAGGTTTTAAAAAATAATCCAAAGGAATAGGGAAGTTTAAAAAGGTTGTAAAAGTGCTAAATTGTTCAAATTGACGAAAAGTAGCATTACTAATAGGTGTTGTAGCATTGGCATCTGCACTAAAAAGAAATAAATTGCTGTCTTTGCTCACGACATAATTAGCACCAAGTTGTACAAATTGAAAAGCAGAAAGTTTTATTTCGTAATTATCATCAAAAGTTGGGTTTAATAACGGATTTCCTTGAGATGAATTATATTGGTCAAAGTTCGAACTATTATTTGGGTTTAATGTATTATAACCTGGCTGGTTTATTTTTTTAGAATAAGATGCCGAAAGATTCATTTGTTCGTTAAACTCGTAATTAGTACTTACATTAGGAAAAATGTTGCGGTTTGTAAAAGTTACTTTGTCTGTAAGTGTGTTAGTTATACGTTCTACATGATAATTTTCAAAACGAAGCCCTGCTGTAATATTTAATTTTTTAATTTTCTTTCTTGCCTCTGCATAAAATGCCAAATTGTTTTCTTTGTAATCAAAAGTAATCAAATTGGGTGTAGTGGTATTTATATAATAATTTCCATTGTGAGTTACGTTAAGTACATTAAACTTACCTCCAGTGCTCAATGAGAATTTCCATTTTTCAAAAGGAAAAACAAAATCGTATTTTAAATAATGATTTTTTAAGCTAAAATCAGAGTCGCTGTTGTTAAAATACGCATTTGCTGAATTAAAATCTTTTGCTGTTGAAATTGTCTTTGGTGTTTGGTCGAAAAAGTTGGTGTAAGCCGTCATGTCAAAAGAAGTACCAATGGTATCCAACTTAAGTTTGTATTGTAAACTTAATTCATGATTGTAGTTTTTGTTTTTGGTAGTACCTATGCTTTTATAATCAACATTTTCTCCTACAGATGTGTTTTCAAATACATTGCGTTCGTTGGCGGCATTTACATTATAATTGAATAATAAGTTGCTTCTGTCGTTAAATCTATAGTTTGTTCCTCCTCTAAAATAAAAGTTTCTATATGTATTAACTCCAAAATTTTCTTGATTTAATTTTTTTATTGGATTAAACGCTGTAAAATTTTGTTGGGTGGTTGTTCGGTTTTCACTATCAATATAATTATAGCCAGTCATAGTTTGCCAGCTTAATTTGCCAGTTTTTCCGTTGAGTAAAACTTGCGGGCTTGGTTTTTGATAACGATTAAAATTGTAGTTTATGTTGAAACTCGCATTTACACCTGCTTTTCGTTTAGCATTGGTAATGATGTTTATAATAGAACCACTTGCATTAGCATCATAAGAAGCGCCAGGGTTGTATATTAGTTCTACTTTTTCTATGGCATTGGCAGGGAGAGAACTTAAATAATTTTGCAAATCAGTTCCAGAAAGAGAGCTAGGTGCACCATCAAAATAGATGCTTACTCCTTTTCCGTTGAGAGTGATATCGCCTGTTGGAGATGTAATTACACCAGGAAGTTTTTTAATAGCATCCAAACTATTGCCTGTGCTTACCATAGGATTGTCTTTTATGGCAACAGTTGTTTTGTCAGAATCTACCTTGATGTATTTTTTTTGTTTAATAATACTAACTTCATCAAGGGTTTTAATAGTGTCTTTCTTTTTTTGAGGAATTTCTTGAGCATGTGTAGAATAAAAAGCCATTCCGCACATGAAAAATAGAATTTTTTTCATGAGAATAATTTTGATTGATGATGCTCAATTAGTATCAAAAATCAATCAAATGTTACAACTCATATTAATACTTTGTTTATGATTTTATTTTTTCTGCAAAAAAGTCACAAAAATCACGCATCGTATCGGCCAGTTTATCATCGGCAGTAGCACGCTGGTACGTATCTGCCATAGCTACTAGAGTTTGATGAAAAAATTGTTTCATTTCATCTACAGGCATATCTTTTGTCCATAGGTCAATACGAAGGGTTTCTTTATTAATATTGTCCCAAACAGAAACTAATATAGCTTTGGTTTGTTCATTTTCTACACCGCCGTCTGTTGCAGTCCAATGCAAATTTTCAGGAATATGATTTTCGTCTAATGCGATTTCAAATTTTATTTCGGAAGTTTTACTCATCTTTTTTCGGTTTGTATTTCGATTTTTCAAAGATAGTTTTATAATCTGTTTTAAGCAATTGTGTAGCGCTTATATCTGGATTGTTTTGCACATAAGCTCGTACAATTTGCCAACCTATCCATTGACCTATTCTGCCTGGTGTTTCGTTGTCTATTTCTAAATAAAATTTAGAGAAAGGAGCCAAAGTAATAAATCGATTAGTTAGTTTAGAATCGTTGCTATAAAGTAGTTTGTTTTGAATAAAATATTCCCATATATAGCCTTGATTTTCTTCGCACCATTTAATTTGTTCGGGTTGGTAACCTATTTTTTCCGCATCATTATATTCGGGTAATAATAAATCTTTTAAATACAATTCTTTTCCGCTAGTAATCATTTGTGCTAGTAAGGTTTTGTCTGAAGCAGGAGGCACAACGCCAAAGGCAAAGCTCGAAACTACATCGGGCATCATTTGTCGTTTTTCAAAATTATTTTTTATGTATTGCGGAATATCAGCATAAAATTTATGGTCTTTTCCAAGATACATTTCTAAAGCAATGATAAGTTTGTCTTTGGCGTAGATTGTTTTGTTCATATAATCCATATCGCCAATTACAGTATATATATTGGGTGTTTTTACAGTAGGGAAGTAGTATTTTATATGTTTGAATATAGAAACAATTTCGTCTTGTTGCGGGGTAAAATCTTTGTAGTTTTTTTCAACCTCTTGGTACAATTCTTGCCAAAGCGGATTTTTTATTTTGTCTAGCCAAACAGCATCTGGAGTTTGAATAGGGAAAAACTCAGGGAACTTTTCCTTCAATTTTGGTAAATCGTTGGGCTTACATTCAAAGAAAGATTGTTCAAAACGGATTACATTTATTTTTACAGGAATTTCTTTTACTTTTTGTTCAATTTTAGTTTTTTCATTACAAGAAAAAAGCAAAATACCCAATGATGCAATTACGATTATTTTTTTCATATTTACAAGAACTCTTGTTAAAGTGATTGATAATTTTTATTAAAAAGGTTTATTTTATAAAAAAATATTTGGTCTTTTTTGTTTATTGGTTTAGAATTTGCAATAAATTATTACTTTTGCAAATATACGTTAGCCACAATTAATATTAAACTAATGGCTAAAAATACTGCAATAAAAATGCAAGAAGTTGCTACCTATATAGTAGATTGGTTAAAAAACTATGCTAATAACGCAAGAGTTAATGGTTTTATTGTAGGAGTTTCTGGCGGAATTGATAGCGCAGTTACTTCTACCTTATGTGCCCAAACAGGGTTAAAAACAATATGTGTAGAAATGCCTATACATCAGGCTGAAATTCAAGTGAACAGAGCTAAAGAACATATTGCTTATTTGAAGAATAATTTTTCAAATGTAGAAAGTCTTGTAGTAGATTTAACACCGGTATACAATTCTTTTACAAGCCAAGTACAAGCCACAGATGATGTTGCGAAAACAAATTTAGCTTTAGCCAATAGCCGTGCTAGATTACGAATGACGAGCCTGTATTACTATGCAGGTTTGTATGGTTTGTTGGTTGCTGGCACAGGAAATAAAGTAGAAGATTTTGGTGTTGGTTTTTATACCAAGTATGGCGACGGAGGTGTAGATATAAGCCCAATTGCCGATTTAGTAAAAAGCGAGGTTTACGCACTAGCAAAACATCTAGGCGTTCCAAATTCTATACAACAAGCTGCACCTACAGACGGTTTGTTTGGCGATAATAGAACCGATGAAGACCAACTAGGTGCAAGTTACGATGAACTAGAATGGGCCATGAATGTATATAATAATCATGAGTTACAAGAAAATTTTACCGATAGACAAAAACAAGTATATAAAATTTACAAACGTTTACACGAAATAAATCAACATAAAATGCAACCTATACCTGTTTGCATGATACCTTCCCAAATTAAGCTCCCTTATTAAACCAAACTTAACCTATTAATACGAAAAATTATGATTAATGTATGTCTTGCAGATAATTATCCTGTGGTTCATTACGGTGTAAAGTCTTACTTTAGAGATCATCCCGAAATAAGTGTTGTTTCTAATGTTTCAAACTTTTATATGGTTCCAGATGCTTTACGAAACAAACAAATAGATGTTTTAGTTATTGATCTTGAGCTCGAAGGTTTGAAAAGTATTTATGAAATTAAAGCAATAATAAATAAATTTCCAACTACAAAAATCTTAGTTTTTAGTAGTTTGAACGAACAAATTTATGCACCTAATGCCATTAAAGCAGGAGCAGCAGGTTACGTTCATAAATCTGTCAAATTAGAGTCGCTAGGCATAAGCATTGTACGAGTGCATCAAGGATTAGTTATGCTTAGCGAAAGCTTGAAACGCAATTTGGCATTAATATCAAAACAAAATAAAAGCGAACGGGTTTACAGAAAACTTTCTAATAGGGAAGTAGAAGTACTTCGTTTTTTGAGTGAAGGCAAAAAAAATAATGAAATTTCTAGAATTTTAGATCTTAATGAAAAAACGATTAGTACTTACAAGCTTCGATTGTTGCAAAAGTTGGATGTAAATAATATAGTAGATCTTATCAATAAAGCCAAAACGCTTGATATAGTTTAAAAAGAATGACTCGAAAGAGTCATTTTTTAATTATGTCTCGAAATTACTCTGCCTAACTTTTTAGAAAAAACATTGGTAAGCCCCAAGTAATCCATAATCGTACTTAGGTATTCCGAATTGTCGTTTTCGGGGGTAATTTCTTGCTTTAATTCATCGATAATTTTGTTTACCCAAAACCATCTTAATGTAAGTATAGTTTCTGTAACATATTGACTTACAGATTTTGTTTTGTCTTTTACGTAAATTTGTTTGGTTTCCCAATTATGCAACGTTTCTTTTTCATCATTCATTAAAATAGAAGTTACTTGTTGTGCCATATCTACCGACAAAGAATTTAAATAAGCATCTAGTTCAAAAGATTGATTTTGGGTAAAATGTTCTATTACGTGTTCGTAAATACTTTTAAATGAAGGGTTTGATAATTCTATTTCATCTTCTTGTAAACTCAAAAATATACGCTCAAAAACTTTGTATTCTTTTTTTTCAGTAACTTCTACCGTTTCTCCATTTTCATTCAAAGCAAGCATTGTATCTTCAAATTCTTCTGTTTTGGTACCATAAAGCAAAAGAATTTCTATAATACGATGCTCAAGTTCGTATTGTATATCTACACTGTTTTGTAATGCTGTTTGTTCGTTTTTGTGAACCTCAAAAGCTTTTTCTTTTTGTTCTTCTTTTTGTTTTTTTCCTAATTCTTGAATTTCTTTTTGAGAAATTTGAGCTAAGGTGTTAAACAATACATCTTCAGAAATTTCCATAGTTTTGGAAGTTTCTTGTATGTAAATCTCACGTTTTATTCTATCGGGAATTTTAGAAATACTTACTACCATATCCCTAATAAGATCGGCTTTTTTTATTGGGTCGTTTTTTGCATCGTTCATGAGCAACGATGCTTTAAACTGAATAAAATCCATAGAAGAATTTTCTAGATGATTTTTTACATCTTCAAATGAATTTTTCTTAGCAAAACTATCAGGGTCTTCACCCTCTGGAAAAGTACACACTTTTACATTCATGCCTTCTTCCAAAATTAAGTCGATACCTCTTATAGAAGCTCTCATACCAGCAGCATCGCCATCAAATAAAACAGTAATATTTTTGGTTAATCTATTTATAAGTCTTATTTGATCTGGAGTAAGTGCTGTTCCAGAAGAAGCTACAACATTTTCAATACCCGATTGGTGCATTTGAATAACATCTGTATAACCCTCTACCAAATAGCAATTGTTTTGTTTGGCTATGGCTTGTTTGGCTTGAAAAATGCCGTACAGTACTTTACTTTTATGGTAAATGTCGCTTTCGGGTGAGTTGAGGTATTTTGCTGCTTTTTTATCTTGACTTAGTATACGCCCACCAAAACCGAGTATGCGCCCACTCATGCTTTGTATAGGAAACATTACTCTGCCTTTAAAACGGTCAAATTGTTTGTCTTCTCCAACAATAGTAAGTCCTGTTTTTTCAAGATATTCTAAAGCATATCCTTTTTGCAAAGCTTCTTTGGTAAAAGCATCCCAAATATTGGGAGAATAACCTAGATTGAATTTTTGTATGGTTTCGGAAGTAAAACCTCTTTCTTTAAAATAACTAAGTCCTATAGCTTTTCCTTCTTCGGTGTTTAATAGGGTGTTATGAAAATATTTGGCAGCAAACTCAGAAACCAAGTACATACTTTCTTTTTCGTTGGCAATTTCTTTTTGCTCATCGGTAGTTATGGTTTCTTCTATTTCTATGTTGTATTTTTGAGCTAAATATTTTATAGCTTCTGGATAGGTAAAGTGCTCGTGTTCCATTAAAAAAGTAATGGCACTGCCTCCTTTTCCTGTACTAAAATCTTTCCAAATTTGTTTTACTGGCGATACCATAAAAGATGGAGTTCTTTCGTTGGAAAAAGGACTCAAACCTTTGTAATTACTCCCAGCACGCTTTAGTTGTACAAAATCGCCAATTACCTCTTCTACGCGAGCGGTTTCAAAAACTTTGTCTATGGTATCTTTGGAAATCAATTGTAATTCTTGTGAAATTTTGCTAAGATACAAAGTTATAATAAAAACCTAACAGGTTTTAAGGTCTGTTAGGTTTAAAGTATAAATAACTCAACAAATTTTTAGTTGAAATCAAATCGAACACCTAGCGAAACATTGTTTTGTTTTACGGCATTGTCTTTAAACAAAGTATTCAAATCGTATTTTAGGTATAAACTGGTTGCTCTATGGCCAATATAGGCGCTTAATCCGTAGGAAAAATCGGAGGCGTTAAAATTGCCTTTTTGTTTGTCTTTTACGTTATCACCGTCTAATTTGTATTTTAAAATTTGTTTAGATTTTATTCTAATACCTGCATATCCACCTATTCCGAATCTAACAGATTCGTGGGTTCTAAAATGAGTTTTTGTTCCATCTTTTGAAAGTTTTTTTGGTGTAAAATCAAATTCTAAATGAGCTGGAAAAACTAAATATACATTTCTTAATCTAGATTCTTTTAGGTCTAATGGATGGGTTTCTAACCTGGTTATTTCTTGATTTTTTACAAAATATCTATTGTCTGTAGGACGCAAATTGTTGTACATAACAGACCATCCGTATTTAAAATGAAGCAAATTATCATTTTTAAAAATTCGGGTATTGTAGGTTATGCCCCACTCGTAAAAATGGGAACCCCAAACACGATAATCTGAATGTTCTAGGTCTTTGCCGTCTGTAATTATGTTGTTTAAACCCGCAGCAAAAACAAATTGAGTGGTTGTTCTTAGATTTGATTTATGTGCATATATTCTTTTTTTATAAATTTTGCCATAACCATAATCAATTAATACTGAGTCTTTTTCAGCAATTTTCCCATCAATTTTATCTTGTATCAATGCGTTTAATTCTTGTTGTACAACGGCAATTTTATTTTCAATAATGGTAGCACGTGCTTCGGCTAGTTGTTTTTTTCTTTCGACTGCTTTTTCATTGGTAATTAAGCCTTTGTCCAATTGTATATTAACTTCTTCAATTTCTTTTTTAAGTGTTTCTTTTTCTTGATTGGTTATTTGTTCCATTTTGTTGGACAGTTCACTTACTTTTTTTTCAAAAGTGTTTTGAGCAAATGTTTTGCTTATCATAAATGATAGCAAGAAAACGGTGTAGTAAAATAAATTTCTCATGATTTTTGTTTTTTTGATTGATAATTGATTACTCCTTATTTCTATTGATGATGGCTACTTTTACTTCTTGATAATTTTTATTTATTTTTTGTAGCATTTTTTCTCTAAAAGTTAATTCTACTTCTTTATCGGCATGAGCCAAAAGTGTATTGGCGTTTAGTTTAACTCGATAGTTTGTTTTTTTTGTATGGTTTTGTTCTACGCTTAATAAAAGTTCATCGGCATCTACTGTTACTGTTTTTGTGCTTATAGTATTGGTGTTTATATTGTTTTCGGCTATGGGTGTATTTTTAATTTCTTGCTGTGTGTTCGAAAGGCTATTATGTTCTTGAACTATATTTTCTGTTGTTGTTTTATAGGCTATTTTTCTTTTTTCTTTAAAAAATGGGTTTGCTACTGTGTTTTCAATTTTAGTAGGTATTGCATTAGGCAAACTATCGTATTTTTCAATAGATGATTTTTGTGTGGTAACTATATTTTGGTTCGGTGTGGTACTATTTTGGCTGGTTTGTGAGGTGTTCCATACAACAATAGAAAATACAATAGTAATTAGAGCAGCTATCCCAATCCATTTGTATAGAACTGTGTTGCTGTTTTTAGTTGTTTTGTTTTCTGCAACAGCAAGCATGGCATCGAGCCTGTCCCAAGCTTGAGCAGAAGGAGCAATCGATCTATTAGAAAGCTCTTTTTTTATTTGATTTTCAAATTTATTTGGTGCCATTTTGGTAGTTTGTTGTTTTTTCTATTAATTCTTGCAAATATTTTCTTGCGTGTGATAGTTGCGATTTACTTGTTCCTTCAGAAATATGTAACAATTCTGCAATTTCATGATGTTTATACCCTTCTACTACATATAAGTTAAAAACCATTTTATATCCTTCGGGTAATTTGTCTATTAATGCTTGTAATTCTTCGGCTGTAAATTGTAATTCATGTTCTTGGTAGCTAAATTCGCTTTGTGTTTGGTCTTCAATAAAATTTACTTTTTTCTTTACCCGTAGGTACGATAGGCATTCATTTATCATTATCCGCCTTATCCAACCTTCAAAACTACCTTTGTTTTCAAATGCTGCCAAATGTGTAAATACTTTCATAAAAGAAGAAATCATAACATCTTCGGCTTCGTGTATATCTTTGATATAATTGCGGCATACGCCCAACATTTTGGCTGCATAAGTGTTGTACAACTGATGTTGAGCATGCCTGTTGTTTTGTATGGCGTGTTCTATAAGTTGTTGTTCTTCGGTATGTAGCTTAATGACTTTCATTTTGATTAAAAGATTGTTTTGTAGGGCTTCTATTTTTATAGACGACACAACTAAAAGAAAGGTTGCATGGGAGTTGTAATTTTTTTCTAAAATAAAATTCAATAAAGGTTTGAAAGCAAGATGATTTAAGTTGTAAAAAGCTTAAATTCAGATGTTTTTAAAAATAATTAGCTTTTCAATAATAATTCTAATAAACATTATTTTTTACGCTCAATAACGTAATTCACCATAAGGGTAAGGCTATCTTTGTAAGCAGAAGTAGGAAAAGAATTTAATAGCGTGAGAGCTTCATTTTGAAAAGTACTCATTTTTTGCTCGGCATACGAAAGTCCGTTTTTGTTTTTAACAAATTCGATTACTTCTTTTACTCTTTTTTTGTTTTTATTGTGGTTTTTAATCGAATTGATGCACCAACTTTTTTCTTTTTCAGAACAATTGTTTAAAGCATAAATTAAAGGAAGAGTCATTTTTTGTTCTTTAATGTCAATTCCAGTAGGTTTTCCTATGGCATCATCGGTATAATCAAAAAGGTCATCTTTTATTTGAAATGCCATGCCGATAAGTTCGCCAAATTTTCGCATTTTTTCTACAACAACTTCGTCGTCAGAAACCGATTTGGCGCCAAGTGCACAGCAAGCAGCTATTAACGTAGCTGTTTTTTGACGAATTATTTCGTAATAAATATCCTCTGTAATATCAAGTCTTCTTGCTTTTTCAATTTGTAAAAGTTCTCCTTCACTCATTTCACGTACAGCTACCGAAATGATTCTTAACAAATCAAAATCACCATTATCAATAGAGAGTAGTAATCCTTTTGATAATAAATAATCGCCAACCAAAACCGCTATTTTATTTTTCCAGAGTGCATTTATTGAAAAAAAACCTCTACGTTGATTGCTGTCATCTACCACATCATCATGTACTAATGTGGCGGTGTGAATCAGCTCGATTACACTAGCGCCTCTATACGTTCGTTCGTTTATTTTTCCTTCAGAAACCATTTTAGCCACCAAAAAAACAAACATTGGGCGCATTTGTTTGCCTTTGCGGTTTACAATATAATGTGTAATTCTGTTGAGTAAAGCTACTCTAGACGACATAGATTCGTAGAACTTTTTTTCAAAAAGTTCCATTTCTTCTTGTATAGGCTGTTTTATTTGTGAAGTAATATTCATCTAGGTTCAAAGATACAACTTTGTAGTTATTTTAAAAAAAATTGTGATCTATTAAACCTTTCTAATTTTTAAGAGTCTTATAGATAAAATTTTACTATTTTTAGAATATAAAATCAAAAAACCAAAAAACCAAAACCCAAAAAGTATAGAATATGAATTTAAAAAAAATTATTTCGGGAGTTGCCATTGCAATGCTTATTGTAAGTTGTAACAAAAATGAAACAGAAGAGAAAACCATTTCGCAAGATGATGCTTCTGTAAGTGCAAAAATAGATATGGCAAATGATGATGTCGCCAATATTGTGGACGATCAGTATGAAAACATGAACACAAATACTTTTGCAAATAAAAGTATTGAAACTCCTTTTTCTCAATGTGCGGTTATTACTAGGGTTCCTGCTTTTGGAACACCACTTGTTGCTGGTGATTTGGTAACGAAAACCATAGATTTTGGAACAGGTTGTACACTTTCAAACGGTAATGTTGTAAAAGGTAAAATAGTAATTACATTTACATACCAACCTACGGCAACTTCTCAAACTATAAATTATCAGTTTGTGAATTTTTATCATAATGCTATTAAACTTGAAGGAAATAAAACGTTTACTCGCACTATGGTTGCCGAAACCGCTACTACTTTAGCACATCCTATTGTAGTAATGAATATGGATTTGTATGCTATTTTTCCAAATGGGAATGTGTACCATAGAGTAGGTACTAGAACGAGAGAGATAATTGAAGGTATTGGTACGCCAGCACTTTTAGATAATGTTTACAAAATAACAGGTAGTTGGACTACCACTTACCCAAATGCTACAACAATGAGCAGTAGTATTACTACACCATTGCATATAAAAATGAATTGTATGGCAGTGAATAAGCCACTTATTGTTTTTGGGGTAATAACTTTTGTGAGAAACAATACTACAGCAACACTAGATTACGGAAATGGCGATTGTGATAACACGGCACAGTTTACAGTAAACGGAAATAGCTATACAGTAGTAATAGGGAATTAATAGTATAAAAAACCCCAAGTTATAGGCTTGGGGTTCGTTTTTTAAAGAAAACTGGAATTTATTTTTTAGCAGCTTCTTTTACATCTTTAGCAGCATTTTCTACAGCACCAGCTGTTTTTGCAGCAGCTTCTTTTGCTCCTTCTTTAACTTCGGTAGCAGCGTCTTTTACTTCTTCTTTAACTTCAGTAGCAGCAGAGTCAATTTCTTTACCTGCATTTTCTGTAGCGTTTTCAACTTCGTTTCCAACTGCTTCTGTAGCATCTTCTACTTTATCTTGTGTAGTTTCTTTACAAGATACAACCAATAATGAAGCCATAACAGCTAAACCTAAAAATACTTTTTTCATTTTTTTTAATTTTTGAATTAATAATTGATTAAACTTCTTTGAGTGTTATACAAATTGAATGCCAAAAATTTAAAAACTTAAAAATTTCTTAATTTTTTTCTAAAATAATTATGTGTTGTTTTGATTTAAAATTTTCTTTTCGGCGGTAGCCTCTTGTATGGTTTCTGCTTCAGATTTTATGTGAACAGTTTGAACAATTTCGGCAAATTTTGAAGGACGTATTGGTGCTCCAAATTCTACAGCATAACATTTTGTAAACAATGCTCCTACATAAAGTATTATAGATGAATAATATACCCAAACCATTATAATTACTAAAGAACCTGCCGCTCCATAGGCACTTCCTAAATGTGAATTGGATATGTAATAGCTGATTAAAAATTTTCCAAACATAAATAATACTGCTGTAGTTAAAGAAGAAACTCTTACTTGTTTCCAAGTCACATTAGCATCGGGTAAAACCTTAAAAATTACGCCAAAAAGTAGCATAATTATAAATAAATTTATTAAGTTTTGAC
Organism: Flavobacterium croceum DSM 17960; assembly: GCF_002917885.1. GTDB lineage: Bacteria > Bacteroidota > Bacteroidia > Flavobacteriales > Flavobacteriaceae > Flavobacterium > Flavobacterium croceum. Next base: position 27,703 of record NZ_PQNY01000010.1, read on the forward strand.
TTGCAAATACAAGGTAAATGGTATGGTTGGAAAAATGAGAAAATAATTTTGAGTTTAAACTCTCTAAAATAGCCGAAAGAAATAACGAAACGAGTAATATAAAGCCTAGACTGCCTATTACGCCAAAAGAAAGCAACCGTGTTTTTAAGAACATCCAAAAACCAGAGCGTTTTTTAGGTCGTATGCCCCAAATTGTATTGATAGAATCTTGAATTTCTGCAAAAACAGAAGTGGCTCCAATTAACAGAGTAATAATACCTATATAGGCTGTGAGATTTCCATTGTTGGCGATTGCAATATTTTTTATTATTTCTTGAATTTGTTTGGCAGCATCTACACCTACAAAATCTTTTGCTTGGTTAAAGATAGCGCCTTCTATAGCATCTCTACCCCAAACAGAACCTATTACAAATAAAATAACCAAAAGCATTGGCCCCATAGAGAATACAGTAGTGTATGCTAAAGAAGCACTCATCTTCATGATTTTATGTTCTCCAAATTCAGAAAATGTGGCTAGAATAACATCCCAAACATCTTTAATAAATGATTCTCTAACGCTTTTCATTTACAGTGTTATTTTTCTGCTTTTTCTCTAATTTTTTTAGCTCCTTGCTCTACTTTTTCAGCGCTATATCGAACTACTTTTTTTACCGATTTTTTTACTTTGGCAGTATCGATAACTTTTACAACTTTGTTTTCTACTTTTTTAGCACCCGCTTTTACATCTGTGGCTACTGCCTTAGAAGCTTCTTTAACTTTTTGTTGTGTTTCTTCTTTACAAGAAAATAAGAAAGCAATTAAAGCAAAAGATAAAATTATTTTTTTCATATCTATATTTTATAAACTAGCCGAAAAAGTTTCGACTTCTTTGTTAATTTTATTTACTAAACCAACCAATACTTTGCCAGGGCCTACTTCTGTAAAACTTGTAGCACCATCGGCTATCATTTGATTTACAGATTGTGTCCATTTTACAGCTCCTGTTAATTGCGAAATTAAGTTTTTCTTTATTTCTTCGGCATCAGATACAGCATTTGCCGTTACATTTTGATATACTGGGCAAGTTGGTGTAGCAAATGTTGTTGCTTCAATTGCCGCAGCAAGTTCTTCTCGTGCGGGTTCCATCATAGGAGAATGGAATGCACCTCCAACAGGTAGTATTAAAGCTCGTTTTGCTCCTGCCTCTTTCATTTTTTCGCAAGCTAATTCTACAGCTTTGTATTCTCCAGAAATAACCAACTGTCCAGGGCAATTATAGTTTGCAGCAACCACAACACCATCAATAGAAGCACAAATATCTTCTACAATTTTATCTTCCAAATTTAAAACAGCCGCCATGGTTGAGGGTGTAATTTCGCAGGCTTTTTGCATAGCCATGGCACGTTGTGATACTAGTTTTAATCCATCTTCAAAAGATAGAGTTCCATTTACTACTAATGCCGAAAATTCACCAAGAGAATGTCCAGCAACCATATCTGGTTTTATTTCCAAAACTTTGGCCAAAATAACCGAATGTAAAAATACTGCAGGTTGCGTAACCTTGGTTTCTTTGAGTTCTTCGGCGCTTCCTTCAAACATAACATCGGTAATTCTAAAACCTAGAATTTCATTGGCTTGCTCGAATAATTCTTTAGCCAATGGTGAATTTTCGTATAAATCTTTCCCCATTCCTGTAAATTGGGCTCCTTGTCCTGGAAATATGTATGCTTTCATAATTTTTGTTTCAAGTTTATAGTTTCAAGTTTTTCTTGAATGACAAAAATACTATTTTTTTAGAATTCAATAGAATTTATAATATGCAACAGCTCGTTCTTTAAATCTTCATTGATAATTCCGCTAACAACATCAAAATTTTCATAAAAACTTGGTAATGAAAAACTACCTTTAACCACAGCTCCTTGAAAAGGCATACGGTTTTTTGCTATTTCCAAAACGCTACTTCCGCCTCTAGCACCTGGTGATGTTGCTAAAATAAGCATGGGTTTTTCTTGAAAAGTTTTTGCATTAATGCGAGATGCCCAATCTAAAATATTTTTAAAAGCTGCTGCATAAGCCCCGTTGTGTTCTGCAAACGAAATAACAACCAAATCTGCATTGCTAATTTTTGTGTAAAAGTCTTGAACAACTTGAGGAATGCCATTTTCTTTTTCCTTATCTACTGAAAAAACAGGCATTTCATAGTTGTTTAAGTCTAGTAATTCTACCTCTACATTTTCAAATAAATGTGCAGCATAATTTGCGAGTTGCTTATTGATGGAATTTTTACTAGATGATGCTCCAAAAGCAATTATTTTTTTATTCATGATTGTTCATTTTATAGGTTAATGCTCCCGAAGGACATTTGTTTACAGTATCAATTATTTTTTTTGTACTACTGTTTTCTGGGTGTATCCATGGTTTTTCTTTTGGTTTAAAAACATCAGGATTGTTTTTAACACATTCTGCTGCATGTTGGCACAGTGCGTTTTTCCATATTATGGTTACTTCACCATTTGTGTATTCTTTAGTTAAGTCTTTTGAATCCATACTTTATATTTTTGTGTTAATAGTTATTTTGTTTTTTAAAATTTTTGAGACAGGACATTTTTCTGCTATAACTTTTAAGCGTTCTTGTTGCTCTTCAGTAACTTGCTGTGGGAAGGATATTTCTCTTGTAATAACAGTTTCTATTTCCTCTGAATTATTTTGTGTAAAATTTAAAGAAATATTTATTTCTGGAATTTGCCAACCTTTTCTATCTATGTACATTCTTAATGTTGATAAAGTACATCCTGCTAATGATGCTAATAATGTAGAATAGGGGTCGGGGCCTAAGTCTTTTCCTCCAATAGAATTTGGTTCATCCATTATTAATATACCATTTCTCCAAGTTACGGTGCAAAGATATTTTTGGGAACCAATAAAAGCAGTTATGTTTTTATCTAATAGATTTTCCATTTTTATAATACATCTTTAAATTCTGGGGTTTTATCAAAAACACTTTTGGCAAAAGGGCAAAGCGGAATTATTTTAATACCTTTTTCTCTAGCAAATTCAACGGCTTTTGTTACCATTTTTTTACCAAATCCTTTACCATTGTTTCCTGTATTTACTTCGGTATGATCTATTATTATTTTGTCTTGACCTGCAAAAACAAAAGTCATCATGGCTTCGTGTTTTCCATTTACATCAATATAAAAAACTCCGTTTTTATCGTTGATTTTTAGTTGTACTTCGTTCATAATTATCGTTTTTAAATTTCAACATTCGTTTTTCAAAATTGAACATTCAACATTTTGAATTTCAAATATTCAACAAGGAATTTTGAATGTTGAAATGATTAATTTATTGTTCCATAGGAATTTCCATAACTAAAAATTTTGCATTTGTGTTTGCTTTAATTTCGATTTCATTGGTTTCCCAAATTCCAACTGCATCTCTTTTTTCTAATTTTTCACCATTTACTTCAATTTTACCTTCAATATTCATGATGTAAAAACCGTTTCCTTCTTTTTTCAAGTTTAATTTTTTTGAAAAACCGTTGTCAAAATCACTTAAATAAAACCAAGCATCTTGATGAATCCATACGCCTTCATCATCGACATTTGGAGATAATATTTGAGCAAAATTGTTTTTTTGAAGAGACTTATCTAACGTAATTTGTTGGTAACGTGGTGTTACATTTCGGTATTTTGGAAAAACCCAAATTTGAAATAATTTGGTATGCATATCATGATTTGGGTTAAACTCGCTATGCAAAATTCCTGTTCCAGCACTCATTACCTGTATATCTCCACTTTTTATAGTTGAGGCATTTCCCATACTGTCTTTGTGGGCCAAATCGCCTTCTAGCGGAATGGTAATAATCTCCATATTGTCATGCGGATGGGTTCCAAAACCCATACCACTAGCAATAGTGTCGTCGTTTAAAACACGTAACATTCCAAATTGAATTTTATCTGGATTGTACCAACTTGCAAAACTAAAACTGTGATAGGCGTTAAGCCAACCATGATTTGCATGACCTCTTTCTGATGCTTTGTGAACTATTGTTTTCATATTGTATAAATTTAACTATTATTACAATACAAAAGTAAGTTAGGTTATTTGTTTTGTTACTTAATGTAGATTAAGAAATAAAAGGTTCAAATATAAATGACTTTATAAAATATTGACTCTGAATACTTTTTAATTTAGTTTAAAAAAGCAGAAAGTAGAGGGCTAGCTAGATGCTTATTTTTTATGAAGCATTTTTGCTTTCATTTTACTGAAAAACTCAGGCGTGACACCAATGTAAGATGCAATATGTTTTTGGGGTACTTTTTGAATAAGGGTTGGGTATTTTTTGCAAAATTTATCAAATCGTTCTTCGGCAGTAATGCTTAAATTGTCTATTAATCTTTCTTGATGAGTTACTAATGAATTTTCGGCTAATATTCTAAAAAAGCGCTCTAATTTTGGTATTTTTTCATAGAGTAAATCCCTATTTTCTTTGTTTAGAACTACAACTTCTGAGTCTTCAAAAACTTCAATAAACAGGTTTCCTTTTTTCTCGGAAATAAAACTGTACATATCTGCAATCCACCAACCTTCGCACGCAAATTGAAGTACATGTTCTACTATGCCATCTGTGACTGAAAAACTGCGTAACAAACCGTGGTTTACAAAATAAATTTCGGTAGCTACTTTGTTGGGCGTTTGTACTATTGTTTTACTTTTTACAAATAGTGTTTCTGTTTTTGACAAAAACAAACGCTGTTCTTCTGTGGTTAGGTGTACATGCGTGTCAATGTTTTGAAGTATGAGTTCCATTACATAAAAAAAGCCTCTAGTTTATAGAGGCTAATATAGTTATTTATTGTAGAACATCTTTTATTCTTTTTAAAGCTTCGGTGAGTTGTTCTTCACTAGTAGCGTAGCTCAGTCGCAAACAATTTGCATTTCCAAAGGCTTCACCTGTTACGGTAGCTACATTGGCTTCTTGCAACAGATACATCGAAAAATCTTGTGCATTATTTATGGTTGTTCCTCGAAGTGTTTTTCCAAAATAATAAGACACATCTGGAAAAACATAAAAAGCGCCTTCGGGAATATTTGTTTTAAAATTTGGAATATCTTGCATTAATCGCACTACTAAATCACGTCTGTTTTTAAAAGCAGCAACCATTGTGTTTAATACATTTGGGTTTGCCTCTACAGCTGCTATAGTAGCTCGTTGTGCAATACTGTTTGCACCACTAGTTACTTGACCTTGCATTTTGGTACATGCCTTAGCAATAGTTTCTGGAGCACCTATATAGCCAATTCTCCAGCCAGTCATAGCAAAAGCTTTGGCAACTCCATTTACAGTAATGGTTCGTTCAAACATTCCGTCGATAGAAGCAATACTACAAAAAGTTCCCGAAAAATTAATATGTTCGTATATTTCGTCAGAAACTACAAATAAATTAGGGTATTTAAGTATAATTTTTGATAATTCTGTTAATTCTTCTCTATTGTAAACCGATCCGCTTGGGTTACATGGAGAACTGTACCAAATCATTTTAGTTTTTGGTGTAATAGCATTTTCAAGCTGCTCTGGAGTAATCTTGAAATTGGATTCTACCGAAGTAGGAACTTCAACAGGTATACCACCAGCCATTTTAATAATTTCGTAATATGAAACCCAATATGGCGCAGGAAGAATTACTTCGTCGCCTGGGTTTATCATTACTTGAGCTACATTGTACAAACTTTGTTTTGCACCAGTAGAAACTACAATGTTTGCAGAATTGTAATCGAGGTTGTTATCTCGTTTGAATTTTTTACAAATAGCTTGTTTTAAGTCTAAATAACCATCTACAGGCGAATAGGTAGAAAAATTATCGTCGATAGCTTTTTTTGCGGCTTCTTTTACAAAGTCGGGTGTGTTAAAATCGGGTTCTCCCAAGCTTAAACTAATAATATCTTTGCCTTGCGCTTTGAGTTCTCTAGCTAACGCAGCCATAGCTAAGGTTTGCGATGTAGAAAGTTGATTAATACGATCGGACAATATATTCATAACAATAGAGTAGAGGTTAGTTTGTTGTAATTAAGCCATTTGTGGTTTTTTGCCTAATTCTTTTAAATGTTTAAAATGTGAAGCAATAGCTGCTCGAGTAGTTTTAAATTCGTAATAAGGTAAATTACATTCTTTTGCCGTTTGTTTTACAAATTCGGCAATTTTATTGTAATGAACATGACTAATGTTTGGAAAAATATGGTGTTCAATTTGATGATTCAAACCGCCTGTATAATAGTTTATCAACCAGTTTTTTGGTGCAAAGTTTGCCGTAGTATACAATTGATGTACTGCCCAAGTATTTTGCATTTCTCCTTCTTCATTTGGCATAGGGTTTTCGGTATGTTCTACCACATGAGCTAATTGGAATACAACGCTTAATATTAACCCAGCTGTATAATGCATTACAATAAAGCCCAATACTACTTTCCACCAAGAAATACCTCCAATGGCAATAGGTACAACAATCCAAATTGAAAAATAAATGGCTTTGGTAATCACTAAGGTTGTCCATCTAATAGCCGGACTTTTAAATTCACCATACGATAACTTTCTTTTTAGGTACCTTTTCATTTGCATAAAATCGGTAGTAATAGCCCAATTGAAAGTAAGTAAACCATATAAAAATATAGAGTAAAAGTGCTGGAATTTATGATGTTTGTACCATTTTGAAGTTTGGCTAAAGCGTAATATTCTTCCCGCTTCCAAATCTTCATCATGACCTAATATATTGGTGTAAGTATGGTGTAAAACATTGTGTTGTACTTGCCAATTGTAAACATTTCCAGCCAATATGTAAATGCTACCGCCCATTATTTTATTAATCCAACTTTTTTTAGAATAAGCACCATGATTTCCATCGTGCATTACATTCATTCCAACGCCAGCCATACCAATTCCTATCACTACATTTAATAGTAAATACACCCAAAAAGGCATATCCATAGCCAACAAGAAAAAATAAGGCGTTAAGAAAATGCAAAACATAACAATGGTTTTTAAATGCAATTTCCAATTTCCAGTTTTTTCAATATTATTTTCTTTAAAATAATCGTTTACTCTTTTATTTAGTGTTCTAAAGAACTTTAAGCTATCTTGTTTTGAAAAAACAGGTGTGTTTGTATTCATTTTTTTAATATAAATTTTGCCAAAGGTAATTAATATAATTTTTTTTAAAATGATAAACATCATATTTATCTGTTAAAAGTGGTATTTTTGCAAAAATGATATTTATGGAAGAAATTAATAAGCAATTTCCTAATCTTACTGAAAATCAGCTACAACAATTTGCTATGTTGCAAGGTTTGTATCAAGATTGGAATGCAAAAATTAATGTTATTTCTAGAAAAGATATAGATGAACTCTATACACGCCATGTGTTACATTCGTTGGGAATTGCCAAAGTTATGTCGTTTCAAAAAGACGCTAATATTCTAGATGTTGGTACAGGAGGAGGTTTTCCAGGTGTGCCATTGGCGATACTTTTTCCAGAAACTAATTTTTATTTAATAGATGTTATTGCCAAAAAAATAAAAGTGGTTCAAGAAGTAGCAGCAGCTTTAGGTTTACAAAATGTAAAAGCAGAGCAAATGCGTGCTGAAAAAGTAAATGAAGAATTCGATTTCATTGTAAGTAGAGCCGTTACCAATATGCCCGATTTTGTAAATTGGGTTAAAGATAAAGTAAAGAAAAAATCAACACACGAGTTGTCCAACGGAATTTTGTATTTAAAAGGAGGGGATTTATCAGAAGAATTAAAAGATTTTCCAAAAGCCACTTTGTACGATTTGTCTGATTTTTTTGAAGATGATTTTTTTGAAACCAAAAAAGTAGTGCATTTGCCTTTGAAGTATAAAAAGTAATGCTTTAACAGAATATTACACAAAAATAACAACGCCCGAATTTTTACTTAAAATTCGGGCGTTTGGTTTATATTCTCGATTTATATATTATCCTAAAAATGGATATCTATAATCTTCTGGTGTTACAAAAGTTTCTTTTATTGTTCTTACAGAAGCCCAACGCAGTAAATTTTGTGCCGAGCCCGCTTTGTCATTTGTACCAGAGCCTCTAGCTCCTCCAAAAGGTTGCATACCAACTACGGCTCCTGTAGGTTTATCGTTTATGTAGAAATTTCCAGCTGCATTTTGTAAAGCTACAGTAGCTTCTTCTATAGCATATCTACATTTGCTAAATACCGCACCTGTTAATGCATATTCTGATGTTTCGTCTACCAATTTTAGAGCTTCTTGCCATTGTGCATCTTCATACACATAAATAGTTACCACAGGGCCAAAAAGCTCGGTTTCCATAGTAGCGTATTTAGGGTTTGTAGTAAGTATTACAGTAGGTTCTATAAAATACCCTTTAGATTTATCGTAATTTCCTCCTATAACCACTTCTGCATCACTATCATTTTTCGCTTGGTCTATATAGCGAGCAAGTTTGTCAAAAGAAGCTTCAGAAATTACGGCTGTAATAAAGTTACTCATGTCTTCTGGTGAACCCATTTTCATAGATTGTAAATCGGCCTCTAAGAACGATTTTACATCTGCCCATAAACTTTTTGGTAGGTAAACTCTCGATGCGGCACTACACTTTTGTCCTTGAAATTCAAAAGCACCACGAGATATTCCTGTAGCTACTTGTTTTGCATTAGCGCTAGGGTGTGCAATAATAAAATCTTTTCCTCCAGTTTCACCTACAATTCTTGGATAGGTTTTATAAGAGGCAATATTTTGTCCTATTGTTTTCCAAATATCATTAAAAACGCCTGTAGATCCCGTAAAATGAACCCCAGCTAAATGAGGGTTTGATAATATTACGTCAGAAATCATTCCAGAATCGCCTGTAATCATGTTGATTACGCCATTTGGAAGACCAGCTTCTTTAAATACTTGCATAATCACATTGGCAGAATAAACTTGTGTTGCTGCAGGTTTCCAAACTACTACGTTACCCATTAAGGCAGCGCTAGATGGAAGATTTCCAGATATTGCTGTAAAATTAAAAGGCGTTATGGCATATACAAAACCTTCCAATGGTCGGTATTCTACTCTATTCCACATCGACGAATCTGATTTGGGTTGATCTTTGTAAATTTGAGTCATAAATTCTACATTATATCTCAAAAAATCAATCAATTCGCAAGCGGCATCTATTTCTGCTTGATGTATTGTTTTTGATTGAGCAATCATTGTTGCTGCATTTATTTTTGCTCGGTATGGGCCTGCTAAAAGTTCGGCTGCTTTTAAAAATATACTTGCTCTATGTTCCCAACTAAGAGATGCCCATTTTGCTCTAGCTTCTAAGGCAGATGCAATGGCTTTTTCTACCAATTCTCTATTTGCCTGATGGTATATACCCACTACATGTTGATGGTCGTGTGGAGCAGACATTGTTTTAGTATCTCCTGTTTTGATTTCTTCATTGCCTATATAGATCGGAACTTCTACTTGAGAATTCCACATTTGTTTATAAGCATTAGCAACAGTTTCTCTTTCTGTAGAACCAGGTGCGTATGATTTTACAGGTTCGTTTACTGCTTTGGGTACATTAAAAAATCCTTTAGACATAGTGTTGTTTTTTGTTAATTATACGGTGTATTTTTTTTACAATTGAGTACTGTATTTATAGTATATAAATATAGAAAACAAAAGTACAAAGGTTTTTTCGAATTTGTATTACAGGGTGCTGTAATTCGTTTTATTCTAATGAAAGAATGGATAGTAATAATTAATTCATGGCAAATGGAGCCATCAGTTTGAATGACGGAACAATTACCTTAAATTTTTTTGATGTAGTGAAATTAATCATATCATAAAAACCTTTCATAGCGCCTATAGGCGAAGTGAGTAAACAGCCCGAAGAGTAAGTGTGTTTTTCTCCTGGTTTTAGCACAGGTTTTTTACCTATTACGCCTTCGCCATCTACAATTTCTAAATGGTTTAATGAGTCGTAAATTTCCCAGTGCCGTGCATTTAGTTGTACAGAATCTTTACTTTGGTTTTCTATTGTAATTTCATAAGAAAAGGCAAAATGCAAGCGGTGGTTTTTAAAGTAAGTGCCTTCAAAACCAGTAAGTACAGAAATTTTAATACCTCTTGTAATTTGCGAAATCATTTGTTTTGTTTTGGTAAAATTACAAAAAAGCAATCAATACCGATGTTAATTTAGTTTCAAAAAATGTTAATTAATCATATCGGTAGAACTCGCAATTCCTCTACCTATTATTCTGTCGTATCGTTGGTTGTTTTCTCGGTAATAGGTAAGTACTATATAATTGTTTTCGGTTTGAAAATGATTGCCGTCTATAGCATTTTGATGGTCGATCTTTCCTGCATTATCAACAAGAGTATACTTATAGTTGGTAAACCCTTGTTTTATTAATATAGCCTTTTCGTAAAGTCCTGATTTTGTGTTGTACTCCATTTTGTTTTCATCTGTTAGGGCATAGTTATTAAACATTCCAGTAACATAAACACTGCCTTTGCTGTAATTTGAAGGAGCAGATAGAGAAAAATAAACCCAAGCGTAATCTGCTTCGTTTTGGTTGTTTTGTGCACCAACGTTGTTTATTACAAAATTTCCGTTAACATCGGGCCAATAGGTATAAGGTTTATTGGCTCTGGCTTCGTTGGTGTACAAATGTGCATTGTATAAGCCTCCATTGGTGTCTACATACGATATGGCATTGTTTGCATTTCTAATTATTTTATTGTCAAAGTATAAATACTCATTTCCGCCCCAAAATTGTGTTTCAGCATCATATTTGTAAATGAGTTCATTACCTATAGTGTACATAGGCTTTATATTGGTTATTGCAGAATTTATATTGCCATTTTGCAACAACATTACTTTTACATTTTTTAATGGATTTTGAAAAGTGAAAGCTTCTGTTTTTATACTAAAATCTAAATTTTGTTTGTAGGGAATATCATTTACATTTCGAGCTTTTTTAATTTGCAGTGGCACAGAAACCATATTTTCATAGAGTATGAATTTTCGGGTTAAAACAACTTCTTTATCATTGTTTAGTATAGTAAGTATATAATTTCCACTCACTCTAAAACCCGTAGTAAATTTATTCGGAAATGTAAGCCTGTAATGCGAATATACTTGCAAGCAATTCGATGAATTAATATATTCTTGTATACGCTGATCGTCAAATCCAACAATGTATTCATTCTTTGAAAGTTGCGAAGGATTCCAATCGTAATCGCAATGGGTTATAGTATAATAATAATCTGCTTCATTGGCATACAAATCGTCAAATTGAAATTCAAAACTATCACCCAATTGAAATATAGGAACTGTATTTTGACCGCTTTGAACAAAAGAAACAGTTTTTATATTAAAAGGAGGAGCGACTTCAGTTTCTTGCGCCACTATGGAGAATGAAATACAAAATAAATATAACCACCAAGATTTAAAATGTTTCATCGTATTTTTCTGTAAAGATAAAAAAAATTCACTGCTATTTTAATGCCAAATAGTGTTATAACGGAATAAATGTGTTAATTATTTTATAATAAAATAAAACTTTTTGAGTTATAGTTTAAGTTTATACCACTCTAAAAATAGATATATGAAATTATTTAACAAAGCCTTATTATTATGGGTAGCTATTCCGGCTGCTATGATCGCCCAAGACCTTAAGAGCAACATTCCGTTTGATCCAAATGTAAAAACAGGAAAGCTTAAAAATGGTCTTACCTATTACATTAGAAAAAACAGTAAGCCTGAAAAAAAAGTAGATTTACGACTTGTAGTTAATGCAGGTTCTATACTGGAAAACGACGACCAACAAGGTTTGGCTCACTTTATGGAGCATATGTGTTTTAATGGAACCAAACGCTTTCCAAAAAACCAACTTGTAGATTATTTACAAAGCATTGGTGTAAAGTTTGGACAGCATCTTAATGCTTATACAAGTTTTGATGAAACAGTTTATTTTTTACCCATTCCTGCTGATAATCCAGAAAAAATTGAAAAAGGATTTCAAATTTTAGAAGATTGGGCATTCAATGCCAATTTAACACCAGAAGAAATAGATAAAGAACGTGGTGTAGTACTTGAAGAATATAGAATCGGACTAGGTGCAGACAAGCGAATGATGGAACGTTATTTACCCAAAATGATGTACAATTCGCAATATGCAAAACGTATGCCTATTGGAAAAAAAGAGATACTAGAAAATTTTAAATACGATAAATTAACGAGTTTTTACAAAGATTGGTACCGACCAAATTTAATGGCAGTAATTGTAGTTGGAGATATCGATGTGGCGCAAATGGAGCAAAAAATAAAAGAACATTTTGCGGGCTATCAAAATCCAAAAAATGAAAAGCCTAGAAAAACATTTGATGTACCAAACCATAAAGAAACATTTATTGCGGTAGAAACCGATAAAGAAGAGAGTAACGCACAAGTACAATTGTTATACAAAGATAAAGACGCACCAAAACCAACTGTTACTCTTGCCGATTTAAAAGACGAACTTGTAGAAGGGCTTTTTACCACAATGCTTAACAACCGTTTACAAGAATTAACCAACTCTTCAACACCTCCTTTTACATTTGGATACTCTTACCACGGAGGTACATTTGCCAGAAATAAAGAAGCTTACCAGTCTTTTGCAATGATGGACGAAACAAAACAATTGGACGCATTAAAAGTATTGGTTAAAGAAAACGAAAAAGCAAAAAAATACGGATTTACCAATGGAGAATTAGAAAGAGCCAAAGCCGACTTTTTAGTAAATTTTGAAAACATGTACAATGACAGAAACAAAACAGAATCTGAGCGTTATGTACAAGAATACCAATCGCATTTCTTAGAAAAAGAACCAACACCTGGTATAGAATGGACTTATGACATGGTGAAAAAAATATTGCCATCAATTAAACTAGAAGAAACAAATGCAATAATAAAAAAATACATTTCTGACGAAAATAGAGTAGTAGTACTTACAGCACCAGAAAAAGAGGGTTATAATAAGCCAACAGAACAACAAGTTTTGGATGCCTTAAAAGTATCAGATGCCGATATTAAACCGTATGAAGATACAGCCGTAGCCACAAGTTTATTGCGCAAAAATGTTACAGCTGGAACTATAGTAAAAGAAGAAAAAAATGAAAAAGCAGGTACAAATACTTTAATCTTGTCTAATGGAACCAAAGTAACCTACAAAAATACCGACTTTAAAAATGATGAATTGCTTTTTGAAGCTATAAGTTTTGGAGGTACAAACACGATTTCTAATGAAGATTTGAAAAAAGTACAATTTGCTATGAATGGTTTGCCAGAAGCAGGGTATTCAGGATTAAAACTTAATGACATTAATAAATTTTTAAACGGTAAAATTGTAAATGTTCGACCTTATGTAAACCCAACAACCGAAGGTTTAAAAGGTTCTGCTACACCAAAAGATGCCGAATATTTATTTCAAATGATTCATGCGTACTTTACAGATTTGAATTTAGATAAAGAAGCATTTAATGGTTACAAAGACAAACAAAATGGTATGTTTAAAAACTTTGCGTCGCAACCTAGCTTTTATTTTCAGCAAGAGTTTTACAAACAATTAAATAAAGATAATCCTCGCTTTTTAGGTTTAATTCCAGATGATAAAGCTTGGCAAGCAACAGATTACGAATTTGCCTACAACAAATACAAAGAAAGATTTGCCAATGCAGGCGATTTTGAATTCTTTTTTGTTGGAAATGTAGATGAAAATGCAATTAAAGAGTTTTCAAAAAAATATATTGCATCTTTACCAAGTACATCAACTAAAGAAGTTGCCAAAGATTTAGGCTACAGAATGCTAAAAGGCGACCAAAAAATTGTAGTAAACAAAGGTACTGATCCCAAAAGTAATGTAACTATAATGTATTACGGAGATACGACTTACTCTGCAAAAGAAGCTTTGGCTATGCGAGCTCTAGGTGAGGTACTTACTATTAAATTGATAGAACAACTTCGTGAGTCTGAAAGTGGTGTATATGGAATTTCAGCTCGTGGTTCAATGAACAAAGTGCCATACGGTTCGTACAGTTTTAATATAGGTTTTCCTTGTGGTCCAGAAAATGCAGAAAAACTAACAGCATCAGCATTAAATGAACTACAAAAAATAATAGACAATGGTCCAGAAGCTAAAGATTTGGATAAATTTAAAGAAGCTGAACTCCAAGACTATAAAAAGAATATAAAAGAAAATAAGTTTTGGATGAGTAATTTTATCAAATCATATACTTACGGAATATCGTATGATGAGGTGCTAAAAGCCGAAGATACTATTAAAGCACTAACAGCAAAAGAATTGCAAGATGTAGCTAAAAAATATTTATCTAAAGATAAAGTGATAGGTATATTAATGCCAGAAAAACAATAATATTCTTACTTAATAATGACTAAAAATCCCGAATTATTTTCGGGATTTTTTTATTGGTATAAAAATCAATTATTTGGTAATGAGTTTGATTTCTTTTTTTAGAAATTGAATTTTTACGATAAAAAACCTATCGTTGTACTAAGATTTATTTGCCAGTTGTCCGCAAGCAGCATCAATGTCTTTTCCTCTGCTACGGCGTACTTTTGCTACAATTTGATTGTCTTCTAGCGCTTTAATATAAGCTTCCAAAGCGTTTTGATTGGCTTGCTGAAACATGCCATCGTCTATCGGGTTGTACTCTATAAGGTTTACTTTACAAGGTACGTGTTTACAAAATTTAACAAGAGCCTCTATAGACTTTTTATCGTCGTTAATATCTTTCCATACAACATATTCAAATGTTATTTTACTTTTTGTTTTTTTATACCAATAGCTCAAAGCTTCTCTAAGTTCTATAAGCGGGAAGTTTTTAGTAAACGGCATTATTTGGTTTCGGGTTTCCTCTATAGCAGAGTGTAAAGAAACAGCCAGTTTAAATTTTACATTATCATCTGCCATTTTTTTTATCATTTTAGATATGCCAGATGTAGATACTGTAATTCGTTTTGGAGACATACCCAACCCTTCTTCCGATGTGATTTTATCTATTGCTTTTATAACGTTTGGATAGTTCATTAAAGGTTCTCCCATTCCCATAAAAACAATGTTAGACAAAGGACGGTTGTAATACAAGCGACTTTCCCTGTCTATAGCTACTACTTGGTCGTAAATTTCATCAGGGTTTAGGTTACGCATTCTTTTGAGTTGCGCCGTGGCACAAAAATTACAATCCAAACTACAACCCACTTGGCTCGATACACAAGCTGTAGTGCGAGTGTTGGTAGGTATTAGTACACTTTCTACAACCAAATCATCGTGTAGGCGAACAGCATTTTTTACCGTACCATCTTCACTACGTTGCATGGTATCTACCTTTATGTGATTGATTACAAAGTTTTGTTCTAGCTGCAAACGGGTAGTTTTAGATAAATTGGTCATATCATCAAAGCTATGCGCACCTTTGCTCCAAAGCCATTCATATACTTGGTTACCACGAAAGGATTTGTCTCCTTGTGCTACAAAAAAATCACGCAATTGATCTTTGGTTAAACTTCTGATGTCTTTTTTATCTACCATGTTGCAAAAATACTACTAATGATATTAATACCCAATTTCTCTACATAATTTAGCATTGTAGCATTTTCGTTATTCAAATCTCTATTGCCATTTCTATTGAGTTTGCCATTGAAATTGTCATTGAAATTGTCATTGAAATTGAAATTACTATTTTTGTTGTTTAAAATAAACGTTATGCACTTTATATCTGAAGAGTTGGAAGATTATGTTGCCAAACACTCGCAACCAGAACCCGCATTGTTGGCAAAACTTAACAAAGAAACTCATCAAAAAATACTACAGCCTCGCATGTTGAGTGGTCATTTTCAAGGAAGAGTGTTAAGTATGATTTCAAAGCTAGTGCAGCCTTTACATATTTTAGAGATAGGAACCTATACAGGCTACGCTACACTTTGTTTAGCCGAAGGGCTTCAAGAAAAAGGTATCATAGATACGTTAGATAATAATGAAGAATTGTTTGACTTTCAGCGTAGTTTTTTTGATGCTTCGTTATTTGGAACTCAAATTAAACAACATCTTGGAAACGCTTTAGAAATTATACCAAACCTAAACAAAACATACGACTTGGTTTTTATAGATGCCGATAAAGAAAACTATAGTAACTATTTTAATTTAATTGTTCCTATGATGAATAAAGGAGGTGTTATACTTTCAGATAACGTGCTTTGGAGCGGTAAAATTCTTGAAGAAATTAAACCAAACGACAAGAGTACAAAAGCATTGTTGGAATTTAATAAAATGGTTAATGAAGATCCAAGAGTAGAAACGGTGTTGTTACCCATTAGAGATGGGCTTACTGTAAGTAGAGTTTTGTAAAATAATTAACGAAATAGTATTTTCTTTTGAAATATTTTATAGAAAATAAAACCATAAATCGCTCCAAATAAGTAACCTGTAAGAATGTCTAATGGAAAATGCAATCCAAGGTAAATGCGGCTATATGCAAAAATTAATGGAAATAAAAAAAGTAAAAACGCATTTTTATAATATGGTTTTAATAGCAAATATACAAATAGTGCAGTAGCCATAGAGTTGGTAGCATGCCCAGAAAAAAAACTGAAAGAGCCACTCTTGTCCCAATAAATCCTCAAATTTTTTACAATAGATAAATCATTACAAGGGCGTACTCGCTCAAACGAATTTTTAAATAAATTGGCAGTTTGATCGGCAAAAAGTATAATGAGAGCAATAAAAAATATCGCCCATCCAAATTTTTTAAGTCCTATTTTTTTGTATAAAAGATAAAAAACAAAAATAAATATTGGAGCCCAATTAAATTGCTTTGTAGCCAAAAGCCAAAACCAGTCAAAATTTTTAGAACCTAGATTATTGAGGTAAACAATAAGCTGTTTGTCTAGTGCTATAATTTTTTCAAACATTACATTTGTCGTTTTATAGGTCCAGTAATGTCTTCAATGTTTTCTTGAAGTGGTTTTGCTTCTTGTGTTATTTGTTGTGTAATATCGCTTGTAATGTTGTTCAAATCGGGTAAACCAACACTCGATTTTATGCGCTCAACTTCGTTTTCGATAGGGTTTGAAATACTTTTTATAGAAGATTGTAAGTCTTGTATATCGGCACTTTTTTGTATTTCGGTTTTAATTTCGTTGGTAGCGTGTTTTACATTGGCCATAAATTTGCCAAAAGTACGCATAGCACCAGGTATTTTATCAGGACCAAGTAACATAATACCCACAATAATTATAAAAACCAATTCTCCGCCGCTTATTCCAAACATAACTTAAATATTATAGTGCAAATTTATAATAAATTGACTTGTTTACTGTAATTTACTCAAATTTTGATTTTATTTCTTGTTTAGGCCATACATTGTTGGTTGTGTCTACGTCGGCAGTTTCTTCTTGTGGGTCTATTACAATTTTCGAAATTTGCTTTTTTGTAGCAAAAGTTCTGCTTACTTCTTTGTCGTTCATACGCCAAATTTGTGCTGGAAATTTATGAGTTTCTTTTGTTCCATCTTCAAAAGTAAGTTCAACAAGTATAGGCATAACCAAGCCTCCCAATTTTTCAAAATCTATCTGATAAAAATACTTAGGCTGATTTAGTTTTGCCTTTTCTTCTACACTAAAATGTTGGTTTACATATTGGTCTAATGCTTGAAAGTCTTTTATTTGAAACTCTTTATTAAGTTGAGGTTTCATGTCGGTTGAGGTTTCGTCAATCATGTAAACCATTTCGCCTTGTGGTGCATTTCGCTGTCTTTTTTTCTTTAAAAATTCTTGTACATTTTGGCTAGGTTCATTACTTACAAAATAGCGTTTTACTGCTTTTATTGCAATATCATTATTGTCGGTAGTATAAAACCAACCTCTCCAATACCAATCTAAATCGAAAGCAGAGGCATCTTCCATCGTTCTAAAAAAATCTTCTGGAGTAGGGTGTTTGAATTTCCATCTATTTGCATAGGTTTTAAAAGCATAATCAAAAAGCTCTTTTCCCATTACAGTTTCTCTTAAAATATTTAAAGCAGCAGCTGGTTTTCCATAGGCATTGTTTCCAAACTGTCGAATGTTTTCTGAATTAGTCATAATGGGTTCTAGCCCTTTTTGGTCGCCACTCATATAAGGAACAATTTTTTTGGCAGGACCTCTATCGGCAGGGAAGTTTGCATCCCATTCTTTTAATGCCATATATTCGCAAAAAGAGTTTAAACCTTCGTCCATCCAAGTCCATTGACGTTCATCACTATTTACAATCATTGGAAAAAAGTTGTGCCCTACTTCATGTACAATAACGCTTATCATTCCGTTTTTTACTCTATCAGAGTAAGTTCCGTTTGGTTCTGGTCGTCCCCAATTCCAGCAAATCATAGGGTACTCCATACCTTGGTCTTGTGCGTGTACAGAAACTGCTTTTGGGTATGGATAATCAAAAGTATGTGCAGAATAACTCTTTAAAGTATGTGCTACAACGCGAGTAGAATATTCACCCCATAGCGGGTTTCCTTCTTTTGGATATACCGATACAGCCATAACTGTTTTACCTCCTAGCTGTACAGCCATAGCATCGTAAATAAATTTTCTAGAGGTAGCAATACCAAAATCACGTACGTTTTCGGCTTTGAATTTCCATGTTTTTTTCTGTGTTGCAAACCCTTTCTCGGCAGCTATAGCTTCATCTTGTGTAACTACTACAACGGGTTTGTCAAACGATTTTTCGGCTTGAGCGTATCGTGTAAGTTGAGCAGGTGTAAATACTTCATTTCTATTAAGCAAAGTGCCCGTTGCTTCCATAATGTGGTCTGCAGGTACGGTAATATTTACTTCAAAATTTCCAAAAGGTAGCGCAAATTCTCCTGCGCCCCAAAATTGCTGGTTTTGCCAACCTTCTACATCATTATAAACCGCCATTCGAGGGTAAAATTGTGCCAAAATGTAAAGATTGTTACCATCTGTGTCAAAATGTTCATATCCCGAACGACCTCCATCTAATAGATAGTTGTTAATGTTGTACCACCATTTTATAGAGAAACTTATTTTTTCTTTATGTTTTAAACCATTGGGTATTTCTATACGCATCATGGTTTGATTGATGGTGTAAGTCATTGGTTTTCCTGTCATATCTTTTACAAATTCTATGCGAAAACCACCATCAAAGTCTTCTTCTAAATATTTTCTAGAAAATGATTGTGCAGAGATTGCGGGGTCTGTTTTTTCTCCATTTTGTAAAGGAGATAATGAGTTTTTTGCTTGTTGGTTTTGGTCTAATTGTACCCAAAGATAATCGAGTGTTTCTTTGGCATTATTGGTATAGGTTATGGTTTCTTCGCCAAAAAGTTTTTGGTTTTTATCGTCAAGTTCAATATTTATTTTGTAATCGGCTTGTTGTTGATAGTATTCTGGCCCAGGTGCTCCAGAGGCTGTACGGTACATATTTGGAGTAGCAAGCAAATCGTACATTTGGGCAAACTTGTCTACATTTTTTTCTGAAACTTTTTGAGGGGTTTGTTGTGCGTGAGCCACAAATAGGTTTAGAGCTACAACAAGGCTAAGATATTTTGTCATACGTTATTGTAATACAGATTTTTGCAATAAAAATAATTTAAAAAATGCGAAAGTAATTTTTTAATGATTTATTTTAACAATCCTTTATAATTTTCTGCAGAAAGTAGCAGCGTTTTTTTATCATTATTAATATTTGATTGAACGATGTTTTGTTGCTCGGTAAATACATCTGTTAATACAGTGTTTTCTACTTTTAAGGCAGAAATTTTAGTAACATCGTTAATTTTTAAATAACAAATAAGTGTATTGTCTTCGATTTCTTTTGAAATAAAAATCAAATTTTTAGTGCTATTGTTTACCGAAAATTTTAAATGAGAACTGAAATATTTTTTTAAAAATTCAATTTCTTGTGGGCTATTATTTTTGGTAAAATCTATTTTTTGATGAAACTCATTTTGTATTGCTACACTTATATCATCTGCAAAAATACGTGTGGTAATTTCTATTCTTTTTTGTGGTTTATTGTAGCTTACTTGGTACATAGCCACATAAAATTTATGTAAGCCAAAGCCGCTTAATACTAATGTTAATAGTAGTAAAAATATTTTATTTTTCATTGATAATTTTTAAATATTCTACAGATAATTCACTCATTTTTAAATCTGTTTTTATAGAATTGCCTAGCTTGTATAGGTTTGAAAACTCAGCATTTTCAGCCAAAAAATACCGAAACCCTTCTGTGTATTCTTGCGGAATATGGTATTTGGTTTGTAAAACAGCATCTGTATAAGATTGGTTGAGTTGCTCTACTAATTTTTCTTTTTTCTCTATTTCTACTTCTTTTTTGAGCATAGCAGTTCTGCCCGATATAGCATTAAATACAGGGTCTAGAGGCATTCCTCCAAAGGGAATTAAAATAAGTTGATAAGGTTTAAATTGACCTGCTGTGCGTAATCTTCTTTCGGCAACAGTATATTTTTTTGGCGTATAATTGATGATTCTTAATTTTTGGGCGTCGAGTTTTACAATATTTACATTATCCAACTCATAATTTTTAGCGTTGAGTTTTATGGTAATGGCTTTGTTTTTTAATGTTGTCTCGTCTATTTTTATATAAAACTCTTCATATTGTATGTGGCTTATTTTTAAGGCATCATTGAGTTTTACTTCTATGGTAAAATAACCATTTTCGTTGCTTACCGCAGTAGCATTGGTAGATAAATTGACAATGTTGGCTTGAGTTACAGAATTATTTCGTTGTGTAGTAATTAAACCGTTAAGAGCTATGGTTTGTTGAGAAAACATAGATATCGAAATCAAGAAAATTAGATAGCTCCAAAGTTTCATTCTTTAATTGTTTGTAGGTAATCTACTGCAAGTTTAGTTAATAAAAATTGTAAATCCATTACTTTTTTTTGTTTACAAAGTTCTACTACCTCTTGATTATACGACGCATAATATCGAAAACCGTTACTATATTCTAACGGAATTTTAAAATTTTGAACAACATAATCATCAGGAAAAACCGTTTTTAAGTATATTATAATATCATAGCGTTTTTCTTCGGCAACAATTTTTTTAAGCATTTTGCTTTTTCCATTTATGGCATTGATAAGACCTACTACAAGTCCGCCTCCAGCAAAAGAGTTTGAATATTGCCTGCGTTGTGCTACCGTATATTGTTTGGGTTTGTAATTTATAATGCCCATTTTATAAGCATCGAGTTTTACAATGTTTACTTGTTGAAGCTCATAGCTTTTGGCGATTAACTTTATTACTATATTGTTGTTGTTTATTGTTTTTTGATCAACTTTTATATAATAATCTTCATATTGTACAGAGCTTATTTTAATAGCATCATTAAGTTCTGCAGCAATAGTAAACATTCCTTTTTCATTGGTTACCGTTTGTTTTTTTGATATTAAATTGGTTACATTAATGTTTTCTAAGGCATTATTTCTATCGGTTACCACAATGCCGTGTATTTGGTTTTGTGAATAACCAAGAATAGTTGCAATAGCAAATATTAAAACACACAATGTATATCGAAATATCATATACAAATATATATAGATTATGGTTTAATGGTTTCTAGAAAATCACTTGCCAATTGTGTTATATAAAAAGAAGTGTTCAACTTGTTGTTGGATAATAATGCTTTTAGAAACGTTTCATTTTCGACCAAAAAAAACTTGAACCCCATAATGTAGTCTTTAGGAATTTTATATTTGGTTTGTAGTATGTAGTCGTCGTATTCATGCTCTAGTTTTTCTATTGCAGTTTCTTTTTGTTCTACCTCAATATCTTTTTTGAGTGTTTTGGTCTTACCTGTAATTCCGTTTAAAATTCTATCAAATGAAATAGACGTGTTTAAGCCATATAGATTTTTTGTGCCATTGGTGCCTGTGTACAAGCGTCTTTCGGCTACAGTATATTCTTTCGGACTTTTATTTAAAATACCAAGTGAAACGGCATTGATGTTTGGATATTGTTTAATGATTACTTCTTCTAGATTTCTAGTTAAAGAAATAAGCTCAACAAAAAACAACTCCTTTGAAGTAACGTTCTCTCGTGTTACAATAACTGTTTTTGTTTGAAATTGAACAGAAGAAAATTGCAAAGTATCGCCTTCTTTGGTGTTAATTTCAAAATAGCCGCCAATTTCTGTAGTTGTAATAGTATTGGTATTTTTGTTTACTATATTGATGTTTTCTAAATCTTTGGCAGTAGAAATAATTTTTCCTCTAATAAATTGACGGTTTGCGTTT
Source organism: Flavobacterium croceum DSM 17960 (assembly GCF_002917885.1). Taxonomy (GTDB): domain Bacteria; phylum Bacteroidota; class Bacteroidia; order Flavobacteriales; family Flavobacteriaceae; genus Flavobacterium; species Flavobacterium croceum. The sequence continues at coordinate 50,023 of NZ_PQNY01000010.1, forward strand.
TGCTGGGCGTTGCCAAAAAAAGCAAGCAGTAAAAAGACAGCTATTAGTTTGTAGTTCAAGATGTTTTTTTTGTAAAAATAATTTTGTGTGGTCTAAAAAAAATCACAAATAGGCTATAATATTTTGTTAATTCTTATTTTTGATAAAAATATAGTATTCCGATGAAAAATTTAATTATAGCAAGTACATCTACGCTTTTTGGAGAAGAATATTTAGAATATTTATTGCCCGAGTTGGCACATCATTTTGCAAATGTATCTGTTGTAACGTTTATTCCATTTGCAAGACCTAGTGGTATTTCTCATAACGAGTATACCCAAAAAGTAGCTCACGCATTAAAAAAAATAAACAAAAAAGTTATTGGTTTGCATGAATTTGAAGATAAACAAAAAGCATTGTATGAAGCAGAAGCGATTTTTGTGGGAGGAGGAAATACCTTTGTACTTGTAAACGATTTGTATAGCTATAATTTGATGGATACTTTAAAAGAAGTAATTGAAAATGGTACACCTTATTTGGGTTGTAGTGCAGGCAGTAATATTACAGGAGTTTCAATAAAAACTACAAATGATATGCCTATTGTATATCCGCCGAGTTTTGAAACATTGGGGGTTGTACCGTTTAATATAAATCCGCATTATTTAGATCCTAATCCAGATTTAAAACACAATGGCGAAACAAGAGAAACGAGAATACAAGAGTTTTTAGTCTACAATAAACAGCCTGTATTAGGTTTACGAGAAGGTAGTTGGCTTGATGTAAAAGGTAATCATATTGTATTAAAAGGAAACCTTACAGCTCGTTTGTTTTTGCAAAACAAAGAACCTCAAGAGCTTGAACCTTTTACAGAATTGAATTTTCTAGCAAGTTGTTGATAGTGCTGTAGTGGTGTTGGCACATCTTTTATAACAAGCTCGTTTAGGGCCACAAGAAGCTATAAAACAAGCGAGATATAAGATAATGATTAGTTTTTTCATAGTTTTTTATTGTCAAAAGCTATTTATTGTTGATTCATTTCTAATAATTGTTCCAAATAATCTCTTTGGTTTGAAAGTCTAGGTATTTTATTTTGACCGCCTAATTTGTTTTTTGTTTTAAGCCAATCATAAAATAAATTTTCACGCGCCACATTTATTTTAAGCAAATTTAAGGTCATATTATTATAGCGTTTTGCCTCATAATCTGAGTTAAGAGATTGCAAAGTTTTGTCAAGTTCTTGTTCAAAAGCTTTAACATCGTCTGGACATTTTGAAAATTCTATAATCCATTCGTGTGCTCCTTTTTCTTTTCCGTGCATAAATATTGGAGCCACGGTATAATCTTTTACTTCGCAATTAAAATTTTTGCATGTTGTTGCTAGTGCCATATCGGTATTTTCTACCATAAGTTCTTCTCCAAAAACATTAATATAGTGTTTTGTTCTTCCCGAAACTCTTATTCGATAAGGTTTTAGCGAGGTAAAACGTACTGTATCGCCTATTAAATAACGCCATAATCCAGCATTTGTAGTAATAACAACCGCATAATTTTTATGAAGCTCTACATCGTTTAGTCGGATTGTTTTTTGGTGCGTGGTGCCAAATGTTTCCATAGGTATAAATTCGTAAAATATACCATAGTCTAGCATTAATAGTAAATCGTTGGAATAATTTAAATCTTGAATGGCAAAAAATCCCTCGCTGGCGTTGTAAATCTCATAATACTTAAAATCAGATTTTGGTAGCAATGATTTATATTGTTCTCTGTAAGGTTCAAAACTCACACCTCCATGAAAATAGACCTCCAAATTTGGCCAAAGTTCTATTAAATTACTTTTACCTGTTTCTTGTAGTATTCTATTCATTAATACTAAAATCCACGAAGGTACACCTGCAAAGCTCGTTACATTTTCTTGTTTTGTTTCGTTTATAATGGCAGTAAGCTTTGCCTCCCATTCGCTCATTAAAGATGTTTTGTTGCTTGGAGTACTGCTAAACTCTGCCCACATAGGCATATTTTCAATTAATATAGCCGATAAATCTCCAAAAAACGTGTTGTTGTTTTCATAAATTTGCGAACTTCCGCCCAAGCGTAAACTTTTTCCTAGAAACATTTCAGAGTTTTCATTGTTGTTTAAATACATACACAACAAATCTTTACTGCCTTTGTAGTGGCAGTCTTCTAGTGCTTCATTGCTTACGGGTATAAATTTGCTTTTAGCATTGGTAGTACCACTAGATTTAGCAAACCATTTTATAGGTGTATGCCAAAAAATATTTTGATATCCTTTTCTAGTTTCTTCTATCATAGGTTCCAAATCTTCGTAGGCCGATATAGGAACTCTTTCGGCAAAAGCTTCGTAATTTTTTATAGAAGCAAAGTCGTATTTATTTCCAATAACTGTTTTTTCACAATTTCTAATGAGGTTTAAAAGTAGCTCATTTTGAACTTCGTGCGGATATTTTAAAAACAATTCTATTTGATGGATACGCTGTTTAAGTACCCATGAAGCAATAGAATTTATTATTGGAAGAGGCATACTTTAGTAATTTTTAAAGTATAAAAATACAAAATCATTTTTAATTTAATAATTCGGTTTCTACAAATACTTTTATGGTATAATTTATTAAATCTCCGCTAGAGGAAACTCCACGTCCTCCCATACCTTTACTAAACGATTGAAAATTATTATTGCTGTTGGTTCCTACAGTTTCATTAGAACTGTTTTTTGTTTCAATAGTCATAATTTTGCCCAAAGTTACTTTGCTATTTGCAGCCAATCTTTCAGAAGTTTCTATAGCATCTTGTACTGCAAGTTCTTGTGCTTGAATTAGAAGATTTTTAGAATTTGTATTAAAATAAAAAATACGCTCAATTTTATTAAATTTTGTTTTTAATAATTCTTCTGTAAAATCTTGAAATTTATTTAGGTTTTTTAAAGTAAAAATTAATTTTTGTGAAGATTGAAACCCTACAAAAACTTCTTTAGATAACTTTTGGTCCCATTTATAAGATTTATCGGTAGATATTAAACTTGTTTGAATTTCTGTAGAGTCAGAAACATATTTCTTTACGATTTTTAAAACCTGTTCTGAGGTAAGTTGATTTTCGTTTATTGCTTCCCTAAGTGTAGGCTTAATGTGTAAAAACGAAATTGTTATTTGTGCTGCATCTGGAAAAGCAGTTACAGTTCCAGAACCTACAACACTTATTTTACGGTCTAATTTTATAGTGTTTTGAGCATAAATACTAAAACTAAAGAGACTTAAAGAACTAAATAAAAAGAAGAATGTTTTTCTCATAATTTGTAATTTGTTAAATGGTGTTTTATATTTACGAAAAATAATTGATTTTATTGTTTAAAATTCAAATTATCGTATGCAATATCAAGGAGTGCTTACCAAAATGCAAACTGAATATCAAAATCCAGTACAATATTATTTGGTTTTTGAAAATAATTTTATTCATTTTAATCAATTACTTGGACAAAATATAGCGATAAATTTTGTAGGTTACCAATGTTTGGAATGTGGTAAAAAGAAAAAAATATTCAGACAAGGTTTTTGTTACGATTGTTTTATGAATAGTGCTTCGGCAGGCGATTGGATTATGAAACCCGAATTAAGCACAGCCCATTTGGATATAGAAGATCGCGATTTGGACTATGAAAAAAAGGTGCAATTGCAACCGCATATTGTGTATTTAGCTCTTTCGAGTGAGGTAAAGGTTGGCGTAACAAGGTTTACACAAGTACCTACTCGTTGGATAGATCAGGGTGCTGTGCAAGCTATACCTATAGTAGAAGTGCCCAATAGATATTTGGCAGGTATTACAGAAGTTGCTTTAAAAAATCATTTTTCAGATAAAACCAATTGGCAAAAAATGTTAAAAAACGAAATTCCTCAAGTAGATTTAATTAAAGAGAGGTTTGATATTCGATATTTTTTACCAGAAGAAGTGCAAGAATTTTTTCATCCAGAAAAAGAAGATATTTATGAAATACATTACCCAGTGCTACATTATCCAAAAAAAGTAATGAGCTTAAATTTGGAAAAAACGCATGATTTTTCGGGTAAACTTACGGGTATAAAAGGGCAGTATCTAATTTTTGAAGACGGAACAGTGTTTAATGTTCGTAGTTTTGAAGGCTACGAAGTACAATTACATTTTTGATGTTGTTTTTTTATAATTGATGATAAAAACCCCAAAAATAATGAGTGCTGTTGCAATGATAAAATCTATTGTAATCGTTTCATTAAGCAACAACCAACCCAAAAATACAGCAATTATTGTGTTTACATAATTTAAAATAGATACTTGTAATGCACTAACTCTTTTAAGAGCATAATAATAACAAAAAAAGGCTAATACTGAACCAAAAACAGCTAAATAGAGTAGTGCAAAAACACTTCGAGAACTCCATTGATGTATATCGGTGTTTGATGAAAATAAAATAGCCAACACAAATTGAATAATAGAAGAAATGCTAAATTGATAGAATAAATTTAGCGCAATATTGTTTGATTTATGGGTGTGTTTTTTAGAATAAATTACGCCTACAGACCAACTTAATATTGCAATGCTCAAAAATAATAGTCCCGTTTTATAATTCGGATCTAAAATTGCAGAAAGTCCATTTCTAAAAATAAATACAACTCCAAGAAAACCTAGCATTACACCTATCAGCCCTTTAAAAGTGGGCTTTTCTATGCCAAATAAAATTCCTCCTATAAAAATAATTACAGGCGATAAGGCACTCATAATAGATGTTAATCCGCTGGGTAATGTTTGCTCTGCAATTGTGGTAAAACCATTTGCAAGTACTATCATTAATAAAGAAGGGATAATTTGAAATTTTAAGTTTTTCCAGCCAATCCAAGCTAATTGTTTTTTATAAAGCAAAATACATAAAACAATAAGCGCCGCAAACCCTTGTCTAATAGAAGTAATCCACCATGGCGGAATAGTTTCTACAGCAACTCGAATACCCAAATAGGTTGTGCCCCAAACAATACCAACAATTAGTAATGAAAAAACTAATTTTAAATCGGGTTTAGATTGGGTCATGTAGCTGTAAATGTTTTTAATGGAAATTTTGTATAAGATTTTTTGTTTATATTCAAAATTAACTTCTAATTTTTTGTTCCCATTTCCAAGCGCTGTCCAAAGCATCTTCCAATGTAAATTGGGCTTTCCAACCTAAAATAACATTTGCTTTTTCGGTATCGGCGTAAGCCTCAGTAATATCACCTTCACGGCGTGCCACAATTTGATAGTTTAACTTTTGTTTAGAAACTTTCTCAAAAGCAGTAATTACTTCCAAAACCGAACTTCCTGTGCCCGTGCCTAAATTAAACGTTTCTACTTTTGTTGCATTTTGTTTTTCTAGCAATCTCTTTAGCGCAATTACATGAGCTTTTGCCAAATCTACAACATGAATGTAATCTCGTATAGCAGTTCCGTCGGGTGTTGGGTAATCATTACCAAAAACCGAAAGCTTTTCACGTAATCCAATGGCCGTTTGGGTAATAAAAGGTACTAAATTTTGGGGAACTCCAAGTGGTAGCTCTCCAATTTCTGCTGTGGGGTGTGCGCCAATGGGGTTAAAATAGCGAAGCAAAACAGCATTCAATTCTGTTGCTTTTGCCACATCTTGTATTATTTCTTCTCCAATTTGTTTGGTGTTTCCATAAGGTGACAAAGCGGGTAATACAGAAGCTTGTTCTGTAATAGGCATTTCTTGCGCCTGACCATAAACCGTACATGAAGAGCTGAAAATAAAATTCTTGTTATCAAGCTGAGTTAATTCCTGCAAAATATAAACTAGAGAATTTATATTGTTTTCATAATAGAGCAAAGGGTTTTCTACACTTTCGCCAACAGCCTTACTTGCAGCAAAATGAATGATACCAGCTATAGTTTTATGCGCTTTAAAAAAATCTTGTACTGCTTTTTTTTCTCGTAAATCTATATTTTCAAACAAAGGCTTTTTGCCTGTAATACTTTCTATTCCGTTTAATACCTCGATAGAAGAATTGGACAAATTATCAATAATTATTACTTCAAAGCCCTCATTTTGAAGTTCTACAACAGTATGAGATCCTATAAAACCTAAACCGCCTGTTACAAGTATTTTCATTTTTTTAAGATCATATAAAAAAGAGCAAGAGAAATGATACAAGATTTAGTATTGTTTTTTATCTTACTTCTTTTTTTTATTTTAAATATTCTAAAACCGAGTCTGTTATAAATTTAATTTGCTCATCATCCAATTCAGTGTGCATAGGTAAGGCAATAACTTCTTTACAAAGCAAATTGGTTACAGCAAAATCTTCTTCGTTGTATCTTGTATCGGCATAGGCTTTTTGACTATGAAGTGGAATAGGGTAGTATATAGCACACGGAATACCTTTTGATTGCAAGTGGGCTAATAGATCATCGCGTTTGCCATTCATAATTCTAATTACATATTGATGAAAAACATGGCAATCGCAAGTTTCACAAATGGTAGGTGCCCAAATATGAGAATTTACACTCAAAGCCATAGAATATTTTCTTGCTGCATCTTGACGAGCCTTGTTGTAGGTGTCTAAATGAGGTAATTTTGCTTTTAATACTCCAGCTTGTATACTATCTAAACGAGAATTTACGCCTACTACATCGTGGTGGTATCTTTCATACATACCATGATTTACAATGCCTCGAAGTATATGTGCTAAATTATCATCATTCGTAAAAATAGCACCGCCATCGCCGTAACAACCTAAATTTTTTGAAGGAAAAAAAGAAGTAGCTCCTACATGACCTATAGTGCCTACCTTTTTCTTAGAACCATCTTTACTTGTATAGTCAGCGCCTATAGCTTGTGCATTATCTTCAATAACATACAAATTGTGTTCGGTAGCAATTTCCATTATGGCATCCATATTGGCAGCACGACCAAACAAATGTACAGGTACAATAGCTTTTGTTTTTGGTGTAATGGCTTTTTTGATGGCCTCTATAGAAATGTTCATGTTGTTTAAATCTACATCAACAAGTACCGGAGTGAGCTGTAACAGTGCTATAACCTCTACAGTAGCTGCAAAAGTAAAATCGGCAGTAATCACTTCGTCGCCAGGTTTTAAACCTAAGCCCATCATGGCAATTTGCAAAGCATCTGTTCCGTTAGCACAAGGAATTACATGTTTTACACCCAAGTATTTTTCCAAATCGGCTTGAAATTGATGTACCAAAGGGCCGTTTATGTATGTTGTTGTATCTAAAACTTCTTGTATAGAAGCGTTTACTTCGTGTTTTATTTTTTCGTATTGACTTTTAAGGTCAACCATTTGTAGTTTTCTCATTGTATAGAAATTTGAAACACAAAAGTATAATATTTCTAATAATTTGTACCGAATGCTTCAAGCTTTTTTGTGTATGAATGTTCTAAACAACAATTACTTTGTAGTATAAAAGACTATATCTGTATAAAAAACATTAATTTAGCCACACAAATAAAATGAAATGCTTTTTTTATATAATCTACTTGTAATTTTAGCCTCTTTAGTATTAAAATTTTTGGCTTTTTTTAGTCCAAAACTCAAACTGTTTGTTGAAGGAAGAGCTCATGTTTTTGAAGAATTAGAGTCAAAAATATCTTCTCACGATAAAGTAATTTGGTTTCACGCAGCTTCACTAGGAGAGTACGAACAAGGTTTGCCTGTTATGGAGGCGATGAAAGAAGCGTACCCGAACCATAAATTGGTGCTCACATTTTTTTCGCCATCGGGGTATGAAGTTCGCAAAAACAATACGATTGCCTATTTAACAGTTTATTTGCCTTTAGATACAAAAAATAATGCTCAAAAATTTATACAAAGTATTCATCCAGAAAAAGTATTTTTCATCAAATACGAGTTTTGGCCCAACTATTTAAATGAACTTAAAAAGCAGAATATTTCTACATTTTTACTATCTGGAATTTTTAGAAAGAATCAAGTTTTTTTTAAATGGTATGGTGGATTTTATAGAAAGGCATTAACAGCATTCGACCATTTTTTTGTACAAAATGAAAGTTCTAAACATTTAATTCAAAACGTAGGGTTTTTTAATGTAACCGTTGCAGGAGATACCCGATTTGATAGAGTAGTGGCTATATTACAAAGAGATAATACGTTAGATTTTATAAATCATTTTAAAAATGATAAAACAACAATTGTAATAGGTAGCTCTTGGGCAAAAGATGAGAGTTTGTGGGTTCAGTATATCGATAATTCTACAAATGATGTTAAATTTATTATTGCTCCTCATGCTATCAAATCAGAACAAATTTTGAGTCTAAAAGAACAACTTTCGAAGTCTTGCATTTTGTTTTCTGAAAGAGAAGGTAAAGATCTTTCTACTTACCAAGTTTTTATTGTAGATACAATAGGTATTCTTACCAAAATATACAGTTATGCTGATATTGCTTATGTAGGAGGCGGTTTTGGAAGTCCAGGTGTTCATAATATTTTGGAACCAGCAACTTTTGGAGTTCCAATAATTATTGGGCCAAATTACAATCATTTTGCAGAAGCTACAGCCTTGGTAAACTTAGGCGGATGTATTTCTATTGCTACTCAAAACGAACTCGATCAAGCTGTTACTCTTTTGTTGCACAATGTTGATGAACGCCATGAAAAAGGACATATTTGTGAAACTTTTGTTCAAATGAATAAAGGAGCTACTGCAACTATTGTAAATTATGTAAAAAATGACAGAATTTAAACCATTAGAATTTACAGAAATAGATATTGTTCTCGGTATGATGCAAGAATTCTATGCTATAGATAATTACCCAATAGATTTAGAAAAATCCCGAAAACTATTTCACTATTTTATTTCTGATGAAAAACTAGGAAAAGCATTTGTTGTTTACAATGATGATCAAATGGTTGGTTATTTTATTTTGACCTATATTTTTAGTTTTGAATATCAAGGAATAGTAACATTTATAGATGAATTGTACCTCAAATCTACCCATAGAGGCAAAGGATTGGGAAATAAAACAGTGGTATTTGCACAAGAATTTTGTAGAAATAAAGGAGATAAAATGATGTATCTTGAAGTAGAGCCACACAACAAAAATGCGCAAAAGTTGTATCTTGCCAATCATTTTGAAGAACATAACAGAAATATATTAAAACACAAACTTTACTAAATATGAGATTGATTAAATTAGTAGTATTATTTTTTATTATTCAAGTTCATGGGCAACAAGGCGGTATGTGGTTGCCCAATTTGTTAAAAGGCGATCGAGAAGCCGAAATGAAAAACCTAGGTATGAAACTTACCGCAGAACAAATTTATTCGGTAAATAAATCGAGTTTAAAAGATGCCGTTCCACAATTTGATGGTGGTTGTACCGCCGAAGTAATTTCAGATAAAGGACTTATATTAACCAATCATCACTGTGGTTACGATAATATTCAAAGTCATTCTACAGTAGAACACGATTATCTTCGCGATGGTTTTTGGGCCTACAAAATGGAAGAAGAACTACCAAATCCAGGTGTTGTTGTAACTTTTGTAGTGCGTATTGAAGATGTTACTACAAAAGTATTGGAAGGAACTACAAGTTCTACTCCAGAAGCCGAAAAGCAAAAGAAAATACAGCAAAACATTGCCGAATTAACAAAAACCTTACCCAAAGAAACATGGCAAGAAAATTTGATAAAAACGTTTTATGACGGTAATCAATATGTGTTGTTTGTAACCGAAACGTTTAAAGATGTTCGTTTAGTAGGAGCGCCACCGAGTTCTATTGGTAAGTTTGGTTCAGATACAGATAATTGGGTATGGCCTCGTCATACAGGTGATTTTTCATTATTTAGAATATATGCAGACAAAAACAACCGTCCTGCGGGTTATTCAACAGAAAATGTACCTTACAAACCCAAACATTTTTTCCCGATTTCTATAAAAGGTATCAAAGAGAATGATTTTACTATGGTAATGGGCTACCCCGGGAGAACACAAGAATACTTGCCTTCGTATGCTGTTGAGCAAATTGTAAATACTCTAAATCCAGTTAAAATAGAAGTTCGTGATGCAGCCCTAAAAGTACAAGATCGATTTATGAGAAAAGATCAAGCAATTAAAATTCAGTATGCTTCAAAATACGCAAGCATTGCCAATTATTGGAAAAAATGGATTGGTGAAACCAAAGGACTTAAAAAATCGAATGCCATTGCGGCAAAGCAAAAATTTGAAAAAGAACTAACCGAAAAAATAAACAAAGTAGGCAAACAAGCAGAATACGGAAACCTATTGACCGATTTTCAAAAAAATTATGCAGAAATTAAAGAGTATGCTTTGGCTCGAGATTTGTTTAGCGAGGTGGTTTTAAGAAACACCGAGTCACTACAAACAGGTTACAAGCTGTATCAATTAGAACAAATCTTGGCAAACAAAGGAGAACAATCTTTTACAGATAGGAAAAATACTTTATCCAAAGGGATAGATGCTTTCTATAAAGATTACAATAATGAAGTAGATAAAAATGTTTTTGAGCAACTTATAACTATATATGTAAATAAAATGCCAAAACAATTTTTACCAAATGGTTTAGAAACTTTAAATGCTCAACAATTGGCAAACGATATTTATACCCAATCATCGCTTACGGCTTTAGATAAGTTTAGAGCTTTACTAGAAGGTGATACGCAAACTGTAATTTCTAAAATTAATACCGATAAAGGGTATCAATTAGTAAAATCATTAACAGATACATATATTAAAAATGTGGTTCCAAAGTTAGATGAACTTAGTGTAAAAAATGCAGCCACCCAACGAACCTACATGAAAGCAATTATAGAATTAAGCCCAAAAGCTGCTCGAATTTTCCCAGATGCCAATAGTACTTTGCGTGTAACTTATGGTAAAGTAAAAGGATATAAACCAAATGATGCCGTATATTATGAGCCTTTTACCACGCTAGATGGTGTTATGGAAAAATACATCCCAGGTGATTATGAGTTTGATGTTCCTCAAAAACTTATCGATTTGTATACCGCAAAAGACTATGGTATGTATGCTAATGCTAATGGAAAAATGCCCGTAGCATTTATTGCAACCAACCATACCACTGGAGGAAATTCAGGAAGTCCAGCACTAGATGCTAATGGAAACTTAATTGGCTTAAATTTTGATAGAGTTTGGGAAGGAACAATGAGTGATATTTATTATTCTCCAGAGATTTGTAGAAACATTATGGTTGATTCTCGTTACGTATTATTTATTATAGATAAGTTTGCAGGAGCAAAAAATATTATTAATGAGTTGAAAATCATCAAACCAGCCCTAAAAAAATAATTTTGTTTAAAATTTGTGTTTTGGCACGGTATTTGCTAAATATAAATCGGAATTCAAAGAGAAAATTTTAAAAAAAGTTAAAATATTTGTTTTTCTGAATAAAAAAATTTATATCTTTGCTCCGAATTAATAATTAACCTTTTATAATTAAGTAAGATGAAAAAAGTATTTTTAAGTTTAGCTGTTATAGCTGCTTTAACTGTTGTATCATGTAAAAACGCTGCTGAAAGCACTGAAGCTGCTGCTGATTCTGCTGCTACTGCTGTAGATTCTGCTGCTACTGAAACTGCTGCTGAAGTTGATTCTGCTGCTACTACTGTAGATTCTGCTGCTACTAAAGCTGGTGAGGCTGTGAAAGATGCTGCTGCTGGTGCTGCTGAAAAAGTTGAAGGAGCTGCTAAAGAAGTTAAAGAAGCTGCTAAAAAATAATTAGAACCAACGTTTTAATTAAAAAATAAAGAGTTCTGCAAATTGCAGAACTTTTTTATTTATAATAAATCGCTTTAATCGTTAAACAAATCGGCTAAATGGTTTGTAGAAAAATCTAGTATTTCTGATTTGGCTATAGTTTGTTGTAGTTCGGTAACTGCTTTTTGAAGTAGTAACAAAGTAGTGTATTTTCTACTTATCGCTATTTCATTTTCGTTTAAAAGTATTTTAAAAAAGAATTTACCATTTGTAGATTTAAAATTTGTAAAAACAAGTTTTTCACACTCTTTTCTTAGTAGTTCAATTTCTTCTTCGCATTCAAACCGAAGTTCTCTAGCTTTGCTTGTAAATATAGTTTTTCCTTTTCTAGAGGTAAATTCATATTTATAAAATCCGTTTTGTTTTTTACTTATTACAAAAGTCCCCATTGTTCTTAGAAGTTGATATAAAATTGATATAAAATAAAAAAGCTCCAAACATAGTTTGAAGCTTTTGTACTCAAGGCGGGACTTGAACCCGCACGAACATTACTGCTCACTGGATTTTAAGTCCAGCGTGTCTACCAATTCCACCACTCGAGCATTGGTTAAATAACCTTTATTTTCTAGAGCGAAAAACGGGGTTCGAACCCGCGACCTCAACCTTGGCAAGGTTGCGCTCTACCAACTGAGCTATTTTCGCGTCTGTTTATGAACATCTCAATACTGCTGTATTGCGGATGCAAATGTAACACATTTTTTATTATTTGCAAGTAAAAAAGATAAAAAAAACTGCTATATTAATTAATTGGCTGATATACAAATAACTATTTTTTCAAAATCATTCGTTTTAGTTCATTTAATTTCATCAAAGCTTCTACAGGAGTGAGTGTATTGATGTCTAGGTGGGCTATTTCTTCTTTTATTTCTTCAAGCAAAGGATCGTCTAAATTGAAAAAACTCAATTGCATTTCATCTTTCATTTCTTTTAATGATGCTGATTCATGTCCAGCATGGTTTTTTTCTAACTTTTTTAAAAGCTTTTGCGCTCTTTGAACAACAAGCTGGGGCATTCCAGCCATTTTTGCAACATGAATACCAAAGCTATGGGCGCTTCCTCCTTCTACGAGTTTTCTTAAAAATAGTACATTGTCTTTTAATTCTTTTACAGAAACATTGTAGTTTTTTATTCTATCAAATTGCTCGGTCATATCATTGAGTTCGTGGTAGTGTGTGGCAAAAAGTGTTTTTGGTCGTGCAGGGTTTTCATGCAAAAATTCGGCAATCGCCCAAGCTATAGAAATACCATCGTAAGTGCTGGTTCCTCGACCAATTTCGTCTAAAAGAATTAAACTTCTTTCTGAAATGTTATTCAAAATAGAAGCAGTTTCATTCATTTCTACCATAAAAGTAGATTCTCCCATAGAAATATTATCACTAGCGCCAACTCTTGTAAATATTTTATCTATTACACCCATTTGTACTTCATCGGCAGGTACAAAACTACCTATTTGAGCTAGTAGTACAATGAGAGCCGTTTGGCGTAAAATAGCAGATTTTCCCGACATATTTGGCCCTGTAATCATTATAATTTGTTGGCTTTCTCTGTCTAAAAACACATCATTGGCAATGTATGGAACTCCTATTGGTAATTGTTTTTCTATTACAGGGTGCCTTCCGTTTTTAATATGTAGTTCAAACGAGTTGTCTATTTTTGGATTGGTATAGTTATTATCTTTTGCCAATTGAGCAAAAGATGCCAAACAATCTAATTGAGCAATTAAAGAGGCATTATGCTGTACGACTTTTATATAGGTAGCAATCCAACTTATAAGTTCTTCAAAAAGAGATGATTCTATTTGATAAATTTTTTCTTCGGCACCTAATATTTTACTTTCATACTCTTTTAGTTCCTCTGTAATATAGCGTTCGGCATTAACAAGGGTTTGTTTTCGTATCCATTCGGTTGGAACTTTGTCTTTGTGGGTATTTCGTACTTCTATATAGTAGCCAAAAACATTGTTAAAAGAAACTTTTAGCGATGGAATACCTGTTCGTATGCTCTCTCGTTGTTCTAAATCTTCCAAATAATTTTTGCCCGAAGTAGAAATGTTTCTCAAAGAGTCCAATTCTTCATGTATGCCATAAGCGATTACATTACCTTTGGATACCGCCACAGGAGGCTCTTGGGTAAGGGTGTTTCCTATTTTTTCTCGTAATAATTCACAAGCATGTAAACTGTCGCCCATCATTTTTACGGCTTCCATATTACTTGACAAAGCAGTGTTTTTTATTGGGATAATGGCGTCTAAAGATTCTTTTAAATATAAAACTTCTTTTGGTGTTATTTTTCCTGTAGCTACTTTAGATATTAATCGTTCTAAATCGGATATTTGTTTAATTTGGGTTTGAATAATTTGTAGCACACTATCATTGTTTACCAAATAGGCAACAACATCGTGTCGTTTTTTAATTTTTACAGTGTCTTTTAAGGGCAAAGCAAGCCAACGTTTTAAAAGTCTGCCTCCCATAGGAGATAAAGTCTTATCAATAATATCGAGTAGCGTTACAGCATTGTAAGCAGTAGAGTGGTAGAGTTCTAGGTTTCGAATTGTAAATCGATCCATCCATACATATTCTTCTTCTGCAATGCGTTGTATGTTTGATATGTGTTGTAGTTTGTTATGCTGTGTTTCTGATAAATAGTATAAAATTACTCCCGAAGCTATAATTCCGTCTAGTAAATCGTCAATACCAAAACCTTTTAAAGAATTGGTTTTAAAATGGTTGGTAAGCGATTGTGTGGCATAATCTTCTTTGAAAACCCAATCGTCTAAATAAAAAGTATTATGTTGTTCTCCAAAAATCTCTTTAAATCGGTTTTTATCGGTTTTTTGGATTAGAATTTCACTCGGTAAAAAATTCTGTAGCAATTTATCTATATACTCCTCGCCACCTTGAGAAGTAAGAAATTCTCCTGTAGACACATCAAGAAAACTAATTCCAATGCTTTTTTTACCAAACGATATGGAGGCCAAAAAATTATTGGTTTTAGAATGTAATACCTCATCATTTAGAGCAACACCAGGTGTTACGAGTTCTGTAACACCTCGTTTTACAATTGTTTTTGTCATTTTTGGATCTTCGAGTTGGTCGCAAATAGCAACTCGAAGTCCTGCTTTTACCAACTTAGGTAAATAGGTGTTTAAAGAATGATGAGGAAATCCAGCCAATGCCGTTTCTGTTTCACTGCCAGCTCCTCTTTTGGTTAATACAATTCCTAAAATTTTTGAAGCGCGTATTGCATCTTCTCCAAATGTTTCGTAAAAATCGCCTACTCGAAACAATAAACAAGCATCGGGATATTTGCTTTTTATCTCGTTGTATTGCTTCATTAAAGGAGTTTCTTTCGCAGATTTTTCTTTGGCAGCCAAAATAATTTTGTTTAAAAATTTAACTACGAAAGTAATTATTTCTACTGAAATTTTTGCATTAACAATTCATTTAAACTTTTTTTACCATACGTTGTGATGTAGAATTTTAATTTTTATCTAAATTTGCTTCATTAACATTAAAAAATTATTTAAATCATGAAAAAAATAGTACTATTAGTAGTTTTAGCAGTATTTGGATTATCTGCTGCTCAAGCTCAAACAAAAGCAAAAGGTAAAAAAGCTAAAAAAGCAGTTGTAGCCAAAGTTGAAACTCCAAAAGTTCCAAAAGTAGAAGGAGCAGGAATGTTGTTTGAAAATGAAACTATCGATTATGGAACAATTCCTCATAGTGCAGATGGTAAAAGAGAATTTGTTTTTGTAAACAATGGAAACCAACCACTTATCATTACAAGTGCTACAGGTTCTTGTGGTTGTACAGTGCCTTCTTTTCCTAAAGATCCTATCGCTCCTGGAGAAAAAAGTGTAATAGGTGTTAAGTATGATACTACAAGACAAGGTGCATTTACTAAAAATGTAACTATTAAGTCTAATGCTGTACAAGGTGATACTAAAGTTCTTACTATAAAAGGAAACGTACTTCCTGCAGATCCAGCACCAGCACCAGCTACTCCAGTTGCAGAGCCTGCTCATAACTAAGAAAATTTAAAATATTTTGTTTAAAAAGCTACTGTAAAAGGTAGCTTTTTTATTTTTGTGCCATGAGAAAGTTAAGTAATAACGAATTAGAACGAAAATCAATAGAGGATTTTAAAATTTCAGAGAAAACGCCTCTAACTATTATTCTTGATGATATAAGAAGTTTGCACAATATTGGTTCTGTATTTAGAACGAGTGATGCTTTTCTTTTAGAGAAAATTTATTTGTGTGGTATTACAGCTACGCCTCCACATAAAGAAATACATAAAACAGCTTTAGGTGCTACCGAAACCGTAGCTTGGGAGTATCAAAAAAATGTATTAGAAGTCATTACTTCTTTAAAAAACAACGGTTACAAAGTTTATGCTGTAGAGCAAGTAGAACAATCTATATTGTTGCAAAATTTTGAGCCTTTAGATACTGATAAATACGCTTTAGTGTTTGGTAATGAGGTTTTTGGTGTTTCGCAAGAAGCTATAAAACTATGTGATGGAAGTATTGAAATACCACAATTGGGTACCAAACATTCACTAAATATATCTGTAAGTACAGGTATTGTAATATGGGATATTTTTAAGAAAATGCAGTATAAAAAATAAGCCTTACAGCATAGTTTTTATTTTTTCTAAAAGAAATAAATAATCAGATTGATTTTTTACAAAATCTAAATCAGATACATCTAAAACCAAAACATTCAAATCTTTTTGAGTTTTGATATAATCTAGATAACCATTATTTATTTTTTCTAAATATGTAGCCGGAATTTCTTGCTCGTAACTTCGTCCTCGTTTTTTAATGTTTTGTAATAAGCGTTCGGTGTTTTGGTATAAATAAATATACAAATCGGGTTTAGGTATTTCTTTGTAAATAATATCAAATAAGGTTTTATATAGTCGGTATTCATCGTCTGCCAATGTAACTTTGGCAAAAATCAACGATTTAAAAATATGATAATCGGCTACTATAAAGTCTTTAAATAAGTCAAATTGTGCTAAATCATCTGTAATTTGTTGGTATCTATCGGCCAAAAACGACATTTCTAGTGGAAAAGCATACCTATTTTGGTCTTTGTAAAATTTTGGTAAAAACGGGTTATCGGCAAATCGTTCTAATACCGTTTTTGCATTAAAATCTTGAGCCATTTTGTGAGCCAATGTAGTTTTTCCGGCACCAATATTTCCTTCTATAGCAATGTAATTGTATTGTTCTAGATTAAAATTGTGTAAAGGCGCAATGAGGCTGTCTACTCTTTTGCAAAAACCATTATCAGTGCAATGTACTATTAATTCAGAAATTGTTGCCTGTGTTTTTGGGTGTTTC
The DNA here is from genome assembly GCF_002917885.1 of Flavobacterium croceum DSM 17960. GTDB lineage: Bacteria > Bacteroidota > Bacteroidia > Flavobacteriales > Flavobacteriaceae > Flavobacterium > Flavobacterium croceum. Next base: position 67,154 of record NZ_PQNY01000010.1, read on the forward strand.
CAAAAAGGGAGTAGCTCTTGTAGCGGTTGAAGCACAAAATTTCTTTTGTCTAAAGCATGGTGCGGAACAGTAAGTTGTTCTTCATTAAAAATCAAATCGTCTATAGCCAAAATATCAATATCTATGGTACGAGCCTCATACTCTTGATGCGTTTTTGGTATTCTGCCAAGTTGTTTTTCTATTTTTTGAAATGATTTTAAAATTTTTTGAGGCTTTTTTTCAGAATGTAATACAGCAACTGCATTATAAAAAGAATTACTTTGAAACCCCCAAGATTCTGATTCGTATAGCGAAGAAACTTTAATAACGGTGCCAACTTGTTGATGTATAGTATCAATACATTTTTGAATATAATCTTTTCTATCTCCAAGATTGCTACCCAACGATATTATTATTTGATGCTGCACATTCATAGCCGACAAAGTAACTAAAAGTATTTAAGAAAAAATAGATTTTTTGGTGTGTGTTGATAACTATTTTTAAAGAATAGCAACTCTTATTTATGTAACATTTTATAAAAAACACGACAAATACTTTTACAATAATATTATAGCATATGAATTTTTTAAAAAATGTATTAGCAACTATAGTTGGTTTGTTTTTGTTTTTTATGATTTGCTTTTTTGCACTTTTGTTTATTAGTGCTATTGCAGGAAGTTCTGATGAAGTAAAAGTTAAAGAAAACTCGGTTATCGAGCTAGATTTAGCCAAAGTACAATTTGATTACGCAGGAAAAACCAATTACAAAGAGTTTAATTATTTTGCCAATCCTCACAACGGGTTATTTGATATTATAAAAGCTTTAAAATATGCAAAAACAGACAATAACGTCAAAGGTATTTCTATACTGAATAACAATACTTCGTTAGGAATAGCTCAAACCAAAGCGTTAAGAAATGCTTTGGAAGATTTTAAAAAATCTGGAAAGTTTGTATACTCATATAGTAATATATATACACAAAAATCGTATTATCTTAACTCGGTAGCAAATAAACTTTATATAAATCCAGTTGGGCAATTGGATTTTAAAGGATTTTCTGCAGAATATATGTTTTTTAAAGATTTTCAGGAAAAAACAGGTCTAAAAATGGAAGTTATTAGACATGGAAAATACAAAAGTGCTGTAGAACCATTTTTGGAAAATAAAATGAGTGATGCCAATAAAATACAAACTTCAGAATTGTTGCATGCTATATGGAATGCTGTAGTTACTGATATTTCTAAAAGCAGAAAAATACCTGTTGAAACCCTAAATAACATTGCAAACAACCTTAATGGTCGAACACCTCAGTTAGCACTTCAAAACCATTTGATTGATAAAATTGCTTATGAAGATGTTTACCATAACGATATTAAAAAACTAATAAAAGTAGCCGAAGACAAAGACTATGAAACCATAAAAATAGAAGAGTATTCTAAGTCTGTTGCCACGCAAAATACCGATTTAAGCACAAAAGATAAAATAGCAATCGTATATGCGCAAGGAGAAATTATGGGCGGAGAAGGTGATGTTAATGTAATTGGCGAAGGCGCCATGCACAAAGCCTTAAAAGAAGCGCGAGAAGACAAAAATGTTAAGGCTATAGTGCTTAGAGTAGATAGTCCGGGAGGAAGTGCCCTTACATCAGAACTTATTTGGCGAGAAATAGAATTAACAAAAAAAATAAAACCAGTTGTGGTTTCAATGGGTAATTATGCCGCTTCTGGGGGATATTATATCTCTTGTAATGCCAATACTATTTTTGCAGAATCTACAACAATTACAGGTTCTATAGGCGTATTTGGTATGCTTCCAAACTTTAGTGAAGCCACGAGTAGAATAGGTATTCATGTCGATCAGGTAAAAACGCATAACAATGCTTCGAGCTATAGTCCATTTAAACCTTTAGACGATAATTTTAAGCAGTTTACTACCGAAGGTATAGAAAATGTGTACCAAACATTTTTAACAAGAGTTGCTGCAGGCAGAAAAATGACTGTAGAACAAGTAGATGCAATAGCACAAGGTAGAGTTTGGAGTGGAGAAGAAGCCATAAAAATAGGTTTGGTAGACAAAATTGGTGGTTTGCAAGATGCGTTGCAAGAAGCCGCAAAACTCGCAAAGATTAAAGCATATAGAACAGTAGATTATCCAGAATATGAAAAAAGTTTTGAAGATGTATTGGCTGCTTTTGGATTAGCACAAAGCAAAGAGAATCTAATAAAACAAGAAATAGGAGAAGATAATTATTTTATACTACAAAAAATAAAACAATTATCTATGCAAAAAGGAGTTCAAGCACGTATGGAATATCAATTGATTATTAATTAAATACCATTTGCTAATTTAAATTGTTGCGTAAAAACCTGCTTTTTTTGAGCAGGTTTTTTTGTACATCAAATTCTACAAAAAATTATGAAAACATTGTAAAAAAAGCATTGTTTTAAATGTTAATTTTGTAATAACTATTTTAGGCAAAGTTTTTGCTTATCAATTATTTATAAATAAAATTATTATGCTTAAGAAAATTTTAAAAATAACAGGAGTATTTTTCCTTGTGGTATTATTGTCTGCCTTTGCAATTCCTTATTTTTTTAAAGACCAAATTAAAGAAAAAATAAAGCAAAGTATAAACAATAATCTAGATGCAAATGTAGCTTTTACAGATGCCGATATAAGTTTGTTTAAAAATTTCCCTAAAGCAAGTGTTACTGTAAATAAATTAGCCATAATTAACAAAGCACCATTTGCAGGCGATACTTTGATTGCTGCCGAACAAGTAAATCTTAAAATGTCGGTTATGGAACTCTTTAACAAAGAGAACGAACCCATGAATATTGAAGCTTTTTCGGCAGAAAATGGTTTGGTTAATATTATTTTTAATAAAGATGGGCTTGGCAATTACGACATAGCTTTAAAAGATCAAAAGGAGCAATCAACCTCACAAAGCAAACCTTTGGCTTTAAAAATAAACGAATATTCTGTAGAAAATTTGAAGTTTAAATTTACAGATGAAGCTTCCAAAATACGAATGGTTTTAGACAGTATAAACCATACTGGAAAAGGAGATTTTACCAACGATGTACTCGATTTAGATACAGAAACGACGACCAAAATTACACTCGACATGGACAAAGTAAACTACATGCGCAATGTAGCTCTTTCGCTAGATGCGGTGTTGGGAGTAGATTTAAAAAACAGCAAATACACGTTTAAAGAAAACAAAGCCAAAATAAACGAATTACCTTTAGAATTTGATGGTTTTATTCAAATGGTAGAAGCAGGGCAACAATACGATTTGAAATTCAAAACCCCAACATCATCATTTAAAAATTTCTTAGGATTAATACCCGAATCTTATAGAGCGAATATAAAAGATGTAAAAACAGAAGGAGATTTTACAGTTTCTGGTTTTGCAAAAGGATTATTTTCAGATAAATCGGTGCCAAAATTTAATATTGAATTGGCTTCAAACAACGCCTCTTTTCAATATCCAAATTTACCAAAAGGAGTCAAAAATATTGTTATAGATACAAAAATTATCAATGAAACAGGGGTTTTAAACGATACTTACGTAAATCTAGACAAACTCTCTTTTGCTATAGATCAAGATGTGTTTTCGGCCAAAGCCAACATCAAAAATGTAGCTGTAAATGCACTTGTTGATGCTGCCTTAAAAGGAACACTCAATCTTGGTAATTTATCAAAAGCCTATCCAATTAAATTACAAAAGCCGCTACAAGGTATATTAAAAGCCGATGTTACAACCAAGTTTGATATGGCTTCGGTAGAAAAAAGCGAATACAGTAAAATTTATAATGCAGGAACACTTAGTTTGTCGGGCTTTAAATATGTTGATGAAAACGGAAAGTCTATGAATATACAAACGGCTTTAGTTCAGTTTAACCCAAGTAGAGTAAACCTTCAAGATTTTAAAGCAACTACAGGCAAAAGTGATATTCAAGTAAGTGGTGTTTTGGAAAATTTTTACGGTTTTATATTTAGAAACCAAAATTTGCAAGGAAATTTCAATATGAATTCCAATCAAATAGCCGTGTCCGATTTTATGACTACTGCCGAACCAACAAAAGAGACCAATTCAAAAACGGCGCAAGCCATGAAAATTCCAGCATTTTTAGATTGCTCTCTTACAGCCAAAGCAAATACAGTTTTGTATGATAATTTGACGTTGAAAAATGTTTCTGGAAAATTGATTGTTAAAGATCAAAAAGTAACGATGCAAAATGTAAAAACAAATATATTTAATGGAGCCATTTCGTTGAACGGAGATGTATCTACCAAAGGAAAAACACCTGTTTTTGACATGGATTTAGGCTTAAACCAAGTTGATATTGCACAAACGTGTAGCCAACTCGACATGATGAAAAAGATAATCCCAATTGCAGGAATTATAAATGGAAAATTAAACTCTACCATAAAGTTAGCAGGAAATTTAAATGCTACCGAAATGACTCCCGATTTGAATACATTATCTGGAAACATACTTGGGCAGTTGCTCTCTACTACGGTAAACTCTAGCAATTCTACATTGCTATCAAAAGTAGATGATCAATTGGGTTTTGTAGATTTAAAGAAACTTAATTTAAACGATTTAAAAGCAGCGATATCTTTTGACAAAGGTAGAGTAACAGTAAAACCTATAGATATAAAATACCAAGATATTAAGGCTACAATTGGCGGAACTCATGGTTTTGATCAGTCTATGAAATATGATTTAAAACTTGATGTGCCTGCTAAATATTTAGGTACAGAAGTAAACAATGCTTTGGCTAAATTAACACAAACAGAAGTTTCAAAACTTGGTAGTATTCCAATAAACGGACTTATAACAGGCAGTTTTTCAAACCCAAAAGTTACCACCGATGTTAAGCAACAAACAACATCATTAGTAACTAATTTGGTTAAAGTTCAAAAAGAAAAGTTGGTAGGCAAAGGCAAATCGGAGTTGGAAAAACTTATAGACAAAAACAAAAAACCAGGCGATACAACCAAAACCAAAATTCCTACAACCAAAGAAGAAATTAAAGAAAAGGCAAAAGAAGAAGTAAAAAATAAAACGAAAGATTTGTTGAACGGCTTGTTTAAAAAGAAAGAATAAGTTATTCTAAAAGTGATTTATCTAAACTTTCGTTTCGATAATTGTACCTAATTTTGTGTCGGCAGATATTTTACCAAAAAAACGAAAACAGAAAAAATTATCAATCTAAATATTATGAAAAAAATCTTTTTATTTTTCACATTATCATTATCATTTTTTACATTTTCTCAAAATTCAAAAATTAAATTTGGATTTCAAACAGGTCTTAATTATTCAAATTTTAGAGGTTATAATATTCCTGCATCTTTTAATCAAGTATATTCTGAAAGTCCAGCATTTGCATATTTAGGAGGTTTTAATTTTGAATATCAATTCAAAGAAAAGTTGAGTTTAAAGTTAGAGCTTAATTATGAACGAAAAAGTCAAAAAGGTGATAATAATATTGAAATTAGACAAAGCTTTGATGAACCTGCTCAAGCGTATAATTTTACAACAAAAAGAAATTATGATTATTTAGTTTTACCTATATTATTAAAATATAGTTTCACAAATAAAAATAGTTTTTATGTAAATGGCGGACCATTTATAGGATACTTATTAAAATCAAAATTCACAAATAATTTTAATGTAGCTGGATTTAATTCATCTGATCTTGAAACAACAAAGGATAATAAAAAAACAGATTTTGGGCTTTCATTTGGATTGGGAAAAAACTTTGAATTAAGTAATAATAAAACTATTAATCTTGAAATGAGAGAAAACCTAGGCTTGATTAATACAAGTAAAATAGATGTTTGGAATGGTGGAACCGTAAAAACAAATTCAATAAACTTGATTGTTGGGATTTCATTTAATTAAAAAAAATATCTGCCAACAGCTGTTTTGCTAAATTGCGGGGCTTGGGATTTATCAGAATTTGTAATTTTTGAAATTAAATTTTCTCTATATTTGTGAGTATAAGTATTGAAAATCAGTAATTTATTTAGGTTTCGGTGCATTAGTTATAAAAAAATCCAGAATATATATTCTGGATTTTTTAATATTCAAATTATGGTAGTGTAATAATAAATAAACAACTTAATCTATTGATTTAGATCTAGATAAGGCTTTGATTTTGTCTGTTTTTTTTGGTTTAATGTTAGAATTTAGAGTTTTATTTATGGCATACAGGTAAGATTTCTCCTTTTGCCAAACAAAATTTTTCGACTTCTGTTGTTGAAAGTTTAGCCGTATAGTCTATTTCTTCAACTTTAAAACCTATACTTCTTAATTTGTCGAAATAATCACGACCATAAACGCGTACATGATCATATTGTCCAAAAATTTTAGCTCTTTCTTTAGGTTCGGTTATACTATCATCTGTAAATGTAATTTCTCTATGCAAATCTTGCGGAATTTGAAATATACCCCAACCACCAGTTTTCATAACTCTATACAATTCTTGCATCGCTTTGGTGTCGTTTGGAATATGTTCCAAAACATGATTGCAAAAAATAATATCGAACTCATTATCTTGAAACGGAAGGTTACAAATATCTGCTTTTACATCTGCCAAAGGCGAAAGCAAATCGGTTGTAACATAATCAATATTGTTTTGTTTTTTAAACCGTTTGTAAAATTCTTGTTCAGGAGCAAAATGCAGCACCTTTTTTTTAGTGTTTGAAGTAAAAAAATCAGTCTCGTTTTTCAAGTAAAGCCACAATAGCCTATGTCTTTCCAAAGATAGTGTGCTTGGAGATAATACGTTATTCCTTTGATTTCCATAGCCATAAGGTAAAAACATCTTAAAGCTTTTTCCGTCAATAGGATCGGTAAATTTAGTACCTTTTAAAAAAAATGCTAAAATAGGTCGCACCACAATACTCATGCGAATAAGAATAGGTCTGGGTATTGTGTTTAAAATAAACTTAAATAACTTTTTCATTAAATTAAAGTCGGGTTTGTTCTAAATTCATCTTCTTCAGTACTTACAATTCCTAAAGCATCGTAAATATATTTAAATGTAGAAAGCAATTCGGGTTTGCCATTTACAAGCGCTACATTATGTTCAAAATGAGCGCTTGGTTTTCCATCGGCAGTAGTGATTGTCCAACCATCTTTGTGTTGTTTTATGTTTTTAGTACCCATATTAATCATAGGTTCTATAGCAACAACCATACCTTCAACAAAAAGTTTACCTCGACCGCGTTTACCATAATTTGGCATTTCTGGATCTTCGTGCATTTTTTTTCCAACACCATGACCTACCAATTCACGTACTACACCATAACCGTGACTTTCACAATGTTTTTGTATAGCATTACCTACATCTTCCACTCGGTTGCCAGCCTTAAATTCTTTAATACCTATGTAAAGACTTTGTTTGGTTACCATTAATAGTTTTTTTACCTCAGGAGAAACTTCTCCAATTTCAAAGCTATAGGCATGGTCGCCATAAAATCCGTTTTTAAGCACACCACAATCTACCGAAATAATATCGCCTTCTTCTAGAGGTTTTGCATTAGGAATACCATGTACTACTTGCGAATTTGGACTTACACATAAGGTATTTGGAAAACCATACAAACCTAAAAATCCAGGTTCGCCACCATGATCTCTAATAAATTCTTCGGCTATTTTGTCTAGTTCTAAAGTAGTTACACCCGGTTTAATAATCTTGGCTATTTCTCCTAAGGTTTTTGATACCAAAAGAGCACTTTCGCGCATTATTTCTATTTCTTCTCTAGTTTTAGGGATAATCATTGCATATAAATTGAGTTTGCAAAAGTAGTGAAAAGTGTTTAGTATTAAGATATGCTAGTGGTAGTTTTTGATTTTGGGTTTTTGGTAAAAAGCAATGAATTGTACCAAAATAGATATTCACATTTAATATGAGTTTTGTCATTTTATTGCTATCGAGTAATACTGTAAATTTGTATAAAATTTTATAATGTTATGAGCAAATATGTAACTGCAGCAGAAGCTGTAAAAGTAGTAAAATCTGGCGATAGGGTTTATGTACAAGCCGCTGCCGCAACCCCTACTATATTAACAAAAGCATTGGCAGAAAGAGCTTCGGAACTAAAAAATGTAGAGGTTTGCCATTTGCATACCGAAGGAGAAGCAGCTTATGCTAACCCTGATTTTTCAGATAGTTTTCATGTAAATTCTTTTTTTATAGGAGCCAATGTGCGCCATACACTCAAAGCAGGAAATGGTTCTTACACTCCTGTTTTTTTGAGCGAATTACCGTTGTTGTTCCGAAAAAATGTGTTACCGCTTGATGTAGCTTTTATTCATGTTTCTCCTCCAGATAAACACGGTTATTGCTCTTTGGGAGTTTCTGTAGAAGCTACAGTTGCTGCTATGGAAAATGCAAAAGTTGTGGTGGCACAAGTAAACTCAAAAATGCCAAGAACTTTTGGAGACGGAATTATTCATGTTTCAGAAATTGATTATTTAGTAGAAGTAGATACACCAATATACAGCCATGAAGTAGAACCATTTACACTAGAAGAAGAAAAAATAGGAGGTTATATAGCTTCTCTTATCGAAGATAGAAGCACACTACAAATGGGTATTGGCTCTATACCTAATGCTGCTTTAAGCAAACTTAAAAACCATAAAGATTTGGGTTTACATACCGAAATGTTTAGCGATGGTGTGATTGATTTGATAGAAGATGATGTAATAAACTGTAATTACAAAGGAACTTTACGAGGAAGAGCTTTGGCTACTTTTTTAATAGGTTCGCAACGGTTGTATGATTTTGTAAACGATAATCCATTTATTGAAATGAAAGAATCGTCTATGGTAAATGATACAGCACGTATTAGAAAAAACCCAAATATGGTAGCTATAAATTCGGCAATAGAAGTAGATATGACAGGGCAAGTTTGTGCCGATTCTATTGGGCCAAAAATGTACTCTGGTGTAGGAGGTCAAATGGATTTTATACGAGGAGCTTCTTTAAGTCCTGGTGGAAAAGCTATTATAGCTTTACCTTCTATTACTAAAAAAGGTGAAAGTCGCATTGTTCCTTTTCTTAAACAAGGAGCTGGTGTTGTAACCACAAGAGCACATATCCATTATGTTATTACCGAAAATGGTATTGCCGATTTGTATGGTAAAACTTTAAAACAAAGAGCAAATGAGTTAGTTAAAATTGCTCATCCTACACACCAAGAAAGAATAGAAAAAGAGTACTACGAATTACTACACACTATGTAAACCTTGTTGTAAAAATTGAGTAAAAAGCCTAACATTAAATAAAATATGTTAGGTTTTTTTATGGCTGCGCATTCAATTTGTACAATTCGGCAAAAGAAATAAACATTCTGTTTTCTAGATTAATTTTGTTAATACTAGCACTAATAGTATTGTTTTCTCTTGTATTTATAAGAAAGAGTGAACTTTCGCCTGCTGCAAATAATCGTTCTTCGGCTTGCAAGAGCGTTTCGTTGCTTTTCATTAAATTTTGAGCTATAGTATTTTGAGTTTTTAACGAAATGATTTCGGCTTTCTGGCTTTTAAATTTATTTTCCAACTGTAATTTTTCTATGTCGAAATTTAGTTTTTGTTCGTTCCATTTAATTTCGGCAAGTTTGGCATAACCTCGTTCTTTTCTTAAAAATAAAGGTACAGCCACATTCAAACCTAGTTTGTAATCTTTGTAGTTTGGATTTCCAAAATTCCCATAATCATTTAATAACGAATAACCAATATTTAACTTGGGTAGTAACTGGTTTTGTGCGAGTTTTTTATCTATGCTAAGCATATCTATTTTTTGATTGATAGCAAGTATTTTAGGATGGTTTTCTACAGATATTTCGTTTTTTTGTGTTTCTAATACACTTTCAATGGTACTGTTTAGTTTGTTTTCGGGTATAAATTGGTCTTGAAGTTCAAGAGGTATATTGTCTATCCAAAGAAAATTACTCAATTCTAATTTTGCTTTTGTAAGTTTTAAATTGGAATCTTCCAAATTCAATTTTCTATTTTCTACCGATATTTCAGCCTCAATACTATCTATAGCAGCTTTATCACCTTGTTCAATTAGTTTTTTTATGGCATTATATCGCAATAATGCATTGGAGTAATATTTTGTGTAAAGTACATTTTCGTCATAATTTTTTTTCCAATTGCAATAAGCAACTGTGGCGTTGTACAAAACGTTTACGGCTTCTAGTTTTTGTTCGTTTTGAGATAATTTTACTTGAATTTTAGCTTTTCGTAAATCTGCCATACGCTGGTTTATAAGAAGCCCTTGTAGCACCGGAATGTTTATACCTACAGCAGCCAAACCTTGTTCGGGAACTAAGTTTTGTGGATTGATATAGTAGCCTTCGTTTTTCTCTAAAGCGGCTTTTAATTCTATACCGTACCAAGTAGGTATTTTAAAACTTGAATTAAGGAGCGAAAAATACTCTTTCTCTTTGAAAACTTTTTTATCAAAATCGACTTCTATTTTTGGGTCAAATGCGCCACGAGCTACCAATAATTTTGCTTCGGCAGTATTTATTTCTAGGTTTGCAGATTTTATTAATGGATGATGTTTTTTTACTATTGCCAAAAACTCTTGCAATGTAAACTCTTTATTGTTTGACTCTTGGCTCCAACAATATGAAACAAAAAAGAATAATATAAAGTATAGTATATGTTTTATAAACTTCATTATAAAGGGTATTATTTCTTGTCTTTTTTATCGATTTTTTGTTCGTTTTTCTTGTAATAGTCAGGAGGAAATCCATTAAGGTTTCGCCACAATTCGTACCATATAGGTACATTTTTAAGTAAGGCGATAGTTTGAGCTCCAGAGCCTAATCGTATCTCTTTGGGCCATTTTTTATCGTTATTGTCTGGTGCTATAAGTATGCGGTATTTACCATTATCACCCATAAAATTTTCAATGGCATATACAGTACCTCCAAAAGTTCCATACGATGCGTTAGGCCATCCTGAAAATACTATAGAAGGCCATCCGTCAAACCAAATTCGTACATGTTGTCCTTTTTGTATTAAAGGTAAATCGGTAGCCGAAACGTATGTTTCTACAGCAAGCTCGTATTGTGCAGGCATAATGCTTACTATAGGTGTTCCTTCTTTTATGTTTTCGCCAATACCCGATTGTATGGCTCTATTTACATAGCCCGATTGTGGTGCCGTTATGTAGTACATGCCATTTCGTATTTTATAATTGGCATATTGGTTTTTCAACTTGCTTACTTGTGCTTTGGTGTCAAGTTGGTTGCTTAGGGCTGTGTATTGGTCACTTTTGGCTTTGGCTAGTTTTTCGCTGTATTCGGCATTAATTCTATTGAGTTCTACTTGTGCGTTTATATAATCGTTTTTACTAGAGAGTACTTTGTTTTCTTGTGTAATTATTTTGGCTTCAATATCTTGTAGTTTTAATCTTTTTTCTTCAACATCGGTCATGGGTTTTAAACCTTCTTTATGCAATTGATTACTTCGGTTAAACTGCGTTGTAGCTATTTTTAGTTGGGTTTTTGCAGCAATCAAGTCCATACTATCGCTTTTTATTTTAAGTAACGATTGGCGTAGTTTGTTTTCGGCTTGTTTTATTTTTAATGTTCGTTCGTTGTTTATAGATTTCATTTGATTGTCTAGAGCACCAACTTTACCTGAATAAGAATCTACAGAGAGGCTTTTGGCATCAAGTTGGTCTTTGGTGTTGTCAACCAAATTTGGATCGAGATAATCTTCTTTAATTTCTGAAATGAAAAGTATTGTGTCGCCTTGTTTTACAAAATCCCCCTCGTTTACATACCATTTTTGAATACGCCCCGATATAAGAGTTTGTATAGTTTGCGGCCGTTGGTTTGGTTTAAGAGCTGTTACGTTTCCAGCTCCTTTTATGTTTTGTGTCCAAGGTAAAAACATAAAAAGTACGACTAATAGTAGAGTAATACCTAGTATCCTATTAAAATATTTATAGTGCTTTTCGGTGTTTATCTTTGCAATACTTTTAAATGTATTGTTTTCTGGAATTGAAACTTTATTGTCGTTAGATACATTAAGCATAGGGTTACAGTTTTATATCGTTACTAATTTTACCGCTATTTAGTGTAATTTGTCTTTGTGCATATTTTTTCCAAAAATCATTTTTCGAACTTACCACTACAGTTTGATTTTTATTGTTCATAATAGTAGTGATAATTTTTTGTGCCGAAATGGAATCTAACTTGTCTGTAGGGTCTTCCAAAAACAATATTTTTGGTTTACTAATTAGGCTTTTTGCCAATACAATTTTTTGCATATTGGAAGCCGAAAGTAGCAATCCGGTAGACATGATTTGTGTATTGAGATTTTCAGGTAAAGTTTTTATAAAATCGGTAAGTTGTACTGTGTCTAAAACCCATTTTAAATCTTCGTCACTATAGGGTTTTCCAAATGTTATGTTTTCTAAAATTGTTCCTTCAAAAGGAGTTTCGTTTTGCAGTACAATGCCTATGTGTTTTCGATATAAATTGAGATCTATTTTTTTAAAAGTATCATCATTAATATAAAAAGCACCAATGTTTGGCGAAATGATGCCTGCCAAAAGCCGAATTAAAGTTGATTTTCCTGAGCCGTTTTCGCCATTCAAAATAATTTTTTCACCCTGATTTATGGCAAAAGATATGTTTTTTAAGGCATTTTTTGCCGAATCGGGGAATTTATAAGATATATTTTCTATAGATAAATTGATGTTTGAATAACAAAAGTTTTCATTTGAAGGAGTTACAGTTTCTACAGGCAAATCAGTCACTTGCCCTATTTTTTCTACAGATGTTAATACATCATAAAAAGTTTCGAGCCCCAGTATGATTTTTTCTACAGACGCAATTACCATCAAAATCACAATTTCTGCGGCCACAAATTGTCCTATATTCATTTGCTGGTTTATTACTAATAATCCGCCTATAATGAGTAAACTAGCCGTTATTATGATTTTAAAGATGATGAGTTTTATATATTGCGATTTGATAATTTTAAAATGTTTTTCTCTATAATTCAAATATTCTGAAACTAGCGCATCGTTTTTGGATAGCGCAAACATAAAGTGATTTTGGTTTTTAAAAACCCAGTAATTTTTGGCTATTTCTTGCAACCAACTTACTACTTTGTACTTGTATTTTGATTCTTTTAGGCTAGTTTCTAGACCAGGTTTGTAAGCATAAGCAAAAATTGCATACAACAACCCTAGTAATAATAAACCAAATATGATAAAAAATGGGTGATATAATGAAAGTAGTACTAATGCAAATAGAACCTGTAAAAGAGAAGCTGAAAAGTCTACAAGAAGCTTTGAAGTACCTTTTTGAATGGTTAGTGTATCAAAAAATTTGTTGGCTATTTCGGGAGGATGATTTTTATACAATTCCTCAAATTTTATGCTAGGTAATCTATAAGAAAATTCAAACGCAGAACGAACAAAAAGTTTTTGTTGTAAGTTTTCGGTAATACGCATTTGCATAAGAGATAGAATACCTACTAACGCTACACCTAAAATAACTAGAAAAACCAGCACAACCCATGATACACTAATGTTTCCAGCTTGTATAAAATTGATAATGGCCTGTATGCCTAGGGGTAATGATAATGCTAATATACCAGAAAAAATAGCATATAAAATAATTTGAGAAATATCTCTACGATCAAGTTTTAATAGGTTTATAAATCTTTTTAAAGGTGTCATTCTTGAAAAATTTTAGATATTAAATCAATATAAAAATCAGAAACAGAGTTTGTTTGGTTACAATTTGTAATGGTTTTTAAATGTTGGCTTAAATAGTGTTGATGTAAGGCTCCTTCTACCATTGACGAGGCCAAGCTCTTGGCAAAATTATAATCGGGTTTGATTTCTTCTATTAATGTAATTATTTTGCTAATAATTCTTTTGTACACCAAAAAATAACCTTCTTTGTTTTCTTCATCGACTTCTTTTGTTAAGATAGTTTTTACAAATTCGGAAACAATTATTTTGTGTAAAAGTTCTTCATTTATATGATGTGTAGTTAAATCGTCTTTCGTACTTTCTGTAATAACTTTTACTACTCTTTTTAATTTTTCAAAAGGGTTGTCTATATTTTGAGTAGCAAAAGCCATTTTGTATTCTATCCATCCCCAGTAATAATCTGATAAATAAATTAATAGCTTATGTTTATTGTCAAAATAGCGGTAAATGGAACTCTCATTAGAGCCTATTTTTTCTCCAAGTTTTTTAAACGTAAAAGCTTCAAATCCTATTTCATCTATTAAAATAATACTTTGTTGGATAATTTTTTTACCAAGCTGAGTCGTTTCTGGGTTTTTTAAATAGAGTTTATCGTTTATATTTATCGTTATGTTGGATAATACATTATTCATGTTGCGGTAATTTTAAGTTTATTTTGGTACTGTTTTTATTTGTACTACATCTACAAAAAAGGCAAATGCCATAGAAAAATAAATATAGCCTTTTGGAATTTCAAATCTAAATCCTTCAGCGATTAACGAAACACCTATCATCATTAAAAAGCACAAGGCTAATATTTTAAACGATGGATGTTTTGATATAAAATTACTTATAGGTTTTGAAGCAAATATCATTATACCAACAGTAACAATAACAGCGGTATACATAATCCATAGTTCGTTTACCATACCTACAGCAGTAATAATAGAGTCTATAGAAAAAACTAAGTCTAATATTATAATTTCCATTAAAAGTTTTCTAAAACTTGGTTTTTTTGAGGTGTGTAAAGGTTGCTCTTCTGCAAGTTCACTTTTGTGGTAAATTTCTTTAGTGCTTTTGTACAATAAGAATAATCCTCCGGCTATTAAAATAATTGATTTCCCTGAAAAATTTGTGTCAAAAATTGTAAATAAAGTCTCATCTAGTTTTAATATCCAAGACAATAAAGAGAGTAGTGCTAATCGCATAATCATAGCCAAACCAATTCCCCAATACCGTAATTTGTTTTGTTGGTTTTCGGGCAGTTTATCTGCAAGTATAGAAATAAAAATAATGTTGTCGATTCCAAGAATTATTTCGAGAACAATAAGTGATGTAAGCGGTAGTAAAAATTCCATAACTTATAATTTTTTTAATAATGTAATAAAAATATATATAATTGTCTTACTTTTAATTTAATGTAAAAATAATATTTATTCGATAGCAATACTATTATTATAAAAAGTTTAACTATTATTTAGGAAATGTTTATAAAAAAAGCCTCAAAAAAGAGGCTTGTTAAGTTGTGAATATCTTTTAAATCAATTCATTGCCAGTCATTACCGTAGGTTTTTGAATACCCATTAGCTTTAAAATTGTAGGAGCAATATCGCCAAGTACACCATTTTTCACGGGAATATTTTCTTTATCTACTACAATAAAAGGCACCGGATTGGTCGTGTGTGCTGTATTTGGTGTGCCATCTGGATTAATCATGGTTTCACAATTTCCGTGATCGGCAATAATAAGAGTGGTATATCCGTGCTGTAAAGCAGTTGTAACAACATCTTTTACACAAATGTCTACTGCTTCGCAGGCTTTAATAGCAGCCTCCATTACTCCGGTATGGCCTACCATATCGCCATTGGCAAAATTTAAACAAACAAAGTCGGCTGTTTCTTTTTCCAATTCGGGTACCAAAGCATCGCGTAGTTCATAGGCACTCATTTCGGGTTTTAAGTCGTAGGTAGCTACCTTTGGAGAGTTTCTTAATATGCGTGTTTCGCCTTCAAAAGGAATTTCTCTACCGCCCGAAAAGAAAAAGGTTACATGCGGATATTTTTCTGTTTCTGCAATTCGAATTTGTTTTTTGCCTGCTTTTTCTAATACTTCTCCTAAGGTTTCATTAAGGTTATCTTTGTCATAAACAACATGAACATTTGTAAAAGTATCATCATAATTTGTCATGGTAACATAGTATAGATTAAGTTTTTCCATACCAAATTCAGAAAAATCTTTTTGCGATAGTACTTCGGTTAATTCTCGACCTCTATCGGTTCTAAAGTTGAAAAAGAGTACTACATCTTCATTTTGAATTGTAGTTAAAGGATTTTGATTTTCGTCTGTAATGACAATAGGTTCTATAAACTCGTCTGTAACATCATTTTTATAGCTTTCTAATACGGCCAATGCAGCATCATGAGTTTTTTTGCCAATACCTTTTGTGACCAAATCATAAGCTTTTTTTACACGTTCCCAACGCTTATCTCTATCCATAGCATAATAGCGTCCAATTACCGAAGCTAATTTTGCAGGTGTGTTATAAATATAATTTTGAAGGTCTTCAATGTACATAATTCCAGATTTTGGATCAACATCGCGTCCGTCTGTAAAAGCATGAATAAAGAGTTTTTGTAAACCAAACTCAGTGGCAGCATCAAGCAAGCCTCGCAAGTGAGCCGTGTGCGAGTGTACACCTCCGTCGGACAAGAGACCAAGAAAATGAACATTTACATTTTTTTCTTTTGCATATTGAAAAGCATCAAGTAATGTTTTTTCGGTATTTATGGTTTTGTTTTCAACAGCCAAATTTATTTTCACCAAGTCTTGGTAAACAATTCTACCAGCGCCTAGGTTCATGTGGCCTACTTCGCTATTACCCATCTGACCTTCGGGAAGCCCTACGTTTAAACCATCGGTTCTTAATTGAGCATTAGGGTATTGTGTATATAAGCTATCTATAAAGGGTGTGTTTGCATTATCTATAGCAGAAACTTTTGGGTCGGGCGATTTTCCCCAACCGTCTAATATCATGAGGATAACTTTTTTATTCATTGTAAACAATATTTTAGCAAAGGTAAAAAATAGAAATGCCCTAATTGTAAAAATAGGGCAAGATTTATAGTAAATTCTACGAAAACGTTTTCTATTTTGAAAACCAATTCTTGGCTTGATTGTAGTCTATAAAATAACGAATACTAATAGATAGCATGTGATTAAGGTATTCATTGTTAAGAATATCTTTGGTGTTTAGAGAATAATTTCTGGTAAATTCACGGTTGTAAAGCGTAGCATTGTTTCTATACAGTATACTTAATTGACTACCTGGAGCAAACCACCAACTGTATGACAAGTCCATATTCCAAGAATTAAAGCTAGAGTTACTGTTGTAGTTGTATTGGTTGTTTACTTCCAAATTTCCATCGGGTAACAAGTTGTTGTACTCATTGTTTACAGCATAGCTATAATAGTGCCTAACAGCCAAATTAACAGACATTATAGGGTTTATAGCATATTTGGTTGTAATAGAGTTGTTAAAAGTATCTCTGTTTCTACGAGCAATAATAGTATTGTTATTGTCAAAGTCTACCCAGCCAATATTGTTTTTTTTGTGTGAAAACTGAGAAGATAATACAACAAGTAATTTATTTGAAAATCTAAAACGAGGCGATATGTTTATATCAAAATCGTACCTGCCTTGTTGGTTGTATTTTGAAAAACTTGGATTAAAATCGAGTGCAAATTTTCTATTATAATTTGTTGAAAGAAAAAACCATGCTCCAACACTTCTAGGGGTTAATAAAAACTTTGAGTCATCTACAGAACGAGGTTCGTAAAAATCTGAATAATCAAATAATGAAGCCATTAAGCCAAAACCGTAGTAATCATTTTTTTTGTTGGTAATGTTAAAGTTGAGGTTTTGATAATTGTTTTGTAACCTTCCTGTTCTATTGTCAAACTCTATGTAATTGTACAAATTGGTATTAAAACCATTCATTTTTTTTGTTGGATTTAATATTCTATACGAAATATTTGTAGCCAATGAATGGTAATGCGTTTGAAAGTTTATACCCAAGTCGTTTGGATCAAAATTTGTAGAAACGTATTCTCCTCTTGCGGCAAAACGCACTTTGCCACTTGTTTCTGCAAACCGTAAAGCAGTGTTGTATCCTAGTGTGTTATTTTCGGGGTGAAAACCATCTTTAATAATACTGTATTTGTAGTTTCCGCTTAAATTGTAGGTATTCTTTTTAGTGTTTAAATCAAACAAAAAAGCCGAAACATTTGCATCTCTATAACTACCATTTCTAGTAACATTTGAATTAACTACAGAAACAGAACAATTTTGTCTAAATCTTTGGTCTAATGTAACAATGCTGTAGTTTGACAAAGGCTCTTCTTCGTTACGAACGGTATCTGTATTGTAGTCGTAAATTTCTAAATTTGTTTTTTCAGAAACGGCGTTAAGTACCCCAATACCTAATCCGTTTTTAGTGCGTCCAGAAATTTTAAGTGCATTAATCAAGTTGATTTTATTTGTTCCTTGAAAAACTTCAGTACTACTCAATTTGTAATTGGGCATACCGCCTATTCTTCGGCTGTAGAGAAGGTCGCCTTTTGAAAAAAGCTCTGTTCCTTCGGTAAAAAAAGGTCTGTTTTCATTAAACTGTTGTTCAAATGGGCCCAAATTCAAAACAACGTTGTCAAATTTTGTTTGCCCAAAATCGGGTATAAGAATAGCGTCTAGTGTAAAGGCATCATTAATACCATATTTTACATCCATTCCGCCTAAAGTTTCTCCATAAGTTTTTGCAGAATTGTTTCCTTTTAAATAGAATGATGAATAAGGGATAAGAAATAATCGGGTAGGAGTGGATATGTTTTCTATACCTTCTAGAGTTCCAGCCTGAATAGCGGTGTTTGATATATTGTTGTCAATTCGATTCCAAGTATATTGGCGGCGTAAAGACATTATTTCTCTATAAAAATTAATACCCCATTTTTGTTGATTTGTTTTTGGAAACCTAATGGCAGCATAAGGTATTTTTATTTCTACTTGCCAACCTTCGTTTGTAAATTTGGTTTTAGAATCCCAAATGGCATTCCAAGAATAGTCTTCTCCGTTCGATTCGGTATAAATACAATCCATTTGTACACCTGCAGCACTTACAAAAAAGCGAAAATCTTGTTGGCCGTCATTATAACCATTAATAAAAATTCCAAAATGATCTGAAGTTCCAAATTCATCTCTATTGGTTATTTCGCGTAATATGGTGTTGGGTTTAGTATCGAACAGTTTAGTTGCAATATATATACCGTCGTTGTTGTATACAATGCGCACTTCTGTTTTTTGATTGGGTTCTTCTGCTTTGCCATTGTCTGGTTCAAGCATCACGAAGTCTTTGGCAACGTCTGTTTGTTTCCAAATTTGTTCAGAAAACTCACCATCTATCGTGATTTTTTCATTGGAAATTATGGTTTTTAATGCTTTTTTTTGAGCAAACACATACCCTTGTGAAAGCACTAATATATAGAGTAAATAAGTCTTTAGTTTCATTTTAAATAGGCATATAGAGCTATATTCTTTGCCAAAATATAAAATAATTTTAGGTTATCTAATGTTTTGGTTAAAAAAAAGAGTTCGTGTTGTTGATTTTTAAGGATAATTAAATAAAACCTACTTTTTATACCGCAATTTTGCGAATATGTCATGGTCTAAACAATAGATATCTTCTCTAAATTGTAAGATTTCATCTTTTTCCCAAGCTGTCCAATAGAGTTGGTGAATTTTAATGTCGTCATCTATTTTAATAACAATTGTTTTCAGTTCGGGTTTAGGCCATTTTTTTTCAGGAATTTCCAATGTTGGATTTTTTGCTAATAGTTTCGCTACTTTTTTATTGTATTCTTTTTCTTTCTCTTTTTGGAGTTTTATGTAGTGTTTTATGTTGGTTGTGTCTTGTATTTTTTCGATAGGCCATTTCTCATTGTCGTTTAATAAGTAAGTTGCCATTTCTAGTGGTTTTTCCAAGCGTACACAGCCCGAACTTAATGCTCTATAGGTATATTTAAAATAATCGCGGTGGTTGGTATCGTGAAGATAAACAGCAAATTTGTTTAAAAAGTTTATTTTCATTAATCCTAAAGAATTGTTTTCTCCAGGGTTTTGAACGTATTTGTATTTGTTAGCATCTTCTTTTTTCCAAGTCCAAGGGTTTACTTCGTTGTTCTTTTTATCAAGTATTACTAAACCTCTCTTTTTAAATTCTCCACGATCTTTTTCTGCTTCAGGGAAAATATCTTCCTTTAAAATAGTTGGAGGAACAGTCCAATTTGGATTTAAATTAATATTTGTGATTTTAGATTCTAGCATGGGCGTTCTTCTAGTATCTTTTCCAACCACTACTTTTTGAGCAATAAGTGTGTCGTTGTCTTTTACAGCAACTATGGTATAATCTGGAATATTAATAAGTAAATAACTGTTTCCAAAATCATGCTGAAACCAGCGCCAACGCTCTAAATTTGCTACAATTTGTTCGATGCGTTGGTCTCTAGAATAATTTAAAGCATCTAGCGTACTTCTGCCCACTACACCATCTGGTTTAAGCCCATGGCGTTCTTGAAATTTCTTTACAGCTTCTTGAGTGTCTTTGTCGTATAGAGTTGATAAAATAGTGTCTTTTTTTGTCATATCGCCCCAATACATTAGTTTTTTCTTTAGTAGAGGAACATTTCTATTTTTTTTATTAAAGACAATTTTTTCAGAAAGGTCAATTACACCAAAGTTATCGTTTGGCATATTTTTTAATTTTTTAAGACACCATTTTAATTTTTTATAAATAATGTGCTGAGGTTTACAATTTTCCAAAACTTCAGAAAAATTGTTTTTGTCAATACTTTCAAAAGCGATTTTGTTTACATCGATTTCTTTTTTGCCAAGATCACAATCTTTGTAAAAAGTATTCGGATTTATTTTTCCTTTTGATAAATGAGTAATATATTTTTGAAAATTTTCAG
Source organism: Flavobacterium croceum DSM 17960 (assembly GCF_002917885.1). Taxonomy (GTDB): domain Bacteria; phylum Bacteroidota; class Bacteroidia; order Flavobacteriales; family Flavobacteriaceae; genus Flavobacterium; species Flavobacterium croceum. Next base: position 87,905 of record NZ_PQNY01000010.1, read on the forward strand.
TAAAATTTATATCATAATTTATTAGAGTAGAGTCGGGTAGCGCATCATATTTTTGATGGGTTTCATAAAGAAATTTGTAATTGTAGTCTGTAGATTCTAACCCCTCTTCTTCGGCTTTTTTAATCTCTGCCAATACACTTGCTCTAAAATCTTCATTATGCCAAACGGTGGCGTATTCGTACTTTTTGTAGAAAAGTTTTAAGTCTTCGTTTTTAAGTTGGTTTATTTTGTTTGAATCAATAGCTATTTTTCCTTCAAAAACACTGAAGTCTAAAACAGATGCCATAGAAAAAGTCTCGGTTTTAGAACCGGAACTGCAAGAGAACAAAAATAAGAGTGCAATAAAAAGAACAATTTTTTTCATACAACTATTTTTGTTTATACATTAATGAGTGAATTCCTATAGACTCTATTTCAAATTCATCACCATGAATATAATATCCTAGTTTTTTGTAAAACGAAACCGCATTTTGTCGTGCATTAAGCCAAATTATATAAGGTTTGCTATTGTGTTGAGCAATGTGCTGTTCGGCAAAATTCACAAGTTTTTGTCCGATACCTTGATTTTGCAACGCAGTTAAAACAGCCATACCTCGAATTTGATATTGATTTTCGAGAGGAAAGATACTACTATTTTTAAAAACAGAGATTACTCCTACAAGATTTTCTTGTATATAATAACCAAAGTGCACAGTTGTATTTAATTCATCACCATGAAAAGCACATGTGTTTATTGGTTTTCCCGCTCTTAATATAGGGTGACGAACAATATAGGTTTGTAGATGGGTAATTTTTTTAATCAAAGTTTTAAAAAATTTGGCACAAAGAAAATTATATCTTTCTAAATAGTAAGTATTTACAAACAACTTTTTTTGTAGAATGATTTTTACATGATTTTTTTTCAAAAAAAATTTGTGTAATTGGTTTTTTCTGTATTATATTTGCACTCACAAAAGCGGAAGTAGCTCAGTTGGTAGAGCTCCAGCCTTCCAAGCTGGTTGTCGCGAGTTCGAGCCTCGTCTTCCGCTCCAAATAAAAAAGCTGTCAATTTTGACAGCTTTTTTTGTTTCTATAACAAATTGTTTTTAAACATTTCTTCGTTTACTTGGTTTATATTCTAATAATTGTACTTATTCAATCATTTATAGATTTAAATGTGATTGTTAAAGATAGCTATTAATTATTTTATGTAATAATCTTTATCTTAAAATCAGAATTCTAATTCCATAGAAAGCATAAAATATCTAGGTAATAATTGAGATTGATAATACGTAAAAGCATAATCTGAATTGTTTGTTTGACTATAAACACTTGTGTTTTTTAAATTTCTACCATATATGCTAAAAAACAGTCCTTTTACTTTTTGAGATTTGTATTGCAAATTGAAATCGATGAATGAAAAATTTTGTTTAGACTTTAAATCAATAATGTAATAATCTTGACTTATTGCTAAATTCCATTGTTTAAATGGCTTTATTATAAGTTTAAAGTTGTTGCTAATTAACCTACGTTCTGATTTTACTTCATTTGTTTTGTATTTATTAATGGAGTAATTAACCAAGTTTTCAAAATTGATAGGGATGTTAAAATATGATAGAATGAATAAATTTCCATTGTAATTAAAGGATGAGTTATTTCTAATTTGAAAATTATCAATAGAGTTATAATAATTATTAAATGAAAAGGTTGAAGAGTGTTTAAAAGAAAGTCTTAAAGCCTTAATTTGTTTCTCTCCGTCAAAAATAATTTGTCTTGACTTAAGATTATTCGGGTTTTGAAAATATGTATAAGAAACGAAATTTTGATTAATATTAATGTTTGCAATATAATTATTATAAGATCCTAAATATTGAAAGCTTAATTTAGTTAAAAATTGCTTTGTTAAATTTTCATACTTAATTCCAAAAGTCAAATTTTCTGATTTTATTAAATTTAAATTGGAAATATTGTTTTTTAAAGTTTGATTGTTAATTACTATCGAATTTGTAAATAAATATTCTTCGGTTGGTGTTTTTTCTTCTGATTCTTCTAGCCCAAATAATGACAATCTTTTATTAATACGATACGTTATCAAGATTGATTGATTGAGTGCGAGTTTATTAAAGGCATCATTTTTAAGTTGTTGATTTATATATGCTACATTAAAAAAAGGTTGAATTTTAATTTTTTTATAATTAAACATTGTAGAATATTCAGAGAAAAAAGTCGATTTTCTATAAGTTGAATTTTCATAAAAAGAATTTATGTTATTTCCGTCAGCAATTAAACTTGACTGAAATGGGAGGTATGTGTTTGTGTTTCCTATTGTTACAGATTTTTTAATTTTACCATTATTATTCAAGTAAGAAAGTTTAGTTGATAAAATTTGTTTGTTAAAACTACTATTTTGAAGGCAATTATTTGTGTTTATTCCTTCAAAAATAATATTATTGGATACAATTTGTAACTCTTGCGGAATTTTATTTCTTGAAAAATTTGAGCTAAATTGTAATGCGTTTTTATTGTTTAATCTAATGGTGTATTCTAATTTGGCTTTTACAAAAAAATCTATTGTTTTTAGATTTGAGTTGAATTGATTTAGATTGTTCTGAATTGTAGTTTCATTGCTGTTTGTAATTTGATTTTTAAAACTAATTTCAGATTGCAATAATGAATTATTGGAAATATTGTAAATTACTTTAGTATCAAATCTATAATATTTAGGTGATTTATATATATTGTTTTCACTACTATTTTCAATAATCGCATTATTATTTGTAAAATAATTAGTTACTATTTTTTCTTGTCTTTCAACATCATCTTTAAAAAAAAACAAATTGTTTTTAAGACTTATTTTTGAACTTATTTTGGTAATTATGTTATAGTTAATGTTGAAATTATTATTGTAAGTTGTTCTTTTACTTGGTAATCTATTGTCGATATTTCCTTCAATAATATTAGTTTTAGTAGTGCTTTCTTCGTTGCCAAATCGTGTATTTAAAGTTTCATCGTAATTTGGTTGGTTATTAAAGGGATTAATTCCAAAATTATAATATGAAATAACTCCAAAAGATTTAATTTTTTTTGAAATACCCAAAACTGTAGCGTCATCAGCTAACATTAATTTTTTGCCATAGCCATTATTAATAGAAGAACTTCCTGAAAAATCAGTTTTATTTTTTTTTAGTTTTAAATTTAATACAACCCTATCAGAATCTTCTATTCCTTTTAAAAGCTCGTTTGGTGAATAATTTTCAATGGCTTGAACTTGCTCAACCATGTCAACGGAAATGTTTTTAGTGCCAATAGTATAATTAGAACCAAACAAATCATCTCCTTCTAGTTTTACTGTTTCAACATTCTTGCCTTTATATTTTATTTGTCCTGTAATTTCATCTACTTTTATCCCGGGTAATTTTTTTAACAAATCTTCTACCTTTCTTTCAGAACCATTTAGAAATTTTTTGGGGTCGTAAAAAACAGAATCGTTTTTTACTTTTACCGCATTTTCGTTGATTATTTTAACCTCATCGAGTATAAATTCTTTTCTTTGTAAAACAAAATCAACATTGTTGTTCGATAATGCAACTAATTGTGATTTTGTTTCATAATTAATACAACTAATCTCAATAAAAACTTTTACGAAGTCTTGATTTGTTTTAAAACTAAAAACCCCTTTTTGGTCGGAATATGTATAGCCAAAAAGAGATTCTTTTTTTTCTGAATTCCAAATAGAAACACTTGCGTTTTCTATTCCAATTCCATCAGTATTTTTTATTGTTCCATTAATGTTTTGAGCAATATGTAAATTATAAATAAATAGTAATAAAAATAATAATTTACTTTTTTTAAAAAAATATTGCATTTAAATAATAAGAGTTTTTGTTTTTATATAATTTGAACTTAATAGCGATATTTTTTTAATTCAATTTTTAAATTTGATGGATATTCTATTAGATTATCAATTATTTCTTGGTCACTCATATCTTCATTTACAGAATGGTCTATATCGTAACCCTTTGCTTTATCTTCTAAATCCATTTTTTTAAATTCTGCAATCCATCTTATTTTATTATTAACTTCAATTTCAACAATTTTCTTTTCAAAATCAGAATAATTCATAATGTCTTTCTTCTTGAGAAAATAATTTTTATACTTATTAAATTCTTTTCTGTTTTTCTGCTTAGAAATAGTAACTAATTGTGCTTTAAAAATACCTTTCTCGTCTGAGGCTTCTACTACCAGTCCAGGTAATCCATGTAGTTTTAATGGACCAAACTTAATGGGTACATCAAATGTAAACCATGCTGTGTAATATCTTCCGTTTAAAAATAATTTTGCTTCAGTGCAATTGTATTTGCCAATTTTTTTCTTGCTATCAGGATTTATTTTCCATTTCAATTTATCTTTCAATTCGTCAGAGTAAATTATTTCTTCAAATCGCAATGGAAATCTGTAATAGCTTTTTTCTTTATTAGAGTAAAAAAATTTTGATAGACTATCATTTTCGACAAAACTTACATCTCCATTTGAATGGTCTACAATTCCTCTATCTCTTTCGTCATAAACTTTAAAAGTTGCTTCGTTATTATCGGTAAGCAATGTGCTATTAATTATTCCGCCTGTATTATCAGTAAATTTGTAGTCAATTTTATATAATTCTTGTGCATATAAAAAACTAGTAAAAATAAATAACAAAAAATAAATGGTTTTCTTCATAATAAAATTATTAAAAAAAGAAGTAATAAATTAATATTACTTCTTTGTAAATTACACTTGTAAGTATTATTGTATTGAAGCTACTTGAGTTGTACATTTGTGTTTTGCACAATACATTGCTCTTGCTCTGTCACACAATGGTTCATTAGCAAAACCACAAACTGTAAACTCGCCAACTGAACAACAAGCAACCGCTTTGTTTTTTTTTAATTTTTAATGGTTTAACTACTTTTCCTGTACTTGCAAAACTAAATGTTCCTGCTAATAAGAACGATATTAAATCTAATTTTATTATAAAAATAATAATTTAATTTGTTAATAAATATTTTTGTTATACAAATATTAAAAAAAAGTATATTTGTTATCTATCACAAACTAAATATTTTATATTAAAAAATGAATAATTTTTAAAGCTAATAATATGTCGACAATAGGATTTAAAATAAAAAAATTAAGAGAAGGGTAAAACTTATCTCAGCCAGAATTAGCTGAAATTTTAAAAATTTCTCAGGCTAAGTTATCTAATATAGAAAACGGTAATACAAAGACAATTGATTTTGTACTTATGGATGCAATTTGTAAAGTTTTTGATAAAGATTTTGAATATTTTTTAAAAAGTAGTAAGCAAGTCAATAATGTTGATAAAAACGATGGCAATGTTGGGGTAATAGGTTATAATCACGGAACTATAAATCTTTTCCCAGAAAATATTATTAATGAAATAAAAATATAATAGATGAGAGTAAGCAAAAGGATATTCTTATCAAAGAATTGAAAGATGAAAATAACATATTGAAGAGTAAGAAATATTTATAATAACAAATTGTTTTTAAACATTTCTTCGTTTACTTGGTTTATGTATTCTAATAATTGTTCGCGACCAGTAGCTTCTAGAGAAGAAGTAATAAAATAAGGTGGCATTTCTTCCCAATTGCTTGCGAGTACTTTTTTGCGATAGGCTGCTACATGAGAGTCTATTTTTGTTTTTCCAATTTTGTCGGCTTTTGTAAAAACAATACAAAACGGAATTTGATATTCGCCAAGATAATTAATAAATTCTAAATCTATTTTTTGAGCTTCGAGTCTAATATCTATTAAAACAAATGCGCATACAAGCTGTTCCCTTTTTTCAAAGTAATCGGTAATGAATTTTTGAAAGGTTTGTTTTGCACTTTTTGAAACACGAGCATAACCATACCCTGGTAAATCTACCAAAAACCAATTGTTGTTTATTTTAAAATGATTAATAAGTTGTGTTTTACCTGGTTTAGCAGAGGTTTTTGCCAAACTTTTATGGTTTGTAAGCATATTTATCAAAGAAGATTTGCCTACATTGGATCTTCCTATAAAGGCATACTCGGGTAGTATTTCTTTTGGGCATTTTTGCACATCAGAATTACTAATTATAAATTCGGCCGAATTGATTTTCATATTATAGGTTTTCTTTTTTGAGCCAACTTTCAAGTAGTCGGTTAAACTCTTCTGGGTGTTCCATCATGGCAGCATGGCCGCATTTTTCTATCCAATATAAACTAGAGTTTGGCATCAATTTATGAAATTCTTCTGCTACATCTGGTGGAGTAACATTGTCATTTTTACCCCAAATAATACATGTTTTTACGTGCATTTTGGGTAAATCTTTTGCCATATTGTGACGTATAGCACTCTTGGCAATTGTTATGGTTTTAATAACTTTTATACGATCGTTTACAACAGCAAAAACTTCATCTACAATTTCTTTGGTTGCTACATCTGGGTTATAAAAAACATCTTGGGCTTTCTTTTTTATGTATTCATAGTCGCCTCTTTTTGGGTAACTATCTCCCATGGCGCTTTCATAAAGTCCAGAGCTTCCTGTAATGACAAGTCCTGCTACTTTTTCAGGATACATTTTAGTGTGATATAATGCAATATGCCCGCCTAGCGAGTTTCCTAGTAATATAACCCTGTCAAAACCTTTGTAAGTAATAAAGTCTTTTACAAATTTTGCAAAGGCTTTTACATTAGTTTTAAGCAAACTTTGTGTGTAAATAGGCAACTCAGGAATTACAATTTTGTATCCTTTTTCAGAAAAATGTTGTGCAACACCATCAAAATTACTTAAACCACCCATAAGCCCATGTAATATTACTATGGGTGTTCCTTCTCCTTTTTCGTAATAGCTGTATTTTCCGTCTGTTATATAGTTTTTATCCATCATAATTTCAATCAAACTCTGGTTACAAATATAAATCATAATATTTAATTACCCTAAAGTATTTAAAACACGATTGTTTTGTTAAAAAAGCATCAAAGGTGTAGTAGTGCTAAAAAAAGATAAAGAATTGTTTTTCAAAGCCTTGTGCGCCTTGGGATTTTTTGAACAAAAACATCTATTTTGAAATAAAAATTGGGCTGATGTGGTAAAACTTATTAACAAAGTGGTATATTGTGGTAAAAGGTGGTAAAATATTTTATATTTTTGCTCTGTAAACTATAAAACAAGTTGTTTTTGAACTCATTAATAGGTACATACGAGTGTAAAATAGACGCCAAGGGCAGATTGCTTATACCAGCTCCGTTAAAAAAGCAATTGGCTTCTTCATTGCAAGAAGGCTTTGTTTTAAAACGTTCGGTATTTCAGCAATGCTTAGAGTTGTATCCTATGAGTGAATGGCAAATGATGATGCAAAAAATTAATGGTTTAAATAGGTTTGTTAAAAAAAACAATGATTTTATAAGACGTTTTACCGCAGGAGTAAAAGTGGTTGAGATAGATAATTTGGGTAGACTTTTAGTACCAAAAGACTTAACAATTTTTGCGAGTATTGATAAAGATGTTGTGTTGTCGTCTGCGGTAAATATCATTGAAATTTGGGATAAAGAGCTCTACGAAAAAGCAATAGACGATTCTGTATTGGATTTTTCAGATTTAGCCGAAGAAGTAATGGGAGGAGGTAACGATGAGTAATTTAGAATATCATAATCCGGTTTTGCTAAAAGAAACCGTAGATGGTTTAAACATTAAACCAAATGGGGTTTATGTAGATGTTACTTTTGGAGGAGGTGGACATTCTAAAGAGATATTGAGTAGGTTGGGTGCAGAAGGAAAATTGTTTGCTTTTGATCAAGATGAAGACGCTTGGAATAACGAGTTAAGAGACGATAGGTTTACACTTATTCCGGAAAATTTTAGATATATAAAACGCTTTTTACGCTTTCATGGCATAAAGCAAGTAGATGGTATTTTGGGTGATTTTGGAGTTTCTTCTCACCAGTTTGATGTGCCACAAAGAGGTTTTTCTACTCGTTTTGATGCAGATCTAGATATGCGAATGAGTAAAAAAAACGACATAGATGCTTATACGGTTGTAAACCAGTATGATGAAGCGAATTTAAAACGTGTTTTTTTAGAATATGGCGAATTAAAAAATGCGGCAGCTTTAGCGCGAACAATAGTTGAGGCTAGAACTACTAAAAACATAAAAACATCAGAAGAGTTAAAATTGGTATTACAACGTTTTTTGCCCGAAAAAGTAAAAAACAAAGTTTTAGCTCAAATATACCAAGCCATACGAATAGAGGTTAATCAAGAAATAGAAGTGCTAAAAGAATTTTTGGTTCAAACATTAGAAGTCTTAAAGCCACAAGGAAGATTGAGTTTGATTTCGTACCACTCTCTTGAAGATCGTTTGGTAAAAAGATTTATCAAAAACGGCATGTTTGAAGGAGAGCCAGAGCGCGATGTGTTTGGCAATTTTACGGTACCGATGAAACCTATTGGAAAATTGATAGTGCCTACAGATGCAGAAATAGCAATAAATAATAGAGCTAGAAGTGCTAAATTGAGAATTGCAGAAAAACTATAGTTGGTATGAGTGCAAAAGGAGGTATATATGATTTGCTAAAAGCTCATTTTTTGGTAAATGAAGATGCAGTAAAAAATTGGAAATTTATCATTTTTCTAATTTTTTTAGCGATTCTAATGATTGCCAATACACATAGATTTGAACAAAAAGTTTTTAAAATAGCCGATTTAACCAATGAAGTAAAAGAGCTTCGATCGGAGTTTGTAGATCGGCGTTCAGAATTGATGAAGTTAAAAATGGAATCTTCTATTTCAGAAAAAATGAAAAGTAGAGAAATATTTCCTTCAAAAGTTCCGCCAAAAAAAATTAAAGTAGTAAAACCAGAAGAAAGTAGTTTGATAAAGAAAATATGGCAGTAGAACCAAAAAATATTGCATACCGTATTTATTTAATTGCCTTTTTAATATTTCTTATGGCATTGGCAGTTACCGTAAAACTCACTAATATACAGTGGGTAGAGGGCGACTATTATAGAAAACTTGCCAAAGAACGAACCATAAAAGACTTTGTTTTACCAGCAAATAAAGGAAACATCTATTCGGCCGATGGTAGTTTACTTGCTACTTCAATCCCAAAATATATTATTCGCTTTGATGCTATGGCACCTAAACAGTCTGATTTTGATAAAACAATAGACTCATTATCTTATTCTTTGTCAAAACTTTTAGGAAAGCCTAGTTCACATTACCAAAGTATGTTTCTAAGAGCGCGTCATAGTAAAAACCGCTATCTTTTGGTTGCAGACGACTTGTCTTACACACAATATCAAGCCATAAAAAAAATGCCTCTTTTTAATAAAGGTGCTTACAAAGGCGGAATAATTGTAGAACAAAAAACAGTTCGCGAACATCCTATAGGTAAAATAGCAGAACGAACTATAGGCTATGAAAGAATAGACCCAACAGGAGAATTACTACGAGTAGGTATTGAGGGTGCTTATGGTAAATATTTAAACGGAAAAGATGGTCGTGTATTAAAGCAAAAAATTGCCAAAGGACAGTGGAAACCCATAAGTGACCAAAATGAAGTAGATCCTCAAGATGGCTTTGATGTAATTTCAACAATAGATGTGTATATACAAGATATAGCACACCACGCATTGCTAGAAGCACTTATTAATAATGATGCAGAACATGGTTGTGTTGTAGTAATGGAAACAAATACAGGACATATAAAAGCAATTTCCAATTTAGGTAGAGATGACGAATCTGGTAATTATTATGAAACGATAAATTATGCAGTAGCCGAATCGCACGAACCAGGTTCTACGTTTAAACTTGTAGATATGATTGCTTTGCTCGATGATAATAAAGTAGATACAAGTAAAGTGTATGACTCTCATGGAGGAGAAATAAAATATTACGGAAAATCAGTAAGAGATTCTCATGAGGGAGGCTACGGTAAAATTTCGCTAGGGAAAGGTTTTGCAGTTTCTTCCAACACAATTTTAGTACAAGCAGTTTACGAAAATTATAAAAACAATCCAAAGCAGTTTACAGATAGAATAGACAATTTAGGATTAAATACTAGATTGCATTTGCCATTTCGAGGAGAAGGCATACCTTATGTACAACATCCTTCTGATAAAACATGGAACGGATTGTCTTTACCATGGATGGCGTTTGGCTATGGAATTTCTATTACGCCTTTACAAACACTTACACTATACAACGCAGTAGCCAATAATGGTGTTATGGTAAAACCTATGTTTGTTTCGGAAATAAAAGAGTGGGATAAAACCATTAAGAAATACGACACCCAAATTATAAATCCTAAAATATGCAGCGATAATACCTTAAAAAAACTCAAAGTTTTGCTTCAAAATGTAGTAAAATATGGAACAGGTAAGAAAATGTATTCCAAAGATTTTTCTATGGCAGGCAAAACAGGTACTGCACAAGCCAACTATGGTACAAATGGCGGGCAAGATAAACACTATATATCTTCATTTGTAGGGTATTTTCCTGCCGAAAAACCCAAGTATTCTTGCATTGTAGTAGTACATAAGCCTAAGGTTATCAACAACGATTATTACGGAGCTTCTGTTGCGGGCCCTGTTTTTAAAAGAATTGCTCAAAAAATATTTACCGATGCACCTTCTACCAACGAAGTAAAAAATCTGGATAAAAAAATACCAAAACAAGAAACAAAGTATTATCAATATTATACCAAAGCGCAGCAGGTTAATAACACAGTGCCCAATTTAAAAGGCATGCCAGGTATGGATGCAGTAGCACTTTTAGGCAATTTAGGAATTAAAGTAAAAGTGAAGGGAGTAGGCAAAGTAAAAACACAGTCTATTCAACCGGGTGAACCACTTAGAAAAAATACAACTATAATATTAGAACTATCGTGATAGCATTAAAAAACATATTATATAAAGTTGCATTGGAAGCCATTCATGGTTCTACCGAGCAGGAAATAAATGCCATAGCTTTTGATTCTAGAAAAATCAAACAAAATGATTTGTTTGTAGCTATTCGAGGTACAATTTCAAACGGTCATGATTTTATACAAACAGCCATAAGTCAGGGTGCAAAAGCTATAGTTTGTGATGTTTTTCCAGATGAATTTGTAGCAGGAATTACTTATATAAAAGTGCTAGATACCAACGAAGCATTAGCGCATATTGCTTCCAATTTTTACAATAACCCTTCAAGTAAATTAAAGTTGATAGGTATAACAGGCACAAATGGTAAAACCACAGTAGCATCATTATCATATCAATTGTTTAAAAAAGCAGGTTACAAAGTAGGGTTGTTGTCTACTGTAAAAATCATAGTCGATACTGCAATCTACCCAGCTACACACACAACCCCCGATTCTTTAACCATAAATTACTACTTAAATGAAATGGTAGAAATGGGTTGTGAATACTGTTTTATGGAGGTAAGTTCGCACGGAATTCACCAAAAGCGCACAGAGGCTTTAACATTTGCAGGCGGTGTATTTACAAACTTATCTCATGATCATTTAGACTATCACGCCACATTTGCAGAATATAGAGATGTTAAAAAATCTTTTTTTGATTTTTTACCAAAAACGGCTTTTGCCATTACCAATGTAGACGATAAAAACGGAGCAGTAATGCTTCAAAATACAAAAGCGAGAAAAAAAACCTATGCTTTAAAGAGTTATGCCGATTTTAGAGCTCAAATTCTCGAAAGCCAATTATCTGGATTGTTGTTAAAAATAAATGATAATGAAGTTTGGGTAAAACTTATAGGAACTTTTAACGCTTACAATTTGTTGGCTATATACGGTATAGCTACCGAGCTTGGATTGGATAATCTAGAAGTATTACGATTAGTATCAGAATTAGAAAGTGTTTCGGGGCGTTTTCAATACATTATATCCGAAGGTGGCATAACAGCAATTGTAGATTATGCGCATACGCCCGATGCGCTTGAAAATGTTTTAAAAACGATAAACGATATTAGAACCAATAATGAAAAATTAATAACGGTAGTAGGCTGCGGAGGCGATAGAGATAAGACCAAGCGACCTATTATGGCGAAAATAGCTTCTGAAATGAGTAATCAATTGATTATTACTTCAGATAACCCAAGAACAGAAAACCCACTAGATATTATTGCCGAGATGGAAGCAGGTGTAGAACCTCAAAATTTCAAAAAAGTACTATCTATAGAAGATAGAAAGCAAGCCATAAAAGTAGCTTGTCAATTGGCTTCTGCAAAAGATATTGTACTTATTGCGGGCAAAGGGCATGAAACGTATCAAGAAATAAACGGAATAAAACACGATTTTGATGACATGAAAATTGTAAAGGAGTTTTTACAATTATTGAATAAATAGAAACAAAAACCAACAACAATGCTATACTACATTTTTGATTATTTAGATAAAACGTTCAATATACCTGGAGCAGGAGTGTTTCAGTACATAACCTTTCGTTCTGCAATGGCTCTTATTTTATCATTGCTATTATCAACCATATATGGTAAAAAGGTAATTGGTATTTTGAGAAACAAACAAATGGGTGAAACGGTTCGTGAGTTGGGTTTAGAAGGACAACAACAAAAAGCGGGTACACCAACTATGGGTGGTATTATCATTATTATGGCAACGCTTATTCCTGTGTTGTTATTTGCAAAACTTAACAATGTTTATATAGTATTACTTATAGCTACTACAATTTGGATGGGAGCTATTGGTTTTATAGACGATTATTTAAAGATAAAAAAGAAAGATAAAGAAGGATTAAAAGGTAAATTTAAAGTGTTTGGGCAAGTAGGCATTGGGCTTATTGTAGGTTCTGTATTGTATTTTCATCCGCATGTAACAGTTCGAGAAAAATCGACAGCACCTATTACATTCAATCGTACCGAAAGTGTAGTTTCATCTGCAGCCAAAGAGTATAAATCTACAACTACCACGATTCCTTTTGTAAAAAATAATGAATTAGAATACGCACAAATATTAAAACCATTTACAGACGATTATCAAAAATGGGCTTGGTTGGTATTTATTCCTATTGTAATTTTTATCATTACTGGGGTTTCAAACGGAGCCAATCTTACCGATGGAATAGACGGTCTTGCGGCAGGTACTTCGGCAATTTCGGTTTTGGCCTTGGGTATTTTTGCATTTGTTTCGGGTAATATTATTTTATCAAGTTATTTAAATGTGATGTATATACCTCATACAGGTGAGCTTACGATTTTTATAGCCTCATTTGTAGGGGCATTGGTAGGTTTTCTTTGGTATAATTCTTACCCAGCATCTGTGTTTATGGGCGATACAGGAAGTTTAACGATAGGTGGAGTTATAGCAGTACTTGCTATATGTGTACGCAAAGAACTCTTATTGCCTGTGTTTTGTGCCATATTTTTTGCCGAAAGCGCTTCGGTAATTATTCAAGTAACTTATTTCAAATATACTAAAAAACGTTTTGGCGAAGGCAGAAGAGTATTTTTAATGTCGCCATTACATCATCATTATCAAAAGAAAGGATACCACGAAAGTAAAATTGTAACCCGATTTTGGATTGTTACTATTTTATTGTCTATAGTAGCTATAGTTACGCTTAAATTGAGATGATATGAAAAGATTAGTTGTACTTGGTGGAGGCGAAAGCGGTGTTGGTACAGCCATACTAGCACAAAAACAAGGATATGATGTTTTTGTGTCAGATTATGGTAAAATAACCGATAGATATAAAGAAGTTCTTAACAGTTATGCTATTTCTTGGGAAGACGAACAGCATACAGAAGCATTGATTTTGAATGCCGATGTAGTCATGAAAAGCCCAGGAATACCAGATAAAGCGCCTATCGTTAAAAAATTACTAGAAAAAGAAGTTCAAGTTATTTCTGAAATCGAATTTGCTTATCCTTTTACAAACGCTACAACTATTGGTATAACAGGGAGTAACGGAAAAACCACAACAACGCTTCTTACATATCATTTGCTCAAACAAGCAGGACTTAATGTTGGTCTAGCGGGAAATATAGGTAAAAGTTTTGCATGGCAAGTTGCCGAAGAAAATTTTGACTATTATGTACTAGAGTTAAGTAGTTTTCAGCTCGACGGAATTGTAAACTATAAACCACATATTGCAGTACTTACCAATATTAGTCCAGACCATTTAGATCGGTACAATTATAATTATGATAATTATATCGATTCAAAATTTAGAATAACAATGAATCAAACAGAAGAAGATTATTTCATTTTTGATGCCGATGATCAGGCGAGTCAAAATTGGTTTAGTAAAAATAAAATCAAAGCCAATCAATTATCTTTTTCAATAACTAAAACTATTAAAAACGGAGCATTTTTAAACAATAATACTATGGAGTTCAAGATCAACAACGAAGAATTTGTACTAGACGCAGCCGAAATAGCACTCGAAGGAAAGCATAATTATAAAAACGCTATGGCAGCAGTTTCTGTTGCCGATTTATTAAAAGTGCGCAAACAAACCATTCGCGAGAGTATGTCTAATTTTCAAGGAGCAGAACACCGTTTGGAAAAAGTGTTAAAAATACAAGGCGTTCAGTATATAAACGATAGCAAAGCTACCAATGTAAATGCAGCTTTTTTTGCACTCGATAGTATGACTACTCCAACCATATGGATTGTTGGCGGTGTAGACAAAGGGAATGATTATACAGAGTTAATGGAACTTGTACACGAAAAAGTAAAAGCGATTATTTGTTTGGGAATAGATAACAAAAAAATCATTGATACTTTTGGAAACGTAGTAGATATTATGGTTGAAGTAGACAATATGAAAGATGCTGTACACACTGCAAAACATTTGGCAGAAAAAGGAGATACAGTACTATTAGCGCCTGCTTGTGCAAGCTTTGATTTGTTTCAAAATTACGAAGATAGAGGAACACAGTTTAAACAAGCCGTTAAAAATTTATAAATCAAACAAAACTATTTTCTAGTATTTAATACAAAAAAATGAAACAACTACTTGGCAAATTACACGGAGACAAAGCTGTTTGGGCGGCAGTAGTGCTATTGGCATTATTTTCGTTCCTTCCGGTGTTTAGTGCAAGTAGCAATTTGGCATACATGCGTCATGGTTCTGGTAATCCATTAACCTATCTTTTAAAACACGCAGGGCACATGCTATTGGGCTTTTTTATTATTTATAGAACCCACAAAGTGCCATACCATTATTTTAGAGGAATAAATAAACTCATTTTTTTACCCGTGTCTTGGCTTATGCTACTATTTACCTATTTTTTTGGTGTAGAAAGTGGCTCTGCAACCCGCTGGATAAAAATACCATTTGTAGGTATAACATTTCAACCATCATCATTTGCATTCATAGCTTTAATGATTTACGTTTCGGGCTATTTAGCCAAAAAAGATGTCGATACTCACAATTTTAAGAAATCATTTTTACAACTTTGGGTTCCAGTTGGTATTACTGTCGGACTTATATTGCCCAACAACTTTTCTACAAGTGCTTTAATATTCTTAATGGTACTCATGCTTGTTGTAATCGGCAAATATTCTTCAAAATACATCTTGTACGTTTTAGGAATAGGATTTGTTTTAGGACTCATGTATTACGGTACAGCAAAAGCATACGAAAAAATAAATCCAGAACACATACCTGCAGTATTCAAAAGGGTAACAACTTGGGAAAATCGAATAAAAAGTTATGGTAGTACTAATGTAGATGAAGATGATATTTATCAAATAGAAAGAGCAAAAACAGCCATAGCAACAGGCGGAATATACGGTTTAGGCTTTGGAAAAAGTGTGCAAAAAAACTTTTTACCGCAATCTTCCTCAGATTTTATATTTGCCATAATTGTAGAAGAAACAGGTTTAGTAGGAGCTTTGGCTATTATTAGCATTTATTTGTTTTTACTTTTTCGTTTTGTGGTCGATTCGCATAAAGCAAAATCATATTTTGGCAAATTGCTCATTATTGCTCTAGGTTTTCCTATTATTTTTCAGGCGTTTATCAATATGGGTGTTGCTGTAGAGTTACTGCCAACTACTGGGCAAACTTTACCACTTATTAGTTCGGGGGGAAGTTCTATATGGATGACTTGCGTTGCTGTAGGTATCATACTTAGTGTAACTAAAAAAGAAGATGAAATAGCCCAAGAACTTGATGAAAAGCAAAAACGCGAAGAAGCATTGCAAAGAATCATTGATAGAGAGCTTCAAGCCGATGATGATGACCAATGGGATGAAAATCAAGATAAAATAAACCAAATGAAAGCTTCAATAAAAAATAAAATTGAAGAAGAAGATAATCCAATGCAGGCAGTAAAAGGAAAATAAAATGGAAAAACTCAAAGTAATACTATCTGGAGGCGGTACAGGCGGGCATATTTATCCTGCTATAGCCATTGCCAACGAAATAAAACAGCGTTTTCCTAATGCAGAAATTTTGTTTGTAGGTGCGCAAGATAAAATGGAGATGCAAAAAGTGCCTCAGGCGGGTTATCAAATTGAAGGTTTATGGATAGCAGGTATTCAAAGAAAACTTACTTTGCAAAACATGATGTTTCCTTTAAAACTCATAAGCAGTCTTTGGAAATCCCGAAAAATCATTAATAAATTTAAACCAAATGTTGTTATTGGTACAGGTGGTTTTGCTAGCGGGCCATTATTACAAGTAGCCAATAGTAAAGGTATACCAACGGTGGTACAAGAGCAAAATTCGTATCCGGGTATTACCAATAAAATACTAAGTAAAAAAGCCAATAAAATTTGTGTAGCTTACGATAAATTGGAGCGTTTTTTTCCAAAAGATAAAATAGTGTTTACGGGCAATCCTGTTCGTCAAGATTTACTTGATATACATGGAAAAAAACAAGAGGGGATTCATTATTTTGCATTAAATTCAAACAAAAAAACACTTTTAGTTATAGGGGGAAGCCTCGGTGCAAGAAGAATCAATCAATTAATAGAGAAAGAATTAGAATTTATTCTATCTCAAAATATTCAAGTTTTTTGGCAATGCGGAAAATTGTATTACGACGAGTATAAAAAATACAACAAAGAATGCGTTCAAGTAGTAGCTTTTATAGATAGAATGGATTTAATATACGCGGCTGCCGATTTTGTGATTTCTAGAGCTGGAGCTTCTTCTGTATCAGAACTGTGTTTGGTAGCAAAACCAACATTATTTATTCCTTCACCAAACGTAGCCGAAGATCATCAAACTAAAAATGCCAAAGCAATTGTTGATAAAAATGGGGCATTAATGCTGAAAGAATCAGAGTTAGATACACAATTTCAAAATACGTTCAAAGACTTAGTAACCCATGAAAATTTGCAAAACCAACTAAGCCAAAATATAAAAACATTAGCCAAGCCCAATGCAACAAAAGATATTGTTGAAGAAATTTTAAAATTAGTTTAAAGTTTTATTTTTCAGGTTCGTAACTTGAAACATAAAACATCAAACTTGAAACAAATAAAAATGAATCTAAATCAAATACATAACGTTTATTTTATCGGTATTGGAGGTATCGGTATGAGTGCGTTAGCTCGTTATTTTAAATACATAGGCAAAAACGTGTCGGGTTACGACAAAACCCCAACCATGCTTACCAAAGAATTGGAGCAAGAGGGTATTGCTATTCATTTTACCGATGATGTAACTCAAATTCCAAGTTCATATATCCAAGAGAATACCTTAGTTGTATATACTCCTGCTATTAAGCAATTGGGCGAATGGGAATATTTTAAAGAACATCAGTTTACCATAAAAAAACGTGCCGAAGTATTAGGTATTATTACCAAAGATACTTTTTGTTTTGCGGTAGCAGGCACTCATGGAAAAACTACAACTTCGAGTATTTTAGGACATATTTTATACGAATCAGGTTTGGATGTAACTGCCTTTTTGGGAGGCATTGTAGAGAATTATCATTCTAATTTAATAGGAAAAGGAAAAACCATTTCGGTTGTTGAAGCCGATGAGTTTGATAGATCATTTTTACACTTACATCCAGATATTGCTTGTGTTACTTCTATGGATGCCGATCATTTGGATATTTATGGAGACACACATGCTATACAAAACTCGTTTAAAGAGTTTGCAAATAAAGTAAACGATAAAACAAAACTGTTTGTTCCAAAAGGTTTACCGCTAGAAGGTACGACTTTGAGTATAAATAGTCCAGCTTCATTTTCAGTTTCCAATATCAGAATTGAAAACAGTACCTATGTGTTTGATGTAACTACTCCGCACGAAATAATAAACAATGTAAAATTTGCTTTGCCAGGGCATCATAATTTAATGAATGCGCTTACAGCACTCGCAATGGCTAAAACTTATGGTGTAGCAAACGATAAGATAATCAAAGCATTAGAGAGTTTTAAAGGAGTTCAACGAAGATTTTCATACCAACTACAATCTGAAAAATTGGTTTACATAGACGATTATGCGCATCATCCTACCGAAATAAATGCAGTACATCAGGCCGTTAGAGAATTGTATGCCGATAAAAAAGTACTAGCTATTTTTCAGCCGCATTTGTTTAGTAGAACTCAAGATTTTGCCCAAGATTTTGCCCAAAGCCTTAGTAATTTTGATGAGATTGTTTTGCTCGATATTTATCCGGCTCGCGAATTGCCTATAGAAGGAGTAACTTCAAGTTGGTTGTTAGAAAAAATACAAAATAAGAATAAAAAACTAATTCAAAAAGAAAATCTAATTGAGTATTTAAAGAATACAGATGCACAAGTTATCGTTACCATAGGAGCAGGAGATATTGGTGAAATGGTTCCAAGCATAAAAAAGGAATTAGAAAACAAATAATTACATGAAAAAAATCAATTGGAATACTATTCGTATTATAGTTATGTTCTTGATTATTATCGGGTTGTATTTGTTTGCCTATCAAAAAAACAACAATAGAAACATAAAAGCTGTAGAAATAGATTTTATGGGAGCTACCCACAATTTTATAAAAACAGAAACGGTTAATAAGTTGTTGATAGAAAATTTAAATACTATGAAAAGTATTACAAAAGATGCGTTAGATTTGAATAAATTGGAAGAAACTGTAGCCAAACACCCAATGATTGCAAAGTCAGATGTTTATGTTACGGTAGATGGTGTATTGCGTGCAAACGTTTATCAAAAAACACCTGTTGCTAGAGTTTTTTCAGAAGAAAGTTCTTTTTACATAGATAGCACAGGTAGCAAAATGCCTCTTTCGCAAAACTATACAGCAAGAGTTCCTCTTTTGTATGGAAAAATTAAAAAAGAGTATGCAAAACCTATAACCAAAGTGCTAAATTGTATAGAAAAAGATCAATTTCTTAAGCAAAATATTATAGGAGTTGTTGTAAACCCAAATCAGAGTTTAATTCTTAAAAATAGAAATTTTGATTATGAAATTGTTTTTGGGGGGCCAATTTATATAGAAAAAAAATTTAAAAACTATAAAGCTTTTTTTCAAAAAGCAGTAGAAGACAGTGTGCTTTACCACTATAAAAAAGTCGATTTGCGATTTTTAAAACAAGTAGTCTGCACAAAATAAAAAAGATTAAAAAAAGATATAGTATCAAAATAAGTTGATAGTATGGAATATAGAGAGAACATAGGAGTAGGGCTGGATATAGGTACCACCAAGATTGTTGCCATGATTGGTAAGAAAAACGAGTACGGTAAATTACAAATACTTGGTTTAGGTAAAGCAAAAAGTTTGGGAGTTTCTCGAGGCGTAGTAAACAATATTACGCAAACTATTCAATCTATCCAACAAGCTATATTGGAAGCAGAAGAAAATTCAGGATACAAAATAAATGATGTAGTAGTAGGTATTGCAGGTCAGCATATTCGCAGTATTCAAAGTACAGACTATATCATTAGAAGTAATCCAGAAGAAGTAATTAGCGGTAATGACATACAAACACTTATAGATCAAGTAAACCGTTTGGCAATGTTGCCAGGCGAAGAAATAATACATGTGTTGCCACAAGAATTTAAAATAGACGGGCAAGCAGGTATAAAAGAACCTATTGGTATGTATGGAGGCAGGCTGGAAGCTAGTTTTCATGTGGTTGTAGGGCAGGCAGCATCAATAAGAAATGTTGGCAGATGTGTGCAAAGTTCTGGTATTGAACTTTCTGGTTTAACACTAGAACCCTTAGCTTCATCAGATGCAGTATTAAGTCAAGAAGAAAAAGAAGCGGGAGTTGCTTTGATAGATATAGGAGGCGGAACTACCGATTTGGCTATTTTTAAAGATGGAATAATTAGACATACTGCCGTAATACCTTTTGGAGGTAATGTAATTACAGAAGATATAAAAGAAGGTTGTTCTATTATAGAAAAGCAAGCCGAATTGTTGAAAGTTAAATTTGGGTCAGCATGGCCTGGCGAAAATAAAGACAATGAAATTGTTTCTATACCAGGATTAAGAGGTAGAGAACCAAAAGAAATATCCTTAAAAAATTTGTCTAAAATAATTCATGCGCGAGTAGTAGAAATTATCGAACAAGTTTTTACAGAAATAAAAAATTACGGTCACGAAGAACCGAGAAAAAAACTCATTGCCGGCATTGTACTTACAGGAGGTGGAGCACAGCTTAACCATATTAAACAATTGGTAGAGTATATTACAGGTATGGATACTCGTATAGGTTATCCTAATGAGCATTTAGCAGGTAATTCGGCAGAAGAAATATCAAGCCCATTATTTGCAACAGCAGTTGGATTGGTTATGAATAGCTTGGAAAACAAAACCCAAAGCGCTTATAAAATTGAAATGAAACAAAACTATAAGCCACAACACAATCATATTCCTGCCCAAAACGTTTCGGTTGAAGAGCCAAAACAAACAGAAGAGCCCCAAATTGAAGAAGTAAAATATACAAGAAAACAAGAAGAAAAAGAAGTAGAAACTACCGAAAGCAAAATCAAAAAATCATTCTTTGATAAGTATGTAGATAAAATCAAAGATTTTTTAGATAATGCAGAATAAAGTAGTGATAATGAAAACCAAAATAGTATGATGAGCAACTCAGAATTTGGAAACATTTCATTTGATTTACCAAAAAATCAATCAAATGTAATAAAAGTAGTCGGTGTAGGTGGTGGCGGTAGCAACGCTATCAATCACATGTTTCAGCAAGGTATAAAAGGAGTAGATTTTGTAGTTTGTAATACAGATTCACAAGCACTTCAAAATAGTCCTGTGCCCAACAAAATTCAATTGGGAGTAGATCTAACAGAAGGATTAGGAGCAGGAGCAAACCCAGAAATAGGTCAGCAAGCTGCTTTAGAAAGTATAGAAATTATAGAAAAAATGCTTGATGCCAATACCAAAATGGTATTTATTACCGCAGGTATGGGAGGCGGTACAGGTACAGGTGCAGCGCCCGTAATTGCGCAATTGGCAAAAGAGCGAGACATACTTACGGTAGGTATTGTTACCATTCCTTTTCAATTTGAAGGTAAGGTGCGTACAGACCAAGCGATGCAAGGAGTAGAAAAACTTAGAAAACAAGTAGACTCTTTAATCGTAATAAACAACAATAAGCTAAGAGAAGTCTATGGAAATCTTGGTTTTAAAGCAGGTTTCTCAAAAGCAGATGAAGTATTGTCTACCGCATCTAGAGGTATAGCAGAGGTAATTACACACCATTACACTCAAAATATCGACTTAAAAGATGCCAAAACTGTGTTGTCAAACAGCGGTACTGCCATTATGGGGTCTGCAACGGCAACAGGAGAAAACAGAGCTAAAGATGCCATTATATCAGCATTAGACTCACCATTATTAAACGATAATAAAATTTCTGGAGCCAAAAACGTATTGTTGCTTATCGTTTCTGGAACTCATGAGATTACTATAGATGAAATAGGAGAAATCAATGACCATATTCAAGCTGAAGCAGGATACAATGCTAATATTATTATGGGTGTTGGCGAAGATGAAACATTAGGCGAAGCGGTTGCTGTAACCATTATTGCTACTGGTTTTAATGCAGAACAACAAAGCGAAATTGTAAATACGGAGCCTCAAAAAATAATTCATTCTCTAGAAGATGAGCAAAAACTTGTACAAGATTTAACTCAAAAAACAGTACATACATTTCAGCCCGTAACTACCAATGTAGCTATCGATACTCCACAAAATCAAATGGCTTCTGTTGTAGCAGAAGCAGATGAAAAAATAGTTTTTGATTTACTAGAAGAACAACCAAAAGAGGAAGAACCTGTTGCTACTTTTTTGTCTGAAAATGAGTTAGTGGCAATGAACGATTTTATTCGAAATATCGATGTGGCTTTTGAAATAGTATCACCTATTCAAAATATACCATTTGAAGTTACAAGTGCAAAAACTACATTAGAAACCATTAATGATATTTTTGTAGTAGATGCGCAGGAAGTAAAGCCACAAGAACAAATTTCTTTTTCATTTGATGCTCCAGCATCGCACAAAGACGAAGAAACAATAGTGTTTGATTTAACTCCAGAAACAAAAAATATAAAAGTTAATGAGCCTATAGAGTTTATGCCTGTTACAGAAGTTTCTGACAACGGAATAATAAAGTATTCGTTAGAAGAGTACATGGAGCTTGAAAATAGTCTGATAAATTCTAAACAAGAAGAAAAACTAGATGAGCCAATTGCAGAAGAGTACAATTTTACACTAAAGGTTGATGATAGTCCTGCAGTTTCTACCCATACACCAAGTTATCCTATTCAATCTTTTGAAAATAGTACTCCGGTAGATATGTCTATAGAAGATATGTTAAAACTTAGAGCAGATGAAAGAAGAAGAAAGTTAAAAGAATTTAATCATAAATTTCACAACAACTCTTCTAGAATTGAAGACTTAGAAAAAGAACCAGCCTATAAAAGATTAGGAGTAGATATTACCGAAAATCAAACATCTAGTTCCAATTCAAGAATATCTCTTGGAACAGACAGTAATGATGATATACAATTGCGTTCTAATAATTCATTTTTACATGATAATGTAGATTAAACGATTTGTTTATCCCTATAAATTCTTAACCCAAAAGTACTCTGTCTTTTGGGTTATTTTTTTAACTTTGCAAACCAATTTAGATCAAAAATAAAACATAAAATATGAGTTTAGCAACACAAATCATGGACAAAATAAAAGAAGCCATGAAAGCCAAAGACACCGTAGCACTAGAAGCACTTAGAGCTATAAAATCTGCAATATTGTTGGCACAAACAGAAAGTGGTGCCAAAGAAGATTTGACCGCCGACGATGAAATAAAACTATTACAAAAGTTAGTAAAACAACGCAAAGATAGCGCTGCAATTTATACAGAGCAAGGTAGAACAGATTTGGCAGAACCCGAATTGGCTCAACTAGCCGTAATCGAACAATTTTTGCCTGCTCAAATGACAGAAGAAGAAGTAGAAGCAGTTGTAGCAAAAATTATTTCAGAAAATGGTTTTTCGGGTATGGCTTCTATGGGGCAAGTTATGGGAATAGCTTCTAAAGAATTGGCTGGACAAACAGACGGCAAAACCATTTCTACACTTGTAAAAAAGCTTTTAAGTTAATTTTATAAGAAAAAACAATCTAAGGCTTACACTATTTGTCTTAGTTCAAATTGGCTGCGTAGTTCAACTGGATAGAATATCAGATTTCGGCTCTGAGGGTTGGGGGTTCGAATCCCTCCGTGGTCACATAAAAAAGCGTAACTATTTTTATATCCAA
Source organism: Flavobacterium croceum DSM 17960 (assembly GCF_002917885.1). GTDB lineage: Bacteria > Bacteroidota > Bacteroidia > Flavobacteriales > Flavobacteriaceae > Flavobacterium > Flavobacterium croceum. The sequence continues at coordinate 111,621 of NZ_PQNY01000010.1, forward strand.
TAGTTACGCTTTTTTTTCTAAAAATTCTAATAAAATTCTGAGAATTAGATTAATAAAAAAAAACACCACTATACAATTGTTATAGTGGTGTTTTATATAAAAGTAAGAATTTTAATCTATTACATCATGCCAGGCATGCCTCCGTGCATATGTCCGCCGCCTGCAGGAGCTTCTTCTTTAATATCTACCAAAGCACATTCGGTAGTAAGAATCATTCCCGATACAGATGCTGCGTTTTCTAATGCTACACGCGTTACTTTTTTAGGATCTATAATACCTGCAGCGAGCATATCTACATACTCATCAGTTTTAGCATTGTAACCAAAAGTATCTTTCCCTTCGGCAACTTTTGCTACAATTACAGAACCTTCCAATCCTGCATTTTCTACTATCGTTCTTAACGGAGATTCAACAGCACGCGATACTATTTGTATACCTGTAGCCTCATCTGCATTGTCTGCTTTAATACTCGATAAAGTAGCTTTAGCTCTAAGTAAGGCAACACCTCCACCAGCAACAATACCTTCTTCTACAGCGGCTCTAGTAGCGTGTAACGCATCGTCTACACGATCTTTTTTCTCTTTCATTTCAACTTCAGAAGCAGCACCTACATACAATACTGCAACACCACCTGCTAATTTTGCCAAACGCTCTTGTAATTTCTCTCTGTCATAGTCAGACGTAGTAGATTCCATTTGCGCTTTTATTTGATTTACTCTATTTTTTATCATATCGGCATTACCAGCCCCGTTTACAATTGTAGTATTGTCTTTATCAATAGCAACTTTTTCGGCTGTTCCTAGCATTTCTAACGAAGCATTTTCCAATGTATGTCCGCTTTCTTCAGATATTACCGTACCACCCGTTAAAATAGCGATATCTTCCAACATAGCTTTTCTTCTGTCGCCAAAACCAGGTGCTTTTACCGCAGCAATTTTTAGAGCGCCTCTTATTTTGTTTACTACCAAGGTAGAAAGGGCTTCTCCATCTACATCTTCAGCAATAATTAATAAAGGTTTGCCAGATTGAGCTACTGGTTCTAAAACAGGTAATAACTCTTTTAAAGACGATACTTTTTTGTCGTATAATAAAATATATGGATTGTCTAATTCCACATTCATTTTCTCTGCATTGGTAACAAAATACGGCGAAAGATATCCTCTGTCAAATTGCATACCTTCTACAACATCTACATAAGTATCAGTACCTTTGGCTTCTTCTACAGTGATTACTCCTTCTTTTCCTACTTTTGAAAAAGCTTGCGCTATTAAATCGCCAATTACCTCGTCATTATTAGCAGAAATTGAAGCGACTTGTTTTATTTTTTCTGAAGAACTTCCTACTTCTTGAGATTGTTTTCCCAAATCGGCAACAATAGCTTCTACAGCTTTGTCTATACCTCTTTTTAAATCCATTGGGTTTGCTCCTGCAGCCACATTTTTTAAGCCTTCTTTTACAATAGCTTGTGCTAAAACCGTTGCAGTTGTAGTTCCATCACCAGCTAAGTCGTTGGTTTTTGAAGCGACTTCTTTTACCATTTGAGCTCCCATGTTTTCAAGCGTATCTTGCAATTCTATTTCTTTTGCTACCGATACTCCGTCTTTTGTTACAGTTGGTCCGCCAAATGATTTCGAAATAATTACATTTCGTCCTTTTGGTCCAAGGGTTACTTTTACTGCATTTGCCAATGCGTCTACACCACGTTTTAATCCGTCGCGTGCTTCAATATCAAATTTTATATCTTTTGCCATTTTAAATTTTTATTTAATGTTTAAAATTGTTTTTATTAAAAATTATTTTTTCAAGATTCTACTTTGAAATCCGAAATAAAATTTAGATTATTGCCAAAATGTCGTCTTCTCTCATGATGAGATAATCTTTACCTTCAAATTTTAATTCTGTCCCTGCATATTTACCATACAAAACAGAATCGCCAACTTTTACAGTAAGAGGTTGGTCTTTTTTACCATTGCCTACGGCAACAATAGTGCCTCTTTGTGGTTTTTCTTTTGCTGTATCAGGTATAATAATTCCTGAAGCTGTTGTGGTTTCTGCTTGTGCAGGTTCCACAATAACACGGTCTGAAAGTGGTTTAATGTGTAATGACATAGATTAATATTTTTTAAGTTAAGTATAAATTTTACAATGCTCTTCTTTCTAAAATTATGCCAAGTGATATAAACTGACAATTTTTCAGAATTAGAATAACAGAGATAAAAAAAATCCCGACACAGTGCCGGGATTTAATTTTGTTTTATTTGATGCTTATTTTTTCTCTGGAGTTGTTGCAGGTGTTTCTGCTGGAGTCGCAGGTTTTGCGTTTTGAATAGCTTCTTTATCTATTATTTTAGAAGTACTATCGGACATAACTCCAGTAAAGCTTAGACTTGATAATAAAATTAAAGCTATTAGTACAAAGGCTAATGTCCATGTACTTTTGTCTAAAAAGTCGGTAGTTTTTTGTACGCCACCTAACATTTGTGAACCTCCAAAAGAAGATGATAAACCTCCTCCTTTAGGGTTTTGTACCATTACGGCTATAATTAGTAAAAAACAAACTATTGTTATTAATACTACAAAGATTGAAAATGTACTCATTTGTTAATTGTTATTATTTTGTTGTAATTTTTTTATCTCTTCAATTCGGGATGCAAATAAACTACTTTTTTCTGGATATTTCAAAATTAATATTTGATATGCTTGAATTGCCTTTGAAAATTTCCTTTGTTCTAGATAAACTTTTGCCAAAGTTTCTGTCATTAAGTAGGTTTTGTCTTCTATTTTTGGTTCAAAACCCACTATTGGAGCATCTTTTGAAACAGGAGAAATACGAGGATTATTTTCTATAAAACGGTCTATAAGTGCTGCTTTTTTTTGTTTTTCTAATTCTTCTTCAGAAATTTCAGGTGTTTTTTTTGTTTCAGAGTTTGTTTGTTCGTCTGGCTCTCTTACAATGGGTTTAAAACGTGAAAGTTGTAACCATTCTTGAAATGAATGTTTTTCATCTTTGGTAAATGTTAATGGTTTTCCTAGCGCCAATTTTTCTTTGGCTTCTTCAACTTCAGGTGTTTCGTGTTTGGGTTCTGCTTTTTCTTCGGCGTTTTGAATGGTTTCTAGTACAGAACTTGTCATTACTTCTTGTGCAGAAGGCAATGGTTGTGTTACTCTTATTACTTCTACATCTGTTACAGAAATATTGAGTAATTCTTGAAGCTTTTGTTCGTATAACCCATTTTGTACGCTTACAAATTTTTCGGAAGTAATAAAATCAAAAAGAACACTTCTATCGGTTGTATATGCAGCAGTTACTTTAAGGGCATCATTGTATTTAAAGCTATCTTGATTATACAAATGTTTAAGTCGTAACACACGAGCCGATTGAAAATAAGGGAAATTAGCAATAACTTTATCCAAAGCCATTCCTTTGTATTCATTTACCGCATTGGGCTTATTTACTATATATGTATAATCGGTTACGTTCACTTTTTGTGTTTTATATTACCATTTTGCTAAAGATTCATTAAAAATGTCTTGCGTAATTCTGGTAAATATAATGTCAATATAATTGTTTAAAGTACTGCCTGTAGGCATTTGATTTCCTTCAAAATCATAAAAAAAACTGAATTTTTTTTCAAAATTGTCGCTTTCTTTTTTTCGGTTTATAAACCGCACATTTACTGTAATACTAAGCCTTGTTTGGGCTGCTTTTTGGTCAGCAGTAGCGGCCATAGGAGAAAAATTATAATCGGTTATTTCTCCTTCATACATTAAATCTCCATTGGTAGAGGTTAAATTTAAATTGGTTTGCCCCTGAAGAATATCTTGTAGTTTTAAGGTAAAATCTCTATCTATACCAGGTTCTACAAGATTGGCATGATTCATAAATCGGTTTACCTGAAAGGTTTTTGCGTCTATATTTCCTGTGCCTGTAAGGTTGTATTTAACACTGCAATTTGTAAAAATGAGTATTGTAAAAACAGAAAGGTAAATAATGTGTTTTTTAAAATTCATATTACAAATCGTATTGTTTAATTTTTCTGTAAAGCGTTCTTTCGGATATTCCGAGCTCATCGGCAGCGGCTTTTCTTTTTCCTTTATTTCGTTCTAATGATTTTTTTATCAACTCAATTTCTTTGGCTTCCAAGCTTAGTGTTTCCTCTTCTTCTACAGTTTCTGCCAATAGGTAGTTGTTGTCGTCTTCATCATCCTCAAAAACGGTTTCTTGTTCAAAGTTATGTTGAGGCATTACTTCTACTTTTGGTTCGTCAAAAATAGGCATTTTTTCTTCCTTAGTGCCATAAATTTTTTGAATAAGACCTTTATTATTTTCTTGTACTTTTGCTGTTCCGTGTTGAAGTAAGTCTAATGTGAGTTTTTTAAGATCGTTTAAGTCGCTTTTCATGTCAAAAAGAACTTTATACAAAATTTCTCTCTCGCTTGCAAAATCACTTTCCGATTGTTTGTCTTTTACCAAACTTGGTAAGTTATTTCCTGTTGTAGGTATATAAGACTTTAAGGTTTGAAGCGATACAACTCGATTGGGTTCTAATACAGATATTTGCTCGGCTACGTTTCGCAATTGCCTTATATTTCCACTCCATCTGTAATTTAAAAGATAGTTTACGGCATTGTCTTCTAGTTTTATAGGAGGCATTTTGTATTTGTGAGCAAAATCTGATGCAAATTTTCTAAATAATAAATGAATATCTTCTTGTCTTTCGCGCAATGGAGGCAGCGTTATTTCTACAGTGCTTAGTCTGTAATACAAATCTTCTCTAAACTTTCCTTTTGCAATGGCATCTTGCATATTTACATTGGTAGCGGCTACAATGCGTACATTGGTTTTTTGTACTTGCGACGAACCTACTTTTATAAATTCTCCATTTTCTAATACACGTAGTAATCGTACTTGTGTAGTAAGTGGTAATTCGCCTACTTCATCTAAAAAAATAGTGCCACCATTGGCTACTTCAAAATACCCTTCACGTGCTCCAGTAGCCCCTGTAAACGATCCTTTTTCGTGACCAAAAAGTTCAGAGTCTATAGTTCCCTCTGGTATAGCACCGCAGTTTACGGCAATGTATTTACCATGCTTACGATGTGATAAAGAATGAATTATTTTTGGGATACTTTCTTTTCCAACACCACTTTCTCCCACAACCAAAACTGAAATATCGGTAGGAGCAACCTGTATCGCTTTTTCTACGGCACGGTTGAGTTTTGGGTCGTTCCCAATAATTTCAAATCGTTGTTTTATGTTTTGAACGGATTCCATTTTTTTATTTTTTTGCCACGGATTAAAGGATTTTCTCGGATTAATTAAAATACTAATCTTTTATGTTGTAATGATTTGTTTTGAAAATTTACTAATAATCCAATTTCTGAATCTGAAAGTTTCATGTAATTCAATAGTTGTGCAGTATGTTCTCCTGAAAATTCTTTTACTGCTTTTACTTCTAAAACAATATCTTCATTTACAATGAAATCTGCATAAAATTTATGTGGTAATATTATTCCTTTATATTTGATTGAAAATTCTTTTTCTCTTTCAAAAGGAATATTATTTGCTTTAAATTCTATCTCTAAAGCATCTTTATATACAACTTCAAGTAATCCTGGACCAAGATTTCTATGAACTTCCATACAAACCCCAATAATTTTAAAAGTTTCTTCTTCTCTATAAAGTCTCATATCGAAATCCGTGTTAATCTTTTAATCCGTGGCTTGAATATTTAATTCATTATTTCGGAATATCCAACAGCTTCTCCAATTAAAGTAGCTGCAGTACAATCGGTTATTTTTACCATAACAAAATCGCCAGCTTTGTAATTTTCTTTTGGAAAAACTACTACTGTATTTTGAGAGTTTCTTCCGCTCCAGTGTTGGTCTGAGCGTTTAGAGTCTTTTTCTATTAAAACTTCTACTGTTTGCCCTACAAATCGTTGGGTTCTTTCTAATCCTAATTTTTGTTGTAAATTAATAATTTCGGTCAGTCTTCGGTTTTTTACTTCATTAGGTATATCATCAACAAGTTTGCGAGCGGCGAGTGTACCAGGTCTTTCGGAATAGGCAAACATAAATCCAAAGTCAAATTTACATTGCTCCATAAGCGTAAGCGTGTCTTGATGATCTTCTTCGGTTTCTGTTGGAAAACCTGTAATCATATCTTGCGAAAGAGAAATTTCGGGTATAAGTTCATAAATTTTAGAAACAAGATCTAAATACTCCTCACGTGTATGTTGTCTATTCATTTCTTTTAATATTCGCGTACTTCCACTTTGCACAGGTAAATGAATATATTTACAAATATTATGGTGTTTTGCCATAGTTTGTATTACTTCTAGGTGCATATCTTGTGGGTTTGATGTAGAAAACCTAAAACGCATTTTTGGAAACTGCGCTGCACACATGTCCAAAAGTTGAGCAAAATCTATAGCTGTAGCTTTCTGCATTTCGGTTGCTTTGTCAAAATCTTTTTTAAGTCCGCCACCATACCATAAATAGCTGTCTACGTTTTGCCCAAGTAATGTAACTTCTTTAAATCCTTTGTTGTATAAATCTTGAATTTCAGATAAAATACTTTTGGGTTCACGGCTACGCTCTCGACCTCTAGTAAAAGGAACTACACAAAATGTACACATGTTGTCACAACCACGAGTAATAGATACAAAAGCATTTATTCCGTTGCTATTGAGTCTTACTGGAGCAATATCGCCATAAGTTTCTTCTTTAGATAAAATAACATTTATAGCATCTCTGCCTTCTTCTACTTCCGATAATAGATTGGGTAAGTCTTTGTAAGCATCTGGGCCAACAACCATATCTACTATTTTTTCTTCTTCTAAAAATTGATTTTTCAAACGTTCTGCCATACATCCCAAAACACCTACTTTCATGTTTGGATTTATTTTTTTTATGGCATTGTATTTTTCTAAACGTTTTCTTATGGTTTGTTCGGCTTTATCTCGTATAGAACAAGTGTTTACTAATACTAAATCGGCATCTTCTAGGTTTTGTGTAGTGTTATATCCATTTTCATATAAAATAGACGCGACAATTTCGCTGTCAGAAAAATTCATTTGACAGCCATAGCTTTCTATAAATAATTTTTTGTTGTTTTCTTTTTTCTGTTCAAATACCAAACTTTGTCCTTGAACTTTTTCGTCTATAATTTTTTCCATAAAAATGAATTCGAAATTTTCGAACTGCAAATATAATACTAAAAATAAAAATATGACAACTTGACAGTTTATGTTTAACAAAAGATTTGTATAATTGCAAAAAAACATTAGAAACATGAATTTTACAGCATTAAAAGAAAAAATTAGCCAATCTCAAATTGTAAACTTTGGCGATGTATTAAATGAAACATTTGAACTTTTCAAAAAAACTTGGCTTCAAGGAGTACTGCTGGTTGTGGTATTATTTGTATTAATCTTTGCATTAGAGATGCTTGCTTTTATACCCCTTGCAGGAGTTGTTAGTGCTTCAGAACTTATTTCTCCAAACGCCATGAAAGATTTTCCTTTAACCACTATATTGCTGGTGTTTTCTGTAATTATTACCTTTATATGTGCTGTAATGACAATAAGTAATGCTCTTATGGCGGGTTACTACAGGTCTGTTAAAGCTATAGATTTAGGAGAATCTTCAGGAAGTGATTTAATGTATTATTTAAAATCAAATTATCTATTAAAATCGTTTAAGGTTTCATTAGCGCAAACAGGAATTATCATTTTATGTTACATAACTTGTTTTGTACCTATTGTTTATGTTATGGTACCTGTGAGTTTTATTGTAATTGCCTTTGCTTTTAATCCAGATTTTAGTACAGCAGAAATTCTTAAAGTGTCTTTTGCTATTGGAAATAGAAATTGGGTTAATGCTTTTTTTCTTAGAATTGTTACCAGCATCCTTGCAATGTTGGGTATAATAGCTTGTGGAATAGGTGTTTTGGCTACTTTTTCTATTGCGTTATTGCCACAATATATTATTTATAAAAAGGTAGTAGGCTTTGATAATAGTTCAGAAATTGACACTATAGGAAGTAAAGTAGAATAGTTTTAAATAAAAATTCTACTTTTGCCGAAATAATAAAAAATACAAATGGCAAAAAATTTAGTAATTGTTGAGTCACCTGCCAAAGCTAAAACGATAGAAAAGTTTTTAGGAAAAGATTTTCAGGTAGAATCTAGCTTTGGGCATATAGCCGATTTACCTTCCAAAGAAATAGGTGTAGACATCAATAATAATTTTAAACCGAAGTACGAAGTTTCTTCGGATAAAAAAGCATTGGTTAAAAAACTAAAAGATTTGTCAAAAAAAGCCGAAATGGTTTGGCTTGCTTCCGATGAAGACCGAGAGGGAGAAGCAATATCTTGGCATTTGGCTGAAGAGTTAAAATTAAATCCTGAAAAAACAAAAAGAATTGTTTTTCACGAAATTACAAAGTCAGCTATTCAAAAAGCTATCGAAAACCCTAGAGGGATAAATTATGATTTAGTAAATGCGCAACAAGCACGTAGAGTACTCGATAGATTGGTAGGGTATGAACTTTCTCCTGTGCTTTGGAAAAAAGTAAAAGGGGGACTTTCTGCAGGTAGGGTACAGTCTGTTTCTGTACGTTTAATTGTAGAGCGTGAAAGAGAAATTCAAAATTTTGCTACTACAGCGAGTTATTCTATTTCGGCAGAATTTGTTAATGCAGACAATAAATCTGTAAAAACAAAACTCAATAAAAATTTCAAAACAAAAGAAGAAGCATTGGCTTTTCTTCAAAAAAATGTTGATGCCGAGTTTAAAGTAGCATCTTTAGAAACCAAACCAGCCAAAAAATCACCAGCAGCACCGTTTACAACTTCTACATTGCAACAAGAGGCGGCTAGAAAGCTGTATTTACCCGTAGGGATTACCATGCAAATAGCGCAACGCTTATATGAAGCAGGACTTATTACCTATATGAGAACCGATAGTGTAAACCTTTCTCAAGAGGCGATAGAAGCTACTAAAAATGAAATAGTAAGTTGCTATGGTAGTCAATACAGTAAACCTCGAAATTTTGCAACAAAGTCCAAAGGTGCTCAAGAAGCTCACGAAGCAATACGTCCAACAGATATGTCTTTGCATAACGTTGCGCTCGATAGAGACCAAGCTCGACTATACGATTTGATTTGGAAAAGAACAATTGCTTCGCAAATGAGCGATGCCGATTTAGAGCGAACAATAGTAAAAATTAATGCAAATACACATGCAGAAGAATTTAACGCTTCTGGAGAAGTAATAAAATTTGACGGTTTCTTAAAAGTCTATTTAGAAAGTAATGACGATGACGATGAAGAGCAAGAAGGAATGCTTCCTGCATTAAAAATAGGAGAGAAACTGACAAGTAAAAATATTACAGCCACCGAACGTTTTACCAAACCAGCTTCTCGATACACAGAAGCATCATTGGTAAAAAAACTAGAAGAATTAGGTATCGGGCGCCCTTCTACATATGCGCCGACAATTTCTACCATTATCAATAGAAACTATGTAGAAAAAGGAAATTTTGAAGGAAAAGAAAGAAAATATCATCAGTTAGTTCTTGTAAATACAGCAATTGAAGAGCAAGTTTTAACAGAAAAAGTAGGTTCAGATAAAGGAAAGTTAGTTCCTACAGATATTGGTACCATTGTAAACGATTTTTTAGTAGCCAACTTCGACACCATTTTAGATTACAATTTTACGGCAAAAGTGGAGCAAGATTTTGACGAAATTGCCGAAGGAAATGAAAATTGGACTAAAATGATGCAAGATTTTTACAATCATTTTCATCCGATAGTAGCCAAGGTAGAAACCACTGCCGAGAGAGAAACAGGAGAAAGAATATTAGGAAAAGATCCAAAATCTGGAAAACAAGTTTCAGTACGTTTAGGTAAATTTGGTCCTATGGCGCAAATAGGTGCGGCAGATGATGATGAAAAACAATACGCTAGTTTACGAGCCGATCAAAATATTTCAAATATTTCTTTAGAAGATGCTTTAAATTTGTTTCTACTTCCAAAAATACTAGGCGATTACAATGGAGAAACAATAGAAGTAAACAATGGTCGCTTTGGACCTTATGTTAAATTTGGAACGCAATTTATTTCTTTACCAAAAGGCGAAGATCCATTGGATGTTACTTTAGAAAGAGCCAAAGAACTTATAGGTGAAAAAGCCAAAGCAGATGCGCCTATCGCTCAGTATCAAGGGTTGCCAGTTCAAAAAGGAGTAGGTAGATTTGGGCCTTTTATCAAATGGAATAATCTATTTATTAATGTAAATAAAAAATACAATTTTGATTCTCTTTCTCAAGATGATGTAAACGCTTTGATAGAAGAGAAAATCCAAAAAGATATAGATAAAATTATACACAACTGGAAAGAAGAAGGAATTGTAGTAGAAAAAGCCCGTTGGGGCAAGTCTGTTATCATAAAAGGTAAAACCAAAATTGAACTTAATAAAGATGTAGATGCATCGCTACTTACTTTAGATCAAGTAAAAAAGATTATAGAAGATAAAGCGCCAGCCAAAAAGGTTGCTACAAAAAAAGCGACTACAAAAAAAGCAAAAAAATAAACTATGGGTTTCGATTTTCTTACGCCAATAGATATAGATTTATTAATCGAATTAAAGCAACTTACTACGCAACATTTGGCGAGTAAAGTTGTTTTTCATTCTGAAAGTGAATTCCCCGATGTTAAAAAAATCGATTTAGCGATCATTGGAGTTTTAGATAATAGAGGTAAGCAAAATCAAATAAAAACGATAAATTTAAGCCATTTTAGAAGAAAATTATACAGCTTATTTCCAGGTAATTGGAAGTTAACTATTGCTGATTTTGGAGATATTTTGCCAGGAGAAACTATATCCGACACTAATTTTGCTTTGCAACAAGTTGTGAGCGAATTAATTAAGAGTAATGTAATTCCTATTGTAATTGGCGGTTCGCAAGATTTAACCTATGCTTTGTACAGAGCCTACGATACTTTGGAACAAATGGTAAATCTAGTTGCTGTAGATTCAAAATTTGATTTTGGCAAGCAAGAAAACATCTCTTTTGCACATTCTTACATGTCAAAAATTATAGTAGAAGAACCTAATAATTTATTTAATTACAGCAATGTAGGTTATCAAACCTATTACAATTCGCAAGAAGAAATAGATTTAATAGAAAAAATGTATTTTGATGCCTACCGTTTGGGTGATGTATGTCAGAATATTGCTATTGCTGAACCTGTTTTTAGAGATGCAGATTTAGTAAGTATCGATATGAATGCTGTAAAATCTGCCGACTCGGGTAATATTTCAGAGTTTGAGCCTAATGGATTTAACGGAAAAGAAATTTGTGCTTTAACACGGTATGCAGGGCTTAGCGATAAAGTAAGTTGCTTAGGTGTCTTTAATCATTTTGGAAGCGAATTAGAGTGTATAATAATTGCACAAATGGTGTGGTACTTTATAGAAGGAGTACATTTTAGATCGAATGAATACCCTTTTGGAACAAAAGAGAACTATTTAAAATATATTGTTCCTTTTGAAAATGAGGAAATTATATTTTATAAAAGCAATAAAACAGGCCGATGGTGGATAGAAATACCATTTTTATCCAACACACACAATAAATTAAAAAGAAATACGTTATTACCTTGTACGCACGAAGATTATTTATCTGCCTGCAATCAAGAGTTTCCAGAAAGATGGTGGAAAGCACAAAGAAAAAATTTACTTTAAGTGGTGAAATGGTGTATAAAATTTAATGTTTACAGTAATTTATTGTTAAAAATTCATAGAATTGAATGTTAAAAATGATTTTGTTGTGTATTTCATTTAAAAAATTGAAAAAATATACTACTTTTGCTCTTTAAGACAAAAAATTAGAAATAAATAATTGTTTTTTTAAAAAATAATAAATAGGTTTACGGCCTCAAAAAAGATAATATAATTAACCCCTAAGAATAATATGAAGAAGTTCATTGCATTTGCATCTGTTTTAACTCTTTTAGTAAGCTGCGGTAAAACCAGCGATAAAGGCGAATTAGTAGGAGTAAAAGGTAAAAAGTGGCATCCAGAAAAACCGTATGGAATGACACTTGTTCCTGGTGGAGCTTTTATAATGGGTAAGTCAGATGATGATTTAGCTAATGTTCAAGATGCGCCTACAAAAACAGTAACCGTAAGATCGTTCTATATGGACGAAACTGAAATTACTAATAGCGAGTACCGTCAGTTTGTAGAGTGGGTAAAAGATTCTATTATTAGAGTTCGTTTGGCTATTATGGCTGAAGATACTGGGGCTAAGCCAGGTTCTGGTAAAGGTAAAGGTGGAGGTATCGGCGATTTTGCTTTTGCAGATCAAGACCCTGCTAAAATGACGCCTTACGACAAATATATGTATGAAAACTACTATAGCGTAGGTTCAGATGATGATCCGTATGCTGGTAGAAGATTAAATAGAAAAGCAAAATTAATTACAGATACAAAAAAATACCCAGACGAGCAATATGTTGAGGTTATGGATTCTATGTATTTACCACCTTCAGAAGCTTACAATGGGTTAAGAACTATAGATGTAAATAAATTGGTTTTCCGTCATTCTTGGATGGATATTCAAAAAGCAGCTAAAGCGAAAAAAGGGAAACGTTCAGATTTTATCAAAACAGAAGTTACTCCTGTGTATCCAGATACAACAGTTTGGATTAAAGACTTTGCTTATTCTTACAATGAGCCAATGCACAACGATTACTTTTGGCATCAGGCTTATGGAGATTATCCAGTAGTAGGTGTAAATTGGAAACAAGCCAAAGCTTTTTGTGCTTGGAGAACATTAAATAAAAATGCGTTTATCAAAGCAAAACAAAAAGGAAGAAACCAAATCAATTCATTTCGTTTACCTACAGAAGCTGAGTGGGAATATGCGGCTCGCGGAGGTCTAGAGTCTGCTACTTACCCTTGGGGAGGTCCTTATACAAAATCAGATAGAGGATGCTTTTTGGCTAACTTCAAACCGAATAGAGGAGATTACGCAGCCGATGAGGCTTTGTATACTGTAGAAGCTAAATCTTTTGCTCCAAATGCTTATAACTTGTACAATATGTCGGGTAATGTTGCAGAATGGACAGATTCTTCATACGACGCTTCTGCATACGAGTATGTTTCTACTATGAACCCTAATGTGCCTGATACTTCAAACAAACGTAAAGTAGTAAGAGGAGGTTCTTGGAAAGATGTTTCATATTTCTTACAAGTAGGTACTCGTGATTTTGAATATCAAGATACAGCTCGTAGCTATATTGGTTTTAGAACTGTTCAAGATTATATGGGTACACAAACTACTGGAAATGGAAAATCAAAAATTCCTTCTAGAAAAAGATAAATTTTAACTAACTATTTTTAAATATTAACTTAACTAACTAAAAATTTTTTATTATGGGATTATTATCACCTAGAGTTATGAATTTTGCCTATGGTATGGGGGCAGCTGTAGTAATTGTTGGAGCATTGTTCAAAATTGCTCACTTTGAATTAGGTCCTCTTACAGGTACAGTGATGCTAACAATTGGATTATTAACTGAGGCAGCTATTTTTGCTTTGTCAGCTTTTGAAACCCCTCCAACGGAATTAGATTGGTCTTTAGTTTATCCTGAATTGGCAGGTGGGGAAGCTAAGCCAAGAGCTAAAAAACAAGAAGAAGCGACAGAAGCACAAGGTTTACTTTCTCAAAAATTAGACAATTTATTAAAAGATGCTAAAATTGATGGTGAATTAATGGCAAGTTTAGGAAATAGCATTAAAAACTTTGAAGGTGCGGCAAAAAATATTGCTCCTACAGTAGATTCTGTAGCTTCAACTAAAAAATATGCTGAAGAAATGACTAAAGCAGCTACACAATTGGAAACTTTAAATTCATTATATAAAGTACAATTAGAAAGTGCAGAAAGAAACGCTCAAATTAATAATGAAGTTGCAGAAAACAATTTAAAATTAAAAGATCAAATGCAATCTTTGGCATCAAATCTTTCAACATTAAACAATGTTTACGGAGGTATGTTGTCTGCTATGAGTAATAAAGGATAATTGGTTTAAAAACTTTAATTATCAATTTTAACTAATTTTAAAACTTATTACACAAAATGGCAGGAGGAAAATTAACCCCTAGACAGAAGATGATTAACCTGATGTACTTGGTTTTCATCGCAATGTTGGCAATGAATATGTCAAAAGAAGTGCTTTCAGCTTTTGGTTTAATGAATGAAAGATTTGAAGGAGCAACGATTTCAGCTTCGTCTACAAATGAACAAATGCTTCAAGCTTTAGATACAAAGGCAGCTGAATCAAAAGGAGAATTTGTTGCATCAGCAGCTACAGCTCATAAAGTTGAAGCGGCAACTAAGAAATTTTATGATTTTATAGGAACTTTAAAATCAGAGGTTCTTAAAGGTGTTGAGCCAGAAAATGGAAAATTACCATACGAAGCAATGGACAAAGCAGATAATTTAGACCATAGTTGGTTTACTGGTGATGGTTACACGCAAAAAGGAAATGAAGTAATTGCTGCTATACAAGCTTATAAAAATGATATGAAGGCAGCATTGTCTGATAAGAAATATGCTCCTATTTTAAAAGAGATTGACTCTAAGTTTAACCTGGCAGATGTTGCTAATAAAGAAGGTATAAAAATTAAATTTTTGGATTACCACTTTAAAGGGTTTCCAGCAATTGCTTCTTTAGCAAAGTTATCTGCTTGGCAAAATGATGTTAAAAAAGCAGAGTCAGATGTTATTAGTTCTGCACTTGGTAAGGCTGCTGTAAGTGAAGCTTCTTATAGTAAATTTCAAGCTATTGTAGCTTTAGATAAGAATGTTTATTTTCAAGGAGAGCCTGTTACAGGTAAAGTGGTTTTAGGTAAATATGACCCTAATGCTGGTAATAATTTTGGAAATTTTAAAGGTCCAGGTAAACTAGTTAATGGTCAGGCTATTATATCTACAACAGCAGGTGCTATTGGAGAGCAAACAATTTCTGGTTCTTTTAGTTTTACTGAAGATGGAAAAAGTATACCTTTAAAATTTGAAGGCAAATATGTAGTAGTACCTCGTCCAAATTCTGCTAATATTTCTGCAGATAAAATGAATGTAGTATATAGAAATTTACCAAATCCTATGACTATCTCTTTTGCAGGTATATCAGATAATAATGTAAATGCTTCTGCTCCAGGTTTATCAAGAGCTGGTGGTGCTGGTAAATACATGCTTACTCCTGCTGGTGGAAACGAAGTTACTGTTTCTGTTACAGGTAAAATGGCAGATGGGAAATCAGTTTCTGATAAAAAAGTATTCAGAATTAAAAACGTTCCTGCTCCTGCAGGTGCAGTTGCTGGAGAAATAGGAAATGTAAAAGGTTCTAAATCTAGACTTCAAGTGGCTTCTGTAGAAGCAAAACTTCAAGATTTTGCTTACGACTTGAACTATCAAGTAACGCAATTTACTTTAAAAGTTCCTGGTCAAGCAGCTGTAGTTGTTAATGGAAACAGAATGAATGCTCAATGTGTAGCTGCTCTTGCAAGAGTTACACGTGGTGATGTAGTTTCTATTATAGATATTAAAGCAAAACCAGTAGGTTATAACTTTATGGCTGGAAAAATTACTCCAGTTGTTTGGGAAGTACAATAAAAACAGACTTTATATAAGTCAAAATACAATAAATAGTATATAATGAAATTCAGAAACCTCTTTTTAACTTTAGTTTTATCTTTAGGAGTTACTTCAGTTTGGGCTCAAGCCAATTTGCTCAATTCTAAAGTTCCTTCAGAAATTGGAAAGAAATCAGCAGCTCAGATGGAATCTGACAACGATAAGCCACTTCCGTATGGTTACGTTGATGATAGAGATGTTCTAATGGGTAAAACTGTTTGGGAATTAATCGATCTTGACGAGCGTATAAACTTTCCATTATATTATCCAATAGACACGATGTCTGTAGGTAAAGATAGAAGATCTCTTTTTACAGTTCTTTTGAATGGTATTAAGTCTGGAAAAATAACTGAGGTTTACGCTGATGATTATTTTAATACTAAAAAGACGTTGTCTGAAATGTCTTCTTCTTTTAAATTTATTGATACTACTCAAGCAGGTTTTGATATCGTAAATTCTGAACCAGAAGCTTATAAAGGGGGTACTAAAGAAGTAAGAAAGAAAGTGGGTAGACAATGGGTTACAGAAACTGTTACCGTACCTGCTAGTAAAACTCTTGATCCTCAATTTATTGAAGTGAGAGAGCTTACAGCTCAAGATATTTCAGGTTACAAAATAAAAGGATATTGGTATTTTGACAAGCGTCAAAGTGAATTAAAGTACAGAATGTTAGCTATATGCCCTGTTGCTCCAGAAGCACGGGAAATAGGAAGTGAAAATCCTGATGTTATTGAATTGTTCTGGATTTATTTCCCTGCTGTTCGCAATGTGCTTCACGAGGCCAAAGCTTTCAATGATAAAAACTCTGCGATGCCTATTACATTTGACCATTTGCTTAATGCACGCCGTTTTAATGGTGTTATTTACAAAGAAGAAAATGTTTATGGCGATAGACAAATCCAAGATTACATGAAAGATAATGCTCAAATGCAGTTATTAGAATCTGAAAGAGTAAAAGAAAAGATTCGTAATTTTGAACAAGATATGTGGAATTATTAATCAATAGATTATAATTTTTTAAAAAGAACTCCTACCTTTGGTGGGAGTTTTTTTATTTTATGTTAGATTATATCATCGTTGGTGGCGGGTTGGCAGGCATTGCTTTTGCCGAATTTTGTAAAAAGAATAATAAGAAGTTTGTTTTAGTTTCAGATTCTTCAGAGAATTCTTCAGTTATTGCTGGAGGTATGTATAACCCTGTTGTATTAAAACGATTTACACCGATTTGGCAAGCAGCAGAGCAAATAAGTTTTGCTAAAGAATTTTATACCCATTTAGAGTCTGAATGGAAAGATTCATTGTATCATGCACTACCATTATACCGTAAGTTTGTTTCTGTAGAAGAGCAAAATGATTGGATTATTGCTTCAGACAAACCTGTTTTACATTCTTTTTTACATGACAAATTTATAGCCAATGTAAATCAATATATCCCTTCAGATTTTGGTTTCGGACTTGTAAATGATTGCGGTTATTTAAACACAACACATTATTTGTCTCGCGCCATTAATGAACTAAAAAAGCATAAATGCTTTCTATCAGAAACCTTTTGTTATGATCAAATTGTTTTTGAAAATGATTATATTATCTACAAAGCATTAAAATCTAAAAATGTAGTTTTTGCAGAAGGTTTTGGTATGCGTAATAATCCTTTTTTCAAATCATTACCTCTTGATGGTACAAAAGGAGAAGTGTTGTCTATTTATGCACCCGATTTAAAATTGGATAGTATTGTTAAATCATCGGTATTTATTATGCCATTAGGTAATGATTACTATAAAGTGGGAGCAACTTACAATTGGCAAGATAAAACAGATATTCCTACAGAAGAAGGTAAACAAGAATTAATTGCAGAACTTGAAAAATTAATATCTTGTGATTATACCATTGTAAATCATTTTGCTGGAGTACGTCCTACTGTAAAAGATAGAAGACCGTTGCTAGGTACACACCCTGTTTATAAAAACTTACATGTACTTAATGGTATGGGTACACGCGGTGTTTTGCTTGCACCTTTTATGGCAAAGGCACTATTTGATTACTTGGAATATAATGAAAAATTGGACAAAAATATTTCTATAGAAAGATTTAAAGATTTTGTTTCCAATTCTTATCAAAATGTATAAACATATTGATGTATATATTTCTCGATAAACGAGCAATAAGTGGTGTACAAACAATTAAGTCTACAGCAATGGTAATAAATGAAGTAAGTAAAGTTGTTTGAAGAAATAACCTTGATATTACAAAAAAAGCTACTCCAAAAGCAATCGAAAGAGCATAACTAACATACATAGCGCCATAAAAAAAAGAAGGCTCTATTTTGTATGTGGTGTTGCAGTGGCTACAAGTTTCATGCATTTTGTATAAATTGCCAAGATGATAAGGGTTTTTATCAAGATACATACTTTCTTCGTGACATTTTGGACAACTTCCTGTTAAAATACTATATAGTTTGGTTCCTTTTTTTAACATTTGCAAAAATTTACACAAAAGTAATTCATAAAGCAGTTTTATCTGTAACATTTGTAACAAAAATTATGTTAAACATTCACAATTTATCGGTTTCTTTTGGAGGAACTTATCTCTTTGAAGAAGTTACCTTTCGTTTGGGAGCAGGCGATAGAGTAGGTTTAGTTGGTAAAAATGGTGCTGGAAAGTCTACCATGTTAAAAATTCTTTCGGGAGATATAAAACCAGATACAGGTAGCATTGCTACAGAAAAAGAAATTAGATTAGGTTTTTTGCGCCAAGATATCGATTTTGAACAAGGAAGAACGGTTTTGGAAGAAGCCTATCAGGCCTTTGAAGACATACGTAAAATAGAGATTCAACTAGATGATATAAACCACCAATTGGCAACAAGAACCGATTATGAATCGGAATTGTACCATGAATTGATAGAAAAGTTAAGCGATTTAACCCATCATTATGAAATAGTAGGAGGTTATAATTATGTTGGTAATACCGAGAAAATTTTACTCGGATTAGGGTTTAAGCGTGAAGAGTTTAACAACCAAACGTCTACTTTTTCTGGAGGTTGGCGTATGCGTATTGAATTAGCAAAACTCTTGCTACAATCTAATGATATTTTACTACTCGATGAGCCTACCAACCATTTGGATATTGAAAGTATAATTTGGCTCGAAAGTTTCCTTAAAAGTTTCTCAGGGGTTGTGGTTATTGTTTCTCATGACAAAATGTTTTTGGATAATGTAACCAATAGAACCATAGAAATATCTTTGGGCAAAGCTTACGATTTTAATAAACCTTATTCGCAATACCTTGTTCTTAGAGAAGAAATACGCGAGAAACAATTGGCAACACAAAAAAATCAGCAGAAAAAAATTGAAGAAACCGAAAAACTTATAGAGAAGTTTAGAGCCAAAGCATCAAAAGCTTCTATGGCGCAATCGTTGATAAAAAAGTTAGATAGAGTTGAGCGTATAGAGGTTGATGAAGATGATAATTCGGTAATGAATATTTCATTTCCTGTTTCGCAAACACCAGGTAGAGTTGTTGTTGAAATAGATCGTGTAACTAAAAAATACGGTAGCAAAACCATACTCGAAAACATTTCGTTGTTGGTTGAACGAGGTTCTAAAATTGCTTTTGTAGGACAAAATGGACAAGGTAAATCGACACTTATTAAAGCTATTGTAAATGAATTTGAATATTCTGGCACCATAAAACTTGGGCATAATGTGCAATTGGGCTATTTTGCTCAAAACCAAGCAGAGTATTTAGATGGAGAAAAAACATTGCTCGATACAATGCTCGATGCCGCTACAGATACCAATAGATCTAAAGTGCGCGATATGCTTGGAGCTTTTTTGTTTAGAGGTGATGATGTAGAGAAAAAAGTTAAAGTACTTTCGGGAGGTGAGCGCAATAGGCTGGCTTTATGTAAACTTTTATTGCAACCTATAAATGTGTTGTTGATGGACGAACCTACCAATCATTTAGATATAAAATCTAAAAATGTATTGAAGGCTGCCTTACAAAAATATGAAGGAACTTTACTTTTAGTGTCGCACGATAGAGATTTTTTGCAAGGAATGGCTAATGTGGTTTACGAATTTAAAGATCAAAAAATAAGAGAATATTTGGGCGATATTAACTTCTTTTTAGAGCAACGCAACGCACAAAATATGCGTGATATTGAAAAGAAAGATATTCCTGTACAAAATGTATCAAAAGAGGTAAAAAATAATGTTTCGTACGAAGATCAAAAAAAATTAAAATCACTACAAAATAAACTAAGTAAAGTAGAGAGTCAAATTCAGCAGTTGGAAAAAGAAATACAAGCAGACGACAAAGAATTGGCTTCCAATTATGATAAGCATATAGAAAATGCCACATTTTTTATGGCATACGAAAAAAGGAAAAAAGCACTCGACGACTTGCTTTTAGAATGGGAAAATATACAACTAGAATTAGAGAATTTTAGCTAAATAAAGCTGTGAAAAATTCGTAAACAATAGTTAGTATTAAAGTCATAAATTTTACAATAGCAGCTATCATAATCAGTTTATTTTATGTAAAAATAAAAAAAATAGTTTTGAGAATCTTTTTTTTAACGAAAATTAACAAAGCTATTCTTTAAACGGATTTCTTTCTTTCCATAGTACTTCTGGCTCAAGCCTTTTAAATAAATAGGGTAAACACCAATTCATAATTTTGTATTGGTGTTTTATAAAGCCATACATAGTTTGCGGTTTGGCACCTACTGAACTTTTTATTTCTAGCGCTGTTCTACCAAACACAATATGTTTAAAGTGTTTGTGAATAGAATAGCCTATCATGTCATAAAGCATGTTTAGGTAAAGCATTTTCTCTTTTTGAAAGGCTTCGTTGTAACCTAAAAAATAGGTTTCCATTGTGTTGCCGTTTTTGATTAATGTGTTAAAACCAACTAATTTTTCTTCAACAAAATATCCGTAAAAGCAAAAATCGTCTTCTAATTTTTCTTTGAGTTCTATAAAATGATTTTTAGCTAAAAAAAAGGTGTTGAAAGGTGCATTTTGTGCAACATAATGATAAAGGTTGTAAATGGTATCGTTGTATTGTGAAATGTCTTTTAGACTAAAACGTTTTTTAAGTACACCCTCTGATTTTTTTCGAGCTCGTTTGTATTGATCTCTGTATTTTTTTTGTAGAGCATTTATATAGTCGTTTTCAGTTTTCCAAGTATCGGAAATTGTAAACAACATATTTGGTTGAATGGTAAAAGGATAGTAATTAGTAAAAATAGTATTGTTGATTTGACTTTTAAAATCTTCGCTAAAATCTTTTATAGTAGTAATATGAACGCGAATGCCTTGTTTTTTTAAATCATTGCGTATATCGCCTAAAATACTGTTTAGATATTGCAAAACACGATTGTTGTTAGATTGAACTTTAAAAGCACCAAAATTTTCACCTGTAAGCATATTGTTTCCTACAAACAAAACATGAGAGCAAAAATGTTGAAAAAAGAATTTTCGCACAGAAGCTCTAAAGCATTTATCCCTGTCGCCAAAAGATTCTAATTTTTGTACATCAAGAATTTGAAGTATAAATATTGCCTCTAGTTCTTGGTTGTTGTATATGCCAAGAAAGTAGCAAGACATATTGGTAGGGCTAGAGTTCTCGAGCACTTGTAGATATTTTCGAGATAAGAAAATAGTTGAGCCAGCAAGAGAATCCCATTGTGAGTCAATCTGCGAAACTTTTGAAAATAATTTATAGGAATACAAAACAATAAGGATGATTTTTTTAAAATAAAAACGCTCTAGCCAAATTTAGGTTAGAGCGAAATTATACTATGATAAATTTTTATTTCATAGCGCAAATAATAGCGCCCATAATCATGCAAGTAACTACCCAGTAACCGCCAGATACCAAAACGTATTTAAAGCTTCTTCTCTCAAAAATTGCTCCTACACCTACCACAGGCAAAGCAAAAAATAAACCGCTCATAAAGCCATGTAGAGCGCCGTGTTTTAAAGTTCTGAAAGCATTTTGATTTTCTTGTGTCATAAATACTTTATAGGCTTCATTGTTTGGATTTCCACCAACAACTCCCAAAACACCATATTGATGAATTACTAAAAATTGAATAATGAATGCAATGAAAAACGCATAAATGAAAGCTCCAAAAAGTATCAAACCCATATTAGGCTTCTTAGCATCATCAAATTGAATGCCTGCTTCTCTCATCCAAATAGTACCAAATACTTTTGGGTTATACCAAATAAAACCAACTACCAACGAAGAAAAAGCAGCTAGTAAAAGTGCAATAAAATTAATATTCATGATTTTTTGTATTGATTAGTACTACAAATATATAAATTTGTAAAAAATATTTGACATTTTATTTCTGTACTATGAACAATATCCAAAAAAATATAGTAGTTGTAGACGACTTTTTAATTGTAAGAAAAGGAGTTGAACTTATAGTGAAAGAAAGTTTGCCTTTATGTAATTTGTTTTTTGCAAAAACATACGACGAAGTTTTGGAAGTGTTAAAAACTATAAAAGTAGATTTAGTGCTTCTAGATATTAATATGTATGGTGAGGAAAATGTATTGATTATGTCTCAAATAAAAGCATTACAGACTAAATGTAAAATATTGGTTTTTACTTCTTATGATGAAAAGAAATATGGTGTAAGGTATGTAAAAAATGGAGCCGATGGTTTTATTAACAAACTTTCTACCGATCAAGAATTACTCTCGGCTATACTTTCTGTATTAAACAAAGGAAGCTATTACAGTGATACTCTTAAAAATTTATTAGTAAAACTTAATGATGAAAGAGAAGAATCTGATACTGTTTTACTTGATAAACTTTCCAACAGAGAATTTGAAATTTATAATTTACTTATAAATGGTTATGGAAATTTAGAAATATCAAATAAACTTAATATTCACATGTCTACAGTGAGTACATTAAAGAATAGATTATTTAAGAAATTAAAAGTGTATAATATTGTAGAATTACTCGAGTTTGCTCAAAAACAATCTAATCTATAAAAGAAAAAGAGCTAAATCAATGCAGAAATTTAGCTCTATTTCACCAACTATTAAAAACTTACAAAGTTCAAATAAAATCTTATTTATCGTTTCAAACTAAAGTGTGATTTAAATACTTTAGGTTGATTATTTTCTGTGTATTCAATAACAAACCAATAATCTGAAGCAGGTAATAATACACCGTTTGCAGTGCCATCCCACGACTGATATGGGTTGTTTATAATGCGTACTACAGCATTGTATCGGTCAAAAATTGTTATTTTGCTATTACCAAGCAGATTCATGTTTTTAATGTACCAAGTATCGTGTACACCATCGCCATTTGGAGTAAAATATTTTGGATAATTTATTACAAAAGCCGTTATGGTTTTATCCACACATCCTTCAGGATTTTTTATCGTTATTGTGTGGGTTCCTGTGGCAACATTTTCAAATACATTACTTGATTGAAATGGACTGTTGTCTATACTGTATATAAATTCATTTGGATTAATATTTCCTTTCGGAATAATAGTGATCGATTGATTGTCTTCGAAGTAATCAGATACTTCAAAAATCACATCAGGCTGTTCGATTGCTCCTACATTTACAGTTACAGGATCAGAAATACATCCTGTTATTGTATTTTGTGCTAGAATAGTATAATCACCAGGAATAGTTACGGTTAAATTAGCACTTGTTCCTACAACATTACCTAGTTGATCCATCCATGTAAAACTATGTTGTGTAGCGTCTAGATATGAATGTAAAGTAATAGCGTTTACAGCTAGTCCAGTGGTAGGGTCTATACAAAGTTTACCTGCCAATGGGTTTGGTTTTGGTAAGTTGAATATAGTAATATAATAATTTGATTGTGCTGTGGTTCCACAAGGAGAATTACCTGTAACGGTATAGGTTATCGTAACGTTTCCAGATTTTATAGCATGTACAATACCATTGTTGTCTACTGTTGCTATAGCATTGTTAGACGATGACCAAGTTCCTGATGATATTGTAGAACTTAATGTAGTAGAATCGTTTACACACAAATACGAAGTTCCCGAGATAACACCTGCGCTAAGACTATTGTAAATAGTAATTTGAAACGAGGCTATGGTTCCACTACAAGTTCCATTTCCAGGTAAGGTGTAGTATATCGTTGCCATTCCTGTGTTTATAGCTTGTACTTGTCCTGTAGATGTTACTGTAGCTATAGATGAATTAGAACTAGACCATGTACCCCCAGCTATAGATGCCGTTAATAGCGTATTTGTGTTTACACACAAAGTATTATTCCCTTGTATTGTAGCTGTAGGAATCAAAGGTTTTACAATAATCGATTTTGTAGAATTTACACTAGGGCAAATTCCATTTCCGTTTAAGGTATAAGTAATGGTTACATTTCCAGATGAAACAGCTGTGAGTAAGCCGTTATTATCTATGGTTGCAATATTTACATCCGATGAAGCCCAAAATCCTCCTAAAACGCTAGAAGTATAAGAGGTGCTATTCCCTATGCATACACTATTTTGTCCGTTAATAACCCCTGCGTTTAATGCACTTTGGATAGTAACAACAATAGGAGTTCTGGTGCTTTCGCAGCCATTTTGAGTTTGAGTTGCATAATAAGTAAATGTTCCAGCTATAGATGTATCAGGTATTGGGGCAATGGCGCTACCTACACCTCCCGTAGCACTTGTATACCATTTAATATTATTACCTACTGCACTTAATGCGACAGGCGTGCTATTTTGGCAAGTGTTTATAGGGCTATTTACTGAAGGTGCAGGTGTTGCATTAATACTAAAAGTAGCCGTAAAATAAGATCCACTTGTGTTATAAATGTATTTTGTTGTGTCACACATAGTAGCAGAACAGTTCGAGCCTGTATAGCTATAGTATACTTCAAGAATGTAGCTGCCACTACATAAGCCTTGAGTTAAGTCTACGTTGATGTTGTAGTTTTTCCATTTTTGATCATTCGTTCCACAAGGTCCAAATCCATCTTCAAAAGTGTCTTGTAGACCGTCACTATTTGTGTCAATACAATTTGCAATGATTGGCAAATTCAAATTATTAAATCCACTAGGAACAGCTGTATTTTGATAAATTCTATAATACATTTTTGCAGAGCAAACATTTCCAATAGATTTATGGGTTTTTATTTCCCCAGAAGTTATTTTTAGTGTGCCAGAATTTGGATTGAAGTTTCCTAAATTTTGGTTGATTAAATAATTTCCACCCGGATTTATTTCATTTTGTATAGCCGTAGTAGTTTCAGAAGATTGTGCGGTAGTATTAAATGTTGTATTACTATTGTTTATTGCAAGCGTAATTGCAGAGGCATAAGAGTAGAAACCATCATTTAAAATAGTAACAGTAACAGGTGTTCGAGTGCTTTCGCAACCATTTATTGTTTGTGATGCGTAATATGTGGTATTATTAGTTAGGATGGTGTTTGATGGTAATGAAATATTTGTTGTAGTATTTGCGTACCAAGTGATTGATGTTCCTGTAATTGCTATATTGGATAATGTTGGATTTGTTTCCGCACAAAATGTTTGATTATTGTTAGCAAATGGACTGTTAGTAGATGATATAGTAATAGTATAATGCGAGACCACGGCAGGACACGCGCCCGAAGCAGGGATAGTATAATCGATAGAGACAGAACCAGCAGCTACAGCCGTTACAACCCCCGAAGCAGAAACCGTAGCAATAGCCGTATTGGCAGATGCCCATGTACCACCCGATATAGAAGCGGTTAAAGTTGATGTACTACCGACACAAAGCGTATTAGTACCCGAAATCGTAGCAGGCGAACTCGGACTAGTTACGGTTATGGTATAATGCGACACGACTGCAGGACACGCGCCCGAAGCAGGCAGTGTATAATCGATAGACACAGAACCCGAAGCTACAGCCGTTACAACCCCTGAAGCAGAAACCGTAGCAATAGCCGTATTGGCAGATGCCCATGTACCACCCGATATAGAAGCGGTTAAAGTTGATGTACTACCAACACAAAGAGTATTCGTACCTGAAATCGTAGCAGGCGCACTAGGATTAGTTACGGTTATGGTATAATGCGACACCACGGCAGGACACGCACCCGAAGCAGGGATAGTATAATCGATAGACACAGAGCCCGAAGCTACAGCCGTTACAACCCCTGAAGCAGAAACCGTAGCAATAGCCGTATTGGCAGAAGCCCATGTACCACCCGATATAGAAGCGGTTAA
>NZ_PQNY01000011.1 GCF_002917885.1 Flavobacterium croceum DSM 17960
CTCTAACTTCTATTCAATTTTTTAATAAATTTGTATTTCAAAGAAACATTAACAACTTAAAAATAAATCTCGCTTAATAATGCACAACGGGTATTATTAATAATTCTATCCTTAATTTGCTCCTTATTAATGTTCCAAGAATCTGGAACTAAATCTAATATTACATCTAATTTATTTTGACATTTTTCTGTGCAAAGGTAAAAATTTTCAACTAAGTTATTCACAATATCTGTTAATTTCCTGCTTTTACCAAATAATATTTTTGCAAGATCCGTCTTTATTATTGAATCGTCTTCTGTTAACTCTGCAATTCCATAATCAAGAAAACTTGTATTAAAAATATTAACATGGTCAATGGCATAGAAAAAATTTAATTTTTCTGGTGATACAAATAAAAGTAAATTAAAATTATTATGATTTCTATCTTCATTTGCGATCCATATGTCAAATAATGCAATTTTTAAAAAATCTTCTTTATCTGATAATTTGTCTCTAAATGATTTTTCTTCAAACATTGAAACAATGGAATAATCAATTTCTTTAGAATTCTCAAGATACAAGGAACCAAAACATTCTTTATCAAACCATGCTAATTGAAGTTGAGGAAATTTTTCATTGGGTATATGTTCAGGTTTTACCCTGATAAAAGTTGTTTCAGGAGTTTTAATTCCCCACAATTTTGCAAATTCAGACGCTATAAGTTCATTAAACAAATATTTCGGAAATCTATCATATTTACAAACCCAGTCTCTAAAATCTTCACAAGTAACTAGTAATGGGCTACTACCTTGTGTATCAAAAACTTTATGAATTTCTTCAATTGTTTGAAGTACTTGCATTGAATATTAAAATAAATGGAATAGAAGCAAATATATCAAAATAAAAACTTCGTACAACAGTACTTTCAAGAAATAGCGAAAAATCGGCTAAATTCACATTTTTCTTTCGCTAGTTTTTTTATCTTAGTGAAAAATTAAGCACTTACGAGGTTCGCCACTTCTTGGAGTTACGAAACGTTAGCTGTAATTATCGCAAAACTTTAACTAATACCTACTGAGGAAAACAAAAAATGAAATACATTACTTTTTTATTAATAATATTTTCCCTCAGTTCTTGCTGTAATAAAATGGAATTAACAGAAGAAGAAAGGTATTGGTGTCCGTATGAAAAAAACCAAATTTTAATTTTTAAAAGTAATCTAGGAAACTTTGACACCCTTCAAGTTGATTCAAGAGTAGAAGATTATACAAATAAGAATTGTAATTGTATTGAGGTTTCCTTCGAACAACTGAATTACATTGAAATTGGTTTTAGCCTAAAAAGCAAAACAAAAACTTTATTATACAGTTCTGTATCATTAATGAAAAACAATGATAGAAGTTTAAGTTATCCAGAACTAAGTTTTTTTGGATTGACCTCCGCTCCGTATTTGAATGGCAAACAAACAAAACCCAAAAAAATCAAACTTCAAGCTACTAACAAATTTTATGAGAATACTTATAAATTTGAAGAAAAAATTAATGCTCAAAATGTAGATGATGGATATCTTTCGTCTTTTTACTATGACAGAAAAAATGGTTTAGTTAAATATATTGCCAAAGACGGAGAAATATTTGAACTAATCAAAAAATGACTATAGCTAACAGCGGTTTCGAGTAAGTGAAGCTTTAAGGCTAAAAAAATATTGGCTTTGTGGTTGTAAACTTTATCTTAAATGGTTAGTTTTGAGAAACCAATCCTCACTTGTGCGAAGCTGGCATGATGTTGTACGTAATTAAAAAACAGAATTGAACTAAAGTTCAAAAACTAATGGTATTAAAATCAAAATCATACTTAAGCACAATTTTATTTGGTTTTTTTGGATGCACTTTTGCGATTTTATGGATAATAATTTTTACTAATTTCATAATCATTGGAAATAATTTTAGAGTTGCAAACCTAATTTTAATTCCAATTCTAATTATACCTTCTTGGATGTTATTTATTATTCAAGAGTTCTTGGATAGGCTAAAATTTTCAAAAGATGAAATTATAGTCTATAAAATATTGATATATAAATTTAAAAAAATTGATTGGAAAAGTTTAGATTATTGCTTCAATACAATTGAGCGTGGAAAAAGCGGTAGCTTTAAAGTATTGTATTTAGTAAAAAATAAAAGACTTGTCTTAAGAATATCTGAAAGTAATTACAAAAATTATAATGATATAAATAAATGCATTTCCTCAAACATTAAAAATAAAGGTTTTATAGAACTTAATTTTTTTGAATCTTTTAAATACTATACTAAAGGTAAGATTCTAAAACTATTGTAAAAGTATATTTAATTGATATATTCATTAATGAAAAAACTACGCCTAACAGCCATTTCAAGAAATAGCGAAAAATCGGCTAAATTCACATTTTTCTTTCTCTAGTTTTTTTATCTTAGTGAAAAATTAAGCACTTACGAGGTTCGCCACTTCTTGAAGTTACGAAACGTTACCAAAAAGTTTTAAAAACCAAAAGCTCAAAACATAATAACCACAAATAAAACAAAATATGAAAAAAACTTTATTACTATTCGTTATTTTAATTCCTTTAATGGTTTCTGCAAATTTTCACAAAGCAAAAATTACTTTTAATGATGGTACTTCAAAAAATGGATATATAGAATTACCAGAATATCCAGATGATTCAAAAATTAAATTCAAAGAAGAAGAAAAAGAGAAGACTGAAAAATATAAAATTGATGATGTTAATAGTTTTGAAATCATTAATGGTAAAAATGATATAATAAAATATATCACTCTAAAATTAGCAGATCAAGGTTTATTTAATCCAAAAAAAATAAAACCAGGTAACAAAAAAATTTGGGCACGAATTATTAAAGAAGGTAAAATTTCATTATATGCGGGTTATTATGCTTATAATCCAGGAACAAAAACAGGTGGCGGTGGAACATATTACATAAAAAGACAGAATGAAGATTTTGCTTTAATGTTAGATGAGTTTGGAGGTGACGGATTAAATGTATGTATGAATTGTTTTTCAAATTTAAAAAAGACACTAACCGCATATTTTGAAGAAGTTTGTCCACAGTTTTTAAAATCGTTGTCCAAAGAAGAATATAACAAAAAAGGTGTAACTTATTTCGTTGACTTGTATGAACAAAATTGTGGGAAATAACAAAACCTTCTGGAAACAATGGTTTGTGAAATATGGGTTTTAAGACTTACTTAATTTAATATTGATTTTGCACCAGTACGAAGCTTTTCGAGATTTCGTAAAACTTGGATTTTGAACAAGGCAAAACCATACTATAAGCCTTCTTCGTTATAGGTAAGTTTTCCGTAACAAACTGTATAAACAATAACAAAAATAAATAGAAATGGAATTTTTTAAAAAAAACATGTTTTTGTTAAGTCTAATTTCGGGCGCAATATCATATGTTTTTATTGCTTATCAACAAATTGGAATTAATAGAACTGTTGGATGGGCTTATCAAGATAAATACTTTAGCATAATTCTTTTACTACTTCTTTGCGCAATCTTTATTTTAATATTTGGTCTTTTAAAAATCACCAAAATTCAAACAAATAATCGACTTTCAATTATCAATATAATTTTAATATTTGTTTCATTAATTACTAATGAATTCATAAGTCATATTGCAGCAATTTTTATTAGTCTAACAAACTTTATGATATTTTTAGTGAATATTATTTTATCAATCAGAAATAGAAAACGTTATAAATATTAAACCTGCCATAACAGCGGTTTACGAAATTTGGGTGTGAGTGTTTATTGGAACAATCTATTTTTTATATTAGACTTAAGTCTTAATGGAAATCTAGGCAATATAAACCTATACTTTGAAAATACCTGTAAATTTGCGATAATTTTAAGAACCGACGTTAAAAATTTTAATCACTTATGAAAAAATATTTAAGTTATTTAATAGTCTTTTTATTAATTACATCTTGCAATGAAAATCTAAAAAGCAAAACCAACAAAAACGACACAGACATTGAAAACTTTTCTATGGAAGAAATGCCAAATAAAAACACAAAATATGACACAATTTATACTGTAAATTCTACTGATAATACAAAACTTATTCATGAGCTTAAAACAAAATTAGAGAAAGCAGATTTTACTTTTAAAGAACGAAAAAACAGAGGCGGATTTTCTTATAACAACTGTGAAGAAAATAGTGTAAAATTAATTCGCGGAAATGGAATTAGAAAATATTTTGCAAGAAGTAAAAAACCTGAAAAAGGAACCAAAGACTTTTATCCAGATTTTGTCATTTTGGTATACGAATTTCCAACGAATGCTATTGCCAAACAAAATTATGAGATACTTAATAAAGCACTAAATTCGGGAGGACGATTTTGTAATGGAAAATCACCTGAAAAACTAGTTATTAATGGAAATGAAGTTTTTTATTTAGGAACAAGGGCTGAAATGTTTCGAACTTACACGGAAAAATATGGTGAAATAATAAAAAACTACTACCGCTAACAAGGGTTTTGTACTATTGCAAGAAAAGTGCTAAATTGACGTTTCTCTTTCGCAAGAAATTTTATCTTTAACAGAAATTAAGTAATTCTGAAGATTGAAAATTCGCTCATTTCCAGAAATTTAAAAAATAAATATGTTGCCAAAATTCAAAACTTTACTAATCGTTTTTGCAATTGTATTCATTCTATTGCTAATTCCATTGCTAGCGATGCAATTTACTGATGAAGTCCATTGGACGGTATTTGATTTTATTGTTGCAGGTGTTTTACTTTTTACAACAGGTTTGGTTATTCAATTTGTTTTAAAAAAAGCAAAAAACACCAAGCATCGTATCTTGATTTGTGTCATTATTTTAATTTTACTTTTTTTGCTTTGGGCAGAACTTGCTGTAGGAATTTTTGGTAGTGCAGTGGCAGGAAATTAATAGTGTTTTATGAGAAGGTTTTTTTATACATTTTTAAGTTTTTTAGTTTTATGTATGTCATTTGGTCAAACAAAAAGCATAAAAGTAACTTATTTCTATCCGAAAGATTCTTTGCAATTCAATCGGCAATTTGAAGATTTGGAGTATAATTATGAAAATAAAACCTACGGCAAAACAACCATGATTGTACATTGCGAGAGTGCTTATGGTATTTTTGATTTTATCTTTAAAAAACAAATTTTGAAACTTTCAAGAATTCTTGATTATGAAAACACAAGTGTTTCGGAAGAGTTTGATTTTAAAACCCAAAAGTGGAAACGAACCAAAGATTCCAACCCATATCCAACCACAAATACCGAAGTAGTAGATTCAACTAATTTTAGCGAGCATAATTTGTATGCTTTAATTGTAGCTTACGATCACGGTGGTGTTATTCAAAAAGCTAAATTTCAAGATTTTGGAAATGAAGTATATTGGCCAGAATTTGATTATCCAAATTGCTCCATTTCTGATGAAAATAAAGATGGGATTCCAGAATTTTATTTGTCTTATTTAGGAAAAAGCGATGGCCTAGATGCCAAACCTTATAAACAAATTGTGTATACTTTTAACAAGAATAACATACAAAAAAGTAAAGCAACATCTTATTATCCGTCAGGAAATGAAGAAGATACCTATCACATAGAGTATGATGAAAATTGGAAAAAATTACCAAATGCTATCCAAAAGAAAAGTCAAAAGTTAATTAAAGACCACAAACTTCGATACGAAACGAATTAGAAACAACAAAACCTCGTTTAGAAATATACGAGGTTTTGTTTTTTATCTTCTAGTGTTAAAATAGTCTTCAAAAGCATAGCAATTTTTATTCGATAATTCATAGTATTCATCTTCTTGAACTTGCTTGAGTTTTTTATAATCTTCAGCAAGCCACAAGCAAAGGGCTTTAAATTTTTTTGCTTTTGCATGTTTATAAGCCAATCTATAATATTTTTTGGATAATAAGCTGTTTTGAAATTCAGCCTCATCTTCAGGAAAAGGTTCTACATCATATGCAGAAACACTATATCTTCGCATCATCCAAGAATTTCCACTTATAGTCATGTTTTTATATCCATTTGCAACTATAAAATAATAGTAATCTCTATTTTTCTCTTTCGTATTGTTGGCTTTATTAAGATATTCAATCAACTTGCGAGTGTAAGAAGTTTTGGTTACATAGAATGTTTCTTTATTTTTTATAAAATCAGGAGTGTAATTAAATTCAAAAAATGGATTTTTATCAAAACTATTGCTTCCATTACTATAAATGTTCCAGTTAGAATAATAATCATTCCAGTACTTTTTATCCACTTTTTTAAAGAACTCTAAGGCTTTGTTAAGATTATTTTGTCTAATATATTTTGTGCCTAATAAATCAAAAAGTCTCGATTTTTCATTAATAATCCTACTTTTCAACCATTCTTCAAAATGGCAATTAGTCTTTGTTATTTCTGCTTTCTTTATTATATTTTCTACTTGTTTCGGGGTATATAGTATGTCTACATATCCAAAATAATCATAAAAATAATCGCGATAAGAGCCACGCTTGTGCTTACGAGATTTCCAAGATATATTTGGCTGATAACTATCATAATAACTATTCCTATTAATATCGTTTACTTTAGAAAACAAAAATGCAGCATCAGTAGTATTTCCAAGATACTCTAACTCGCGTGCTATTGCAAATAAAAACTTTTTATTTTTTTTATTTTTTAACAAAATCGATTGAACTTCTTGCGTAATTATGGCTTTGTTATTTTGTTGATTAGCCGTTAGACTTAATGCTTTGATTATCTGAACATCTTTAAATAAACTATCTGTTGAAGTAAGTTTTTTTTCTAATAAATGAACTAGATTTAAACTTTTATCATACTTTTTAGTAATAAATGATAATTGCGCTTTACATACTTCTATTTGTACATTATTTAAATTGATAGAATTTAAAAATAATAATAGCTCATTAGCATACTTTCTATCGTTGTTAATTCTCTTTTCCAATGCTTGGTAAGAGAAAATACGATTTTCATTCCAATAGTCATTTCCTGAAATCGAAGGATTAAAATTGGTGTAATACGGTGTTAAAACCCAATCTTCTATTTTGTTTAGTTCTCTTAAAAGTATAAAAATATTAAAATCAGATTCTGGGTTCAATTCAAATGCTTTTTTGATATACTCCAAAGCTCTATCATGTTTTTTGGTAGCAGCAAAAGCATAAACATTGGCTTTCTCGGGTTTTGTTTTAGCATGTTTTAAAACTTCAGTAATTGGAACTTCTTTGTTATAAAATGAATATACTGGAAATCTTTTATCAGTAGCGTTTGCAAAAACCTGAGAGGTGAAAAAGTTTTGTAATGCTTTGTCTGGTTCAACTATGGCTCTAAAATACATAGACCAATAATTAATACTATTTAGATTATTATTAGTTATTGTGTTGTAAATACGAATTACATCTTTACTTAATCCGCCATAAAAAGCCATTCGTATTGCTAAAAATTTGTAGCGAAGTTTTAATTCCAAATTGTTCGTTTTCTCGGCAAATTTCAAAGCATCGTTTACTTTATTTTTAATAATTTTTATTTCAATAGTTTCTGTACGCTCCCAAGGGTCACTATAAAACATATTTGCAATTTCGCAAGACTTAGCAAATTTCAAGTAGTTGATAGCTTCAAAATCTTTTTGCTGGTATAAAAATGCAATCATTTTGTTACCGCTTTTTTGACTGAAATTTTGGATTGGAATTTTATAAACGGCTTCAATAATAGCATCAATTGGTACCTTTTTTTTACAGTATTCATACCAAAGTTTATCATTAGGCTCAATAATTAATTGCTCTTTTAATGAACTAGCATTATAATAATAATTAGCAGAGTAATGAAAGCCATCAAATAATTGACAATTAAAATGATTGCTGTCTAAAAATTGCATTCTAATATCTTCGCCATAGGGATAAAAACCACAAGCAAAAGAAAAACTATTTGCTAAAAGAAGTATATATACTATTAATTTCTTCATTGGTATATTTTTGAAGTGGTGCATCGTCTAAATGGAATAATGCAATGGTTGTTGTTGAATCAAAATCAATATTTTTCTTTAATAAAGCTATAGTTTTTTCAATGGTTTCTTTAGTAACTTGCTCATACTTTATTTTGTCGCCAATCCTAATGTAGTTTTCATCTACTTGAACATCTTCAGTTACTTCGTACCACAAATCATCTATCTTTTTCATATTTTTTATAAGATATTCATGATTGTTGTACATTACATTTTGAAATTGATTGTTTTGGTATAATTGCATCCAAGAATAAATTGGAAGAGCAATATCAACATGTAAAGGATATTTTGAAGTGCCTGATAAATATTTAGATAATTCCTCAATATCCAATATTGAATTTTGTTTAGGACTTTCTAGAGGGTTTAATAAATTATAACACATTAAGGTTACTTTATCAACAGGAGGAATCCCCATTTTTTCTCGATATTTGTATGGATACAAACGCAATGTGCAACTAATTTCTTTTGATGATATTGATTTTAATTTCTTTAAAAAGTAAAAATATTTGTCTTTAGACTTAATTGTCCAATCGCAGTCCATTTGGAATTCTTTTACTACAATTCCTTTTTCAAAGTCTTCTGTTCTATATTTATTAATAAGAAAATTAATATTGTCGGCAAGTAAATCCAATTCATTAAAAGAACTTTTTAAAAAAACTTCATTTTTGATAAAAACGGTAGGAACGATTTCAATAATAGTATCATATATATTCATTCTGTTTTTTGAAAACGGAATGTTGCCCATTAATTCATTATGCTCTACTTCAAAAAATTTGACATACAATTTTTTTGTATTCGTAGTTTTCAAAATAGAATCGGCTTGCTCCTGAAGTCTTGAATCACTTGTTTTCCAATAATAAAATGCTCGCTCTACATTTTTTATATTATTTTCATTTTTACATGAAAAAAGGATTACAGAAAGTAAAGCTAAAAACAGTGTTTTTTTCATTGGGTTAGTGATTTTTGGTTATAACGTAAATTTGTATTAAAATTATATATTATTTACTTAGTTTAATAAAAAACCTCGTTTATTTCTAAACGAGGTTTGAATACATTCACTTCGACTGTGCTCGGTGATATATTGTAAAAGTAATCTACTAATTCTTAACGGGTATATTCGCTAATATCTCGAGCAAGAACTTCCAAAACTTTTGCGAAGATGAAATACTCGCTCTTTCGTCTGGACTATGTGCCCCATGAATGGTTGGGCCAAACGAAATCATATCCATTTCGGGATAATTAGTGCCCAAAATACCACATTCTAAACCAGCATGACATGCTACTACACTAGGCTTAGAACCGTTTTGTTTTTCATAAATTTGTACCAAAAGGTTTAATATTTCAGAGTTTACATTGGGCGTCCAACCTGGATAGCTTCCGCCAAATTCTACTTCGCAACCAAACAATTCGTAAGCTGAACGCAGGGCATTGGCCAAATCAAATTTTGAACTTTCTACAGAAGAACGTGTTAAATTTTGAATCGAAATTTCACCATCTTTTACGATAACTCTTGCAATATTATTAGAAGTTTCTACCAAATCTGGCATATCGGCGCTCATGCGGTAAACGCCATTGTGAGCTGCATAAATCGCACGAAGTAAGCCTTCTTGAACGCCTAAATCCATCACTTTTGCAGGTAAATCTGACTTCTCAATTTCGATAGTCAAATTAGGTTCCATTGTTTTGAATTCGGCTTTAATATCGCTAATAACTTCTTGCATGTCAAACACAAAAGCTTCGTCATACATTGCAGCAACAATCACTTTAGCTACACTTTCTCTCGGAATCGCATTGCGCAGGCTTCCGCCAGAAATTTCACTAATTTGAAGCCCAAAATTTTCAAAGCCATCAAATAAAAGGCGATTCATGATTTTGTTGGCATTTCCTAAACCTTTGTGAATATCCATACCCGAGTGTCCGCCATTCAATCCTTTTACTGTAATGGTATAACCCACAGAGCCTTCGGGAGTTTCTTCTTCATGATAGGTTCTTGTAGCGGTTACATCAACCCCACCAGCACATCCTATATCTATTTCGTCGTCTTCTTCGGTATCGAGGTTTAATAGAATTTCTCCTTTTAAAATACCACCTTTTAAGTTTAAAGCACCTGTCATGCCTGTTTCTTCATCAATTGTAAAAAGTGCGTCAATGGCTGGATGCGGAATATCGGTATTTTCCAAAATGGCCATAATAGCCGCTACACCAAGCCCGTTATCTGCACCAAGCGTTGTTCCTTTTGCTTTCACCCAATCACCATCAACATACATATCAATACCTTGTGTATCAAAATCGAACGTTGTATCGTTGTTTTTTTGGTGTACCATATCCAAATGCCCTTGTAGCACAATGGTTTTACGATTTTCCATTCCTGGAGTTGCGGGTTTTCTGATGATTACGTTGTGTATTTCATCTTCAAAAGTTTCTAGTCCTAAACTAGTGCCAAAATTTTTCATAAATTCAATAACACGCTGTTCTTTTTTTGAAGGGCGTGGTACTGCATTCAAATCGGCAAATTTATTCCAAAGGGCTTTGGGCTCTAAATTTCTTATTTCTTGACTCATTAGGTTTGTTTTTTGCTACATAGTTCACAGATTTTGAAAACCTGTTTCATCTGAAGCTCGATTTATAAAATAGTAAAATACAAAGTTACAAAGTTTAGTTTCTTTGCAAATTGATTTGTGATTATATTTACATTTTTGTTTGTAATAATGAAAAGAAAATATTCTCTTACTTTATTCTTAATCTTTCAAATTGTTTTTCTGAAAGTGATAGCCTTTTTTCCTGAAATAATTGAACAAATTTACAGCAATGGTTTGTATGTGTATATTTCGAAAATAACAAGAACAGTTTTTGGTAAAATTCCTTTTTCGGTAGGTGATATTGTGTATGTTTTTTTTATTTTTTATTTGTTAATACAACTTTGGAAAACAAGAAAATCATGGCGACTACAATGGAAAAAGAATGTGTTGAATGTTGTAAATGTTGTGTCGGTGGCTTATTTTTTGTTTCATTTTTTGTGGGCGTTTAACTATTACCGCGTTCCGCTACATAAAAAAATGAATGTAAACAACGAGTATACGAACACTCAATTAATTGCCTTTACAGAGAAACTTATTGCTAAAACCAATGAAATTCAGGTGAAATTGACACACAATAAACTTAAAAAAGTTGTACCCACGTATACCATTTCTCATATTGATAGTATTACACAACAAGGCTACGATAATTTGGCAAAAAAATACCCTAATTTGAGCTATACCATAAGTAGTAGAAAGCAGTCTTTGTTAAGTGTACCGCTTATCTATATGGGTTTTAGTGGGTATTTTAATCCTTTTACAGGAGAAGCACAAGTAAATAATAAACTGCCTTTGTACACTTACCCCAATGTATTATGTCATGAAATGGCACATCAGCTTGGCTATGGAAGCGAAGCAGAATGCAATTTCATCGGTTTTTTAGCGGGTATAGATACTGACGATTTGTATTGTCAATATTCGGCATTGAGTAACGCTTTAAACTATTGTATGAATACGATTGCTGAAGATGATGTAAAATCCTTTCAACAATTAAAATCTAAAATTAACCAAGGTGTTTTACAAAACTATAAAGAAACAAAACTTTTTTGGCAACAGTATGATAGTTTTATAGACAAAGGTTTCCATGCCTTTTACGACCAATATTTAAAAGTAAATCAACAAAAAGATGGCATAAAGAGTTATAGTAAATATGTAGGCTTATTGATTAATTATTATACAATCTATCAACTTTAAAGTTGGTTATTTAGTCATAAATCGGTTTTTTAGACTTTAGCCAAATCGCAAGACTGAAAATCCCCAAAGCAGTCGATAATGAATAAAATAGTATACTATTTAAAAGTGTATGCGATTTTAATTCGTCATAATAATTGGTATCATATCCATAAATATATCCAAGAACAAGATGAATTAAAAAAAATGCAACAACTAACGAAATAGCCGACACTAAGACTGAAAAAAATATTTTTTCAGAAGCAATTAGTTTATCGTTTGGAAATACATAGATAAGCAAGTTAAAAAATGTTACCAATAGGTAAATAAATATTGGCGAAGCTTTATAGTAATTTCCATTAAAAGGAGAATCTACATAAAAAGTGCATAAAATAATAGCGAAAATAATCACTATTAATCGGTATTTTATAAGCTTTTTATACATATCAAATAGTGTGATTACAGTAATGTTTTTTTAGAATAATAAATAAAAACTACACTTCGTCGCTTGTAAACGTTACAAAACTTTTCTTTTTGTAAGGTCTAACAATCAATCTGCCTTCTCTATCGTAGCGAACATAATTGTATACCCAGTTCATAAATACAACCGCTTTGTTTTTAAAACCAATTAATGAAAATAAATGCACAAACATCCATACAAACCAAGCAAAAAAGCCACTAAAATGGTATTTAGGTAAATCGACAACGGCTAAGTTTCGCCCAATAGTTGCCATAGAACCTTTGTCGTGATATACAAACGGTTTTGTGGGCTTGCCAGCAATATACTTTGGTAAATTTTCTGCCAACAAAGCGGCTTGTTGCATAGCGGGTTGCGCCATCATGGGGTGACCTTGTGGGTATTGAGTTGTTTCCATACAAGCAATGTCGCCGAGCGCAAAAATATTGTCGTACCCTTTTACGAGATTTATTTCGTTTACTTTAATTCTTTCTACTCGATCTACCAATGCATCGGCTTTAAGCCCATGTATAGCGGCTCCTTGCACACCTGCTGTCCAGATTACGGTTGCTGTATCAAAAACAATATCGGTATTGGTGGTTACAGTCCGGCCATCATAGTTGGTAACTCTGAGGTTTTTGTACACTTTTACACCTAAATTTTCTAAAAACTTTTCGGAGGCTATCGATGATTTTTCACTCATTGTGTTGAGTACTCTATCGTTGCTT
Source organism: Flavobacterium croceum DSM 17960 (assembly GCF_002917885.1). Classification (GTDB taxonomy): domain Bacteria; phylum Bacteroidota; class Bacteroidia; order Flavobacteriales; family Flavobacteriaceae; genus Flavobacterium; species Flavobacterium croceum. Next base: position 12,953 of record NZ_PQNY01000011.1, read on the forward strand.
TGTATAAGGTTAATTTGCATTTTTTGAATATCCAAATCGGGATAATCTTTTTGCAAAATTTCTTTTTTCATCTCTGCCAAAGCTCCTGCAAGTTCTACACCTGTTGGGCCTGCACCAACCAAAACAAAGTTCATCAATGCGTTTCGTTCGTTTACATCTTTTGTTAAAACAGCTTGCTCAAAATTTTCAAGAATAAAACTTCGTATGTTTAACGATTGCGGAATGGTTTTCATAGACATCGCATTGCGCTCTATTTCTTTGTTTCCAAAAAAATTAGTCTTGGATCCTGTGGCAATTACTAAATAATCATAACGCAATTCTCCAATTTCTGATATGATTTTATGGTTTTGGGTATCGATTTCTTTTACAGAAGTCATTCTAAAATAAAAATTTGAAAACCCCTGAATTACTTTTCGTAAAGGATAAGCAATAGAGCCAGCTTCGAGCCCTCCTGTAGCTACTTGATACAACAAGGGTTGAAAAGTATGGTAGTTTTGTTTGTCTATCAATACGACTTGAAATCCTTTATGGTTGAGTTTTTGAGCGATAGTAACGCCTGCAAAACCGCCTCCTATAATTACAATTCTTTTTTGACTACTATCGGGAATGTTCATATACAGATACTTATTTGTTATTAAAGGTTGTATAATACGCTAGTTAAACTTTGTTTTGAGCACTTTGTTGTATAATACTTTTTCGTGTAGCGATTTTATATACTTTTATAAATTGAAACAATTACAACTACCATGTGTATATTAAACAAGGGTAGTGTAGCATAATTTTTTCAAAGGTAATGTTTTTCATTTTTTTGTAATAAAAATCTTGAGTATCATTGTAACAATATAGAAGATTATCTTACCAATAGATAGCAATTTACGTTATGGAACAACAATTTGTATCTTTATTAAAAGAAAATCAGAACCTTATACACAAAGTATGTAGGCTGTATACTTGTACAGAAGATACACATAAAGATTTGTTTCAGGAAATAACAATACAATTATGGAAAGCATATCCAAAATTTAGAGGCGAGGCAAAATTTTCTACTTGGGCCTATAGAGTAGCGCTCAATACAGCTATAACACTGTATAGAAAAGATGTTAAACAAGTAAAAACAACAGAATACGAAAAGTGTAGTTTTTTTATCAGTCAGGAAGAATACAACCCCGAAGAGGAAGAACAATTAAAGTTGATGTACAAAGCCATTCATCAGCTTAATGATATTGAAAAAGCATTGGTTTTTATGTATTTGGAAGATAAAGATTATACAGAAATAGCAGAAACGCTAGGTATTTCTGAAGTAAACGCAAGAGTAAAAATGAATAGAATAAAAGGTAAATTAAAAAAAATATTAAATCCGTAATATAAAAAGTGATTATGAAAGAGTTGGATTTATTAAAAAAAGACTGGCAAAAAACACAGTCGCAGTTTAAAGAAGTTAGCGAAAACGAAATTTACAGCATGATCCATAAAAAATCGTCATCTGTTGTAAAGTGGATTTTAATTGTGAGTATTATAGAATTTGTGGTGCTTAATGGGATAGGATTGTTTTTAAGTGATGATTTTACTAAAAAATTTACCGAATTGCATCCTTACTTAAATATTTTTGAAAAAGTAAATTATTTAATTGTTTTAGGTTTTATTTATTTGTTTTACAGAAACTACAAATCAATATCGGTAGTAGATTCTTCTAAAAGACTTATTGAAGCCATATTGAATACCAGAAAAATTGTAAATATTTATATTATTTGGAATATAGCTATTGGTAGCTTTTTTGGTGTTTTTGGTGCTATAGATGGTTTTACAGCCGCTTACAGTAAAAACAATAGCCTAAAAGCACATATAGAACCTGTTACTATGGCAATTTCGGTAGCCGTTTCTTTACTAATTATAATCCCTATAATTTGGGTGTTTTATAAACTTGTATATGGGTGGTTACTGCGAAATTTATCTAAAAACTACGAAGAATTGAAAAAAATTAATTTAGAAAATTAATAATTCTTTCTCCAATGGCGTAATTTGTTTAACTCTTCTTTTTCGTTGATTTCTTCTGCCGAAACTACTTTTAAAAACGAAGAATGTTGCTCTATAGCTATTTCTATTTTTTCTACAATTTCGTCAATGCTTTCATTGTCATAATCAATTTGTAAAGGCTCTTTGATTACCATAGATTGCAATATGTTTTTCTTTTTTATACGCAATCCTTTTTTATCAAAAGCACGTCTAAAGCCATCTATTACAATTGGTACAACAATAGGTTTGTGTTGTTTTATTATGTGGGCTGTTCCTTTTCTTACGGGTTTGAAAGACTTGGTTGTGCCCTGCGGAAATGTAATAACCCAACCGTCTGAAAGTGCTACTTTAATATTTTCAGTATCGTTTAGATTTACTTCTCGCTGAATATCTTTTCCTTTGGCTCTCCAAGTGCGCTCTACAGTTATGGCTCCAGCATAGGCTAAAATACGAGGTAGCAAACCTTCTCGCATAGTTTCACTAGCAGCTACATAGTAAATATTGAGTTTGGGCTGCCATATATATCCAATGTTTTTAATGTTATCGGCTCTACCTTTAAGGCTGGCATTAAATACATGAAACATAGCCACTACATCAGCAAAATAAGTTTGGTGATTGGAAATGAACAACACATTTCTATCGGGTAATGCTCTTATTATTTCAGAACCATCTATTTTTAGTTCATTAAAACCTCTGTATCTTTTGTGTGTAATGATACCAAAAATTCGAATGAGCCACTTTTTTAAAAATAATATATGTCCAAATGGATTTCTTCTAAATAATCCCATGAAATTTTCAAATTAAAAACCCCAAAGTTACAAAAACCTTATCAAAGGCTCAACATCATTTCTCTAAGCTCATTTAAAATCATAGCGGTGGCTCCCCAAATAATATTATTCTGATATATAAAACAAGGTACTTGAATGTTTTTTGCATAGCTGGTAGAAATCTCTGTTTCGGTAATTACATCAGGTTGTAATAAATAGTCTAGAGGTATGTGTAACGTGCTTACAACCTCTCTAGGGTTTAAATTAAATTTAACGTTTGATGTAGTATAAGCCAAAAATGGAAATACCCAAAAATTACTTGGCGGAATATATAATTTTGATAAAGGTTTCAATACGCTGTATTCGTAGGGCATAATACCTATTTCTTCCCATGCTTCTCTTTGTGCTGTGCTTTGCAAATTTTCGTCTGTAGGGTCTACTTTACCACCAGGAAAAGCAAATTGATTGGAGTGTACGCCGTCATAACTATTTCTTTTTATAAGCGTAACATACATTTTATTTTGTATCGGATTAAGCAGTACCAAAACAGCTGCTTCTTTGGCATTTACAATAGCACCTAAGTTTTCATTAAGAGCTTTTTGCCGTTCTACAGACATAATTTTTTGATGCGCATTAGGTAATAAGGATGCAGATTGCAAATTACTTATTATATTTGAAAATTCTGTTAAAAGCATAATACGTATAATGTATGTATAGTAAAGAAGAAGCACAAAAAATTAAAAAGGATTTTTGGATTGCATTTGCCCAAAAGTATCCTAGAAAATGGTTGCTTTACAATACCAAAATTAAGGATTTTAGTTTTAAGTTTGATGTAGATAATAAAAACGCTGAAGTTAGCCTTGTTATAGAAAATAAAGAAGACGAATTGCGGAGAATTTATTTTGAAAAAATAGTTTCGTTAAAAACCATTTTGTTAGAAGATTATTTGCCCGAAGCCTTGTTTTATGAAAATTTTTACTTGCCCACCGGAAAAATAATTAACAAAATAAGTTGTAGTATCTCAAATATAAGCGTAAACAACCAAGCAACATGGGATATTGTTTTTGATTTTTTTGCCGAAAAAATGACTCAATTTGAATTGTTTTTCTATGAGTATGAAGATTATATCCGAGATTTAGAAATCAATACCTAATCTTTGTAATTATACACAAGTGCAAAGCTATTTTACTTTGTTTAGGTAATAGTTTTTTTGAACTTTTTTGCTAGAAGCACTGCCGAGTTGTTGTATAACCAATATGTTATTTTTCTTTTTAAAATAAGCTATCGTTTTTGGAAAATCTTTCTTCGGATTTTCAAAATTCAACAAGCTATCTTGCTCTTCTGTAAGTTGGTATTGCACTTCATTATCATTATTTTCGCCCTTAGTGGTAGTGCTGTAAATAAGATGTTTGTCTACTTGCATGAGTTGCATGGTTTCGTTGTGTACCGTATCTTTTTCATTAATAATAAAGTATGAATGACCTACAAATGTGCTGTCGTCTAGCAGTTCCCATTTTTCTGTAAGTATACCCAAACTATCACTTTTTTGCCATTCGCCCAAAAGCCATTTTGATTTTTCAAGCTCTTCGTAAGTTTTTATTTCATTGCCATGAATGTCATATTTTTTACAAGAAAAAACAAATACCGCCACTATTATAATTACTAAATATCTCATTATTTTGATTTTTTCATTGGAAAATATTCTTGCACTTTTTTTCCATTTTGTTTGCCTTCTATACTCGCTACAATACTATCGGTAGTTGCTTTTTTATAAACTATTTTAGTAGGAAAATCGTGTTTTGGATTTTCAAATGTAAGTTGATTCTCGGAATTTTGTGTTAAATAAAACACAACAGGTTTTTCTTTATTTTGATTGCGCACAGAAACAATCATATACAAACTATCTTTTTTTTGTTTCAACCGAACTTGTTCGTAAAAAACAGTATCTTTTTTTACCAAAATAAAACTTTCAGCTTGATAGAGAGAGTCATTTACACGTTGCCATTTTTCATAAAAATCTCCCATATCAGATTTGTTTTCCCAAGATCCTAAAAACCAGTTTGCTTTTTCCACTAAAGATTTTTTACCTATCAAATTAGGGCTTACGGTTTCGTTTTTGCAAGATAAAAAGCAAAACAAAATAACAATATAGAAGTATTTCATAGCGTGAATTTCGTAAAAATAGACTAATCAAATACAATAATAAAAAAAACTTTTTAGATAGAACTTTAAACTTAAAACAAATAACATAAATTTGCACTTCCAAAAAAATAACACACCATGTTAGATAGATTACAATTTGTAAAACAACGTTTTGATGAAATTTCAGATTTGATTATTCAGCCAGACGTTATTGCAGATCAAAAACGATACGTACAACTCAATCAAGAATACAAAGGTTTAAAAGCTCTTGTAGAAAAAAGAGAAGAGTATATTAGGCTTACAGACAATTTGAACGAAGCCAATGAAATACTAGCCGATGGTAGCGATGCCGAAATGGTAGAGATGGCAAAAATGCAACTAGACGAAGCAAAAGAGCGTTTACCACAGCTAGAAGAAGAGATAAAATTTATGCTCATACCCAAAGATCCAGAAGATGCCAAAAACGTAATGGTAGAAATACGTGCAGGTACTGGGGGAGATGAAGCTTCGATATTTGCAGGCGATTTATATAGAATGTACACTAAATATTGTGAAACTAGAGGCTGGCGCACTTCGGTTGTAGATATGAACGAAGGAACATCGGGCGGTTTTAAAGAAGTTATTTTTGAAGTTACAGGCGAAGATGTTTATGGAACACTCAAGTTTGAAGCAGGTGTACACCGTGTACAACGTGTGCCACAAACAGAAACGCAAGGTCGTGTACATACTTCGGCAGCTACTGTTATGGTATTGCCCGAAGCAGAAGAATTTGATGTGCAAATTGATATGAACGATGTACGCATTGATTTATTTTGTTCTTCAGGGCCAGGAGGTCAATCGGTAAATACCACAAAATCGGCTGTTCGTATGACGCACATACCTACAGGTCTGGTGGCACAGTGTCAAGATGAAAAATCACAACACAAAAACAAAGATAAAGCCTTGTCTGTATTGCGTTCACGTTTGTACGAAATGGAGTTGGCAAAAAAGCAAGAAGAAGATGCTAAAAAGCGAAACTCACAAGTAAGTAGCGGAGACCGTTCGGCAAAAATTAGAACTTACAATTATCCACAAGGGCGTGTTACAGACCATAGAATTGGTATGGATATTTTTGATATGGATGGTGTAATGAGTGGTAAAATTCAAAAATTTATAGACGAGCTTCAGTTGGTTTCCAATATGGAAAAACTCAAAGAAAGCGAAATTTTTTAAAAATACGTAAGGCTAGCATCTATGTTAGCCTTTCTTTATTTTATACCTTTACTTTTTATTAAGATTTGTACGCTATGGTGTCTTACCAAAACTCGGGTTATTTTTCAAAAATAATTATAGATTATCTCAATCAACATCAAGATTTGAAGTCGTTTTATAATCGATTTCCTTCATTGGAAAATTTTAAACTCCAACTAGAAGAGAAAGCAAATACTTACAATCACGATTATCGAGAAGTTCTAGTACAAGCGTTGCGCAATCAATATCAGGAGGTTGCTATTTCTGAGAATACAAAAAACAATATCGATGCCTTACAAGACAAACATACCTTTAGTATCACTACAGGGCATCAGCTCAATATTTTTACAGGACCTTTATATTTTATTTATAAAATTGTTTCGGTTATAAATCTTTGCAAACAACTGCAACTAGAGTATCCAGAACATCAATTTGTACCCATATATTGGATGGCTACAGAAGATCATGATTTTGCAGAAATTAATCATTTTCAATACCATAATACCAAGTTGCAATGGAATAATCCAGAAGCCTCTGGAGCCGTTGGTAGGCTATCTACGCAGGGTTTAGATGAGGTTTATGAAAAGTTTTGTAATGAAATAGGTTCGGGTATACATGCAACTTATTTAAAAGAGCTTTTTAAACAAGCTTATTTAGAACATTCTAATTTGGCTTCTGCGACACGTTTTTTAGTTAATGAATTGTTTCAAAACGAAGGTTTAATTATTGTTGATGGAGATAGTAAAGAACTCAAACAATTGTTTGTGCCGTATGTGAAACAAGAATTAATGCAGCAAATTTCTTACCGAGAAGTTTCAAATACAATAACAAAACTTAAAGACAATTATGATATTCAGGTAAATCCAAGAGAGATTAACTTGTTTTATATAGACAACAACTTGCGAGAGCGTATTGTATTGGAAAACGATGTTTATAAAGTAAATAATACAACTATTCGTTTTACTGCTCAAGAATTAGAGCAAGAACTAGAAAACAATCCAGAAAAGTTTAGCCCAAATGTAATTTTAAGACCATTGTATCAAGAAACGATATTACCCAATTTATGCTATATTGGTGGCGGTGGCGAGCTAGCCTATTGGTTTGAGTTAAAATCAAATTTTGATGTACAGGGCGTTACTTTTCCTATACTTTTACTCCGAAATTCGGTTGTTTTACTTACTGAAAAGATGCAAAAAAAAATAGAAAAACTCCATCTTACTTGGAATGACCTATTTTTACCATCAACACTATTATCTACCCAAAAAGCAAAACAATTTTCAAAATTTAATATTGATTTTTCCGATCAAAAAGAGCACTTAAAAAAACAGTTTAATTCTTTGCAAGATATAGCAGCACGCACAGATAAATCGTTTTTAAAAGCATTAAAAGCTCAAGAAAAAAAGCAAATTTTAGGATTAGAACATCTAGAAAAACGTTTACTCAAAGCAGAAAAAAAAGTATATGCAGATAAACTAAAGCGTATACTTGCCATTCAAGCTATATTGTTTCCAAAACAATCACTACAAGAGCGAGTGTCAAATTTCTCTGAATATTACCAAAACAATGGCTCACTTTTGTTTACACTTTTGTTCAATCATTTAGACCCATTATCTCAAAACTTTAGTATTATTCTATTGCCTAATTAATTTAAAAAATGATTGGCAAAATTTAACGAAATAGTTATTTTTACGCCATGAAAATACATGGAAAATTAATAATTATAGGCGGAGCTGTAGATAAAGGAAGTTTTACAGAAACCGATTTGGATACCAATGCAACCAAAAATTTAAACTTTTTTGAAGAAGGTATTTTAAAAAGAATCATACAAGAATCTGCACATAAAGAAAATTCTAGGATAGAAGTCATTACAACAGCTTCAAAAATTCCGAGACAAATAGGACCAGAATACGTTAAAGCATTTAGCTATCTAGGCGCACACAATGTAGATGTTCTCTATATAGAAAAAAGAGAACAAGCCTCAGAACCAGAAATTATAGAACGCCTCAAAGCTGCCGATGTGGTTATGTTTACAGGAGGCGATCAACTTAGGCTTACATCTATATTAGGTGGTACTCCTTTTGACGATATTTTGATAGACAAATACAAAAACACCAATTTTATTTACGCAGGAACTTCGGCAGGAGCAGCAGCAGCTTCCAATAATATGATTTATCAAGGTAGTAGTAGTGAAGCTTTGCTTAAAGGAGAAGTTAAAATTACCTCTGGTTTAGGATTGATTGATGATGTGGTTATCGATACTCATTTTGTACAACGAGGTCGTATTGGGCGCCTTTTTCAAGCTGTTGTAGGTAACCCAAAAGTTTTAGGAATTGGTCTTGGAGAAGATACAGGTTTATTAATAAAAAATGGCAGACAAATGGAAGCTATAGGCTCTGGACTTGTTATTTTAGTAGATGGAAGAGAAGTAAAAGATACCAATTTAACCCAAGTAGAGTTAGGACAACCTATTTCAATCAATCATCTTGTTACCCATGTGATGAGTAAACACGATACGTTTGATTTGGATACGTTTAAAATGACAATAAAATCGTCGCAATACGTTTAGTTTGTAGCTTATGAAAATAATAATACATGGCGGTTTTTTTTCAGAATCGTCTACCAATCAAGAAACTAAAATTGCCAAACAAGAGGCTTTACTCCGTATTGTAAAACAATCTTATGCCTATTTGCAAACACATACAGCTCTAGAAACAGTGGTACATGCCGTTTCGTTGCTAGAAGATGATGCGTTGTTCAATGCAGGTATTGGTTCGCAAATACAAAGCGATGGAAAAATACGCATGAGCGCTTCGTTAATGGATAGTATTTCGATGAAAATGAGTGGGGTAATTAATATAGAAGATGTAAAAAATCCTATCCAAGTGGCTCAAGTTTTAATGCAAGAAGATGATAGAATTCTTGGTGGAGAAGGCGCTATAGCGTATGCAAGAAAAAATGGATTTCCACAATTTTCCACCGAAATTCCACAACGCAAACAAGAGTATCAAGATAAACTAGCCTCATTGGGTTTAGGTACTGTAGGATGTGTAGTTCTCGATAGCAATGGCAAAATAGCTGTGGGTACTTCTACTGGTGGAAAAGGTTTTGAACTTGTAGGTAGAATTTCAGATTCTGCTACCGTAGCAGGCAATTACTGTAATGCCTATTGTGGAGTAAGTCTTACAGGTGTTGGAGAAGATATTACAAGTGGCGCTGTTGCTGCTAAAATAGTTACAAGAGTTACAGATGGCTTTACTCTTAAAGATGCTTTTGCAAAAACCTTTGCAGAACTAAAACCTTTTGATGGTTTTGCAGGAGCTATCGCAATTGATAGTAACGGAAACATATTTCATCAAGATTCGCACCCAAGTATGGTTTTTGCAAGTTTTGATGGTATAAATGAAGAAGTTTTTCAGTAATGAATATAGGTACATAAAACTAAAAATCCCAACTTGAAAAAGTTGGGATTTTTTATAAGTAAGTTAAATCGAGGTTGTACAAACGTTTATTATTTTACTTTATTCACGATAGCTTTGAAAGCCTCTGGGTGATTCATCGCTAAATCTGCAAGAACTTTTCTGTTAAGTTCAATACCATTAGCTTTACATTTACCCATAAATTGAGAATAAGACATTCCTTCTAGACGCGCACCTGCATTGATACGAACAATCCATAAAGAACGGAAATTTCTCTTTTTAGCTTTTCTGTCGCGGTATGCATATTGCATCGCTTTTTCTACCGCATTTTTAGCAACTGTCCAAACGTTTTTACGACGACCAAAGTAACCTTTGGCTTGCTTCATTATCTTTTTTCTTCTTGCTCTTTTAGCAACTGAATTTACTGATCTTGGCATAATTTTTTTGTTTTTTTGTAGTAAGGCGTTCTATATTGTATAGACTCTTAATAATGCCCACTCCAGGGTTATTTAATAATTTTAACCTAAAGAATACTAAAGGCTCACAGCATTAAAGCTATTTGCTATTAGATAATTCTTAATTGTTCTTTCACACTTTTCTCATCTGCTGGGTGTACCAATGCAGCATGAGTTAAAGCTAATTTACGTTTCTTAGACTTTTTGGTCAAGATGTGGCTTTTATAAGCGTGTTTTCTTTTAATTTTTCCAGAGCCTGTAACTTTGAATCGTTTTTTGGCACTAGATTTAGTTTTCATTTTAGGCATAATTTCCCAAATTTATTTATTGATTTAACTTACTTACTTGTTATTTCGAGTTTGCTTAGCAAGCTCTTCATTTTTTGTTTCATGTTTCTAGTTTAAGATTACTTTCTAACAACTTGAAACGTTAAACTTAAAACTACTTTTTCTTCTTCGGAGCAATATACATTATCATTCTTTTTCCTTCTAATACTGGCATAGCTTCAACTTTTCCGTATTCTTCTAAGTCTTGTGCCAAACGAAGTAATAAAATTTGTCCTTGCTCTTTGTAAATTATAGAACGACCTTTAAAGAAAACAAAAGCTTTTAGCTTAGCTCCATCTTGAAGAAACTTGACGGCATTTTTTTTCTTAAATTCATAGTCGTGTTCATCAGTTTGAGGACCAAAACGTATTTCTTTCACTACAATTTGTGTAGATTTTGCTTTGAGCTCTTTGTCTCTTTTCTTTTGTTGGTAAAGAAATTTTCCATAATCCATTAACTTACATACAGGCGGAACGGCATTGGGAGATATTTCAACCAAGTCTACTTCTTGTTCTTCTGCAAGTCTTAAAGCTTCGGTAATTTTGTAAACACCAGGTTCTATGTTTTCTCCTACCAAACGAACTTCTGCAACACCTTTAATCAAGTTGTTGATTCGGTGTGCGGCTACTTTTTCTTCACGAGGTTTATAACCTCTATTGTTTCTTATTGCTATGGCTCTAAAATTTTAGTTAAACTTCAAATGTTTTTAATGATTTATTTATTTCTTCTTGTACTATTTTAGCAAATTCTTCAATAGTAACAGTACTGTTTCCTTTTCCTTCTTGACCGTGTCGTCTTACCGATATTGTACCATTTTTTTCTTCTTCTTCACCAACAATTAGCATAAATGGCATTTTTTGAACTTCGGCTTCTCTAATTTTCTTGCCAATAGTTTCATTACGGTTGTCAATTAGGGCGCGAATTTCGTGATTTTCTAGCAAACTTAAAACTTTTTGAGCATAATTTTCATATTTCTCGCTCAAAGACAGTATAATAGCTTGTTCTGGCATAAGCCAAAGTGGGAAATTTCCAGCAGTATGTTCTAGTAAAATGGCTATAAAACGCTCCATAGATCCAAAAGGAGCTCTATGAATCATAACAGGGCGGTGCAACTTATCGTCTGATCCTTTGTAGGTTAGGTCAAATCGTTCGGGTAAATTGTAATCTACCTGAATAGTACCCAACTGCCAACTTCTGCCTAAGGCATCTTTTACCATAAAGTCTAGTTTCGGCCCATAAAAAGCGGCTTCACCACTTTCTATTACATAGTTTAAACCTTTATCTTTGGCAGCACTTATAATGGCATTTTCGGCTTTCTCCCAATTTTCAACACTACCTATATATTTTTCTGGATTGTCTAAATCACGTACAGAAACTTGTGCTGTAAAATTTTCAAAACCTAACGAACCGAAAACATACAATACCAAATCTATTACTTTTTTAAACTCGCTATCCAATTGTTCGGGTGTACAAAATATATGTGCATCATCTTGAGTAAACCCACGTACACGAGTTAATCCGTGTAGTTCTCCACTTTGTTCGTAACGGTATACAGTTCCAAATTCGGCATAACGTTTTGGCAAATCTTTGTAAGACCAAGGTTTGTTATTGTATATCTCACAATGATGAGGGCAATTCATGGGTTTTAACAAAAATTCTTCGCCTTCTGCTGGTGTGTGAATAGGCTGAAAACTATCGGCGCCATATTTAGCATAATGGCCGGATGTTACATACAATTCTTTTTGACCAATATGAGGCGTAACCACTTGCTCGTAACCTGCTTTTTTTTGCGCACGTTTTAAAAATTGTTCCAGTCTGTCGCGTAAAGCAGCACCTTTTGGTAGCCATAAAGGCAAACCTTGTCCTACTTTTTGAGAAAAAGTAAACAATTCTAACTCTTTTCCTAGTTTTCTATGATCACGTCTTTTGGCTTCTTCCAAAAGTTCTAAATAATCGGTTAAGTCTTTCTGTTTAGGAAATGAAATACCATAAACACGAGTTAATTGTTTGTTTTTTTCATCGCCACGCCAGTATGCACCAGCAACACTCATTATTTTCATGGCTTTAATGATTCCTGTATTTGGAATATGTCCGCCACGGCATAAGTCAGAAAAATTAGAATGGTCGCAAAATGTTATGGTTCCGTCTTCTAAATTTTGTATCAGTTCTGTTTTATATTCATTGTCTTTATAAATTGCCAGAGCTTCTGCTTTAGAAACAGCACGCATTGTAAACTCATGTTTTTCTCTAGAAATTTCAAGAACTCGATCTTCAATTTTTTTGAAATCGGCATCTACAATTTTGTGGTTCATAAAGTCTACATCGTAGTAAAAACCATTGTCTATAGCAGGGCCAAGGGTTAGCTTTATGCCTGGGTACAATTCTTCCAAAGCTTGCGCCATAACGTGCGATGTAGAATGCCAAAATGCTTTTTTACCTTCTTTGTCATTCCAAGTATAAAGTACTAACGTACCATCGGTCGTAAGAGGTGTTGTGGTTTCTATAGTTGTACCATTAAAGGCAGCCGATATAACATTTCTAGCCAATCCTTCGCTTATACTTTTTGCAACATCCATAGGAGTACTATTTTGTGCGTACTCTTTTACCGAACCATCTGGTAGTGTAATCTTTATCATTGTTAAAATTTTTACGAAATGCAAATATAGTGTAAAGTGAAAAAATACAAAGCGATAAGATGCGTATATCTTTAAAATAATTAGCTATTTTTGACAAAAAAATTAATAAATGTCCAAAAACATTATTATTACAGGAACTTCTAGAGGAATTGGTAAAGAATTGGCGTTACTTTTTGCCCAAAATGATTATTGTGTTTTGGCTTTATCTCGAACTGTTTCTCCAGATTTGTTGCAAAATAAAAATATTACCTGTTTAGAAGTAGATCTTACAAAAGAAGCCGAACTAGAACGAGTAAAGCATTTTTTAACAGACACTTGGCACGATGTAGATGCTGTAATACACAATGCGGGCGCTTTGGTGAATAAACCCTTTGAGAATATTACTTTGCAGGATTTTGAGTATGTTTATCGTGTAAATGTTTTTGGTGTAGCAGGCTTAACACAAATAGTTTTACCTTTTATGAAAAAAGGAAGTCATGTGGTTACTATAAGCTCTATGGGTGGTATTCAAGGGAGTATGAAATTTCCGGGTTTAGCGGCTTATTCGTCTAGTAAAGGAGCGGTTATTACACTCTCGGAACTTCTGGCAGAAGAGTATAAGGAGCATGGTATAGCTTTTAATGTATTGGCACTTGGCGCTGTGCAAACCGAAATGTTGGAAGAAGCTTTTCCAAATTATAAAGCTCCGCTAAATGCGCTAGAAATGGCTCAATATATTTATGATTTTACATTAACTGGAAATAAATATTACAACGGTAAAGTGCTTCAAGTGAGCGCTACAACACCTTAATTGCTTTTGTTTTGAATGCTATTTTATCTAAATATTTGCCAGAGTATGCTGTTTTGCCATGTTTTGAATTAATAAAAAACTACCATGTTCACTTAAAAGTTGTTCATGAACGGCAAACGCGACACGGCGATTACAGAAAAGACGTTTCAGGAAAACACGAAATTACCGTAAATGCCAATTTAAATAAATATAGATTTTTAATTACTCTTATTCACGAAATTGCTCACTTAGTAGCTTTTGAAAAGTACGGTAGATTTATAAAACCTCATGGAACCGAATGGAAACTAACTTTTCAAAGCCTAATGTTGCCTTTTATTCGACCCGAAGTTTTTCCTAATGCGATATTACCTTTAGTAGCCAATCATTTTAGAAATCCTGCGGCTAGTAGCGATACAGATGCTCGACTTGCTTTTGCATTAAAGCAATTTGATGAGCGCAAACCCGATGTAGAATTTATACATGAAATACCCAACGGTAGTATCTTTAGAATAAAAAATGGTAGAATTTTTCAAAAAAAAGGATTGCGTGTAAAACGTTATGAGTGTATCGAGTTAAAAACAAGCAAAATATACCTATTTAATGCTAATGCCGAAGTAGAACGAATAGCAAATTAAAATGATAAGAAACAAGCCATATTTATTACTTATAGTAGGATTTGCTTTATTAACTATTTTTTGTTTTCTCGCAAATTCAGAACCTACAATTGTATGTAATATCTACGATTCATATTATGTGCTAAATGTAAAATATTCAATGTTGTTTTATGCTTATTTGTTTGGAAGTGCTTCTTTATTGTATTTATTTTTAGACTCTTTTAAGATTAATTTGTCAAGAATGGTCATTTGGTTTCATGTTTTAGGTACTATTATAATGATGTTGTTTTTCTTTTGCATAGGCTATTTGTCTAACGAACTTCCCGCTCAAGAAAAAGGAATTGATTATTTATTAGATACACCTAATTACTCTATATATTATTTAATAATAACATTAATATTAATCTGTCTGCAAATCTTGTTTATTATAAATATATTTGTATCTGTAATTAAAAAAATGAAGACACCTCATACTTTTAAATAAATATGAACAAAAATTATTACGCCATTATTATGGCAGGTGGCGTAGGCTCTCGATTTTGGCCAGTTTCTACAACCGAATTTCCAAAACAATTTCATGATATGTTGGGTAGCGGGCAAACGCTTATCCAAAAAACCTACAGTAGGCTTTCTAGTTTAATTCCTCAAGAAAACATATTTATACTTACCAATGCAAATTATAATGATATTGTTTTAGAGCAGTTACCTCAAATAAAGCCCAATCAAGTGTTGCTAGAACCAGCGATGCGCAACACTGCTCCTTGTATTGCTTATGCCTCTTGGAAAATTAAAAAAATGAATCCAGAAGCCTTAATGGTTGTGGCTCCAAGCGATCATTGGATTGAAGATGAAAAAGCGTTTTGTGACAATCTAGAAAAGTCTTTTCAATTTTGTGAAGCCAATAATGCTTTAATGACTTTGGGTATTACGCCCACATTTCCAAATACAGGATTTGGATATATCGAATACGACAAAACAGATAAAAATGACATAAAAAAAGTGCATCAGTTTCGTGAAAAACCCAATTACGAAACAGCAAAATCATTTTTACATGCTGGAAACTTTTTGTGGAATGCAGGTATATTTATTTGGAGTGTAAAAGCTGTAACAGAAGCTTTTGAAAAATTTCAGCCTCAAATGAGTGAGCTTTTTCTGCAAGGACATGAAGCTTACAACACAGATAATGAGCGTAGCTTTATTGAACAAAACTATGCCAAAGCCGAAAACATTTCTATAGATTATGCACTTATGGAAAATGCAGATAATGTATATGTTTTGCCTGCAAATTTTGATTGGAATGATTTAGGAACATGGGGGCAGTTGCATGAAAAACTAGAAAAAGACGATTATAAAAACGGAGTAATAAACGCCAAAGTAATTTTGGAAAATGCAAGCAACAATATTGTTAGAACCGATGCCGAAAAAATAGTTGTAATAGACGGTTTACACGATTATATTATTGTTGATAAAGCAGATGTATTGCTTATTTATCCCAAAAGTAAAGAACAAGATATTAAAAGAATTACAGCACTAGCCAATGACTTATAAATAAAAAGCATCCGTTTTAATATTAAAACGGATGCTTTTTTATAATTTAATATGTATTAAAATTGCTCTCTACCTGCAAAGTGAAAAGCACCTTCAATAGCAGCATTTTCATCAGAATCTGAACCATGAACTGCATTTTCACCAATAGAAGTAGCATATTTTTTACGAATAGTACCTTCTGCCGCTTCTGCTGGGTTTGTAGCACCAATCAAAGCACGAAAATCTTCTACAGCATTATCTTTTTCTAATATTGCAGCAACAATTGGGCCGCGAGTCATAAATTCTACCAATTCACCAAAGAAAGGTCTTTCGCTGTGTACAGCATAAAATTTTTGAGCATCAGCCACAGTAAGTTGTGTCAATTTCATTGCTACAATTCTAAAACCACCTTCAGTAATCATGTTTAATATTCCACCAATGTGTCCTTTTTCAACAGCATCGGGTTTTATCATGGTAAAAGTTCTATTGTTTGCCATTTTTATTTGTTTTTAAATTTTTTGCAAAAGTACTCTTTTTGGCATAGAATGAAAATTATTGTGTAAAAACTTTCTCGATTACCAAACACTCTTTTGTGTTTTGTTAAATACCAAGTTAAATAGTATCTTTGCAACGCTCAATTTTTGACAACGATTTCATCAATTGAGAGTTATTATGGTGCAAAATAAAAAAGTAGCATTCTACACCTTAGGATGCAAATTGAATTTTTCGGAAACATCTACCATTGCCCGAAATTTTCAACAAGACGGTTTTGAAAGAGTAGATTTTGAAGAACCTGCCGATATTTATGTTATCAATACATGTTCGGTAACAGATAATGCAGACAAACAATTTAAACAAATTGTAAAAAAAGCTTTAAAAATTAACGAAAAAGCCTTTGTGGCAGCAGTAGGTTGTTATGCACAATTAAAACCAGAAGAATTAGCCGCTGTAGATGGTGTAGATTTGGTACTCGGTGCTACAGAAAAATTTAAGCTTACAGATTACATAAACGACTTATCTAAAAATGATAGGGGAGAAGTGCATAGTTGTGAGATTGAAGATGCTGATTTTTATGTAGGAAGTTATTCTATTGGCGATAGGACACGGGCTTTTTTAAAAGTTCAAGATGGTTGCGATTACAAGTGTACCTATTGTACTATTCCTTTGGCAAGAGGTATCTCTAGAAGTGATGCCTTAGAAAATGTATTGCGCAATGCCACTGAAATTTCAGCACAAGGAATTAAAGAAATTGTGCTAACAGGCGTAAATATTGGTGATTATGGCAAAGGAGAATTTGGCAATAAAAAGCATGAACACACTTTTTTAGAATTGGTGCAAGCTTTGGACAAAGTCGAAGGCATTGAACGTTTAAGAATATCATCTATAGAACCTAATTTGCTTAAAAACGAAACCATTGATTTTGTAGCACAAAGTAGAACTTTCGTTCCACATTTTCATATTCCGTTACAAAGCGGAAGCAATGCTATTTTAAATAAAATGAAGCGTAGATATATAAGAGAGTTATATGCCGAAAGGGTTTCTAAAATAAGACAAGTAATGCCTCATGCTTGTATTGGTGTGGACGTAATTGTAGGTTTTCCGGGAGAAACAGACGAGCATTTTTTGGAAACCTATTATTTTTTGCAAGAATTGGATATTTCTTACCTACACGTATTTACATATTCTGAAAGAGATAATACAGAGGCTGTAGAAATGCCCAATGTAGTTGCTAACAATGTAAGAAGTAAACGAAGTAAAATGTTACGAGGATTATCGGTTAAAAAACGTCGTGCATTTTATGAGAGTCAAATTGGAACTTCTAGAACTGTACTTTTTGAGAGCGAAAACAAAGAAGGCTATATTTATGGTTTTACCGAAAATTATGTAAAAGTAAAATACCCATGGAATCCAGAACTCATCAATACATTGCACAAAGTAACACTCACACACATTGATGAAGATGGAGCTGTACGCATACAATTTCTTGAATAATCAAATTTGATTATTCAAGAAAACAAATTTTAGTCATTCTAAAAACATTTGCACTGTATTGCTCTATAAATTCATAAGCATTGCTGCCTGTTTTTTTAAGGCTAATGATATGTTCGGCTGCAATTTCATAATACATTTTACTGCCTTCCATCATAAATCGATTACCTTCTACACGATATGCTGAACGAATAAGGCTAAATTCCGAAAGATTCCAAGTGGTTGTTTTGGCATTAAAATTTTGAATATCGGTAATTAAACCCTCAGAAATTTCAGTTTTATATCCATAATACTTTGGTATTTCTTCAAAAAAAGAAAGAATAGCATTTTCTAAATTTTGATTACTCATTAGGCACAAGGATATATTTTGAAAATTGATCAATTAAAGCATCAATACCAATAGCACTTGCCGAAGAGGTGGAATTGAGTATCGAACATTTTATTTTTCTGTTGTCTATAAAGATAGTAAAACTTTGTTGAGATTTGAGTTTAAAATCTACAGGAAATTCGGTAAGTATTTTTTGATGCTCTAAATACTTAATAAAAGTTTGTGTCGCACTATTTTTTGAAGAAAAACCTAAAAGAAGTATTTGCTGTAATTCGGGATGATTTTTAACAATTTTTTTAATGTCTTGGTATTCTATAACATCAATTTTAGTATCTAAAGAGCTGTTGTTTTTTCTAAGAATTGTTTTACCTACATCATGAATTCCTATGTGTAAAAATTTCATCAAATTTTTGCGTTCGTTTACAGCTAGTTCAGTATTCGATAAATCATGAGTCAAGGTTTTGTTGGCAATATGAGCTAAAATTTTCCAAAATCTATTTTGTTTGTTTGGATAATAAAACGGAAAAGCATGTTTAGAACTGTGAGGAGGAAAACTACCTAAAAGTAAAATTTCCATAGGATAGAAATCGTAAAACCAATCAGGGTGTTTTTCCAAAGTTGTCATTCTAAATGGGTTTTATAGGGATATAAATATCTTCTTCAGATTCGGGATGATTACGGTTGTATTTTTCTCCTAAAATTTCAAATTGTGGTCTATTGTCTAGCTCGTAATTTGAATTTGGAAGCCATTTGGTGTAAATTTTTCTAAAAAATTCGGAAGCATTGGCTTGGTCTCCTTTATAATTAAAAACGGCATATAAACCTTCTGGAATTAGTAAACTTTCCATTCCTTCAGGAATATTTTCAAATGATGAAACGGCAACAGCAGCCCATTTTACAAATGGTTTATTTGGTTGAAAATCAAAATCATCAGGATTGATTTGAATGTTGTACAACTCAGAACCAATAGCATTTTGAATTTCATTTCGTCTAGGCATAAAACTACTCCACAATTCAAAAGCACGATAATCTGTATAGGTAAACAAAAGATTTTTACCTATGAATTTTGTTGTTGGAAAGGTTTTTATGATTGGATTCATTTACAAATCAATAGTATAAGTCAACATTATTTCAAATCGAAAAAGATCTGTATTGAATATATCATTTTGATTAAATTGAATTGGGAAAACATATTCTGTTTTTCTATTTTTATTTCCTAATAAATATCCAATTTGTGTATCAATAGTCCATTTTTTTGATTCACCCAAAACAACTAATGTTCCTATTGCAGGCCCAAATAAATTATATTTAGTTTCTCTATGATAAAAATCATGAGGATAATTCACATCATTATCAAAAGTTCTTTTACCGTTTTTATATGAGATTGAAAAATATGGAATAACTGCTTTATCTTTTATAATATTGAAATCAAAATAATATTTATATTCAATAATATATGAAATATCTTTATCTTTTGAATAGTCTATTGGTTCATAATTATTTGCAGTATCTTCTCTATGAGGTGTAAATGCATTATATATAAACTTTGCACCAATTGAATGATTTTTAAAATAACTTTTCTCAAGGCCAATAATTGAACCAAAACCACCATCTAGTAAATTTATATACCCACAACCTTTTATTGCTAAAATGTTGTTAGGATATTCTTTAGAAAAAGGATTTTGGCTAAGTACTGAAGAACAAAATAGTAATAGAATGTATTTTTTCATTAAAAATAATTACATATTGCGTCTATACTGCCCACCAACTTCAAACAAACCACTAGTAATTTGACCAAGTGAACAATATTTGGTGGCTTCCATTAATTTCTCAAAAATATTTTGATTATTTATGGCTGCTTCTTGTATTGTGGCTATTTCTTGTTTTACTTGATCTGCATACAAACTATTTAAACTGTGTAAGGTTTGAATTTGAAATTGTTTTTCTTCTTCGGTAGCACGAATAACTTCTGCTGGTAAAACAGTTGGAGAACCTTTGGAACTTAAAAATGTATTTACACCAATTATAGGAAATTCTCCTGTATGTTTTAGCATTTCGTAATACATACTTTCTTCCTGAATTTGATTGCGTTGGTACATGGTTTCCATTGCTCCTAATACTCCACCACGTTCTGTAATTCTATCAAATTCTCTCAATACCGCTTCTTCTACCAAATCGGTTAATTCTTCAATGATAAATGAACCTTGTATTGGGTTTTCGTTTTTAGCTAAACCTAATTCTTTATTAATGATTAATTGTATAGCCATAGCACGACGTACAGACTCTTCGGTAGGTGTTGTTATGGCTTCGTCGTAGGCGTTGGTATGAAGTGAATTACAGTTGTCATAAATAGCGTACAACGCTTGTAATGTGGTACGGATATCATTAAAATCAATTTCTTGTGCGTGCAGTGAACGTCCAGACGTTTGTATATGGTATTTAAGCATTTGTGCTCTTTCGTTGGCGCCATATTTATACTTCATGGCTTTTGCCCAAATTTTACGAGCCACACGTCCTATTACAGCATATTCTGGATCGATACCATTCGAGAAAAAGAACGATAAGTTTGGTCCAAAGTCGTTAATATCCATGCCTCTACTTAAATAGTATTCTACATAAGTAAATCCGTTTGCCAAAGTAAATGCCAATTGTGTTATAGGATTAGCTCCGGCTTCGGCTATATGGTATCCTGAAATAGAAACCGAATAGAAGTTGCGTACATTTTGTTTTATAAAATATTCTTGTACATCACCCATTAATCGCAAAGCAAATTCTGTAGAGAAAATACAGGTGTTTTGTGCCTGATCTTCTTTTAAAATATCCGCTTGAACAGTGCCTCTTACTTGTGCTAGGGTTTTTGTTTTTATGTCTTGATAAATATGTTCTGGTAGGATTTGGTCGCCAGTTATACCGAGTAACATGAGACCTAAACCATTATTTCCTTCGGGTAATTCTCCGTTATATCGAGGGCGTTGTAAGCCTTTATTTTCGTATTTTTCTTTAAGTTTTGTTTCAACTACATCTTCTAGATTATTTTCTTTAATGTATTTTTCACAATTTTGATCTATAGCTGCATTCAGAAAAAAGCCTAAAAGCATAGGAGCCGGCCCATTAATAGTCATTGAAACTGAAGTCATTGGATGCGATAAATCAAAACCAGAATAGAGTTTTTTGGCATCGTCTAAACAACAAATTGAAACTCCAGCATTACCAATTTTTCCATAAATATCAGGTCGTAAATCGGGATCATTTCCATATAAAGTTACACTATCAAAGGCAGTTGAAAGTCGTTTGGCTGGCATTCCTAAAGAAACATAATGAAAACGACGATTGGTTCGTTCTGGTCCACCTTCACCAGCAAACATTCTTGTTGGATCTTCACCTTCACGTTTAAATGGATATAATCCTGAAGCAAATGGAAATTCTCCAGGAACATTTTCTTGTAAATTCCATTTTAAAATATCACCCCAAGCTTGGTATTTTGGAAGTGCAATTTTTGGTATCTGTGAATGAGATAAACTCTCGGTATGTGTTTGAATTTTAATTTCTTTGTCACGAACTTTAAAGCTATAAACTGGATTTTTGTATTTGTTTACTTTTTCTTGCCAAGTTAAAATTACTTCCCAATTATAAGCATCTAAATCCATTTTAACTTTTTCAAATTGTTGCAACAACAATTCCAAAAAGACTTTATTTTCTTCGGTTCTATTTATTGAAGTTTCGTCTATTCCTGTTTTAGAAATCTGAACTGATTTTTTATTTACAACTTCAATAGTTTTAAAAATTCCGTATAGTTTTTGTGCCACTTCAACTTGCGAAAGAACAATTTCGTCATATTTTCTATTGTTTTCAGCAATTTCAGATAAATAACGTGTTCTATGTGGAGGAATAACGAAAATTTTCTCGCTCATTTCGCGAGTAATTTCGAAAGTAGATTGTAAATCAACACTTGTTTTTTCAACAATTTTGTCCATTATACGTTTGTATAATGTATTCATACCTGGGTCATTAAACTGTGAGGCAATTGTTCCTACAACAGGCATCTCATCAGGATTAACATCCCAAAGATTATGATTGCGTTGGTATTGTTTTTTTACATCACGAATAGCATCAAGAGCTCCACGTTTGTCAAACTTATTTATGGCAACCAAATCGGCAAAATCTAGCATGTCAATCTTTTCTAACTGCGTAGCTGCTCCAAATTCTGGTGTCATTACATATAATGAAACATCCGAATGTTCTAAAATTTCGGTATCACTTTGTCCAATTCCTGAAGTTTCAAGGATAATCAAATCATATTTAGCTGCTTTCAAAACCTCTATGGCTTCGTTTACATATTTTGACAATGCCAAATTCGATTGACGAGTTGCCAAAGAACGCATATAAACTCTAGGATTATTAATCGCATTCATTCGAATTCTATCTCCTAAAAGTGCTCCACCAGTTTTCCTTTTTGATGGATCAACTGAAATTAATCCAATCGTTTTTTCAGGAAAATCAATTAAAAATCGTCTTACTAATTCATCTACTAAAGAAGATTTACCTGCTCCACCAGTTCCTGTAATTCCTAATACTGGAATTTTAGAATTTTGATTTTTAGCATGAATTTTATCTAAAGTTTCTTTTGCAATTTCTGGAAAATTTTCTGCAGCAGAAATTACTCTTGCAATTGCAGTTGGAACTTTATCTTCTAAATGATTGATTTCACCATTTAATTTATCTCCAACAGGAAAATCAGCTTTTTGAACCAAATCATTAATCATTCCTTGTAATCCCATGGCACGACCATCGTCTGGAGAATAAATACGTGTAATTCCGTAAGCTTGTAATTCTTCTATTTCAGAAGGTAAAATTACTCCGCCACCGCCACCAAAAATTTTAATATGACCAGCCCCTTTTTCTTTAAGCAAATCATACATATATTTAAAATATTCGTTGTGACCACCTTGATAAGATGTCATCGCTATGGCATTTGCATCTTCTTGAATAGCAGTATTAACCACTTCTTCCACACTTCTATCATGACCAAGATGAATGACTTCAACACCAGTTGCTTGAATAATTCTTCGCATGATATTAATTGCAGCGTCATGACCATCAAAAAGTGATGCAGCTGTTACAATTCTTACTTTATTTTTAGGAATATAGGGCTGTACTTGTTCCATTTGTAATTTTAAATCTAAATTAGGGTTGCAATTTACGAATTTAATAATTTTTTACTGTAGTTTTAATTGGAATAAATATTAACATTTGAGGCACTATCTTTGTAATTAATTAAGTATTAAAATAAAATTAAAAAATCATGAAAAAAGCCTTCTTTTTATCTATTGCAGGAGCTACACTGCTAAGCTGTGCAGAATTACAGCAAGTTGCTAACCAATTGCCAACTATTTTAGAACAAGGAAATGTAGATATTGCCGGAGGACTTAAAGAGGCATTGCATAATGGTATTTCTAAACAAGTAGTAAAACTTACAGCAACAGATGGTTTTTTTAAAAACGAAGCCGTTAAAATTTTATTACCCGATGAACTACAAACTGTAGACAAGAAGTTGCGCCAAATAGGACTAAGTAGTTTGGCCGATGACGGACTAAGAATACTTAATAGAGCAGCAGAAGATGCGGTAAAAGAGGCTACCCCCATATTTGTAGACGCTGTAAAAAATATGACGTTTACAGATGCAAAAAATATATTGATGGGCAATAATACTGCCGCTACAACCTATTTGCAAAGTTCAACATCAACAGCATTGTATTCAAAATTTAATCCTGTTATTAAAAATTCTTTTTCCAAAGTAGGAGCCGATAAAATTTGGTCTAACATTATTACCAAATACAATAGTATTCCTTTGGTAAAAAAAGTAAACCCCGATTTGACCGATTATACTACCAACAAGGCTATGGAAGGTGTTTTTAAAATGATTGCAGTAGAAGAACAAGATATTAGAACCAATTTAAATGCTAGAACTTCAGATTTGCTGAAGAAAGTTTTTGCTATGCAAGATTCAAAATAATTTTTTTACAAAGTTTTAAGAATCAATTATATATAAATAACATTCTCTTAACACAACCTATCAAAATAAAGTTGGATATTTGCATTGTTATAATAACAGTTTTATAATTTGTTTTGGTTAGGGTTAGTTAAAAAACACCAATTTTCAATAAAGAAAGTTGGTGTTTTTTTGTTTTATGTTTACTAACAAACAAGTATTTATTGATTAATTTTTTGAATAAAACCAATAGCTTCGTTATTAAATATATGTGCTTGCTCTACGTTTACTACATGACCGCAATTTTCTATAATTTTTAAGCAAGATGATTTTTGATGTGCTTGTACTACTTTTTGTACCGAGCCCAAAAACATATAATCTTCTTCGCCCATAATATAAAATGTAGGAATATTTAATTCTACTTGTCTAAACCATTTTAATAACGGATTTATTTCGGAAGTAAGTTTAAACCATTTAATGAATTCTTTTTGATACAATTTTTTTGCTTCGTTAATAAACAATAACCTTGATTTTTTATGATTTTGTTTAGGCATTATTATAAAAGCAAACAATTTGTACAGTACCAAATAAGGCAAAACGTATTTAAAAACATTCCCAAACTTCATAAGAATTTGCGAGCGAAAGTTCATTTTCAAAATAGCTCCGCCCATTATCATGCTATTTACTCTTTGGGGTTGTAATTCTGCCAACTGCCGTATTAATATAGTACCCAATGATATACCAACAAAATGCGATTTATGTATTTTTAAGGCGTCTAACACCTCAATAATATCGTGAGAAAGTCCTTTAAAAGTGTATTTATTTTTTAGCGATTGCGAGGTAGCCGATTTTGAATTTCCATGACCTCGTAAATCTAGTAATAATACGTTAAAATGCTTTTGAAAAGCTTTAATTTGTTTAAACCAAATGGCAGAACTTCCTCCTGCTCCATGCACAAAAGTTACCCATTCGGTAGATGAACTATTAGGATATGTAGTATATGAAATCAAATAATTGAGTGTTTTGTTAATTCAAGTTGCATTTCTTGCTGAAGTTTTTGCGCTTCTATTTGCGCTTGAACAGCAAAGTTACTTTGGTTTGAAGCATAAATAATACCTCTAGACGAATTTATTAAAAGCCCTATATTTTTATTTAAGCCGTATTTGCAAACCTCTTCAACACTGCCTCCCTGTGCGCCAACACCAGGTACTAATAAAAAATTATCAGGAACAATATTTCGTATTTCTTTAAAATATTCTGCTTTTGTGGCACCTACTACATACATTAATTGCGTTGCATTTTTCCAAGTTTTAGATTTTTCCAAAACCATTTTATACAATGTTGTATCTGTTGTGTTTTGTGTTTGAAAATCTAAAGCACCCTCATTGGAGGTAAGAGCAAGCAAAATAGTGTGTTTGTTTTTAAACGATAAAAAAGGCTCAACAGAATCTTTGCCCATATAAGGCGCCACTGTAATACTATCAAAATTAAGTTGTTCAAAAAAAGCCTTGGCGTATCGGGTAGATGTATTGCCTATATCGCCACGCTTAGCATCGGCTATGGTAAATATTTCTGGGTATTTATTGTTGAGGTATTGTATTGTTTTTTCTAATGATTTCCAACCTTTAATGCCGTAACATTCATAAAAAGCAGTATTGGGTTTGTAGGCTACACACAGGTGGTGTGTGGCATCAATAATAGCTTTGTTAAATTCAAAAATTGGATCTTCATATTGATGTAAATGCGTTGGGATTTTATCTAAATCGGGGTCTAAACCAATGCATAAAAAGGATTGTTTTTTACGTATTTGTTCTATGAGTTGTGTTGTTGTCATCTTGCAAATTTACTATTTTCCATAAAATACCTCAATATGTTTGAGTAAACTACACACAAAAATACATTTCAATATGTTAATTCTTACAAAAAATGACATGTATTTTCATTGAAATGATTATCTTTATACGTGAAGTTTAATTTAAATAATCAAATTATGAAATCAAGTAATGTAATTTTAGGTTTTTTGGGTGGTATGGCTGTTGGTGCAGTTTTAGGCGTATTATTAGCTCCAGAAAAAGGTTCTGAAACAAGAAAGAAATTAAAAGAGCAAGGTGAAGATTTGGTAAATAATTTAAAATCAAATTTTGATGATTTGGCAAGCAAAGTAGCATCAAAAGCAGATGAATTGTTGAGTAAAGAAAATGTAGCTGAGGAGGTAGAGCATAATTTGGAAAACCTTAAAAATATCAATAAAAATATTTTATAAACTAGCTTATGAGCTCTTTTGAAACCAATAAAGACTTGCTGTTTGCCAAAGTTGAAAACTATGTAAAAACTACTTTAGATTTATATAAATTAAAGTTGGTAGATAAAACTGCCGACACCGTTTCGGCTTTATTATCTGGATTGTCTATAGCGTTTGTTTTGGCTATGTTTACATTATTTATCAACATTGGTATTAGTTTATACATAGGTAAGTTGTTACACGATTATTATATAGGCTTTATAATAGTTTCGGGCTTTTATTTAATTTTGGCATTAGTACTTATATTTTTCAACAAAAGTTTAGTAAAAGTACCTGTAAGCAATTTAATTATTGATAAAATGCTGAAAGATTTAGATATTGACGAAATAGTAACTTCTGTAGAAAAAAAAGAAGATTATGAGAAAAATTGATAAGTCAGAAAAACTAGATAAAGCCATTGCTATACTTGAAGCGAAACAAAAAAAAGATTTTATTGAATTAAAATCGCAGGCGCAACAGTTTACTGATAGTTTAAAACCAAAGAATTTAATTAACCAAAGTATTCAAAGTTTTTTACCAAGTTCTGAAGAAAAAAAAGATATGCTAAAATCATTAGCCATTTTAGCTTTGGGCTACGTGTCCAAAAAAGTGTTTTTAAATAGTTCACATTCTTCTAGTTGGTTAAAAAAAGGAATTGATTACGCGGTTCAGTTTTTCTCAAAAAAGGTTTAATTTTTACAGTAGAATACAAATAAATTTTAAACGAAAAGTATAAGAATTTGGTTTTTTTATAATTATGTATAAAATACTTTAAATTTGTCAAAAAAAGCAAATTTGAACTCAATTTTATTAGTAACACCGCCTTTTACTCAGCTTAACACTCCATACCCAGCAACTGCCTATTTAAAAGGCTTTCTCAATACTAAAAGTATACCAAGTACGCAAATAGATTTGGGTATTGAGGTTATTTTGAAATTATTTTCAAAACAAGGTTTACAGCAAATGTTTGAATTTTCAAGAGCAAACATTAGTAAACGTAAAATTTCTTCCAATGCACAAAGAATATTTGCTTTACAAGAACAGTATATTCAATCAATTGATGCTGTAATCGCTTTTTTGCAAGGTGATAATTCTACACTTTCGCGTCAAATATGTTCGGGCAATTTTTTACCCGAAGCCTCTCGATTTAATCAGCTAGATGATATGGAATGGGCTTTTGGAACAATGGGTATACTCGACAAAGCCAAACATTTAGCAACTTTGTACCTTGAAGATATATCCGACTATATAGTAGAATGTGTAGATGCAAATTTTGGGTTTAGCCGTTATGCTGAGCGTTTGGGAAGAAGTGCAAACTCTTTTGATGAATTGTATCAAACATTGCAATCTCAACCTACCTACATAGACAATATAGCACTTGAACTTATCACAAAAATAGTAGAAAAAGAACAACCAAAACTCGTTTGTTTTTCAGTTCCATTTCCAGGTAATTTATACAGTGCTTTTCGAGTAGCGCATTATTTAAAAAAACACTACCCACAAATAAAAACAGCTATGGGTGGCGGATTTCCCAATACAGAATTACGCAGTTTGAAAGATGAAAGAGTTTTTGAATTTTTTGATTACATCACATTAGACGATGGAGAGCTACCTATAGAATTGCTATATCAAGCAACGCAAAACAAGCAACATAAAGAATACAAAAGAACGTTTGTACTTGAAAACAAACAAGTAATATTTGTAAATAATTCAACAAAACCAGATTATAAGCAAAATGTAGTAGGAACTCCAGATTATTCGGGATTGCCTTTAGATAAATATATATCGGTTATTGAAATTGCAAACCCAATGCATAGTTTATGGAGCGACGGCAGATGGAACAAACTTACTATGGCACACGGTTGTTATTGGGGAAAATGTACCTTTTGTGATGTTTCATTAGATTATATAAAAATTTACGAACCTATTCATGCTAAAATTATAGTTGATAGGGTAGAAGAACTTATAGCGCAAACAGGTGAAACAGGTTTTCATTTTGTAGACGAAGCCGCACCACCTGCACTAATGCGCGAAGTTGCCTTAGAAATTCTTCGAAGAAAATTGGTGATTACATGGTGGACGAATATTCGATTTGAAAAAAGTTTTACAAAAGATCTCTGTAAACTACTTAAAGCCTCGGGTTGTATAGCTGTTTCTGGAGGGCTTGAAGTAGCATCAGATAGATTATTGGCATTAATACAAAAAGGCGTTACAGTAGCTCAGGTTGCTCAAGCTTGCCATCATTTTACAGAATCGGGTATTATGGTGCATGCGTATTTAATGTATGGTTTTCCTACTCAAACAGTACAAGAAACCATAGATAGCCTAGAAATGGTAAGACAAATGTTTGAATTAAATATTTTACAGAGTGGTTTTTGGCATCAATTTGCGATGACAGCACATAGCCCTGTTGGAAAAAATCCAGATAATTTTGGTGTAATTCCGCATCATAATTCTGAAATTAAGTTTGCCCATAATGACATATATTTTAAAGACAAAACAGGTATCAATCACGATAAGTTTGCGTTTGGTTTAAAAAAATCGCTATTCAATTACATGCATGGAATAGGTTTGGATTATGATTTGCAAGAATGGTTTGATTTTAAAATTAAAAAGACAAAAATTTCTTACAATTATATAGAACAGTGTCTGCATAACGAAAAAGCACTATTTGACAAACCTACAGCAAAAATAATAAACTTTTTACCAAAGCCTACTTGTAAAATAAGTAAAGGAAAATGGGAGTTGCTATTTCATGTTAATTATGATACGATTATCATGAAACTTCCAGCGCAAGAAGCGCAATGGCTCATAAATATGCTTGAAATAACGTGTGTTTACAATAACACAAAAACCCTTACATTACAACAACTAAAAGAAGATTTTGAAAAAGCAATGCCAAATTTTGAGCTTTTTTGGCATTCCAAGCCTATGTTAAAACTCAAAAATGATGGATTACTTGTTTTGTAGATGTTATGTAGTACATAAGAATAATCAAACCGAAACTATAGTATAAAACTATATTAAATAAGCAATATTCTTGATAAATATCATAGCGCAATCGATTTCGATTTTTTAACTTTACCAAAATTAAAAACCAAATTCTTATGAGCACAACTTATAAGCTTTCGGTAAATCAAACCTATAGTTTTGACTTATCTGAAAGTGATTTGAAAAACCTTGATGCTTTGCCAACAGACAAATCAAACTATCATGTACTTAAAAACAACAAGTCTTTCAAAGCAGAAATCACCCATATTGATTTTATCAACAAAAAATATACGGTTTCGGTAAATAACAACGTCTACGAAGTGGCTATCTCTGATGCTTTGGATATGCTTATAAAAAATATGGGTATTGAAAAAGGGCGCACTAAAGTAGTAAATGCTATAAAAGCCCCAATGCCAGGTTTAATATTAGAAATAAACGTAGAAGTAGGGCAGGAAGTAAAAGAAAACGATCCATTATTGATTTTGGAAGCCATGAAAATGGAAAACAGTTTTCTTTCACCAAGAGACGGCAAAATTAAATCGATTGCGGTACAAAAAGGAAATGCAGTAGATAAAGGACAATTATTAATAGAATTTGAATAAAAAACAAGTTTTTAGTAATTTGAAAAAGTCTATCTAATACTTGAATTTTGAAATAATATAACGATGAAAAAAATAACCAAAATATTAGTTGCCAATCGTGGAGAAATTGCCATAAGGGTAATGAATACAGCAAAAAAAATGGGCATTAGCACAGTTGCTGTATATTCTACTGCCGATAGAAATGCGTTGCATGTAAAATATGCCGATGAAGCAGTTTGTATTGGAGAAGCAGCCTCTAGTCAATCGTATTTGAGAGGCGATAAAATAATTGAAGTAGCCAAACAATTGGGTGTAGATGCCATACATCCAGGGTATGGTTTTTTGAGTGAAAACTCATCTTTTGCTCAAGAATGCGAAAAAAATGATATTATTTTTATAGGACCAAAATCAAAAGCTATAGAAATAATGGGAAGTAAACTTGCCGCAAAAGAAGCCGTTATGCACTACAATATTCCTATGGTTCCTGGTGTAGATCATGCCATTACGGATATTGAAGAAGCAAAACGAACCGCTAAAGAAGTAGGATTTCCAATACTTATAAAAGCTTCTGCAGGTGGTGGTGGTAAAGGAATGAGAGTCGTAGAAAAAGAAGAAGATTTTGAATCTCAAATGAATAGAGCAATAAGCGAGGCTACATCGGCATTTGGTGATGGCTCTGTTTTTATAGAAAAATATGTAACCAAACCTCGCCACATTGAAATTCAAATTATGGCAGATACACACGGAAATGTGGTATATGTTTTTGAAAGAGAATGTAGTGTACAAAGACGTCATCAAAAAGTAGTTGAAGAAGCTCCATCGTCTATACTTACTCCAGAAAAACGAAAAGAAATGGGCGAAGCCGCTGTAAAAGTGGCTAAATCTTGTGATTATGTTGGTGCAGGTACAGTAGAATTTTTAATGGATGATCAGCATAATTTTTATTTCTTAGAAATGAATACTCGTTTGCAAGTAGAACATCCTGTTACCGAAATGATTTCGGGATTAGACTTGGTTGAACTACAAATTAGAGTAGCACGCGGAGAAGTTTTACCAATAAAACAAGAAGACCTTAAAATAACAGGGCATGCTATGGAACTACGTGTGTATGCAGAAGATTCACTAAACGATTTTTTACCCAATGTAGGTTTTCTTAGCAAATATCAATTGCCAGTAGGCGAGGGTATTCGAGTAGATAACGGTATAGCAGAAGGTATGGACGTTCCTATCTACTACGATCCTATGTTGTCTAAGTTGGTTACCTACGGAAAAACTAGAGAAGAATCAATTGAAAAAATGATTGAAGCAATAGATCATTACCATGTAGAAGGTGTAGCTACTACATTGCCTTTTGGAAAATTTGTAATGCAACACGAAGCCTTTCGTTCGGGTGATTTTGACACTTCTTTTGTGAAAAAATATTACGATGCCGATAAACTCAAATCGCATTTAGAAACCGAGGCAGAAATTGCAGCTCTTTTGGCTCTGCAACACTATATAGAAGACAAAAAAGTTCTAAGATTACCCAACTAATTGGCACATTGATAGATTGTCTAATTGACTCATTAACAAAATGGAAGATAAAATTAAAATATTAAACGATAAAATTGCTCAGGCAAAATTGGGTGGAGGTGCAGCGAGAATTGCTAAACACCACGAAAAAAAACGATTAACAGCTAGAGAGCGAGTTGAATATCTATTAGATGAAGGTTCTTTTGAAGAAATAGGTATGTTAGTCACACACCGAACCACCGAGTTTGGTATGGATAAAGAGGTTTACTATGGCGATGGGGTAGTAACTGGCTATGGTACAATAAATGGAAGATTGGTGTATGTATTTGCACAAGATTTTACTGTTTTTGGAGGATCGCTTTCTGAAACTCACGCAGAAAAAATATGCAAAGTTATGGATATGGCCATGAAAAGTGGCGCTCCAATGATTGGACTTAACGATTCTGGAGGTGCACGTATTCAAGAAGGTGTACGCTCGCTAGGAGGTTACGCCGATATTTTTCATCGCAATGTACAATCTAGTGGTGTAATTCCTCAAATATCAGCTATTATGGGGCCTTGTGCTGGTGGTGCTGTATATTCGCCTGCGATTACCGATTTTACTTTAATGGTAGAAAACAATAGTTATATGTTTGTAACTGGGCCAAATGTTGTAAAAACAGTTACAAATGAAGAAGTTACCTCAGAAGAATTGGGAGGTGCAAGCACTCATTCTACCAAATCTGGTGTAGCACATATCACTTCGCCAAACGGAATAGAGTGTTTAGAAGATATTAAAAGATTATTGAGTTATATGCCTCAAAATCATAAAGAAAAAACACCAAAACTCCCGTATACTTTAGGTGAAGAAATTCGTGAGCAATTGGATACTATTGTGCCAGATAATGCCAATAAGCCTTATGATATGCACGATGTAATTTATGGCATTATAGATGAAGATTCGTTTTTTGAAATTCATAAAGATTATGCCGAAAATATTATTGTAGGTTTTGCTCGGTTGGGAGGTAGAAGCATAGGTATTGTAGCCAATAATCCTATGTATTTGGCAGGTTGTCTCGATGTGAAAAGCTCGATAAAAGCAGCACGTTTTACTCGTTTTTGCGACTGTTTTAATATCCCATTGCTCGTGCTCGAAGATGTACCAGGGTTTTTACCAGGTACCGATCAAGAGTGGAATGGTATTATTGTGCACGGAGCGAAATTGTTGTATGCACTTAGTGAAGCTACTGTTCCAAAAGTTACCGTGATTACTCGTAAAGCTTATGGTGGAGCTTATGATGTTATGAATTCAAAACACATAGGAGCCGATATGAATTTTGCTTGGCCTACTGCCGAAATTGCAGTTATGGGAGCTAAAGGAGCTTCAGAAATTATTTTCAAAAAAGAAATTAGCGAAGCGGCAGATCCTGCTGCAAAACTTTTAGAGAAAGAAGCCGAATATGCAGAATTGTTTGCTAACCCGTATACTGCTGCGCAACGAGGTTTTATTGATGAGGTAATTATTCCAAGAGATACAAGAAGAAAGTTATTGAAAGCTTTTAGTATGCTTGAAAATAAAGAAGTTCCTATACCAAACAGAAAACACGGAAATATTCCGTTGTAAAATCTTGTTTTAATTTAAGTATTAAAAAACGGCTGTTTCACTTTAAGTAGAAACAGCCGTTTTTTATTTCAAAAATAGTTTATGGATTAGACTTACGCTCTTTAATAAATGTATTCAGCTTTTTACCATAAATAGATTTTGAAATTTCTGCCGACATTGATTTTTGAATTGTATCTAGGTATTTTATATTAATATCTGATATTTCAGCCAAAGCAATATAAGGCGCTACAGCATATTTACCATTGTTTACAGCAAAATTGGTAGTATACAAATACTTTTTCTTCAAAATTTCATCTCTTTCACGATCTATTGAATCTAAAGAGCTTATTGATTTGTTTGTTTTTGATGATTCAAAACGTTTTTTTATCAAATCTAAATCGGCATCGATGTATCTTGAAACTACTTTTCTATATTCTTCATACAATTCTTGGTTTTTAGAACCAGAAATTTTTGCATCGGCGGTAAAAAAATCAAGATTGGTATCTATTGTCATTTTGCCAGGTTCTGCAAAAAACAATAGGTTATTGTCTACAGAATTGGTTACGCCTCTGTCTATAAATAAATAAAGCATTTCGGGTTCATCTAGCTTAATAGTACTTGTAAAATGTGAATCGCCATTTATTTTTACGGTATCTATAGCAATAAGTTGTGTGTCTTTTACCCGTTGAACATAGATTGTTCCTTTTTTAAATCCTTCAATATTTCCAGAAATTTCTAGGGTGTTTTTTGGAAGTTCTTTATTACATGAAGTAAGACTTAAAAATAAAAAGCCTATGGCAAGTATTGATTTACGCATTGTTTGTTTAATTTTTGAGCAAAATAAATAAAAAATCCTCAATTACGAGTTATAATTGAGGATTTGTGTACAAAAAGGTTACTTTATTTTTTTAACCAAGCATTTTTTAACATTTCTTTGCTCGTGTCTAAAAATTTATAACCTTTGGATTCTGTATAATCCAATTTGGCTTTTCCTTTCAATTCAAGTTCTTTACCATTTCTTTTTATGATTACGTTTACAGCATCACCTTCTTTAATTTTTTCTACATCGGTCATTAAATCAGAAATAGTTTCAAAAGTATATTTTTTACCATTTATGCTTACTAAAATATCACCTTGCTTAATGGTTAATGCGTTTAAAAAGTTCGTCAATTCGGTATCTCGTATTAAAATTTCTTTAGTATTTGGTTCGGCAGTAATACAAGAAGTACTGTTTTTAATAAACGGGTTGGTCGCTTTTTTTGTAGTACCATTTACCACACCCACTTTAGCAAAGTAATGTTCGTAATTAATAGGAGTAGTTCCTTCAACATGATTTTTTAAGAAATCACCTACTTCAGGATACGTAAATTCGGTAATTTTTGCAAAAAGTTCATCGTCATTAAAAGGTTTGGTTGGGCCGTATTCATGAGTAAGTTTCTGCATCAAATCAAGAATGCCTCTTTCGCCATTACTTTTTTCTCTAATAATAATATCTATACACATACCTATAAGTGCACCTTTTTCGTATACATTTAAGTATTGGTCTTTATAAGGTTCTACAAGTACATTGGCACTCATGGTAGTGAAAGACATGGTGTCGTTCATCATTTTGGCATGTTTTATTTTTTCTACCATTCTATTGTAAAATTCATCTTCATTTATCAATCCTTGATTTACTTGAAATAAATTGGCAAAATATTCGGTAACACCTTCATACATCCATAAATGCTTAGACATTTTTGGATTGTTAAAGTCAAAATAATGTATTTCGTTTGAGTGTACACCTAATGGCGTAACGATATGAAAAAATTCATGTGATACTACATCTTTTATTTGCTCTCCCAAAGCAGCACTAGGCATTACTTCTGGAAAACAAACCGTTGTAGAACTGTTGTGTTCTAATGCACCAAAACCACGAGCATCGGGTTTTGTAAGGCTTGATAAATAAAGCAATACGGTATATTTTTTATTGTTATTAATAGCGCCTAGAAATTTCTTTTGCGCCCGCATTGTTTTTTCTAAATCTGCAGATAACGATTTAGCACTGTGTTTTCGAGTAGGTGAGTACACGCTAAATAAAATTTCCATACCATCTACTGTAAAGGTAACCGAATCTGGTTTGCCATACATGATTGGGTTGTCTACAAGTTCATTATATCGTTGGGTATAAAACACATCTACGGTATTACTAGAATTTGTATCTGTAAGAGAGGTTGCTCCCCATAAATCTGCGGGGTGTGCTATTGTTACATTGTAAGGCAAATCGGTTTTATTTTCAAAATATCCTACAAAACAATGGTTGTTTAGTACAAAATTTTTACCCGCTTCAATATTTGAACCAGCAGGCGAGAAAATTCCTTTACCAAAAGTCATGCTTTTTTCGGTATCGTAGGTGTCGTTTACTTCGTAGGTTATTTTAGACAAACTTTCACTTGATGTAATTACCCAAGAATTATCGTCTTTTTTGCTAACCTCGATTTCTTTACCTTTTTTATTAAAAGCTTTTAGATTGTCTACCAATGTTCCGTAATTGTCTGTACTATAAGTACCAGGAACTGTTTTTGGTAAATGGAAAATAACTTCGTGTTCTGTAAATTGCGGAGGTGTTACTGTAACAGTAACTTTATCGTTGGTAACATTTACCAAATCGATGTTTACTTTTACTTCTTTGCTTGGTGCTTCATTTACAGCAGGCGAAACAGATTTACAGCTGTATATAGTAATAAGAGCTGCTAAGGAGAGCATTATTTTTTTCATGTTCATTAAGATTTCTTATTGATTCAATAAGGTTTTATAGTTTTTTTTAATGTATTCTAAATCATACAGGGTCTGTACAATTATATTTCCGTGATTGTCAATAATTCCGTAAGTGCCTGTAATTGATTTTACTAGAGCTATGTTTTTATCGAGCTCGTTAAAAGGTAATATTTTGCTATATAAAGGCGATACGACTTCTTTTCCGTTACTATCAATAAAACCATAAAGCCCATTGATAGATTTTACAAGTGCCCAATTGGGTTGAAATACCCCAAAAGGCTCAATCTTTTTATAAATAGGAGTTACTATTTCTTTTCCGTTAGTATCAATAAAACCATAAAGTCCATTGATAGATTTTACCAATGCCCAATCAGCTTTATAAACGCCTGTAGCATATACTTTTTTATATGTATTT
Source organism: Flavobacterium croceum DSM 17960 (assembly GCF_002917885.1). Classification (GTDB taxonomy): domain Bacteria; phylum Bacteroidota; class Bacteroidia; order Flavobacteriales; family Flavobacteriaceae; genus Flavobacterium; species Flavobacterium croceum. Next base: position 49,273 of record NZ_PQNY01000011.1, read on the forward strand.
TGAGAAAATCCATTTACAAAAAGTAAGCATATAAAGAGTGTTAGCAGATTTTTTATCATAAAAATTATTGTGCTTTTTACTTTTATAAGTAATTGATTGTTATCAATTGTTACAGTTATCAACAAAAAAAGTTACTCTATAGAGCAACTTTAATCAAATTTGTTTTTTATATAATACTTTGAGTCCAATTCATCATCGACTTCAAAATCATTGGTTCGTATTGGTTTGGGTTTGGGTTTGCCTGCGGTGACTTTCTTTTTCCAAAGTTCAAAATTATCTTTTGATAGTTTTTTTCGCATCAATTCGGTCACTTCATTTTCTGTAATTCCAAACTCTTGTTTAATTACTTCAAAAGGTTTTTTTTCCTCTTGAGCCATAATAACAACGCGTTCTATTTGCTCGTTGTTTAATTCTACCTTTTTACCCTTTCTCATTAGTTAAAAGCATTAATACCTATTTACGTGTTTATATCAAAATATGTTCCAATATTAGTAAAAAAAATAATTGAATGTAATTTTTACAAAAATATTTTATAGAAATAATAGCATAGATTTACACTTCGGGATTTCTATAGGGTTGAAAAGGTATTTTTAATAGATTATTCAAAGTATTGTGTTCTTTTTCGGTTGTATGCGTATCTATGCCAAATACAATATCTTCTCTATGCATATAGCTGTAGGTGCCCAATAATCTATCCCAAACAGAGAAAATATTTCCATAATTACTATCTGTATAGGGTAATTTGTAATGATGATGTATTTTGTGCATATCTGGAGAAATAAATATGTACGATAAAATGTGGTCTACTTTTTTTGGCAAACAAATATTAGCATGTGTAAGCTGAGTAAATACAACCGAAAGCGTTTGATACATAAAAACCAACCACATTGGTGCTCCAGTAATGATAACTCCAAAGGTGGTGAATAAAAATCGAATAACACTTTCTCCCGGATGATGCCTGTTTCCAGAGGTTGAATCTACCCATGTATCGGTATGGTGTATTAAATGAAATCGCCATAAAAATTTTGTTTTATGCTCTACATAATGAGCTAAGTAAGCGCCAAAAAAGTCCATTGATAATAATCCTATTAGAGTGTATAAAAATACATTTTTAATAGAAAACCAATGTAAAATACCTATATGGTATTGGTTTACCAAATCGGATGTTTTTAAAAGTATTATGGCTAGCGTAAAGTTTACAATTATTGTTGTAACAGTAAAAAAAATATTAATAAATGCGTGTTGCCATTTATTGTATACAAATTTTTTAAAAGGTATTGCATTTTCAATAATCCAAAAAATGGCTATTCCCCCTGCAAGAATTAGTGCTCTGTGCCACGAAGGAATGGTTTCAAAATATAAAATTAGTTTATCCATATTTAAAATGAGTTTACAATAAATTTCTAAAAGTAAGATTTATTCTCGGCCCTACAGGTTTTGATGTTTTTGGTATTTGATGTTTCCAAAAGTGTTGTGTTTCTCCTTTCATCACCAATAAACTTCCATGTTCTAAATTTATTTTATGTTTTAAATTTTCTAGTGTGTTATGTTTAAATTGAATAGGTCTAGTAGCACCAAAACTTACAGAAGCTATTATTGGGTTTCTACCAAGAGATGCTTCATTATCTGCATGCCAACCCATACTATCTGCTCCATTTCGATAATAATTTAATAAAACGGCGTTAAATGTATTGTGCAATTCATCTTCTATGGCTTCTTTTATAAAAGTTAGTAAAGAATTCCATGGATGTGGTTTCATAACAACATTCGAGTATTGATAAAGATTGTTGTTGTTGCCGTAAAGAGCTGTTAGTCTTGGTTGTAAATGATTTTTTCCAAACACGGTAATCGTATCTTGTTGCCAAGGAATGGTGTTTTGCAACAGCGAAAATAATTCGTTTGCTTTTTGTAAATCAAAAAAGTTAGGAAAATATTCCAAAGATGCCTTTGGTAGTTCTATTGTTATTTTTTCGGAAGGGAAAAGCATAGTCAAATATATAAAAAAAGCAACACTAATGTTGCTTTTTTATATCTAGAATAATACGTTTTTATTCTTTAGCCAATAGAGTTTTATAAATTATTCCTCCTGAAATTCCTCCCAAAATTGGAGCTAACCAAAATAACCAAAGTTGTTGTAATGCTAATCCTCCTACAAATAATGCTTGTGAAGTAGAACGCGCAGGATTTACCGATGTATTGGTAATAGGAATACTAATTAAATGTATTAATGTAAGAGCCAAGCCTATTGCCAAGCCCGCAAATTTGCCATTGGCTCTTTTGTCTGTAGCACCTAGAATAACTAATAAGAAAAACAAGGTCAATACAAATTCTGTAAGGAAAGCCGAAAGCATACTAAAACTACGATTATGATACACAGGTTGATCGTAGAAGTTGGTAGCAAAAGCCCCTGCACCACTAGCAGAAAAAGAGTTTGCTCCGTTGAGTATTAAATACAATATTGCAGCAGCAGCAGTAGCTCCTAGGCATTGCGCTACAATATATTTTACTATATTATGAGCTTCAAATTTACCACTTGCCCATAAGCCTAAAGTAACTGCGGGGTTAAAATGCCCTCCAGAAATAGGCCCTACAGCATACGCCATAGTTACTACAGTAAGTCCAAAGGCTAGTGAAACGCCCAATAATCCAATGCCAATATCGGGTATACCAGCAGCAAAAACAGCACTACCACATCCGCCAAATACAAGCCAAAATGTTCCAAAAAATTCAGCAAATAATTTTTTCATAAGATATAAGTTTTAAGTTGTTAAAACGAATGTACTGAATTAATTGCTTGAAAATGAGTTTGTAGAAAAAGTATGACAAATACTATTTTTTCTTAAAATTGGTATTCATAATAACAATAGCAGCTATAATCAACACGATACCTAGCCATTGGATAAACACTACTTTTTCACCTAGAATGATATAGGCCATTAATACAGAAACGGGTAATTCTAAAGAAGAAATAATGCTTCCAAGCCCAATGCCTGTTTTTGGAAACCCAGCATTAAGCAAGATTGGAGGAATAATGGTACCAAATAGTGCTAAGAAAATTCCCCATTTGTAAAATATTTCAAAATTGAAAGGTGTATTTTGTGTAAAAAGGGCAAAAGCAAATACAATAACTGCACCTCCTAAAAGCATATATAAACTTCTTTGTGCAGATGAAACTCCTAATGCAATTTTATTGGCAGTAAACATAGTTGTTGTAAAAGAGGCAGCAGCGAGTAATCCCCAAAAAATTCCTCTCCAATCTATTTGTAAAGAAGATGCCGACGTCATATTTGTAGCCAAAATAGTTCCCAATAGCACAACAATTACAGCCGTAATTTTTTTGGAACTTGGCACAACTTTATCAAGTATCCATTCTAGAAGTACTCCCATCCAAACGGTTTGCATTAATAGTACAATAGCGATAGAAACATTAATATATTTTACACACAAATAGTAAAATACACTTGTCATACCCAACGATGTGCCAGCAAGCATAAGCTGTACTATATTTTTCTTACTAGCATTTATAACAGGTTGTTTGGATTTTAGTTTTTGAAATCCGTTAATAATAAGCATACCAAGTATACCATATATAAATTGAGAAGAAGTTACTTCTGCTGTAGTGTAATTTTCGTTGTAGGCAAGTTTTACAAATGTTGCGAGCATTCCGTAGCTGGTTGCGCCCAAACCTACCAAAAAAAGTCCTTTTAATACTTCGTTTTTAGACATGTTAATTTTTTAAGCGGGCGCAAATATACAAAAAAGGTACTTTAGTTAGGTTTATATATTATTCTCTGAAAATTGAACCAAAAAGTGTTTTAGTTAAATATTGTTCCAATAAAAAAATAAGTTTGGCGTTACTTAAAGAGTTTAACTAGTAATAGCATAAAGGTTATTTAATAATTAATAATGTATTCCAATGAAATTTAATATATTAAGTCTTGTTTTTATTTTTTATTCTTGTCAAAATACTGTGAGTATAGCGCAGTCTAAAAATTATAATTCTTATCATCAAGAAGCTTTTGATTATTGTAAACAAAATAATTTTGATATAGGGTATTATATTCTAATAGATTTAAGCATTCATTCTGGAAAAAATAGATTTTTTGTATACGATTTTAATGATAAAAAGGTGTTGTTGCAAAATTTAGTAACACATGGTAGTTGCGATCAGTATCAAGAAAATCCTTCAAAATGGCAAAAAGCAAAGTTTGACAACAGAATAGATAGTCATTGCTCTATGAAAGGAAAATTCAAGATAGGTAAAAGAGATTATAGTGCTTGGGGCATACACGTAAAGTATTGGCTTCACGGATTGGAAACAACCAACAAGGAGGCAGTACAACGTGTGGTGGTATTACATTCGTGGAGTGAAGTAGATAATCAAGAGATTTATCCAAATGTGAGTCCGCTTAGTTGGGGTTGCCCTGCAGTTTCCAACGAGTTTATGAAACGTATTGATGCAAAATTAAAACAATCAAAAAAACCTGTTTTGTTGTGGATTATTGGATAAATTCTGCCAATAACTTCATTTTATAGAATAAGTTGGAAAATTGGAGTTTAATATTCGTCTTTTCAATAGAATGTAATGTTCCATGATAGTCTTTTTGTTGGCGTAAATCTTCAATTTTTTCATCTATATTTTTAAAAAGCCAACTACAATCTTTACCAAGATATTTACTGTTTCGAGGATCTTTAATATGATTTTTTGATATTTCTCCAGATTTTATTGAACTAAACTGAAAACGATCTTTTCGAGCTTGTTTTATCGTATCGTTTTTTAATAAATCAATCAATTTATCATACAGAATAGTATTGTTTTTAAAAGCAGTTTCAAATGCCTTTATATTGAGTTTTAGTTCCCGAATAAGTAAGTCTTTTGTAGCTCTATTATTTTTTATTAACCCACCTAAACTACTCACAAGTTCAGGTATATTTTTAATTACAGAAATCCAGTCTAAAGCCATATTATTTTTTATTTGTTTCTTCAATTAAATCTTTTAAATGCACGCGTAACGCATTGACAGATATACTTATTTCCCAAAAAGAAATTCCTAAAGAAATGAGTAACGAGAGTAAACTTAATCCAAAAATATAAATGGCTAAATAGCTTATGTTTAAATAAATAACGAGCATTGTAAACACAGATAAAAATAAAGAGAGTACACCAAATAATTGCATATACCGAATTAGGGAAAGGCGCAAATTAAGATTTTTAATTTCTAATAAAATGCTTTTGGTTTGATTGTCTTCGTAATTTTTTTTCAATCCTCTTACGATTTGAGCAATAGTAAGAAAACGGTTTGTATATGCTAATAAAATTAATGATGTAGCCGAGAATAAAAGTGCTGGAGTTTCTATGCGTAAATTCATTTACTTTTCTTTAAAGGGAAATTCATTTAAAAAAGCATTATATATGCTGTTGTGTAAAATAGTAGCGTGGTTTTCGTTCTCAAAATATTTGAATGTAGTAGTAAGTTGTTTCTTTCCGGAATTGAGCAATAATTCATAAAGTTTTTTGGCTTCTTCTTCCATTGTACTTCCTTCTTTTCCTACAGCAATGTATACAGTTATCGGTATGTCTAGTTGGCTGCTAAATAACTCTTTAGCATTATTAAGCATAGACTCATTATCCCACCATAAACTCGGACTTACAATAATATAATTACTAAATAAGTACGATTTTTTTAAAAGAATTTCGGTACCAAGTAGCCCTCCAAGCGATTGACCAATTAAATATTTTTTATCAGAAACTTTGTAATTGGATTCAATGTAAGGCTGAAGTTCTTGCTCAATGAAATTGATAAAATCGTTCGATTTTCCGGTAGTAGGAAACTTAGTTTTTAAGTCTTTTAAATCGGTATGATGTGTAAAATCACGTTTTCTATCAACATTGGCAATGCCTACAACAATACATTTTGGCATTTTGAACTGTAAGTTAAAAAATTGCACTAAACCAGCTATGTGCAAAAAATCTTCGTTTGTAGAGCCGTCCAATAAATAAATTACAGGATAATCTATACTTTCTTGGTTGTAAGTATCTGGTAAATATATATTTAAAAGTCTTTTTTCGGAAAGAATTTTTGATTCTAATGTTACAGTTTCTCCAATAGAAAGAGGTGATTTTTTTTGTGAAAAAGAAGTAAACATAAAGAACAGTAGTAGTAGGGTAGTGGCTTTTTTCATTGTTAAAGTAGGTTTTTTGAGGTGGTTTTTTGTTTTAATTGATTTTATTGCATTGGATTTGTTTTCAATTTAAGTTATATGAAGTTGCTCTTTTCGTATGGCATAAACTAATTCATCTTGATATGTATCAAATTTATAAATAATTTTTGTAAAACGTGCTTCTAATGAAAATCCTGCTTTTTCTAATACTTTTTGAGAACCAATGTTGTTTTCAAAAACTTTGGCAAAAATTCTAACAATATCAAAATGTTGAAAACCAATTTTAACTATTTCTTGCACTACATCAGTCATAATGCCTTTACCCCAAAATGGTTCGCCTATCCAATAGCCTATTTCCATGTTTTTACAAAGAATGTCTGCTTGTGGATGAAAATCGATACCTCCTACAGCTTCTCCATTAATTTCGATAGCATATTTTAGTGGTTGAGTGTCGCTTAGGGCAATTTCAATAAAATTTTTAGCATCGCTTTCTGTATATGGTATAGGGAATCTGTTGGTAAAATAGGTTGTTAAGTTGCGATTGTTGGCATATTTTACCAAAGAATCAGCATCTGAAATTTGCCAAGTACGCAATATAAATTCCATAAAAAGACTTATTGTTTTGTAATATGCTATATATTTTTTGTGGAGATTTTACATCTATATATTGTATAACATAAATATATGAAATAGGCTGTACTAAAAGTTTAATTTATATCATTCCGAGCTTGTTTCGAAATCTAAATAGTTTGTAAATCAATATACTATAGAAGCAGAAATAAATTTTTCTTAACAAAATAATACTTTTAAAACAGCCTTTTTTATGATTAATTTTTTAGTTTCATCCACAAATAGCTATAATATAGAGCATTGAATTTGGCACGTTGTTCATTGGTAGACGATCCTCCATGACCGCCTTCGGTATTTTCATAATAGAAAATAGGATAGCCCATATCAATCATCTTAGCCGCCATTTTTCGCGCATGACCTGGATGCACACGATCATCTCGAGTAGAAGTCATAAAGAATACTTCAGGGTATTTTGTGTTATCTTTAAGATTGTGATAAGGTGAATATTTTTTTATGTATTCCCATTCTTCGGGAATATCGGGATTACCATATTCACCTATCCAACTTGCACCTGCCAATAACTTGGAGTAACGTTGCATATCTAAAAGTGGTACTTGACAAACTACTGCATTGTATAAATCTGGACGTTGTGTAAAAGCTACTCCTACAAGCAATCCGCCATTGCTCCCCCCCATGATGCCTAAATTTTTAGGACTAGTAATTTTTTTAGCAATCAGATCTTCAGCTATAGCCGTAAAATCATTATATATATTTTGACGTTTTTCTTTTAATCCTGCTTGATGCCATCTTGGCCCAAATTCGCTTCCACCACGAATATTTGCTAATACATACACACCTCCATTTTCCAACCAAGATATACCCATTCCTGCAGAATAGAAAGGTAACTCAGGGTTTTCAAATCCACCGTAACCATATAATAAAGTTGGATTGGTACCATTTAAAGTCATGTTTTTTGAGCTTACTACAAAATAGGGAATCATTTCACCATCTTTAGAAGCTACTTTAAATTGTTCTACTTTATATTTATCTGAAGGGAAAAAAGACGGTAGAGCCTTTATTTTTTGAATGCTATTGTTTGTTGCATTGCTAAGGTAGAGCGTTGTGGGTTCTAAAAAATTTTGAAAATTAAAATAAAAATCTTCACAAGTATCATCTGTTGCAACAATACTTATAGTTCCAAAATCTGGAGCATTAAGTTTTGTATTTATCCATTTATGATTTTGATAGACACCTTTATATAATTCTCCTTTTACATTATTTAAAATGTTGAATATAAGCATAGATTTTGTAGTAGAAATACCTGAAACACTAGAGCTAGCAGTAGGTGTATAAATATTTTTTATACTAAACTTATTTTCAATTAGTTCATTAAAGCCTACACTTACAATAGAACCTTGTTTAAATGTTTTATTATTTATTGTCCAATCAGATTTAAGTAAAATAATTAGCTGATTTTTTAATATACCAGATATATCAGCATCATTAGGTATTTTTAATTCTAATAGTTTATTGTTCCAGTATAAAAAAGTTTTTTTTGTAAAGAAAGTATCAGAATTTGAAATTATAAAATAGCTTTTATTTTCTTCATGTATTACATATCCAGAGTTATACACATCTGTATCTTTTCCTGTGAAAATGGTTTTGGCTTCAGTAATAGCAGTTCCTCTTTTCCACAATTTTACTATTTTTGGGTAACCAGAAGTTGTAAGACTTCCTTCTCCAAAATTAGTTCCAATTATGACCGTATTCTCATCTAAATATGCAATGCTTGTTTTAGATTCTGGAACATAAAAACCGTTATCTATAAATTCTTTTTTTGTAGCATCAAATTCTTTAACCACTACAGCATCTCCACCGCCATTTGAGAGATTTACTAAAAACCTAGAATAGTTTGGATATAAACCACTTACTCCTTTAAAAACCCATTTTATGTTATCTTTTTCTGATAATTTGTCTATGTCTAAAATTATCTCCCATTGGGTTTTATTGGCTATGTAATCTGCTTTTTTCATTCTGCGCCAAATACCTCTTACGTGATCTTTGTCTTGCCAAAAATTGTACACATATTCCCCATATATAGTAGGATAAACAATGCGTTCTTTTGAGTTTACTACTGTAAGTATGTTATTGTAGAGCGCTTGATAGTTTGTTTGTTTAGTAAGAATTTCTTCTGTTTTTTTGTTTAAACTTTCTACAAATTCTAGTGATTTTTTACTATCTACTTCTTCTAGCCATTGGTATTTATCTTCTTGCGCCACAATTATACAAGACTTAATAAACACAGCTATAATTATGAGTTTTTTTTTCATTTTATATAGATTTAATATTAATTTTTATTAAACCTAAATTAAATTTAAACTCTTGAAATTTGGGTTTAATTTTTTTTAAATATACAAATAAATCTACAATGATTTGAAAAATCATTGTAGATTTGAATTTTACAGAATAATTAGAGTTATTTAATCAACTCAAAACTTCGTTTTACAAAAGCAGTAAGTTCTTCTCCTTTAAGTAAACCTTGTGAAATTTTAGCTAAATCTAGCGCTTGTTTTACCAAGCTTTCTTTGGCATTTTCATCAGCATTTAATATTGTGCTAGCAAGTTCTGAATTTGTATTGACAACCAAGTTGTACATATCTGGAAAATTACCCATTCCAAACATACCGCCACCGCCTGTTTGACTCATTTCTTTCATTCGACGCATAAATTCGGGTTGCGTAATAATAAATGGGGCAGCATGGCTATCCATAGCTTCTACTTGTACAGTATAGTTTTCTTTGGGAACAAAAGTTTCTATAGTTGTTTTTAAGTTCTCTTTTTCTTCGTCTGAAAGTTTAGAGATTTGTTCTTCATCTTTTTGAATTAATTTTTCAATATGATCAGAATCTACACGAGTGAAGGTTAGATTTTCATTGTCTTGTTCGAGTTTTTGAATCAAATGCGAAACAATAGGAGAGTCTAATAGCAATACTTGATATCCTTTACTTTTGGCTGCTTCAATATAGGCGTGTTGTGATTCTTTATTAGAAGCATATAGAGCAACTAGTTTTCCATTTTTATCTGTTTGAGTATCTTTTATGGCTTCTTTTAGTTCGGCCAATGTATAATACTTATCATCTGTTGTTGGGTACAATACAAAATCGCCTGCTTTTTCATAAAACTTTGGTTCAGAAAGCATTCCGTACTCTAAAACTATTTTAATATCGTTCCATTTTTTTTCAAAATCTTCTCTATTTTCATTAAATAATGATTTTAATTTATCGGAAACTTTACGGGTTATGTAATTGGAAATTTTCTTTACATTTCCATCAGCTTGAAGGTACGAGCGCGATACATTTAAAGGAATATCTGGCGAATCGATAACCCCGCGAAGCATCACCAAAAATTCAGGGACAATACCTTCTACATTATCGGTAACAAAAACTTGATTTTGATACAATTGTATTTTGTCTTTTTGAACTTGAAGGTTAGCATCTAATTTTGGAAAATATAAAATACCAGTCAAATTAAACGGATAGTCTACATTGAGATGAATATGGAATAAAGGCTCGTCAAACTGCATTGGATACAACTCGCGATAAAAGTTTTTATAGTCTTCATCGGTTAAGTCTGTAGGTTGTTTTGTCCAAGCAGGGTTTGGGTTATTAATAATATTATCAACTTCTTGATATTCTGTTTTATAATCTTCTGGAGCATCTTCTGGCTTTGGTAATGCTTCTTGTTTGGTTCCAAATTTAATTGGAACAGGCATAAATTTGTTATACTTTGTCAGTAATTCGCGTATGCGGTATTCTTCTAAAAACTCGGTAGAATCTTCGGCAATATGCAAAATTATTTCTGTTCCTCTCTCTTTTTTATCACTTTCTACCAAAGTAAATTCTGGGCTTCCATCACAAGTCCAATGTGCAGCAGGCTCATTTTTAAAAGATTTTGTGATAATTTCAACTTTTTCTGCCACCATAAAAGCAGAATAAAAACCTAAACCAAAATGACCTATAATACCTGCATCTTTGGCAGAATCTTTATATTTTTCTAAAAATTCTTCTGCTCCAGAAAAGGCTACTTGGTTGATGTATTTTTCAACTTCATCAGCAGTCATACCAATTCCTTGGTCTATAATATGGAGTTTTTTTGCCTCTTTATCTATTTTAACTTCAATAATAGGGTTACCATATTCAACTTTTGCTTCGCCAATATTGGTAAGATGTTTTAGTTTTAAAGTGGCATCTGTTGCATTGGAAACCAATTCACGAAGAAAAATTTCGTGGTCACTGTATAGAAATTTTTTAATTAACGGAAAGATATTTTCTACCGAAACATTAATTTTTCCTGTTGACATATTTTTTACTTTTAAGGTTATACTTTTGAAATAATGTTTTTCAAATAAAATACCAAAAGTTAAAAACTGACAAATTGACGTAGTATAAATTGTATAAAACCGATACAAATCAATTTGAATGGAATACAGTATCTTTGCAGAAAATACTTATAAATATGAAAAAAATTTTACTCGTACTGTTTACAGTTTTATTGTTGGTAAGCTGTAAATCTAAATCAGTTACAGAAACGAAGTTAGACAGAACATCACAAGTTGCCATAAAAGGCGATTGGACAATTAGTTCGGTTACTTTTCCAGGTTCAGATTATATGAAAGTTACTTCGTTTGACTTGGCCGATTCTAAATGTTTTGTAGGTAGTGTTTGGCATTTTATTTCAAATAATAATAAAGGAAATATGGCTTTAAATTCGTCAAGTTGTACAGCCTATAGTTCAGATATTACATGGTATGTAAACAACGAAGGTAATTTTGTATTGAAATACTTAAACGGAACAAAATCAAAAAAAATGCTTGATGGCTATATACTTCGTGTAGCAAACCAAACAGAAACAAGTTTCCAATTGGTAGATAAGGTAAATATTGGAGGTAAAATGGTTGATGTAACCTATCAATTTCAAAAGAATTAAATAATAACGACACTTTAATTATTTTAATTTCTATTTCTTAATTCTAAAAAAAATAAACATGAAAAAAATAGCATTATATACAGTAGCAGGAAGTTTTTTGTTGTCTACTACATTTACAAGTTGTACAGCGGTAAAAAATACCAATAACACACAAAGAGGAGCTGGTATAGGCGCTGTAGCAGGCGCTGTGCTTGGAGGTGTTTTGGGTAACAATATAGGTAAAGGTGGTAATGGTGCTCTTGGAGCAGTGCTTGGAGGTGTAATTGGAGGTGTTGCTGGTGGCGTAATTGGAAATAAAATGGACAAGCAAGCCCGAGAAATACAAAATGCTTTACCAGGAGCTCAAGTAGAGCGAATAGGAGAGGGTATAAAATTAACTCTTGGAGAAAACTCTGTAAATTTTGATTTTAACAAATCGACACTTACAGCTACAGCCAAAGCAAATTTAGATAAATTGGTGCCTGTTTTTAAAGAATATGCAGATACAGATATCAAAATTTTTGGATATACAGATGCCAAAGGAGCAGATGATTACAATTTAAAATTGTCTGAACAAAGAGCCGATGCTGTAAAATCGTATTTATCTTCTAGAGGTTTAAACGTGTCTCGTTTTCAAGTAGTAGGTATGGGCGAAGCAGATCCTATTGCAGATAACGAAACAGATGCTGGTAGAGCACAAAACCGCAGAGTAGAATTTTCTATTGTAGCTAATGATAAAATGATTCAAGACGCTAAAAAAGAAGCAGGACAATAATATTTTTATCAAAAAAATTTAAAATGAAAAGTCTTAAAGTTATATTTGCTTTAAGACTTTTTGTTTTAACAATACATAAAATTTTAAAGTGTTTTATACTAAATAAAAATATTATGCTAAAGGTAACCGATATTTCATTCTCTTATCAAGAGCGACCCATTATAAATACTATTTCTTTTACCGTAGATAAAGGTAAAACAGTAGCTATAATTGGAGAAAGCGGTTGCGGAAAAAGTACTCTTTTAAAATTAATTTACGGTTTGTATGACTTAAATCACGGGCAAATATTTTGGAATGACAATGAGGTATTAGGGCCAAAATATCATTTGATACCAGGTATGGAATACATGAAATATTTAGCCCAAGATTTCGATTTGATGCCCTATATTACCGTAGCCGAAAATGTAGGCAAATATTTATCAAACTTTTTTCCAGAAGAAAAGCAAAAACGTATTACAGAATTGCTCGAAGTAGTAGAAATGTCTGATTTTGCACAAATAAAAGCTCAATATTTAAGTGGCGGACAAATGCAAAGAGTGGCTTTGGCCAAAGTGCTAGCCAAAGAACCAGAAGTTTTACTACTAGATGAACCCTTTAGTCATATAGATAATTTTAGAAAAAATAGCCTGCGTAGAAATATTTTTAGTTATTTAAAAGAAAAACAAATTACAACTATTATCGCTACTCATGATAGTACAGATATGTTATCTTTTACAGATGAAGTAATTGTTTTAAAGCAAGGTGAAATCATTGTAAAAGATACTCCAAAAAAGGTATACCAAAATCCTATCAATTATTACACAGCTTCGTTGTTTGGAGATGTAAATACAATATATGTTCGAGAAAAACCAACCTATTTGTATCCAAATCAATTTCAAATAATAGATCAATCACCTATTGAAGCAGTAGTGAAAAATTGTTATTATAGAGGGAAAGATTATCTATTAGAACTTCTTTCTGACGATGTTGTTTTATTTGTAGAATCTCAAAAAGAATACGCATTAAATTCAAAAGTTTGCATTGCTCTAAAAAAATAAGAAACTGCCAAAAGCAGTTTCTTATTATCTAAAACTTATTCATTTTTTAAATATTTCTCTAGAAATTGGTCTTGTTCCCAAAGCAAATGTAAAATATTTTCTTTAGCAACATATCCATGCGCTTCTTTAGGTAAAAGTACTAAGCGTACAGGTGCGCCTAGCCCTTTAAGTGCTTGAAAATAGCGTTCAGATTGTAGTGTAAATGTTCCCGGATTGTTATCTGCATCACCATGAACTAACAATAATGGAGTTTTCATTTTATCGGCATTCATAAAAGGAGACATTTCATTGTAAATAGTTGGAATATCCCAATAATTGCGTTGTTCACTCTGAAATCCAAAAGGTGTAAGTGTACGATTGTAAGCACCACTGCGAGCAATTCCGCAAGCAAATAGGTTGCTGTGTGTGAGTAAATTGGCGGTCATAAATGCACCATAAGAATGTCCGCCTATAGCCACTTTCTTTCTATTAATATAACCCAAATTGTCTACAGCATCTATAGCAGCTTCGGCATTTGAAACCAATTGCGGAATAAAAGTATCATTAGGTTCGGTAGTGCCTTCGCCAATAATAGGGAATGATGCGTCATCTAATACCGCATAACCTTTGGTTACCCAATACACAAATGAACCATAATTTGGAAAAGTAAATTCATTTGGGTTTTTATCATTTTGCCCAGCCGTATTTTTGTCTTTATATTCGGCAGGATATGCCCATATTAATAAAGGTAGTTTTTCTTTTTTCTTAAAATCATAACCCGCAGGAAGGTATAATGTTCCCGATAGTTCTACACCATCTTTTCTTTTGTATTTAATAACTTCTTTGTACACATTCTTAATACTTTCAAATGGGTTTTTAAACGATGTAATGGCTTTTACTTTATTATTTTTGTAGTTTCTAATGTAATAATTAGGGTATTCGTTTTTAGACTGAAGCATAACTAAGGCTTCACCTTTTTGAATATTTTCTAATGAGAGGATATCTTCTTTTTGGTTTTTTAATTTTGATAGATACAATCGTTTTTTCTGAAAATTGTTTAAATTTAAAGCATCTATAAATGGGAATTGGCCTTCTTTGGTATGACCGTCACCAATAAGATATAGGTTGTTGTTTTCAATTACCAAAGTTTGTCTTCCATATTTGTTTTTTTTGGTTTCAAAATTACCTGGGTCGCTATAAATATCTTGAGAATTTCTATCAGAAATAATTTTAGGACTCTCATTAAACGTAGACGGATTTATAAAGTATACTTTTTCGTTGCGGGTATCATACCAAGAATCGTAAACCAAAGCCATATTTTCATCGCCCCATATAATACCGTCATAGCGCTGTATGGTTTTTGCGATAGATTTAGGTTGCGTTGTAAAAGGAGCATTCCATAAAAATAATTCATCTCTAAAATCTACTTTTTTACTTTGGTCTCCTTCGTCTAGTGCTTCTACATAAAACAAAGTTGCAGGCATATCGTTTCTCCAACTCATACTGCGTTTACCTTTTCTTACAGAAGAGAAACCTTTTGGCATTATTTCGGTAAGTGGAACATTATTTACCGTTTGTATAAGTGTACCTTTCCAATCGTAAACCGATGTAATTTGAGGAAATCGATTTAAAGGAACTATATATGAAAAAGGTTTTTGTAAGGTAGTTATCATTACATAATTTGTATCGGGCGATATGCTTTCGCCAGCATACATGGCTGCTTCTTTAAAAAAAGTTTGAGTTCCATCTGTACTAACAATATAAAGCTCAGAAGTTACAATGTTTTCAAAATTTGCTTCATCAATAGGGTTTTTTAATAAATCTTGATATGTTCTGTTTTGAGATTTAGAACCATCGCTTATAGATACTGTTGGTCCTTTTGGTAAATCTTTGGTTGTATTAATAAGTGCAGGTTTATTTTTTGGCAATACTTTTATCAGTAAACTTGTATTGTCTTTCCAGCTAAAAGGATTTCCTAAATTAGCATTCAAATTATCAGAAGTTATTGCTTTTGCATTCCCTGTTTCTACATCGAGCACCCACAAAGAAACACCTTTGTTTGTAGTATGAGTAAAAGCAATTTTACTTTCGTTTGGCGACCAAAATATGTTTGTAATTTTTGGGTTCTCTGGTAAACCAGTTACATCATACTCTCTATTGGTTGTAAGATTTTTTAGTTTAAGATTGTTAATGTAAGTTACAGTACTCGAAATATTTGTTACAGGATTAATACGCAAACCTCCCAATCGAAGCTCTTCTTGGTTTAAATCGTCTAATGTTTTGTATGTATTTCTAAAACTTAGTAGCATAAACTTTTTTTGAGAATCTAAGCTTACACTTGGAGCACGTTGGTAATCTGCAAGAGCTAAAATTTCGGGCGATGGTTTTTGAAAAGTAATGTTTTCTTGCGCTTCTACTACAAATTGAGATAAAAGCAATGAAAAAAAGTAGATAAGTTTCTTCATAAAATTAGTATTTGTTTATTAGTAGTCTATCTAAATTATTTGTTACAAATAGAGATTGTTAATTTATGCTTAAATATTTTTTTATAATTATTTTAAAATCAGTACTTTTATATACTAAATTATTTTAATTATGGGAAAATTTGTAATTACAACTAGAAAAAATGGAGAATGTCAATTTACTCTAAAGGCAGGAAACGGTCAGGCAATATTAGCAAGCGAAGGCTATACAACCAAAGCGGCTTGCTTGAATGGTGTTGAATCTGTAAAGAAAAACAGCGCCGATTTATCTCGATTTGAAAAATTGGAATCAAAAAACGGTAAGTTTTATTTTAATTTAAAAGCAGGAAACGGACAAATAATAGGAACTAGTGAAATGTACGAAAGCACAGCATCTCGAGATAACGGTATTGCATCGGTTCAAAAAAATGCTCCAGATGCCGAAATAGTAGACGAAACAGCAGCTTAGTAAAAAATATATGTATAAAAACCTCAGTGAGAACTGAGGTTTTTTAGTTTATAGAAATCAAACTAAATGAAATCTGTTAAAATTTAGTGCTAAAATATTATTAACTTTGTTTGACTTAACAAAACAATTCGAAACAATGTATAATTCAAAAATAAGCGGATTAGGTTTTTACGTACCTGAAAATATTGTTACCAATGATGATTTATCCAAGATAATGGACACCAATGATGAATGGATTCAAGAGAGAACAGGTATTCAACAACGTAGACATGTAATAAGAGGCGAAGATACCACAACAAGCATGGGTGTAAAAGCTGCTAAAATAGCTATAGAGAGAGCAGGCATAACGGCACAAGATATAGATTTTGTTGTTTTTGCAACACTTAGCCCCGATTATTATTTTCCAGGTCCAGGAGTTTTGGTTCAACGTGATTTAGGTATGCGTACTGTAGGAGCATTGGATGTAAGAAATCAATGTTCGGGGTTTGTATATGCTATTTCTATTGCAGACCAATACATAAAAACAGGAATGTATAAAAATGTACTTGTTATTGGTTCAGAATTACACTCGGGAGGTTTGGATATGACAACTCGAGGTAGAGGAGTATCGGTTATTTTTGGTGATGGAGCAGGAGCCGCTGTACTTACTCGCGAAGAAGATACTAAAAAAGGAATATTGTCTACACATTTACATGCCGAAGGGCAACATGCCGAAGAATTAGCTCTTATAGCACCTGGCATGGGAAAACGTTGGGTAACTGATATTATCGCAGAGAACGACCCAAATGACGAAAGTTATTACCCTTATATGAATGGTCAGTTTGTATTTAAAAACGCAGTAGTACGCTTTAGTGAAGTAATAAATGAAGGCTTGAAAGCCAATGATTTACAGGTTTCAGATATTGATATGCTTATTCCTCATCAGGCTAATTTAAGAATTTCACAATTTATACAACAAAAATTCAAATTAGCTGACGATAAGGTGTACAATAATATTCAAAAATATGGAAACACTACAGCAGCTTCAATTCCAATAGCACTTACAGAGGCTTGGGAACAAGGTAAAATAAAAGAAGGAGATTTGGTTGTTCTTGCAGCATTTGGTTCTGGATTTACTTGGGGAAGCGTAATTGTGAGATGGTAATTTTTTAGTATGAACTCGATTGCATTTTTTGTAATAGTAGTCTTACTGCTTTTTTTGTTGTATTATTTTGTTGTGCAAAAAAACAAATCATTACACAGCTTTACTACTACTGAAAAATATAAAACTATTGAAGATAAATACAACGAACAAAAATACCAAGAGAAAAAAGAACTTGATGTTTTATTGGAAAAAGTAAGCAATAAAGGATTAAAAAGTTTAACCAAATTGGAAATAGATAGACTAAACGAGTTGTCTGGTAAACTTTAGAACACATAATTAAAAATCCCGAATTACATTTCATTTAAAATGTAATTCGGGATTTTTTATGCATTAGAATTTATTACATAATTCCTCCGCTTCCTTGTGTTTCATTTTTATCGCGTTGTTTGCGTTGTAGAGCAGCATTTTTTCCACCGCCAAATCGGTAATTAAAGCCTATGTATAATGTATTGCTTTCCCAATAAAAAGCACCTTCTTGGTTGTATGGTAAATCGCCTACAAATCTATAATGCATTGTTTTAAAAATGTCACTATAACGAGCACTCAAAGTACCTTTACCTTTTAAAACATTTAAACTAGCACCAATATCTGTTCTAAACATATATTTTCTGTCCATTTGTAAGCTTCTTTCATTACCTCTATACATGGCAAACCATTGAAATCTTAAATTTTTATTGGCTTTGAAGGTGTTATTAATACGTGTGTTAAAAACTTGGGCTTGTTTTTCTACAAAGTTATTAGAAACAGTTCCTCTAATAGTTCTAAAGTATATATCGGCAGAAACATTTGCGCTCCACCATTTTGTAAAATCTAAATTACTCGAAATTTCTGCGCCATACGAATTGTTGTTTTTGAAATTGGTATATGACAATATATTTTTTGTAGCATCATTTGGATCAATTTCTACTACACGAGTAATTTCATCAGTAAGATTTCTATAAAATACAACAGTATTTACCGTACCAATTTTGGTTCTTGTGCTATAACTAAATTCAAATGAATTGGTAAATTGTGGTACTAAATAAGGATTACCAACAGATGTTACAGTAGGAGTACTCCATTCTCTAATAGGGTTTACTTGACCAATACCTGGGCGATCTACACGACGTGAATAGTTAAAAGAAAAAGTGTTTTTATCATTTAGTTTATACGAAATATATCCAGAAGGATATACCGTATTGATTACATCGCTAAACGGTTTAGTAATAACTTCAGTAGTATTTCCATTGTTGTTTTCATCTGTAGCATCAACAGATTTAAAAGTAGCTTTTGCTGTGTAGTTTTCAAATCGAGCACCTACTTGCATTCCCCACTTTGTCCATTGTTTTCCATAGGTTGCATAGAGTGAATTTATGTTTCTTTCGTAATAAAAATCAGAATTGTAGGTTGCATTTTTGTCGAAACCATTTGATGTATTTTCAATTCTAGTTTCTGCTCCAAGCTCTAGTTTACTATTATCTTTAAACGGTTTAGTATAATCTAAATTGGCTTTGGTGTTTTTATTCAAGCTCGAAACATTATTAGAAAAACTATTTGAAAAAGCATTGCTGTAAGTATTAAAATAAGACAATTCTTTACCATTGTTTTGGTTGTAGTTTACTTCCAATTCTATATTTTCTCCTTCTTTGTTAAATAAGTGCTTGTAGTCTAAATTGTAAGTTTGCGATTGATTTTTGTTTTTAGAATCTTGCGATTGATTTTGGTCTATATTAAGCCAATTATCAAAATAATCTACAGTAGTTAAACTTGTACCCGTTGCTCTAAAATCGTTTTGTGTTGTGTAGAATGAAATGGTGTTCATATCATTTATATAAAAATCCATACCAACTTTATATAAATGCGATGTGTTTTTATTTCTAAAATTAAAATCTACATTGCTTTCTTTTGTCGGATTGTATCCATTTATATATCCATGATTTGCTTGATAACCGTGATTAAAACCATAATTTCCGTAAAGATTTACTTTACCTACTTTGTAATTTAAATCTATAGACGAATTTATTTTTGGTGTTTTTCCAAAAGTTACACCATTGTTTACACTACCATTAAAACCTTTTGAAGCATTTTTATTCAAAACAATATTAATAATACCACTCATTCCTTCAGGATTATATTTTGCAGAAGGATTGGTAATAAGCTCTACCTGCTTTATCGATGCAGAAGGAATTTGTTTTAAAAGTTGAGCTACATCTACATTGGTCGGTTTTCCGTCTACCAATACGCGAACATTTTCATTTCCTCTTAGGCTTATAGCATTGGTTTGCGGATCTACGGCTACCGATGGTATGTTGTTTAATATTTCGCCAGCAGTAGCACCAGCAGAAATTAAATCTTTACCTACATTAATCACTTTTCGATCTATTTTTTGCTCAATAGTAGACTTTTCTTTTACAATTTCTACTTCTTGTAGCTTAGCGGCTTCTTCCTCTAAGGCAATTACACCCAAACTTTGTACACGGTTTTCAGTAGATAGGCTTACTTGTTTATGAATGGTTTTATATCCAATGTATTGAATATCTATATCATAATTTTTTAATCCCAATCCTTTTATAGAAAAACTCCCATTGTCAAAAGTTACGCCGCCACCTACGGTTTTTCCTTTTTCTTTCAAGATAATGTTTACAAAGCTCAAAGGGCTTTTACTCTTACTGTCAATAACTTTTCCTGTAATAATTCCGTTTTGCGCTACCAGATAATAACTGTTTAACAACAAAAGAAATAAAATTGATTTTAGTTTCATTTAGATTTAATTTTCAAATTTGCTCAATTATTAAGTATGCTTCATTTAGTTTTTGTTACAAAAAGCTTTAAAAAAGTTTCTAAAAATTTATCTTTGCAACCTAAAATTTATAATTATGACACTTCAAAATTTATTACAGCCCCATATTTTTGATGCAGTAAACAAACACTACAATGTTGAACTTGATAAAATTGAATTTCAGGCTACTCGTAGGGATTTTGAAGGCGATATTACAATGGTTATTTTTCCTTTATTAAAACAAATAAAAGGAACCCCTGTAGAAATAGGAACTACCATAGGCAATTACTTATTACAAAACACAACAATAGTAACCAAGTTTAATGTAGTTCAAGGTTTTTTAAATATTGTAATAGCCGATAGTTATTATACAGAACTATTTTCTACTATATTTTCTCAAGATAAATTTGGTTTTGTAACACCCAATCCAAATGATAAAGCCGTAATGGTAGAATATTCTTCGCCCAATACAAACAAACCTTTACATTTAGGACACATACGAAATAATTTATTAGGTTATGCCGTAGCCGAAATTTTAAAAGCATCGGGTAAAAAAGTTTACAAAACCCAAATTATTAACGACAGAGGTATACATATTTGTAAATCGATGCTTGCTTGGCAAAAGTTTGGACATGGAGAAACGCCTGAAACAGCAGGTATAAAAGGAGACCATTTGGTTGGGAAATACTATGTTGTATTTGATAAACAGTATAAAACAGAAATAAATGAATTAATAGCAAACGGACTTACAGAAGAGGAAGCCAAAAAACAAGCACCTAGTATACTCGAAGCTCAAGAAATGTTGCGCAAATGGGAAGCTGGAGATGATGAGGTTGTAGGTTTATGGAAAACAATGAACCAATGGGTATACGATGGTTTTGCTCAAACATACAAAGAACTAGGAGTAGATTTTGACAGTTATTACTACGAGTCAAATACTTATTTATTAGGTAAAGATGTCGTAACAACAGGTTTGGAAAAAGGTGTTTTCTACAAAAAAGAAGACGGTTCGGTTTGGATAGATTTAACCCAAGATGGCTTAGATGAAAAATTGGTTCTTCGTGCCGACGGAACTTCGGTGTATATGACACAAGATATAGGTACAGCCATTCAACGTGTTAAAGATTTTCCAGATGTAGGTGGTATGGTGTACACTGTGGGTAACGAGCAAGATTATCATTTTAAAGTACTCTTTTTAATACTTAAAAAACTCGGATTTGATTGGGCAGAAAACTTGTATCATTTAAGTTACGGTATGGTAGAATTACCTTCTGGAAAAATGAAATCTAGAGAAGGTACAGTAGTAGATGCAGACGATTTGATGGCAGAAATGACGCGAACTGCTGAACAAATTTCTGAAGAACTAGGTAAACTTGAAGGGTATGATGCACAAGCCAAAAAGGAACTATACAACATTATTGGTAAAGGAGCTTTAAAATATTTTATGCTAAAGGTAGATCCTAAAAAACAAATGATGTTTAATCCAGAAGAATCGGTAGATTTTAATGGAAATACAGGCCCATTTATTCAATATACTTATGCTCGTATACAATCTATTTTAAGAAAAGCAGATTTCAATTTTTCGCAACAAATAGATTTGAGCGATTTGCACGAAAAAGAAAAAACACTTATCAAACAAATAGCATTGTTTCCTGAATTGATACAAAATGCAGCACAAAACCATAGCCCAGCCTTGATAGCCAATTACACTTACGATTTGGTTAAAGAATATAACTCTTTCTATCAGTCTGTTTCAATTCTTGGAGAACAAGATGCTCATAAAAAAGTTTTTAGAGTACAACTTTCCAAAAAAGTAGCCGATACAATTCAGCTTGCATTTTCATTATTAGGAATAGAAGTGCCAGAAAGAATGTAAAAAAAAAATTAGAATTGAATATAAAAAAGAAAGAGCTTTTTCTCTTTCTTTTTTAGTTATATACTTTTCGTACTTCAATTTCAAATGCTTAAATTTGCACTTCATTTTTAAGAAAATTAACTATGTTTAACAACCTTAGCGATAAACTAGACAAAGCATTCCATATATTAAAAGGGCATGGTAAAATTACAGAAGTTAATGTTGCCGATACTTTAAAAGAAGTTCGTAGAGCGTTACTCGATGCCGACGTAAACTTTAAAATAGCCAAAGATTTTACATCAACAGTAAAAGAAAAAGCACTTGGGCAAAATGTATTGACTACTTTAGAACCAGGTCAATTAATGGTCAAATTAGTCAAAGATGAGCTTACCGAGTTAATGGGTGGCGAAGCATCGGGGATTAATTTATCGGGCACGCCTAGCATCATATTAATGTCGGGTTTACAAGGTAGTGGTAAAACTACTTTTTCGGGTAAATTGGCTAATTTTTTAAAAACTAAAAAGAACAAAAAACCTCTTTTAGTTGCTTGTGATATTTACCGTCCTGCGGCAATCAATCAATTGCATGTAGTAGGAGACCAAATAGGTGTAGAGGTTTACTCTGAACCCGAAAACAAAAATGCTGTATCTATTGCACAAAACGCTATTCAATATGCAAAATCAAACGGATTTAATGTTGTTATTGTAGATACTGCTGGTCGTTTGGCTGTAGATGAAGAAATGATGGCCGAAATAGCCAATGTTCATGTAGCTATTAAACCGAGTGAAACTTTGTTTGTGGTAGACTCTATGACGGGTCAAGATGCTGTAAACACAGCCAAAGCATTTAACGACAGATTAAATTTTGATGGTGTAGTACTTACAAAACTTGATGGTGATACACGAGGTGGAGCTGCATTATCTATTAAATCGGTAGTAAACAAACCTATTAAGTTTATTGGTACTGGAGAAAAAATGGATGCTATTGATGTATTCTACCCTTCTCGTATGGCCGATCGTATTTTGGGTATGGGAGACGTTGTGTCTTTGGTAGAGCGTGCTCAGGCTCAATATGATGAAGAAGAAGCAAGAAAACTTCAAAAGAAAATTGCTAAAAATGAATTTGGGTTTGACGATTTCTTAGCACAAATTCAGCAAATAAAAAATATGGGAAGCATGAAAGATTTAGTAGGAATGATTCCTGGTGCTTCCAAGGCTTTAAAAGATGTAGAAATAGAAGACGATGCCTTTAAGCATATAGAAGCCATTATTCACTCCATGACACCCAAAGAGCGTAGTAAACCTTCTCTACTAGATGCCAAAAGAAAAATACGCATAGCAAAAGGATCTGGAACAAAAATAGAGCAAGTAAATCAACTCTTAAAACAATTTGACCAGATGAGCAAGATGATGAAAATGATGCAAGGAGCAGGAGGTAAAAATTTAATGCGAATGATGGGCGGAATGAAAGGCATGCCAAGAACGTAAAATAAATAAGTTAAGGTTTAAAGTTTCAAGAGTTGAAAGTTTAAACCTTAATTTTTTTACAAAAACAAAAATTAAAATTAAGAAACACACAAATTATGCAACTACTAGACGGCAAAAAAGTATCAGAAGATATTAAAAATGAAATTACTGCTGAAGTTCAAAAAATGAAAGCCAATGGCGAAAAAGTTCCGCATTTGGCTGCCATAATTGTCGGTAATGATGGGGCTAGTCTTACTTATGTAAACAGCAAAGTAAAAGCTTGTGAGCGAGTAGGTTTTGAGTCTACTTTGGTTAAGATGCCTAGTACAACATCAGAAACAGAATTACTCAAAAAAATAAAACAGCTTAATGAAGATGATACTATTGATGGTTTCATTGTTCAATTGCCTTTGCCCAAGCAAATAGATACACAACATATTATTATGTCTATTGATCCGAGTAAAGATGTAGATGGTTTTCATCCTGAAAATTTTGGAAAAATGGCACTCGATATGAGTACATTTATACCCGCTACTCCTTTCGGAATTTTAGAATTACTTGAAAGATACAACGTACCTACCGATGGAAAACATACCGTTATTATAGGAAGAAGTCACATTGTAGGGCGACCAATGAGTATTTTAATGGGACGAAATCATTTTCCAGGAAATTCTACAGTTACCTTAACCCACAGTCATACAAAAAACATTAGCCAAATTACAACACAAGCCGATATTATTATTACAGCACTGGGTGTTCCAAACTATTTAAAAGCCGAAATGGTAAAAGATGAGGTTGTTGTTATTGATGTTGGTATTACTCGTGTAGCAGATGAAACTAGCGAAAAAGGATATAAAATTGTAGGTGATGTAGATTTTGAAAATGTATCAAAAAAAGCTTCATTTATTACACCTGTACCGGGTGGAGTAGGCCCTATGACTATTGCCATGCTGTTAAAAAATACATTGCTAGCTAGAGAACAGAAAAAATTTAAGCTATAATGGTTCAAATTGTAGAAGCAACTCAAGTCGATTTTTCAATTATTCAGGCTTTGGCCTACAGTATTTGGAATAAAACCTATGTGGAAATTATTTCAAAAGAACAAATAGATTATATGCTTAATAAAGGATATAGTTTAAATTCGTTGGAAGATCAATACACTGCGGGACATCGATTTATTCTTCTAAAAAAGGAAGAAAAGTACATTGGCTTTGCATCGTATGAGCATCATTTGGAACAAAAAACAAAACTGCACAAACTGTATTTAGAACCCAGTGAGCACGGACAAGGGTATGGTATTTTAATGCTTGATTACATAAAAGATAAAGCACTTGAAAATAAAGATATAGCTCTGTTTTTAAATGTAAATAAATACAATAAAGCAAAGTTTTTTTATGAAAAATATGGCTTTTTTGTAGCTTCCGAAACAGTAATAGATATTGGAAATGGTTTTGTAATGGACGATTACATTATGGAGTATGTATTGTAGTTTTTCAAAACAATAATCATTACTTATTTTGATGATTTTTTGGAGAATAAAAATCCTAATCCTACTCTTGATAAAAATTTTTTTTCTATTTCAAAAAAGAATTTGAATTGTCCAAATATTGTTCCGAAGAAAAGTAATAACACTTGGTATATAGGAAAAATAAGAATAATGTATAAAGGATAATATAACCAAGCAGAAAAATCAGATTTATTTATTCCTAAAAAACTAAGTATTGGTTTGGCAATATATGCAGATGTAGAACCTGTAACTGCAAATACAATTAAAATTAATACGAATTGAAAATTACTCGTGATATTCCACTTCTTTTTTAAACTGCTCATAAAATACTATTATAACCTTGCTACAAATCCGCCTAAAGATTGTTTGTTTGTAAGTTGAAAATAAACCAAATAATGATAGAGCATATAGTTTACTTCGTACCCATAATTTATATTGTTTTGGTAATCTATTTGCATTTCATACAGCATACTATTGTATTGCATAGGTAGCATTGCTCTTCGGTTCCATTCTTGTACCCAAACCCTGTTTCTTGCTTCTAGATAAGATTGTGAATAATAATTTCTGCTTTTGGCAAAAGTATTAAACCAACTGCTAAATCCAGCATCGATAATGATTACTTCATACTCAATATCGCTGTTGGCTATTTTAATCGTATCGCTTTCTAGTTTGGGTTTGTCTTCACTTATTGCTTTGTGTTTTGCTGTACAAGCTACAATTGTAATAGATAGAAATAAAACAACAAATAATATCTTCTTCATCGGTATTATTTTATGATATAAAAATACAAAAAGCATCAGAATAAACTGATGCTTTTAACACTGTATTTTTTGAAATTCTATTTTTTTAAACAGTCTTGTATACCTTTTCTATATCCAGCACCTTTTCCTATAAAATAGCCAATAAGAAATACTATAATTATTGGTAAAATCAAGATAATTATCTCAGAACCTCCTATTCTTCCCATAAATAATATATTTAGTTTATTTTTTACCAAACAATTTTCCTAAAAGTCCGCCTAAGCCTCCAGAGTTTTTTGTAACTGCCGAAACAGCATCGCTCATACCTACTTGTCCGTCTCCATCTTGGTCTAATCCAAACATTCCTCCGTATTTAGATATGGCATCCATGATGCCGCCTCCGCCATTTCCATTGGTTAATGCTCCAATAATATCTGTAATTTGTATGCTTGAATTGTTAGGGTCTTTTGCACCACCAATAAGCGAGCCTAAAACTTTTGGAATTAAACTTCCAGCTACACCAGAAGCATCATCGGCACTTAAGCCAAATTTTTCTCCCAAACTTCCCGATAATTGATTGGTAATTTGTTGTACTACGGGATTAGATCCATCTTCGGCATTGTCACCTTGAAATAAACTTCCTATTAAATCTGCACCACCTTCTTGCGAAGCAATATTTTTTAGAGTATCTAGTATATTTCCGCTAGCGTGTTCTAGTACAGCATCATTTTGTTCGTTGGGAACGGCAGGATTATTTACTACTGCATCTGCTCCAAACTGTTTTACTAAATCTGTTAGTTGTTCAAACATTTTTTTGTTGTTAATTTGTTATTAATCAAATGTATAATTTTTTTACTAAAAATGAAAATTTAATTTCTTTTCAGTAAATGTATAATTTGTTCGGCAAGTTCTGTGCCAATTCTATCTTGAGCTTCTAGAGTAGCGGCACCAATATGTGGTGTAAGTGATATTTTTGGGTGCATTAATATTTGAATTTCTGGAGAAGGCTCATGTTCAAAAACATCTAGACCTGCAAAAGATAAGGTGTTGTTTTCTAAAGCTTCTACCAAAGCCACTTCATTAATTACACCACCTCGCGCACAATTTATAATACCGCAGTTAGGTTTCATAAGTTCTATTTCGGCTTTGTCTATTACATATCCGTTTTGTGCAGGCACATGTAATGTAATAAAATCTGATTTTTCTAAAACTTCTTCAAAAGAAATTGTTTTTATGGTAAAATCTAACTTTTGCCCATCGAAAAAATCTAAACTTATACTAGCTTCTGGTACAAATTTATCAAAAGCCAAAACGTGCATACCCAAACCAATTGCCATTTTGGCTACGGCTTGTCCAATGCGCCCAAATCCTATAATACCCAAGTTTTTCCCACGAAGTTCTATACCATTTGCGTATGCTTTTTTCAAATTTTCAAAGTTGGTATCGCCTTCCAAAGGCATATTTCTGTTGGAGTCTTGTAGAAAACGAACGCCTGAGAATAAATGAGCAAAAACAAGTTCTGCTACACTTTCGCTAGACGATGCAGGAGTATTAATCACATGAAGTCCTTTACTGCGAGCGTATTCTACATCAATGTTGTCCATGCCAACGCCTCCGCGACCTATTATTTTTAAACTAGGGCAAGCATCTACAATATCTTTTCGTACTTTGGTTGCGCTTCGTACCAATAGTACATCAATATGGTTTTGATTGATATAGTTTGCAATTTGTTCTTGAGCTACTTTTGTAGTGATTACTTCAAATCCACCTTTTTCTAAAGCAATTTTTCCAGCTTGTGAAATTCCGTCGTTGGCTAAAACTTTCATGTATGCCCCCTAACCCCAAAAGGGGAAAACCTACTAGGGGTAAGTAGGGTTTAAGTATTATATTTTATTTTTTGTAAACTTTTTTACGAATTGGTATTACTAATTCTGTTTTTTAAATTGTTTTTTACTGATGTAAACCATTCATTTTTTAGAATGCTTAATACTATTGCATCAATACGATTTCCTTTAGCATCTGTATTAAAATTTCTTAGTATTCCCTCTTTGATACAACCTATGCTTTTCATGGCATTGATGCTTCTTTGATTTAAATTATTAGCTCTAAAACCAACACGTTCTAAATTCATTTTTTCGAAGGCAAATTCCAAAAGTAAATATTTGCAATTTTTGTTTAGCAAGGTTCCTTGAAACTCTTTACCATACCAAGTAAAACCTATTTCTAAATGTTTTGCTTCTAGATTGATGTTGTAAAAACGTGTACTTCCTGCAAATTTATTTTTAGTTTTATCAAAAACAATAAATGGATATTCTACTAGTTTTTCTCTTTGTGATAAAGCCTTTTCAATATATTTTTTCAAATGCTCTGGGCTATCTGGGCCATTTGCATTGTAACTCCAAAGTTCGGGTTCGTTTATAGAAAATACAACTAATTTTTCAAAATCAGAATTTTGTAGTGGTTGTAAACGCACAACATCATTTTCTAAAATATAATCTTCTTTGCAGTTAAAATTCATTATTTATTTTCTCTTTTTGGGTTCTGGATTATATTTTTCAGTTTCGTATGAAAAAATTACGCTTGTAATTTTCCATTCTCCATTAATTTTCATTAAACCCCAACTTTCTTTACCCCAATTTATTTTAACGTTATTTTCCCAAAAACTGTAGTCAAAAATTACAGTAGCAATGGCGCCATCTTCTTTTATAATAATGTTATAAAATTTTTCTTCATCGGTTCCTGAATCTGAGATACTTCTATAAAATGTTTTGTAATCGCCTGAAAAATTATCTTTTTTGGAGCTATCTTTTTTTAAACGTTCTTGTTGAGTTTTCTCTTTAAAAACACCACACCAAACTACTTTTTCGGGTTTGTCGTAAAATAGATTATAAAATTTTACACTGTCTTTTTTTACAAGACATTGCATGAATGTACTAATTACATTTTTAATTTGAACAGAGTTTTCGCTTTCCTTTTTTTGAGAAAAAGAATTCTGTGTTATAAAAACTAATGCTAAAAAAAGAAATAAATTTTTCATACCTAAACTGCTTTTTCTAATGCTTGCATTACATCTACTAATACTTGCACACTTTCGATAGGTAAAGCATTGTACATAGATGCTCTATAGCCGCCTACAGAACGATGGCCTGCCAAACCAGAAATACCTGCCTCTTTCCACATTTTGTCAAAAATAGAAGTGTGGTTTTCATCGTGTAATAAGAACGTGGCATTCATAATACTTCTGTCTTCAACGGCTGCAGTTCCTTTAAACAATGGGTTTCTATCTATTTCGTTATACAATAGTGTGGCTTTGGCTTGGTTTTTTTGCTCTATAGCACTAATGCCACCCTTGTTTTTAAGCCATTGTAATGTTAATAAAGAAGCATAAATAGGAAAAACAGGCGGCGTATTGTACATACTTTCTGCTTTAATATGTTTTTGATAATCGAGCATACTTGGAATTGTACGACCAGATTTTCCTAAAATTTCTTCTTTTACAACCACTAATGTTGTTCCTGCTGGACCCATATTTTTTTGAGCTCCAGCATAAATTAAATCAAATTGTTCAAAATCTAAAGTTCTTGAAAAAATATCCGAACTCATATCGCAAACCAAAGGAATATTGGTTTTTGGAAATGATTTCATTTGTGTACCAAAAATGGTATTGTTGCTTGTACAATGAAAATAATCGGCGTTTGTTGGAATTTCGTAATTTTTTGGAATAAAATTAAAATTACTATCGCTAGAACTCGCTACTATCTGAGTTTCTCCAAACAATTTTGCCTCTTTTATTGCATTAACAGCCCAAGTGCCTGTTTCTAAATAAGCTGCTTTTCCATTTACTTTCATTAAGTTGTAAGGCACCATTAAAAATTCTAAACTAGCACCTCCAGCCAAAAATAAAACTTGATATCCTTTGTTTTGTAAACCTAGCAGTTCTAAAACTAAGTTTCGGGCTTCTTCCATTACAGCTACAAAGTCTTTACTTCTATGTGATATTTCTAATATTGATAAGTCAGAATTGTTAAAATTGAGTAAGGCTTGTGCCGATTTTTCAAACACTTCTTGCGGAAGTATACATGGACCTGCACTGTAGTTATGTTTTTTCATTTGGATACGTTTTTTAGAGATAATAAGAATATGAGTTGCAAAATTCGTTCATAAGGTTTTATAACAAAATTTATAATCTATAGAAAAAGAACTAGGTTATTAACGAAAACGTTATAGTTGATAACAAAATTGTTAATTTGATGTATATTGAGTAACGATTTTTGCAAAACGTTGATTTTTTTTAAGTGCTAAATAAAAGGCTTTCATGTAATATATTACTATTGAATGGATTTGAATGTTGTATTGTTTTTAGTTTTATTCTAGAAAAATACTTTCGAAACGGATTAAAGTTTACTATTTATAAGGCATTTGCTTTTGGAACAATATCTTAAAATAAAACGCCTCAAATAGTAGAGGCGTTTTTGTTATTTATAGTTTTGTTTTTACTACAAAGGATTCACCATTTCTTTTAAACTCAATTGTAACTTCATCACCAGCATTAAGTTTTGAGAGGCATTCCATATAGCTGTATACTTCTTTTATAACGCAATCGTTAATTTTTGTAAGAATATCACCCTCTTTAAGTCCGGCTTTTTGAGCAGGGCGGTTTTCAGTTACACCATCAATATGTAAACCATCTCCTTTATCTGTATAATCGGGCATAATACCCAATGTAACTTTATATTTTGGAGTTGTTTTTTGAGCATTAATCTTGGTTTTTGTAAAAGTTACAGTACTTAGATTCGACAATTCATTTGAAATTCTAAATACATAATCGGTAATGTTTTTTACACCATAATAATTTATTTTATCTTCATCGTCACTAGGCTTGTGGTAGTCGTTGTGCGTTCCGGTAAAGAAAAATAAAACAGGAATATCTTTTAAATAAAATGAAGTATGATCTGAGGGGCCAATGCCATTTTCGTCTAATGTTACATGAAACCCTGCGGGTTTATTTTTTTCTACAATATTTTTAAAATCGGGGCAAGTGCCTATACCTCCAACGGTTAGGTTTTTATCTTTGTCCAATCGGCCAACCATATCTAGGTTTATCATGGCAGTTATGTTTGGAAACTTATTTTTTAAAGTTTCGGCAAGATGTTTCGAGCCTATTAGTCCATCTTCTTCTCCAGAGAAAAAAGCAAAAATATAGTTGGTATCTTCTACTGTTTTATTTGTACTAAACATTCTAGCCAATTCAAGTACAGCAGAAACTCCAGAGGCATTGTCATCTGCTCCGTTGTGTATTTCACCTTTTGAATTTGCTTTGGTAGAATTGTTGTGTTCGTTTCTGCCCAAATGATCGTAATGTGCACCAATAACTATTGTTTTTTTGGCTTTATTATCTAGATATCCAATTACATTTCGGCCAGAGTTTGCTGCAACTTGTAATGTATCGTGTGGGTTTAGCCTTACTTTGTAATCAAAATCTTGAAAAAATGTTTTGTTGTAAGGTTTTAGTTTTAATGTTTTTAATTCTTTTGCAAGATATTCTGCTGCTTTTTTTTCTCCTTTAGAGCCTGTTAATCTTCCTTCTAAGGCATCTGAAGACAAAAATTGAATATGCTTTTTTAAGTTTGGTTCTTGTGTAATTTCGCTAGCATCACCTTCTACCCAATCGGCAATAAATACATTGGTTTCTCTAGGTTTGCTTTGCTGACGATTGCTCGAAAACACTAATTTTTTGCCATCGGGAGAAAACATTGGAAAGGCATTAAACTCGCTTTCATACGTAATTTGTTGTAGATTATTACCCTCAGTATCTATCGTAAACAACTGAAAATCATAACCTTTAGTAGAATGATGATTGGAAGAAAAAATAATTTTTTTATCTGAAGGATGAAAAAAAGGAGCCCAATTTGCTTTTCCTAAATGTGTAATTTGTTTTAAATCGCTACCATCTATATTGCATGTATAAATTTCCATTTCGGTAGGAGCGACAAGGTTTTTGGCTAGCAAATCTTTATATTCTTTTATGGCTTCATCGGTTTTTGGTCTTGATGAACGGAATACTAATTTTTTACTATCGTGCGAAAAAAAACTTCCTCCATCGTAACCTAAACCATTTGTAATTTGTTTTATATTGCTGCCATCGATATCCATTGTGTAGAGTTCTAAATCGCCACTACGAGTACTTGTAAAAGCAATTTTTTTTCCGTCGGGCGATACAACAGCTTCGGCATCATAGCCAGGTGTATTGGTAAGTTGTTTTACAATATTGCCTTGTAAGTCGGCCATATAAATGTCAAATTCTGGATATACTGCCCATAGATATTTTCCGTCGATAGGTTTTGGAGGTTCGGGGCAAGCATTATTATAAGCATGTGTAGAGGCGTATAGTATATGTTTTCCGTCTGGCATAAAATAAGAGCATGTAGTTCTTCCTTTTCCAGTAGAAATTCTTTGTAGGCTTTGTGTATTAATTTCTTTTAATTTTAAATCTAATAAATAAATTTGGTCGCAACTTGCTCCAATTTCTGAATTGGTCACTTGAAGTGTAAGTTTAGATCCATCGGGACTAAAATAAGCTTCGGCATTATCACCACCAAATGTTAATTTTTGTATGTTTTTAAGATGCTTTTCTTGAGCCTGCGCTATGTTGAGCACAACAAAAAATAGAATGAATAGTTTTTTTGCCATAAAATTTATTGATTTTTAATTGTCGTATTTTTAATCTTTAAACTTTTAAAAACACTTAATAATATAAGTATGTTAAAACTAATAAATACTACAAAAGGTACTAATTTAATACTATGTGAAACATACAAATACAGTATTGCTGCCAAGCTTAGTATTGTGAGTACAAGCGTAATTAATTTAGCTATTGTTTTATTTTGATAGTATAATTTTATGATGTAAATAATTGATGCAGCAATGATAATAAATAAAAATTTCAATAAATAATTATTAAAATCATAAGCACTGTAAACTGTTGCCATAAATACCATAATTAAAAACACTAATCCAGGGAAAAAGTAAGATAGCGTGTCAAAATAATCGGTATCTACATGGTTAAAAATGGCAATATGCTCATTTATTTCTTCTTGTGTAAAACCTTCTTCAAGTAGGCGTTGTATTGCTATTTTTTTGGAATAATTACTTTTGTGGTAACGTTCAATTTCTTTTTTTATATCGAGATTTCTGCTCATGATTTGGGTTTGATTTTTTTACATTTTGTTTGGGTAAACTAGCTTCTTCGGTTTTGCTAGACGGTGCAATAAGTTGGTTGAGAACTTCTACCTCTTTGGTGGTTAAATCTCTATATTTTCCTACAGGAATATCCAAAGAAATATTTATTATTCTTGTTCTTTTTAAGGCTACAACATCGTATCCTAAATATTCGCACATTCTGCGTATTTGTCTGTTTAATCCTTGTGTAAGTATTATTTTGAAAACAAACTGACTTATTTTTGTTACTTTACATTTTCGGGTAACAGTTTCCAAAATTGGAACGCCATTACTCATTTTTTCAATAAATTTTTCGGTAATAGGCTTGTTTACGGTAACAATGTATTCTTTTTCGTGATTGTTTCTTGCTCTTAATATTTTATTTACTATATCTCCATCATTAGTCATAAAAATTAGACCTTCGCTAGCTTTGTCTAGTCGGCCAATTGGAAATATTCTTTCGGGGTAATTAATATAATCTACAATATTGTTTTTAACAGAAGTATTGGTTGTACACTCGATACCGACAGGTTTATGAAAAGCAAGGTAAATTCTAGCTTGTTTCTTTTCTCCTATTTGTTTACCGTTTACACGTATATCGTCGTTAGCACTTACTTTGGTTCCCATTTCTGGAACAGCACCATTTATAGTTACTCTGCCTTGTTCGATAAGTTTGTCGGCTTCTCGGCGCGAGCAAAAGCCAATTTCTGATAAAAATTTGTTTATTCGAACTAAATTTTCTTCCATACCGCAAAAATAAACTTTTGTTTCGGTATTTAATTCATTTAGAACATAAAAAAACCACGACTAAGCGTGGTTTAATTTTTTATAGTTTGGCGAAAAGTTCGTCCATTTTATTTTTTTCTTCTAGTGCTAAGGCATTGTCTACCAAAATTCTACCAGAATGCTCATCTGTAATTATTTTTTTACGAGAGGCAATTTCTACTTGTGTTTGTGGTGGAATTGTAAAGTATGAACCTGCCGAAGCACCACGCTCTATAGAAACTACAGCTAAACCGTTGCGTACACTACCGCGAATTCTTTTGTAAGCCGCAAGTAAGCGTTCGTCTATCATTTTTTCATATTCAGCAGATTTTTCCAACAAAAAGTTTTCTTCTTTTTGAGTTTCTGCCATAATATCGTTTAATTCTGATTTTTTGTGTGTAAGGTGAGTTAATTTTTCTTCTAGTTTTTCTTTAGAAGTTTCAACTACATTTTTCTTAAACTCGATAGATGCTTTTAACTCTTTTATTTGTTTTTCTGCCAATTGTATTTCAAGTTCTTGAAACTCAATTTCTTTTGACAATGAGTTAAATTCTCTATTATTTCTTACTTCTTTTTGTTGTTCGTTGTATTTTTTTATAGCTGCTTGATGTTCTTCAATAGCACTTTTTTTAGTTTTGATTTGTTCATCAATACTTACCAATTCATTTTGAAGCTTTTCCAAACGTATCGTTAAACCTGCTACTTCGTCTTCCAAATCATCAACTTCTAGAGGTAATTCACCTCTTACATTTCTAATTTCGTCAATTCTGGTATCGATTATTTGTAAATCGTATAGCGCTCTTAACTTCTCTTCAACGCTCATTTCTTTTGTAGTAGCCATATTTATAAGTACTTAACTGGATTTGTATTTATTTCTGATAAAACGATTGCAAAATTAGTAATTTTTTCTTTAAGAAAATCAACAATATAATTTTTTGTAAATCTTTCACTTTCAAAATGACCAATATCAGCAACAACTAGTTTGTTTTCAGCTTTGTAAAAATCGTGGTATTTTAAATCGGCCGTTACATAAATATCGGCTTGAGCTGTAATTGCATTGGGTATAGCAAAACTTCCAGAGCCTCCTAAAACAGCTACTTTTTTAATGTTTTTACCCAATAATTTTGAATGCCTTATTCCTCCGCATTGCATGGTTTTCTTTACAAAATGTAAAAAATCTATTTCGTTTATTTCATGTTCAAGTTCGCCTATCATACCTAGTCCAACTTGTTGGTGTTTGTTTTCTAGATTATAAATTTCATAAGCTATTTCTTCATAGATATGACTTGAAAATAAAGCATTAATGATTTGTTTTTGTAGATGTTTTTCAAAAATAACTTCTATTTTTTGTTCAAGTGTGTGTGTAAGAACCCCTTTTGTACCTATTGTTGGATTACTGAGCTCGTTACCTCTATAGCTTCCAATTCCTTCCGATGTAAAACTACAGTTGTCGTAGTTTGCTATGTTGCCTGCGCCAGCATTAAATAAGGCTTGTTTTACAGCATTTGCACAATCAATAGGGGCATAGGTAACTAGTTTTTGTATAAAATTTTGCTTAGGTACTAATATTTTAGTGTTTATTAAGCCCAGTGCATTGCAAAATATTTTATTAACGCCATTTCTATGGTTGTCTAGAGCTGTATGAATGGCATAAATAGCAATATCATTTTTTATAGCTTTTATTACAGATTTTTGAACATAATCTTGTCCGGTAATTTTTTTAATGCCCGAAAATAGAATAGGATGAAAGCATACTACGAGGTTACAATTTTTTGCTATAGCCTCATCAATTACTTGTTCCAAAGCATCGTGGCATACCAAAATTCCTGTACAAATAGTGTTTTTATCGCCTACCAATAGGCCAACATTGTCAAAATCTTCAGCATAGGCTAGAGGAGCTAATTCTTCTAAAACAGTAATTACAGAACTTATTTGCATAGAAAAGTATTGTGTTTTTTTAAGTTTCAAAGATACTAAATGAAAGTTTAAATTTGGTACAGAAGATTTTTTACCGTTGTGTTTTGTATCTTTGCTTTTGGTAATAATCATTTTTATAGTGTTACAGCTTATTATAGGCTCGTATCATTACTATAATGATTAAAATAGTTTGCTAAATTGCTCGTATGAATTTATTGCGAAAAATTCTTTTTCCTTTTTCTATCTTATATGGTTTGATAACTACAATTCGTAATTTTTTATACGATGTTCAACTTAAAAAATCTACTAGTTTTTCAATTCCAATTATAGCCGTAGGAAATTTAAGTGTTGGGGGTACAGGTAAAACCCCACAAATAGAATATTTGATACGTTTATTATCACCTCATTATAAATTAGCAACATTAAG
This sequence comes from Flavobacterium croceum DSM 17960, assembly GCF_002917885.1. Classification (GTDB taxonomy): domain Bacteria; phylum Bacteroidota; class Bacteroidia; order Flavobacteriales; family Flavobacteriaceae; genus Flavobacterium; species Flavobacterium croceum. The sequence continues at coordinate 85,489 of NZ_PQNY01000011.1, forward strand.
TAGAGGATATAAAAGAAAAACCAAAGGTTTTTTGGTAGCGAATTCATCTACAACTCTAGAAATGATTGGAGATGAACCTTTTCAAATCTATAAAAAGTTTCCTCAAGTTACCGTTGCAGTAGAGGCGAATAGAACTTTAGGCATAAAAAACTTAATAAACCAATACAAGCCTGATGTAATTTTACTTGATGACGCTTTCCAACATAGAAAAGTTAAAGCAGGTTTTTACATCTTGCTCACAGCATTTGACGATTTATTTGTAAAAGATTTTGTGTTGCCTACAGGAAATTTAAGAGAAACAAAACCTGGAGCAAAAAGAGCCGATGTGATAATTGTCACAAAATGCCCCAATGATTTGTCGGATATTGTGCGCCAAAAATATATTGAAAAAATAAAGCCTTATAGTAAAAAAGAAGCATCTGTGTTTTTTACAACTATTGGTTATGACAACAAGCTGTACAGTAATATAGATGATATAGAAGTACAACAAATAAAACACACAAATAAAGTATTGGTAGCAGGTATAGCCAAACCTGAACCATTTTTTCGATATTTGCAAAATGAAAATGATGAGATTATGGTTTTTCCAGATCATCATTATTTTTCTGAAAAAGAATGTGTTACAATAAAAAATAAAGCAAATAATAAACCAATTGTAACCACCGAAAAAGATTATGTGCGTATGCCTAACAATTATTTTGAAAAATTATATTATTTACCTATTCAAAGTAAGTTTATTTCTGGTGGAGACAATTTTGATAAATTAATAGTAGATTATGTGGGAAAAAGTTCAAGAAACGGTTGATTTTATTTTAGAAAAAACCCAATTTACACCAGAATATGGTGTTATTTTAGGCTCTGGATTAGGGAGTTTTACAAACGATATAGATGTAGAATATGTATTGGATTATGCTTCAATACCCAATTTTCCTGTTTCTACCGTACAAGGGCATAAAGGTGCTTTGGTATTTGGTGAAGTAGGAGGTAAAAATGTAGTAGCTATGCAAGGAAGGTTTCATTATTATGAAGGATATTCTATGCAAGAAGTTACTTTTCCTGTTCGAGTAATGAAATATTTAGGCGTTAAAAAACTGATTGTTTCCAATGCTTCTGGTGGTGTAAATACCTCATACAAGGTTGGTTCTATCGTTTGTATTACAGACCATATAAACATGATGCCCGAGCATCCTTTGCGAGGCAAAAATGATGAGCGATTTGGTCCAAGATTTGTAAACATGAGCGAGCCATATAGCAAAGCTATGATTTCAAAAGTTAAACAAATAGCCAACGAAAATGACATTACAGTTCACGATGGCGTGTATTTAGGTTTACAAGGTCCTACTTTTGAAACTTTGCATGAGTATAAAATGGTGAAAATTTTGGGTGCAGACTGTGTAGGTATGTCTACAGTACCCGAAGTGATTGTAGCACGACACATGGAGCTTGAAACTTTTGGACTTTCTGTAATTACCGATATGGGCGATGAAGAAAACATAGAAGAAGTAAATCATGCAGAGGTACTCAAGGCTGCACAGCAAGCAGAACCTCATGTAAGAAAACTTATAAGAGAATTAATACATCAATATTAAAAAAAATAGTTGCTTTTTGAGCAACTATTTTTTTATCAAATTCATGTAGAGTATTAAATCTATTAATCTATTAGAATATCCAATTTCATTATCATACCATCCTACAACTTTCACCATATTGTCTATTACAGAAGTTAGTTGAGCGTCAAATACACACGAATGAGGGTTATCAAGAATATCCACCGAAACAATAGGATCTTCAGTATAATCTAGTATGCCTTTTAAGTATGTTTGAGATGCTGTTTTGAATGCCAAATTGATTTCTTCTATCGAAATAGATTTGGATACATTGCAAGTAATATCGGTAAGTGAACCATCGGGCACAGGTACTCGTATACCACAACCTCCTAATTTGGTATCCAATTTAGGAAAAATTTTGGTTAAAGCTTTAGCAGCACCTGTAGTAGTAGGCACTATGCTTTGTGTTGCACCACGCGCTCTACGAAGGTCTTTATGAGGTTGATCGTGCAAACTTTGATCTGTAGTATAAGAATGTACCGTTGTGATATAAGCTTGTTCAATACCACAAAGTTCATCAATTACTTTTATCATGGGTGCAGCATTGTTGGTTGTACAACTTGCATTTGAAACTATTGTTTCAGTACCGTTTAAAGTAAATTCATTAACACCAAGCACTATGGTTTTAATTTCTTCTACTTCGCTAGGTGCAGAAAGAATTACTTTTTTTGCTCCAGCGTCAATATGTTGCTGTATTTCTTCAAAAGTTTTAAATTTTCCTGTACATTCAATTACAAAATCAACAGCCAAATTTTTCCAATGAAGACGGCTAATTTCTTTTTCATGGAAAAATAAGAAAGGGATTCCATCAACCAAAATGGCATCATTTGTAAAAGTAACTTCTTGTGGTAGTTTACCATGAATACTATCATATTTAAGTAAATGAGCCATGGTACGATTGTCTGCAATATCGTTTATAGCAACGACTTCAATCGTAGGATGATTGATAAGTAGTCTAAAAAGGTTTCTTCCTATTCTACCAAAACCATTTATAGCAATTTTTATTTTTTCCATTGTATTTTTACTGCCGAAATTGTGTCTAATTCAAGTCGTTCTTTTGAAAGGATTTCAAAATTAGGATTATTATAAAAAAGGATATTATACTAACTAATAATATACATATATTTGATTTAAATGAATGGATGTTTAAATTAAATTTTTGATGAGTAGATTTATTTTATTTTTAGTAATATTAATTATAAAAAATTTCGTTTGTTATAAATGGTTCTACCAATATAAAAAAATCCTTTAATATTTTTAATTATATATTATTTTGTAATCCTATTTATATTTTTCATTAATAGTTTTTGGACCAATAATAGTATTACCGAAGCTTTACCTATAATAATTAGTCTTGATTTTATGTTTCTATCATTGGCTTTATTAATAAATTTTTATAATAAAATTGTAGATAAATTAATAGAAAAAAATAACATTCAATTAATAAATCCAATGAAGATTTTTGATGTTAGATATAATTCTTTTTCTTTTTATATTATTGTAACTCTATTAGAGTTATTTCTTCTAATACTAATATTAAAGAATGAAATTGTCTAAAAAAATCCATTAGATTTAATAGTTTTATTCTTATAAAATATGTTTCTCGGCATGATAGCTAGAGCGTACCAAAGCACCACTTTCTACATGTCTAAAACCTAATTCTTTACCTATTTGTTCATATTTTGCAAATTCATCGGGTGTAACAAAATATTTTACAGGTAAATGTTTTTTACTAGGTTGCAAATATTGCCCAATGGTGATGATATCTACATTTTGGTTGCGAATATCGTGCATGGTTTCGATAACTTCTTCTTGTGTTTCGCCCAATCCTAACATAATACCCGACTTGGTTCTACGAATACCTTGTTCTTTTAAATAGTTTAAAACTTCAAGACTACGATCGTATTTTGCTTGTATGCGTACTTCACGTGTTAGCCTACGGACTGTTTCCATATTGTGTGAAACTACCTCTGGATTTGCCTCTACAATTCTATCTATATGTTTGTGTATGCCTTGAAAATCTGGAATAAGTGTTTCTAAGGTAGTTTGCGGGTTCATTCTTCGTATAGCTTCTACGGTTTCTTGCCAAATTATAGAACCCATATCTTTCAAGTCATCTCTGTCTACACTTGTAATTACTGCATGTTTTATATTCATGAGTTTTATAGAGCGTGCTACTTTTTCGGGTTCGTCCCAATCTACATCTTCTGGACGCCCTGTTTTTACACCACAAAATCCACAAGAACGTGTGCAGATGTTGCCCAATATCATAAAAGTTGCTGTGCCTTCGCCCCAACATTCGCCCATATTAGGGCAACTACCTGATGTGCAAATGGTGTTGAGTTTATATTTGTCTACCAAACTGCGCAGTTCGGTATAGTTTTTTCCTGTAGGGAGCTTTACTCTTAGCCATTTTGGTTTTCCTACCGGAGGAAATATATTGTTTGAAGAGTTTTCCATAGTAAAGATATATTGCCTGCAAAGATACTAATATTTACATCTATAAATTCTTATATTGATTGATAAAAATAACTAAAAATGCCTGTTTACAATAGCAAACAGGCACAACCAAACTAAAAACTAAAATCAGATTATTTATGGATTGATTCGAATAGGAATTTTATATTGAACACGAACAGCTTTGTCGCCCATTTTACCAGGATTCCACTTTGTTTTTAAAGATTTAAGCACACGTACAGCTTCTTTATTGGCTTCTTCATTATTGCTTTTAACGACTTCAACATCGGTAATCTGACCATTTTTTTCAACAATAAATTGAATTAAGAGGTTTATACTTTCATCATCGTCTGATTCAAATCTAAAATTACTGCCAATAAACTGACGAAACTTGTCTACTCCACCAGGAAAACTTGGTTCTATTTCAACAGCAGAAGTATCAAAAATTTCACCACCATTTCCGCTTGAATCTGTATTTGTTCCGCCTGTATCTGTACCACCACCTAATTGTCCTACGTTTTGACCTGTACCTCCAGTAACTCCCGTAGAAGATGTATTTTGTTGTTGTTTTAATAAATCTTCGTTGGTTAAAATATTTTGTTGTGCTTGCGAACTGCTAGATACCACCAAATTGGCTAAAGATGGTTTTTTTGGCATTGTTTCGCTTTTGTTACTTGGAGGTGTAACCAATTTTTTTTCCTTTGATAGATTTTGCACATGATGTACAAATTCGTCAATTGATACAGCGGGTTTTAATATTGGTCCATCATCTGTTACTATAGGTTTTGTGGTGGCAAACGAGCTTAAAATAAAAACACCACTTCCTATAATGCTTATTCCTGTAAGAAAAGCAAAAAAAGTTGTTTTTGAGTTTTCTCTACGCAATTGATAGGCTCCATATTCTTTGTTTTTTCCTTCAAAAACAAGATCAAGCCATTTTTTTTCAAAAATACTAACGTTGAACATAATTTATAAAATTTATTAATTGTTAGGTATTTTTTTGTCATATAGCGGTTATTTGTAATAATAACGCAAACAATTGTGTTATATTGTAATGAAAGTGAAATTTAATTTTACAGCTATTTATTTTTTTGCAAAATAACTTCAGCAAGTAACTTTTTTGCTCTTAATAGTTTGATTTTTACGTTGCTTAGTGGCTCGTTAAGTTGTTCGGAAATTTCTTGATAACTTAGCTCTTGAAAGTAACGAAGCTGTATAATTTCTTGATAATGAGGTTTCAATTCTTTAATGAATTGTAGCAATTGAGAAAGATTTTGTTCGGTAATTAAATCATCTTCAGCAGAAGGAGAAGAATCGGCTACATTGTATGCTTGGTGATCTTCTTCATCTGTAATTTCGATAAACAAAGAAGATTTTTTCTTTCGTAATAAGTCAATATGAACATTTTTTGCAATAGCAATAAGCCATGTATTAAATTGATAATCTGGGTTGTAATTTGCTATTTTGTCAAATGCTTTTGAAAAAGTTTCAATGGTAATATCTTCGGCATCGGTTTCGTTTTCGGTACGCTTTAGCATAAAGCCATATACCTCATTCCAATACTTATCGAGTAAGTAAGTAAAAGCGACTTGATCGCCAGCTTTGGCTTTGACTATATAATCTTTTATTTCCAATGTACAGGTTTTGAAAATAGATTAGTAGTAAATACTTGAAATTGAGTAAGTATAAGCGCGATTTCTATAAAAGGCAACCAATACAAGGTATCTTTTTCTTTTAGTTTACTTGCTGAATATCCCATAGAAATATACACAAAAATAAATCTAAACGCAACTATGGATACTACTGCAATCCATTGAAATAAAGTGCTTAACAAAATAATGGCAAGTATATAAAATAAGAGTTGCGAAGTATAAAATAAACCAAGTTTTACTTTATCACTAAGTTTATAGTGAGATGCTGTAGAAACGTGCCTTCTTTTTTGCATAAACCAATCTTTAAAGCGTGTTTTAGGCATCGAATAGGTAAAACTTTTATCGGTAAAGCAAATAGCGGTATTTTGGTTGTTTGCAGCTTGATTGATAAACAAGTCATCATCACCAGAGCGTATTTTCATGTGATCCATAAACCCTCTTACTCTAAAAAATTCTTCGCGTTTGTAAGCCATATTTCTTCCAACACCCATATAAGGTTTGCCTAATTTTGCCCACGAAAAATATTGCGTTGCAGTAAGTAAGGTTTCAAATCGAATTAATTTATTTAAGAATGAGTTTTTAATTTTTTCGTAAGCACCGTAACCTAACACAATTTTCTTTTCTATAGAAAAACAAGCTGTAATTTCTTTCAACCAATCTTCAGATTCTGGATAACAATCGGCATCTATAAAAACCAAATATTCGTTTTTTGCAGCTTTTATTCCCAAAGTGAGTGCAAATTTTTTATTACCCCAAAAAGCCTCATTGTTTTCAACTTTTACTAGTTTTATGTTTGAGTATTGTTTTTCAAAAGCTTCAAAAATTTCTAAAGTTTCGTCTCTAGAAGCATCGTCTATAAGCACTATTTCGTAATTGGGATAATTTTGTTTTGCTAAAAAAGGTATAAATTTTTTTACATTTTCTTCTTCGTTTTTTGCACATACTATTACAGATACGGGAAGATTTTTTTGGGTATTATTTTGTTTTTTAGCAAAAGAAAATTTACCAAAGATAATAATGTAGTATACAAATTGAATTGCTACAATAAGAATAAAAAACCAAAATAATATATCTAATAAGTACATTTGTAAAAATTAATAAACGGGTGCAAAAATACAAAATTTGACAATGATATAGAATATTATTCTCTGCTTATAATTTTCTATTATTTTTCATTTCTAAAGCAATTTCTTGCGCTTGGTTGTTTTGGCTTTGTTCAAGTTTGGTAATAATATGGTTGTAATTTTTATCGTCTCGGTTTTGAGATAGTTTTTTTACGGCTTGTATATCTTCAATGGCAATAGTAAAAGCGAGAACACCTTTTGCTTCTTGCTGTACTTTTTTGGATAAATTTTCAAAACGAATAGAACTTTGAGCCTCACTTTCGTAATGATTCATCATTTTTTGCAACGATACTAATGTTTCCTCATACGATAAAACAGTCAGTGTTCCATAAACATGTACGGCTGTATAGTTCCAAGTAGGCACATTTTCATGGTCGTACCAAGAAGGTGATATATAACTATGAGGTCCAGTAAATATTGCCAATACCGATGGATTGCTTTCAAATAGCTTGCCTTGCTCATTTAGTTTCGAGATATGACCATGCAATAGCAACTGCTCATTGGTTTTTTCTAGAAGTAAAGGAATATGTGTTGCCCAAATTTTTTCGTGATTTTGGTTTACCAAAGTACAAAAACTATATTTTTTGATAAACTCTAGAATTTCCTCTAAATTTTCGAGGGCATATATTTTAGGAATGTACATTTGTATCTATATAGAATGTTAATATAGCAAATATACTTAATAGATTTTGCCATTTTGTAATGTTTATTAGTAATAAACATAAAAACAAAGCGTTAATAAATTGTCAAACCCATTAAATATGAAAAAAATAACCTTTTTATTGATGTATACCTCCATAATTTTTAGTCAAACACAAGAGGTAACATACAGCATAAGTTTTAATACAGATGTAGATATGATAGAAGACTATTTGGGTAAAAACGCTCAAGATAAGGTAAAGCTTTACACTACCACTTTGCTTTTTAATGATACTTTTATGAAATATTTTCAAAATCCTAGCAAATTATCTCGTGATGACTATTCTATTCTAGAAGCAGCCACGTATACAGAAGGAAATTATTATAAACAAAATAATTCTAATGTAGTTTTTTTGGAAGAAAAAGAACCCTTACATAAAGATACATTACTGTCTTACAGGTATATAACCCATTGGGAATATGCCACCGATGTAAAGGAAATTTTAGGATATACATGCAAGAAAGCATCTTGTGTTTTAAAAATAGATTATGGAAACGGAAAGCTAGATACCTTATATCCCATAACAGCTTGGTACACCGAAAAATTGGCTTTTGGTTGTGGCCCAAAAGGTATAAGTGTGCCAGAGGGTTTTATATTGGAACTAGAAGATAAAATAGTTACCTATACAGCGCAGACTATTTTAAAATCTACAGAAAATAATATCTTTTTTGACACTCATAAAAAAGTGATTACTATGGAAGATTTGTTTAGAAAAGTATATAAGTTAAAAGAATAAATACACTAGAATAATGTACTTAAACAAAAAAAAACTACATATTTTACTTACAAAAAATATATTTATTGAGTATTTCATTGATAAATTTAACATAAAAATTTGCAATTATCATTTTTTTTTTCACATTTGTATTGGTTAACCAACGCAAATGTTTAATTTTAAATTTTAAGAAAATGAAAAAAGTAATTTTTACTGCACTAGCTTTTATAGCTTTTAGCGGTGTTAGTATGGCAAGTACAATGGCCGATGAGGAAATAGTGAAAGAGAATAAAGTGCAAAAAAATGAACAATCTAATCAGATTGTTGTAGCAGATTGCAATCAAGTAGCAGGAGCATGTATGGAACTTTTTGAAGACAGTTTTGGTTGTATTGAAAGCTCGAAAATGTATAATTCATTATACAATATGATGTACAATAATTGTATGAATTCACAACATTAATAATTCCAATTACAACCAAATTCAATTTTGTGTTTGGTTGTAATTTTTTAAATAATATTATATGAAAAAGTTAATAATAATTTTAATGTTGCTAAATTTTTTCTATGTCTACTCTCAAACAACACGAGTAATATACAAAAAAGCCAGATATAATACCGAAACAGAAGCAGATAAACTAAAAAATGCAAGCAATCCAGTTGCTAATAGCGAAATGTATTTAAAACTTAAAAAAAGTTTTGAACTTGAATTTAATAGAGAGTTTGAATTGCTGTACAATAACACTGAATCTCAGTTTAAGAAAATTGAAGTAATGAAGAATGACAATGATAAAGAACTATTAAATTTTGAAATTGATAACGAAATTTATTATAAAAACATAGAAACTAAAGAAAAATTTTATTTTGATAACTCATCGTTTGATGGAAAATATATAGTAGAATTGCCATACGACCAATACAAATGGAATATAACCAACGAAAGCAAAACCATAAATGGCTATCTTTGTTACAAAGCAACCACAACCTACGAGGATATTTATAACCCAATTACAAAAAGAAAACTAACAATAATGAAAGAAGTATGGTTTACACCAAGTATACCGAGTTCTTTTGGGCCAATAGGGTTAGATGGTTTGCCAGGTTTAGTATTGGAAGCATCAATAAACAATAAAATGTATTTTTATGCTTCAAAAATTGAATTTGATGTAAAAGATGCAAAAATTGAAAAAATTACAGAAGGCAAAAAAATTACACTTAAAGATGTAGAAAACATGCTCATAAAAATTCACAATGATAGAAATTAGTAAATTATTTAACCGCATTTGAAATATTTATTATACATATTATTACCGTTGTATGTAATGGGGCAAATTAAAAACGGCTCTGCTCAATATAGTTTAACTTTTGGAGAAGACGAAAAATTTGAAAAAAGTGAAATTTCTAGTTTTTACGAAATAGCAAAACAAAATGCTAAATACATTACATTTACTATTGATTTTAACGAAAGTGAAATGGTTTTTTATACCAATGAACACTTAGAGTCGGATAATCAAAATATTAGTTTTTCTCTTTCATTTTCTGGAGTAAACGGAGTTTATTACAAAAACAAGTTTGATGATTTTTTATTTAATCAAGTAGAAATAGAAGGTTTAGGAAATCTTGTTGTTCAAAAAGATTGTGTTTACAATTGGAATTTTGCAAATGAAACAAAAATGATAAATGATTTTTTGTGTTATAAAGCCACAACTACAAAAACGATAGATTCATTTACTTTTCCTGTTATTGCTTGGTATTGTCCAAAAATTCCAGCGCCTTATGGACCTAAAGGTTATGGTGGTTTGCCAGGATTAATTCTCGAATTACAAGAAAGAAGCACATTATTCGGACTCGTTAAAATAGAATTAAATAAACAAGAAACTGTCAATATTAAAAAACCTTCAAAAGGTAAAGTAGTAACAGAAAAGCAATTGGAAGAGTTACTCGAAAAACAAATTTTTGATAACCACGATTAGCCAAAATAATATTGTGGCATATAACCTTGTTGCTTATGATATTAAGAAAAATAAAGTTTCTACTATTTATTTTTATACTATGTAATACTCTACTATTGCATGCTCAAAAAAGTACTACAGTTATTTATAATATAGCTTTGGGAGGTTTGAATAGAGTAGATATGCATGCTAAAGATACTATAAAGAAAGATGTTCCTTCAAAATTTTTGAAAAACCAAGAAAAAATACAATTTTCATTAGTATTTGATTCCATTTCAAGTATTTATCAAATAGTAGATAAACTCGAAGAAAAAAGTAACCATGATTACCGAATTGCAACCATAATTAACGGAGGTACTCTTGTATATTATAAAAATAATAAGCAAAAAGAAAAAATGTATCAAGCAGAGCTTCAAGGACAAAAATTTAACGTATCAGTACCATTTCAACAATATAATTGGGAAATCACAAGTGAAACCAAAGTTGTAAATGGTTTTAAATGTTATAAGGCAATAACAACGATAGAGAAGATAGATAAAGGTAGAGAAACTACTACCATTTTGCATCCTGTGGTTTGGTTTACACCAGATATACCTTCAAGTTTTGGCCCTATGGGATTAGACGGTTTACCTGGTTTAGTTTTAGAAGGTACACTAGACGGAATAAAATATTTATATGCAACAAAAATTAATTTAAATACAACAGATAAAGTAGATAAACCCAACAAAGGAATGGAGGTAACAGAAAGTGAATTTCAAGATATTAATGCAAAAATATACCGTGAAATTCAAAAAATAAAAAATAATAATTAGTTATTTTAAATTTAGTCGAAGCGGTTATCCTTAAATCTCATAAAATCATAACTTACACATAATGCCAAAAAAACTATTTCTTTTTCTATTTTTTCCATACATCATTTTTTCTCAAACGCTTACAGGTAAAGTTTTAGACCAGAGTACTTTAAAGCCTTTAGAAAGTGCCAATATAATAGCCAAGCCACTTCAACAAAAAGCCTCTCTTAAATTTGCCATAGCCGATAATTTGGGTAGATACAAACTTGAACTAGAAAACGGTATTGAATATGAGGTAAGTGTATCTTACATAAGCTATAAAGAAGAAATTTTTGTAATACAGCCCAATAGCACCATTACAAATCACGATTTTAAGTTAGTGCCAACAGGAGAAACTCTAAAAGAAGTAATAATAAAGCATGAGTATAAACCCATAGATATAAAGAAAGATACTTTAACCTACGATATAAAAGCGTTTGCAAATGGTAACGAGCGCAAAATGAAAGAAGTTCTTGAGAAATTGCCTGGAGTAGAAGTAGATAAAAAAGGCAATGTAACGGTTCAAGGAAAAAAGGTTACTAAAATGCTTGTAGAAGGGAAATCTTTTTTTGGAGGAGGAAGTAAACTTGCTGTTGAAAATATTCCGGCAAATGCTCTAGATAAAATTGAAGTAATAGACCATTTTAATGAAGTTGGTTTTATGAAACAAGTGTCAGATAGTGAAGATCTTGCTATGAATGTAAAACTCAAATCTGATAAAAAGAAATTTGTGTTTGGAGACCTAGAAGCTGCCGCAGAAGTGGCAAATACTACAGGGTATCATCTAGCTCATGCAGCTTTGTTTTATTATACACCTAAAAACAATATTAGCTTTATTGGTGATATAAACAATGTAGGTCGAAGTACTTTTACATTTGAAGATTTATTACGTTTTGATGGAGGAATAAGCAGTTTTATTTCGGGTAGAAAATCGCTTACCAACTTATTTTCATTTACAAACGATAATACAGATGTCGTGCAAAATAAGTCTCAATTTGGAGCGTTAAACTATAGCTTTACAGCTCATAAAAAAATCACAATTTCTGGTTATTCAATTTTTTCTAAAATACTATTAAATGCATTTCAAGAAAGTAATAATCAATACTTACAGAGCAGTTTTAGTTCATTCGAAAATAAAACATTAAATAATAGTTCAAAATCAATTTTGGGTATTACCAACATAAAGTTTGATTTTAATTTTAGTAAAACAAGTCGAGTTTTTTATAATATTCAATTTCAAGCAAGTAATAACAATACTGATAATTTGTTAAAATCGGTTACGAATACCCTAAACACCAATTTTCAAACGCTATCCAAAGCAGACAATATATCTTTTAAAGATTATTTTGAATGGCATAAATCTTACAATGATAACCACAATACAACATTTGTAATTAATCATGCTTACCAAAAAACAAAACCACAAAATCATTGGTTTACCGATCAACCTTTTTTATCGGGGGTTATACCTATAGTTAGTGATGCTTTTTATGTTATAAATCAAACAAAAGAAATACAAAATCATAGTGTTGATATTTTAGGCAAACATTATTGGATAGTAAACAATAAAAACCATATTTATTCTGTGTTTGGTAACAACTTTGAAAACACATTGTTTAGCACACAAGAGCAACAAGTCTTGTCTACCAATCTTGTAAATAATTTTGATGGCTTTGGTAATCGTTTGCATTATCAATTAAATGATTTTTATGTTGGACTTGAGTATAAATTTAAACTTGGAAAATGGATTAACAAACCAGCAATTTATTTTCATAAATACCATTTAATTACGCAACAAATCAACAACAATACTATTACTAAAAACTTTTGGCAACCACAGTTTACAAGCGAATATGAATTTAACAAATCTGAGAAAATACAGTTTGATTATAAGTTGATAAATTCTTTTGCTGAAGCCTCTGCGTATGCCGAAAATTATACACTGCAAAGCTATAATTTGGTTTACAAAGGAAACGCAATGTTGCAAAACGAACAGTATCATAACGCTAGTTTGTATTACAATAAAATGAATATGTTTCGGGGTATACTAATGAATGCGTATTTGTATTTTAACAAAAAAGAACAAACACTTCGTAATCAGGTGGTACTTTCTGGAATTAATCAAATAAACACTCCTGTTGTTACAAATAATCCAGAAACTTCGTGGAGATTATTAACAGATGTGAGTAAAAAAATATACCGATTTACATGTAAACTAAAAACAAGTTTATCTTGGTACAATTATATCCAAACTACAAATAATGCAAATTTTTCTACAAATAGAAATAATCAAAGTATTGGTGCTTCTGTAAAAACAGCTCACAAAAAATGGCCCGATTTTATGCTAGGATATACAAAAAACTTTACCCAATTATCAGGTTTATCTACTTCTCGATTTAGCTCCAATGAGTTTAGAGCAGAAACCGAAATCACCTTTTTTAAGAATCTAATTTTTAAAGTAAACTATGTAAGCTTGTCAAATTTTGAAAACAGTAAAAGCATAAACTTTTTTCAAGTTACAGATTGTTCTTTACGTTACCAAAAGAAAAACAATCCTTTTACTTTTGAATTATCTGTGAATAATGTTTTTGATACTAAACAAAAAAATAATTATTCTTTTTCAGATTACATAATATCACAGCAAACAACCTATATTTTACCGAGAATTGTATTGTTAAGTTTAAGTTATAAATTATAAATTTCATACAAAACCCCTCGATGTTCTTCAAAATCTATAGTGCTTACATACGTCATACCTACTTTTCTTAAAACTTGTATAGAAGCTTTGTTTTCTTGCATAGCTCTACCCACTATTTTTTGAAGTTTTAATTTTGTAAAGCCATATTCTATACAAGCTTGAGCCGCTTCTGTAGCATAACCTTTATTCCAATATTTTTGAAAGAATCGAAATCCTAAATCTACTTGTTCGGTTTTGGGATTGTATTTTAGACCACACCATCCTAAAAAGGCATTGTTTTCTTTAAGAATTACTGCCCAGCGCCCCATACCAAAATCTAGATAGGCTCTGTAATTTTTTATAAATTCTAAAGCATCATCTACAGTTTCAAATGGTACATCACCTGTGTATTTTAATACTTCACAATCACTGTTTAGGGAAAATAAATGGAAAGCGTCTGTTTCTTGAAACGTTCTTAAATAGAATCGATTGGTTTCTATAATTTTCATTATATGATATTAACTTCGGCTTCAATAGCTATATCAAATTTATCTAAAACAGCTTTTTGTACTTCTTTTGAAAGGTTTAAAATATCTTGTCCTGTGGCGTTTCCGTAATTTACTAAAACCAATGCTTGATTTTTATGCACGCCTGCATCACCTTTTCTAAAGCCTTTGTAACCCGCTTGTTCTATAAGCCAACCAGCAGGAACTTTAACCAAAGTATCCGATACTTGAAAATGTTTTATATCTGGAAATTTTTGCTGTACTGCATTAAAATGATCTTTTGTAATAATAGGATTTTTAAAAAAACTACCGCTATTTCCCAATTCTTTTGGATTTGGCAATTTACTTTCTCTTATTGCAATTACGGCATTGGAAACATCTTTTATAGTAGGATTTTCTATATGTTTTGAGGCCAATTGATTTTTTATATCGCCATATTCAACATTTATGTTATGATGGCGCTTTGTGAGTTTAAAAACCACCGAAGTTATAATGTATTTTCCTTTGGCTTCTTGTTTAAAAATACTTTCTCTATACGAAAAATGACACTCATCTCTACTGAATGTTTTCAGTTGTTGTGTAGCTATTTCCATAGCGGTACAGCGTACAAATGTATCTTTTATTTCTGTGCCATAAGCACCTATGTTTTGTACAGGGGTTGTACCTACATTACCAGGTATAAGCGACATATTTTCGAGTCCGCCAAAGTTTTGATCAATACACCACACTACAAATTCGTGCCAATTTTCACCAGCATTTGCTTCTACCCAAACATAATCTTCATTTTCTTCAACAACTTTCTTTCCTTTGATGTCAATATGTATAACCAAAGCGTCTATATCTTGAGTTAAAAGCATATTGCTTCCGCCACCCAAAATAAATAATTTGTCGCTTTTGTAAGTATGCAATACGTGCTCCAATTCAGATAAATTGGTTACCTTGATGTATCGTTTTGCAAACGCTTCGATACCAAATGTATTGTATTTTTTTAAAGGGAAATGTTCTTGAATTTGCATAGTTATTCTTCTGTTTCTAGAGCTCTAGTAAGAAAATCGTTTAAAGGTTTTAAATGTAGCCACTTTTGAGTTACTTCTTGTACAAAGTTAGATTTGTTAAAGTCTTTATCATTAATTTTATACGAAGAAGTAAAACTCTTTAGTTTTAAAAATTCTATTGCGGGATGTTCGGGTTCATAACCCTTAGGTGCTTTTTTTAGTTTACTAGACTCATCATCACTAAGTTTTGTAAAAGTCGATTTAAAATTAGTATTAGATACAATATTTTCTAAATCATCATAAAAAAAAGCAATTTCCTTGCGTATTTTTTTTAATTCTTCACTTTCTGGACACCACACGCCACCAGCTATAAAAGAATTTCCTTTTTCATAGTGTAGATAATATCCTGGACTATTTTTACTGTTTTTATTTTGACTTAACCAAATACCCATATTGGTTTTGTAAGGAGATTTGTCTTTAGAAAAACGAATATCCCTATTTATTCTAAAAGTACAATGTTTAACTTCCAAGGGTTCTAGCTTTGGATCGTGTTTTTTCATTTCCTCCAGCAAGTCGGCAATCAATGCATAATACCATTTCTTATAGTCTTCATAGCGTTTTTTTTGACTGTGAAACCATTCGGTATTATTGTTGATTTTAAGTTCTTCCAAAAATTGAAATGCTTCTGCAGTAACCATATTATAAATGTTTTCGAACTTCTTCTTCGGGTAAATAGCCTACATTTTCCCACACTTTTTTACCATTTTCAAAAAGCATCAAGTGCGGAATTCCGTCTATTTTAAGTTCGCTCGATAGCGTAGGGTTTTCATCGACATCTATTTTAACAATTGCGATACCTTTACCTTTAAATTCTTCTTTCATTTTGTCTAAATAAGGTCCCATTTTTCGGCAAGGACCACACCAAGTAGCATTAAAATCGACTAAAACTTTTTTGTCTGAATTGATTAATTTTTCAAAATCGTTTTTAGTCATACCCTTAGCTTCTACAGCAGCGGTTTGTTGTACACCAGAATTTCGCCATTTAAGCATACCACCTTCAAGTTCAGTAAGGTTTGTAAATCCTAATTCTTTCATGGTTTGTATAGCCGATGCGCTTCTTCCTCCGCTTAAACAATATACAAATGTTGGTTTAGATTTATCTAATTTTTCGATTTCCGATTTAAACTCAGGGCTATTGTAATCTATGTTTATAGCACCTTCCAAATGATCGGAATCAAACTCTTTTGGCGATCGCACATCGATAAGTTGCGCATTCGGTTCTTTAGATAAAGCCTCGGCAAACTCGGCAGGAGCTATGGTTTGTATAGTTGTAACCTTGAGTTCTGTAGCTGTTTTTGTAGAAGAAGACTCAGTGTTTTGTTTGCAATTTACCAAAAGTAAAGCGGTAAGCGTAAGTATTAAAAAGTTTGTTTTCATTGTATTTGTCCGTTTAAATTTTTTTCAAAAATAATAGGGTAAAGATAGTTAATGTATAACTATTGTTACAAATTAAAAATTTTATAGCTCTGATGTGTAGATTTTACAATGCTTTCTGTTCGTTCTGCATGGGTGTCAGATATAAAGAGTTGCCCAAATTCTTCTTGGTTTACCATTTTAATAATTTGACTTACACGATATTCGTCTAGTTTATCAAAAATATCGTCAAATAAAAGTATGGGTTTTTCGCCACTTTGCGATTGTACAAATTGAAATTGAGCAAGTTTTAAGGCTATTAAAAATGATTTTTGTTGCCCTTGTGAACCAAACTTTTTTATAGAATATCCTTCTATAAGAAAGTCTAAATCGTCTCGATGTATTCCAGTTGAGGTATACTGTAAAGCCTTATCTTTATTGTAATTTTGCTCTAATAAAGTCAATAAGTCTGCTTCAAAAAGAGAACTTTGGTAGGTTATGCTTACTTTTTCAACGCCATTTGAAATAGCATGATAATAATTTTCAAAAATAGGTACAAAATTTTCCAAAAAAACTTTTCGTTTTTCAAAAATTGGTTTTGCTAATTGAGCCAATTGTTGGTTGTATATTTCCAAAGTTTCTTTATCAAAAGTATGATTGAGTGCAAAATACTTTAGCAAAGCATTGCGTTGCGCAAGTGTTTTTTGATACTGAATAAGCTTTTGTAAATAATCTTTATCTAGTTGCGAAATAACACTATCAAGAAACTTTCTTCGAGTATCGCTACCTTCAACAATAAGGTTGCTGTCACTTGGAGAAATTATTACCAGAGGAATTAATCCAATATGATCCGAAAATTTCTCATACACTTTACCATTTCGTTTTAATACTTTTTTTTGTCCTTTTTTTAAGGAACAAAGTATTTGCTCGGTTCTTTTCTGTTTTTCAAAAATACCGTCAATTACAAAAAAATCTTTAGTATGCTTAATATTTTGTAATGCCAATGGATTAAAATAACTTTTGCCGTTTGCCAAATGATAAATTGCATCGAGTAAGTTGGTTTTTCCAATACCATTTTTGCCTACAAAACAGTTAATTTTAGAGTCAAATTCAAAATTTGCTTCGTCAAAATTTTTATAATTGAGTAAGGATAATTTTTTCAAAAACATGTAAAAACAGTACTAAATTTTGCAGAAAATACATTTAATTTATCATGTATTTTTTAGAAGTGCGCAAATTATTGAAAAATATCGACAAAAATGACTTTTAAATTTGAATAAATATTATATTTTTGCGCTCGATAAATTAATACTAAATGGCAACATATAATAAAAGAGGTTATAAAGCACCTAAAGAAAAGGTTGAAGGAGACAATGTACAATTGGATAACAACTATATTGAAGATGTTCCAAATGTTGATGCAAAAGATAGTACTACAGCCAAAGCATTTGATACATTAGATCAAACTGCTTCTAGAACAGAAGAGTGGGTAGCCAAAAACCAAAAGATAATATTGGGCGTATTAGGTGCTATTGCACTTGTAACTATAGGTTATTTATTATACCAACGTTTTGTAGTAGCTCCCAATGAAGAGGAAGCAACAAACGATTTGTTTGTAGCGCAACAAAACTTTCAGTTGGCTCTAGATGAGCAAGATACTAAAAAACAAGATTCTTTATTTAATTTAGTGTTAAAAGGTTCTGAAGGAAAACAAGGTGCTCTAGGAGTTGCCGACCAATATTCTAGTACAGCTGCTGGAAATTTAGCACATTACTATGCAGGTATTGCTTATTTGAATTTGAAAAAATACGATGACGCTGTAAAAGAGTTAGAAAAATTCTCTTCTAAAGATCGATTTTTAGGTCCGTTAGCAACAGGAGCTATAGGTGATGCTTGGTCTCAAAAAAATGATGCAAACAAAGCATTAGAATATTATGAAAAAGCAGCACATCAAAATGAAAATGAATTGACTACACCTCGATTTTTATTTAAAGCTGGGCAAACAGCCTTACAATTGAATAAAAAAGCAGATGCTGTAAAATATTTTACAGAAATTAAAGATAAGTTTGAATTAGCACCAGAAGCTCAAAATATTGATGCTTTAATTGGTATGGCACAATAATATAAAAAAACAAATTACGGTTTAATACCTAACTTTTACTATAAAAATGCGAATTTTAAGATACAATCTGAGTTCGCATTTTTTGTTCTTATAACATTCTAAATTTTACTATAAAAATGGCTACACAAAATAAAAACCTTTCTGAATATAATAAAAACGAGATACCCAATGCGGCTGATTTTCGTTTTGGTATTGTAGTTTCTGAGTGGAATAGTCATATTACACAAGGGCTATATCAAGGCGCTATAGACGCATTGCTTGACTGCGGTGCTCTAGAATCAAACATTGTTACTTGGAATGTGCCAGGTAGTTTTGAACTCATATACGGCTCTAGTCAAATGATTAAAACACAACATGTAGATTGTGTTATTGCTATAGGTAGTGTTATAAAAGGAGAAACGATGCATTTTGAGTTTGTTTGTGAAGGTGTTACTCAAGGTATAAAAGATTTGAATGTTATACATGATGTGCCTGTAATATTTTGTGTGCTTACCGATAATAACGAGCAACAATCTATAGATCGTAGTGGTGGTAAACATGGAAATAAAGGCACTGAAGCGGCTATTGCAGCAATAAAAATGGCTTATTTAAGAAAGAATATTTAATAACTGTTTCTAAATATTTTTATAAACCAGCGCATAAATTATGAATCTATTAACCTAATCGCGCTACTAATTTTGATTATTTTTGTAGATTATCTTGCAATTTCTTTTACGTTTTAACTATGTCTAGCATTATACAATTACTTCCAGATCATGTAGCCAATCAAATTGCGGCAGGCGAAGTGGTACAAAGACCTGCTTCTGTTGTAAAAGAGTTGCTTGAAAATGCTGTAGATGCCAAGGCTAGCGATATTAAACTTATTATAAAAGATGCTGGTAAAACACTTATACAAGTAGTAGACAATGGTGTAGGAATGAGTGTTACAGATGCTAGGTTGTGTTTTGAACGCCACGCTACATCAAAAATTAGAAACGCTGAAGATTTGTTTTCGCTTCACACCAAAGGATTTCGAGGAGAGGCATTAGCTTCTATTGCCGCCGTAGCTCATGTGGAGCTCAAAACCAAGCAAGAACAAGATGAATTGGGTACGCATATTATTATAGAAGGCAGTAAAGTTACGACACAAGATCCTGCTGTGTTGCCCAAAGGAACTTCATTTTTAGTAAAAAATTTATTTTTTAATATTCCTGCTCGAAGAAATTTTTTAAAATCGGAAACGGTAGAACTTCGTCATATTTTAGATGAATTTCATAGAGTGGTGCTAGCACATCCAAAAATTAATTTTTCGATGTACAACAACGGAAACGAAATTTTTAATTTGCCTTTTGGAAACTACCGCCAACGGATAGTGAATTTGTTTTCTTTTAAAACGAATGAAAAGTTAGTGCCTATTGAAGAAAGTACCGAAATAGTAAAGATTCATGGGTTTGTAGGAAAACCTGAATTTGCTAAAAAAACACGTGGAGAACAATTCTTTTTTGTAAACGATCGATTTATTAAGAGTGGTTATTTGCATCATGCGGTAATGAGCGCTTATGAAGGTTTATTGAAAGAAGGCGCACAACCTTCGTATTTTATTTACTTAGATGTTCCTAGCCATACGATAGACATTAATATTCATCCTACAAAAACCGAAATAAAGTTTGATGACGAGCAGGCGCTTTATGCCATACTTAGAGCTTCTGTAAAACATAGTTTAGGTCAGTTTAATGTTGCTCCTGTTTTAGATTTTGATAGAGATCCAAATCTAGATACACCTTATAGTTTTCAAAATAAAGAAGCTAGTTTTCCTACCATACAAGTAGATGCAACTTACAATCCTTTTAAAGAAGAAGAACCAAAAAAAGTAAAATCTGGGTTTTCGGGAACTTCTCATTATAAAAGAGAGCCTTCGGCAAACTGGGAATCACTTTATGTGGGGTTACAACAGTCTGCACAAGAAATTGTCTTTGAAAATGAAGTGGTTACATCTTCTTTGTTTCAAGAACAAGATGAACCTGAGAATAATTTTGGTATAAGTTATCAAATTCAAAAAAAATACATTGTAAGTCCTATAAAATCTGGATTAATTGTAATAGATCAACACCGAGCCCATCAAAGAATATTGTACGAACAATTTTTGACTCATTTAACTTTGTCTCAAGCTCCAAGCCAACAATTGTTGTTCCCTTTGGAGTTGTCGTACACAACTCTAGAATTACATTTACTAAAAGAATTGCAACAACCTCTAGAAGCGATAGGTTTTCAGTTTGAAACCATACACGACAACGGCTTGATTTTAAAAGGTGTGCCTGTATCTATTCAAGAAAGAGAGGTCGTCTCAGTGCTAGATACATTATTACACCAGTTGCACGAAGGAATTCCCAATGCTGGATTTAGTCAGAATGATTCTGTAGCAAAATCTATGGCAAAGTCTATGGCTATAAAAAGCGGTGTTCAACTTTCTGTTGAAGAACAGCAAGCTATTGTAAATAAGCTTTTTGCTTGTAAAGAACCCGATGTATCACCCTTTAATAAACCCACTTTTATTACTATTGATGTAGAAGAATTGGATAAAAAATTTTTTAGATAATGAATAATATAACACCAGTAGTAAAACAGCTACTTATTATTAATATTGTTTTCTTTTTAGGAACCCAATTTATAGGAAATGTAGATTTTAATTACAAACTATTTTCGCTATACTATTTTGAAAATCCTAATTTTAGAATATGGCAGCCCATTACGAGTATGTTTATGCACGCTCAAATGCCCAATTTAACTCATATTTTGTTCAATATGATAGCTCTTGTTTCTTTTGGTAATGTATTGGAGCATTTTTGGGGGAGCAAACGGTTTTTGTTTTTTTATATTTCTTGCGGATTGGGAGCAGCATTAATACATACAGGAGTAAACTATTATGTTATTCATAATACGTTACACCAATTGTCTTCTATAAATTTTACGCCACAAGATATACAAACACTTCTTAATTACAGCTATAACCCTGGTGCTGTAGATGGAGAAGCAAGTAATATACTAGCAAGACTGCATGTAAGCCAACAGCAGTTTAATTTACTGAGTGAAGCTATACAGTCTTATCAAACATCTGCAGTAGGTGCCTCTGGTGCAATTTATGGCTTGTTGGTAGCTTTTGCATTTATGTTTCCAAATGCAGAATTGGCGATGATGTTTATTCCGATTCCTATAAAAGCAAAATATTTTATTCCAATTTTAATTGGTTTGGATTTGTTTTCTGGAGTTACAGGGTTTTCTGTTTTTGGCGCAGGAATTGCACATTTTGCTCATATAGGAGGTGCTGTTTTTGGTTTTATAATCATGATGTATTGGCGCAACAATAAGTTTAATCACAACCGATGGAATTAAGTATACAATGAGCATAGTAAAGGATTTAAAATACCAATACAAAACAGGCAATATTGCTCTAAAAATAATTTTTTGGAATGTATTTTTATATGTAATTCCCGAAGTTGTTTTTGCAGTACTCAAGCTGTTTGCTATTAATATACCTTACTTAAGCTATATAAGTTTGTCGTCTTCATGGCAACATTTAGCGAGTATGCCTTGGACTATAGTTACCTATGCGTTTTTCCACAATGGTGCTATGCACTTGCTGTTTAATATGCTAATGTTGCATTTTGTTTCTAATTGGTTTGTTTCTTTTTTTACACAAAAACAATTGTTTGCCGTTTATGTTTTGGGTTCTATTTTTTCGGGGTTTATTTATATATTAGGTTATCAATATTTGCCTGCGCTTTTGGGTGTTGGAACCACTTATTTGGTAGGTGCTTCGGCCGGAATTATGGCACTTTTGTTTGCTGTAACAACATACCAACCTTATCTTGAAATAAAATCAATTTTTGGAACTGTTCGACTTTGGCATATTGCTTTTGTTTTTATTTTTTTAGATTTAGTACAAGCAACAGTAAGTAATACAGGTGGACATTTATCGCATATAGGTGGTGCATTATTTGGATTTATTTTTGCAAAATCGTTAATAAATGGAACAGATATTACTAGTTTTTTTAATAAAGCTATCGATAAAATAGTTACTTTGTTTAAGAAAGATAATGCTGTACCCTTTAAAAAAGTTCATGTAAATTATCACAAAAAAGCAGCTCCAAAAAGTGCTCCTAAAACCAAAATAATTATTAAAAACAAAGAGCAACAACAAATAGATGAAATTCTAGAAAAGATTAGTAAATCAGGTTATGATAGTTTAACCAAAGAAGAAAAGGAATTTTTATTTAAAGCCGGAAAATAGTAAATGAAGAAATTATCTTGGTTTAATAAATTGGTGTATTTTATCAATATGGTAGTTGTAGTACTAACCATATTGGCTTATGTATTGCCTTTTTTATCTCCAAATTTCTTTCCTTTTTTGTCTGTACTCACACTTATTTTACCCTTGTTTTTAATTGTAAATGGGTTGTTTTTTGTGTATTGGTTTTTTCAATTTAAAAAACAAATGCTTCTTTCAGGCATACTTTTGTTAATAGGAATTACCTTTATCAATAAATTTTATAAATTTTCGCATCGAGATTTACCTGTATCCGAAAACGATTTTACGGTAATGAGTTATAATGTGCGTTTATTTAACCTATTTCAGTGGTTGCCCAAAGAAACAGTAGGGCAGGAGATACGCACTTTTATTAACGAACAAAACCCAGATATTTTATGTATTCAAGAGTATTCTGAAAATGCACATATAGATTTACGAGTATACAAGCATAAATATATTTTTATGCAAGGAAAAAACATAAAAACAGGGCAAGCCATATTATCTAAATACAAAATAATTAATCAAGGTAATATAGAGTTTCCCGAGTCGGATAATTTGGTGGTTTTTGCTGATATTAAAAAAGGTAAGGACACTTTGCGTATCTATAATATGCACTTACAATCTATTAAAATATCTCCCGATGTTACTGAAATGCAAGACAATGTAGATGCTATCAACAAAAGTAAATCGCAAATGGTGTTTAATAGAATAAGTGAAGCCTTTAAAAAGCAACAAGCTCAAGCCGAAATTTTGGTAAATCATAAAAAGAATTGCCATTATCCGATGATTATTTGCGGTGATATGAACAATAGTGCTTTTTCTTATGTATACCGAAATATAAAAGGAGGACTTCAAGACTGTTTTGAAGAGGCAGGAAAAGGCTTTGGGGAAACCTACAATTTTAAGTATTATCCTGCTCGAATTGATTATATTTTTGCTGATAAATCATTAAAAGTAAAATCTTTTGAAAACTTCTCCAACTTTAAAAATTCAGATCATTACCCTGTAATTACAAGATTGGAGAGTATTAACTAAAATTCTCTACAGCGTTTGATTTTTTAAGTATTCTAAGGCATATCTTCCTTCATTGCACAACAAATCCAAAATACTCAAGTTATTAAGAAAGCCATGTTTGTCATCAAAAACTTGTTTGTATGGCGTTATTACGGTGTAGTCTTTTTTCCCGTTTACTAAATTTCTATAATCTATTTTGTTTGGTACTTCGGTAAAGTATTCTTCGGTTTCGTTGTAATCAAAATCCAATTGCAAACATTTGGAAGCTATTTCCATAGTTTTGTAGTTTAAATCCAATAAAAACTCATGTTTTTTTTCAAATATTGGATAAAACTCATCTTCAAAATATTCAAAAAAAGGAGAAGTTCTATAGGCTGCTTCTAGCGATTTAAAATGTTGTTTTTGCCAATTGAAAGCGGTTTCAATACGAACATCTTTTGTTTTTTGGTGTGCCTCTTTGCTATGTTTTACAGGTATATTTAGTAATTGTATTCCGTTTGGGCTATAAATATACATTCTATTTCTATTGGTTTGCTTTTGGAAATTATCTTCTATTTCAAACGTAACCAAATTTGATTTTGCTATAGCAATAAAGTGACTTATAGAAGGAAAATAGCTAGGGTAGAGTAGTATATTCATTTGTATATGTAAAAGCGTAAGAGTTTAGAAACAATTCCTAAACTCTTAGCTATAAAATATCTATATTTATTCGGATTTATTTTTTTTATTCTTTTTCCAGAAATATTCTCCAACAAAATACAGTGCTAAAAATACTAAAAAGTATTTGAAATAAGATTTTGGTTGTCCTTCTCCAGAAACGGTAGTAAACAATCGTTCCCAACGAATTTTATTTAGAATACCTTTACCATTACTATCCCAACTCATCCAAATAAAAACAGGTTTTCCAACAATATGATTTTCAGGAGTAAAACCAAAATAACGAGCATCTAGCGAGTTATGGCGGTTGTCTCCCATCATCCAATAATAATTTTGTTGAAAGGTGTACGATGTGGCTTTTTTACCGTTTATATAAATATCGTTTCCTTTTACCTCAAGTTTGTTGTGTTCATATTCTCTAATTAATATTTTATATAGCGGAAGATTATCTATAGTAAGAGAAACTGTTTTTCCAGCCTGCGGTATCGTAATTGGGCCATAATTATCGCCACTCCAAGCATATTTTGTTTCGTCTGCGCCATCATGTGATTGGTCTGGAAAAATACCATGTTCACGACCTTTTTTAATAACTCTTATAACAGAGTCTACAGATTTATTTTGTTTTAACTTATCTACAGCATCAAAGGTTAGAGTTGCCATCATTTTATTTTCTATCACTTCTTCTACAGATAGATTATATTTTTTAATAATTTCATCAGGAATACCATTAGACGTTGTGTATGCCAAATAAAATCCTTTTGTATTTGATTCTTGAAGATCTGCAACCAAAAATGGCCTTACAGCATTTACTTCTGTTTCATTATAGAACTGAATTTTATAAGTTCTAAAAAACTCGGTTGAACCTACATCAGATAATAAGCTACCACTTATACCTTTTTTTGAGTAAATAGTATAATTATATTGAGGTTTGGCTCTTTCGGGTAATTCTAATTTTTTATCATTTATATAAACAAAGCCATCAATAATTTGCATTTTATCGCCAGGTATGGCTACACAACGTTTTACATAATTTGTTTTTTTGTCTATAGGTTTGTCGTAACGTCTATCGGCTTCTAAATACATATGATATAGTGTATCTCTTGGCCAATTGAATACTACAATATCGTTGTTTTTTATTTTTTCAAAACCTGGAATGCGCATGTAAGGAAGTTGCAATTTATTTTTCCAAGAAGTTGTGTCGTTATCGCTGTATAAATACGATTTTGTTTTAATAAACGGAAGTGTATCGTGAACCATAGGTGCAGCTACGGTAGTCATAGGAACTCTTGGTCCATAGTTTACCTTACTTACAAACAAAAAATCGCCAATAAGTAATGACTTTTCAAGTGATGATGAAGGTATTGTAAAGGGCTGAATAAAATAGGTGTGTACAAAAGTGGCTACAACTATAGCAAACAATATCGAGCTAAAGGCCGTTTCTTTGGTATTTTTTTTAGGCTCGGCAATATATTCTGTTTGAGGGTTAAAATTGAAAGTATATAAATAAAAACCTAGTGTAAAAATGGTTAATAACGTTTCTTTTGCTTCATCTTTCATGCCTGGTTTTTTAAATGCTGCCAAAGAAGAAACCCATGTAGCAGGAAACATAATTAAGTTTATGACAGGTAAAAATAATAAAAATGTCCACCAAGTTGGTTTGTGAATTATTTTCATCCAAATGATAGCATTATATATCGGGATAAAAGCTTCCCATGATTTTCTACCTGCTTTTTCGTAGAGTTTAAAAGTTCCTAGACCGTGTATGAACTGAATTAGTAGTATCAGTATTATCCATTCTGTAGTGTTCATATAGTGTTTTTTATTCTAAATTAAGTACATCGCGCATTGTGAATACGCCTTTTTTTCCAAATAACCATTCTGCAGCTAGTACAGCTCCTAGTGCAAATCCGTTTCTGTTGTGAGCTGTGTGTGTAATTTCTATACTATCTACCTCAGATTGATATAGTATACTGTGCGTACCAGGCACATTTTCTAAGCGTTTTACATCTATATAAATGTTGGTTTCATTGTTGTTTTCAATACTCCAATCTGTTTTTGTAGAATTGGCAATGATATCTTTTGCTAATGAAATAGCGGTGCCGCTTGGTTTATCTAACTTTTGAGTATGATGTATTTCTTCCATACTTACATGATAGTCTTTAAATTTTGACATCATTTTAGCCAAATACGCATTGAGTTCGAAGAATAAATTTACACCCAAACTAAAATTGGAACCATATATAAAAGCTCCGTTTTTTGTTTTACATAAATCGACCATAGTATCATAATGGTCGACCCAACCCGTAGTTCCAGATACCACAGGAATATTGTTTTGCAAACAATATGTTATGTTTTCTACAGCAGATTGCGGCACACTAAAATCAATAGCAACATCGGCAGTTTCAATTCCAAGAAATGTATCAGTACTAGATTTTTTTAAAACAATGCTATGACCACGTTGTAGCGCTATTTGCTCTATTACTTTTCCCATTTTGCCATAACCTAATAATGCTATCTTCATTCTAAAATGTATTATGAGCTAATAAGTAGCCTATTTTTAAGTATTGTTACTTTGAAAATTGTTAATCTAAAGCTAAAATTTGTAAGACAATGTAAGCCCTAAGTTTTGCTTTGCTGTATAATCATTTTTATATAAATCGGGTTTAAGAGATAGATTATCATTTACATTGTATTGCATAAGGTGTGCATCTACATTGGCATCTACAATATTTAATATGTAAAAAGCAGCCATTAAAAGTGCTGATAAATCTCTGTTTTTTTGATAAAATTTTTGAGCTTGTATTAATCTGGTATTATCCAAATAACTGTAATTGTCTGATATACCTGCCAATCTATTTTTGTAGGCATCTCTATACAAATGATACTTTTTATTATTATTGATATAAAAATACAAACTGGTTCCAATAGCGCCATATACCAAAGGTAGTTTCCAATATTTTTTATTGTAAACTTGTCCCATTCCTGGAAAAACAGCAGAGTAAAAAGCTGCTTTTGAAGGTGCTAGCGGATTTATTTTTGGTGTTAAAGTAACAGAGTCTTTTACAATTAAGTTTGTTTCCTGCTTGTTTGGTATATTTTGACTCCAAACAATAGGTAGACTTAACAAGAAAAATAATATCAAAAAAATGAATCTCACTAGCCGTTAATCTTTTTTAATATTCTATAAAAATCTTCTTCAGAGTGAAATGGTATAGCTATTTTTCCTTTTCCTGTACCCGAAATTTTTACTTCTACTTTTGTTCCAAAAAAATCGTTGAAACTTTTTTGTTGCTCTTCTACAATTTCAAAAGATTGTTTGTTTGTGTTTCTAGAAGCTTTTGGTCTTAAGCTATCTTGGTATTTTTTTACTAAAGCTTCGGTATCGCGTACCGAAAGGTTTTGACTTACAATTTTTTGGTAAATATCTGTTTGAACGTCTTGGTCTTCTATGTTAATAATAGCTCTACCGTGTCCCATAGATATAAAACCGTCCCGAATACCTGTTTGAATTATGGGATCTAATTTTAATAATCGTAAATAATTGGCAATGGTAGAGCGTTTTTTACCCACACGGTCACTCATTTGTTCTTGTGTAAGTTGAACTTCTTCCATTAATCGTTGGTACGAAAGAGCAATCTCGATAGGGTCTAAATCATGACGTTGTATGTTTTCTACCAATGCCATAACCAACGATTCATTGTCGTTGGCAATACGTATAAATGCAGGAATGGTTTCTAAACCAACAAGTTTTGAAGCTCTTAAACGTCGCTCTCCAGAAATTAATTGGTATTTGTCGAAATCTAATTTACGAACAGTAATAGGTTGAATAACACCAAGTTCTTTTATAGAAGTGGCAAGTTCGTGTAAGGCGTCTTCATTAAAATTGGTTCTTGGTTGAAACGGGTTAATTTCAATAGAATCAATATCAAGTTCAATAATATTCCCTACAACTTTATCGGCATTTTTATCGTCTATCGATTTAATATCGTTTTCAGGATCTTTTAATAATGCAGATAGTCCTCTACCCAAAGCTTGTTTCTTAACTGCTTTTGCCATATTTTAATTACTGTTTTTTTGTATAATTTCTTCAGCTAGGCTAATATAGTTTATAGCTCCTTTGCTTGTAGCATCAAAGTTTATAATACTTTCACCAAAGCTAGGTGCTTCACTAAGTTTTACATTTCGTTGAATAATAGTTTTAAAAACCATTTCACTAAAATGTTTTTGCACTTCTTCAACTACTTGATTTGACAATCTTAGTCGAGCGTCGTACATAGTGAGTAAAAGCCCTTCTATATCTAAGTTTGGATTGTGTATTTTTTGTACGCTTTTTATCGTATTTAATAGTTTTCCTAATCCTTCGAGAGCAAAATATTCACATTGAATAGGAATTACCACACTATCTGCGGCAGTAAGAGCATTTAGTGTAAGTAGCCCCAACGAAGGAGCGCAATCTATAAGTATATAATCGTAATCATTTTTAATAGATTCTAATGCTTGCTTAAGCATATATTCTCTTTGCTCCTTATCTACAAGTTCTATTTCAATAGCTACCAAATCTATATGAGCTGGTATTACATCTACATTTGGAGAAGAAGAAGCAATTACAGCTTCTTTTGGTGTATTGCTATGTTCTAATATTTGATAAGTTCCTATTTCTACACTCTCAACATCTATGCCTAGACCAGAAGTTGCATTTGCTTGAGGATCTGCATCTATCAGTAATACTTTTTTTTCTAAAACACCCAATGAAGCAGCAAGATTTACTGAAGTTGTGGTTTTTCCAACTCCTCCTTTTTGATTGGCGACTGCAATAATTTTACCCATGTATCTTACTCGATTTAGGCGGTAAAAATACAATTTATTATTGTTTTGTCAATTGTATTTTCTTAACAAAATTGTAAAAGTTTTAAAATGAATTACATGAAATGTTAATAACTTATTTGCTTCCTTTGGCTTTTATCATCATTTCTAGCATATCCCACATTTCTTGCGGAATTTTTTCTAAAATATTAAATTCTCCTGCACCTTGTAGCCATTCTCCACCATCTATGGTAATCACTTCTCCATTAATATAAGATGAAAAATCAGAAACAAGATAAGCGGCTAGATTTGCCAATTCTTGATGGTTTCCAACTCTTTTAAGAGGTACTTTTTTTGCCATATCAAATTTTTCGGCTAAGTCGCCAGGTAACAATCTATCCCAAGCGCCTTTTGTTGGAAATGGTCCTGGAGCAATAGCATTCATTCTAATACCATATTTTGCCCATTCTACAGCCAAGCTTCTCGTCATGGCCAAAACGCCTGCTTTTGCTGTAGCACTTGGAACAACATAGCCCGAGCCAGTCCAAGCATAAGTGGTTACAATATTAAGTACATTGCAATTGGTTTGTTTGGTACTGATCCAATGTTTTCCAAAAGCCAAAGTACAATTTTTAGAACCTTTTAATACAATGTCGATTATGGTGTCAAAAGCATTTGCTGATAGTCTTTCGGTAGGAGATATAAAATTCCCTGCGGCATTGTTTAACAAAACATCTACTTTTCCAAAAGTTTTTAAAACTTCGGCTAGCATAGCTTCTACTTGATCGTAGTGTCGTACATCACATTGTATAGGAATACATTTGCAATGAGTATTTTTTTCCAATTCGGAAGCGGTGGTTTTTAGTTTTTCTAAATCTCTAGAAGTGATAGCCACATTGGCTCCAAGTTCCAAAAAATATTTGGTCATAGCTTTGCCCAATCCGCTACCTCCGCCAGTAACTACAATAACTTTGTTTGCCAATGCATTGTCGCGAAGCATTTTTGCTGAAAAATCCATACAGTAAAATTTTAGTTTCAAAGTTATTTGTTTTTGTTATGCAAGCATAGTTTTTTTTGAAATAAATTTAATTTTAATGTTAATTGATGCGAAATTTGGTTTCGTTATGTTGTTTTTTTTCTAATGTCTGTTTTTTTGAATTGTTTTTAATAAATATTTGAAAACAAATGCTTTAACTCTCTTTTTTTTCTTTTAAAATTCAGTAATTATTAAAGTGCTTAACTCTATCAGATAGAATTTTATTCTAAATTTATACCATAACTCTAATCTGAATAAATTTTAAGATGATGCAGCAAAATTTACAATTACAATCAATTCAGAAAGCAAGTAGCGTTTTTAAAAAATTGTTACAACTGCTTTTTGAAAGAAGAAATTCAAATTCTAAAATCCATAATTGGTCGTTCCGATTAATGATTGGACTATTTATGATAATTTCTTCAGCCATGTATTCGCAAATGGCATTGGAGTCTTTTGAATCGGGAATACCAGCTACTTGGAGTAAATTTCAAAATAGCTTTGGGACATCGGCTTGGACCACAATTCCCGATGGTTATTTAGGAGGTAGCGCAGCTTATATTAATCCTGCTGCAGATAATATTGGCGCAGGTAATACTGCCGAATATTATTTGGTAACACCTTCTGTAACTGCGCCTTCTAATGGTGAAATACGATTCTATACCAAACAAGGCAGTGCTACAAACAACGGTACAATTTATCAATTAAGATTATCCACTGCAAGTCAGCCAGATATTAATGGTTTTACAATTGTGTTGCAGTCTTGGACAGAGGCCCAACTTAACACCAACGCTACTACTTATGAAGAAAAAATAGTTGCTTTGCCTGCTAGTATTCCTGCAGGATTGAATTTTTATTTAGCCTTTGTTGCGGTAAATGCACAAACAGGGGCAACTGCATCTGGAGATTCATGGTATGTAGATAATGTTAGGATAATTTCTTCTTGTCAAAAGGTAGTTTCTACAAACTTTACTACTTCTAATATTTCTGCATACGGAGCAAATTTATCATGGACGCATCCATCAGCCACTAATTTTCAGATTCAGGTATTACCTCAAGGTGGAACTCCAACTGGAACAGGTACGTCTACTTCAAACAGTTATTATGCTTCAGGTTTGTCGCAAAACACTACTTATGATGTGTATATTAAAACAGTTTGTGATGCTACTACTGCGAGTGATTGGGCAGGTCCTTTTTCATTTAAAACTAAATTGATAGGAACATTATGTACTGAGCCAATTATTATTAATCCAACAACTACTACACCTTATTCTTTGAGTGGTAATTTAGCAAATTATCAAAATACAAGTGTAACTTATACCACACAAGGTACAAACTGTTTGTCTCCTGCTATAACAGGTAATTATCTTAATGGAGCTAAAGTTTTTTTTAGTTTTACACCTACACAAACAGGTTTGATTACAGTTACAACATCTACTGCCAATACAACACCTTTGGCCACTACCAATTGTTATAATCATATAACGGGAACTTTTATATATAATGGATGTTCTAATGTTGGAGTAAACTGTTTAGCAGGTATGAATACGAGTGCTGCAAATACTCCAAAGCAAATACCTAATTTTTATGTACAAGCAGGACAAACTTACATTATAGTACTTTCATCTAGTTTAACTCAAACAGCAGGAATTTGCTTTAATATAAGTGTTAATTATGCTACATGTCCTGCACCAGCTACTTTTACTTACAAAGATTTACAACAAACTTCTGGTTTATTCTCTTGGGATAATAACGGAAGTTTAGTATCTAATTGGCAATATTTAGTACAACCAGCTGCTACAGCAGCTCCTTCGGCTTCAACAACAGGTACAGCTACTACAACCAATATTGATAATACTGTATCTGGACTAACTGCTGCTACTGCTTATAAATTATATGTTAGATCAGTTTGTGGAGGTACTCCTGGGGCTTGGAGTGTAGGATACCCTTTTACAACTCAATGTAATACTTTTAATACGCCATATTCTCAAGATTTTACAGGTACTTCTACAACTGTTCCAGCACCTTGTTGGACAGCATTAGATGTTAATAATGATGGAGTAACTTGGTCATATTTGTCGAGTGCTGCTACTATGCAAACGAGCACATATCAAAATTATAATAATGATATGTTTATTTCTCCTCAAATAAATTTTTCGGGAGTTCAAAAAAGAATTCGCTATAAATATGCTGTCAATTCGGGTACTTCAAAATACTCTGTAAAAATTTCAACTACAGGTATTGGAGCTTCAAATTTTACATATACGTTATTACCTGAAACTACAATTACTAATACCACCTTGACAGAAAAGATAATTAATATTCCAACATCTGTAACGGGATTAGTTAATATAGCTTTTGTTGTTTCTCCAGGTACAGGTAGTACCGCTACTAGAATTAATATTGATGATGTTTTTATTGAAGACAAACCAGCTTGTTCAACTCCAATTACCCCAAGTGTTGTAACAGGATCAATTACTACAACAAGTGCTCAGTTTCAATGGACTTTAGGCGATACAGAAACACAATGGGAATATGTAATTGTACCTCAGGGCGATGCAGTTACTACAGGTACACCAGTTTTAACAAGCTCGAATCCTTTAACCGTGAATGGTTTAACACATGCTACTCGATATGACTTTTACATAAGAGCATATTGTAGTTCAAGTTTGCAAAGTGCTTGGGTAGGACCATTAAACTTTGTTACACTATGTAGTTCGTTTGATGCACCTTATACAGAAACTTTTAATGATGTTGATCCTACAACCAAAAAGTTTTGTTGGAGTATAAATAATGTAAATAATGATGCTGCTAAATGGACAATTTCTGCCACAGAAGCTGCGATTTTGAGAGGTTTTAACGGACCTACTTCTTTTAATGATTGGATAATAAGCCCTGCAATTAATACGGTAGGAAATAAAAAACTTACATTCAAATATAGAGCATTAGCTACTCCTTTTACACCAAATCCGAGAGCAGGATTGGAAGTTTTAATCTCTACTACAGATACTAATCCTTCGAGTTTTACAGTAATTCAACCTTTGTTTGAATTTACAAATACAGTTTATGCAGAAAAATCATTATATTTTACAGGAAACGGACCAGTATATATAGCCTTTAGAGTACCGCCTACTATGACTTCTCCTGGAACTGTATCTACATTAAATTTAGATGATATTAATATCGTAGATGCGCCGCCTTGTCCAAATCCAGCTAATTTAGTAGTTACCAATATAACTCAGACGAATGCTACTTTTTCTTGGTTGCAAGGATATGCAGAGAATCAATGGCAAATAGCTATTCAACCACAAGGAACAGGTTTACCAACTTCTGGAACTGTAATAAATACAAATCCTTACACAACAACAGTATTAACTCCAAATACAGCTTACGAAGTATATATTAGAGCAAATTGTACAAATAATAATACAACAAGTGATTGGGTAGGGCCTGTTACTTTTAGAACACTTTGTACTGCTTACAATACACCATTTGTAGAGACTTTTAACACAGACTCTACATCTGAAGAATGTTGGAGAGTAGTAAACAATAACAATGATGCTAACCCATGGAATATGAATGTTACGGTAAATCCGTATGAAGGGAACCAAATGGCAGGTATGTTTACAGGAAGTAATGGTGCCAATGATGATTGGTTGATTTCTCCACCAATTAACATACAGCCAAATCAAAGATTAAGATATTACTACAGAGTTAATAATTCATCTTTTACAGAAGATTTAAAAATTAAAGTTTCCACAAATGGAGTAGAACTATCACAATTTACAACTACAATTTACGATTCAGATACTGACCCTGTTTTAATAAATAATACGTATTATAAAGAAAAGGTAATTAATTTACCAGCTAGTTTAACTGGTATAATTAATATAGCCTTTCAAGTGCCGTATAGAGCTCCTGAGCCTATAGGTTATAGAGGACAATTGTTGTTTATAGATAAAGTAATTGTAGAAGATATACCTGTATGTGCAACACCTACAAATGTAATTATGCAAAACGTGTTAGATACATCAGCACAGGTAACTTGGAATGCCAATGCAGGAGAAACATCTTGGGAGGTAGTGGTTCAGCCATACGGAACACCAGCTCCAACTGCAACAGCAAATCCATTATATTCTCATATAGCCACTTCCATACCCTATACAGTAACTGGATTAAATGCTTCTACTAAATATCAAGTTTATGTAAGAGCAATATGTAATGCAAGTACTCAAAGTGTTTGGACAACTCCAATAGAGTTTAATACTAAATGTAATATGAACGATTTGTGTGAATATACATTTACATTATCAGGAGGTACTTCAAATGGAGTAGGAGGTGATTTTGATATTTATCAGAATGGAGCTATAGTACAATCATTTAGTTTTCCTACTGGGCCAGCAAATGTTACTCCGCCGCCAGTAGATGTAACCGTATTTTTATGCAACGGAACTCAATTTTCATTATTTTGGGATTCTATAGGGACTGCTTTAAATCAATATCCAAATGCAGTAATACAAATAAAAAATAGTTCAGGTACAGTGGTTTGGACAAGTCCAGCAGGCTTAGGAGTACCGAGAACAACATTGTATACAGGTGTTCCAACTTGTGGAACAATTACATGTCCGCAACCAACAAATCTAACTGTAAATAGTCAAGGTGTACTATCTTGGACTGCAGGAGGAACAGAAACCCAATGGGAAGTAGCTATACAGCCTGTAGGTAATGGAACGATACCTCAATCGGGTACGATAGTGTCTTCGCCAACATATACTCCCACAGCTACAGATTTTACCAACTTAACTTCTGGTACTTATGAATTTTTAGTTCGTGCTATATGTGGTAGTGGAAATACAAGTTATTGGTCTGGACCTAAAGTGTTTATTACTAACGACGATGCTTCTCATGCACTTACTGTTCCAGTAAACAATACCAATCTTTGTACAAATACGGCAACTAAGGTTTCTTTTGTTGGGGCTACTCCTTCTTCAGAATCTAGTTCATGTTCAACGGTAAATAATGGCGATATTTGGTTCCAATTTGTGGCAACATCAAAAGTTCATGTTATAGAAGCCAATGGTTTTACAGGTAATTTTTATCAGAGTTCTGGTGATGAGCCTTATCCAAATATGATGATGACTTTGTATAAAGTTTTAACCGATGGAAGTTTGCAACAAGTAACTTGTAGTGAAAATAATTCTATTGTAGCTCAATATATGTCGGAGTTAGTTGTAGGAACTACTTATAAGTTGAGATTGACATTAATTTCTCCAACTCAAAATACAAGACAATTTGAAATTTGTATAAAAACACCTTCAGATTTATGTAATGTAGATGTTGTGAATGGAGGTTTTGAGGAGCCACCAATGCCATTTGTTACTGGAGTTTCTACTATTTCTACTCAATATGTTGTACCTGGATGGAGAGTTAATTTGAATACTTGGAGTTCAATTTTCTTTACAGAGGAATTAAATTCTTTAGGTGCAGGACCAATAGAAGGTGGGCAATGTATACAATTATTATCGGATCCTGAGGCAGATTGGAATCCTTCAGATCCAAATATCAAAGGTTTGTATAAAGATTTAGATTCATCAGAATTAACTCAAATTAATTATAATTTTGCTCATGCAGCTAGAAATACGTCTGGTAGTTCAGTTCAGCTATTTGCAGGACCACCATCAGGACCTTTTACATTATTAACAGAGTCATATTCTCCGGGTGCTTTATGGATAATGAATAGTGGTTCGTACAATGTTCCAACAGGTCAAAATATTACTCGATTTATATTTAGATCTAAACAAAATATTATTGGAAACTTACTAGACGCAGTAAATTTTAAGGGATTTAATGGTATAAATACTCCAAATAAAACTTTAACTTGTAGTCAAGTAACCACTTCTGTAGATGCAGAAGGATTAGGGGTTTGGGAAGCAGATTCTTCTAATCCTGCCGAAACTATAATTGAAAATCCAAATAATGCTACTACAAATATTTCTGGTTTTAATACTTCTGGAATCTACAAGTATCATTGGAAAACAAGATATTGTGATAATATTATAACAATTACATACCAAGGCATATCTACTACACCTACTACTAGTCCAGTTGGTTTATGTCTTAATGAAACAGCATCGGCTTTAACTGCAACTGTACCTTCTGGATATACTTTAATGTGGTATACTACTTCTGTAGGTGGTACAGGTAGTACAACGGCTCCTATACCTTCTACTAATTTGGTTGGAACTACTACTTATTATGTAAGTGCGGTAGACTCAGCAGGATGCATTGGACCTAGAGCATCAATAGTAGTAACTGTAAATACTTTACCAACAGCAAGCATAAGCGGAACAACAACAATTTGTTCAGGAACAGGAGCAACGATAAGTTTTAATGGTACACCAAATGCTACAGTAAGTTATACTATCAATGGTGGAGCTACACAAACAATCGTATTAAACAATAGTGGAAGTGCGAGTGTAAGTACAGGCAACCTAAGTTCGAGTGCTAGTTATGCTTTAGTAAGTGTAAGTTCAGCCACTACACCATCATGTAGTCAAACTGTAACAGGAAGCGCAGTAATAAGCTTGTATTCAGTAATACAAACCGATGTTTCTGCAACATGTATTGACTATGAATTACAATTAACAACTTCACCTATAAATAATTCTTACAATACTACTTCAGCTAGTTATCAATGGGTAGATTCAAATGGGGTTTCTGTAGGTTCTAACATTGATACTTTTAATGTGAATGATTATTTAGAAATGTATCCAAATGCAAGTTTCCCTCTTACATTTACAGTTATAGTAAGTCAAAATGGATGTTCAGGTTCAGATTCAATTATTATAGAAAACCATCCATGTAAGTTAATACCAAAAGGAATTTCACCAAATGGAGATGGAGATAATGATCGTTTTGATTTGAATGGTTTAGGAGTAAATGAATTAGTAGTATTTAATAGATATGGTACCAAAGTATATGGTTTTCAAGGTAAATATACAAACCAGTGGAGTGGCTTATCAGATGATGGAAAAGAACTTCCAGACGGAACATATTTTTACAGTATTGTAAAAGACAACGGTACTACAGTAACGGGTTGGGTTTACATCAATAGACAATATTAATATCAATAATAATTACCTGTCTTTATATAATTTATAAAGGCAGGTTTAATCGAAAACACGTATGAAAAAAATATATTTTGCATTAGCGGTATTGTCTTTATTGAATAGTAAGATATTCGCACAACAAAATCCTCACTACACTCAATATATGTATAATATGAATGTGGTAAACCCTGCATATGCAGGTTCTAAAGAAACTTTGTCTGGAGGATTATTATATAGACAACAATGGGCAGGATTAGAAGGAGCTCCAAAAACAGCTACTTTAGCTTTGCATAGTCCGATAGGTAAAAATGTTGGATTAGGTATATCGGCTATTTCAGATAAAATTGGTCCAATTGAAGAAAATAATTTTTACGCAGATTTTTCTTATAAATTAAATTTAGGAGGAAATCATAGATTATCATTTGGTTTAAAAGCAGGAGCTACTTTTCAAAAAGTTGGGCTTTTCTCCGAAATTGGAAATGGATATATTCAACAAGCAGGAGATATCTCTTTTAGACAAGATGCTAATAATACTTTTTTAAACATTGGTGCAGGAATATTCTATCATACCAATAAATATTATGCAGCTTTTTCGGTGCCGAATATGCTAGATCAAAATTATTTAGACATTACCAATAATGGTCAAGTATACCAATTTGGTAGCACAAAACAACATTACTTTTTTACAGGAGGTTATGTGTTTGATTTATCATCAAATACCAAATTTAAACCTTCTTTTATGATGAAGTCTGCATTTAATGCACCAATTTCATTTGACTTTTCTGCTAATTTTCTGTTTTTTGAAAAATTTGAAATAGGAGGAACTTATAGGCTAGATGACTCTATGGGGGCAATGATAAATTATGCCATAACACCTAGTATAAGGTTAGGATATGCCTACGATCATGTTCTTTCAGATTTAAAAGTAACAACGACCGCATCGCACGAATTTATGTTGTTGTTTGATTTGAATTTTTCTAAAAAAGTATCCGTTTCACCAAGATTCTTCTAATCTAAGTAACATTATGAAAAAAAATATTATATACTTAGGGCTATTATTAACAAGCGGAATAATATATGCTCAAAACTCATTTACTGAAAAAGCAGACAAATTGTTCCAAACGTATCAATATGTTGGGGCTATAGACGAATACTTGAAAATTGCAGAAAGTAAAAATGCAGATACTTATGTATTTACTCAGTTGGCAGATAGTTACTATCATATATTTAAAAATGAAGAAGCAGCCAAATGGTATGCTAAAGCTGTAGAAAACACAAATAATCCAGAAACATATTACAAATATGCTCAAACTTTAAAATCTCTAGGTAAATATACAGATGCCAACAAGCAAATGGATGTGTTTTCTAAAATGGTACCATCAGATTCTAGGGCTATAGAACATACTAAAAACCCAAATTACATACCAAGTTTGGCAAATAAGTCAAAACTTTTTGATGTTTCTGAAGTAAATTTGGCTGTAAAAGAGCAAAATGATTTTGGAGCATTTTTAACCAATAATAATGAACTTTACTTTGTAAGTACTAGAAATACAACAAATAAAAAAGATAAATGGTCAAACCAATCATATTTAGATATTTATAAATCAATAAAAGGCAATGATGGAAAATTTTCTGAAGCTACACCAGTATCAGAATTGAATACTGCATTTCACGATGGCCTCGTTTCAATATCTTCAGATGGTAAAACAATGTATTTTGCTAGAGATGGACACAGTGAAGGAAAATTTCAAAAAAGAAATGGTAACGTAAAATTAGCGCAACAGGGTTTGTATAAAGCTCAGTTTGTAGACGGAAAATGGACAAATATTGTAGCTTTACCCTTTAATAGTACAGAATATTCTGTTACAAACCCAAGTATTAGTAAAGATGGTAAAACCTTGTATTTTGCTTCTAATATGCCTGGTGGTTTTGGAGAATCAGATATTTGGAAAGTTCAAATAAATGGAGATACATATGGAACTCCAGAAAATTTGGGAGCAAAAATTAATTCTAAAGAAAAAGAAAATTTTCCTTTTATTACAGATGATAATATTTTGTATTTTGCTTCAACAGGAAAACAAGGTTTTGGTGGATTTGATCTTTATAAAGTAAATACAACCGCTACACAAGAGCCTCAAAACTTAGGTAAACCTATCAATTCTGAAAAAGATGACTTCTCATTTTGTTTTAATACTCAAAATAATATAGGTTATTTTTCTTCAAACAGAAATGGGTTTGATACTATTTATGGTGCAACAACTATTTGTTCATCTCAATTATTTGTAAATGTTTTGAACAAAAAAACAGGAGCGTTGGTGCAAAATGCAGAAGTAGCTATTTTGGATGCAAAAGGAAATACAATTACCAAAAAAACAGTTTCAAACAAAGGAACTGTAGACTATGATATTGATTGTAATGCAGAATACGCTTTGGTTGTTTCTGCTCCAAATTTTGATACAGAGAAAGTATCAATTGCAGGTACTAAATTGGCTACAATGAACAAAACAGTAGAAATTACCCCAACAGAAGTTATTATTACAGATACAGAAGTTATATTAAACCCTATTTATTTTGACTTTAATCAAAGTGCAATTACTTCGCAAGGTGCTTTAGAACTTGATAAATTAGTAAAAGTAATGAAAGCAAATCCTGCTATGGTAATTTTTGTAAAATCGCATACAGATACCAAAGGAACTCTAGATTATAACTTAATATTATCTCAAAAAAGGGTTGATGCCACTCTAGAATATATTCGTTCCAAAGGAATTACACCTGATAGAATATCTGGAAAAGGATTTGGAAGTTCACAACCTAAAGTAGAATGTGGAGGCAATTGTACAGAAGAACAAGATGCTCAAAACAGAAGATCTGAATTTGTAATTGTGAAAAAATAAGGCTTAAAAACATTTATATCTTACAAAAAGATAGTTAATTTTGCCAGATATACAAAGGCTGATCTTTACAGTAAATAAAGATTAGCCTTTTTTAATAAAAAATTGCGTTGATGAAAGTTTTTAAATTAGTATTATTTTTTGTATTTGCGTTAAGTTATAGTCAAAACCAGCCAAACGATTGTGTAAATGCTGTTACTATATGTGGTAACGGAAATTTTAGTTCAAACTCTTCGGGTATTGGTACCATTCAAGAAGTTTCTGGCTGTAGTGGGTTTGAACACAATTCTATATGGTTAAAAATAAATATTGTACAAGGAGGAACACTTGGTTTTGATTTAATACCAAATGACCCAAACATTAATGTAGATTATGATTTTTGGGTATATGGACCCAATAGACCTTGTAATGCCTTGGGTAGTCCAATTCGTTGTGCTACTACAAATCCGGCAGCAGCAGGACTTTCTAGTAATAGTACAGGTATGTATGGTTCAACGGTATTAACTACAACTGGGCCTGGTGCAAATGGAAATGGTTATGTAAGATGGCTTACTGTAACTGCTGGACAATCTTATTATATTGCTATTGATAGACCTGTAGGAGATGGTGGATTTACAATACAATGGACAGGGACAGCTATGGCAGGTACAGGAGCATTTCCAACACCACCATTAGTAAATAGTATACCAAACTATATAACATGTAGTAGTACACCAAATATTGGATTGTTCGATTTGAATACTAGAAGAGCTTTATTAAACTCTGATTTAGTAAACAATACTATTAGTTTCCATACAACCTTAGCAAATGCAGTAGATAATGTTGCTCCTTTGCCAAATATTTATGCAAATTCTTCTAATCCTCAAACCATTTATACTAGAGTAACAAATAATGTATCTGGATGTTTTACAACAGGAACTTTTAATCTAGTTGTTTCTACTTTACCTACAGCGACTACAACCACATCAGCAAGTACAATTTGCCAAGGTAACTCGGCAAGTTTTACAGTTACAGGTACTCCAAATGCAACGATAGAATACAATATAAATGGAGGTGCTACCCAAACAGCAATATTAGATACTAGCGGAACGTTTTCTTTGACTTCAAATTTGTCTACAACTACGACTTTTAACCTAACCAAAGTACTGGTTTTAGATGCTTTGGGCAATACTATATGCTCTTCTGTACTTACAGAATCTGACACGATAACCGTATTACCATTACCAACAGCAAATATTTCAGGTTCGAGTACTATTTGCTCTAATACAAGTACAACGATTACTTTTTGGGGTACCTCTAACTCCATAGTTACTTATACTGTAAATGGAGGTTCAAACCAAACCATTACACTAGATAGTTCAGGAAATGCTACACTTAATACAGGTAATTTAACTACAACTTCAACTTATAGTTTGGTAAGTGTAAGTTCGGCAACAACACCTGTTTGTACACAATTAATTTCAGACAGTGCTGTAGTAACTGTTATACCGCAACCAACAGCAAGTATTTCAGGTACTACTACAATTTGTTCAGGAAACTCTGCTACAATTTCTTTTACAGGTACTCCAAATGCTATAGTTACGTATACTGTTAATGGAGGTGTAAATCAAACGATAACGTTAGATACTGTAGGGAATGCTTCTTTATCTACAGGTAATATATCGAGTAGTGAAGTATATAATTTACTACAGGTTTCTACACAAACAATACCTTCTTGTAGCCAAACATTATCTGGAACAGCCACAATATCGGTATTACCCTTAGCAACAGCAAGTATTTCAGGTTCGAGTACTATTTGCTATAATACAAGTACAACGATTACTTTTACAGGTACCCCCGACGCTATAATTACTTATACTGTTAATGGAGGTTCAAACCAAACTATTGCGTTAGATAGTACAGGAAATGCTACGCTTAATACAGGTAACTTAACTTCAAATACAACTTATAGTTTGGTAAGTGTAGGTTCGGCAACAATACCTGTTTGCACACAATCAATTTCAGGCAGTGCTACAGTAACAGTAAATCCTATATTAATGGCAAGTGTAAGTACAACTTCATCTTATGTATGTCAGGGATCAAATGTTGTATTCACATTTTCAGGTACACCACTTGCGACTGTTTCTTACACTAATAATTCAAATCCTCAAATCATTGTTTTAGATAGTTCAGGAGTTGGATTATTAACTATTAATTCTCCTGTATCAAGTAGTACAATTAATTTGTTGTCGGTTTCAGATTCAAATTGTTCAAAGTCATTATCGCAATCTGTAACCGTTACAATCTATCCATTACCAGTAGTTGTAACACCGAGTCCTATGACAATGTGTAGTAATGGTTCGAGCAACCAAGCTATTTTTAACTTACCATTAAATGATAGCGCTATAACCAATGGTGCTTCTGGACTAACAGTAACGTATTACAACAGCCAAGCCGATGCTGATGCAGAAACTAATGCGATAACCCCTTCAAATACT
>NZ_PQNY01000012.1 GCF_002917885.1 Flavobacterium croceum DSM 17960
TGGGTGTCAGACATTACTTATATCGGCAAAAGAGAAAAACCGTGTTATTTAAGTTTAATAACAGATGCTTATTCTAAAAAGATTGTTGGTTATAATGTATCGGATAATTTAAGTACTGAAAGTAGTTTAATTGCCTTGCGATTGGCTATAAAACAAAGGAAAAATAAAGATTTTGTATTAATACATCATTCTGATAGAGGGTTACAATATTGTGCTAATGAATATCAGAAACTATTAAGCAAAAATAGGATTAAACCAAGCATGACACAAAACTCTGATCCGTATGAAAACGCTGTAGCAGAAAGAATTAATGGTATTTTAAAACAAGAATTTTATATTGATAAATACCACAAGGACTTACCAATTATGAAACAAATTATAAAAGAAACCATTGAAATTTATAATGAGAAAAGACCGCATTTGTCAAACCAAATGCTTACTCCAAACCAAATGCACCAACAATGTGAAATTAAAATGAAAACCTATAAAACTAAAAACAGCATCAAAAACGTTTTTGATGCTGTTTAATTTATCTATTTTTGTCTTATTAATCTGTATCGGTTTTTTAGGACAGGTCATAAAAAGTAATTAATTACTTCATAGAAGCTTTTAAATATTCTCGATTCATACGAGCAATATTTTCAAGCGAAATTCCTTTTGGACATTCAATTTCGCAAGCTCCAGTGTTGGTACAGTTTCCAAAACCTTCTTCGTCCATCTGGCGAACCATATTAAGTACACGTTGTGTAGCCTCTACTTTTCCTTGAGGCAATAGTGCATATTGTGATACTTTTGCTCCAACAAACAACATAGCAGAGCCGTTTTTACAAGTAGCCACACACGCACCACAACCAATACAAGCAGCAGCTTCAAACGATTTGTCTGCATCTGTTTTTGGAATTGGAATAGCATTGGCATCCATGGTTCTACCCGATGTGTTTACCGATACGAAACCACCCGCTTGCTGAATACGATCAAAGGCAGATCTATCTACCACTAAATCTTTAATTACTGGAAATGCGCGAC
Source organism: Flavobacterium croceum DSM 17960 (assembly GCF_002917885.1). Taxonomy (GTDB): domain Bacteria; phylum Bacteroidota; class Bacteroidia; order Flavobacteriales; family Flavobacteriaceae; genus Flavobacterium; species Flavobacterium croceum. Next base: position 1,027 of record NZ_PQNY01000012.1, read on the forward strand.
TTCTCCATGGCTCTACATAGATAGTATCACCGTCTTTAAACATACGCATGTGTAATTGACATGTTGTAATTCCGGTATCAGGGCCATGTGCACGTCCGTTAATGTACAACGAACACATACCGCAAATTCCTTCACGACAATCGTGATCAAAGGCTATAGGCTCTTTTCTTTCGCTTACTAGTTGTTCGTTCAATTGGTCTAACATTTCCAAAAACGAACTTGCTGTAGAAACATTATCTAGTTTGTATGTTTCTAATTGTCCTTTGGCTTTGGAGTCTTTTTGACGCCAAATTTTAAGGGTTATATTGATGTTTTTTGCTGCGCTCATAATCTTTATTTTTAGCCAAAAGCCACAAAGGCATTAGGCATTAGTGACTATTCTTTACTTTTTTCTAATTTATTTAAAAAGGAATTTATCATTTTGCTTTCTTCTGTAATTTGATTTATTAATTCAGAAAATAATTTTTCATCTTGAATAAAATCTAATTTTTTGGCAACTAATAATTGTGTTTCTAATTCACACAAAGAACCCCGAGCTATTTTTATAAATTGAATATAGTTTTGAGTTGATTGTCTACCATATCCTTCAGCTATATTTGAAGGAATTGATATTGAACTTCTTTTTATTTGACTTGATAAAGCATATAATTCATCTTTTGGAAAACTTGAAACTATTTTATAAGTTAATGCAACTATTTCAATTCCTTTTTCCCAAATTAATAAATCTTTATATGATTTTATCTCACTCATACTATTGCCTTTTGGCTTATGCCTAATTACTTATAGTTTCTAGCTGCAATTTTGATAAACTCATATTTCAATTCTTCTTTGTGAAGTTCTTCTTTACTGATGTCTCCGCCTTTGTATTCCCAGGCTCCAACAAAAGAGAAGTTTTCATCATCGCGAAGGGTTTCTCCTTCTGCATCTTGATACTCTTCACGGAAGTGTCCTCCACAAGATTCATTACGTTGTAAAGCATCCATTGCCATAAGTTGTCCTAATTCCATAAAATCGGCTACACGAAGTGCTTTTTCCAATTCTGGATTTAATTCGTTTGCACTTCCTGGTACAAATACGTCTTTATGAAATTCTTCTTTAAGTTTAGCAATTTCTTCTATAGCCTCTTTTAAGCCTTGTGCATTACGTCCCATACCTACTTTATTCCACATAATATGTCCTAAAGCTTTATGGAAATAATCTACAGATTTTGAACCATTGTTGTCTAAGAAAGTGTTAATTTGTTCTTTAACACGATTTTCAGCATCAATAAATTCTTGAGATTCTGTAGAGATTTTACCTGTACGAATATCATCGGCTAAATAATTAGAAACCGTGTAAGGTAGAACAAAATAGCCATCTGCTAATCCTTGCATTAATGCCGATGCTCCTAAGCGGTTTGCACCGTGATCAGAGAAATTAGCTTCACCCGCTACAAAACAACCTGGTATTGTAGATTGTAAGTTGTAATCAACCCAAACACCACCCATAGTATAGTGTACAGCAGGGTATATTTTCATTGGGGTTTCATACGGATTTTCGTCGGTAATTTTTTGATACATAGTAAACAAGTTACCGTATTTTTCTTCGAGCCAAGCTTTACCCAATTTGGTAATTTCTTCTGCGCTAGGATTGTGATTACCTTGTGCATAAGCGGCTTGTTTTCCTTTGTTTTGTATTTCTGTAGAAAAATCTAAATAAACACCTTCATTGGTTGCATTGGCTTCTATACCATAACCTGCATCACAACGTTCTTTGGCTGCACGTGAAGCTACGTCACGAGGTACCAAGTTTCCAAAAGCAGGATAACGTCTTTCTAAGTAATAATCTCTATCTTCTTCGGCAATTTGCGTTGGTTTTAGTTTACCAGCACGAATGGCTTCGGCATCTTCTTTTTTCTTAGGAACCCAAATACGGCCTGAGTTTCTTAAAGATTCAGACATCAATGTTAATTTTGATTGATTGGTTCCATGAACAGGAATACACGTTGGGTGAATTTGTACAAAACAAGGATTGGCAAACAATGCACCTTGTTTGTGTACTTTCCAAGAAGCTGTTACATTACTACCCATAGCGTTGGTAGATAAGAAATATACATTTCCATACCCTCCAGAAGCAATAATTACTGCGTGAGCAGAGTGTCTTTCTATTTCTCCTGTAATTAAATTACGAGCAATAATACCGCGCGCTTTTCCATCTACTTTTACTAAATCTAGCATTTCATGACGGTTAAACATTTGTACGCGTCCTAATCCTATTTGTCTTGATAAAGCAGAATAAGCTCCTAGTAATAATTGTTGTCCTGTTTGTCCAGCAGCATAAAAAGTTCTTTGTACTTGAGTTCCACCAAACGAACGATTGTCTAGCATACCGCCGTATTCACGAGCAAAAGGAACACCTTGAGCTACACATTGGTCAATGATGTTTCCAGAAACTTCGGCCAAACGATGCACGTTTGCCTCACGAGCACGATAATCGCCTCCTTTTATAGTATCATAAAATAAACGGTATACAGAGTCACCATCATTTTGATAATTTTTTGCAGCATTGATTCCACCTTGTGCCGCAATTGAGTGTGCACGACGTGGCGAATCTTGAAAACAAAAAGCTTTTACATTATAACCCATTTCGCCAAGCGAAGCAGCTGCAGATGCACCTGCCAAACCAGTTCCAACAACAATAATATCTATTTTAGGACGGTTATTGGGAGCAACAAGCTTTAAGTGATCTTTGTAATCGGTCCATTTTTTTGAAATATGACCTTCTGGTATTTTAGAATCTAACTTCATAATATAGTGATGTTGATTATTTTTTAAAATGTATAATGATTGGTATAATAGCAAACAATATTGGAACTACAATAGCAAATAGTTTTCCGAAACCTTTTATGGCTGGAGTAAACTTATTGTTAATTCCCAATGATTGAAATGCACTTTGAAAACCATGCCATAAGTGGAATGCTAACGCACCCATAGCAAGCACATATAGAATTGTTGCTAGAAGACCTGTTTTGGCATCTTTAAAGAAAGCTACAGTAATTTTGTGTAAGTCTTTTTGACCAATAAAAATAACTTCACCATCTTTTTTGTTTACAATAGTAACCACATCTTTTTTGTACAAGTCATATTGACCTTGCGATTGGGTTTTGATATCATTTAATATTTTATCTGATATCGAGCCTTTTTCATCTACATTGAACATAGGATTTGGAGAATCTTTTGTTCCTACGGCTAGTTTTTGTGCCATCATTCCGTTATTCATTTCTTTCACTACAAGAGGCATGTTTTTGTCAAAATGCATTTTTGCCCAAAAATTTACCATGTGTGTTACAATGAAAACCAAAATAATTGTTCCTAAAACCGCCATGTTTCTAGAAGCTAAACTACTAGAAGAACCATCTGTTTTTGCATACCCAACTGGTCTTGCTGCTTTATTTTGAATTGTAAGCATAATACCGTCAATGGCATGAAATAAAATGGAAACATACGTTAAGTAAGAAAGAATTTTTACCGCTGGATTTGTGGTCATAAACAATGCATAGTCGTTAAAATGCTTTGCATCGCTAAAAATCAATTGAAGATTTCCAGCCAAATGTCCTGCCAAAAACAAGCATAAAAATAAACCCGTAAGAGCCATCCAATATTTCTTTGCGATAGATGACTTTAAAAGTGCAGATTTTGCCATAATTTTTATTGATTGAATAGTTTTTTAAAAAAATCAAACAAAAATAAGGCATATTGCAAACAACTACAACCTTTTCGCTTTATTTATAATCAATAAAAATGATTAATTAAAGTGTTGTTTATCAGTAAAATGAATTTAAATTTTGAAATTAAAGCCTAAATCAACAATTAAATTTTGCTAAAATAGTATACAAATCGTTCTTTATTTTTTAAAAGTAGGATATAAGCCTCTTACACCCATATCTACAACTGTTTCCCCTATAGATGGTTCAAATTTTGAGTCGAAAGTTACTTCTTTCCATTCAAAACTTTTGTTTATAGAGAAAGAAGCATTTATTACAATATCTTCTGTTTCTTTGCCTGTAATGGTGAGTGGCGCAGGGAATTTCCCAGTTACAACACAAGAGTTTGAGGGTATAGGTGATGATGCAAATAACGGATTTGGAACAGTGGTTGCTCCTGCAAGTGTTTGTCCTTGTGAGGCATAGGGTTGTCCTTGCAAAGCAAAAGCCCAAAAACCTTGAGGTTTGTTTCCGTTTATATTAAAGATGTTGTTTTCTATAGAAAAATCGGTAATATAAGTATTAAAACCAACAAAACTTGCAACGGTTCCAGTGTACAATTCATTTTGATGTTTTACCGTTATATCGTAGTTTTGATACGCAATAGAAACGCGTAACCATTCAAAAGTTCCTTTGCCTAATGTTGCTAATGGAATTTCGAGAAACACTTCATTATTGCCAATAATTTTACATTTTGAAAAATCGATTGCAGTTTCGCCACCTAGTGTAGTTTCGGGCGCATAATATACTATTGTACCTCCAAAAAGTGGTGTATTGGCATTGGGTGTTAATTCTATATAATGCGAAGAAATCCCTCTAAAATTTGGAGTTTGAGTTGCATTTGTAGGAGGTATAGAAACTTGTTGTCCAAAATTATTAAGACGAACTTGATTAGGATCTAGCGTAAATTTTACAATTAAATTGGGTGGTGGTGGATTATCGTCACGATCGCTACAAGAAACCAATGTAGTTATTAATAATGTAAATACTATATAGACTAATTTGTTCATTTATTTTATTTAGATATCTGTACCACACAAAGTATATGGTTTACAATACAACGAAATTTTTTTTGCAAAAGTATAAAAATCTATAATTTATTTATGTTTTGACATTTGTTGTTTCCAGAAAAAGATATTTTTGTAGTGCAAGCAAGCTTTATTTTATGGAAAATGTAACCGTTTTTTCAGATTTTATTCAGCAGTATACAAGTTTAGAAATACCAATAGATGTTGCATTTAATAATCAAATACTACATGTTTTTAAGCCTTTATTTTTAAAAAAGAATCAATACCTTGTTAAAGAACAAGATGTTTGTCGATATTTTTGTTTTGTAGAAAGCGGAATATTACAACATAATATTTTGGTAAATGATGAAGAGATAACATCTTATCTCGCTCTTAAACAAACAGTAACATCGTCGTTGAGTAGTTTTTTGTGTGAAAAACCATCTAGAAAAAGTATTAAAGCACTTGTAGATACTAAATTATGGGTTGTAGATTTGATAAATTTTAAAGAACTATTACAAAATAACAGTACTTTTCGGCATTTTTATTACACTACTATTGAAAAGCAAATTTGTTTAATAGATGAGTATCGTATAGATTTACTCACACTTACTCCTGAAGAGCGTTATAGAAAACTATTGCAAACAGAACCCAAACTTTTGCAAGAAGTGCCTCTGCATTATTTAGCATCTTTTCTTGGTATTTCTTCAAGACACATGAGTCGTATTCGTAAAAATATTTTGTAGTATTTTTTACTATTTTATACATAATCTACTTTTTTTAATGGAGATACTGATATATTAAAAAATAAAATAACGCCATTTGGCTATATAAAGTACTCAATTATTCTTTAATTTTGTTTAAGAATAAAGCTATACAAAAACAAATAAGTAACATATGAAATACCATCAAATAGACCGTAATTTATTTATTAAAAATAGAGCAAAATTTACGGCGCAAATGAAACCAAATGCAGTAGCAGTATTTAACAGTAATGATATTTACCCAGTTTCTGCCGATAGTACATTGCCTTTTGCACAACATAGAGATATATTTTATTTAAGTGGAGTAGACCAAGAAGAAAGTATATTGCTACTTTTTCCAGATGCGCCTTATGAGCATTTGCGTGAAATATTATTTTTAAAAGAAACCAATGAGCATATCGCTATTTGGGAAGGAGAAAAACTTACAAAACAAAAAGCCTTTGAGGTTTCTGGTATTAAAACCGTAATTTGGTTACAAGATTTTCATAAAACCTTAAAGGAGATTATGACGTATGCCGATACTATATACATTAATACAAATGAACATTATAGAGCGGTAATTGAAACAGAAACACGTGAAGCTCGTTTTATAAAATGGTGGAAAGAAAATTATCCTGCTCATAAAGTAGAAAAATCAAATCCAATTTTACAAAAAATACGTTCTGTAAAAGAACCCGAAGAGTTAGCCCTAATTCAAGAAGCTTGTAACATTACCGAAAAAGGTTTTCGCAGAGTATTAAATTTTGTGAAACCCGGAGTTATGGAATATGAAATTGAAGCCGAATTTTCTCATGAGTTTTTGAGAAATCGTTCCAAAGGTTTTGCTTACACTCCTATTATAGCTTCGGGAAATAATGCCAATGTATTGCATTATATAGAAAACAACCAACAATGTAAACAAGGCGATTTAATATTGCTTGATGTAGGTGCAGAATATGCTAATTATTCGAGTGATATGACGCGTATGATTCCTGTATCTGGACGTTTTTCAGACAGACAAAAAGAAGTCTACAATGCTGTTTTACGTGTTAAAAATGAGGCTACAAATATGTTAGTACCAGGCACATTATGGAAAGAATATCACGTAGAAGTAGGTAAAATAATGACATCTGAACTTTTAGGTTTAGGGTTGCTAGATAAAGCCGATGTACAAAATGAAAATCCAGATTGGCCTGCCTACAAAAAATATTTTATGCATGGTACATCTCACCACATGGGGCTAGACACTCACGATTATGGTTTGTTGCATTTGCCTATGGAACCCAATATGGTTTTTACAGTAGAACCAGGAATATATATTCCAGAAGAAGGTTTTGGGATAAGAATTGAAGACGATGTAGTAATTCAACCAACAGGTGCGCCTTTCAATTTAATGAAAAACATACCTATTGAAGTAGAGGAGATTGAAACTATTATGAATTCTTAATTAGATAATCGATACAAGTTGAAATAGAAAAAACGGTTTGCTTAGGCGAACCGTTTTTTTAAACAACAAATTTTAAAAAATTATAACGAAGGTATTGTTTCTACAATCATTTCTTTTCCAGCCTTGTCGAAATAACTACAAGTCATTTTGTCCATTGCTACAATCCATTTCTCCACACCCGATTTTGCGCAGTCTTTTAGAAAAGTCATGTAATCGGTTTTCCCTTGTTGGTGCGATTTTAAATCGGCTTTAAATTGTTCGAGATTGCTTTGTTCGGCAATTGTTAGAGTTTCAAAAAAGCCTTCAGATGAGGTTTGAAAATTGTTTATGCCATAGTACACAGTATGATTGTCAAACACAAAGGTTTCAAAAGCAGTAACACCAAGGGCAATAATATCTTGTATGTATTTCGGAAAATCGGCACCACTTTTTACTTTGCTATGAGCATCTTTAATTTGTTGAACTGTAAACATATATAATAAGTGTTGGTTATTCTTCTAGAGCATTCCAACCTCTAGCTTTTAGCGGTATTTTTGTATGTGCTCGTGTTACCAAATGGCATCCGTTTTCTTTAGGTATTATATGTCCAATTACTGTAAAATTTGGATTGCCTTTTATTTTGTCAAAATCTTCTAAGTTTATTGTAAACAATAATTCGTAGTCTTCGCCACCATTTATAGCAAGAGTGGTACCGTCTATATTAAACTCTTCACACGTACTAATAAATTGCGGGTCTACAGGCAATTTTTCTTCATATAAATCGCAACCTACATTTGAGGCTTTACAAATATGTAATAATTCTGACGAAAGTCCATCAGAAATATCAATCATAGACGTTGGTTTTACCTCAAGTTTTTCTAATAATTCTTTAATGTCTGTTCTTGCTTCGGGTTTGAGTTGTCGTTCAACTAAGTAGGTATAAGGTTCTAAATCGGGTTGATTGTTTGGATTTACTAAAAAAACTTGTTTTTCTCTTTCTAGAACTTGTAACCCCATATATGCCGAACCAATATCGCCAGTAACTACAATTAAATCGTTGGGTTTTGCCCCATTTCTATACACTATGTCTTCTTCTTTTGCTGTTCCAATAGCTGTTATAGATAATATTAATCCTTTTTGAGAAGAAGTGGTATCGCCACCCACAACATCTACTTTAAAAGTTTTAGATGCTAATGTAATTCCGGCATACAATTCTTCTAATGCTTCTAGAGGAAATCTATTGGAAACCGCTATAGAAACTGTAATTTGTGTAGGCGTCGCATTCATGGCGCAAATATCAGAAACATTTACAGCAACAGCCTTGTAGCCTAAGTGTTTAAGAGGCATATATGCCAAATCAAAATGTACGCCTTCAATAAGTAAATCTGTAGAAATTACAGTTTTTTGAGTGCCAAAATCGAGAACTGCAGCATCATCACCTATGCCAAATTGCGTAGAAGGTTGGTTTATTTGAAAATGTTTAGTAAGATGTTCTATTAATTGAAATTCACCCAACTGACCTAAAGAGGTACGTTGAGGAGATTTGTCTTCTAGCATAACTTTGTGTTTAGTGGTGGCAAAGTTAAGGAATAGAAGTGTTTTTTGCAGATACAAATTTTAAATGTTTAAAAACGGCTTGTATCATCGCATCATTTTTTAATGTTAATTTATAGTAATAGGGTTCGCCATAAAGTTGTCTTACTATTTCTGCAATAATATATTGATTTACTAGTTGGGAATTGTTTTTTAGTGAAATATCAAGTCCGTTTTTTGATAGAAATTTTTCAAAATCAGGAACAAAATTTTCTTTTTCTATTTTGTTTAAAACATCTTTTGCAATAGATTTTTTCCATTGTTTTCTATGATTATCAATGTATCTAAACGCAAACTGACCTGTAATACCCGATTGGAGTAGGTAATATAAATTTTCTTTGGCATGTGATGTTTCCAAAGGTACAAAAATATCGGGTACAATACCACCGCCACCATATACCACACGCCCATTTTTGGTTTTAAATTTTAGAGAATCGGCAACTTTTATTTTGTCTTTTTCATAAAGTTCGCCACTGTTAAATCGGGTTTCAAATTCATTAAAATAGGCATCACTTTTACCTTTTGTATAGGGTTTTTGTATAGATCTTCCGCTTGGGGTGTAGTATCTTGCAATGGTAAGCCTTACGGCCGATCCGTCTTCAAAGTCCATTTCGCGTTGCACCAAACCTTTGCCAAAAGAGCGTCTGCCAACTACAATACCTCTGTCGTTATCTTGTATTGCTCCTGCTAAAACTTCGCTTGCAGAAGCCGAATTTTCATCGATAAGTATGTAAACTTTTCCGTTTTCAAAACCACCTTTATCTGTAGCGTAGGTTTTGTTTATAGTACCTTTTTTATTTTTGGTAAAAACGATTAGTTCTTTGCTTTTTAATAATTCGTCTGCTATTTCTATAGCTTTTTCAAGATATCCACCACCGTTGTTTCTTACATCTATTAGTAAACAAGATATGGGTTGTTGTAAGAGTTGATTTAATCCTTTTTTAAATTCGGTAGCTGTTGTTTCGGCAAAACGATTTATTTTTATATAGCCTACGTTATCAATTGTGGTAGCAATATCTACACTATTAATAGGGACTATATTTCGGATAATTTTGGTTTTAAATGTTTTGTTTTCCGATTTTCTATACACTGTGAGAACAACTTCTGAGTTGGCTTCGCCTTTTAGCATAGAAAACACTTTATCATCGGCTATTTTTTTGCCAAAAAGAGGTTTGTTGTTGGCGTATAGAAGTCTGTCGCCTGCTTGTATACCTGCTTTTTGTGCTGGGCCATTGGGTATGGGTTTGATTACAGCGATTGTATCATTCAATCGGTAAAAATTAATGCCAATTCCTACAAAATTACCTCGCATAGATTCTGCAATGGCTTTTTGTTCTTGTGCTGGAACATATACCGAGTGTGGGTCGAGTTCTGCTAGAATATTGGTTACAGTTTTATCTACAATAGAATCTGTTTGTACATTGTCTACATATTCTTTGTCTATAAAATCGATAAGTTTGTAAAGTTTTGTTTTTTGATTGTTTTTTAAAGAAAGACTTTTACTAGAAGCATTTGTTATAATACCGCCTATAAGTACTCCTAGAGCTATACAAGTAAATATAAGTATGGGCATAAAAACTTTAGAAAATTTCATATTCAATCAGTCAAAATTTTCTATTTGTATTACTTCTACACCAGCTCTTTTTAAAAAATCTATTCCAGACATATCGCTATATCCTTGTTGGAATACAACTCTTTTTATTCCCGATTGATGTATGAGTTTGCTGCATTCTTTACAAGGAGATAAGGTAATGTATAGCGTGGCATTGTCGCACGATTGAGTAGAACGGGCTACTTTAAGTATAGCATTGGCTTCGGCATGAAGAACATACCAATTGGTGAGTCCGTTATGGTCTTCACAACAGTTTTCAAATCCACTTGGTGTACCGTTGTAACCATCGGAAATTATCATGCGGTCTTTTACAATAATAGCGCCTACTTGTTTGCGTTTGCAATAGGATAGTTTACTCCATTCGGTTGCAATTCGTAAATAGGCTTTGTCGTATTTTTCTTGTTTTTCTTTGTTCATACTTTATAAAAGAGTAACAAACCTACATATTTTTTATTAGTTACATGTACATTATTATCATAAAAATGTTGTTACTATTTAAACGGTTTTTTCTCTAGCCCAGACTGTAGCGGTTACCCCGCAGCTCTACGGGTTTGTTTTTTGCAGTTTTTGTAGGGCGACCTTTGGAAGCCCCATACAAAAATGTGCAAAAACTGCCTGTAGAGCGAGGTGTAAAAGTGAAAGGCTGGAAATAGCTTTTGATGTATATTTTGAAATTTATAGGTTTTTGAGTTGAAAATCTTATAGAATTAAAGTTATATTTGCGCAAATTTAGTATAGCATGAAAAATTTGGTAGAAGAGTTGCAGTGGAGAGGCTTGGTTCATGATATGATGCCAGGTACTGAGGAGCAATTATGTAAAGAGATGACCACTACATATATTGGTTTTGATCCTACAAGCGATTCGCTTCATATAGGTAGTTTGGTGCCGATATTGCTTTTGGTTCATTTAAAAAACTTTGGACACAAACCTATTGCTTTGGTTGGTGGTGCTACAGGTATGATAGGTGATCCTTCGGGTAAAAGTGATGAGAGAAATTTGCTTGACGAAGCTACATTAGAAAAAAATGTTGCAGGTATTAAATCTGTTTTGTCTCGCTTTCTAGATTTTAATGCTACAGATGCTAATGCTCCTATTTTAGTGAATAACTATGATTGGATGAAAGAGTTTTCGTTTATAAATTTTGCTCGTGATGTAGGAAAACGTATTACCGTAAACTATATGATGGCAAAAGACTCTGTAAAAAAACGTTTGAGTGGCGAAAGTGGCTCAGGAATGAGTTTTACAGAGTTTACGTATCAATTAATTCAAGGATACGATTTTTATCATTTGCATAAATATTACAATTGTGTGTTGCAAATGGGAGGTAGCGACCAATGGGGGAATATTACAACTGGAACTGAGTTGGTGCGCAGAATGAATGATGAACACGCCAAAGCATTTGCTATGACTTGCCCATTAATAACCAAAGCAGATGGTTCTAAATTTGGAAAGAGCGAAGGCGGAAATATTTGGCTTACTGCCGATAAAACATCTGTATATAAGTTTTACCAATTTTGGCTTAACACTACAGATATTGATGCAGAAAAGTATATTAAAATTTTCACTTTTTTAGATAAAGAAACCATAGAGAGTTTGATTGCCACACACCACGAGGCACCACACATGAGAGTGTTACAAAAGCGATTGGCAGAAGAAGTTACGGTTTTGGTTCATGGAAAAGAAGAGTTTGAAAAAGCTGTATTTGCATCGGGTGCGTTTTTTAGTCCTACTATGGACGATTTAAAGCAACTTGACGAGAAAACTTTTATTGAGGTTTTTGATGGCGTACCAAGCGCAACTATTTCTAAACAAGATATTGCAGAAGGTTTGGATATGATTGCTGCTTTGTCTGCCAAAACAGGTTTTTTGGCTTCAAATAGTGATGCTCGAAGGGAGTTAAAGCAAAACGCAATATCGTTGAACAAACAAAAAGTAGGCGAAGAATACAAAATAACACCTACCGACTTGATTAACGATAAGTTTATTGTTCTCCAAAAAGGAAAAAAGAATTATTATTTACTTATAGTTTCTTAATACAAGCGATCTTTTGATCGCTTTTTTTATTACAAAACCATAAGATTGCATCCTCGAATATCGGAGTTGTCAAAACGACCAAGTACTTCAAAAGAATTTGAACTTAAAGTTTTACCTAAATCTTGTGTTGCAATAAAAGAGCATGAATTGATGTTGGCTAGGTCAATCACATTTATACCTCCTGTTTTACCCTGAGTAACATACGAAAGAGCATCTTCGGTATCTCGAACCATGATTTTCATCCAATTTGGGGTTTCAAAAATTCCATTGCCAAACGAATAAGCTTGCGATAAAAGTTCTGTCATACCATACTCAGAATGGATAGTTTGTACACCAAAACCAGTACATAGTATAGTGTGGAGCTCTTCTCGAATGAGTTCTTTACGTTGTCCTTTCATACCGCCTGTTTCCATAATGATAAGGTTACCGCCTAATTTTGACAGAGGAAAAGAGGTAGATTCTGCATATTCGATTAAATCAAGCAGCGCATAAGTAACACCAATTAAAATAACGTTTTGACCGTTGTGGTTTAATTTTTCGAGTTTTTGTAGTAATTCATCATGATTTCTAAGGTAAAAACCACTGTCATGATGGTTTGATTTTTCAATCAAATCGTTTACCATATAAATTAACGACGAACCTTTTCTGTCGAGATAGGAAGGTAGTAACGCTAAAACGGCATAATTTTCTATATCGCCGTAAAATTGAGCAAAAGCTCTATAGTAGCTTTCTTTATACCAATTTATATCGGTAACCAAGTGTTTGCTGGTTTGCATACCCGTTGTACCACTACTTGTAAAAATTTCTCGTACAGTGTTTGAACAAGAAACAACCTCGTGCGATTTGAAAAAAGCTATAGGTAAAAACGGAATTTGCTCAAGTGATTTTACTTGTTCTTTTTGGATATGTAGATAATTACAAAACTGCCGATATATACTATTGTTTTCATATTGATAGCGAAATACTTTTAGAGCTATTTTATGAAACTGTTTATCGCTTGAAATACTAAATATATCGTTGTATTGAAACACTTTTTTTGTGCAAAGATAAAATAAAAAGCACCAACTTTGGTTGGTGCTTTTTTCTATTCTGTCATGCTGAATTTAGTTCAGCATCTAATTACTGAATAACTAATTTTTTAGTAGCTGTTTTACCTTCTTCAGTAACTTTTACAATATAAGCACCGCTCGATAAGTTAGCTACATTTATAGGTTGAGAAGAAACGGTTTCGTTTACAACTACTTTACCCAACATGTCATAAACTACAACATTTTTATCGCTAGAACTGTCTGAAGTAACAAATAATAAGTTATTATTTGAATAAACTTGTAGGCCTGAAATTTCGTTTTGAGAAACAGATAAATTATTTGTGTTTCCTGTAACAACAACGTTGTCAATACTAAAATTTCCACCAGCAGCTTCAGCATCCCAAGCATAAAATCTAAATGTAACTGGAGTAGAAAGTCCCGTGAAAGTAGCTGGTAAAGTAATTGTGCTGCCTAATTGGTCTGCACTTGTTGCAGTTGCATCAAGAGTCCAAAAAAAGACGTTATTAGCATCTGTTGATAAATTTGAGTTTGCAGGATTTATCGAAGCAGGCAAGTTACTTGCATATCCATCTAAACTAGATCTTACAGCGTAATGTCTTACACCTGTACCCGATCTTCTCATTGCAAAGGTTATTTGAGTTAAATCAATAGTGTAATTAGCTTGAGGTGTAAGTGTTACTTGATAGTAAATGCCTAAGTCTATAGCGCCTGTAAAAGTTGCGTCATTTGCATTTGTAGCACCTACAGGCTGATTGGCAAAAGAAAACCTACCAGCTCCAGATGAATTAGTTGGAGCAGTAGTCCCATTTACAGCAGAGAAACTACCAAAAGTAACTCCTGTAGCTGTTGGTACAGCAGTTGGGTCGGTTGCTCCAGAAGTTTGAGTTACAGACGCAAAATCATACGTACCTGTAAAGGCTTGACCAAACGAAAAAGTAGCAATAAGTAATGATGCTAAAAAGTAAAGTTTTTTCATAAATTTTAAAAATTAAATTGCATACAAATATACGTACAAATTTTTGAAGTGCTATTTTTTTGTGTAAAAAAATAGTTAATTAACAATGTACGTAATTATTTTACTATCAGCTTTCTAGTGGCTGTAGCATCACCTTCTTTTACTTGTACAATGTAAACGCCAGGCGATAAAGAAGAAATATTCAATTCTCTTGATGTTAAGGTAGTTTGAAGAACTTTTTTTCCTAAAACATCGTAAATTGTAATTTCTTTATCATCAGAAGATTTAGAAGTAATATAAACACGATCTCCAGTAGTTGGGTTTGGATAAATACTTAACCCTTCTATAGCGTTGTCTTGCGCTTTAGAATTACCTTTAGATTCTTGTGCTACTGCATTTGCAGTTCCAAGTAAACCAAATAAAAGGGTTATATAAAAGTATTTTTTAATCATGTGTGATTGATATATATTACAAATATAAAACTATTTTTCAATAAACATGCCAAAGCATGAAAAATTTAGAAAAAATTTTAGAATTTATATCTGTTTTTATACAAATATCTTGTATGACAAAAGCGGTATAGAAAGAATTTCGTATACCGCTTTTTGAGTTTATATCTTTATTGTTATTCTAATAGATCAACTATAAGTTACCCAATAGGTTTACACCATTTACAGTAGCCCAAGCACCACTTGTTAATGTTGCTCCTGTTGCTGTAGTACTTGTAGTCCAGTTTGTAGTAGGATTAAAACTATTTGCAGAAAGAGTAAAAGTTGATACACCTGATATAAAGGTATTATCGCAGTTTGAAATTTTTAGGTTGTTTAATTTTATTTTTCCTCCTGCAATTTGATTGTTGTATGTGTTTAAATCTAATACTTGTAGTACACCACCATTGTAAGCTGTTGGAGTTGTTTGGTTTTTGTAACCGTCTATTACAATATTGCTGTAATCGCCATTTCCTTCTTTTTTAAATTGAATAGCATCGAGCTGAATTTCACTTTGAGATTCTGTGGTAGTACCAGCAGCTCTTTTTAAAGTGATGCCTACTACTTTAGGGCCAAAATTGTTGTTCACTCCTTTAGACTCTATTTCCATACCATAATTACCTACTCCTGTTTGGTAAGCATACCAGTTTGTGTTGTCTTGACCTCTCCAACCGTCTTGCCAATCAAAAGAATCGTCTTTATTACCATAAGAAACAAGGTTTTTACCACTTACAGTACCACCATAAAATTCAAATCCGTCGTCGTTACCCATATACGATACTAGATTTTCTAAAACAGTTCCGCTTCCTACTGAATAGAATGAAAATCCGTTATGCTCTTTACTATTTGTTGTAATTATTTGTCCTGCATACTCTACACGTACATATTTAAGTGTTCCGCCATTATGAGTAGCATTAGAACCTCCGTAAGTTAATGCTAATCCGTCTTCTGATGTTGCCGTTTGTGGCGCCGGATTGGTAGAAGAATTGACTATAGGTGCATCGCCATACATAATAATACCTGCCCAAGAACCTGGTATTTTAGATTTTTCTGTAAAAACAATAGGTGCATCAGCAGTTCCTACAGCTATTAATTTTCCTCCGTTTAAAATTACCAAACCGTTATCTCCTGTTGTTTTATCTGCAGTTATAGTACTTCCTGCTTCAATAGTAAGTGTTACTCCAGCAGCAACTTTTACCATACCTTTTAGGGTATAGTTACCGTATGGTAACGTTTTGTTTTCTGTTATTGTACCTGTAATTTCTCCTGTTGCAGGTGTTTTTGTAGTAGTTTCTTCATCGTTACTAGAGCAGCTTGTTAAAGCTAAAGTCATAGCAAAAAGACTTACAAATAATTTTTTCATTTTAATGTTTTTTTGTGTTGAATGATGTGCAAATCTAGCTTTGAAACTTTACAATAGGTTTACCTAAAAATTATCTTATTTTAAAGAAAAAATAAGGTTAATGTTAGTAAATCGTTACTATGTAAAGTAATACACGCGTTTTATTTTTAAGTACTCATATTCAAAAGGATATGGTTTTTAACCAAAAAAGTTTCACATCAAAACAATTTTGATGTGAAACTTTATTATTTACAACGAATACTGTTTTAAAAAGTATACGAAAGGTTTAACGAAAATCCAGTTCCTCTTTTGTAATCTTTTATTGTAAGGTCGTTTTCGTAAATAGTGATGTCATTTTCTTTACCCATTTCTATTTTATACAATGGATTTAAAATATTGTCTACACCCAATTTTAATTCCCATTTTTCAGAAAATTTATTACTCCAAATAAAATCCAATTTTCCAAAAGGCATCTCGTAGTAGTGGTCTAGTCCATTTGTACCAACGGCATAAATGCGTTTTCCATAAATATTGTAAACCAAAGTCATGGTGTTTTTCCAATTTTTGTTAAAGTCGGCTTCATATTTTAAGTCGGCATTTATAAGCCAAGGCGAAGCTCCTTGTAAGTTACGAGTAGTTTTGTTTTTTCTCACAATGGTCTCTACAGCATTATTTTCTTTATCTATTGTAGCTTGAGTAAGCATTAATGAGGTGTTAAATCCGACAGAAAAATTGCTTAACGACTCTGAAATGCGTTTCATTTGCAATAAAAACTCAAGTTCAGCACCATATAATACAGCCGATTTTGAGTTGTTGTAGGTAATTTGCAAACCACCACTACCTGCCGATTGCACAAACAAACGTTCGATAGGATTTTGTAGGTATTTTGAAAATAATGATACCGCAACCATTTCTTTATTGGTAGGAAAAAGTTCGTATTTTAAATCAAAATTATAGTTTTCGCTATTTTTTACATTCGGATTACCGTTTTCTATAGTAGCATCTGGATTTACAAATTCCAAAGGATAAGATTCCATAACTACAGGTCGGGTTATGGTTTTGGATGCTGCAAAACGCAAATTGGATTTATCATTAAGTTTGTATTTTGAATTTACTGTAGGTAACACATAAAATTTGTCTACTTTTTTTACAATAAATGGAGCATCAAAATCGCCTGGTTCTCTGTATCGAGTTTCTCTAGAAGATTGTTCCAATCGGCTACCAAAATTAACATCAGTTTTTGAACCAAGTTTTAACGCAAGGTCTACATAACCTGCATTTACAAATTCTTGTAGTTTGGCTTTGTAGCTTGCATTGGTACCTTCTCTATATGTAAAATTTAAGTTGTACAATTCAGATTGCAACGTAGCATCGGGAGCATTTACAGGAAAACTTACCGAATTACTCAACATATTTTGAGAAACCATAAATCTAAAAGACGATTCCATTTGGTTTAAATAGCCATTATATCCAACGGTAAGTTTGTGTGCTTTTGTAAGGTCGTCGCTTCCAAATTTCCAATTGTATTCTAGCAATCCAGATACATTATATTTACCATCAAAATCCATGTATTGACGTACAATACTATTTCCAGTATAATTTAGGTTAATGGTATTGTTGTCTAATGTGCCTCTAAACGATTTTCTATCGGGTAATGAAAAATTGGTTTTTGCATACGAAATACCAGCCTTTACTTGATGTTTTTCGTTGGATGTAAGTTTATAATTAAATAGTAATTGAGAGTTTAAAAACGAAGTTTCTTGCAATTGATTAAGTCTAATAAACGTGTTGTTTTGATTGGTTTGAGAGTTGGTATATCCTAATTGATCTTGAATTAAATTTTCGGTTGTTTTTAAGTAAAATGTATTAGAAACAAGTTGTGCTCTATTCGATTTGTAAACAATAGAACCCAATAAAGAGGCATTGGTGGTAAATTTATATTTGGTTGCCACCAAGTTGTTGTCGTAATTACCCTGATTGGTATTAAAAAAACGATCGAGGCCTTTTCTTACTTGATAAGAATTATCATAATTTACAGAAAATAAATACTGAATAGATTTTTTTGTGCCGAACGAATATTTATCAGAATGTAATATCGAAATACTAGAATTTAAAGGCGATTTTGTTTCTTTTGCATCAAATCCAGAACCAAAACTTTTTATAGATTCTTGAGATGTAAACTGATAGTTTGAAGGTTTTGTGCCTACTATTTTTGGTAAATCTCTATCATTGCCAGAAAAACCAAAAAAATCGGAAGTAGAACTAGCATCAGAAGAAATAATAAATTTTTGTAGATTGTTTTGTGTAGTAAAACCTGTTCCTATAGATAATTTTGTAGTAGGCTTGTTACTTGCAGTAGTTACAATGTTAAACGTTCCGCCTGCAAAATCACCATATAAATTGGAATTGAATGTTTTATAGGTTTCTAGTACACTCACAATATCGGTAGGGAACAAATCTAAAGCAATTATTTTTTTAAACGGATTGTTTGATGGAACAGCCAAATCATTAATAAGTAAGTTATTATACCTATCTTCTAAACCTCTTACAAACAAACCTCTACCATCTACTTTGGTAATACCTGTAATTTTGGTTAAACCTTCTTCTACATCGCTTACACCTTTTCTAGATAGCTCTTGTGCGCCAATACTTTGTTTAATTTCTACTGCTTTTTTTTGTTCGGTAAGCAAAGCTGTTTCTTTTTCTCTACTCGAAGCGGTTTTTTGGATAACCACTTCGTCTAAACTTTTACTAGAAGATTTTAAATAAATATTCTTTTCTTGTTTTTCATTCGAAGAAAAAATAATGGTTTCAGTACGTGTTTCATACCCCACGTAGCTAAAACTAACAGTGCATTTGTTTGCATTACTAGGTATAGAATAACTTCCGTTTGTATCTGTTAAAGTTGATTTTTTTTCCGATTTTATAGATACCGTAACCCCATGCAATGGTGTTTTACTTTCTGCGTCTAAAACCTTTCCAAACACCGTTGCTTTTTGAGCAAAAGCGATAAAAGAACATAAGGTTAATACTAGTAATAATTTGATTTTCATAGTTGTGTTGTTAAATTTGCGCAAAGAAAAGAGTGTAATGTAAAGTTGAGGTTAGCCCTAATTTAATTTTTGGTTCCTGTAATATTATCTAAAAGTTACTACATTAAATTACGGTTAAGTTGGTTTTAAATTGCGGATAGTTTTGCTATAAATAGTATCTTTACCACAATAAACACACAGCCATTTCTAGAAATGAAAAAAAAAGAAATAAAAATTTTATTGGTAGACGATGAACCAGATATTTTAGAAATAGTAGGGTTTAATTTATCGCAAGAAGGCTATAAAATCTACACAGCATCCAATGGTAGAGAAGCTATTGCAGTTGCCAAAAAAGAAAAACCGCATTTGATAATTTTGGACGTAATGATGTCCGAAATGGACGGTATGGAAGCCTGCGAAATTATTCGTAAAACACCCGAACTTTCTCAAACTATAGTTACATTTCTTACAGCTAGAAACGAAGATTATTCTCAAGTAGCAGGTTTTGATGCTGGTGCCGACGATTATATTGCAAAACCAATAAAACCTAAATTATTGGTAAGTAAAGTAAAAGCTCTTTTGCGTAGATTTCAAGAAAGTGTAGTGGTTTCAGAAAACATTAGTGTAGGCCCTATAGAGATTAATAGAGAAGAATATAAAATAATGGTAAGTGGCAAAGAAATAATTTTACCACGCAAAGAGTTTGAATTATTCTACCTATTGGCGTCAAAACCAGGTAAGGTTTTTAAAAGAGACGAAATATTAGACAAAGTATGGGGTAATGAAGTTATTGTAGGCGGAAGAACCATAGATGTTCATATAAGGAAACTTCGAGAAAAGATAGGAGAAGATTTTTTTAAAACAATAAAAGGCGTTGGCTATAAATTTGAGTTGTAAAACAGCTATATAAAGTGGTAAAGTTTAAAAAAACATATAAGTTTGCTGGAAAATCATCGTTTTACATAACTTTATTTACCACAGGATTACTCATTGTTTTAGAGTTTTTATTTGATAAAGTTTCTTTGCCTGTAACTTTGATTTTTGCTATTTCGGTAGCTGTTTTCTCTTTTTTTGTTATACAATATAGAGTAGAACACTTTATTTACAGAGGCGTTAAAAAAATCTACGACGACGTTTCTATTTTAGACTCCGCCAGTTTAAGATCTCAAGCTATTACTACAGATATGGCAACACTTACCAAAGAGGTTAAAAAATTTGCTTCAGATAAAAAACTCGAAATCGAAACACTCAAAGTACGCGAAGAATATAGACGCGAGTTTATGGGAAACGTTTCGCATGAATTGAAAACACCTTTGTTTACCGTGCAAGGCTATATAGATACACTTATAGATGGTGCTGTAAAAAATAAAGAACTCAGAACAAAATATTTAGAACGTGCCCAAAAAGGAGTCGAACGATTGGTTTATATTGTAGAAGACTTAGATATGATTTCTAGATTAGAAATGGGCGAATTAAATTTAGAATACAAAAAATTTGACATTATAAATCTTATTCAAAATGTATTTGATTTGCTTGAAATGCAAGCCGATAAGAAAAATATTATTTTAATGTTTGATAGAAAATACCGTAGTTCTATTTGTGTAAATGCCGATCAAGAAAAAATACAACAAGTGCTTACCAATCTTATTATGAATTCTATAAAGTACGGAAAAGAAAACGGTACTACAGAAATTACAATAGAAGACTTAGTAAAAGATAAAATTATTGTACGGGTTCGTGATAATGGCGAAGGCATAGAAAAGCAAAATATTTCTAGACTATTCGAACGGTTTTATAGAGTAGACAAAAGTGGTTCTCGTGATGAAGGCGGCTCTGGACTAGGGCTTTCTATAGTAAAACACATTATAGAGCGCCACAACGAAAAAATTTATGTAGAAAGCGAATTTGGCAAAGGTTCTGAGTTTTCGTTTACTTTAGAAAAATGCTAAACAATTCTTTCCAATTTGGCTCATAATCTACAGCAGGTAAACCTGTATAAAGCCAAACACTTTGCAAATCTTCGAGCTTAAAATCGTTTTGTTTTTTATAGGGTACTAATCCTTGTTTTTTTAACTTTCTTGCCAAATATTCTTGCTCAGGTTGCCCAGGTGTAGGTATAAAAAACGCTTTTTTGTGTAAATAGGCCAAGTCCATAATTGTTGTATACCCCGATCGAGATAAAACCATTTCACTTTCATTAAAAGCTTTTTCAAGCTCATCGGTTTTCATAAAATTGTAATACGTTACAGTGCCAATACTTTCAATGGTTTGTTGCGGTTCTATTTTTCCTTTTACAAAAAGTACCATTTCTGTAGTTTTTTGCAACTCATGTGTAATCTTTTCTTCCAGTAGAGTGCGCTGAGGTTCTGGCCCTGAAAGCAAGATCATAAAGTCGTATTTTTTTGGTAAATCGACTTTTTTAAATCGGCTTAAAGCACCAATGTATTTTATTTTTAATCGTGTGTTTTTCAAATGGCCGAGTTTTCCAGATAAGTTTGGAAAATTTTCAAAATCGGGTACCCAACAAATATCAAATTTTTGCAATAGCAATTGATTAATCATGCTCGATAATTTCGTAGTATTTCCAGAAAGAACATTTAATTGATGCGAAATACATACAGAGGGTATTTTTTTAGAATACACACCAAACCTATTGTCTGATATAATGCCTGAAATGTTATACTCTCGAATCCAATTTTTTACAATTTTTTTCTCTTTTACTACAGATTTAATGGTTTTTGGACTGTTTTGTAAAAGTTTCCATTTAAATCCGTTAGCTTTTTTTGAATAGCGTATGTTATACGAAGGAAGTTCTAAATGTGTTAAACTAGGAAACTCTTTTTTTAAGAGTTCTAGCGCAACACCATCAGATGCAATAATAGGGTTGAAACCCTCTTGTAATAAAGCGTTTATAATAGGTATACATCGAGTTGCATGACCTAAACCCCAATTGAGCGGAGCTACGAGTATGTTTTTTGTATTATTCATTTTTCAAAAATAAATATACAAGGTTAAGTTAAGATTTACTTACTTTTGTCAAAAAATTAAATTTTGGGAAGTAAGAATAAGCTAAAACGATTTAAAGAGAACGAAACTTTTAACAATGTAATCCAACCAACTCGAGAAGAAGTGGTTTCGGGAAGTTTTCCATACAAAGGGAAATGGAATTCAGATTTTTTTAAAAACAACAACCCAATAGTTGTAGAACTCGGTTGTGGCAAAGGCGAATATACTATTGGCTTAGCGCAAAGAAACCCTAATATTAATTACATAGGTATCGATGTAAAAGGAGCTCGTTTTTGGCGCGGAGCCAAAACTTCTCAAGAAGAAAACTTACACAATGTAGCTTTTATAAGAACTCAAATAGAACTTATTACCGATATTTTTGCTAAAAATGAATTGGACGAAATTTGGATAACGTTTCCAGATCCGCAAATAAAATACAAACGTACCAAGCACAGAATGACAAATTCTGATTTTTTGCAGTTGTATAAAAAAATACTCAAACCAAACGGAGTTGTAAACCTTAAAACAGATAGTGAGTTTATGCACGGCTATACATTGGGGTTGCTACATGGTGAAGGGCACGAAGTAATATATGCCAATCATAATGTGTATAAAAATGAAGGCGCACCTAGCGAAGTAATTGATATTCAAACTTTTTACGAAAAACAATATTTAGAAATAGATAAAGCCATTACTTACATTAAATTTAAAATTAAATAATGTATTGTATTTTGGTTTTCATATTAGCAACTATTTTTTCTGGAATTGGTGTTTTGCCACCAGGAATGCTGAATATGAATGCTGCCAATATAAGTGTACAACAAGGTATACCACAGGCTAAAAAGTTTGTATATGGCGTTTTGATAGCAACATTAGTTCAGGCATTTATTAGTTATTATTTTTCTAGTTTTATTAAGCAAAATCCATCTGTAAATCACGATTTAAAATTTGCAGGAAGTTTGATATTTTGTGTACTTACGCTTTTTTTCTTGTACAAAGGCATTCAAAATCGTTTTGCAGAAGAAGATGCACTTTTAAAACCCAAAAAAAGTAATCTTCCCCATTTTTCAAAAGGAATTCTACTTTCATCGCTCAATGTTTTGCCTATTCCTTATTTTTCATTTCTTAATTTATATTTCTCTTCTTTATTTCCTTACTATCAAAGTATTACAAACGGATTTTGTTTTGTATTAGGATGTGTTTTTGGCACAGCAATAGCGCTTTATTTGTATATTTATTTATTTAAAAAAGTACAAAACAAAGTAAGTTTTTTTATTAAAAACATCAATTTTGTTATTGCTATCATTACAGCCGTAGTAGCCTTTTTTACATTGTATAATTTATAAATGATGAGCAAGCCCGATGCAACTTTTTTCGATAAAGTGTATACTGTTGTAAAACAAATTCCTTTTGGTAAAGTAACTACCTATGGTGCTATTGCTAGAACAATAGGTTCTCCTCAATCTTCTAGAATGGTGGGTTGGGCCATGAATGCTTCACACACTCTTGCAGATGTTCCTGCTCATAGAGTGGTAAATAGAAACGGAATGCTTACAGGAAAGCATCATTTTGAAGGTACCAATCTTATGCAGCAACTATTAGAAAGCGAAGGAATAGAAGTTGTAGGCAATAAAATTGTAAACTTTGAGGCGCATTTGTGGTTGCCAAATATAAAATAAATCCAATTTTTTTCCCGAAAGATATTTTTTAGAAAACAAAATCATTATTTTTTGTAAGTAAAAACTTTCAAAAATTTAAAATCTCTTATATTTTTTTAAATCTAGTTGTGTAACATAGGTTACTAAATCGTTTTAGTAGGCTTTTATTAATAATATGACAATAAATATTTAAAAACTTTGATAAAAGTCGTGTTCAAGTGTCTTTATTCGTTAGAAATTTGTCATATAATTAAAAACCTTATTAAAATGAAAAGCTTAAAAACAGCCCAAAAACAAATATTTACCTTACTATTATTTGTGTTAGGGTTTTCGGTTACCTTTTCTCAAAACTCAAAATTGATTTCTGCAGAAAGTAAAATGACTGTTGATGGAACTTCCAATTTACACGACTGGACTATAACAGCAAAAACCATGTCTGGAAAAGCCGATTTTACTGTAGAAAATGGTGTTTTGAAAGATGTAAACAGTTTAGATTTTGCTGTAGATGTAGACCAATTGAAAAGTGGTAAAGATGGTATGGATGAAAATACCATGAAAGCCATGAATGCAAAAGTGTATAAAAACGTTACTTTCAAAATGACAAAGTTGGTAAAAATAATCAAAACTTCAGACGGATATACTGTAGATACACAAGGGACATTGTCTATGGCAGGTTCTTCAAAAACAATTAACCAAACATTTGCCGTAAAGCTTGTAGGTAAAAAAGTCGTGCTTTCTGGAAAACAAAAAATAGATATGACACTATATGGTATTAAACCACCAAAAGCACTTTTTGGAACAATTAAAACAGGAAAAGATGTTACTGTAGACTTTAAAGTAACATTTGATTAAAAATAACAAAACAATTTTATTTAATTTTATTATGAGAACTTTTATTAAAATCTCTACGCTAGCTTTAGCATTCGGACTTACAACCACAATGCAAGCTCAGGTAACCTTTGGAAACATGCAAAATATGATTTCTAGAGATAAAAACGGTATCAACCAATTTGATGTAAAAAAAGATAATGTAGAATACAAAGGATTAAGTGTTGATTTAGGTGCTGCATTTGCACTTCAGTTTCAAGCCTTAAATTCATTCAATGGACATGAAAATTTACCAGCACCTATAGCAAATTATAGACTTAACGGTTTAGAAAACCAAATTAATTTACCAACAGCAAACATGACGTTTGGTGCTCAATTAGCCGATGGTGTTCGTGTAAATTTAGATTTGTATCTAGCTGCGAGACACCACAACGAAACTTGGGTAAAAGGGGGATATTTGCAAATAGATAAATTAGATTTCATTAAAAAAGATTTCCTTGCTGGATTTATGAAATATGCTACCATCAAGATTGGTCAAATGGAGAACAATTATGGTGACGCCCACTTTAGAAGATCTGATAACGGTAGTGCATTGGTAAATCCGTTTATAGAAAGTAATATTATGGATTCTTTTACTACAGAGCCAGGTGTTGAAGTTTACTACAACAGAAGTGGTTTTGTAAGTATGCTAGGAGTTACAAATTCAAAATTAAATCAAAATGTTAATGAAATTGTTGCTTCTGCTCCAACAGCCTCTGCTCCAAACCCAAACACTACTGTTAGCCCAACGTTTTTAGCAAAATTTGGTTACGACAAACAAGTAGATAAAGATTTAAGAATACGTTTTACAGGGTCATTGTATCATTGTGCAAATACAAGTGGTAATTTATATTCTTCAGAAAGAGCAGGTAGCCGTTATTATTATGTAATGTCACACCAAACTTATACAGGAACTACAGGTCTAGTATACAATAATGCAACTCTAAATGCAGATGGAACTTCTACAGATGCTCTTGCTGGAAATGCTACAACCGGTAGATTCAATCCTGCATTTGGTAACTGGGCTCGTTCATATATGTTTAACCCATTTGTAAAATATAAAGGCTTGGAATTTTTTGGAACTTTTGAAATAGCAACAGGTGGTGATAAAAAAGGAGTTGATGAAAAACGTACTGTAAATCAATATACAGCAGACTTGTTATATAGATTTGGAGCTAGCGAAAACTTTTATCTAGGAGCAAGATATGGTACTGTTTCAGGAAAACTTGCAAATGCAGATACAGACTCTATCACTATAAATAGAATTGAAGCAAGTGCTGGATGGTTTATGACTAAAAATATATTAGCAAAATTAGCTTATATTAATCAAAACTATAAAAACTTTAAACAATTTGATGCAAAAGGAAATCCTAATGATTTATATCAGGGTAAATTCGATGGTTTAATGTTTGAAGCAGTAATTACATTCTAATAATATAACCAATCAATCAAATAAACCAAGAGGATTTTAGATTCTCTTGGTTTATTCCCAAAAGAAAAATGAGAAGTTTCAGTATAATTTTACTTGTTTTGTTTGTAAGTTTTGGGTTTACTAAGTTGAAAACTAAAGTAAAAATTTCACCAAAAAGCGAAGTGATTATTAAAGGAAAATCCAACGTGAACTCATTTCAATGCAAATACGATTCTAGTTTTTTAAACAATGAAATTGCTGTAACATCTTTTCAAAATAATAATAAAACCTCATTTGAAGGAGCCAAAATTGCCATTAAGAGTAAAGGTTTTGAGTGTGCTCCAAAAATGATAACCAAAGATTTAAAAACTACACTAAAAGCAACAGAATATCCTACTATAGACATTGAGTTGAATGAGTTAGTTATCAACAAAACCGATTATATAGCCAATATAACAGTACAAATAGCAGGAAAGTCTAAACAATATTCATTGCAAGTTGTTTTTAATCCAAAGAATTATAATGTAAGTGGGCAATTAAAAATCAATATCAAAGATTTTGATTTGAAACCACCAAAAAAAATGTTGGGATTAGTAGAAGTCAATGAAAATGTTGTTATTGATTTTAATTTATACCTACAATACTAAATAATTCAATTTTTTTCATTTGGTTTGGAAGAGCGAAATCTTACAGGAGATTTCGCTCTTTTTTTGCAGTATAAATGCTAAATATAACCAATAGAAACTACCTATTTTACTATAACAAAACTTTAAACCTCTAAGTTTTTAAACTCTTAAACTTCTTACTATCTTTGCAATTCATATTCAGTTTAAATAAAACAATGAAACTCGATAGAAAAGAAATACTCAAAGCGCTAGAAACCATTACGGTAGCTGGTGAAGGAAAAAATATGGTAGAAAGCGGTGCTGTAAAAAATGTAATTACTTTTGCAGACGAAGTGGTGGTAGAACTTACACTAAACACGCCTGCTTTACATATTAAAAAAAGAGCAGAAGTAGATATTATAAAAGCAATTCACGCACATGTTTACGAAAAAGCCAAAGTAAAAGTGAATATAAAAGTAGAAGCTCCCGAAAAAGCACAATCTAGCGTTATTAAAGGAAATGCTATTCCAGGAATTAACAATATTATTGCTGTAGCTTCTGGTAAAGGAGGTGTTGGAAAATCTACTACTACAGCCAATATTGCGGTTACTCTTGCCAAAATGGGCTTTAAAGTAGGAGTGCTCGATGCCGATATTTATGGGCCTAGTATGCCTATAATGTTCGATGTTGAGAATGAGAAACCTATTTCTGTAGAGGTAGATGGAAAATCAAAAATGAAACCCGTAGAAAGCTACGAAATAAAACTTTTATCAATAGGCTTTTTTACATCTCCAAGTCAGGCAGTAATTTGGCGCGGTCCTATGGCAGCAAAAGCGCTCAATCAGATGATTTTTGATGCAGCTTGGGGCGAATTGGATTTCTTACTCATCGATTTACCACCAGGTACTGGCGATATACACTTATCTATTATGCAATCGTTGCCTATTACAGGAGCAGTAGTAGTAAGTACACCACAAGCGGTAGCACTTGCCGATGCAAAAAAAGGAGTGGCTATGTTTTTAAGCGAAGCAATACAAGTCCCTGTTTTAGGAATTATAGAAAATATGGCGTATTTTACTCCAGAAGAATTGCCAAACAATAAATATTATATTTTTGGTAAAGAAGGTGCCAAAAACTTAGCAGAAGATTTACAAATACCATTTTTAGGCGAAGTGCCATTGGTACAAAGTATACGAGAAGCAGGCGATTATGGACGTCCAGCAGCACTACAAACCGCATCTGTTTTAGAAAAGGTATATGAAGAAGTTACCCGAAATGTGGTAAGCCAAGTCGTATTAAGAAATGAAAGTTTACCTCCCACAGAAGCTATAAAAATTACAACAATGGCAGGTTGTTCTGCCGTTAAAAAATAAGTAAATAATTAGATAATTTGTCAATGAGATAATTTGTTTTCAAATTGACATATTTCTAAATTGATACATTAATGAGTATGACACACGAAGAATTAACCCAAAATATTGAAAAGGCATTAGCAGAAATACGCCCATTTTTAAATTCTGATGGAGGAGATGTTCACTTAGTTGCTATAGAAGATGAAAAACATGTAAAGGTAAAATTTGAAGGTACTTGTACCCATTGTAGCGTAAACCAAATGACACTAAAAGCTGGTGTAGAAACTACCATAAAAAAATACGCTCCACAAATCGAAACCGTTATAAATATTTAGTTGAATAGTAGTTGTTGTTATAACAATAAATCTCCAAATTTATTCTTTAAGCGCACTGCAATTATTTCAAAAAATAAATAAAGAATACTATTTTATGTCTAATGTACGATTGTAACACAAGTAACATAAGCCATAAAAACTGATATTTATCATACTACTGAGCCTCATAAACCACCAAATTTGCAACACTAATTAATTAAACATGATAGAAACCGATATACTCATAATAGGAGCAGGCCCTACTGGGCTTTTTGCAGTTTTCGAAGCAGGATTATTACAATTAAAATGTCATATCATAGATGCTTTACCTCAACCAGGTGGCCAATTGGCAGAATTATATCCTAAAAAACCTATTTTTGATATACCTGGTTATCCAGAAGTTTTGGCAGGCGATTTGGTAAACAATTTAATGGAGCAAATAAAACAGTTTCAACCTGGTTTTACTTTGGCAGAAACAGCAGAAACTATAGATAAACTAGATGACGGAACGTTTATTGTTACAACCAACAAAGGCACAAAACATTACGCAAAAGCTGTAGCTATTGCAGGTGGTTTAGGCACATTTGAACCAAGAAAACCAGCCCTAGAAAATATTTCTTTTTACGAAGAAAAGGGCGTGGAATATTTTGTAAAAGATCCAGAATTGTTTAGAGATAAAGATATTGTAATTGCTGGTGGAGGCGATTCTGCTTTAGATTGGAGTATTTTTTTGTCAAATGTTGCTAAAACCGTTACTTTGGTACATAGAAGAAACGAATTTAGAGGAGCTTTAGATTCTGTAGAAAAAGTACAAGAATTAAAAAAACTAGGAAAAATAAACCTAATAACTCCAGCAGAAGTAGTAGCAATACAAGGTGTAGATCATGTAGAAAGCATTACTTTGGATAAAAATGGGGAGCAAGAAACAATAAAAACAGATTATTTTATACCACTTTTTGGGCTTACACCCAAACTAGGTGCTATTGCAAATTGGGGCTTAGAAATAGAGAAAAATGCCATAAAAGTAAATAATGCTTTAGATTACCAAACCAATATTGACGGAATTTATGCTATAGGTGATGTCAATATTTACCCAGGTAAATTAAAACTTATTTTATGCGGTTTTCATGAGGCAACACTTATGTGTCAAAGTGTGCACAATCGTATCAATCCAGGTAAAAAGTATGTGTTGAAATACACTACAGTTTCTGGAGTAGATGGTTTTGATGGCACTAGAAAAGAAGCTGAAAAAGCAGTTGTAAAATCGATAGATTAAATTTTTTATATTTGTAATATGGAAAGTATAAAATTGGATAGAAGTGTTACGAGTAAATCTTCATTTCAAGAAGCTGACGATCATGTAACTTTTTACAAAGATAAAACACCTCTTGAGCGTTTAAATTATGCTTGCGATATTATAAATTCTATTTTTGATTCAAGTCCAGAAAAAAAAGTAGATAGAACAGTTTTTTCTTCAAGAAAACATGCCCAACTTATTCAATATTGATTTTTTAGAATTTTTACAACTTTTAGATAAACATGAAGTTGATTATTTATTAGTAGGAGGGTATGCTGTAATTCTCCATGGCTATGGAAGAAGTACAGGAGATATGGATTTGTGGATAAATAAAACTACCCAAAATTATAATAAATTAAAGTTGGTTTATCAAGATTTTGGAGTTCCTGTTTTTTCAATTGATGATTTTGAAAGCGAAAAAATTGATGTTTGGAGTATTGGAATAGAACCAAGAAAGATTGAAATATTGACTAAAGTAAGTGGTTTAAGTTTTAATGAGGCATTCAAAAATCGTTTATTCTTAAATCTAGAAAACTTTAAAGTTCCCTATATCGATTTTGAAGATTTAATTAAAAATAAATTAACTTCTGGAAGATTTAAAGATTTAGCAGATATTGAACAATTAAAAAAATTGAAAGAAAACTAATGCTACAAGACGTAACAGTTTATATTACAGATAGAAACGGAGTTCGACACGAAGTACAAGCTCCTACAGATATGAATATGAATATTATGGAACTCATTCGTGCTTATGAACTCGCCGAAGAAGGAACCGTAGGAGTTTGTGGCGGAATGGCCATGTGCGCATCTTGTCAATGCTACGTATTAAATGATGTTATTTCATTAGAAAGAAACCCAGATGAAGAAGCCATGCTTTGGGAAGCCTATCATGTTAAAGATAATTCTCGATTAGGATGTCAAATACCTATTACCGAAGATATTAATGGTTTAGAAATAGAAATAGCTCCAGAACAATAAAAAAGATAGAATTAATTTTAGCTTTTTTTGTAACAAAATTTTAACACTTGCGTATAATCAAAATATCCTACTATAATAATTGGGTTTTATTTTGATGCATCACAACACGTATTCTCCAGGACTTCACAAATTAGTTACTCTTCAAGTAAATAATTTAGAAAAACTTACCAATAGTTTAGCCTTTATCAATTTTTCAAATCAAATAATTGTAGAAAATGGTTTAGAAAAAGTAGGCGAGATTACACATAATTTTGAGAATAATAGTTTCACTATTGCTTTTTGTTTAAAAGAATCACACATTTGTATACATACTTGGCCCGAGTTTAAACAACTCACTCTCGACGTATATTTATGTAATTATTTACAAGATAATTCTGCAAAAGTTAAAGTTATAACTGAAAAGTTTATAGAATATTTCCAAGCAGTTGTTTTAAAAGAATTTGAAATCAATAGGTAAAAGCTATGGAAATTACTTGTACTAAATGTTCTACAACAACAAAGCTAGATCTTAGTTTTGAGGCTAGTTATTTTGCTTGTCCAAATTGTAAAACAATCTATTTTAAAGCTAGAAACGATGAGTTTGCTTTTAAGACTTCATGTAGCGAAAAAACATACCTTTATGCCTTTTCTGTTGGCCAAAAAGCTACTTTTAATAATAAAGAGTATAAGGTAACAGGCGTGTTAATAAAAAAATACAAAAATGTTTTAAGATGGGCAGAGTATATTTTACAAAATTATGAAGGATCGTTTTTGTACCTTTCAGAGTCAGATGGTAATTTTATTTTGTTGGAAGAAATTGAGTATGAAAAAAAAGTAGGAAACCATCCTTTGGTCATAGAACATGAAAACCTGAGTTTTGATCAGTATGATTATTCTTATCCTAATTTAA
Source organism: Flavobacterium croceum DSM 17960 (assembly GCF_002917885.1). Classification (GTDB taxonomy): domain Bacteria; phylum Bacteroidota; class Bacteroidia; order Flavobacteriales; family Flavobacteriaceae; genus Flavobacterium; species Flavobacterium croceum. The sequence goes on from NZ_PQNY01000012.1 coordinate 32,428, forward strand.
GCTACGCTTCAGGTTTTTTTGATTTTAATATTTTAGAGCGAATAGAACTTATAGAGTATATAAATCCTCCTTATATTTTATCATTTGAAAAATTTGAAAAAACACAAATAGCATATTATGGTAAACATATTTCTAGAAGCGCTGTAAAAAAAGCATTCAAAACATCTTCAATACCTTCAAAATCAGGAATAGGAGTGGTGCAAGTTTTTCCAATAAATGTTAGAAATTTAGCCATAATATTTTGCACAGTAGCAATACTCATACTCTTTTCTCAATTATACATAAACAAAGACAGAAAATCTCAAGAAGTATTAAATACTTCGGTTCCGTTTAACGGATTTGTTTCTAAAGATTTTGTGAGTCCTTCATTTGAATTAAAAGGAGGTTCGGCACCCTTACAAATTAATGTTTCTTCCAATGTAGATAATTCTTGGGCAAATGTTCAAGTAGCATTGGTAAACGAAATTACCAACGAAGAAATTTATGCTTCTAAAGATATAGAATATTACCACGGATATACTGAGGGAGAAAATTGGACAGAAGGGAGTACTACAGAAAACTTCAATATTTGTGGTGTTTCAGCGGGTAAATATCATGTAACCGTTGTTCCAACCAAAGCACCAGAAGATACTTCAAATAGCTTTGTAACCATTAAAGCTACGTGGAATGAACCTTCGTTGAGGAATTTTTTTATGACAATAATTTTTATGGCAGTATTTGTAATACTAGTATATTATTGGTCTAAGTATTTTGAATATAAAAGATGGGAGGAATAATTTATGAGAAATAGTATACATTTTATTAAAGAAAATTATTTGGCTATATTATTAGGTTTGTTCTTCTACGGAGTTTTTTTGTACTATACTATAGAAGGCAATAGGTTGTGCGATTGCGAATCGACAGAGAATTATAAACCAACAACTTCTAGCCATAGTAGCGTAAATCGTTTTTATCACAAATAAAAAGTATAGTATATAATCGTCATTTACAATAAGATTGCACAAGCAAGCCACTGTAATTAGAAACACGATTATAAGCTATGTTATAATAAAAATAAATTTTAAACACATGGATACAAATCAAATGATTATCAACTCTTTATTGTTTTCTGCACTTGGAATTGTAATACTTTTTGCAGCTTATTTTATTATTGAAAAAATAACTCCCGAAAACACTTGGAAAAAAATAACTCAAGAAAACAATATAGCTGTTGCTATAGTTTTTGGAGCCTTAATTATTGGAATTTCAATGATTATTAGCGCAGCAATTCATGGGTAAAAATAGAGTTAAGTTTGAATTTTTATTACTTTTTGCCGTTTTTACTATCGCTACTTGTGGTTTAGTTTATGAGTTGGTGGCAGGTACTTTGGCAAGTTATTTATTGGGCGATTCGGTAAAACAATTCTCATTTATTATTGGAGTCTATCTTTTTTCTATGGGAGTTGGTTCATACTTTTCGAAGTTTATCACCAAAAATTTACTCAATACTTTTGTAGAAATTGAAATTTTAGTAGGTCTAATTGGCGGATTGAGTTCTGTTGTACTTTTTTTATTGTTTGAAACCGATTTTGCATTTCAATTTATTCTTTACTCTTTAGTTTTTGTAACTGGGTGTTTAGTAGGTCTTGAAATACCATTGTTAATGAATATTTTAAAAGACAAAGTAGAATTTAAAGATCTAGTTTCAAATGTGTTTACCTTTGACTATATTGGTGCTTTACTAGCATCAATTTTGTTTCCCTTACTGTTAGTTCCAAAGCTTGGCATTATGGGTACATCATTATTCTTCGGAATGATAAATGTATCAATAGCCATCGCTCTATGCTATTTTTTAAAATTAGAATTAAAAAAAGTTATAGTACTGCGAGCAAAAGCTATAGTCTCTTTTTTGATACTATTTACAGCTTTTATTTTTTCTGAAAATATACTCTCTTTTTCAGAAGGAAAACTATATGGAGAAAATATTATTTATACCCACTCAACGCCTTATCAACGAATTGTTTTAACACACAACAAAAACGATTACCGCTTGTATTTAAACAACAACCTCCAGTTTAGTTCTCTAGATGAATACCGCTATCACGAGGCACTTGTGCATCCTGCTATGTCTATGGCAACAAAAGTTAGTAATATTTTAGTACTAGGTGGAGGCGATGGTTTGGCAGTTCGAGAAATATTAAAATACAAACAGGTACAAAAAATTACAGTTGTAGACCTAGATGAAGGAATGACAAAGTTGTTTAAAACTAATCAAGTTTTAGTAAACTTTAATAAAAATTCTTTAAACAATTCAAAAGTTACTGTATATAATAAAGACGCATATATTTGGACAAAAGCGTGTAAAGAAAAGTTTGATGTAGTTATTATAGACTTTCCAGATCCATCAAATTACAGTTTAGGAAAATTATATTCGTTAAACTTTTACAAAACCGTTCAAAACTTACTGCATACTGATGCGGTAGTAGTAATACAAACCACTTCGCCCTATTTTGCTCCAAAATCATTTTGGTGTATTAATAAAACCGTCATGAATGTTTTACCTCAAATAGATGCTTATCATGCTTATGTTCCTTCATTTGGAGAATGGGGCTTCACTATAGCAATCAATGGATTTGGAACTCATTTTAACAAAGTTAATAGAAAGGCTGATGGATTGCGGTTTTACAATTATCAATTTGAAAAATACAATTACTTTAACAAAGATATGATTGCTAAAGATATTGAAATTAATAGGCTAGATAATCAAATTTTAGTACGTTATTTTGATGAAGAGTGGGGGAAATTATAACAGTTCAAGAAGGAATTTTTTTAAAATTTTAGGCTCAACCGTACTGATTGTTCCTTTTCTAGATGCTTGTAAAGAAAAAGTTGTTACTTTTTTAATTCGTTTATCGGGAACCAACCATATTTTGGGTCATAAACTTCGAGTTAAAAATTTTCCAAAACCTTCAAAACAAATTCAAATACCTTATTTAATTGTTGGCGGAGGTATTACAGGTTTATCTGCAGCTAGACAATTTGTTAAAAAAGGCATCTCCGATTTTTTATTGGTAGAACTAGAAAATCATTTGGGCGGAAATTCTTCAAATAGTCAAAATAAGTATTCTAAATATCCTCTCGGAGCACATTATTTGCCTTTACCAAACCTTGAAGATAAAGAATTATTAAAATTTCTGGAAGAAGAAAATATTATTCTAGGTTATGATGAAAAAGGATTTCCAAATTTTGATGAGTTGCAACTTACTTTTGCTCCAGATGAGCGTTTGTTTTATAAAAATAATTGGCAAGAAGGTATTGTTCCTCGAGAAGGAAATTCTACAGCAGAAAACATCGAGTTAAATCGGTTTTTTAAGATGATGGAAGAGTTTAGATCTAAAAAAGATGCTACAGGACTATATTGGTTTATGATTCCGATGCAACTAAGCTCCAAAGAACCAGAGCTTAAAGAATTGGATAACCTTACAATGAAAGAGTGGTTGCAAAAACAAAACTTTACATCAAAACCTCTATATACGTATGTAGATTATTGCTGTAGAGACGACTTTGGTTTGGGTATTGAGTTTGTTTCGGCTTACGCAGGCATACATTATTTTGCCGCAAGAAAACAAAATAGTAGCCCCGAAAAAACAGAAACCGTATTAACTTGGCCCGAAGGCAATGCAAGACTAGCACATCATTTAAAAAAATATTCCACAGAAAAAACATTGAAAAATCATTTGGTTTATGAAGTAAAAATCAAAAATGATAAAGCTGTGGCTTTGGTTTTTGATGATAAAACAAAAACTTCTATCGAGATTATTGCCGATAAAATTATTATGGCAACGCCACAATTTGTAAATCAATATTTAGTTGAAGATAGAAAACAATTTACCAAAAACTTTCATTATGCTCCATGGCTTTTGGCAACATTGGTGGTTTCCGATTTAACTGATAATTCCAGCTTTCCATTGAGTTGGGATAATGTAGCACATGGTTCAAAAGGATTAGGATATATTTATAATCAACACCAATCTTTGCAGCAAGTTCAAGATAAAAAAGTAATCACTTATTACTATAGTTTTTCATCTTCCGATTGCGGAAAAAGCAGAAGAGAAATCTATAAAAAACCAAAAGAATATTGGAAAAATTTAGTAATTAATGATTTAAAAATTTCGCATCCAAACATAGAAGAAGTAACAGAAAGTATTGATATTCATATTTTAGGACATGGAATGATAAGTCCAAAAACAGGTTTTTTATTTAGTGAGAGCAAACATAAAGCATCAAAATCTATTGCTGACAAAATATTTTTTGCTCATAGTGATTTGTCAGGAATTTCAATTTTTGAAGAAGCGTTTCATCAAGGAATTAATGTAGTAAACAAAGTTATTTTATCATGATACAACCTTGGATACATAAAGCAAAAACAGATATCTTTTTTATACTAATGCCACCATTTTTTGTGCTAGCAATTGTATTTCTGTTTCAAAAACAATTAGCAAAAATAGAACAAGATTATTCTTTTTATACGTGGTTGCTATTGATTGTTTTTGTAGATGTGGCACATGTTTATGCAACATTATTTAAAACTTACTTTGTGAAATCAGAATTTATTAGCAGAAAAAAATTATACATTGGATTGCCCGTTTTTTGTTTTCTTTTAGGCTTTGTGTTGTTTCTTTTTGGTAGTAAAGTGTTTTGGTCTTCATTGGCCTATGTAGCTGTTTTTCATTTTATTAGACAACAGTATGGTTTTATGCGTTTGTATGCAAGAACTGAAGACAAAAGCTATGCGTGGATTGACAAGTTCGTTATTTATACAGCTACTTTGTATCCAATGCTATATTGGTTTTTATCTCCAAAAAAAGAATTTAACTGGTTTGTTGAAAATGAATTTTTTACATATCCAATTCCGTTTTTACTTTATATTCTTACTTGGATTTACTTTATTATAGTGTTTTTCTATGTGGTAAGAACAATGTATTTATTGTTGAAATATAGATTTTTTAACATTCCAAAAAACGCAGTAATTGTTGGAACATTTTTATCATGGTATTTTGGCATTGTGTATTTTAATAACGATTTGATATTTACGTTACTCAATGTTGTATCGCATGGTATTCCTTATATAGCGTTAATTTATGTAACAGAAATAGAGAAGAAAACCAATGAAGATTTAGGTTGTCTAAACAAGTTTAAACATTACAAAGGGTTGTTGTTTTTTTTAATTTTTTTATTTCTTGTAGCTTCTTTTGAGGAATTTACATGGGATATTTTGGTTTGGCAAGAACAGTTTTCAAAACCAAAGTTTAATGTTTCGGCATGGCAATTTATTTTAGTGCCTTTGCTTACAGTACCTCAATTTACACATTATTTATTAGATGGTTTTATTTGGAAAAACAAAAAGTAATCAACCGCAATAATCGCTCAATTTACGAGGCACTTCAATATATTCTTTTACAATTTGTAGCGTACCATCATCTTTAGTATCAATAAACCATTTCACTAAGGCAATAGTTCCTTCTGCAATTTCTATTCCCGTAATACTTCTAGGATGTACACAACTCCCGTCGTTAAAGTAGTTTATAGCATTTTCGGTCGGACTAGGAAAATGTGGGCGGTGTGTATGACCAACAATTGTAATAATGTTTTTGTTGTTTACAATCCACTGTTTTATTCTACGTTCTACTTTTATTTGCTCTAGGTAGTTTTTCGCAGGGCTTGTAGGGTCTTTTATACCCCAAACTTGCAACGGTTTCCACAACACACGAACTAAAAATTTATTGAGCTTCCAGCCTACATAATTCATAAAATCAGCTTGATGCCCATGAGTTAAAAATAGTTCTTGTCCTGTTTCGGCGTGTTGTAAAACAATACCTTCATAAAATTGTAAATGGGGCATTAAAGGAAGTTTTTTACCTTCTGTATTGTCAAAATATTCCGAAAAATTTTTCTTAACAATGTTTGGATTACGGTAAACCATATCATGATTGCCCCAAATCATGTGAAGTTTGTTTTGTAAATAAAATTTTTGAAGTAGTAAAAACACATTTTTATTAGATTCAAAAATGTCTTTAAAAAATAAGTTTTCCCACAACTCATCTCCATCGCCCAATTCGATATACTGAAAACCATTTTGCAGGTATTGTTTCAACGCATGAAAATAAATATTTCGGTTGTTTGCAAAATCATCGGCAAAACTACCATCACCTCTATGACAATCACTAAACAAAATAAATTTATCTTGATTGTTAAACGAGATTCTTTTGGCTTGTTGGTAGGCTCTTGTAAGTCGAGTTTGCGAAGACATATTGGTTTACTAGTAAAAAAGTGATGTTGTTTGTAGCGCCAAAAATACACAGAAAAAATCAATTGTAGTATACCATTGTACAACAGTTGGTGTGCTATGAAAACTAAAGTTTAAAGAGGTTGATTTTTGCTCACAAAAAAAGAGCTCCAAAATAGGAGCTCTTAAATATGTGTAAAATATTTATATTTCTGCTCTTACTTAAAAGCAGGCATACCTGTAATATCGGCACCCGTAATCAACAAATGAATATCGTGTGTTCCTTCATAAGTAATTACAGATTCTAAGTTCATACTATGGCGCATAATAGAATATTCACCTGTAATACCCATTCCGCCAAGCATTTGTCTAGCTTCTCGAGCTATGTTTATAGCCATATCAACATTGTTTCTTTTCGCCATCGAAATTTGAGCTGTTGTAGCTTTTCCTTCATTTCTTAAAACACCCAAACGCCAAGTTAATAATTGCGCTTTGGTAATTTCGGTTATCATTTCGGCCAATTTTTTCTGTTGCAATTGTGTAGCAGCAATAGGTTTGTCAAATTGTACACGCTCTTTGGCATAACGCAAAGCAGTATCATAACAATCCATAGCAGCACCAATAGCACCCCAAGCAATTCCATAACGAGCAGAATCTAAACACATCATAGGAGCACCTAAACCAGATTTTCCAGGTAATAAATTTTCTTTTGGAACCTTTACATTATCAAAAATTAACTCGCCAGTTGCCGAAGCACGTAAAGACCATTTGTTGTGTGTTTCAGGCGTAGAAAAACCTTCCATGCCACGTTCTACAATAAGTCCGTGAATTCTTCCTTCTTCATTTTTTGCCCAAACAACGGCAATATCTGCAAAAGGAGCATTAGATATCCACATTTTGGCGCCATTTAATAAATAGTGGTCGCCCATATCTTTAAAATTGGTTACTAAACCACTTGGGTTCGACCCATAGTCAGGCTCTGTGAGTCCAAAACAACCCATAAATTCACCTGTAGCTAGTTTTGGTAAATATTTCATGCGTTGCTCTTCGGTTCCAAATTTCCAAATAGGGTACATAACCAAAGACGATTGAACTGATGATGTTGAACGCACACCCGAATCGCCTCTTTCAATTTCTTGCATAATCAATCCGTACGAAATTTGGTCTAAACCAGCACCACCATATTCTTCTGGAATATAAGGTCCAAAACCACCTATTTCACCCAAACCTTTAATTATTTGTTTTGGAAATTCGGCACGTTGCGCATAATCTTCTATAATAGGAGAAACTTCACGTTTTACCCATGCACGAGCAGCATCGCGTACTAATTTGTGCTCTTCTGTTAATAAATCGTCTAGCAAATAATAATCAGGAGCTTGAAATAAATCTGGTTTCATATCTTCTTAAAAAATGATTAGTAATTAATGATTTGGTAATGAGTTCAAAAAAACACACAATTACGAAATCGTTTGCAAAATTACAGAAACATTTTTAAGAAATAAGCGAACAGGTATTTATTTTTATGGAGCTTTTTCCAGCTTTCGCCTTTATCTCTCCATTTCATTACGAGGATATCGGCTCTATCTGGGCTAGGGTTACATTTTTATATAAAAATCTTTAGTAAGACTAATATATGCATCAGTATATTGATGCCTTGAGGTTTCAATAACTAATTCATCGGCTGATAAAGTGCTTAATTCGTATCGTTTAAAAGCCAATAAACTTCTTTTAATTTCTGTAGTTGGAGTGCCTTTTACACGAGTAATTTTTACAGGATAAAGCTCTACTTGAGCACACAAATCAATAAACTTTTCTTCTTCTTTATACGGAATTATTACTGCAAAAATCCCGTTTTCTGAAAGTAACAAATCGGCAGCATCGATTAAGTCTTCAAAAGGCAAAGCATCTTGAAATCGAGCTATATCACGTTGGGTATTATCTGTTTTAAAATCTTCAGAATAAAAAGGCGGATTAGAAATAATTATGTCGTACTCATCTTCGGGTTCATCTACAAATTCGTCCAATCCAGCATGAAAGCAAAACAAACGGTCGCTCCAAGGCGAAGTTTCAAAATTTTCTACACACTGTTCGTAGGCCTCTTCATCAATTTCAAGAGCATCAATTTGCTCGGCATTGCTGCGTTGCGCTATCATTAACGAAAGTATTCCGGTACCAGCACCAATATCCAAAACCGAATACGGATTATTTTCAAGAGGACACCATGCACCAAGCAATACAGCATCGGTGCCAATTTTCATAGCACATTGGTCTTGTTGAACCGTAAATTGTTTGAATTTAAACACAGTAAATATTGAATAAAGAGTAACGAATATCGATTTTAGAACCTAGCGAATTTTAGATGCCACCAAAATAGTGTTTAAAGATACATTTCAACCAAACCTTCAGGTAAATTCATGATAACTTTTTTGTTTTCTCTATCAATTTTAACCAAAAATTGGTCAATCATGGGTACAAGTATTTCAATGGTACCGTTTACCACTTCAAAAAGAGGTTGTGCAGAAGAATCGTTTATAGAAGTAATTTTTCCAAAAACGCCCAAGCGCTGATCTTCTATGTCAAAACCTATTACTTCGTGATAATAAAATTTATTACCTTCTAATTTTGGTAAAGCCGATAAAGGTAAGTACACAGCAGATCCAATAATTTCATCGGCTTGTTGCTCTGTATCTACATCTTCAAATTTAACTTTTAAGAAGTCGTTTTTGTGTAATGAAGAGTTTTCAATAAAAAATGGAACCAAATTTTTGCCAAACTCGACAAAAATTGATTCCATTTCTTCGTAAATTTCAGGTTCGTCTGTATCCAAATAGATAAGAACTTCACCTTTGAAACTAAATTTTTTAGCGATTTTGCCAAGATAGAAACAGTCTTCTTTACGCATTACCGCAATATTTATTAAGCTTCTGTAGTTTCGTTGTTTTCTTCTGTAGCTGGAGCTTCTTCGGCAACAGTTTCAGTTTCTTCGGCAGCTACTTCTTCTGTAGTAGCTTCAGCTTCAGCAGCTTTTAAAGCTTCAGCAGCAGCTTTTGCACGATTTTCATTTACTTCTTTTTCTGCTTGTAAAGCTTTAGCTTTTGCATCGTCTTTAGCTTTAGCTAATCCGTCTTTTTTAGCACTTACTTTGTTTGATTTTTCTTCCATCCAAGTTGCTAATTTAGCATCTGCTTGCTCTTGAGTTAAAGCACCTTTGCGTACGCCTCCGTCTAGGTGGTGTTTCAATAAAGCACCTTTGTAAGACAAAATAGCACGAGCAGTATCTGTAGGTTGTGCACCATTGTGTAACCATTGTACCGCTTTGTCTAGGTTTAAATCAATAATTGCCGGATTGGCTGTTGGATTGTAAGTTCCTAGTTTTTCTAAAAATTTACCATCTCTTTTTGAACGAGCATCTGCCGCTACAATCCAGTAAAAAGGTTTTCCTTTTTTACCGTGTCTTTGTAATCTAATTTTTACTGACATAATCTATTTGATTAATTTTGAGGTTCTCGACCTCGGTTATTTTAAGGGTGCAAATATATAAAAGTTTTTGTTTGAAACCATTGTATTGTTAAATTTTATCTTTTTTTTAGTTTTACTTTAAATATTATTAGGTCAATAAACTAAAAAAACTATTTTTGTAGTTGTTTTACAACGTATTTTATTAAAAACATAAATATAAATGAAAAAGTTACTTTTCTTTGTTTTGGCGGTGTCTGTTTTTTCTTCTTGTGGTGAAGATGTAGAATTTAATAATCCTACAATACAGGCGTACAAAAACGATGTTCTTTTTAGAGGAGTGAATATACAAGCCTACCAATCGGCTGCAACGGGCAGAATACGAATGGTGGCTACTACACAAAGCGAACAGTTGGAGCTTAAAATAGGCGATCCTGCTCTAGGCACTTATTATTTGGGTACCACCAATACAAATAACAAAGCAACTTATACGTCGAGTTTAAACGATATAAATGTTACATATGCTACAGTTCCAGTACAAGGTTCTGTTTCAAAGGTTGATTCGGCAATAGTAACAGGCGGATCAGGATACACTTCAGATTGTACATTAATAAATGGGCAATGGGTTTGTGGTACATCTCACACTACTACAGGTGGCTCAGGAGTTGGTCTTACAGTTTCATTAATTACAACAAATGGAGTAGTAACTTCTGCCAAAGTAGCTTCGCCAGGTAACAATTATTATCCAGGAGATGTTATTACTGTTAATGGCGGTACTACCGATGCTAAATTAAAAGTTCTTAATACTCAAGACAGTAACGGAGAGATTGTTTTAAGTTCAACAAAAGATGGATATTTAAGCGGAACTTTTAAGTTTAATGCAGTTAAATTGATTGGGCCTCAAACAGAAGATGCTGTTATCAACTTTCAGCATGGTACTTTTTACAATGTGCCAGTGGTTCCAGAGCCTTAATAGAAAAAACATTCAAATATAACCAAAGCCTCAGTACACATACTGAGGCTTTGGTTTTTTATAGTACTATTGTTAATAACTATAATTGAAATTTAGTACTATAAAATGTATTTTTGAAGCAACATAAAAGTTGAGTTTTAAACCTCAAAATGATTATGGTTTGTCTAAGTATATTAGCTCAAACAAAATCAAATTAGAACTTTTTTACTAGCATTTTTATTATGTATTTAATTTTTGATACCGAAACCACAGGGTTGCCACGTAGTTGGGCAGCACCAATAACCGATACAGACAATTGGCCTCGTTGTGTACAAATAGCCTGGCAATTGCACGACGATATGGGAAAACTATTGGAGCATCAAGACTATTTGGTTTTTCCAGAAGGGTATAATATTCCTTATGATGCCGAGAGAATACATGGAATTTCTACCGAGTTGGCTCAGCAAAAAGGTGTTGCTTTGCATGATGTTTTGTTAAAATTTAATGAAGCATTATCAAAAACTAAATATATTGTTGGTCAAAATGTAGGTTTTGATGTCAATATTATGGGCTGTGAGTTCCATAGAATGGGTATAGAAACCCAACTTTCAAAGCTTCCTATATTAGATACCTGTACCGAAACTACAGCCGAATTATTAAAATTGCCTGGAGGTAGAGGTGGAAAATTTAAACTACCTACACTTACAGAACTTCATCAATATCTTTTTGGAGAGCCTTTTGCAGAGGCGCATAATGCTACTGCCGACGTAGAAGCAACGACCAAATGTTTTTTAGAACTTATAAAAAGAGAGGTTTTTACCAAAGAAGAACTTCATGCAACAGAAGAATATTATGTCGATTTTCGCAGAAATAATCCAGAAACAATTCCGCTTATAGGGTTAAAACATACCAATTTAAAACAAGCGTCAGATGAAATAAGAAAGCAATTAGAAACCGATGTCAGTACAAAATCTTCCAAAGAACTTGAAGAAAACACCAAGGCACTCGCCGATGTTTCGTTTGCACATTTACATAATCACACACAGTTTTCGGTACTACAATCTACTATTTCTGTAAAAGATTTGGTTAGCGCAGCCGTAAAACACAAAATGCCAGCGGTAGCCATGACAGATACAGCCAATATGATGGGTGCATTTCATTTTGTTCGCGATGTTTTGGCACATAATAAGTCTGCAAAAAGTAAAAATGATCAAGCTTTAGAAAATGGAGAGCAACCCACAGAACCAATTCTAAAACCCATTGTAGGTTGTGAATTTAATATTTGCGAAAACCATACAGATAAATCGAAGAAAGACAATGGTTACCAAGTAGTGTTTTTGGCAAAAAATAAAAAAGGCTATCACAATTTGGCAAAAATGGCTTCTATTGCGTATACCAATGGCTTTTATTATGTGCCTAGAATCGACAAGGATATTGTTGAAAAATATAAATCTGATATTATTGTACTTACTGGAGGTTTGTATGGTGAAGTGCCTAGTAAATTACTCAATATTGGAGAAAAACAAGCAGAAGAAGCACTGCTTTGGTGGAAAAATTTATTTGCCGATGATTTATATATTGAGCTTTTGCGTCATAATCAAGAAGATGAAAATAGAGTAAATACAACATTAATTGATTTCTCTAAAAAACATAACATTAAACTTGTTGCTGCCAACAATGTGTTTTATATTAATAAAGAAGATGCCAATGCTCACGATATTTTATTGTGTGTTCGCGATGGAGAAAAACAGTCTACACCAATAGGGCGAGGGCGAGGCTATAGATTTGGGTTGCCAAATCAAGAGTACTATTTCAAATCTACCGATGAGATGAAAGTACTTTTTAATGATATACCACAAGCGATTACCAATATTGCTGAAGTAGTAGATAAAATAGAAGTTTATGATTTGTCTAGAGATGTTTTATTACCAAAATTTGATATTCCCTCGGAGTTTCAAATACCAGAAGATTTGAAAGATGGTGGTAAACGCGGAGAGAATGCCTACCTTAAACATCTAACCTACGAAGGTGCAAAAATACGTTATGGAGAACTAACAACAGAAATACAAGAACGATTAGATTTTGAATTAAAAACCATACAAAACACAGGTTACCCAGGTTATTTCTTAATTGTACAAGATTTTATCGCGGCAGCCCGTAAAATGGGTGTTTCTGTAGGGCCTGGTAGGGGTTCTGCAGCGGGTTCGGTAGTTGCTTATTGCCTTTGGATTACCAATATCGATCCTATGAAATACGATTTGCTATTTGAGCGTTTTTTAAACCCAGATAGGGTTTCAATGCCCGATATTGATATTGATTTTGATGATGAGGGGCGAAGCAAAGTAATGGATTATGTTATTGATAAATATGGATCAAACCAAGTAGCACAAATTATTACCTATGGTACTATGGCAGCCAAATCATCGGTGCGAGATACGGCTCGTGTACTCGATTTACCTTTGTTTGAAGCCGATAAAATTGCCAAATTGATACCTAATAACCTCAATTTAGCAAAAATATTTTCTTTAGAATTAGATAAATTAAAAGCAGCAGTTCGATCGGAAGAGTTTGATAAAGTGAAAGAACTAATCGAGCTTGCTCAAGCCGAAAATTTAGCTTCAGAAACTATCAATCAAGCAAAAATATTAGAAGGAAATCTTCGTAATACGGGTATTCACGCCTGCGGAGTTATTATTACACCCAGCGACATTACCGATTATGTGCCAGTAGCTACAGCCAAAGATTCAGATTTGTATGTAACCCAGTTTGATAACTCGGTAGTAGAAAGCGCAGGGCTACTCAAAATGGATTTCTTAGGTTTAAAAACTTTAACGTTAATAAAAGATACCGTAAAACTCGTTAAATACCGCACAGGCATAGAGCTTGATCCAGATGCTTTCCCAATAGATGATACCAAAACATACGAATTATTTCAGCGTGGAGAAACAGTAGGGATTTTTCAGTACGAGTCACCAGGTATGCAAAAGTATTTGCGTGATTTAAAACCGACTGTTTTTGGCGATTTAATTGCCATGAATGCTCTATACAGACCAGGACCTTTAGAATATATTCCATCATTTGTTCGTAGAAAAAATGGAGAAGAACCCATTACCTACGATTTAGATGCTTGTGCCGAATATTTACAAGAAACCTACGGAATTACAGTGTATCAAGAACAAGTAATGTTACTTTCGCAAAAATTGGCTGGTTTTTCCAAAGGTGATGCCGATGTATTGCGTAAGGCAATGGGTAAAAAGCAGAAAGATGTTTTGGATAAAATGAAATCCAAATTTATTGACCAAGCGGTTGCCAATGGACACGATGCCGAAAAGTTAGATAAAATTTGGAAAGACTGGGAAGCATTTGCTAGTTATGCGTTCAACAAATCACATTCTACTTGCTACGCTTGGGTTGCTTATCAAACAGCATATCTAAAAGCTCATTATCCTGCAGAATATATGGCAGCAGTACTTTCAAACAATATGAACGATATAAAATCGGTATCATTTTTTATGGAAGAGTGTAAGCGTATGGGACTAACCGTTCTTGGACCTGATGTAAACGAATCGTATTATAAATTTACAGTAAACGAAAATTACGCCATTCGTTTTGGAATGGGAGCCATAAAAGGAGTAGGGCAAGGTGCTGTAGATACTATTGTAGATCATAGAAAATCAGGAAAGTATAAATCTATTTTCGATTTAGCAAAACGCATCGACTTGCGTGCCGCAAACAAAAAAGCTTTCGAAAATTTAGCATTGGCAGGAGGTTTTGACTGTTTTGCAGACACTCATCGCGCACAATATTTTTATACCGATGGCGATAATAGCACTTTTTTGGAAAAAGCAATACGTTTTGGTTCAAAATTCCAAGAAAACGAAAATTCATCGCAAGTATCGTTGTTTGGAGATGCTAGCGAAGTGCAGATAGCCGAACCGCAAATTCCACCTTGCGAAACGTGGAGTACTATGGAAAAATTGGCTCGAGAACGCGATGTAGTAGGTATTTATATTTCGGGGCATCCGCTTGACGATTATAAATTTGAAATGAAATATTTTTGCAATGTAAAACTAGAAGCTTTAAAATATTTAGAGCCTTACATAAATAAATCACTCACATTTGCAGGCATTGTAACCAATGTGCAATACCGCACAGGCAAAAGCGGAAAAGATTGGGCTATGTTTACTTTGGAAGGCTATGATGAAAGTCATGAATTTAGAATTTTTGACGAAGAATATTTAAAATTCAGGCATTTTATTACTAATAATCAGTTTGTTTATTTTAAAGTAAATGTAAAAGAAGGCTGGGTAAATAGAGAAACAGGTAAAAAATCTGATCCAAGAATTCAATTTACCGATGTAAAACTTTTGCCCGATGTACTTCCTTCTTTTGCCAAAAAATTGATTATTCAAATGGAAATAAAAGAGTTGCAAAAAAATATGATAGAGCAATTAAATAATCTTTTTAAAAAACACCAAGGCGACAAACAAATTGCATTTGAAGTAATGGAAATAGAAAAAATAAAAAAAAACATTACCAACGAAGAGTTAATAAAAGAAGAAACCGATGCAGAAGTAGACGATGTTTCAACCGATTTGGCAGAACCAACTATCGAAGAAGAAATAAAGGTTGTTACATTTATGAATTTGCCAAGTCGAAAAGTAAAAATAAATATAAATAAAGAACTATTAGTAGAATTAGAAAAAATGCAAATGAGTTTCAAACTCAATTAAACTATTGATTATTGTAATAAAAAAATAGTTAAAAATAATGCAAGTTACATTTTGATACTAAAATGTTTCTGTAATTTTACAACCTGAAACTTGAAACAATTTCAAACTTTTAAATAAAAAATATATGGCTTTAGCAATAACAGACGCTACTTTTGAAGAAGTAGTTTTAAAATCAGATAAACCTGTAGTAGTAGATTTTTGGGCAGCTTGGTGTGGCCCGTGTAGAATGGTTGGTCCAGTAATAGAGGAAATCGCTTCAGAATATGAAGGAAAAGCAGTAGTAGGAAAAGTTGATGTAGATGCAAACCAAGAATTTGCTGCCAAGTTTGGTATTAGAAACATTCCTACTGTATTGGTGTTTCAAAATGGAGAAGTAGTAGGTCGTCAAGTAGGAGTTGCTCCTAAAAAAACCTATACCGATGCTATTGATGCATTGTTGTAAATAATTTTAATATTTAAGATATATAGGGTTCGGCAAAAGCTGAGCCTTTTTTATTTGTTAAAATAATTTTTAAATTGAATTCATTTTCAAAATTTCAAATTATATTTGAAACATGAAGATAGAATCTCAAAAAGAACTTATTTCGGGTTTTCAACACTTAGAATTATTAGCAAATCAAGTCGTTGAAGGCTTTATTTCGGGCATGCACAAGTCTCCTTTTCATGGGTTTTCTGCCGAATTTGCGGAGCATAAAGTATATAACAAAGGCGAAAGCACGAAACACATAGATTGGAAACTTTATGCAAAAACAGATAGACTTTACACTAAAAAATTTGAAGAAGAAACCAATTTAAGATGCCATCTTATTATCGATAATTCTTCATCGATGCACTATCCAAAGTTAAATTCCAATCAGCTTTTTTATCAAAGCAAAATAGGGTTTTCAGTATTGGCATCGGCAGTATTAATGAATTTATTAAAAAAACAACGCGACGCAGTAGGTTTAAGCATTTATTCTGATAAATACGAGTATTATGCTCCAGAAAAAGGTAGTGATAGGCATCATAGAATGTTGCTCAATCAGCTCGAAAACACACTTACTGCATCGGTTTCAAATAAAAGTACAGACACTGTAACTTATTTACATCAAATAGCCGAAAAAATGCACCGCAGGTCTATGATTGTGCTTTTTACAGATATGTTTCAATATGCAGATTCGGATAAATTATTTAACGCACTACAACATTTAAAACACGATAAACATAAAGTAATTGTTTTTCATGTAATTGATGAGGAAACAGAGCTTAAATTTGATTTTGATGCAACACCTCGAAAATTTATAGATTTGGAAACGGGAGAAATGATAAACCTTTTTGCAGATCAAGTTAAGCAAGATTATTTCAAAACGGCTCAAAATTATTTTAAAGAAATCGCTTTAGTGTGTGCGCAAAATAAAATTAAATATGTACCTGTAAATGTTGGCGCAAATTTTGAAAAAATATTAACCACATACCTTGCTGAAAAACAAATGTTTGGATAATTTTGATAAAAAAGTTTAAAAAAAACCACTAAAAGTACTTGTGTAAATAAAAAAGTGTTGTATATTTGCAACCGCAATTAAGGCGAAGGTTTGGTAGTTCAGTTGGTTAGAATACATGCCTGTCACGCATGGGGTCGCGGGTTCGAGTCCCGTCCAGACCGCTAAATTGGGAAAATTAATAAAAGCGTTCCGTATTTCGGAGCGCTTTTTTGCCCAAAAAAGCAAATGAAATGTTTTGGAAAACAACAGCAAAACATTCAAAATAGTTGTGTTGTTTCGTTCCGAGAAATCGGAACAAAAGGTTTAGTAGTTAGACCAATGAAAAGCTTTTCGCCTCTTGGCGAATAGCTTTTTTATTTTACAACTTTTTTATTTTTTTGTAGGAGTACTTTTTTGCTGAATTTCTTCTTGAATTCTATCCAATACAGACTGATTCATTTTTTGATATTCTTTAATATCAGACGCATAGTATTTGTCGTTATTCGCAAATGTTAAACTATCTATATTGTATTTGTTTTTGAGTAATTCTACTGGAGTAGGATAGGGAATATTGTTTGGGTTTTGCGATTTAATCGCTTCTAGTACAGCCATATCATACATAATTTCAATCATTTTTTGCTTTTCAATGAAATGATTAGGTTTTGGAACGGCTTTTTCTTTGCAGGCAAAAACAAAAAGTAGGGTAATTATTAAAATCAATTTATTTGCTTTCATATATAGGTATTTATTGCTTTGATGTAATGTAGTAAACGTTGTTAATTTTATTTCTCAGTCGCAAAATACATACTTCAAATTGTGTCTGCTAATTACAATTAATTAAAAGAAATTACTATCTATTTATCGGTTAAAAGTTAGTCTTTTTCCAGCTTTTACTTCGTTGAAGACACCTTGGTTGTAAACCAAACTGCCATTTACAAATGTATGGGTTATTTTACATTGAAATAATTCATTTTCAAAAGGAGACCATCCGCATTTGTATAAAATATTTTCTTGTTGTACTTGCCACGGACTATTCAAATTAAACAAAACAATATCGGCAAAATAGCCTTCTTTTATAAAACCTCTTTTTTCTATTTTGAATATTTTAGCTGGATTATGGCACATTTTTTCAACAATTTTTTCTAGAGATATTTTACTTTTTTTATAATTTTCAAGCATGGCTACTAGCGCATGTTGCACAAGTGGGCCGCCCGAAGGGGCTTGTAGGTATTTATTTTGTTTTTCTTCTTTAGTATGCGGAGCATGATCGGTAGCAATTACATCTATTTTATCTGACAAAAGAGCTTGCCAAAGAGCTTCTCTGTCTTGTTCGGTTTTAACAGCAGGATTCCATTTTATAAAATTCCCTTTGTTTATATAGTCTTGGTCGGTAAACCATAAATGATGTATACATACTTCGGCTGTAATTTGTTTTTCTTCTACTGGTATAGTGTTGGTAAAAAGTTCTAATTCTTTTGCAGTCGAGATATGAAAAATATGCAATCTAGCACCTGTTTTTTTTGCTAATGCTACAGCTTTTGAAGAAGAGATATAGCACGCTTCTGCACTACGTATAGCACTGTGGCAAGTTACAGGAATGTCTTCGCCGTAAATAGATTTATAGTGAGCTAAATTATTTTTTATAGTCGTTTCATCTTCGCAATGTACAGCAATAAGTGTTTTTACATTAGAGAATATTTTTTCTAAAGTATCTGGATTATCGACCAACATATTCCCTGTAGACGATCCTAAAAAAAGCTTAATGCCAGCCACATTTTTTACATCTGTTTTTAACAACTCATCGAGGTTGTCATTAGTGCCTCCCATCATAAAAGAATAATTGGCATAAGACGTTTGTGCTGCTATTTGATACTTTTGTTCGAGCAACTCTTGCGTTGTAGCATTGGGTACTGTATTGGGTTGTTCTATAAAAGAAGTAATACCTCCGGCAACAGCCGCTTTACTTTCGGTTTCTATAGTAGCTTTGTGTGTGAGTCCAGGTTCTCTAAAATGTACTTGATCGTCTATAACACCAGGCATTGCGTACAAGCCTTCTGCATTTATAACAATAGCGTTTTTTGGAATAGGGATATTCACATCTATTTTTGTGATATAATCATTTTCAATCAATATATCACTAACGATAATTTTGTTTTCGTTAATAACAGATGCGTTTTTTATAATATACAAACCCATGTTACAGTTTATTGAATAGTTTTCTTATTCTTAGTGAGATCACGCCAAAAACAGCTTCTTTAATAATAGCTCCACTCATTTTAGACTGTCCTTTGGTTCTATCGGTAAAAATGACAGGGACTTCCTTAATGTTAAAGTTTTTGCAAAAGGCTCTATACTTCATTTCTATTTGAAAAGCATAACCTATAAATTTTATCTTATCTAAGTTTATGGCTTCTAAAACCGATTTTCTATAACAAATAAAACCAGCAGTAGCATCCATAATTTTCATGCCCGTAATAAGCCTTACATATACCGAGGCAAAATAAGAAAGCAGCACTCTATTAAGGGGCCAATTTACCACATTTACACCTGTAACATACCGTGAACCTATAGCCAAATCTGCGGTATCCAAATGGCAAGCATCGTATAGTTTTTCTAAGTCGTGTGGATTATGAGAAAAATCGGCATCCATTTCGTAAATGTATTCATACTGATGTTGTAATGCCCATTTAAATCCATGCACATAAGCTGTTCCTAGTCCTGATTTTTTTTGACGAATTTCCAAAAACAAATTTTCAGGAAATTCTTCTTGAAGTTGTTTTACTTTATCGGCGGTTTTATCGGGAGAATTATCATCTACAATAAGAATATGAAAACGTTTTTGTAAAGAAAAAACAGCTCTTATAATGCTTTCTATATTTTCTATCTCGTTGTAAGTAGGAATGATAACTAAACCGCAATTCATTTGAAAAAATTTTTACAAAAGTACATTTTTTAAAACTTTTTCTTCTTAAATATATTGTAATAAGTGTAAAGAAATAATTTATACTTTTGCCTATCATGAAAAATCTCGATTTGCATTTACGTTCTATAGAAAACAAAGATTGGGCAACTTTGCTCTTTTTGTTGTGTTTTGCAGTTGTAGTTATCGCAAAAACTTTTTTTGACTCAAGGTTTCATGATTATATGCGGTTATTGTTTTCAAATAAGTACATAAAAATTTACAAAGATTCGAGCCACATGCTGAGCATTTTTAATGTGCTGCTGTTTTTTGTAAACTTGGTTTCGTTGTCTTTTTTTATTCAAATTACGTTGGAGCATTTTGGTTATGGAAATCGGCACGATTGGGTTTTATTTATACGAATATTTACTTTATTGGCTGTGTTTATTCTGTCTAAATATTTATTTGAAAAAATTATTGCCGTTGTGTTTAACATCGAAGAAGTTTTGGAACAGTTTAGTGCGGCAAAAGTGAGCTATAGAACCTATCTTGGGTTGCTACTATTGCCTTTTGTACTTGTTATCTATTTTAATGATTTTGAGATAAATTCGTTAATATTAACGCTTATTGCCATAATATTGATAATTAATGCAGTAACATATTTACTTTCGTTAAGAAATTATCAAAAATTCGTGGCGGGTTATATGTTTTATTTTATTTTGTATCTTTGCGCACTTGAAATAACGCCCTATTATTTCATATATTATTTGGTTACAAAAAAATAGTGCATTAGAATGTCAAATTTGAAAGTTAAAACAATTTTGGTGTCACAGCCAGAGCCAAAGGTAGAAAATTCGCCCTATCACGAAATTCAGCAAAAGCATAAAGTGAAGATAGATTTTAGACCTTTTATTCATGTAGAAGGTGTAAGTGCCAAAGATATTAGGGCTCAAAAAATAGACCTAAGTCATTATAATGCAATTATTCTTACGAGTAAAAATTCTGTAGATCACTTTTTTAGAGTAGCAGAAGAAATGCGCTATAAAGTTCCAGAAGATTTGCGGTATTTTTGTCAATCAGAGGCAGTTGCATATTATTTACAAAAATATGTAGTGTATAGAAAACGCAAAATTTATGTTGGGCAAAAGGATTTTGCCGATATGACTTCTTTATTTAAAAAGTATAAAGACGAAAAATACTTATTACCTGCTTCAGATCAGCTAAATGCAGATGTGCCTCAAACACTAAACAGTTTAAAACTTGATTGGACACAAGGTATTTTTTATAAAACAGTAATGAGTGATTTGTCTGATTTGGCAGATGTTTACTATGATATTTTAGCATTTTTTAGTCCTACGGGTATAAAATCGTTGTTTAAAAACTTTCCAGATTTTCAACAAAATAATACAAGAATCGCTGTATTTGGTAGCACTACACAAAAAGAAGCCCTAGAAAACGGATTGAGAGTAGATATTATGGCTCCTTCTCCAGAAGCGCCATCGATGACAATGGCTTTAGAAAAATATCTTGCAGAGGTAAACAAAGCAAAATAGTTAAATATCGTATAGAAATAGTATAAAAAAACTTCCGTTATGTAGCGGAAGTTTTTTTTATGTTTTTAAAAATTTTGAATGCCCATATAAATAAAATAAAGCCAGCAAAATATACCCATTCATCTATAGGCGTTCCTGGAGGTACAGGAGAAGCTGGAGGTGGAGGGTTTGGCGCAGCAAAAGTAAAACTGCAAACCAATAAAAGTATAATCAACGATAATAATTTCATGCTACTTTTTTTCATTTGCGGTAAAAGTATAAAAAAAATCACATATTATAAAACAAAATAGATGATTGTACGATTTTATCGTTTATCTTTTACAAATTAGGTTTTAAAAGGCTTCTTTTTTAATGCTATCGTGCGATTGTGTAGGAATTCCGTTATTAATAGCTGTTAAAATATCTGTAGCTACTGCGGCACCACTTCCTGCGGCTATAGATAATTGACTTCTACACCCAGCTAGAGTTCCTGCTACATAAATGCCTTCGGTTACTTTGTTGTCGTCATTAATGAGTTGTATACGCTGTTTTTCGGGATTTGTTTTTTTATGAGGAATTACATAGTCCATTAACCCTTCAATAGCAAACATATTAGAATTCCCTGTGGCGACAACGATATTTTTAGCAGTATACGTGTTTTTGTTGGTAAATACCTCAATTCCAAAAGGTTGCTTTACTATTTTAAGCACTTTTTCATCTTCAATAACAGCTACTTCTGGATAATATGTTGTTAATTGCTTTAAACTGTTTTCAAGCAAATCTTTTCCTAAAGTTCCAGCAGGTATGCCATACGCATTATAAAAAATAGCTTCTTGCAATGCAGATGATTTTTGATGTGCAATAACACCAATTTTTTTATCTGCCATAAAAGGTTTTTTGAGTGCAGAACCCAGTATTAAGGCGCACGAAATACCAGAAACGCCTCCACCTATTATAAGCACTTCAAACATTAGTTGTTTTTTGATTGTTCTACAACTTTTTTAGATAATCTAAATATAAGTAAAATTAACACAGCACAAATAGATGCTGCTGCACCAATAATAGCAACCAAACTATTTCCTTCTGTAGGATTCTTAAAATCAATAAGAGTAATGTTAAATACAATTAATGCAATGGCAAGAACCAATAATATTGTTGTAAAAATTTTCATTGTAAAATATTATACTACAAATTTATTAATATAAATGTTAAATGAACAACCCTTTAACATTTGCAGCAAATAATTTAACAGCAATTGCGAGTAATACTACCCCAAATGTTTTTCGTACCACACCCAAACCATTTTCGCCCAATAGTTTTTCTATTTTTGAAGACGATTTTAAAACAGCATAAACCACAATAATATTGCCTAGAATAGCCAAAACGATATTAATAGTAGCGTATTGAGAGCGCAAAGATAGCAAAGTGGTCATTGTACCTGCTCCAGCAATAAGCGGAAAAGCCAACGGAACAATAGATGCCGATTTTGCTTCTTGCTCTCTATACAATCGTATGCCTAAAATCATTTCTAAAGCTAAGAAAAATAAAACAAAAGACCCTGCAACTGCAAAAGAATGTACATCAATACCAATAAGCTTTAATAACTCTTTACCTATAAATAAAAAGGTAATCATGATAACCCCCGATACTATAGCTGCTTTTTCAGATTCTATATGTCCGAATTTGCTTCTTAAATCTACAATCACAGGTATAGAACCAATAATGTCAATTACAGCAAAAAGTACCATACCTACCGTAATTATTTCTTTTAAATCTAGTCCAAACATCATTTTTTTTGCAAAAATAATTAAATATAATGAGCTATTATTACTAAAAATTCTACTCTATCTTTGCATCAAATAAAAATGATATGTTTCAATTAGGAAAAACAATAGTATCTGAAGATATATTAGAAAAAGAATTTGTTTGTAATTTATCAGCATGCCACGGCGCTTGTTGTATAGATGGCGATGCAGGAGCTCCTTTAAGTAAAGAAGAAACCAAGATTTTGGAAGAAATTTACCCCAAAGTTAAACCCTATTTGCGTAAAGAAGGTCAAGATATTATTGAAGAAAAAGGAACATGGGTTGTAGGAACCGAACAAGATCTTGAAACACCTCTTATAGACGATAAAGATTGTGCTTACGTAATATTTGACGGAAAAACAGCCTTGTGTGGTATAGAACAAGCTTACAATGAAGGGGTTATAGATTGGAAAAAACCCGTTTCATGTCATTTATATCCTATACGAGTAAAAGATTTTACAGAATTTGCCGCTGTTAATTACGACCGTTGGGATATTTGTTCAGATGCTTGTACGTTGGGCAAAGAGTTGCAAGTTCCTGTGTATAAATTTGTAAAAGAAGCACTTGTGCGCAGATTTGGGGAAAATTGGTATTTGGAACTTGAAAAAGTGGCTAACGAATTAGAAGCCGAACGAAAAAATAAAAGCCGCAAGTAAAAATACTAACGGCTTTTGTGGAGAAGATGGGGCTCGAACCCACGACCTCTTGACTGCCAGTCAAGCACTCTAGCCAACTGAGCTACATCCCCAAAACAGGAAAGCAAATATAGAAATTTATTGCTATATAAAACAAGATTGCCCAAAAATAACTACTTTTATTAAAAAATATTCATTATGTCTACAGGAAAATTTCTGTTTTTATTTTTTGTTTTTTCTATTTCTTGTTTGGCTCAAAACGATTCACTAAGCACCAAAGTAGATTCGCTTTATCGTGAAGATCAATTTTATTTTACACTTACTTACAATAATTTGCAAAAAACACCTTCAGGATTAACCCAAAATAATTTATCGCCAGGGCTTGCTGTTGGATTTTTACGAGATATGCCTGTAAATAACAATAGAACATATAGTGTGGCTCTTGGTGCAGGTTATGCTTACAATAAATGCAACATGAATTTATACATATCAAACGCTTCCAATGGAGGTTATCAATATGAAGTTTTATCAAAAAATATTTATTACGACAAGAGCAATTATAGTTTTCATGCAGTAGAAATACCTTTGGAATTACGTTGGCGAAATTCCGATTTTGTATCGCATCGTTTTTGGAGAATATATACAGGTTTTAAAATGAGTTATATACTATCGAGTACATATACTTTTGTAAATGATGCTCAAAATATATCGCTTAAAAACAATCCAGATGTTAATAAATTTCAATACGGTTGTTACATAGCAGCAGGGTGGAACACATGGAATATTTATGCTTATTATGGGTTTTCGCCTATGTTTAAAAATGTACAAATACAGCAAAAAAACCTCGATATGAATACTATAAATATAGGTTTGCAGTTTTATATTTTATAGCCAAAAATACATCAACATTAATTGCGGAAGCAAACCACAAAAATAGCCTATTATAAGTTCTTTATTGGTGTGAGCATGTAGTGCTAGTCTAGAAGAAGCTACTAATCCGGTACAAAAAAAGACAAGCGCAATGCTATAAAAGTTATTTTGTTGTGTGGTTATTGAAATGCATATCATAAAAATACTTAATGCACTCATACCCATCATGTGTATACTTGCTTTTATTTTAAAAAAGATAAGTACAAAAACTACGAGAGCACTTAAAATTCCTCCTAAAAAATAAAAATACAATTCAGGAAATAAATCTAGCGTAATTGTTTTTTGAAGCAATACCGATGTTAAAGCCATTTGCATAAGTAAAGGCATTTTACGTTGGTTTACATCAGAAACCATAAGGCTATCAACTCTTCCGTATAGTTTGAGCAATTGTAAAAAAGCCATAGGCAGTAAACAAGTAATAATAACTACTTGAAAAATAAGTAGTTTTCCTTGTTGTTGCGCTGCATAATTTTCGCTGTAAAAAATATACCAAAGCGTGCCGAAAAACGCCGTAAATATTGGGTGAAACAAGTATGAAAAAAACGGAAGTATCTTTTTTGAAAACCACATTATTTATTGTTTTTATGTTAAAAATACTTCCGCTTCTATATGTTTATCCTACTAAATTGATGATTTTTCCTGGTACAATAATCACTTTGTTAGGTGTTCTACCTTGTAATTGTTGTTGCGTGCGCTCGTCTGCCATAACGATTTCTTCTATTTGGGCAGGAGTTAAATCAAGCGGTAATTTTATAGTAAAACGCATTTTACCATTAAACGAAACTGGGTATTCTTTTTCTGATTCTACGACATATTTTTCTTCAAATTTTGGAAAAGAAATGGTCGAAACAGAACTTTCATGCCCCAAAGCACTCCATAGCTCTTCTGCAATATGTGGTGCATAAGGCGAAATTAATACAGCTAATGGTTCTAAAATAGCACGGTGGTGGCATTTTTGTTGTGCCAATTCGTTTACGCAAATCATAAATTGAGATACTGATGTATTGAATGAGAAATTCTCAATATCTTCGGTAACTTTTTTAATGGTTTTGTGTAACGATTTGTACATTTCTGCCGTTGGTTCATCATTAGTAACATGTAAACCATTATCGTCAAAATACAAGCGCCATAATTTTTTTAAGAAACCATAAACCCCTGTAATACCCGCTGTATTCCAAGGTTTGGCTTGCTCCAATGGGCCTAAAAACATTTCGTACAAGCGCAACGTATCGGCACCATATTCTTCGCAAATATCATCTGGATTGACTACATTGTATTTTGATTTGGACATTTTTTCTACTTCGCGACCTACTTTATAAACGTCATTTCCGTTAATGATTATTTGTTTATTTTCACCAATAAAAACCGCATCTTTAAATTCTTTTCCAAATTCATTGTCAGATTTTAATTCATATATATTAAGCTCATCTGATAAATTAACAAATTTGACATTGACATGTAAATCATTAAAAATAACACCTGCAATTTTGTTTAAAGTATTCTCATCAAATTCTTTTGTTATGTTATCAGTTGCTAATCCAACCAAAAAATTCTTTTCATACGTTTTGTCATGGACAATTTTGTCTCGAATAGATTTTGAAACATAAATTTTTGATGATTTTAAAAAATCTTTATTTTCAATGGTAGCAATAACTACTCTATAAACAAACGCACTCATTCCCAAAATCATGCCTTGATTAATCAACTTTTTGAAGGGTTCTTCTGTTGGTGCGAAACCTCTATCTTTTAAGAATTTGTTCCAAAAACGTGAATACAATAAATGTCCGGTTGCGTGTTCGCTTCCGCCAATATATAAATCTACATTTTCCCAATATTTCAAAGCATCGGCTGAGGCAAATTCGTTTTCATTGTGTGCATCCATATAGCGCATCCAATACCACGAACTTCCTGCCCAACCTGGCATAGTGTTTAATTCTAAAGGGAAAACTCCGTTGTGAGATGCTGAATCAAGTTCAGCATGACAAAGTTTATTTGATACTACTTTGTTATTGATACTATCCCAAGCCCAAGTTGTGGCATTGCCTAATGGTGGTTGCCCGTCTTCGGTGGGTAAGTATTTTTCTACTTCGGGCAGAACAATTGGTAAATATTTGGCATCAATCATTTGTGGCAATCCATTTACATAATACACTGGAAATGGCTCGCCCCAATAACGTTGGCGAGAAAAAACAGCATCACGCAAACGGTAATTTACTTTGGCTTTTCCTGCTCCAATTTTTTCTAATTCTTCAATGACTTTTTTAGTTGCTGCTTTGTAATCTAAACCATTTAAAAAATCAGAATTTTTGAAAACAAATCCATCTTTTTTTGAAAATGCTTCTTCTTTGATACAATTATCAGAAGTGTCAATTCCCCCTTCGGGGGTTAGGGGGCTTATTATATTTTTAATTTCGGGCATTCCGTGAGTTCCTTTAAAGAAATTTGCAAAAGCATAATCACGCTCATCTCCACAAGGTACAGCCATAACCGCACCTGTGCCATAGCCTGCCAATACATAATCGCCAATCCAAACCGGAATAGCTTCTTTTGTAAATGGATGTTCTGCATACGCACCTGTAAATACGCCAGAAATGGTTTTTACATCGGCCATTCTTTCTCTTTCTGAACGCTTTGCTGTGGCTTCAACGTAGGCTTCAACAGCAGCTTTTTGCTCTAGGGTTGTAATTTGAGAAACTAGTTCGTGTTCTGGAGCCAAAGTCATGAAAGTCACTCCAAAAATGGTGTCAGGTCTAGTTGTGAAGACTTCTATATAGTCGAAAGTTGAAAGTCCAATGTCTGAAAGTTTACTGTCTTTTGACTTTTGACTTTTGACTTTGAACTTCACTAATGCACCAACCGATTTTCCAATCCAATTACGTTGTGATTCTTTTATCGACTCGCTCCAATCAATAGTTTCTAAACCTTGCAATAAACGTTCGGCATACGCAGAAATACGCATAGACCATTGTGTCATTTTTTTACGAATAACAGGGTGACCTCCACGCTCGGAAACACCATTTACAATTTCGTCGTTTGCCAAAACAGTTCCTAATGCCGGACACCAATTTACTTCGGTTTCTGCCAAATAGGTCAATCTATATTGCAATAGTATTCTTTGTTGTTGCTCTGATGAAAATGAATTCCATTCTGAAGCTGAAAAATTTTGAATATCATCATCACAAACAGCATTTACGGTATTGTTTCCTTCTTTTTCAAAAATAGATACTAGCGTTGTAATGTTTTCGGCTTTATCGGTATTTTTATTGTACCACGAATTAAATAGTTGAATAAAAATCCATTGTGTATGTTTGTAATAATCGGGGTTTGAAGTACGCACTTCTCTATCCCAATCAAATGAGAAACCTATTTTATCGAGTTGTTCACGGTAGCGAGTAATATTTTCACGAGTAGTTTTTTCTGGATGTTGCCCTGTTTGTATAGCATATTGCTCAGCAGGTAATCCAAAGCTGTCATATCCTTGTGGGTGCAACACATTAAAACCTTGATGTCTTTTATATCGAGCCACAATATCTGATGCGATATAACCCAGCGGATGCCCAACGTGTAAGCCTGCTCCACTTGGGTAAGGAAACATATCTAATACATAATATTTTGGTTTGTCTGAATTATTTTTTGCAGCAAAAGTTTTGTGTTCTGCCCAATATTTTTGCCATTTGGCTTCGATTTCGTTATGGAAGTATTTCATTCGTGTTTTTTACTATTTTAATTGTGGTATGCTTTTGCATACTCAAATTCTATTTACATTTTTTAGCTTCAAGGAAACAATAGTTTGTTGCAAAGAGCTATCTTTTAAAACGTGCAAATTTATTGTTTAAATATTAAAGTAAAAAATGAGTAAACAGATTAGTTTTTTTCGTCTTTTTTGCTTTTTTCAAACGCTTCGAATTCTTCTTGTGTTACTTTTTTATCTTTTATAATATAGTAGGTCGTAGTTGTATTTGTTTGTTTGTTGTATTGGGTTTGTGCACCATGCTTTTGTTGGTTTTTATACCGACTAATGTTGTAGCTTCCGTTTTGGAAATAATAGGTTTGTGTGTAATTATTGTTGTCTTCGTATTCTGTTATGGTTTGTAAAAAGGGTTCTCCACTATAATAATTATAGTTTTTATGTATGCCTATGGGTTTGCTTTGTTCGTTGTAATAGTTTTCTGTTAGTTTATTTCCTTGTAAATCATAAAAAGTTTGAACAGCCGTGTTGTTTGGTAATTTTTGATATTTTGTGGTTAGTGTTCCAGAGGGTAAATATTCTAGAGTTTGCTCAACATTGCCATTGGTATAGCTATATTCTGCTTTAAGCGTTTCGGTTTTATTATCGTATAGTTTTCTGGTTTGAATAATACCGTTTTTATAGTTTTCAAGGCTTTCTATTTTGCCTTTGTAATAGGTTGTTTGTGTTCCGTGAATACTATCATTAAGGTAATTTGTTTCTTTGCTTAGTTCGTTGGAGTAAGAATTATATTGTTTCCAATTTCCTGTTTTTTTCCCTTCGTTGTCATAATATTCTTCGGCATATAGTCTTCCTTTTTCACTAATATTTTTGTGCGTTCCTATTTTTTTACCGTTTTTATATTCCAGTTTATTATAAAGATTTCCTTTGGTATCATAAAACTCGCAAATACCATCAACTACTCCAAACTTATATGGAATTTTTGCAGACAAAGTTTCTGTTTCAGGATAATATTCTAGAAAATCACCATCAATAGTATTGTTTGTTTTTGTAGAATATTGTCGTTTTAGTTTATTTTGATAATATTCTTTAAAAGTACCTTTTTCTAAATCGTTTGGTAAAATATAATAGTAATAATCTGAAATTTTATAGGTTAAATCTCCTATGATTGCTCCATTTTCATAATTGCCAGATAGAGATATTTGTTCGTCTCTACGTGGTATATAGTAGGTTCTTATGCCGTTTTTTATATTATTTTTATAACGTGTTTCTAGTATTAAATTTCCGTTTTTATCATATATTTTATGAAGCCCATTTGCCATGCCTTTTTTAAATTCAAATTCTTGAAAAAGAGTTCCATCTACAAAAAAGAAACTAATTTTTCCGTCGAGCAGCCCATTTTTGTAGGTAGATTTGTAAAATTCAAATCCATTTAGTGTGGCGGTAACTGTTGTAATTCCATTTTGTTTTTGGTAAGAATAATCTAATGATGGAATATTAAAATCGTTAAAATAATGATATTCTTTTGGAGCAGAATTTTTAAATAAATCTATTTCTTTTTTAAAAGCATTTGTTTTTAAATCTGAAAGATTTACGGGCATCATAAGTGGACTAAATTCATATTCGCAACTGTAAAAATTATCCATATCTGTTTTAGAGCTAAATCGGAATGAAAAATTGGAATACGAATCGATATTTTGAGCTTGCGTAAAAAAACAACCCAACAGAAAGATAAAAAGAATATGTATTTTTCTAGACATAATATTAATTTTTGTAATACAACATTCCGTTTGCATTGGCATATCCTATTAAGTTTCCGCGATCATCTTTAAGGATAATTAATTGAATGGTGTTTTGCACTTTATTGGTGCTATAACTATAATAAGCACGGTTGTTTTGATTAGGATAATTGGTGTATATAGTTGCTACAGGATAATCAAAATTTGGTTCAACTACCTTTATACTTCCATTTAATAAATATATAGCACCATATTTACTGCCTTTTTTGGTTTTCTGTATGTAGGTGTAGTTTTCGTCGTATGAACTTTGCTGATTATTAAAATCTATAGTATCATATTCGGGATTTAAAATAATATCTCCGCTGGTAGCGATAAGTCCGTATTTAGTATCGTTTTTTACAAGAAGACATTTTCCTTTATAGTTTACGTTGCTTATCTCTTTTATTTCATCGTACCAATTACTCGAAGTTGATGTAGTTGATAATAGAAATAAATTGTATTTAAGTTTTGTGTTAAATTTTTTACCTACCACTATTGATGTGCCATTGTCTAAATTGTTGTAATAATAGAATTGTTTTTTTGAAATAGAGTCAAAATAAATAGGCTCGAAAGGTTTGTTTATTAAAATTAAGCCTTGTTTTGCGTTGTTTTTAATTTTTAAAAAGTTGCTACAAGTTATCAATGTATCTTGATTTTTGTATTTGTATGAGGCATTTACAATTTCAAAATCTTTGTAAGGAAGTGTTTTACTAGCTTTAGTATTGGGAGTATTATACCATACTAAATCTATTGCTGCTTTGGTATTAACCTTGGTAAAAACAGCATAACCAGAAACAGTTTTAGACACCGTTTTCTGCCCCATATAATCACCCCTTTGATCTGGATCTCCTTTAACGCTTTCTACCATTACAACATCGTTGTCAATAGATCTATCAGTACCACTTCCAGAACCATATTCAGAATAAGTATCACGACTATCATGATATTTATCCCTATATTTTTTTGACATTGAAGCAAATTTGTCGGCATATTTAACTTGCCAAATATTTTGATTTTGAGGTGCTTTTTCTACCGGAGTTTTAGAAAAATTCCAGCTCTCTGTTACCAAGCCCCCATTGGCTGTTTTTTTTGCATTTATACTGGTAAATTCGGCACGTGTTTTTAAAATATCCAACGAATAATAATTTTTGTAAAGCCACTGTTCTATAGCATAATTTTTTTCGTTTAAAGTGAAAATACTTTCAGTATAATCGGGGTGTACTATTTCAAAAAGTAGTAAATTGTCTTTAAGATTGTGAATGTCGGCCACAACTATAGGAAAGTTTAACACCGGTTTTCCTTCGGGAGTAATAAGTTCGGTACTTTTTCCATTTTGTATTAAAACAATAATATTATTTTTTGTATAGATTCTATCATAGATACTATTTGCTATAATTTTGCCATTTACAATAAGACCTTTTTTATCTTTATTAAACGTGTAAATAGTTGAACTTTTAGCATCATATCCGTTGTCAAATTCTACTTTATCGTATTGAGGTTTAATAATTATTTCGCCATTTTCATTACAAATACCCCAAAGATTTCCGTCTCTGTAGGGAATATAAAATTCTTGAGAAAAAAGGGTTTGAAAAATCAATAAAAAAACGACAGAAGAATAAAATCGAACCATAAATTTTAAAAAATTTGTCTCAAAAGTACATTAAAATAAACACGAAACATAAATCTTTCTGCGTTTTAGTCTGTATCAATACAAATTGTTTATTATTTTTACGGCTAAATTTAAGTGAATATGGCATCATCTTTTGATAAATTTCAAAAAAGAAGAGTACTAACATCATATGTATCAGTAGTTTTAAGTATATTTTTAGTGCTTTTTTTACTAGGCGTTTTGGCATTGTTTTTAATAAATTCGCACCGTCTTTCAGATAATTTCAAAGAAGATATTGTTATGACTGTGTTTTTGAAAAACGAAGCTACAGATGCCGATTTTAAAGCATTTGACGCCGAATTAAAAACTTCAAAATTTGCTAAAGATTGGAAATTTGTTTCCAAAGAACAAGCTGCAAAACAACACAAAGAGGTTATTGGTGAAGATTTTATGCAGTTTTTGGGTGCTAACCCATTGTATAATTCCTACGATATTCACCTAAAAGCTGCCTATGTTACAAATCCCGCTTTTAGTACCGTAGCACAAAAATTGCGTTCTAACCCAATGGTTTCAGATATTGTATACGATAGAGAGCTAATATCATTGGTAAATGATAACATCAAAAATGTTAGTTTCTGGATTTTGATTATAAGCGGAATATTTACTTTAATATCGGTATTACTCATCAATAGTTCATTGCGATTGTCTATTTATGCCAATCGATTTATTATAAAAACAATGCAAATGGTAGGTGCAACCAAAGCATTTATTAGAAAACCATTTATATTAAGAAGTATGTTATTGGGACTTATAGGTTCTATTTTGGCAATAATATTTTTGTTGGGAGCCTTGTTTTATGTAGATACTAATTTTCCTGGACTTGAAATTTTTACCAATATAGGTCTTACAATTTTAGTTCTTGTAGGTGTACTTGTAGTCGGACTTTTAATAACTTGGATAAGCACTTATTTTGCTACACAACGTTTCTTAAACTTAAGAACCGACGATTTATATTAGAATCATCAATCAATCAAATATATTTATTATGAAAAACAACGAGCAAAAACCCGATTTTCTTTTTGAAACTGTAAATTACAAAATTTTACTTATTGGCATTGCTGTTATTGCACTTGGTTTTATACTTATGAGTGGCGGCGGTAGCGATGATCCTCAAGTTTTTAATGAAGAAGCATTATTTAGTTTTAGAAGAATTAGACTAGCGCCAACATTGGTTTTGGCTGGTTTTGGAATTACTATTTATTCAATCTTCGCAAAAAGCAAAAAGTAATTAAAAATGAACAAACCATCCGTTTCTTATTATAAGAAACGGATTTTTATTTTATTATGGATACATTACAAGCTATAATTATTGCTATAATAGAAGGTCTTACAGAGTACTTACCTGTTTCTTCTACAGCACACATGATTTTTACCAGTTCATATTTTGGTATACAACATGACGATTTTGTAAAACTTTTTCAAGTATCTATACAATTTGGAGCAATACTAGCTGTAGTGGTTTTATATTGGAAAAAGTTTTTGAATTTTAGCAAATTAAATTTTTATTTTAAACTAGCCATAGCTGTTATACCTGCTCTAGTTCTCGGAAAATTATTTGATGACAAAATAGAACAAGTGCTCGAAAAACCTATACCTATAGCTATTGTACTTATTGTAGGAGGTGTGTTGTTGTTGTTTATAGATCGGTTTTTTACCAACCCTACAGTAATGAAAGATGAAGATATTTCGATAAAGAAATCTTTAACCATAGGTTTTTGGCAATGCCTAGCCATGATGCCAGGAACTAGCCGAAGTGCCGCTTCTATAATAGGCGGTATGCAACAAGGTTTAACGCGAAGTGTAGCTGCCGAATTCTCGTTTTTTTTGGCAGTACCCACTATGCTTGCTGTAACGTGTTATTCTGTTTTTCTAAAAACATACGAAACCACACAACTTAAAGGTTATCAATTGATTATGCAAAGCTCAGAAAACATAAAAATGTTTTTGTTAGGCAATATTATTGCGTTTATAGTAGCCATTATTGCTATTAAATTTTTCATCGGAATAATAAAAAAATATGGCTTTAAACCTTGGGGTTATTACCGTATTGTAGCAGGTGTAATTTTGTTGGTTTATTTTTCAACACATTCGTAATGAAAACAAAAACCGCACAAAATTTTTTGGAAGGCGAAATACTTCTTATCGATAAACCTCTTACATGGAGTTCTTTTCAGGCGGTAAACAAATTGAAGTATGTGTTAAAAAAACAATTTGATTTGCCCAAAAAGTTTAAAATTGGTCATGCAGGAACATTAGATCCATTGGCTACAGGGCTTTTAATTATTTGCACAGGAAAATTCACCAAAAAAATAAACGAAATTCAAGCGCAAACAAAAGAGTATACAGGAACTATTGTTTTGGGAGCTACCACACCGTCGTATGATTTGGAAACACCAATAGATGCGACATTTTCCACAAATCATATTCACGACAGATTAATACAAGAAACCTTACCTCTGTTTATTGGAGAAATATGGCAAAAACCACCCGTTTTTTCAGCTATCAAAAAAGAAGGTAAACGTCTTTACGAACACGCACGAGCAGGTGAAGAAGTAAAGATAGAACCACGAAAAACAACAGTATATCAATTTGAAATCACTCGCTTTGCACTTCCTGAAATAGATTTTAGAATACAGTGTAGCAAAGGAACATACATACGTTCGTTGGCACACGATTTTGGTATTGCGCTACAATCGGGAGGGCATTTAAGCGCTTTAAGAAGAACTAAAATTGGAGATTATTTGGTAGAAAATGCCATAACACCAATCGATTTTGAAAAAATAATTACTGATGATAATTAGAATTCTATTTATTTTTTGCATAATACAAAGTACATTTGGTCAAATGCAAGATTCAATTAAGAAAAAGCATACATTTTCTCAGTTTGAATTGTCTGTTCCTTTATCAATTAATCCTAATAGAGGTAAAACAGAGTACGATGGACAAAAGCAAAACTTTTTTATTCCAGATGGCATTAGTACAAAAATGGGATATGGAATTCATTTTAATAAATGGTTGCTTTTAAGTGCTCATACAGGTTTAGATTGGAAAATTAAACCAAAACTTGTTTCAGTTCCATTATATGGTCAGCTAAGTTTAGCTCCTCTAATTGGAGAAGAAGTAAGGTTGCTGCTTCAAGCAGGTTATGGACAAAGTTTTGCATTAGGTAGAGGAAAATTATCTGGGAATTATTATAAATTTAGATTAGGAATTGGCTCTGAAGAGTTGTCAATATTTATAGATGCTAGTTTGTACGGATTTTATGTACATCAAGTTCCTATGGGTAGTTTTAGTATAGGAGTAACCGTTTTAAATTTTGATTAATAAATGCGAAAACGATTTTTCATAATTTTTTTCATAATCTTTTTAAGTTCAAAAGCT
Organism: Flavobacterium croceum DSM 17960; assembly: GCF_002917885.1. Taxonomy (GTDB): domain Bacteria; phylum Bacteroidota; class Bacteroidia; order Flavobacteriales; family Flavobacteriaceae; genus Flavobacterium; species Flavobacterium croceum. Next base: position 67,611 of record NZ_PQNY01000012.1, read on the forward strand.
CAAGAAAAAATTGTACTGCAAAATGGAGATTTTATTTTTCAATCTATGAATTGTGGGCCGTTGTGTGATGCTATAAATGAAGTTACAGACGGCTATAAGGGTCATGATTTTAGCCACATGGGTATGGTTTATATAAAAAATGATGCTGTTTATATCATAGAGGCCTCTGGACAAGAAGTAAAAGTAACTCCTTGGGAAACGTTTAAAACATATACCAATCAGAAAATGTATGTTGGAAGACTGAAAAAAAAGTATCAAAAATACATACCAAGCGCTATAGATTTTTCTTTAAAGCAAGTAGGAGTTCCTTATGATGATGCTTATATCTACAACAATCAAAAATACTATTGTTCAGAGTTATTTTACGATGCTTTTTTGTTTGCTTACCACAAGCCCTTTTTTAAGTTAGAACCCATGACGTTTATATCTCCAAAAACCAAAGCATTTTTCCCCGTTTGGGTCGATTATTACAAACAGCAAAATATAGAAATTCCTCAAGGACAACTTGGTTGCAATCCTGGAGGAATTTCAAAATCTAAAAAACTAAAAATCATAGGAACATTAGACTAATTCTTTTTCAAAAACAGTCATAATTTCGTTTTGAATACTCACACCTTTATCTTGTAAATACCACTTTTGCAATTCAACTTTTGCTGTTTCATCTACCACGCCGTGAGTAGCTTTATAATCAAGTATAAGTTGTTTAGCTCCATTTGGTCTTGGTCCAAAATCGCCTAGCACATCTAGCGTTTCAGAATCAATAATAATAAGTTTGGGTATAGATTTGGTTCCGTTGGTTAAAAACAAATTCATCAAAGCATCGTTCTCATCGCGCAACACAATTTTTAAATCTATATTGTTTGAAGCAAGTGCCATTTTATTTATCACAGGAAGAATTTGAGCAGCATCACCACACCAAGTTTCAGCAATAACAAGCCATGTGTATGGTTTGTTTAAATGATTTATTTTTTCTAATACATCAGTAGTAATAACCATTGTTTTATCCAAACGGTGCATACGAGCTTCGTTTAAAGTGCCATAATGATGTAACTCTTCAGATTGCGTTACTCCCGATACCTTGCCTTCGCTAAGTAATTTTTGCATAAGGTTCCTATAAGCCTCATAAGAGATTCCTTTTTCTATAGCCAATTTTATAATATCTTTCATAATGAAAATCTTTTACACAAAGGTACATATACTATATTGTATGAATTGTAAGAAATGTTACAGAACTGTTTTTTACAAGCTTCAAGTTCTAGGATTTGATTATATTTGCATAATCAATACATAAACAACGCAACTTTCGATATTTTTTACCAATGAAGTACAAAAGAATACTCTTAAAACTTAGTGGAGAAGCCTTAATGGGCGATAGACAATACGGTATAGATCCAAAACGTTTGGCAGAATATGCCGACGAGATAAAACAAATACACGACAAAGGTGTTCAAATTGCCATTGTTATTGGTGGCGGAAACATTTTTAGAGGGGTAGCAGGTGCCAGCAATGGAATGGATAGAGTACAAGGCGATTATATGGGAATGCTTGCCACAGTAATAAATGGTATGGCACTACAAGGAGCCTTAGAAGACAAAGGAATGCTCACTAGACTACAAACTGCATTAAAAATTGAAGCGATAGCAGAGCCTTATATAAAAAGACGTGCAGTACGCCATTTGGAAAAAGGTAGAATAGTAATATTTGGTGCAGGCACAGGAAATCCATATTTTACTACAGATACCGCAGCAGTTCTTAGAGGTGTAGAAATTGATGCCGATGTTATACTAAAAGGCACACGTGTAGATGGTGTTTACACTGCAGATCCAGAAAAAGACAAATCGGCAGTAAAATTTGATTACATATCTTTTGAAGATGTTTTGAAAAAAGGACTCAATGTTATGGATACTACTGCGTTTACCCTTAGTCAAGAAAATAAATTGCCTATCGTTGTTTTTGACATGAACAAAGAAGGTAATTTGCTTAAAATTTGTGAAGGAGAAAATGTAGGAACCGTTGTAAATATTTAATTTTTAAAATAATTTTGTAAAAGATAAAAATTATAAAAAATGACAGAAGAAATTAAATTTATCATAGATACTTGCAAAGAAGATATGAATGCTTCTGTAGCACACTTGGAGAAAGAATTTTTAAATATTCGTGCAGGAAAAGCATCTCCTCAAATGCTCGGAGGGGTTTTTGTAGATTACTATGGCTCACAAACGCCGCTTTCTCAAGTAGCTAATATAAGTGTACCCGATGCTAGAACTATAACCGTTACACCTTGGGAAAAAAGTATGTTACATCCAATAGAAAAAGCAATTATGATTGCCAATATTGGATTTAATCCTATGAATAATGGAGATAACATTATTATTTCTGTGCCGCCACTTACCGAAGAGCGCAGAAAAGAACTTGTAAAGCAAGCAAAATCAGAAGCAGAAGATGCCAAAATTGGTATTCGTAATCATAGAAAAGATGCGAATTCAGAGATTAAAAAGTTAGAAAAAGAAGGCACATCTGAAGATATATGTAAAGATGCTGAAGAACAAGTACAAAAATTAACCGATTTGTATATCAAAAAAATAGATGAGCATCTTGTAGTAAAAGAAGCCGAAATTATGAAGGTATAGTTTTTCTATCCTATCATTATTTTAAAAAACCATTCTTTTTTACAGAAGAATGGTTTTTTTGTAACTTTTTTAAAAAATCACGTATAATAAAATAAAACCAAATAAAGTGGGTTGTGTTTAGAGTTACCAGGCCTATTTCAAACGCCAATTTTGGGTGTTCTGATAGTGAGTATGACAAAACGGCAACCTATCAGTTTTGGAATAAAAATTGATTCATTATAAATAAAAATTATAGATATGTTTAATATGGGATACATGTTGCTTATTGGTGCTATTGCATTGGTAAGTTGGTTAGTAAGTTCACGATTAAAGAGTAAATTTGAACACTACTCGCAAATAGGATTAAGAAACGGCATGAGTGGTGCTGAAATTGCCGAAAAAATGTTAGCCGATCATGGTATTAGAGATGTACGTGTAATATCTACACCAGGTCAGCTTACAGACCATTACAACCCAGCAGATAAAACTGTAAATTTATCGGAAGCTGTTTACAATCAGCGTAACGCTGCGGCTGCAGCTGTTGCAGCTCATGAGTGTGGTCATGCGGTACAACACGCACAGGCTTACAGTTGGCTTACTATGCGCTCTCAAATGGTTCCGGTTGTGAATATTTCTTCTAGTTTATCGCAATGGCTTATTATTGGGGGGCTTATTTTGGGTGTTTCAAAAGGTCTTTCTGTTGGATATTATATTTCCATAGCAGGTTTAGTACTTATGGCTATTGCTACAGCATTTAGTTTTATTACATTACCTGTAGAATACGATGCAAGCAATAGAGCTTTGGCTTGGTTAAAAAATAAAAATATGTTAAGTCCAGAAGAATATTCTGGTGCAGAAGATGCTTTGAAATGGGCAGCACGCACGTATGTAGTGGCTGCACTTGGAGCACTCGCATCTTTACTATATTGGGCATTCCAAGTTTTTGGAAGAAGAGATTAAGTTTAGAAAAACAAAATAAAAAAGAACTCTTAGAGTTCTTTTTTATTTTGCATAATTGCTAAGAATTCCAATTATAGAAAACCAAGCAATCACATGAATGAATAAACACTTGGTGTAATTTTTTTCAGAATTAAAATGCTTTACCACATGGTATACCGCAAACCCAAAACTTATAGGCACCAGTAAAAACAAAAAGAGCACTCCTATATTTGGTGTTTTAGTATTACCAGGAAATGCAATATAGCATATACCACATAGTAATAAGTAAATAACATAAAACCCAGCAGTAATATATTCTTTAGAAAAATTTTTAAGCATCACTATAGTTGTATTTGTCGTTCTATTTGTTGTTCCAAAGAAATAAAAGTTTCGGTTCTAGACACACCTTCAATAGGTTGTATTTTTTTATTAAGTAATTGCATTAAGTGTTCGTTGTCTTTGCAAATAATTTTAATTAAAATACTCCAATTTCCAGTAGTATAATGACATTCTAAAACCTCAGGAATTTTTTTTAATTCTCTCACGGCATCAGAGTTGCTAGAAGCTTTGTCTAAATAAACACCAATAAAAGCCATAGTTTTATAGCCCAAAACCTTATGGTTTATTACAAATTTAGATCCAGAAATCACTTTGGCATCTTCTAGCTTTTTTAATCTTTGGTGTATTGCAGCGCCCGATATACCAATTTTATTCGCAATTTGTAAAATAGGTTTTCGAGCATCTTCCATTAGATACCTTAAAATTTCTTTATCAATGCCATCTATTTCTATTTGAAACAAGTTTAGTTTCATAATTTGTTTGTTTGTAACACAAAATTACATTTTTAATTATAAATCTAAACATAATTTAGTTATTTCTAAAATGCTTACATTTGCTATAAAAAACAATGTTTACCATTAATCCTAAAGAATTATCACCTGTAAAATTACAAGGTTATTTGCAAAGTGCTATTGCTCCAAGGCCTATAGCTTTTGCAAGTACAGTAGACGAAAACGGAAACCCAAATCTTTCTCCTTTTAGTTTTTTTAATATATTTAGTTCCAACCCACCCATACTTGTTTTTTCGCCAGCTAGAAGAGTACGAGATAATACTATAAAACACACACTCATTAATTGCCAGAAAACAAAAGAAGTAGTTATTAATGTAGTAGATTACAATATGGTTCAACAAATGTCGTTGTCTAGTACAGAATATCCAGAAGGGATAAATGAGTTTGTTAAATCGGGTTTCACACAATTACCATCGCATAAAGTAAAACCATATAGAGTTGCAGAAAGTCCTGTGCAATTAGAATGTAAAGTAAGCGACATTATTGCTCTTGGTACAGAAGGTGGGGCAGGAAATATGATAATTTGTGAAGTAGTACAAATTCATATTAAAGAAGAAGTTTTGGATGAAAATGGTGCTATAAGCCCTGAAAAAATAGATTTGGTATCTAGATTGGGAGGCAATTGGTATTCCAGAGCTAAAAACGGACTTTTTGAGGTAGAAAAACCATTAGCGACATTAGGAATAGGTGTAGATGCTATTCCAGATTTTGTAAAGCAAAGCATCGTTTTTTCTGGGAACGATTTAGGAAAACTAGGAAACGTAGAATCATTGCCAACAGAAGAAGAAATTGCTATATTTGTACAAAATAATATTCAAGTAAAAGCTGTGTTAAGCTCTACAGATGAGCAAAAAGTACATCAAAAAGCAAAAGAATATTTAGACAATAATGATGTGCTTTCGGCATGGAAAGTATTATTAGCAGAAAGAATTTAAATTAAGAATTAAGAAAGATATGGAAATTTTAGGAAAAATAAGAGTAATAAATCCAGTACAGCAGGTAAGTGCTACATTTAAGAAAAGAGAATTGGTTGTTACTACAGATGAACAATATCCACAACATATATTAGTAGAATTTACTCAAGATAAAACCGATTTGTTAAATAATTTTGCTTTAGGAGAGCCCGTAAAGATTTCCATAAATATTCGTGGTAGAGAATGGGTAAATCCACAAGGAGAAACAAAATATTTTAATTCTATTCAAGGTTGGAGAATCGAAAAAATGCAAGCAGAGGTTCCAGCCTCAGCACCAACTTCATTGCCTCCAATGCCTGCAGCCGATGCTTTTGCACCTGCAACACAGTTTAATGAAGAAGAACACGACGATTTACCATTTTAATCAATAAAAAATAGTTAAACCAAACACAATATGCTTTATTCTGTTTGGTTTTTATTTTAGTATACCGCATTTTGTCATGTACCTCATTACTTCTGTACTACATTTTCCTCCGGTAGACCAAGCCACAGAAGAGGGCTTGTTGGCAATAGGTGGCGATTTGTCGCACGAAAGACTGTTGCTAGCATACAACAATGGTATCTTTCCGTGGTCAGACCCACACGAACCCATATTGTGGTGGGCACCCGCAGAGCGTATGGTTGTAGATCCTCACAATTATAAAGTGCCAAAAAGTTTACGAAATATTATTAATAGAAACCTATTTGAGGTTACTATTAATAAAGATTTTGGCGCCGTAATTGTTAATTGCCAAAAAATTGCTAGAAAAGATCAAGAGGGAACTTGGATTTCTACAGATGTTGTAAATGCGTACAATAAGCTTCATAAACTTGGAAAAGCTATGTCTTTTGAGGTTTGGCAAGAAGGCAAACTCGTTGGCGGGTTGTACGGAGTAGATTTAGGTCATGTGTTTTGTGGCGAAAGCATGTTTTCCAAAGTGCCTAATGCGAGTAAAGTTGCTTTTGTTAAACTTATAGAATATTTAAAACAAAATAATTATAAGTTACTTGATTGTCAAGTACACAATGATCATTTGGAACGATTGGGTGCGTTTGAAATATCTCGTGATATTTTTATGAGAATACTTAAAGATAAATCATAAAACGTATTATGAACCTAGTGTTCTTGTAAAACAGTCAAGAATATGATCGTTTACCATACCTGTAGCTTGCATATGAGCATAGACAACCGTTGTTCCTACAAATTTAAAACCTCTTTTTTTCAAATCTTTACTTATTGCGTCAGATAATGGTGTAAAAGCTGGAACTTCTTTTAGAGTTTTGGGTTTGTTATCGATAGGTTTTCCGTCTACAAAAGCCCAAATATATGTTGAAAAACTACCAAATTCTTCACGTATTTTAATAAAAGCAATTGCATTTGTTACAGCCGCTCTTATTTTTAATTGATTTCGAATAATGCCAGCGTCTTGCATAAGTTGTTGAATTTTGTTTTCGTCGAACTTTGCAACTTTTTCAAAATCAAAATAAGCAAATGCTTTTTTAAAATTTTCTCTTTTTGACAAAACAGTGTACCAACTTAACCCAGCTTGAAAAGTTTCTAAAATTAAAAATTCAAACAGTTTTTTGTCATCATAAACAGGAATTCCCCATTCTTTGTCATGATAATCTCTATATAAATCATCTTTTTCGCACCAAGTGCAACGTGTTTTATTTTTCATGATTATGAATATATTTTTCTATTAATGAATGCCCAAGGTAAATAAGAGGAGTCATACAAATAGCAATAACTAATTTTACAGAATAACCTGTAAATGCTGAGGTTATATAGGTTGTAGTATTTATTTTTTTGGGTAACCAAAATGCAATACCCAGCACTATAAAACTATCAAACAATTGAGATATTACTGTAGAGCCAGTACTCCTTAACCAAATCATACGGTTTCCTGTTTTGTTTTTTACAAAATGAAATAAGGTAACATCTATTAATTGCGAAAATAAAAAAGCCGCAATGCTACCTACAATAATCCATTGACTTTGCCCAAAAACTCCGTTAAATTGGTAATCAGATACTAAACCTGAACCTTTTACCGCAGGGATTTTTTGTGCAAAAAACAAAATAAAAAAAGTATAAGCAATTAAGCAGGCGGTAATTAAGCTAAGTTTTCGTACACCCTTTTGCCCAAAATATTCATTTATTAAATCGGTTGTAATAAATACAATAGGCCATGGTAATATGCCAATACTCATAGGCACTCCAAATACAGAAATGAGCTTGCCTCCTATAAGTTCGGCGACTATAGCATTGGTAATAAATATACCAGCCAAAATTACATAAACAGTGTCTTTTCTAGATTGAAACATTTGCTCTAAATTTACCTAATTTTCAAAGTTACTTATTTTTTGTAGACAAAAAACATTCAAAATTAGTTATCATGTTGCAACAATTTACTTTTACTTATATTTGTTAAGGATACTACTATATAATCTACTTTTGTATAAGTAAATATGAAATACATGAAAACAATATTTGTAACACTAGTACTAAGTACAACAATAATTACTATGAATGCACAAAACAAGAATAGTTTGTTAAACGAATGGAAAGGCAATTATGGAGGTGTTCCTGCTTTTGATCAGTACAAAGTTTCTGATATGAAAGAAGCATTGGAAGTGGCTATGAAAGAAAAATTAGATGAAGTAAATGCGATTGCCAATAACAAAAAACCAGCCACTTTTGCAAATACCATTGCAGCTCTAGAAAAAGTAGGTAAAAAACTTTCTCGTGTTTATGCCGTATACGGAATTTATTCGTCTAATTTAAATAGCGCTGATTTCGAGCCAATTGAAGCCGAAATGGAACCAAAATTAGCCGAAATCTCTGATAAAATTACTCAAAATACAAAATTGTTTAAGCGTATAGAATCTGTTTACAAATCTAAAGACAAATTAAAATTAACCAAAGAGCAAAAAAGGTTAGTGCAAGTATATTATGAAAGATATGTATATGATGGTGCAAAATTGGATGCCAAAAGCAAAGCAAAAGTGAGCGATTTAAATCAAAAATTAGCAGGATTGTATACAAAATTCAGTCAAAATTTACTTTCAGAAGAAAATAACCAATACGTAGAATTAAAAACTGATTCAGATTTTGACGGATTACCCGAACAGTTAAAAAGTGCTGCAAAAACAACAGCTCAAGAGCATAATTTAACATCTTTGGGAGCAATAGCAAATACTCGTTCATCTGTAGAACCGTTTTTAACCTATTCGGCAAATAGAACATTACGAGAAAAAGTATGGAGAATGTTTGTAAATAGAGGTGATAATGGCAATGCTCAAGACAACAATGCAATTATTACTCAAATATTAAAACTACGTGCCGAGCGAGCCAAATTAATGGGATTTTCATCACATGCACACTGGAAATTATCCAATACTATGGCAAAAAATCCTACTAATGCCATGAAACTCATGATGGATATTTGGAAGCCTGCTGTAGCACAAGTAGCGATTGAAGTTGCCGATATGCAAAAAATTGTAGATAATGAAGGTCAAAACTTTCAAATTCAACCTTGGGACTATCGTTTTTATGCCGAAAAAGTGCGTAAAGCAAAATATGATTTAGATCAAAACGAAGTAAAACAATATTTACAGTTAGATAAACTACGAGAAGGTATGTTTTGGGTGGCAGGAGAATTGTTTGATTTGAAATTTACTCAAGTTCACGATGTACCCGTATATCATCCAGATGTTACGGTCTACGAAGTTGTAAATAAAACAACAGGTAAGCATGTTGGTTTATGGTATTTCGATCCGTATGCTCGCAAAGGAAAACGTTCGGGCGCATGGATGAATGAATACAGAACACAAGAGCGATTTGCTGGTGATGTACCAACAATAGTATCTAATAATGCTAATTTTATAAAAGGTGTTGCAGGAGAACCTGTATTAATATCTTGGGACGATGCAAATACGCTATTTCACGAATTTGGTCATGCCTTACACGGATTGTGTTCAAATGTAAACTATCCTACATTAGCCGGTACAAATGTGGCTCGCGACTATGTAGAGTTTCCTTCACAAATACTAGAACGTTGGCTTTCTACGCCAGAAGTTCTTACAAAATATGCTTTGCATTACAAAACCAATGAACCAATGCCACAAGAGTTATTGAAAAAAATAGAAAAAGCGTCTCATTTTAATGAAGGATTTGCTACTGTAGAATTAATTTCTAGTGCATTAATAGACATGAAGTTACACATGGAAGGTACTAAAGAAATTGATCCGGATGCTTTTGAAAAAAATACTCTAATATCATTAAATATGCCTGCACAAATGGTTATGCGTCATAGAACACCTCAATTTGGGCATATTTTTTCAAGTGATGAATATTCGGCGGGATATTATAGTTATTTGTGGGCCGATGTAATTTGTGCCGATGCTTACGAAGCATTTACCGAAGCAAAAGGGCCTTACGATACAACAGTTGCCAAACGATTATTAAAATATGTGTTTAGTTCTGGAAATACTATCGATCAAGGAGAAGCTTACCGCCTTTTTAGAGGACGAGATGCAAAAGTAGATGCGTTAATGCGTAGCAAAGGATTTCCTGTAGTAAAATAATACATTTTAAGATGTTTTAACTTGTTAAAAGCTTTTCCGTTATAGTAAGAACCTCCAAACTTTGGAGGTTTTTTTTATATTGTTTAATTTACAAATAATTATAAAAATAAATCCCCTAATTCAAATTTGAATTAGGGGACTATTATTTTAGTTTACTTTAAAAATTATCCTAAAGTAACTCTTTTAAATCCAGTGATTTCAACATTGAAACCTTTTACATAATCACCAACTTTTTTAGTGTCGTCTTTGATAAAGTTTTGGTCTAACAAAGCTTTTTCTTGGTCTAATGTTGTGTTGTCAGAAATAAAACGTTGAATTTTACCAGGTATAATTTTATCCCAAATTTGTTCTGGTTTACCTTCTGCTTTTAATTCTGCTTTAGCATCTTCTTCAGCTTGTTTTAAAACTTCTTCAGTTAATTGAGCATAAGAAATATACTTAGGAACATTTTTTAATGTTTTTCCTAATCGTGCTGCCTCTTCATTTTCTTTTTCGATTACTGCAATACGAGCATCAAGTTCAGAAGCAATAAATGCAGGATCAAAATCTTTGTAAGACAAAGTATCTGCACCCATTGAAGCTACCTGCATAGAGATATCTTTAGTTAATGTTTCAGCATCTGAAATTACGGCTGAAATAGCAGTTAAAGCAGCAATTTTGTTTACGTGTACATACGATCCAACAAATGCACCTTCCAAAATTTCAAATCCACCGATTTCAATTTTTTCACCAATAACACCTGTTTGCTCTGTTAATTTTTCTGCAACAGTGATAGTAGCATCAAATGGAGAAGCTAAAAAGTCTTCTTTAGATGTAAAATTGATAGCTTTTTCTGCTAATTGTTTTGCCAAAGAAATAAATGATTCGTTTTTACCTACGAAATCTGTTTCACAGTTTAATGTGATTACAGCCCCTTTGGTTTTATCAGCATTTACAAAAGCAGCAGCAGCTCCTTCTGTAGATTCTCTATCAGAACGGTTTGCAGCAACTTTTTGTCCTTTTTTTCTAAGGATTTCTATTGCTTTGTCAAAATCACCTTCAGCTTCTACCAAAGCTTTTTTACAGTCCATCATTCCTGCACCAGTGATAGTTCTTAATTTATTTACGTCTGCGGCGGTAATATTTGCCATATTTTTTTAATTTAATTTTACTATTAAAATTTTGTGTAAATTAAAAATTCCAATTTACAAAACCCGAAATTCCAATTTTAATAAATAATCAAATAATTGAAAATTTGTTGGAATTTGGAATTTATAGATTGGAATTTTCTGTTTTTATTCTTCAGATTTTGTTTCTACTGGAGCAACTTCAGGAGCAGCAGTAGCAACTTCTGGTGTTTCAACAGTTTCTTCAGTTTCTTTTTCAGAAGTTCTGTTTGCTAATCCGTCTTTTACAGCATCAGTTACTAACGATAATATTTTTTCGATAGATTTTGAAGCATCATCATTTGCAGGTATTACATAATCTACTTCACGTGGATCTGAGTTTGTATCTACCATTGCAAAAACTGGAATGTTTAATTTTTTTGCTTCTTTTACTGCGATGTGTTCAGCTTTAATATCTACTACAAATAGAGCAGCAGGTATTCTAGACATGTCAGCAATAGATCCTAAGTTCTTTTCTAGTTTAGCACGAAGACGATCTATTTGTAATTTTTCTTTTTTCGATAACGTATCGAAAGTACCATCTTTTTTCATTCTATCGATAGAAGCCATTTTTTTAACGGCTTTACGGATAGTTACAAAGTTGGTAAGCATACCACCTGGCCATCTTTCTGTAATGTATGGCATATTGCAAGCAGCAGCTTTTTCAGCAACGATATCTTTAGCTTGTTTTTTGGTAGCTACAAAAAGTACTTTTCTACCAGAGGCAGCAATTTTTTTCAAAGCTTCGTTAGCTTCTTCAATTTTTGCTGCAGTTTTATATAGGTTAATGATATGAATACCATTACGCTCCATATAAATGTAAGGAGCCATGTTTGGATCCCATTTGCGAGTCATGTGTCCAAAATGAACACCTGCTTCTAATAATTCTTTAACTTCTATTTTGTTTGCCATTTTTTGTAATAGTTTACGTTCCGTTTGATTAGCAATGTTCTTTTTGCTTTTAGCAGTTTGCTATTGGCTTTAAGCTTCATTTAGATGCTAAACTAATTTCCTTTGTGTAAAAGAAATAAACGACAACTGTGTTTCTAATTTCAATAAAAAAGGAACGATAATTCGATTAACGTTTAGAGAATTGGAATCTCTTACGTGCTTTTTTCTGACCGAATTTTTTACGTTCTACCATTCTTGGATCTCTTGTTAATAATCCTTCTGGTTTTAAGACAGCTCTGTTTTCAGCTTCTACTTCGCACATAGCGCGAGCAATAGCCATTCTTACAGCTTCTGCTTGTCCTGTAGTTCCACCTCCATATACATTTACTTTTACATCAAAGTTTTCAACATTGTTTGTCATAGACATAGGTTGTAAAACTTTGTATTGTAATGTAGCTGTAGGGAAATAATTAGCAAATTCTCTTTTGTTTACAGTGATTTTTCCTGTTCCTTCAGTAACATAAACACGTGCAACTGCACATTTTCTTCTACCGATTTTATGAATAACTCCCATTACTTCAGATCGTTTAAGTTAACGGTTTTAGGTTGTTGAGCTGCGTGTTTGTGCTCTGAACCTACATTTACATTTAAATTACGGAAAAGTTGCGCTCCTAATTTGTTTTTAGGCAACATTCCTTTTACAGCTTTTTCTACTAATAATGCAGGATTTTTTTGTTGCATTACTTTTGCAGATAAGCTTCTTTGTCCTCCTGGATAACCTGTGTGGCGGATGTATGTTTTGTCCTCCAATTTGTTACCAGTTAGGTTGATTTTTTCTGCGTTGATAACAATTACGTTATCTCCACAATCAACGTGCGGCGTATAACTTGGCTTGTACTTACCTCTTAATAGCATGGCTACTTTTGAAGCAAGACGACCTAAGTTATGACCCTCAGCATCTACAACAATCCACTGTTTGTCTACAGTAGCTTTGTTTGCTGAAACTGTCTTGTAGCTTAATGTGTTCACAATAATTAATTTAAATTAAACATTCCATTCCCAATTAAGGGAGTGCAAAAGTACAAATTATTATTATATATACAAGTGTGTGAAGAAATTTAGTTGTCAAATTACACAGACACGCTTATTTTATCTGGGTTGTAACCCACATAAGGCATAACGCTTTCTTTAAATTGTACCCCGTATTCTTCCAATTCTTTAAGTATTGGATTGTATACTTCGGGGTTTATAGGTAGTTGTACTCCAGGTGTTTTTATTTTTCCGTTTAATATTTGTAGTGTTGCCATAGCTACAGGTAATCCTACTGTTTTTGCCATAGCTGTATAGGTTTGGTCGTCTCCTATACAAACCATTTTGGAGTCTATTTGTTGTTGAATGCCATTAAGTTCATATCCAAATTTATGATACATTACAATCATATCTTTGTCTTTTGGTTCAAGTGCCCAACTTTCGTTTAATATTTTTTCGAGAATTTGTGCTGGCGTTGCATTGGGTAATCCAATTTTTTTGTTGGGGTTAAACAAGTCTAGTTCCAAAAGTTTGTCCCACATAATGTCGTCTTGTTCAATGCCAAGCTGCATTCGGGTTTTTATTTCTACCGAATCTGTAGGGTGGTAAGGTAAAAAAGAATTTATAAAGTCTCTGTACGACATGTTTTCGGAGTTTTCCATAACGTAAGTGTCGTCTGTCATGCCGAGCATAACAAACATATTCCATGCTTTTGAAAAACCTACTCTACGAATTGTACCTCTGTATAGTGTAAGTATGTCGTCTAGCCCGTATACACTTCTGTACTTGAGAGAATCTCTATTGGCGTAAGCTTCAAATTTTCCGTAGCCTTCTACAGCTAAAAATTCGGTTCTTCTAAATATTTTTGGATAAGGAATGTATTTGTATTTGCCTTCTTGAATAAATTTTGCTGCGCCTCCTTGTCCTGCCAATACTACATTTCTTGGTGCCCAAGTAAACTTGTAATTCCATAGATTGTTGTCGCTTTCGGGAGCTACAAGTCCGCCGCAAAACGATTCAAAAAGAAGCATTTTTCCACCTTGTTCTCGTATAGCATGAATTATTTTCATGGCACTCATGTGGTCTATACCAGGGTCAAGACCAATTTCGTTCATAAAAATCAAGCTGTTTGCTTTTACTTCTGCATCGAGTGCCTGCATAGCATCAGAAACATAAGAGGCGGTAACCATATTTTTTTTAAACAAAATACAATCTTTTGCAACCTCTATATGCATATGGGCAGGAAGCATAGATACAACAATATCTGTGTTTTGTATTAGATTTTGTCTTTCGGATACATTATTTATGTCTAATGCTACTGCTTTAGAATTAATATGATTTTGTAGTTTTTTTTGAGCTTGTTCTACCGATAAATCTGCAAGTGTAATAAATAGATTTTCTTTTTCAGATTTGTCTAATAAATATTTGATAAGAGATGAAGCAGATCTGCCTGCGCCAATAATGAGTATTTTTCTCATAAAATAATAGTAAATAGTTGCAAATTTATAAAACTAATGCTACTAAATGTGTAAATATTGATAAAATCTAAAAAATATAAGGTCAATATAAAGCTTTAAACTATTTTTGTAGGAACTAGAAATTAATTTGTTTTCTACAAATAAATATTAAAAAAATGAATAATAAAATCTTTTCTGTAGCTGCTTTTTTTGGAATGACGGCTATTATTTTTGGTGCTTTTGGTGCACATGCACTTAAAAAAGTTTTGTTGCCAGAGCATTTAATTAGTTTTGAAACTGCTGTAAAATATCAAATGTATCATGCTTTGTTTTTGTTGTTTTTAGGATTGCAAAATCAATTAGATGAGAAGTCCAAAAAATTAATATATTACTTTGTTGTTTTGGGAGTAATATTGTTCTCGGGTTCTATTTATTTATTGTCTACGGGTTCTATTTCTGGAATAAATTTTAAACCCTTTGGCTTTGTTACCCCTATTGGAGGTGTATTTTTAATTTTGTCTTGGGGTGTTTTATTTTGGAATTATCTTTTCAAAAAATCATAAAGTTTAATGTAACTACAACGTTGTAATAATTAATTTTTTAAATTTGCAAAAACAATTAATTACAACACAAATTAAATTTATGGATAATAATGTGCTTTCTACGAAAACGATTTCGCTAGAAAAATATGGAATACAAAACGCTACTGAAATAATATACAACCCTTCTTACGAAGATTTATACAACGCAGAGTTGAGCGATAATTTAGAAGGTTATGAAAAAGGAAAACTTACAGAACTAGGTGCTGTAAATGTAATGACAGGAGAGTTTACTGGCAGATCGCCAAAAGATAAATATATTGTAAAAGATAGCGTAACCGAAAATACCATTTGGTGGAATTCTGAAAAAGCGGCAAACGATAACAAACCGATTTCTCAAGATACTTGGAATGCTTTAAAAGATACTACAGTAAAACAACTTTCTAACAAAAAACTGTATGTTGTAGATGCTTTTTGTGGCGCTAATGAAAACACGCGCTTAAAAGTGCGCTTTATTATGGAAGTGGCTTGGCAAGCACATTTTGTTACCAATATGTTTATACGCCCTACAGAGCAAGAGTTAGATGCCTTTGGAGAGCCTGATTTTGTAGTAATGAACGGTTCAAAAACTAGTTTTAAAGACTATGCTCAACATGGAATGAATTCTGAAGTTTATATTGCTTTCAATCTTACCGAAAAAATGCAACTTATTGGTGGTACTTGGTATGGAGGCGAAATGAAAAAAGGTATGTTCTCGATGATGAACTACTATCTACCGCTTCAAGGGATAGCCTCAATGCATTGTTCTGCAAACAAAGGAAAAGATGGCGATGTAGCTATATTTTTTGGTCTTTCGGGAACCGGAAAAACAACACTTTCTACCGATCCAAAAAGAGAATTAATTGGAGACGATGAACATGGTTGGGATAATGATGGAGTGTTTAATTTTGAAGGAGGATGCTACGCAAAAACTATTGATTTAAGTAAAGAAAATGAACCAGATATTTATAATGCTATCCGTAAAGATGCTTTATTGGAAAATGTAACTGTAGATACAAATGGTAAAATCGATTTTAAAGACGGATCTGTTACACAAAACACACGTGTATCTTACCCAATATACCATATTGAAAATATTGTCAAACCAGTTTCTAAAGCGGGTCATGCTACCAAGGTAATCTTTCTAACAGCAGATGCTTTTGGTGTTATGCCTCCGGTATCCAAACTTACTCCCGAGCAAACTAAATATTATTTCTTGTCTGGTTTTACAGCAAAATTGGCAGGAACAGAGAGAGGTGTTACACAACCAGAACCTACATTTTCTGCTTGTTTTGGAAAAGCATTTTTGTCGTTACACCCTACAAAATACGGTGAAGAATTAGTCAAAAAAATGGAAGAGCACCAT
Organism: Flavobacterium croceum DSM 17960; assembly: GCF_002917885.1. GTDB lineage: Bacteria > Bacteroidota > Bacteroidia > Flavobacteriales > Flavobacteriaceae > Flavobacterium > Flavobacterium croceum. Next base: position 84,013 of record NZ_PQNY01000012.1, read on the forward strand.
GCTACGGCATACATGGTAAATACAGGTTGGAATGGAACAGGTAAACGTATTTCTATTAAAGATACTCGCGCAATAATAGATGCTATTTTAGACGGCAGTATAGAAAAAGCAGAAACAAAAGTAATTCCGGTATTTAATTTTGAAGTTCCTACTGCCTTACATGATGTAGATACAAATATATTAGATCCAAGAAATACCTATCAAAATGCAGAAGAATGGCATACCAAAGCACAAGATTTGGCAGGTAGATTTATTAAAAACTTTGTGCAATACACAGACAACGAAGAGGGACAGAATCTAGTTCAAGCTGGTCCTCAATTGTAGAAATAATCTATTTTATAAATCAAAACAAAGCCCAAGTGAATAAATTTAACTTGGGCTTTGTTGTTTTATTTAAAATAAGAAAAGTTATGATTGTTTTCTATTTTTTGTAAACTTTCATAAATCAGGCGTATAACATTTTCTACATCTTCTCTTTGCACCATTTCTACGGTAGTGTGCATGTATCGTAACGCCAACGAAATTAAAGCACTAGGGACACCGCCATTACTATAAGCAAAAGCATCTGTATCGGTACCCGTTACTCTAGAAGTAGCATGTCTTTGAAAAGGAATCTCTTTTTCGGTAGCAGTATCTACAATTAAGTCTCTCAAAACATTTTGTGTTGCTGGGGCATATGCAATTACAGGGCCTTTCCCCATCTGCAAATCACCTTCAACTTTTTTATCAATCATTGGTGTTGTTGTGTCGTGGCATACATCGGTAACTATAGCAACATTAGGTTTGATGGTTTGTGTAATCATTTCGGCACCACGCAAACCTATTTCTTCTTGTACCGAATTTACAATATAGAGACCAAAAGGAAGTTTAATGTTGTTTTCTTTCAACAATCGAGCAACTTCGGCAATCATAAAACCACCCATTCTGTTGTCTAAAGCTCTACAAACAAATTTATTTTCGTTAAGTACCATAAATTCATCAGGATAAGTAATAACACAGCCTACATGAATACCCAATTTCTCTACTTCTTCTTTATTAGAACAGCCACAGTCTATAAAAATATTGTGTAACGTAGCAGATTCTTCTTTTCCTCGCTGTCTAGTATGAATTGCAGGCCAGCCAAAAACACCTTTTACAATTCCGTTTTTAGTATGAATATTCACTCTTTTTGAGGGAGCAATTTGATGGTCAGAGCCGCCATTTCGTATTACATATATTAAACCATTGTCTGTAATGTAGTTTACATACCAAGATATCTCGTCGCTATGTCCTTCTATAACTACTTTATAAGGAGCATCTGGATTAATAACACCAACAGCAGTGCCATAAGAATCCGTTATAAAACTATCTACATAAGGCTTAAGATATTCCATCCATATTTTTTGACCTTCGCTTTCATAGCCAGTAGGCGAGGCGTTGTTTAAGTATTTTTCTAAAAAACTGAGCGAAGCATCAGTAAGTAGTGAGTTTTTCATAATTAATTTGTTTTAAAAATCATTGACAATAGTTATGTTTAATACTTTATTCAAAATACTATCAATAAAAATGTAGTATAAAAATTCTGCTAAAATATAAATTTGGCATTACACTTGCTGTATATAAAAACACTTATTTTTGTAAAACAAAAAGCAATATTTTTATGCGACATATATATATAGGTATCTTATTAGTTTTTTCAACATTTGCTTTTGCTCAAAAAGAGAAAGATTATGTAGTAATAGAAGAAGATACTTTGCAGGTGCTTAGAGATACTATTTTTTTAAAAGATGTATACATTGCCAAGCAAAAAATGGATCCCGAAGCCAAAAAGCAATTTATACTACTTCAAAACCGTGTATACAGAACTTATCCGTATGCAAAAGTAGCTTCAGAAAGGTTACTTTCTTTAAATGCTAATATGGCACGACTTAAAACGGCTAGAGAAAAAAAGAAATACCTTAAAATAGTAGAAGATTACTTAGAAAACGAGTTTAAAGAAAAACTTAAAAAGATGTCTAATAAGCAAGGACAAGTTTTAGTTAAACTTATATATAGACAAACAGGGATATCAACATATGATTTGATAAAAGAATACAAAAGTGGTTGGAAAGCCTTTTGGTCAAACAATACAGCAAGTTTGTTCAATATAAATCTTAAAGCTACGTACCAACCTTACGAAGAAAACGAAGACTATCTTATAGAAACCATTTTGCATAGAGCATTTTTTAATGGAAGTCTAGTAGAGCAAAAACCGGCAGTAGAAATAGATTATGATAAACTTACCGAATATTGGGAAGCCAAACTAGCCACAACCAAACCTTAAACTTAACTATAAAAGCGTTTCTTTAAGTTTTTCTTCTAAAGAATTAAAAATATTAGCCCTAATTGAAGGGCTAATTTGTTTTAGATACAAAGGTTTTCCTTACAAAATTTTTAAATTTTGATAAAATTTTAAAAATAACACGCGAGTAATCAGTGTTTTGAAAAAAAGGCGTAAAAAAGGTTGATTAAAAATTAGGAAAAGGGTAAAAAAGTTGTAGATTTGCACCCGCAATATAGGCGACGTTCATAGAAAGATTTATTGTGAGAAAATAATTTTGTTTAGGATTAGAAAAGGTATTATCTTTGCTGTCCTGCGGAAGAAAAAAAGGTGTTGAGAAAATATTTTAAAAAAAATTCAAAAAACACTTGCACGATAAAAAATAAGTTGTACTTTTGCACCCGCAATCAAGGAAACGAGATAGCGAAAAAGAATAGAAAAGACAAGTTCATTGATATATTGGATTGACAGCAAAAAAGAGAGAGTAAGAGAGTCGAAAGATTTGAATATTCACAGCT
>NZ_PQNY01000013.1 GCF_002917885.1 Flavobacterium croceum DSM 17960
ACTCTAACTTCTATTCAATTTTTTAATAAATTTGTATTTCAAAGAAACATTAACAACTTAAAAATAAATCTCGCTTAATAATGCACAACGGGTATATATAATTTAAAATATATGCTATTCTTTTTCTTTTTTGAGAATAGACAAATGTTAAAAATGGTATTTTTATGAAAATAATGTAATATTAGTTCTTAATTTTTTTATTTATTAAAAAATAATATTAAAAAAAATACGAAAATCATTTTTATATATTTGCTAAATTGGTATATTTATGCAAAATTTATATATATGGAAATTTTAGCATGTCCTAAATGTGCAACAGACAATATTGTAAAAAGCGGTGTAATAAAAGATAGACAGCGTTATTTATGCAAATCGTGTAATTACTATTTCACTGTAAATAAATTAGGAAAAAAAATAGATGTATATTATGTTACTAAGGCTTTACAGTTGTATCTAGAAGGGTTAAGTTTTAGAGAGATAGAACGTATTATAGGTGTTTCGCATGTAACTGTAAGTAATTGGGTAAAAGAGTATAAAATAAAGAAACCTACCCACACAGATTATCATCCTACCTACAAAATATTCAACCATTTAGAACTTGTTGAATTTTTAAAAAATAAAGAACAACTTTCGGGCGCAGGTATGATAATTACAGAATTGGGCGATAAGTTTATGATGATAAAATGGGAACGTTTTAAGGGATAAACTATAGAATTAACAAAAATATACACATATTTTTTTTTCATTCATAAAAATTTGGAATTTGGTCGCAGTTAACAACCAAAAACCAAAATTTATGAAAAAAATAATGATGTTATCGTTTGCAGCACTTTCTTTAGCAGGATATGCACAAACACCAACAACAACTCCAGCTGCTCCAGCTGCAAAAGACTGGGATGTAAGTTTGTATGGATTTGTTCGTACAGATTATATTTGGGATACTAGAAAATCTGCTCAAGTGCGAGAATTAAATCTAAACTTGTATCCATTAGATGAATCTAAATTAGCCGATGGTTCTGATCAAAATGCAGTTGGGCAATCAAATTTCTTATCTGTAGTATCTCGTTTGGGCGTAAAAGTAAAAGGACCCGATGTATGGGGAGCAAAAGTTGCAGGAACATTAGAGGGTGATTTTTTTGGAAATACAGAGCCAGCATCAAATACTGTTACAAACTTAGATGGAACTAAAACCACTATCAATCAAAGTTCTTCAATAGGTATGTTTAGACTACGTCATGCTTATGCTACTTTAGATTGGTCTAAAACTCAATTAACTTTTGGTCAAACATGGTATCCTACATTTATACCAGAATGTTTTCCAGGGGTAGCCAACTTTAGTACAGGAATTCTTTTCAATCCTTTTGGTTGGGCTTCTCAGGTTAAATTAAAACAAAACTTTACAAAAGAATTTTCATTTGCATTAACGGCTTACAAAGATAGAGAGTTTGCAGCCACTAACCCAGGCACTCAAAACTCTGCATCTATAAATTCAGCACTCCCAACGCTACATGGACAATTTCAATATAAAAATCAGCATTGGTTATTTGGTTTAGGAGCCGAATACCGTTCTTTAAAACCTCTAACAGTATCTAATGGCAAAATGTCTGATGAGACACTAAATACTAGTTCTGTAGTAGGTTTCTTAAAGTATTCTAATGATAAGATTATCGTAAAAGCTTATGGAATTTCGGGTAAAGATATGAGTAATTTAGTTATGGTAGGTGGATTTGCAGGATATACAGCAAATACAACAGAGCCAGAAAAGTATGAAGGATTAAAAACTACATCTGGTTGGATAGATATTGCTAGTAATGGTAAAAAAGTAGCTCCAGGAATGTTCTTTGGTTATACTAAAAATGGTGGTACAGGCGTAGATGGAGCAACGGCATTTTATGCTAGAGGAGTTTCATCAACAAGATCTATTGATAATGTTTGGAGAGTATCAGGTAGAGTAGATTTTAAAAGCAATAAATTTAGAATTTCACCAGAATTAGAATATACAGCAGCAACTTGGGGAGATAATACTACCGCAAAAAATGGAACTGCAGATAATAATCAAGTTAAGGTATCAAACTTTAGAACAATGGTATCTTGTGTTTACGCATTTTAATAATAAAAAAACCAACTAATATATAAAAATAATTATGGATCAAAACGAGAAAAAAGGAATCTGGAAAGTAATTTCAGCTTCTTCAATGGGTACCATGATCGAATGGTACGATTTTTACATCTTTGGTAGTTTGGCAGTAGTAATATCTACAAAATTTTTCCCTGCCGATAATCCAACAGCAGCATTTCTTTCAACCTTGGCTACTTTTGCTGCAGGATTTGTAGTAAGACCATTTGGGGCTTTATTCTTTGGTAGATTAGGAGACTTAATTGGTAGAAAATATACATTCATGGTAACTTTATTACTTATGGGTGGGGCTACTTTTGTAATAGGTTGTATACCTAGTTATGAAACTATAGGCTTTATGGCGCCATTACTAGTACTCGTATTACGTTTGTTGCAAGGTTTAGCTCTTGGTGGTGAGTATGGTGGAGCGGCTACTTATGTGGCAGAGCATTCTCCAAAAAACGAAAGAGGATATTGGACATCATGGATACAAACTACAGCAACAGTTGGTTTGTTTGTTTCGTTAATGGTTATATTAATTACTAAATCGTTAATGACAAAAGAAGCTTTTGAAGATTGGGGTTGGAGAGTTCCATTTTGGGTTTCTATACTTATGGTTATTGTATCATACTATATTCGTAAAGGAATGCACGAATCTCCAGTTTTTGCAAAAGCAAAATCTGAAGGTAATATTTCAACAAACCCTTTAAAAGAAAGTTTTGGACATAAATACAATCTAAAATTTGTTTTACTTGCTTTGTTTGGAGCAACTATGGGGCAAGGAGTTGTTTGGTATACAGGTCAATTCTATGCTATGAATTTCTTAAAAACAGTGCAGTCTGTAGATTCATCTCAAGTAGATACTTTACTCGGTATAGCCTTATTAATAGGTACACCTTTCTTTGTGGTATTTGGATGGTTAAGCGATAAAATTGGTAGAAAAACAATCATGATGTTGGGTATGTTTTTAGCAATAATAAGCTATAGAGGTATCTATAAACAAATGTACAAAACTACCGATGTAACTTTAAAAACTGAAATTGTTGATCAAACAAAAACAGTTCCTTCTATAAAAGAATTAAAAGATGGAAAACTAGACTCACTTTACACTACTACAAAAGCCTACACAGATGGTACAACATTGGAAGAAGTGAAAACGATTCATTTTGAAAATGGAAAAGTAATGGTAGATGATAAAGGAAAAGACAAAATAGAAACAAAAGTTACCAAAAAAATTAATAGTAGCGACCGATTTATGCTTATTTTGCTTGTATTAATTCAGGTAATATTTGTAACGATGGTATATGGTCCAATTGCGGCTTTCCTTGTTGAAATGTTCCCAGTAAAAATTAGATATACATCTATGTCATTACCATACCATGTTGGAAACGGTATCTTTGGAGGATTATTGCCAGCAATATCTACTTATTTAGTAACTACTTCTAAAGAAGCTGGAGATCCAGAGTTTTACTTAGAAGGATTATGGTATCCAATTATAGTAGCCGCTGTTTGTTTGGTTATAGGAATGATTTATATAGACAAAAAAATTAATACACTTCACGAATAATAAATAAAGAAATATGAATGCATTAAAAAAATATTTAGGAGCTGTATGGCTACTTTTGGCCGCAGTAGTTTCATACTATTGTATCTCTATATTTGGTGGTAAATTATCATCAGGTAAGCAAGAAGATTTAGTATTTGGTATTATTATATTCTTTATTTTATTACCTTTGGTAGTAACAGGTTTGGCTTTGTTTGGCTACTACTGTATTACGAATGAGTACGACGAAGAATATTAGAATACAAAAAATTATCAAAACCTATAAAGCTCTTAGTTTCTAAGAGCTTTTAGGGTTTTATTAGAAATGCTTTTTGGCATAATTTTATTTGTTTATAATGAAAAAAAGACATCAACAAAAGTTAGTAGTATTATCTATTGTATTATTGGTACTTTTTAACCTACCAATAGTACTTCTTTTTGATATATCTTCTGGAATAGTAGGTATTCCAATAGTATATGTATACTTGTTTTCTGTTTGGTTGGTGTCGATTTTGTTGTCTTTTTATATTGTAAAAAAATACCATGAGTAGTGTAGGTTTATTAATAATACTTGTAATGTATTTGGCGCTTCTTTTTTTTATTGCACATTGGGCAGAAAAAAAAAGAAATTCCAAATGGACAAATAATAAATATATTTACTCACTTTCTTTAGCTGTATATTGTACCGCATGGACCTATTATGGTAGTATAGGCGTGGCTGCAGACTCGGGCTTGTCTTATCTATCGGTTTATATAGGTCCTATCATTATAATACCTGCTTGGATATTAATTTTAAAAAAAATAATTAGAATATCTCGGGTTAATAAAGTTTCTAGTATTGCCGATTTTATTTCGCTTCGTTATGGTAATTCAAGATTTTTAGGAGCTGTGGTTACGATTATTTGCCTTTCGGGTATTTTACCCTACATAGCCTTACAACTCAAAGCCATTTCAGAATCATTTCATTTAGTAACACAAACCGTTTCCAATAAGTTTATTTTTGACGATTCTACTACTTATGTAGCCATTGCATTGGCACTATTTTCTTCGTACTATGGTACTCGGTATGTAGATGCTTCCGAAAAAAGAAGAGGCATTGTTACAGCCGTAGCCTTAGAAAGTATACTAAAATTGGTATTTTTTCTCATGGTTGGAATTTACGTAACCTACTTTGTTTTTGATGGATTTGAAGATATCTATCAAAAAGCATCATTACTTGAAAATTTCCATAAAAAAAATACAATAGGAGGATTGCCTCAAGCAATCAATTGGTTTTTTTTGTGCATCTTATCTATTTTTGCTATATTTTTATTACCAAGACAATTTCATGTATCTGTTATCGAAAATAATAGAGAAAACCATATCAATACAGCCATTTGGCTTTTCCCATTATACTTGTTATTGTTTAACATATTTGTTTATCCTATTGCTTGGGGCGGAAATGTACTGTTTGATGGCAAAAGTGTAAATTCTGATACGTATTCGCTTTTAATACCGCAATTTTTTGGTAATAAAGTACTTACTGTTTTGGTATTTCTTGGAGGATTTTCGGCAGCTATTTCTATGATTGTTGTTTCTTCTATAGGACTTTCAACTATGGTAAGTAACAATTTAATTATACCGTATGGCTTTTTAGGTCAATTGCAAAATGAAAACCAAGATACAATTAATAAAAAAATTGTAAATACCAGAAAAGTAGGTATTTTTTCGCTCATAATTATTTCGTATTTTATTTATAGATTTTTTGCACTCGATTATAATCTATTCTCCATAGGTTTAGTAGCTTTTGTAATTATTGCTCAATTAGCTCCTGCATTTTTTGGAGCTCTATTTTGGCGAAGAGGCTCAAGGCTAGGCGCAGTATGGGGTATTATTGTAGGGTTTGTACTCTGTTTATATACTTTACTAATTCCGTATGCAATTGGAATTTCTTCTGCTCAAACCACCTTTATTTCCAAAGGATTATTTGGCTTAGAATTATTAAAACCTTTCCAACTTTTTGGTTTAGATTATCTCAATCCTGTACCGCATGCTTTGTATTGGAGTTTACTTTTCAATTTTATTACGTATGTTGCTGTTTCTGTTAGTTTTAAAGGAAATTATAGAGAGCGTAACTATGCCGAAATGTTTTTGGATATAAACAAATATATTACCAATCATGAAAACGCCTTTGTATGGAAAGGTACTGCCTATAGAACCGATATAGAAAAAGTATTAATACGATTTTTAGGAGAAGAGCGTACAAAAAGAGCGATGAATATTTTTAATTTAAAATACAATGTAGATAAAAATGAAGAACTTGCAGATGCCCGTTTAATTAAGTTTTCCGAAAATTTGCTTACAGGTCATATTGGTACAGCATCTGCCAAGATATTGATTTCTAGCGTAGTAAAAGAAGAAAAAATTACACTACCAGAAGTATTAAAAATATTAGAAGAATCAAAAGAAAATATTATCATTAATAAAAAACTCATCGAAACTTCAAACGAACTTCAAGAAATATCTGCAAAATTGCAAGAAGCCAATGAATCTTTAATAAGAAAAGACAAACAAAAAGACGAATTTCTAGATACGGTAACACACGAGTTGCGAACACCTATTACGGCTATTCGGGCATCAAGTGAAATATTGCACGACGATGATGACATTCCAGATGATTTAAAAAAGCAATTTCTTCAAAATATTATTTCAGAGTCTGATAGACTTAATAGATTGATAGATAAAATATTAGATTTAGAAAAATTTGAAACCGGAAAACAAAAAGTCAATCTATCCAACAATAAAATTGTAGAAACTATAGAAAAATCGGTAGAGCCACTCATACAGCTTATTAATAATAAAAATATTTCATTTTATATAGAGGGCAGTCATGTGCTTGAGGCTTATTATGACGAAGATCGAATTTTTCAAGTAATGACAAATCTACTGTCAAATGCAATCAAATTTTGCCCCGATAGCAACGGACTTATAACTATTTCTGTAAACGATAGAATAGATCATATTTTAGTTCAAGTGAGCGACAATGGAAAAGGAATAAGTAAAAATGATTTTGAAAATATATTTGACAAATTTTACCAATCTACCAATCAAAATTTCAAAAAACCAATAGGTAGTGGGCTAGGGCTTGCTATTTGCAAGCAAATTATTGAACATCATAAAGGTAAAATTTGGGCTTCGAATAATGTTACAGGAGGAGCTTGTTTAAGTTTTACACTTTTAAAAAATAAAAATTAGATTTTTAAGTTATAGAGAGATACGTTATATTGCCAAACAAAATTGCAACTATGAAAAAGATATTAATAGTAGACGACGAACCCAATATCGTAATGTCTTTGGAATACACATTCAAAAAAAATTCATTTGAAGTCTTCATTGCTAGAGACGGACAAGAAGCATTAGATATTTTACAATCAAATCTTCCCGATGTTATTATTCTAGATGTAATGATGCCTTATGTTGATGGTTTCGAAACCATTGAGCGCATAAAGCAAAATCCAAAGTTAAACCATTGCAAGATTATATTTTTATCAGCAAAAAATAAAGATTCTGATATTGAAAAAGGACTGTCACTCGGTGCAGATGCTTATTTAACCAAACCTTTTTCTATCAAGAAAGTAGTAGACCAAGTTTTTGAATTATTGCATTGAAAAGTCATTAAACTTTATTCTAAATTAGAATAGAAATTTCGGTATTTGATATGGTTTACGAAATCGATTTCGTATATACCTAATTAGCAACAAAATTTAGATTTTAATAGATATATTGGTTATATTTACTTCACTATTACATAATCAAAATATCTATAAGAATACTAATGAAATATCAAGAATTTTACCAAAAAAGTATTGAAAATCCAGAACAATTTTGGGCTAATCAAGCTGAAGCAATTAATTGGTTTAAAGCTCCAGAAACTATTTTGTCTTACGACCATAACAATTACCCGGTTTGGTATAAAGATGCCGAGCTGAATGCGTGTTACTTAGCTGTAGATAAACATATTGAAGATGGTTTTGGAGAGCAAACAGCGATAATATATGATTCTCCAGTAACTCAAACTGTAAAAAAATACACGTACAACCAAATAAAATCTGAAATTGCAAAACTTGCAGGTGGTTTGCAATCATTAGGTTTAGAAAAAGGCGATACAGTAGTAATTTATATGCCTATGATACCACAGGCTGTTTTTGCTATGTTGGCTTGTGCAAGAATAGGTGTTACACATTCTGTTGTATTTGGAGGTTTTGCTCCACACGAATTAGCCATTCGAATAGACGATTGCAAGCCCAAAGCCATTATTACTGCATCATCGGGTATAGAAATTGAACGCCTTATTGCTTACAAACCTTTGGTAGACGAAGCTATAGAATTGGCAGAACATAAGCCTCAAAATGTAGTTATATTAAACAGAAAATTAGGAGCAAGAATTCCTTTCAAAAAATATGATATAGACTATGATGCTTTGGTGTACGGATCGGAAGAGGCTTCGTGTGTGCCTGTAAATGGGCAACATCCTTTATATGTTTTATACACATCGGGTACTACAGGAAAACCAAAAGGAATTGTACGTGATACAGCAGGCTATGTTACTGCGTTAAAGTTTTCAATGAAATATATCTATGGTGTAAATGAAGGAGAAGTTTTTTGGGCAGCTTCTGATGTAGGTTGGGTAGTAGGGCATAGTTATATTGCATATGGTCCGCTTTTAAATAGAAATACTACGGTGGTTTTTGAAGGAAAGCCTATTCGAACTCCAGATGCAAGTACATTTTGGAGGGTAATTTCAGAACACAGAGTTTCGGTAATGTTTACTGCACCAACAGCTATTAGAGCTATTAAAAAAGAAGATCCGAACGGAGAGTTTATTAAACAATATGATTTATCTTGTTTGCGCACACAATTTTTAGCAGGAGAACGATGTGATATTTCAACTTTAGAATGGTATAGAAGCCATATTCCAGTTCCAGCTATAGATCATTGGTGGCAAACAGAATCTGGTTGGCCTATGATATGCAACATGATGGGAGTGGAATATTTACCAATAAAACCAGGCTCTGCGGGCAAATCAGTTTCGGGATATAATATTCAAATTTTAGGAGAAAACGGACAAGAATTAGGTCCTAATGAAGAGGGGTATGTTGTTATTAAATTGCCATTACCACCAGGAACTTTAACGGGTTTATGGAATGATGAAATGCGTTTCAAAATGGGGTATTTAAACAAATTTGAAGGCTACTATTTTTCTGGAGACGGAGGCTTTAAAGACGAAGATGGATACATTTATATAACAGGTAGAGTAGATGATGTAATAAATGTTGCTGGACACAGACTTTCTACAGCCGAAATGGAAGAAATAGTTTCGTCTCATCACTCTGTTGCCGAGTGTGCTGTAATAGGTATAAACGATGAGTTAAAAGGACAAATACCACTTGCTTTGGTAGTAACCAAATCTGGGGAAGATATAGAACATTTTCAATTACAACACGAAATAGTTCAGCTTGTACGCGAACAGATAGGTGCAGTAGCTTCGTTAAAAGATGTAGTTATAGTACAAAGATTACCCAAAACACGTTCGGGTAAAATACTTAGAAAATTATTGCGTAGCATAGCCGATGGCGAAAACTTTCAAATACCTTCTACCATAGATGATGAAGCTATTATTGATGAAGTAACAGAAGTATTAAAACACGATAAAATAGGATGTTTCAAATCTTAAACAAAAAACCTGAGTATAGACTCAGGTTTTTTGTTTTAGCGTAAACTATATTAATTTAGCAATAATTTTCTTTTTTTCATCATCAGAATATCTAAATTTACATTACTAAATAATAAAAGTTAAATTTACATTAATTAAACAGAAAAAAGTCGAATATAATGAGTTATTATAAAATTTCGAATCTTGAAAATTATTTCAAGATGTATAAAAAATCGGTAAGAGAGCCTAGAAAATTTTGGGATAGGATAGCCGATGAAAATTTTACTTGGTATCAAAAATGGGACAAAGTTTTCGAATTTGATATGCAAGAAGCCAAATTTAAATGGTTTGTAGATGCAAAAGTTAATATTACTAAAAATTGTATCGATCGTCATTTAGCAAAAAGAGGAGAAAAAACCGCTATCATTTTTGAACCAAACGATCCAAACGAACAGGCTCAACATATTTCATACAATGAATTGTACGCTCGAGTTTCTAAAATGGCAAATGTACTTCGCGATTTAGGTATTCAAAAAGGCGATAGAGTATGTATTTATTTACCCATGATTCCAGATTTGGCCGTAGCTGTATTGGCTTGTGCTAGAATAGGAGCCATACATTCGGTAGTATTTGCTGGCTTTTCAGCCTCGGCATTAACTTCTCGTATTAATGATTGTGAATGTAAAATGGTCATTACTTCAGATGGTAGTTATAGAGGTAATAAAGCGATAGATTTAAAAGGTATTGTTGATGAAGCCTTAGAAAAATCACCTTGTGTTGAAAAAGTATTAGTAGTAAAAAGAACCAATACTGAAGTGCAAATGAAAGAAGGTCGTGATATGTGGTTACAACCTCTTTTAGATAATGCTTTGGCAAATTCGGTAGCAGAAATTATGGATGCCGAAGATCCATTGTTTATTTTATATACTTCAGGTTCTACAGGTAAACCAAAAGGTATGTTACATACTACAGCAGGTTATATGGTGTATACTGCATATACTTTTAAAAATATATTTAATTATGAAGAAGACGATGTATATTGGTGTACTGCCGATATAGGTTGGATAACAGGTCATTCATACATACTTTACGGCCCTTTGTTAAATGGTGCAACTACAGTTATTTTTGAAGGAGTACCATCGTATCCAGATTTTAGTCGTTTTTGGGAAGTAATTGAAAAACACAAAGTAAATCAATTTTATACAGCACCTACAGCTATACGCTCTTTAGCGAAAGAAAGTTTAGAATATGTTCAAAAATTTCCGTTAAGTTCTTTAAAAGTTATTGGTTCTGTAGGAGAACCTATTAATGAAGAGGCTTGGCACTGGTATAATGACCATGTAGGCGGAAAGCGTTGTCCGCTTGTAGATACTTGGTGGCAAACCGAAACAGGTGGTATTATGATTTCTCCAGTACCTTTTGTAACACCTACAAAACCTACCTATGCTTCATTGCCATTACCAGGAATTCAACCTGTATTGATGGACGAACTTAGAAATGAAATAGAAGGAAATCAAGTAACAGGTAGTTTGTGTATTAAATTTCCATGGCCTTCTATGGCACGAACTATTTGGGGAGATCATCAACGATACAAAGAAACTTATTTTACAGCTTTTCCAGGTAAATATTTCACAGGTGATGGTGCACTACGAGACGAAGTAGGTTACTATAGAATTACAGGTAGAGTAGATGATGTTATAATAGTTTCTGGTCATAATTTGGGTACAGCACCAATAGAAGATGCAATAAATGAACATCCAGCTGTAGCAGAAAGTGCTATTGTAGGTTTCCCTCACGATATAAAAGGAAATGCACTCTATGGTTATGTTGTATTGAAAGATGTAGGGGAAAGTCGTGATAGATCAAATTTATCAAAAGAGATAAACCAATTAATTTCTGATCAAATTGGACCTATTGCCAAACTAGATAAAATACAGTTTGTGAATGGATTGCCAAAAACACGTTCAGGAAAAATTATGCGTAGAATATTAAGAAAAATTGCCGAAGGAGATTTCTCTAATTTTGGAGATATTTCTACTTTATTAAATCCAGAAGTTGTGGATGAAATAAAAGAAGGTAAGGTCTAGTTATTTTTGTTTATTTAATTTTATGAAAGCTATATTTAAAATTTAAGTATAGCTTTTTTTATTTATTTAACTTTTTGTTTTTAAGTAAATAAGACGCCGTTTGGTAAAACGAAATTGTACTTTTTTCTAAACTAGCATCTATTTTTTCTAAAGGCTTTTCTTCATAATACAGTTGAAAATCAGCACCTAACTTATTGTTTGTTTGTTTTATCAACTCAAATTGTTTTACTTTCTTTACAGGAGAAATAATAGTGAGTTTATTATTTTTAATCAATCCTAAATCTTGGTAAGTAGCAATAAAAGCTCTTGGGCTGTAAGTAGGTTTGAAAATATCCTGTCCATAAAATTTAGATTGATAACTAAAATTAAGCAGTCCAAATACGGTAGGCATCAAATCTATTTGCGATACTAAAGTATTTACTTTTTGAGGTTTTATAAAGTTTGGAGCATATACAAATGCAGGTATTCTATATTTATCCAATGGCAATTCAGTTTTACCAGAGCTAGAAGCGCAATGGTCGGCTACAATAACAAAAACTGTATTAGCAAACCAAGGTTGTTTTTGTGCATTTTCAAAAAATTTGCGCAAAGCATAATCTGTATATTTTACACCACCTTCTCTCGATTTTGAATGCGAGTCGATATCTATTTTCCCTTCTGGATAAGTAAAAGGACGATGATTGCTTACAGTCATCCAATGATTAAAAAAGGGTTTGCCTTGTTTTGTTTCTTCATTCATAACCTTGATTGCTTTGTTTGCCATATCTTCATCGCAAACACCCCAAATATTTGAAAAAGTAATTTCGTTCGGTAGTAACGATTTTTTATCTACAATATCATAACCATTTCCAGAAAAGAAATCTTCCATATTATCAAAATATGCATCTCCTCCATATAAATATTTTACTTGATATCCTTTTTGCTTTAATACAAATCCTGTAGAAAATTTATTTTTATTATCGACTCTTTTTACAACACTTTCTCCAGCAGTAGGAGGTAGGCAAAGAGTAACAGCTTCGAGTCCACGTACAGTTCTGTTTCCAACGGCATATAAATTGGTGAAAAATAAACTTTGCTCTGCTAATTCATCTAAAAAAGGTGTAATATTTTGTTCATTACCGTAATGTTTCATAAAATCTGCGCTAAAACTTTCTATGGTGATCAGTACAATGTTCTTTTTGTTCTCAATAGAATCAGATTTAATAAATCGTTCACTCGTTAAATTAGTATTTCCTATTTGTTGTTGTAACAAAGCAAAGGCTTCATTGTTTGGCATAGTTTTGTAAAACTTATCATACTCTAATTCACTGTTTTTAAAAGCTAAGAAAAATTTGTAAAGACCATTTGCTTGCAATTCGTTTGCAAATATATTATTTGAATTTTCTAATTTGGAAAGTTTAGGTATAATAAATAGAGAAAATAAAAACGCAAGAGCATATAAAGTTAAATCTGATAATTTTTGTTTTAATGTAGGTAGATTTTTAAGAAAAGCATTCGATTTTTTTACAATAAAATAAGTTACCAAAGCCGAAATAATTCCTACAGCCGAAAATAATGGAACAACAGGATAAGATTCCATAATATTTCCAATAACAGTATTAGTATATACTAAATAATCTACTGCAATAAAATTATAACGAACACCAAATTCATTCCAGAAAAAAAATTCACTAATACTATTTTGAACAATAACTAATACAAAAATGAATATAGCGATACTAAATAATATTTTTCGTAGTAAAAATCGTTGTTTCGGAAAAAATAAAAGTAGCCCAAATAAAACAGTTTTTATTCCTATAAATGTAATACCTATTTCGGGTAATGAACCTCCATATTCATTCAAAATAGTATTTCCAAAATATACATAGGCGAGTAAACTTAAAAGTAGTAAAAATATTATATGACCCCAAGGTTTATAATACTTTGAATTGGATAAAAACAACAAGTATAACCATAAAAATGCCGAAGCAATTATAAATACAAAAAAATCTGAAATAAAACCTAATCCAAAAATTTTTAAGCTTTCAAAAAAAGAAAATTTACTTTGTGTGATAGGGTGAAACAGTAATACAATACGCAAAATAAAACTGCATAATAAATAAAATATTGTAATAAAATATAGAGGAGATTTTTTAGAAATAAAGCTCATGGGTAAAAATTTCTACAAAAATAGATTTTTTTTGGGCTAATTAAATAAATATTCTTTTAATAATCTTAAATTTAGCTTAATATAAAATGTATATGTATTCAGTTTGTTTGTAAGCATTTATATTTGACAAAATAATATGTAAAGAGTTTTAAAATGAAAATTCTAATTGTAGAAGACGAAATAGGAATTTCCAATTTTTTAAGTCAAGGACTTCAAGAAGAAGGTTTTACTGTAGATGTTGCCAATCAAGGCGATTTAGGTTTACAAAAAGCCTTGACAGAAAAATACGATTTAATATTGCTCGATTGGATGCTTCCAAAGTTATCAGGATTAGAAATTTGTCTTAAAATAAGAGAACAAAATAAAGTAGTACCAATACTTTTTTTAACAGCAAAAGACACAGTACAAGAAACTATAGAAGCCTTACAATCGGGAGCAAATGATTATATAAAAAAACCTTTTAGTTTTGAAGAATTACTCGAACGTATTAAAGTACATTTTAGAACCGCAACTCATTCTGAAGTTCTTAGCTTGGGCACAATAAAAATAGATTTAGGTAAAAGAAAAGTTTTTCAAAATGATAGCGAAGTTATTTTTACACAAAAAGAATTTGATTTGCTTGCTTATTTGGTAAAAAATAAAGGAACTATTTGTAGTCGAAATAAAATTATTGAAGATGTGTGGGATATACATTTTGAATATGACAGTGGTGTGATTGATGTTTTTATGAATGCCATTAGAAAAAAATTAAACTTAACACCCGATGTGCCTCTTATTAAAACCATACGAGGTGTAGGGTATATAGCAGAAGATAATCATGAATAGTTTTTCTTTTAAAAACCGTATAGCATTTTACTATATCATTTCGACAGCTATGTTGGTTTTAATTGTATTTATAACCATACATGTTGTGGCAAAAAAATCGGTTTATGTACATTTGGATGCTGATATTCATACTGAAATAAATAAACTTTTTGGGTATATAAATGTTCAAGATAATGCTATTGTGCTTACCAATGCTCAAGAGTGGAAAGAGGAAGAACATAGTACAGAAGAAGTAAATCCAATATTTGTAGAACTTTTGGATTTGCAAGGAAATTTGTTTGATAAATCTCCCAACTTAAAAAAAAGTCGATTACATTTTAGTAACCACGATAATGAAAAAGAAATTTTTAATGCAAAACTCAACGGAAAATCAGTTCGCCAAATAAAAGTCCCCATTTTTGATAAAGATAAAAAAGTAGGATTTATACAAGTAGCTATTTTACTTGAAAGCTCAAGTTATGTACTCCAACTACTTAATACAATATTAGTTGTAAGTTTTCCTATAATTTTACTTTTGTTGTTTTTAATTGCTCGTTTTTTTGCAGGCAGAAGTATTTCTCCTATTTACAATGTAATTGAAACATCAAATTTAATTTCTACAGATAATTTATCTTCTCGCATCGCTTTACCAAATACCAAAGATGAAATTTATGTTTTATCGCAAACAATCAATAATTTATTAGATAGAATAGAACGTGCAGTAGAGCGCGAAAAGCAATTTACATCAGATGCCTCACACGAACTTAGAACACCTCTTGCAGTAATTCAAGGTACGCTAGAAGTGTTGATAAGAAAACCAAGAACAGAGCAAGAATACAATCAAAAAATTGCCTATTGCATATCCGAAGTAAATAGAATTAATACTATAGTAGATCAATTATTACTTTTGGCTCGATTGGAAAATCAAAAACAATCAATTAGTAATGCCGAAGTTTCAATAACCAACATAATTCATGAAACAATAAACCGATATTCTGCAGAAATAGCAAATAAAAATATAAAAGTACTCACTACTTTTACTGAAAATTTTTGGGTTCATTCAGATGCTTATTTCCTTTCTATTATTATTAATAATTTATTTTCAAATGCTGTAAAGTATTGCTATGATGCTGCAACGATTAACTTGTTTGTTTTAAAAGAAAATGAACAAATTAAGTTTGTCATTCAAGATGAAGGAATAGGTATATCGCAACCAGAAATTGAAAAAATATTCAATCCATTTTTTAGAGCAAAAAATACATTAGATAATTCTAAAGAAAAAGGAATAGGTTTAGGGTTATCTATAGTAAAACGTTTGTGCGACATTTTGTCTATTCAAGTAGAAGTAGAAAGTAAAGATAATGTAGGTACAAAATTCACACTTTATTTTCCTTAACATCTTAAGTTGTTCTTAAGTAATTATAATTTTCTGTATCGTACCTTTGCTACAGTAAATTAATAATAAAAATTGTGTTAGAAAAAATCATTGCATTTAGTTTAAAAAATAAACTTATAGTATTACTCTTTACGGCAATAGTATTGGGTTTTGGTTTATTTTCTGTATTTCAAATATCGATTGGGGCAGTACCAGATGTTACCAACAACCAAGTTCAAGTTATTACAACATCTAGAAACCTTTCTACACAAGATATTGAGCAGTTTATTACTTACCCGGTAGAAATAGAAATGGCCAATTTACCTGATGTAAAAGAAATTCGTTCCATTTCAAAATTCGGATTATCTGTAGTAACAATTGTTTTTGAAGACAAAATGGGGGCTTATTTGCCTAGACAGCTTATTGCCGAAAAAATAAAATCGGCTTCCGAAAAAATTCCGCAAGGATTTGGTACCCCAGAAATGGGACCAATTACTACAGGTTTGGGAGAAATATACCAATATATTCTTGATGTAAAACCAGAATACAAAAGCCAATATACAGTTACCGACTTACGAACGATACAAGATTGGGTTGTAAAAAGACAATTATCGGGTATAAAAGGAGTTGTAGAAATTAATACTTGGGGTGGTTTTTTAAAACAATATGAAATAGCCATAAATTCTTCCAAACTTAAAGGAATGAATATTTCAATAAACGATGTGTATTCTGCATTGGAAAAAAACAATAGTATTGCGGGTGGTGCTTATATAGAAAAAGTAAATCAAAGTTATTTTATAAGAGGAGAAGGAAAAGTAAATAGTATAGACGATATTAAAAATATTGTAGTAAAAAATAGTTTAGGTACACCAGTATTTGTAAGAGATATTGCCACTGTTCAATACGGAAGTGCCAATAGATTTGGAGCTATTACAGGTAATGGAGAAGGAGAAAAAGTATTAGGACAAGTTATGATGCTTAAAGGAGCAAACTCCAAACAAGTTATTCACGATGTAAAACAACGAGTAGCCGAAATTCAAAAAACATTACCAAAAGGAGTTTACATCAATCCTTTTTTAGAACGAAGCGAATTAGTAGGGAAAACTACTTTTACAGTAGCCGAAAACTTAATATTAGGATGCTTAATCGTAATTTTTGTAGTAGTCTTATTGCTTGGTAATTGGCGTTCAGGTTTGGTTGTGGCTTCAGTAATACCATTGTGTTTATTGTTTGCTATTTCATTTATGAATATTTTAGGTATTGATGCCAATTTAATGAGTCTTGGTGCAATCGACTTTGGTATTATTATCGATGGAGCCGTAATTATTGTAGAATTTATCGCATTTCAAATTACACACAAATCAGCACACTTAAATAGGCTTTCTGATCAAGAAAAACAAATTGAAATTGATGAAATAACCTACAAAAGCGCTTCCAAAATGATGAATTCTGCCGTGTTTGGGCAACTCATTATACTTATAGTATTTATACCAATCTTATCTTTATCTGGTGTTGAAGGTAAAATGTTTAAACCAATGGCAATGACGTTTAGTTTTGCGCTTTTGGGAGCGATGTTGTTCTGTTTTAGCTATGTGCCTGTGGTTTCTTCTATTTTTTTAAAACCAAAAGAAGAAAATCCGAACTCTATTTCGAATAAGCTAATTACCAAATTAAATAATTTATACCTTCCGGTAATTACTTGGGCATTAACTAATACCAAAAAGGTAATTTATGGAGCTGCCACTTTATTGGTCTTAGCCATTACGTTATTCTCAACAATGGGGGGCGAATTTATACCTACATTAGACGAAGGCGATTTTGTAATTCAGCCCGTATTAAAAACAGGAACTTCATTATCAAAAACCATACAAACTACCACGATTATAGAAAAAACCATATTAAAAAACTTTCCAGAAGTACAACAAGTAGTGAGTAGAATAGGAGCTGCAGAGGTGCCTACCGACCCTATGAGTATGGAAGAAAGCGATATTATTGTAAAACTTAAACCCAAATCAGAATGGGTGTCTGCAAGTAGTAAAGATGAGTTGGCAGATAAAATAAAATCTGCCGTTGAAAGCCAAATTCCAAATATGGAAATTGAGTTTACACAGCCTATAGAAATGCGTTTTAACGAACTTATTTCGGGAACAAGAAGTGATGTTGCTATTAAAATTTTTGGAGAAGATTTGAACGTATTAGCCAAAAGAGCCCAACAAATTAAGTTTGCTATTGCTGGTGTTGAAGGAGCATCAGATATTATTATCGAAAAAACAGAAGGTCTTCCTCAAATGAGCGTACAATACGACCGAACCAAAATAGCCAAATATGGGTTAAACATTTCCGATTTAAATGATATGATTGCACTAGGTTTTGCAGGTAAAACAGTTGGAACTGTATTTGAAGGAGAAAAACGTTTTGATATGGTTATTAGGCTTGATAAAGAAAATAGACAAAGTCTTGAAGACCTAAAAAACTTATATGTTTCTACACCATCTGGTATGCAAATACCACTGCAAGAATTGGCAAATATTACCTATACCGAAGGGCCAGCAAAAATATCTAGAGATAATACACGCCGAAGAATTGTAGTAGGAATAAATGTAAGAAACCGCGATATGCAAAGTGTAGTAGATGATGTACAAAAAATAATTAGTGAAAAAATAAAACTTCCCGAAGGCTATTACATTACCTATGGCGGACAATTTGAAAATTTACAAAGTGCCAAAGCCAGACTTATGATAGCTGTACCCATTGCTTTGTTTTTAATTTTTGTATTGTTGTATTTTGCATTCAATTCTGTAAAAGAAGCACTTATGGTATATTCTGCCATACCGCTTTCGGCAGTTGGAGGTATTTTATTTTTATGGATGCGAGGTTTGCCGTTTAGTATTTCGGCAGGAGTTGGTTTTATAGCCTTGTTTGGTATAGCGGTTTTAAATGGAATTGTACTTATAGAACATTTTAAAGAATTAAAACACCACAGCGGTATAAAAGATATGAATGAACTTATTATTAAAGGAACTACCGATAGACTACGTCCTGTATTACTTACAGCTATGGCAGCAGCTTTAGGCTTTCTACCTATGGCAATATCATCTTCGGCAGGAGCAGAGGTGCAACGTCCTTTGGCTACAGTTGTAATAGGTGGTTTATTTACAGCAACGATATTAACAATGGTAGTTTTACCTTTGTTGTATAAAATTTTCGATGAAAAAGAGATGAAAAAACCAAAATTTAAAAAACATCAAGCAAGTGGAACCTACATAATTATAGGTTTGCTTATCTCATCGTTGTCATTTGCTCAAAATAGAAATCAACCAGAATTGGATACTTTAATTGCAAAAGCTTTACGAAACAATAAAGAAATTCAAGCAGCCAATACAATCGTTTTAAAATCTAAGCAGGCTATAAAAACATATTTTTCTGTAGAAAAAACAAACATTTACTACAATTATGACCAGAATAATTTAGCGCTCAATAATGTACCGCTAAAAGTATTGGGAGTACAGCAAAAGTTTCTTTTTCCTACCGTGTATTCGGCTCAAAAAAGTGCTTATACAGCAGAATATGAAAAAGATAAAGCTCATTTTGAACTTAAAAAAAATAAAGTTTCACACCAAGTAGCTTTTGTATATAATGAAATTGTGTATTACCAAAATCAAGAAAAATTATATAAATATTTAGACAGTTTGTATCAAAATTTTTCTAAAGCTAGCAATAGAAAATTTGAATTAGGAGAAAGTAATTATCTCGAAAAAATAACCGCCGAAAGCAAATACAGACAAATAAAAACAAAATTAAGCCAAATAGATAAGTCTAAAAAAACGGCTTTAGAGATGTTGAAGTCTATAGTACAAACCGATGAAGCTCTTGCTGTAACTCAAAATAAAATGCAACCAATTTTGTTTACAACTTTTACTCCAAATAAAGAACTTTATAATTCATATTTTGATAGAGTTACAAATACTTATAGTTCATATATGGCCTTACAAAAAAAGCAACTTTTACCCGATGTAAGTTTAGAATATTTTCAAGGTAGAAATAATGGGTTATCACAGTCATTATACGGCTTTCAAGTAGGTGTTTCTGTACCTATATTCTCTTCTAGTTATCATGCAAAAAATAAAGTAGTTGCCTTAGAAAAACAAGCTTGGGAACAACAAATGGAGAATGAAAAATTGAAAATAGATTATTTTGTAAAGCAAAAGCAAGAGGAGCTTCAAAAATTTCAAGAAGCGATAGATTATTATAACCAATACGGCGATAAGTTATCAAAAGAAATTATGAAAGTAGCCGATATGAGTTACAAGCATGGCGAAATAGATTTTTTTCAATATATATTAAGTTTAGAAAACGCAACCACGATTAAGCAAGAATATTTAGAAAATGTATTTCAATACAACAAAGTAGTTTACGATTTAGAATACCTTAATTACAATTAAAATGACACAAAAAATGATGATAAAAAAGAATATCATAGCACTAGCTGTAATAGTATTTTTTTACAGTTGTAAAGAAACCCAAAAACAAGAAGCTCCTCAAAATCAAAGCTATATTACAGTTTCTGACACTCAATTTAATACCATGAAAATGGAATTAAGTTCGCCTGTTGAAAGAAATTTTGATGTTGCTGTTTCATGTTCTGGAAGAATTGATGTACCACCTCAAAACAAAGCAAAAGTTACAGCACTTGCCAATGGTTTTGTTAAAAACACCAAACTTTTAGTAGGAGATAAAGTAACAAAAGGGCAAGCATTGCTTTCTATACAAAGTACCGAAATTGTAGATATTCAAAAAGAATACTTAGATGTGGCAGAGCAAATAAGTTTTCTTAAATCGGAATACGATAGACAAAAAACACTTTATAACGAAAAAATTACGTCGCAAAAAAATTATTTAAAGGCAGAGAGCGAATACCGTAGTGCTATGGGTAGATACCAATCATTACAACAAAAATTATATATTTTTAACATAAGCCCTAGCAATGTTCAAAAAGGGAAAATAGTATCTGCTATAACCATTTTTGCACCTATATCTGGTGTAGTATCTGTTATGAATGCGGTAAACGGAATGGCTGTTTCGCCTACAGATGTATTGCTAGAAATTGTAAATAATAATGATTTACATATAGAAATGAGTGTATTTGAAAAAGATATATTAAAAATAAAAGAAGAACAAACTATTAAATTTACAGTTCCAGAAGCAAGCAAAGATGTTTTTACAGGCTATGTGCATTTAATTGGTAAATCTGTAGAGGGAGAAGATAGAAGTATTAATGTTCATGGGCACCTAGATGATGCTACAAAACAAAAACTACTTAGCGGCATGTTTGTGCAAGCCAATATTTTAGTAGATTCGCAAAAAGGATTTTCGGTTCCAAAAGATGCTGTATTTTTAGAAAATGGTAAAAATTATGTTTTAGTCTTAAAATCACATCAAAAAGGTGTTTATTCTTTTGACAAAGCATTTGTTGAAAAAGGTTCTAGCAATGAAGATTTTATTGAAATAAAACTAAATGATATTGTTACAAATAAAACGTCTATATTAACCAAAGGAGTTTTTGATATTATTAATTAACACAAACTTTATATATTATGAATGAAGCGCATTTACACATGGTAGTTAATCATTTTCCAATTATAGGAATGATTTTAGGATTAATAATTCTTTTAGGAGGATTATTCTTAAAAAATAATACAGTTAAAAATGTTTCTTATTTTTTAATTATTATAGCAGCAGTATTTTCGGCAATAAGTATGGCTACTGGTGAAGGAGCAGAAGAACTTGTAGAAAATATGCCCGAAGTTGGTAAAAAAATTATTCATATACACGAAGAAGCTACAGAAAAATTTGCTATAGTAGCCTATTTGTCTGGAATTGCATCGTTAATAGGTCTTTATATGAATATAAAACAAAAAGCAAAGGCAAACTTAGTTTCGTATGTAGTTGTAGTCTTAGCAGTAGTAGCAGCTTTTTTATCGAAGTCAGTTGGCACAACAGGTGGTGAAGTTCGTCATACAGAGATAAGAGAAAATGGTACTTCAAATCAACAAATGAATACTTCGAGTGAACACGAAGATAATGAACATGAAGAGTAAATAAATTATACATATCACCGTATTATATTAGGATTAATTTTATACAAAAATCTAGCAGATTTTCTATAATCTGTTAGATTTTTAATTTTAATATTTTTAATCATTTACGATGCAGATTTATATAAATTTGTTTTACTTAATTTTATAAGCAAATGCACCGAAAACGATTTATTCAATTAACTTTAGGAGGAATTATTATGTCTGGTTTAGAACCATTATTTAGTTTATCAAAATCTTTAAAAGAAGAAGATTATACTTTGCCAGCCTACTTTATTGGTCACGGTTCTCCTATGAATGGTATAGAAAATAATGTGTTTTCTCAATCGTGGGCACAAATAGGTAAAGAATATCCCACACCCAATGCCGTATTGGTCGTTTCGGCACATTGGCTTACTAGGGGAACTTATATTACGGCTATGGAACACCCAAAAACAATACACGATTTTGGTGGATTTCCCCAGAAACTGTTTGATGTACAATATCCAGCACCGGGCAATCCAAGTTTAGCTCTCGACACTACCAAATTGGTTACTTCTACCAAAGTAGAACTAGATCATGAATGGGGTTTGGATCATGGAGTGTGGACTGTAGTAAGACATATGTATCCAGATGCTAACATTCCTGTATTACAACTTAGTATAGATTATGGAAAACCAGCTCAATTTCATTATGATTTGGGTAAAGAATTGCTAGCATTAAGAAAAAAAGGAGTATTGGTAATAGGTAGCGGTAATATGGTACACAATCTTGGAGCCGTAGCTTGGGATAAACTCAATGAACCCGAATATGGTTATGATTGGGCAATAGAAATGAATACTGTTTTTAAAGATAAAATAAGTAAAGGCGATGTAAAGTCGTTAATAGAGTATACAAAATTGCACAAAGCTTCATCATTGGCTATTCCTACACCAGATCATTACTTCCCATTATTATACACTTTAGGATTGCAAGCCCAAAAAGACACGATAACATTCTTTAACGACAAAGCTGTAGGAGGTTCGCTAACAATGACTTCAGTAAAAATAGGGTTGTAATAGTTTGAAGAATTTTTGGATTAATATTAAAAAATTATCTCAAAAAAAAAATTCACCGTGAATAGATTACTAATTTAGTTTTTATGTTTTTCCTTAATTTGGTAACTAAATGAATTACATTACTCGATTTTTTAACATTAATTTTTAAACTACTTTCTTTTTTTAAAATTAGAAACGGATTCATCATATAGTCAACTACAACTTTTGCATTATAACGTTGCTTATAGTGTAAAATTCACTACTTAATTGTTTAAAGAATTTTACAAGTGTATATAACTTTTTTTGAGTTTTTATTGATAAGATTATTTTATTGAAATCGAGTAAAATAAATTTATCTTAAAGATTTAAAATATTTTATCAATACTAGTTTTTATCGGTTGTTAGTTTATCAACTTTTAGTTTTTCTGGTCTATTGGCAATTTCCCATACAATAGCCAAAGCAAATTTTGTTCTTTTTTCTAAGGCGTCAAATTCTATCTTATCAACATCGTCTGTTGGTTTGTGGTAATCTTCGTGCGTACCATTAAATAAAAATACAGAGGGAATATTATGTTTAGCAAAATTGTAATGATCAGAACGATAATAAAATTTATTAGGATCTTTTTTATCATTATACTTATAGTCTATTGTAGTATTGATGTATTTTTTATTCATATCTTCACATACTTGATATAATTCTGACGATAGATAATCAGAACCTATTAAATAGATATAATTATTAGAATTTTGATGAAAGTTATCTCTTCTTCCTATCATATCAATATTTACATCGGCAACAGTATTTGATAATTCATAAACCGGATTTTCAGAATAGTAGCGAGAACCATGTAAGCCATGTTCTTCGCCTGTTACATGTAAAATAAGTACTGAACGTTTAGGGCCACGTCCTTCTTTTTTTGCTTTTTGTAAAGCTTGTGCAATTTCAATAAGCGCTACAGTACCTGAACCGTCATCGTCTGCACCATTGTATACTTCACCATTTTTTACACCAACATGGTCATAGTGCGCAGATAAGACTACAATTTCGTTTGGTTTTTCGGTACCTTCTATAAAAGCCATTATATTTTCAGAATCGGGCAAACCTTCATTCTTTTTTGCATTGAGAAATGCAGCAGGAACAGTTTGGTAGTAACTTCCTAATTTTGTAGGCGCTGGTATTCCAAACTTTTTATATTGTTCTACTAAATAGTTTCCAGCTTTTTTTTGTCCTTGACTTCCAGTTTCTCTTCCTTGCATATCATCTGAGGCGATAATTGTAAGATGTTCTTTAAGCTCGGTGGCAGTAATAGTATTGAGATATTCACGAAGGTTTACAGCCGTATTTTTATTTTTGTCTGAGCTTATTCCTTGAGAAGATTTACAAGAAATAATAGAGACTACTACTCCTAAAACAATTATGTATTTACTTAGTTTAAGCATAATTAGTGGATATTAATGAACGAATAAATAACGAGAGCAATCACTATAAATAGTATTAAAAAGAAATTAATAAATAACAACGCCAGCGATTTAAAAAATGAAACAGTTCTTGATTCTCCATAAAAACGATGGTGCGCAGGAAAGAAATAATAGAAAGTCCAAATAAATAAACCGAAGTTAATTATCACTACTAAACTAGTAAAAAACCAATTATCAAAATATGAAAATATATAACCTATTAATACACTTAGTAATATCATTAATAATAAAAATGAAAAATAATGAAGCGTAAATATACCATGATCAAAATAGTACCATTTCTTTTTACCATGAAATAACCATAATGCAAAGGCAAATAAAGGCATGTATAGAAATAAGCTTTTTGGAATATTATGTGTTAAACTTTCAAAGAATTTATCTTTTATTTCTTTATTGGTATACTTTTGATGAATTGGAATAGATTTTTTCAAAAACCAATATTCAAGAGCATTGAATTTTTCAGGATGTAAATTTCTATCCTTTTCTAACTCTTCAATCGTTTTATAATCGGTATTAAAAAAATGACCATCGCCATATTTTTCTTTTTTTAACTCTTTAGCCGTTTTTAGTTCGAGTAGTAACGAGTCGGCTTCTTTTTTTCCAATTTCGCCACTTTTTTGTAATTCAATAATTTGTTTTTCAACAGATGATAGCGTTTCTTTTTCTGGTTTTGATTTTTCTAATTCATGTTCTTCGGTAGTGCTATCTAGTATATTTATGGTTAAAAAAGTAACAAAACTTATAAAAATATACAGTCGAATAGGAGCCAAATACGACATTCTTTTTCCAGAGAGATATTCTTTGGTAAGAGATGCAGGTTTTGTAATAAGATTTTTTATGGTTTTCCAAAAAGCATTTTCATAATGCGTTAAATCTTCAAAAAAATGAATAAAAAGTTCATAAAAGCTTTTTCTAGAATCTATATTTTCTTGTCCGCAATTGCTACAATATCTTTTTTCTACTACATGATTGCAATTTAAACAAGTTTTATCGGTTCTAAGTTTATTTTTTCCAGACATATATTAATGTGTTTTTTGAAGTTGCTAAACTATTAAAAAAAATAATAGTATTTTTGTTTTACAAAGAAGACCTATATGAAACAAAATAATGTAGAAGAAATTACCCAGTATATTCAGGCATTAGAACCCGATAGAAAACAAGCTTTTGAAAAGCTTAGAAATCTATGTGTAGAGAATTTACCACAAGGGTTTGAAGAAGGCTTTACCTACAATATGTTAGCCTATTTTGTTCCAAAATCTATGTACCCAGCAGGTTATCATTGCGATAGTTCTTTGCCATTACCTTTTATTAATATAG
The DNA here is from genome assembly GCF_002917885.1 of Flavobacterium croceum DSM 17960. Classification (GTDB taxonomy): domain Bacteria; phylum Bacteroidota; class Bacteroidia; order Flavobacteriales; family Flavobacteriaceae; genus Flavobacterium; species Flavobacterium croceum. The sequence goes on from NZ_PQNY01000013.1 coordinate 25,674, forward strand.
CTTCACAAAAAAACTTTATAGCGCTTTATCATATGGGGTTGTACGCTAATGAAGATATTAAAAATTGGTTTGAAACAGAATATCCAAAACATTCCAAATATAAATTGGATATGGGTAAAAGTTGTATTCGTTTTAAAAAAATGGACGATATTCCATATACTTTGATAGCCGAATTACTTACAAAATTCACCGTTGAAAGTTGGATAACTACTTATGAATCAAATTTTCGAAATACAAAATAAGTATGAATATTAAAGAAATTTTACAAGAAAGTTACGGTCATATTTTTGAAGAAAAATTAATTGATGAAATAGCTCATGTATCATTATTAAGAGATTTTGAAGAAGGAGATGTGCTTATCGATTTTGGCGATTACATAAAAAAAATGCCAATTTTGGTTCATGGTGCTATTAAAATATTACGAGAAGATTTTGATGAAGGTGAATTACTTTTATATTTTATAGAAAAAGGGGATACTTGTGCTATGTCTATGGCTTGCTGTATGGGTGATAAGCGCAGCGAAATTCGTGCGGTTGCAGAGACCAGTGGTCAAGTAGTAATGATACCCGTGAGCAATATAGAAGAGTGGATGGGTAAATACAAAAGTTGGCGCAATTATGTATTTAATAGCTATAATAATAGGTTAAAAGAAATGCTTTCTGCTATAGATAGTCTTGCATTTTTGAATATGGACGATAGATTACTTAATTATTTGTATGATAAAGCAAAAATAAATAAGAGTAATCAAATTCAAAGTACGCATCAAGAAATTGCTTACGACTTGCACACCTCTAGAGTTGTTGTTTCTAGATTACTCAAGGCATTGGAAAACGACGGTAAAATTAGACTCCACAGAGCATCAATCGAATTGCTAAACCGTAAGTAACAAATATTACAAATATTATTGCTCAGTACGGTTATTTTTACCTCAAATATAGGTGTATGTATACAACGCAAATAATAGGCTATTTACTAGCAGTATTTATAGGTATAAGTCTTGGGCTTTTAGGAAGTGGAGGTTCTATATTATCGGTGCCTATTTTTGTATATGTGTTTAAAATAGAACCAGTTTTGGCTACAACATATTCATTGTTTGTAGTTGGAATTACCGCTTTGTTTGCTGGCATTCAAAAAGCCTTGCAAAAATTGGTAGATTTTAACAAAGTAGTTTTATTTGGTATTCCAACAATAGCAAGTGTATTGTTTACTCGAAAAATTATCGTAGCACATATTCCTAAATATATTACGATATACCCAGAATATAGTGTATCAAAATCAATGCTAATTATGCTTGTATTTGCTGTAGTTATGTTTTTTGCAGCATTGCAAATGATACGTCCTTTACAAATCACAAAAGAAAAAGAAACTCAATCATCATACGTACTCATAATTTTTTATGGTTTATTAATTGGTGCGATAGCTGGCTTTGTAGGAGCTGGTGGCGGGTTTCTTATTATTCCGGCGTTGTTATTACTTGCCAAAACACCCATGAAAATAGCTGTAGGCACATCGCTATTTATTGTTGCTCTACAATCACTTATGGGTTTTTTAGGAGATGTTTCGTCTTCGAATATCGATTGGAAATTATTACTTCAGTTTACCTCTTTTGCTTTTTTTGGGGTGTTTATTGGGAATAAATTATCTTACAAAATCCCTGCAAATACCTTAAAAGTTTACTTTGGTTATTTTATTATAGTAATGGCTATATTTATAGTTTTTAAAGAGGTTGTTCTTGCTTAAATAATTGATTTTTAGTAGTTTTTAAAACTTGATATTTGTCATGTTAATAGAACTTTCAAGATGTTAATTTTGAAAAAAATACGATCATTATGAAAATAGAACAAATATACACAGGATGTATTGCTGAAGCAGCTTATTATATAGTTTCTGAAGGAGAAGCAACCATTGTAGATCCGTTACGAGAAACCCAACCTTATATAGAAAGATTACAACGAGATAATGTAAAGCTCAAATACATCTTTGAAACTCATTTTCATGCCGATTTTGTTTCAGGTCATGTCGATTTAGCCAAACAAACAGGCGCAACTATAGTATATGGGCCTACAACCATGAAAACAGGTTTTGAAATGTATGTTGGCACAGATGAAGAAATTTTTGAATTAGGTTCATCAAAAATAAAATTAATACACACACCAGGGCACACGTTGGAAAGTTCTTGTTTTTTATTAATTAATGAAAAAGGTATAGAAGAAGGTATCATTACAGGAGATACTTTATTTATAGGTGATGTTGGCCGACCCGATTTAGCCCAACATGTAATCGCAGATTTAACGCAAGATAAGTTGGCAAGATTACTCTATCATTCTTTGAGAAATAAATTAATGCCACTTTCAGATGATTTAATTGTATATCCTAATCATGGAGCAGGTAGTGCTTGTGGTAAAAACATGAGTAAAGAAACTACCGATACACTTGGCAATCAAAAGAAAACCAATTACGCCTTAAATCCAAATTTGAGCGAAGATGATTTTGTACTAGCCTTGCTTACAGGTTTAACAATGCCACCACAATATTTTCCTAAAAATGTTTTAATGAATATCAATGGTTACGAAAGTTTAGATACCATAATGCACCGTGCACACAAACCTTACGATGCTAAATCTTTTGAAATTGTTGCCAATGAAACTAGAGCATTAATTTTAGACACCCGAAGAGCAGAAGAATTTGCCAAAGGTTTTATACCTAATAGTATTAATATTGGGTTAGAAGGAAATTTTGCCTCTTGGGTAGGCGAACTTATTTTTGATCTTAATCAAAAAATTCTCATTGTTGCCGAAGATAATAGTAAAGTAGACGAGGCTATTATCCGTCTTTCTAGAGTAGGCTACGACCACGCTATTGGGTATTTAGACGGTGGATTCAAATCTTGGAAAAATAGTGATCGCGAAATAGATAGAGTACAAAGAATTACTGCTCAAGAACTCGAAAGAAAATATAAAACAGAGCCTAATTTAAAATTAATCGATGTTCGAAAATCTAGCGAGTACGAATCTGAGCATATAGAAGGATCGCTTAATATTCCACTAAATGTACTTTCAAGTCGCTTATCAGAATTATCAAAAACAGAGCCTTTTATAGTATATTGTTTAGGAGGCTATCGTAGCATGATAGCAGCATCTATATTAAAACAAAAAGGATTTGATAATTTTGTAGATGTAGAAGGCGGTTTCAATGAAATAAAAAAAACAGCTCTACCAAAATCAGATTATGTTTGCCCTACAACATTGTTATAATTAGGTAATCCGTTTTATAAAATTCTTAAAGCATCTTTCGAGATGCTTTTCTATTTGTTAAAATGTAACAAACGTTGCTTACTATATTGTAAAAACTGACTACTTTTACTTAAAATTTTAAACATGGTTATAGAACAAATATATACAGGTTGTTTAGCTCAGGGTGCTTATTATATAGAATCGAATGGAGAAGTTGCAATAATAGATCCGTTGCGAGAGGTACAACCTTATTTAGATAAAGTAAAACAAAATAATGCTACAATAAAATATATTTTTGAAACTCATTTTCATGCCGATTTTGTTAGCGGACATGTTTCTTTGGCGCATAAAACAGGAGCTAAAATTATATATGGGCCTACGGCTAAACCGAGCTTTGAATCGTACATAGCCAAAGATAACGAGGTTTTTACCTTAGGAGATATTACAATAACCTGCCTACATACTCCCGGACATACTATGGAGAGTTCTTGTTATTTATTAAAAGACAAAACAGGTAAAAATTACGCTTTATTTAGTGGAGACACCTTATTTTTAGGCGATGTTGGTCGCCCAGATTTGGCTCAAAAAGCGGCAAATATGACTCAAGAAGAATTAGCAGGTCTTTTATACGATAGTCTTCGTAATAAAATTATGCCATTAGAAGACGATGTTATTGTTTATCCAGCACATGGAGCAGGTAGCGCATGTGGTAAAAATTTAAGCAAAGAGACCGTTGGTACTTTGGGAGAACAAAAAAATACCAACTATGCTCTAAGAACCGATATGACTAAAGATGAGTTTATAAAAGAAGTAACCGATGGTTTATTACCACCACCCGCTTATTTCCCTATGAATGTGCAACTCAATAAGCAAGGTTATGATGATGTGTATACTATTGTAGAAAAAGCATCAGCATTCAACTCAGATGATTTTGAGAATATAGCCAACGAAACAAATGCGCTTATTTTGGACGTTAGACACCAAGATGAATTTGAAGAAGGACATATTCCAAACTCAATTTTTATTGGTCTTTCTGGCGGATTTGCTCCTTGGGTGGGTGCGCTTATTTTAGATTATAAACAACCAATACTATTAGTTACACCAAAAGGTAAAGAAGAAGAAACCATTATTCGTTTGTCGCGAGTAGGTTATGATAACACAATAGGTTACCTTGATGGAGGTTTTGAAACTTGGAAAAAATCGGGTAAAGAATATGATACCATAACTTCTGTAACCGCTACTCAATTGGCTCAAAAATGGCATGAAAACCCGTTAGTATTTGATGTGAGAAAACCAGGTGAGTATCAATCGGAGCACATTGAAAATGTTTCTTCTACACCTTTGGATTTTATAAACGATTTTGTTGCAGAATTTCCAAAAGAAAAACCATTTTATTTGCATTGTGCAGGAGGTTATCGCTCTATGATAGCGGCATCAATATTAAAATCTAGAGGATATCACAATGTTATAAATGTACTAGGAGGTTTCTCGGCATTAAAACAAACCGAAATACCTGTTACAAATTATGTATGTCCATCTACTTTAAAATAATCTAATTATTATGAAAACAATTTTATTTTCCAATTGGCATATCATGCGTATCATTCGCTTAGCCTTTGCCATTTTTTTGTTTTTTCAGGCTTATACTACCCACGAATGGTTTTTTATTGTGTTTGGTTTGTTTTTCTTGTTTCAAGCATTATTTAATGTAGGATGTAGTACAAATTCATGTGGTGTAAATTATAAACAAAAAGAAAATGAAAAGTAGTTTTGGCGATTTAATAAATTCAGAAAAACCTGTATTGATTGATTTTTTTGCAACTTGGTGTGGCCCTTGTCAAATGTTAGGACCTATACTTAAACAAGTAAAAGATAGTTTAGGCGATAGAATAACAATACTTAAAATTGATGTAGATCAAAACCAAGAGATAGCTTCGAGTTACCAAGTACGCGGTGTGCCTACTATGATGCTCTTTCAAAATGGTCAAATGTTGTGTAGACAATCGGGTGTTTTATCAAAAGAAGATATTATTCAAGTAATAGTAGACAAATCAATATAAATGAAATACATTTCAAAAAATATTATTTTAGCTTTTGTAGGAATATTTGTAGGTGCTTTATGCGGTTACTTGTATTATAAATATGTTGGATGCGCCTCGGGTACATGTGCTATTACTTCAAAACCAGTAAATAGTACACTTTATGGTGCATTAATGGGTGGATTGTTATTTAGTTTGTTTTCTGATAATAAAAATAAAAAATAGAGTAATCTATTTTTTTGTATATTTGCTAACCAAATGGTTAAACTAAAAAGTTAAATGACAACCGAAGAAAAAATTTTTCAAGCCGCTCAAAAAATATTTGAAAAAAAAGGATACGCAGGTGCTAGAATGCAAGAAATTGCCAATGAAGCGGGAATAAATAAAGCAATGTTACATTATTTTTTTAGAAGTAAAGAACAGTTATTTGAAGCCGTTTTTTTGAACGCATTCTATAAAATAGCTCCAAAAATGAATATAATATTCATGTCTGAAATGTCTCTTTTTGATAAAATTCGAAGTTTTACAGATGAATACATATCGTTTATAGTTCACAATCAATATTTGCCGGCTTTTATTATACAAGAAATGAATAACAACCCCGATTTTGTTCAAAAAGTACTTCAAAATGAAAATGCTCCTAAGCCTACAGTATTATTTAAACAAATAGAAACCGAAATTGCTCAAGGAATTATTAAGCCTATAAATCCGAAACAATTACTATTAAATATTTTTTCAATGACTGTTTTTCCGTTTGCAGCCCCTATGTTGGTTAAGGGCTTGTTACAAATTTCTCAAGAAGAATTTAATACGCTTATGCACGAACGAAAAACACTTATTGCCGAACAAATTATAAATGCAATTAAAAATGAATAAAATAGTAGCTTTACTTCTGTTTTTTACTTCAGTAGTATATTCACAAAATATTTCTTTGCTCGAATGTTATCAATTGGCAGAAAAAAATTATCCATTGGCACAACAAATTTCGTTATTAGACCAAAAAAATAATTTTGATACAAAAGCATTGTCAAAAAATAAGTTACCAAAAATAGATGTAAATGCTCAAGTTACATATCAGTCGGAAGTAACAATGATGCCTATTTCATTGCCAAATGTATCTATCAGTCCGCTTAATAAAGATCAATATAGAACTACGCTAGATGTAACACAATTAATTTACAACGGAGGACTTACAGATGCTAGCATCAAATCAAAAGCAGCACAAACAGCATCACAAAAACAATCTGTGCTTGTAAACTTGTATCAATTAAAGCCAAAAATAAATCAGTATTATTTTACAGTTTTACTTTATCAAGAAAAAATAGAATTACTCAAAGCAAAACAACAGTTGTTACTTTCAAAAATAAAAGAGATAAAAGTAGCCGTAAAAAATGGAGCTGTTTTACCCGCATCTGAACAAGTTTTGGAAGTAGAAAATATAAAAATAGATCAGCAAATTACAGACTTTCAAACAGAAAAATTAAAGAATATTTCAAATTTATCACAAGTATTGGGTGCAAAAATTGCTGACGATGCAAAGTTTCAATACGAATTTTCAGAAATAACAAGTACAAGACCTGAATATGAGTATTTTAATTTGAAAAATAAAGAAATTGAGTTGTCCAAACAAGTTTTAGACAAATCTAGATTGCCAAAAATAAATGCTTTTGCACAATTGGGTTATGGAAATCCAGCTTTAAATATGCTTAAAAATTCATTTGAGAGTTTCTATTATACAGGAATAAAATTAAACTGGAACCTATTTGATTGGAATAAAATCAAAATTGAAAAACAAAGTCTTCTTATTAATTCTCAAATCATAGAAACTGAAAAAGAAGTCTTTGATTTAAATAAAAATGCACAACGTAAAGAGACCGAACTCGAAATACAAAAATTAAAGTCTTTTCTTCAACAAGATCAAGATATTATTGCTCTTCGAGAAAAGATACTTAAAAGCGCCGATGCTCAAATGCGTAATGGAGTAATTACTTCTGCCGATTATTTGGTAGAAGCAACGAATCTTTTTGAAGCAAAAACAAACGAAAAATTACATAAAGTACAACTTTATTTAGCTCAAGCTAATTATCAAATAATAAAATAAATACATATCTATGAAATCGCCATTATCAACAAGTTTGTGTAAGCAAACACCTATGATTAAAAAGGCGATACCATAGGTTACCATTAAAAAATAAAATTTAAACATATGAAAAAGCTTACAAAAAATATAATTTATTTAACCTTATTTCTAGCTATTTTTTCTTGTTCTAAAAAAAATGAAAAGGCAGATGGTTATGGAAACTTTGAGGCTACAGAAATTACAATTTCTTCAGAATCTAGCGGAAAAATAACAAAAATAATTCCAGCAGAAGGCGACTTTGTTAAAAAAAACCAACTATTGGCAGTAATAGATACTACACAATTGTATTACATAAAACAACAATTGCTGGCAACAAAAAATACTGTATCTTCAAAAACGGAGTATGTAGCGACACAAGTTGAGGTTTTAAAACAGCAGTTAAAAACGGCTCAAATAGAACAAAGTAGAGTTGTAGCTATGTATCGTGAAAATGCTGCAACCAAAAGACAAGTAGATGAAATTGATGGAAAAGTAAAAGTCATTTTAGAGCAAATTAAAAACGCAAAAACCCAAAACACACCCATTGCGACCGAAGTTAAATCGGTAGACGTGCAAATAGAAAAAATAAACGATCAGATAAAAAAAAGTAGCATTTATAGTCCAATTTCGGCAACGGTATTAACCAAATATGTAGAGCAAGGAGAAGTTACGGCTTTTGGTAAACCTCTTTTTAAACTAGCAGATATATCAAAATTGGAACTTCGAGTTTATGTAAGCGAAAAACAATTGTCGAATATTAGAATAGGACAAAAAGTTACTGTAAAAGTCGATACAGAAAATAGTATGAAACCGTATCAAGGAACAATATCTTGGATTTCTTCTCAAGCGGAATTTACCCCAAAAGTAATTCAAACCAAAGAAGAGCGTGTAAATTTAGTCTATGCTGTAAAAGTAACCGTAAAAAACGATGGCTATTTAAAAATAGGAATGCCCGCAGAAATGTGGCTTAAACAATAAATAATATGGGTATTCTAGTAGAAAATATTTCTAAAAAATATCAAAATACTACAGCCATTCAAGATATTTCTTTTGAAGTAAACAAAGGAGAACTTTTTGGTCTTATTGGTCCAGATGGTGCTGGTAAAACTACTATTTTTAGAATCGTTACTACTTTGCTTATTCCAAATAGTGGTAAGGTTACTGTTGCAGGTTTAGATGTTGTACAGCAATACAAACAAATACGAAATATAGTTGGCTATATGCCTGGTAAATTTTCGTTGTACCAAGATTTAACAGTCGAAGAAAATTTGCAGTTTTTTGCCACAATTTTTGGAACAACTATTTCTGAAAATTACCATTTAATAAAAGATATTTACACGCAAATAGAACCCTACAAAGCCCGTAGGGCAGGGGCATTATCTGGCGGTATGAAACAAAAATTAGCATTATGCTGTGCACTAATTCATAAACCTAAAGTATTATTTTTAGACGAGCCTACAACAGGCGTAGACCCTGTATCTAGAAAAGAATTTTGGGAAATGCTCAAAAGACTAAAGCAATTTGGAATTACAATTTTGGTTTCTACACCATATATGGACGAAGCTTCTTTGTGCGATAGAATTGCACTTATTCAAAAAGGTAAAATTCTTAAAATAGATACACCACAAAGATTAATACAAAATTTTTCAAAGATAATTTGGAATATTAAATCGTCAAACAAATATCTATTGCTTGAAGATTTAAAAGCATTTGAACACAAACATAGTGTATTCGCATTTGGAGATTCGATGCACTTTATAGCAAAAACAGATTTGGTATCGAAAAAGGAGATAGAAAATTATTTGAAAACTAAAAATCATTCTGATATAGAAGTAAATAAAATAGAACCAACTATAGAAGATATTTTTATGGATTTAAGTTAGTTATGCCACAAAATACAATGATAAAAGTAGAAAACCTAACCAAAACTTTTGGCAATTTTACAGCCGTAAAAGGTATAAGTTTTGATGTTAAAAAAGGTGAAATTTTTGGGTTTTTAGGAGCAAATGGCGCAGGAAAAACCACTGCAATAAAAATGCTAATAGGAATTTCAAAGCCTACAAGAGGCACTGCTGTTGTTGCAGGTTTTGATGTACAAACAGATAGCGAAAAAGTGAAAAGAAATATTGGTTATATGAGCCAAAAATTTTCAATGTATGACGATTTAACAATTCGTGAAAATATTGTTTTTTTTGGAGGAATTTATGGATTATCAAGACAAGAAATTAAACAAAAAACCGAACAATTAGTACAAGAACTTGAATTGGAAAACTACATAGATCAATTGGTAATTTCTTTACCCTTGGGTTGGAAACAAAAATTGGCGTTTTCGGTGGCTATGCTACACGAGCCTCAAATTGTTTTTTTAGATGAGCCAACGGGTGGTGTAGATCCAATAACAAGAAGACAATTTTGGGAAATGATTTACGCCAAAGCACATACAGGTACTACCATATTTGTAACAACACATTACATGGATGAAGCCGAATATTGTGATAGAGTATCGATTATGGTTGATGGAAGTATAGAAGCACTAGATAGCCCCAAAGGATTGAAAGAAATCTATGGAGTAAACTCTATGAATGATGTATTTTTAAAATTGGCACGTAATATAGAATAGCATGAACAGAAAAGTTTTTATTGGGTTTGTAAAAAAAGAGTTTTTTCATATTTTTAGAGATAGACGCTCTATGATTATTCTTTTTGGAATGCCATTGGTACAAATTTTACTTTTTGGTTTTGCCATTACAAATGAAATTAATAATGTTTCTATTGCCGTATTGGATAAATCTAAAGATGTTGAAACCCAAAAAATCATTCACAAAATTGCTGCTTCACCTTATTTTGAAATAGAAAAAGTACTTCATGCAGAAAGCGAGATAGAACCTATTTTTAAATCAGGAAAAGTAAAAGCAGTACTCATTTTTGAATCTAATTTTAATAAAAAAATTCAAACAACATCACTAGCCAAAGTTCAAGTAATAACAGATGCTACTGAGCCCAATACCGCCAATACCATTACTGCTTATGTAAATGCCATACTTCAAAATTATTCTAAAGAAATAAATCACAATGCACATTCAAAATACGATATAGCCATAGAATCACAATGGCGATATAATCCAGAACTCAAGAGTGTATATACTTTTGTACCTGGTGTAATGACTGTAATTTTAATGCTTGTTTCTGCCATGATGACTTCTATTTCTATTGCACGCGAAAAAGAATTAGGCACTATGGAAATACTTTTGGTTTCTCCCTTAAAACCAATTTTGGTAATACTAGGCAAGGTTTTTCCTTATATATTTTTATCGATTATCAATGCCATTATCATTGTTGGATTGGGCTTTTTTGTATTTAAAATGCCTATAAACGGAAGTTTATTTTTACTAACTTTAGAAAGCATTTTATTTATAATAACCGCTTTAGCCTTAGGAATTTTAATTTCTACAATTTCCAATTCACAACAAACTGCCATGATGATTTCGCTAATGGGGCTTATGCTACCCGTTATCATACTTTCTGGGTTTATTTTTCCTATATCGAGTATGCCTTTGCCTATGCAAATTATCAGTAATATTATTCCAGCAAAATGGTTTATTAGTATTGTAAAAGCCATTATGCTTAAAGGTGTTGGAATTCAATTTATATGGAAAGAAACCCTTATTTTACTCTTTATGACAATGATTTTTATGCTATTGAGTATGAAAAAATACAAAATAAGATTGGAGTAAGTCTTAATAAAACGTGTATTACATGAAAATTATTTTATTTATAATTCAAAAAGAATTCAAACAAATTTTTAGAAATAAAGCGATGTTGCCTTTGTTGTTTGTAATGCCTTTTATGCAATTACTTATTTTATCAAATGCGGCTTCATTTGAAATAAAAAACATTAAAATTGGTTTTGTAAATCATGATAATTCTCAAACATCGTACAAACTTATTAGTAAATTTCAATCGGTATCTATTTTTAGTCTATCTGAAAATTTTTCTACGATAAAAGATGCCGAAGCGAGTATGGAGCAAGGTAAAGTTGATGTTATTGTAGAAATTCCAAATCATTTAGAAAAAAAACTTCTTAACGATAACCAAACTTCTCTATCTGTAATTATCAATGCTATAGATGGCGCTGCAGCGGGAATAGAAAATGTGTATGTTACTCAGGTTATTAAAGATTTTAACCAAAGCATAAAATCAGAATTGGTCATGACTTCTTTTGATTCTGAAAACAAACCTTATTTTAATGTAATTGCGATACCTTCTTTTTGGTACAATAACACACTAAATTACAAAACCTATATGGTACCAGGTATTTTAGTTTTATTGGTAACGATGCTAACTCTTTTTTTATCGGGAATGAATATTGTACGTGAAAAAGAAATAGGAACTCTAGAGCAAATTAATGTTACGCCTATAAAAAAACATCAATTTATTGTAGGAAAATTATTTCCATTTTGGGTTATCGGGTTGTTGGTTCTTACCATTGGTTTACTCATTGCCAAAATAGTTTTTTCTATTCCAATTTTGGGAAATGTGTTTATTATTTATGGTTTTGCAGCTTTATACCTTATGGTTATTTTGGGCATTGGATTATTTATTTCCAATTTTACCGAAACTCAGCAACAATCTATGTTTATATCTTGGTTTTTTATGGTAGTATTTATTTTAATGAGCGGACTTTTTACTCCTATAGAAAGTATGCCCGTTTGGGCTCAGAGGATAACGTATATCAATCCGATACGATATTTTGTAGAATTTACACGAATGGTTATGCTTAAAGGATCTGATTTTTATGAGGTTCGTATACATTTTATGATTATACTAGCGTATGCAATACTGGTAAATTTTTTAGCCATTTGGAGTTATAAAAAAGTTAATTAACTTTATTACTTTAAAAACATATTATATATTTACATCAAATTAGTATCAATTTTAAAAATAAAAAAAGATGAAAAAATTAGCATCAATATTGGCTGTATCGGCTTTATTATTTTCAATGAACGTATCTGCTCAAGAGCAAGAGCCAAAGCAAAAAAAGAAAAAAGCAAAAACAGAAAAATCTTGTTCTGCTGACGAGAAGAAATCTTGCGAAAAAGGAGAGAAAAAAGGAGGATGTTGCTCTCACAAAAAAGCAGAAGAGAAAAAAGCAGAATAATTTTTATTTTGTATCATAAAATTGCTAAGCGTTTCTTTATTGAAACGCTTTTTTTGTAACTATTGTTACCTAGATAACTCTTTGATTTATTTACATTTGTTTTATGCGTTTCATATCTATATTTATTTGTATATTTTTTGGTTTGATAACCTTTTTACCAAGTGTAAAGGCTATAAAAGAACAAATAAAGCCATCTATTTGTAACGAAAAATCTATTCTAGACAATACATCAAAAGCGGGAAGTTGTCAAAATGAAAAGTGTTTGTTAAACTTCTCATCTTCTATTTCTGTATTTATTGTTTTTGAAACTAATGAGCCAGTATTTAGTAATACTTTTTCGTATGTTATTAAAAATAATATACATATAAGCAATTTTATAAAGTCAAAATTTAATAATACGCCTTGGCAACCTCCAGAATTACTGTAATATTTATTAAAACATATTTAATTTAAAGTTTAATCAATTATTACATTAATGAAAAATACTATCATTTTTGTATTGTTGATGAGTGTATGTATAGCGTATACTCAAAACAATACATCGTTTAATTATCAAATTCAGCTTACTCCAGTTTCAATACCCAATTTTCCAGGTATACACTCTTTTGCTTTTGGGCAGCACAACGGCAAATGGCTTATTGTAGGAGGCAGGCTAGACGGCATACATGCTAGACAACCTTTTAATGCTTTTCCTGCATCTAGTAATAATACCAATTTATATGTAGTAGATGTTGCTACTTCTCAATTTTGGACAAAGTCTATTGCAAATTTGCCTATACCTTTAAAAGAGCAGTTGCAGGCAACAAATTTTAATTTTTATCAAGATAATACAACGCTTTATTTAATAGGAGGTTATGCATTTTCAGAAACAGCTCAAGACCATATTACTTTTAATAAGCTCACAGCAATAGATGTACCTAATTTAATAGATGCTATTATAAATAATGGCAATATAGATACTTATTTTAAACAAATTTCAGACGAAAATTTGGCTATAAATGGAGGTCAATTAGGTAAAATTGCTAATACATTTTATTTGGTGGGTGGGCATCGATTTGATGGCAGATATAACCCTATGAATAACCCAACATTTACACAAACGTATTCAAATCAAATTAAAAAATTTACGATTAACAATACGGCAAATGGCTTAAGTATTTCCAATTATGAAACCATTACAGATGCAATTCATTTGCATAGAAGAGATTACAATTTAATGCCTCAAATTTTTCCAAATGGAGAACAAGGATATACTATTTCTTCGGGTGTATTTCAAATAAATGTTGATTTACCTTTTTTATATCCTGTAGATATAAAAGCTAGTGGGTATTTTCCTCAAACAAATTTCAACCAATATTTGAGTAATTATCATAGTGCAAAAGTTTCTTTATATACTGCCGAAAACAACCAAATGCACAACTTGTTTTTTGGCGGAATGAGTCAGTATTATTACAATGGTACAACGTTAATACAAGATACTAATGTTCCTTTTGTAAACACAATAAGTAGAGTAACACGATTTGCCGATGGTACTTTGCAAGAATTTCAACAACCAGAAGTAATGCCCGCATTAAAAGGAGCTAGTGCAGAGTTTATTACAAATAAAGCGCTTCCTCATTATGAAAATGAAGTTGTAAAATTAGACGAAATAACTTCAAACGAAATTGTACTTGGGCATATAGTAGGTGGTTTATACAGTCCGTCTCAAAACCCTTTTACAGCCAATCAAACGAGTACAACACAAGCAAATAGTACAATATATGAAGTAAAATTAATTAAAAATCAAGATTTAAATAATTATAGTGTTCCAGGTAAAAACCCTTATGATATTGTTGTTTCTCCAAATCCTAGTTATACAAACAAAGTGAAATTACAGTATTATGTAGATAAAATAGTAACATTAGATTATTTTATAAGCAGTTTAGACGGTAAGATTATAGATGATGGAGAAATTCAAGGTTCGCATATTGGAAATAATACTCTTGATTTTGAAATAGATGCTCCTAACAACTCCACAGTGATGCTTACATTTATTTTTGATGATAAATATTATGTAACCAAAAAAGTAGTATTAAATTAAGACTTTTTCTATTTCATAAATAAACACATTGTTTACTTAAGCAATGTGTTTTTTTGTTACTAATGTTACACAGTAACAATTGTAACTGTACAGCCATTTTAAGCAAATTATTTTTGTTTCGTAATAATTATAAAATCATTATGAATAAAAAAATAATAGGATTAGGAATTTTAATATTGTTTTCAGGTACTTTTTTGTATGCTCAAGATACGATACCTGTTTCCAAAAGTCAAGTCTTGCAAAAAGTCATCGAGGGTAATTTGCAAATTAAAATCGCCGAAAAAAATGCGCAAGTAGCAAAGGCCGACTATAAGCAAGCGCAATCACTTTTTTTGCCCAATATAAACACATCATACAGCGGAATATCTACTACCAATCCGCTTATGGCTTTTGGTTCAAAGTTGAATCAAGAAATACTAACCATGGCAGATTTCAATCCAGACTTATTGAACAATCCTGCAAAGACTCAAAATTTTTCTACTGTAATAGAAATTCAGCAACCACTTATTAATATTGATGGATATTATGGAAGAAAGGCAGCAAAAGCCAAGTATGAAGCATACCAACTACAAACAGAGCGTATCAAAGAATATTTGCAGTTGGAAGTAACAAAAGCTTATATGCAACTTCAGTTGGCTTACAATGCTGTAACTGTTTTACAAAAAGCCGAGAATACAGCCAAAACCAATTTAAAATTAATTGAAAACTATTTTAAAAATGGAATGGTTCAAAAAACAGACGTGCTCAATGTACAAGTAAGGGTAAATGATGTTACCAACCAATTGCAATATGCTAAAAGCAATGTAAAAAATGCTTCCGATTATTTAATGTTTTTGTTGAATGAAGATATGAATGGTAAAATTTATAAGCCAGCAGAGCTTTTTGATACTACTTTTAGTAACCATACTTTTTTGGAGTTTTCAAAAAGTAGAAAAGATTTTTTATCCTTAGAAAAATCAAACGAAGCCTATCAAAATATGATACAATCCAACAAGTTTAGTTTGTTACCACGTTTAAATGCTTTTGGAAATTACCAATTATTTGACAGTAAATTTTTAGGAACAGCAGCAAAAGGTTATTTGGTGGGTGCGCAATTATCTTGGAATTTATTTGATGGTCTAAAAACGTATGGCAAAATAGACAAAGCAAAAGCCGAATCGCAAAAAGCAGTTTTAGAAGCAGAACAATACAAAAAGCAGAGTGAGTTAGAATTTAACAAAACCAACAGGCAACTTTTAGATGCTCAAAATAAAGTATCTCTAGCACAGTTGGCGTTGCAACAATCTCAAGAAGCTTATAGAATTCGACAAAATAGATTTTCTCAAGGTTTAGAAAAAACGACCGATTTATTACAGTCTGAAACACTACAATATCAAAAAGAATTAGAATACCAACAAGCTCTATTTGAATACAATTTTTTATCACAATACTTACAGTTTTTGTCTAATTAATCCTTAAAATTATTTAAAAATGAAATATTTATATTCACTACTTATAGTTACTTTTTTCAGTTTTCTACTACAATCATGTAAAAATGATGAAGCAAAAGTTGCAGATGATAGCATTGCAATAAAAGTTACTTTAAACAAAAATAATAATACACAAAATATGCCTTATGTAACAGCTAGCGGAAAAATAGAAGCCGAAAATAGCGCAAATGTAAGCACACGAATGATGGGCTATGTTACTAAAGTACATGTAAAAGTTGGGCAAAAAGTAACAGCAGGACAACTTTTGATAAGTATAAACAATACCGATTTGTTGGCAAAAAAAGCACAAGTAGACGCTTCGATTATTCAAGCCACAGCAGCCTACAATAATGCTAAAAAAGACTACGATCGCTTTGTAAATTTATTTCAACAACAAAGTGCTTCTCAAAAAGAATTAGACGACATGACTTCTCGTTACGAAATGGCAAAAGCTGGGCTTGAAGCCGCAAAACAAATGCGAAATGAAGTGATGGCACAATTTAATTATTCTAATTTAAAAGCTCCATTTTCTGGAGAAGTAACCAACACATTTGTAAAAGAAGGCGATATGGCAAATCCAGGTATGCCTTTGTTAAGTGTAGAAGGAGCTTCTAGAATGCAAGTAACTGCTATGGTATCTGAATCGGATATAGCAAAAATTCATAACGGTATGAGTGTGAAAGTTTTGGTAAAATCGTTAAATAAAGAAGTTTCAGGAACAGTGAGTGAGGTAAGTATGTCTGCAAAAAACACGGGTGGGCAATATTTGGTTAAAATCAATCTTTTGGGCACCAATACATCGGTACTATCGGGTATGTTTGTCAATGTTCAATTTCCGATAAAAAATAGTACTATAAATGCAGCAGAATCAAGCAAATCAGATAAAATTTTAGTGCCTCAAGATGCTTTAATAAAACAAGGACAACTTACAGGAATTTACACCGTAAGCTCAAGTAATACAGCTATTTTACGTTGGTTAAGAACAGGAAAACAATTTGGCAATCAAGTAGAAGTGCTATCGGGATTATCGGCAAATGAATCATACATCGTTTCAGCTGAAGGAAAATTGTATAACGGAGCTAAAGTTCAATTAGCCAATTAATTGGTTTATCGATACAGTATCTCATTAACAAATTAAAATTATGCAAGAAGGTATTTCAGGAAAAATAGCCCATTTTTTTATCAACTCAAAACTAACTATTTTATTAATGGTTGCTTTGATGATAATAGGCACATATAGTTCTTTTTTAATTCCTCGCGAAGAAGAGCCTCAAATTAATGTCCCTATGGCCGATGTTATGGTAGGATACCCTGGGGCTAGTCCAGCAGAAATTGAAAGTAGAGTAATAAAACCTTTAGAAAAAATTATAGGAAACATAAAAGGAGTAGAGCATATACATAGTATGGCAATGAACGGTCAGGCTATGATTATTGTTCAGTTTTATGTAGGGCAAGATATAGAACGTTCGTATGTAAAACTTTACGATGAATTGATGAAACATGAAAATATGTTCCCTCAAGGTGTTTATAAACCTATGGTAAAAACACGCTCTATAGATGATGTACCTATGTTGGGTATTACACTTTGGAGCGAAAAATACGACGATTTTGAACTTAAACAAATAGCCGAAGAAGTAACCACCGAGATAGAAAAAGTAAAAGATGTTGCTATTACCAAAGAAATAGGCGGTAGAAATAGAGAAGTAAAAGTTATCTTGGATAAAGATAAAATGGCCGAAAATGGAGTAGATGCTTTAGGCATTATGCAAATGATTCAAGCTAATAATGGTAGCTCTCAATCGGGTAGTTTTGTAAATACAGACAAAGAATATTTACTTACAACAGGACAATTTTTATCAACTGCCGAAGATGTTGAAAATTTGGTGGTAGGTGTAAACAAAAATATGCCTGTTTATTTAAAACAAGTAGCGCAAATACAAGACGGAGCATCAACACCAAGAAGTTATGTTTCTTTTGGTTACGGAAAAGCCAATGCAGCTTTCAGCAAAAACAAATCGGAATATCCAGCTGTAACTATCTCTGTAGCCAAAGTGAAAGGAGCTGATGCTATGCAAATTGCAGAAAAAATAGAAACTCATTTAGAAACATTAAAAAAATCGTTACTACCCAATGATGTTCATGTAGAAGTTACACGTAACTATGGCGAAACAGCCTCACACAAGGTTGGAGAACTATTAATGCACTTAGGTATTGCTATTCTAGCTGTTACAGTACTGGTAATGTTGGCAATGGGTTGGCGAGGCGGTTTGGTTGTATTCTTTTCTGTACCCCTAACATTTGCTTTAACCTTGTTTAGTTATTACTTGCTAGGATATACATTAAACAGAATTACACTTTTTGCTTTGGTTTTTGTAGTTGGTATTGTAGTAGATGATAGTATTATTATTGCCGAAAATATGCATAGGCATTTTAAAATGAAACGATTACCTTTTAAACAAGCGGCTATTTATGCCATAAATGAAGTAGGAAACCCTACAATTTTAGCCACCTTTACGGTAATAGCAGCCATTTTGCCTATGGCATTTGTATCTGGAATGATGGGGCCTTATATGAGCCCAATGCCTATAGGAGCTTCTATTGCTATGATATTATCATTGTTTGTAGCCTTAACCATAACTCCGTATTTGGGTTACCATTTTTTACAAGAAAAAGATGAACAAAAGCACAAAGAAGAACAAGGTTTAGAAACATCTTGGATATATAAAATGTACAACAAGCTTGAAAGACCATTTTTAGACAATCCAAAAAGAAGAAATGTAATGCTTTTAATTACTGTATTGATGCTTTTGGGGTCTATAATGATGTTTTTTACAAAAAGTGTAGCTGTAAAAATGCTTCCTTTTGATAATAAAAATGAGTTTCAAGTGGTAATAGATATGCCCGAAGGTACTACACTAGAAAGAACTACAGTAGTAACCAAAGAAATCGCACAATATTTAACAACAATACCAGAAGTTGTTAATTACCAAAACTATATAGGCACTTCTGCTCCAATTACTTTTAATGGATTAGTACGTCATTATGATATGCGTGGTGGTAGTAACATGGCAGACATTCAGGTAAATTTATTGCATAAAGAAGATAGAAGTAATCAAAGTCATGATATTGCTAAAATTGTAAGACCCGAAATACAAAAAATTGCCAAAAAATATGGTGCCAATGTAAAAATTATTGAAGTACCACCTGGACCGCCCGTTTTATCTACACTTGTGGCAGAAATTTATGGACCAGATTATAATGAACAAATAAAAGTAGCCAAAGAAGTAAAAAATATACTTCAAAATACTTCAGATATTGTAGATATAGATTGGATGGTTGAAGATAACCAAACAGAATATAAACTAGAAGTTGATAAAGAAAAAGCTATGCTAAATGGTATAGCGCCACAACAAATTGTTGGAAATTTAACCTATTTGCTTCGCGAAATGCCTGTTTCCAATTTGTATGATGAGCGTTCAAATAATCCCGTAGGAATAACACTTGCTCTAGATGATAAAGACAAAACATCATTACAAGACATTCAAAACATTAAAATAAAAGGAAGTCAAGGTAATGTAATTCCAATAGCTGATTTAGTTAAAATAAAACAAGATACGCTACAAAAAACCATTTACAGAAAAGACCAAAAAAGAGTAGTGTATGTTACTGCAGATATGGCAGGAGTTTTAGAAAGCCCCGTGTATGCTATATTGGGAATGAACGAAAAATTACAAAAAATAAAATTACCACAAGGCTATAAAATAAATGAGTTATATACCGCTCAACCTGATGATGAGTCTGATTTTACAGTAAAATGGGACGGTGAATGGCAAATTACACTCGAAGTTTTTCGCGATTTGGGTGCAGCATTTTTAGTGGTAATCATTGTAATTTATATGCTTATTGTAGGTTGGTTTCAAAACTTTAAAACACCAATGGTAATGATGCTTGCTATACCATTATCATTAGTAGGAATTGTATTAGGACATTGGCTACTTGGTGCATTTTTTACGGCAACATCGTTTATTGGAATGATTGCTTTAGCCGGAGTTATGGTTAGAAATTCTGTTCTATTAATAGATTTTATCGAAATTAGATTAAACGAGGGCATACCTTTAAAACAAGCAATTATTGATGCTGGAGCTGTACGAACAACACCAATATTGCTCACTACAGGAGCTGTTGTTATTGGAGCCTCGATAATATTGTTTGATCCTATTTTCCAAGGACTTGCAATATCACTGGTAGCTGGAGCAATTGTATCTACATTGCTTACGTTGATTGTTGTACCAATAATCTACTATATTACCGAACGAAAAAAATGGGAAAAACTTGCTGAAAAAGAGTAAAACAAAAAACTTATTCTGTGAGCATTATTGTTTTCAGAATAAGTTTTTTAAAAACAACATCGACATGAAATTATTATTAATTACCGCAGTATCCGATTTTGAAAAAGAAATCAAACAGTTGTTAAAAAAAGTAAATGTAAAAAGTTACTCATACAACAACGTAAAAGGCGTGAGTAATACCACCACCGAAGAGTTAAATTCAAACTGGTTTGGTGCAGAGCATATAGAAAACGATTCGGTTGTATTCTATGTATTTGTAGACAAAGAAAAAGTAGATCATTTTTTTGAACAAGTACATCTATTTAATTCAAAATTAGATTCAGTTTCAAAAATTCATCTAGCATCATTTAATATTGAAAAACACAATTAAAATTTATAAAAATGAAAAATAGAATAATAAGAGGCATTGCAGGAACATTTATTTTAATGAGCTTGCTATTGGGTATTTATGTAAATGAAAATTGGTTTTGGTTTACAGGTTTTGTAGGGCTTAATCTTTTGCAATCATCTATTACAAAATGGTGTTTAATGGAAGATATTCTTGCAAAACTTGGCGTTAAAGAGTAAGGTTTTTAATGTGATGAAACCCATCGAGATAATTATTCTAAATCGATGGGTTTCTTTTTAGTTAAAATCAATTCTAAAAATATTGAAATACTCATCGTTAATACAGCACCAATAAAATTGAGCCATAAATAACCTAATTTTTCTTGCCCGCTTGGATAAATATGAATGGCAAAATAATAAATACAAAAAATACTAACTTGAGATATACAAGCCGCTATAAAAATAGATTTTGCCTTTACAAATTTTACTAAAAAACCCACTAAAAATATACCAAGCACAGTACCATAAAATATAGAACCTAATAAATTTACCAATTGTATTAAGTTCTCAAAAAGTGAGCAAAAACAAGCAAATAGAATAGCAATAATACCCCATAATAAGGTAAACAACTGCGTAATTTTTAAATAATGAGTTTCGCTATGCGTTACTTTTTGATTTCTTTTATAAATATCTAATGCCGTTGTAGAGGCTAACGCTGTAAGCTCTGAAGCAGATGATGCCATAGCCGCCGAAAGTATTACAGCCAGCAGCAAACCTATAAGCCCTGTAGGTAAATAGTGTAGTATAAAATGTAAAAACACGTAATCTTTATCATTGGTTTCTGCTTTTTTATCTACTTTTTCAATCAATTCTTTGGCTTGATCACGCAAATCATTTTCTTTTCCAGACAAAGAAATTAATTTCTTACGCAAAATTGGATTGTCATAATTTTGATTTAAGTGATCTATATACAATAAGTTGAATTCTTTTTTTTCTTCGGAAAGAGCTTCAAGTTGTAGTTCAATTTTTTTATAATCATTTTTGTAGATAGAGTTTTCTACCAGTTTATTATTATTAGGATTAAAATTAATAGGTACTGGATTAAATTGAAAAAATACAAAAACCATTACACCAGTTAGTAGAATAAAAAACTGCAAAGGCACTTTTAAAAAACCATTGAGTAAAAGTCCCATTTGACTTTCTTTATCAGATTTTCCTGTAATGTATCTACCTACTTGCGTTTGATCTGTGCCAAAATACGCCATAGCAAGAAAAAATCCACCTGCAATACCACTCCACACAGTATATCGTGTTTCGGTATTAAACGAAAAGTCTAAAATATTCATTTTATTGTTTGCTCCAGCAATATGCAAAGCATTAGAAATAGTCATTTCGTTGGGTAGTTTTCGTAGTATGATAAAAAAAGTAATAAACAAACCCGTAATAACAATAAAAAACTGTTGCTTTTGTGTGATATTTAAAGCTTTCGTTCCTCCAGAATAGGTGTATATAATAACAAGAATACCTATAATGATATTTAAGATATTCATATTCCAACCTAACAATGTAGATAGTATTATAGAAGGCGCATAAATTGTAATTCCTGCAGCTAAACCACGTTGTATTAAAAATAGTATGGCAGCTAGAGAACGTGTTTTTACGTCAAATCTTTTTTCTAAATATTCGTAGGCCGTAAATATTTTATACCGATGATAAATGGGTATAAAAACCAAGCTAATTACAACCATAGCAATAGGCAATCCAAAATAAAACTGAACAAAACCCATACCATCATGATAGGCTTGTCCTGGAGTAGATAAAAATGTAATAGCACTAGCTTGTGTTGCCATTACAGATATGCCTACAATCCACCAAGGTGTTTTTTTTTCATTAAGCAAGTACTCTTCTACGCTTTTACTGCCACGTGTTTTATAAACTCCATAAAAAACAATAAATAACAGAGTAAGGGTAAGTACAATCCAATCTAGTTTGTGCATAGCTTATGAAAATATTTGCATTAAAATATAAAACACAACAATAAAAATGGCATTGGTAATTAATACCCATGTATAACTAATCTTCCAATGTTGTTTTTTTGGTTTCATATCTACAATTTTATTGTTTTCTTAAAAGGTCAATCGCATTGTTTATCTTTCATACAGTTTTAAATAGTTTCTATTTAATCTGTAAATTCTTTATGTTCAAAGTTATCATTAATTATAGAAATTCCTTTTTGTAAAAGTAAATTATTGGGATAGGTCATTTCTTCATATTCATCAGATTTTAATGTAATATGAAAAGCACTTATGTTTGTTATTTCTCCAGTAACAGGAAAATCTTTATCATGAATTTTTATTTTATTACCTATTTTAAATGGAAAAAAGAAAAATAATATTACGCCAGAAGTTATATTACTCAATATAGACCACTGAGCAAACATAGCAACTCCAATTACTGTAGTAATAGACGAAAGTGTGAGTAAAATATCTTTTTGATCAACACCCCATATTACGATAAAAGCAACTACAGATATACTATTAATTAATATATGAATGTATTTTATAACCAAATTGGCACGTTGTTCTAGATTATGATTTTTTTTAGCAAAGTTCATCACAACTTTTCTAGCTATATACCTTAGCACTACAGCCAAGGCAATCACAATAATAGATTCTATTAGTTCAGTATAAAATACTTTTAAGGCTTCGTTCATAATTTATCTTTTAAGTATGCAAATACTTTTTCGGTTGGTAATCCAACTACATTGGTATAAGAACCTTCAATTTTTGCAATTCCTACCAAACCTATCCAATCTTGAATACCATAACTGCCCGCTTTGTCAAATGGCTTGTATTCATTTAGATAATATTCTATATCATCGTTGGAAAGTGCAGAAAAAGTTACTTTGGTTATATCAGAAATAACTTCGGTAGAAGTTTTTGTTTTAAAACATACAGAAGTAATTACTTCGTGTGTTTTATTAGAAAGTTTTTGAAGCATTAAAAAAGCATCGTTATAATCTTTAGGTTTTCCTAAGGCTTCATTGTTTAGCCAAACCAAAGTATCGCTTGTAATAATAATTTCATTATCTGTTATTGCATTATCAAAAGCAGATGCCTTTAGTTTTGCCAAATATTCGGTAATTTCTAAATGCTTTAAATGATTGGGATACACTTCATCAATTTCTTTCAATTTTATTTGAAATGGGAAATTCATTTCTTTAAAAAATTGTTGCCTTCTTGGAGAACCCGAAGCTAAAGTAAGAATCATTTTAGCCATTATTTTTTATATTAAAAGTAACAATTAGTAAAGATAGTATACCAAAAAACATAATGATTTTGTATAAAAAGCTTATCGAAGCAAACGTTTTAGTATCATTGGCAGAAAAGAATTTTATACTATTTAAAATAAGCGGACTTAATACAAACACCAGCATATACAAAGTTGCATAATACAAATTATTATTCATAAAATAAGTATAAGTGTAATACCCTAAATAAAGGGTTAGTAGTATTGAGAGAGCAAATGCAATATATTTTGTATTTTGAACTCCGAGTGTTACTGCTGTTGTTTTTAAACCAGTTTCAAAGTCGCCTTTGTAATCTTGAATGTCTTTTACAATTTCACGTATTAAGGTGATAACAAAAGCAAATTTTGCGTAATCTGTAAGTATTTCCATTAATACGGTCATTTGAGCTTTATTACCTTCATACAAAGTGGTATAAATATCAAAAACTCCTATAATAAGTATAGTTATCGCTGCCAAAAAAGAGATGACTAAATTTCCTAAAAAAACGGTTTGTTTTAAGTATGTGGCATAAACGTAGAGTAGGGCAGCAATAAGTATAAAAATAATAAAAAACTTAGGTTGTAATACCATACGCGATAAAACAAAACCTACGCCAACACCAATAATATTGAGTGCTACATAAATATTATAGGCACTACTTTCTGAAATGTATTTGCCTACAATGACTTTTGAGGGTTTATTTATTAGGTCTGTATCTTGGTCAAAAATGTCGTTGATTACATAACCTGCCGCAGCAATAAATACAGTGGCTACAACCAACAAGCAGTACTGAAAATTAGACATCCCTGTAACAATATTGTTTAATTTAAAATATCCAAATCTAAAAATGAGTTGCACAAAAGCAATCATTACTAAATTTTTATAGCGTATAAGTTTAAAAAAATGTACCATTATTAATCAAATTTTCCGTTGTAGTAACTATGCCATTTTCCTTGTACTTTCATTACTTGCTCAATTACATCTCTCACAGCACCTGTGCCGCCATTTTTATGCGATATGTATGTGGCAATATTCTTTATTTCTGGACTAGAATCTTGCGGACAAGTAGGTAAACCTACCAATTGCATAACGTGAAAATCAGGAATATCATCACCCATGTATAACACATTTTCAGGATTAATACTATAGATCTCACAATATTCTTTAAACGTTTCAACTTTATCTGGCGAACCTAAATAAATATCTGTTATGCCTAAATTTTTTAATCGAATGCGAACGCCTTCGTTACTTCCTCCCGAAATTATACATACATTATAACCACTTTCTAGGGCAGCTTTCATGGCAAAACCATCTTTAATATTCATTTCTCTAAGCATTTCGCCTGTAGGCGTAATATGCACTGTTCCATTGGTTAGAACGCCATCTACATCAAATATAAATGTAGTAATTTGGTTCATTAATTCTTTATAACTTTTTGTTGGCATCTTTTTGTATAGATTGAGTCAATAATGTGTAAATTTCTTTTTTTGTTATGTCGTTTAGCATCTCCAAATGCTTATTTATAGTGTTATTGTCGTTTCGTATAGCTGGGCCTGTTTGGGCTTCACTTGGTGTTAAATATTCTATTTTTGAAGCTGTTTCTTCAATTAAGGGCAATAATATTTCAAAAGGAATGTTGTTTTCTACACAAATATCATTGCCTATTTTGTATAGATGATTTACAAAGTTGCAAACAAAAACAGCCGCTATATGTAACGATTTTCTTTGTTCTGAAGAAATAGAATATACTTTTTCCGATAATGAAAATGCGAGTTTTTCTAGTATTTTATAATCGCTTTCACTCTCTGTTTCTAAGCAAATTGGAACGGTTTTAAAATCGACTTCTTTATTTTTTGAGAAAGTTTGCAACGGATAAAACACACCTTTTCTATTTTTATCATTTATACACTGCATAGGCATAGTGCCCGAGGTATGCACAACAAATTGATTGGTAAAAGGTAAATTTTCACTAACTTCTTGTATAGCACTATCACTCACAGCAATAATACAAACATCTGCTTGAGTCAAATGGGCAATATCAGTAATAATTTTTGATATGTGCAAATTGCTAGGTAGCGCATTGCTATTTCGAGCATATACTTTTTTTAGAATTACTGTATCAGAATTCTCAAAATTTGTAATTAAATGCTGTGCAATATTGCCCGAACCAATAATATTTACTGTTATCATACTGCAAAAATATCAATAAAAAAGTAAATTCTTTTTTTCAAATCTGTTTTCAACAATTTATATCTGTTAATTCTCTTAAAAAACTCTTAAATAGGAATTGTTGAAGCAATCAATATTTAAAATTAGCTTACTTTTGCATCGTTTATTTATATTTTTTCTTATGCTAAAGAAACTACTTTCTGTTCTGTTTTCCACCCGATTAATGGCTGTTTTATTTATAGTTTTTGCGGCAGCAATGGCAGCAGGAACTTTTATAGAAGATGCATACAATACAGATGCTGCTAGAGTTTGGATATACAATGCGTGGTGGTTTGAAGCGATTATGTTGGTGTTTGTAATCAATTTTTTTGGAAACATTAAAAAATACCAATTGTATAAAAAAGAGAAATGGGCTACCTTGTTATTGCACTTATCTTTTATTTTTATTCTAGTTGGAGCATTTATTACAAGATATATTAGTTACGAAGGTATGATGCCTATAAGAGAGCATAGTGTCTCGAGAGCTATATATTCAGATAAAAGTTTTTTAACACTCTATGTAGATGGTATGTACAAAGGCAAAATGATGCGTCGTAGTTTTGAAGAACCTCTAATCTTGTCTCCAGCTGTGTACCCACCATTTGCTAGTAATAATTTTTCTATTAGTACTAAATTTAATCAAACACCATTTTCGGTTTCTTATAAAGATTTTATTGCAGATGCCAAAGAAACTATCGTAGAAGATAAAAACGGAAAGTTATTTTTAAAGATGGTTGAATCGGGCGGAGGTTCTCGACACGAGCATTATTTGGAAGAAGGACAAATAGCAAATATTCATAATATTTTATTTACATTAAACAAACCTGTTGCAGGAGCTGTAAATATTATTTCTAAGCTAGGTGTTACTACAATAAGCACACCATTTGACGGAAGCTATATGCGAATGTCAGATAAATTGCAAGGCAAAGTTACAAAAAACACTACAGATTTGTTAATGTTTCGTTCACTCTACAATGTTGGCGAAGCACAATTTGTATTTCCAGAGCAGCCTATTAAAGGGAGTAAAAAATTAATTTCTGGAGGAGATTTAAAAGCCAAGCAAAATGAAAATGCACTTATTGTAACAGTTGAAACCGAAGGTAAAACAAAAGAAGTGGTGTTAAAAGGAACAAAGGGTAAACAAGGAGAAGGACAAACATTTAAGCTCGGTAAACTAGAATTTACATTAGCTTATGGTTCTAAAATTTACGAAACACCTTTTGCTATCAAATTAAACGATTTTATTGCCGAAAAATATCCAGGAACAGAAAAATCATATTCTTCATTCAAAAGTAAAATTACTGTAATGGATACTTTATATGGCAATAACAAAAGGTTTGATACTGATGTATATATGAATCATGTTTTAGACTATCAAGGATTTCGTTTTTTTCAATCGTCTTTCGATCCAGATGAACAAGGAACTATACTTTCTGTAAATCATGATTCTTGGGGAACCAATATTACTTATTTGGGTTACTTTTTGCTATACTTTGGTTTAATGGCTATTCTATTTGTTAAAAACACACGTTTTGCCGATTTAAAAAGAAAATTAAACGATATAAAAAAGAAAAAAGCATCGCTTTTATCAATTGCAGTATTGTTATTGTTTTCAAGTTATGCAATAGCCCAAAATCATAATCATAAAATAAATTTTCAAGATTCTATCCTTAAATACAAAGTTCCCGAAATTCAAGCCGAAAAATTTGGAAGACTAATCATTCAAGATGAAGGTGGTAGAATGAAGCCTATCAATACGTTTTCATCAGAACTTTTACGAAAAATAAGTAAACATGATAACTTTTTTGGTTTGAATTCTGATCAGGCTTTTCTATCGATGACACAATACCCAAATGCTTGGTTTGAATTGCCTGTACTTTACATTAAAAAAGGGAACGATAGTTTGCGTGGTATTATTGGTGTAAATAAAGATGAAAAATATGCTTCGTTAAGAAACTTTTTTGATGAAAAAGGTAATTACAAGCTTTCTAGATATTTAGATGAAGCAAATAGAGCTTCAGTTCCCAATCAATTTCAAAAAGATTTTATCGATATAGACAAACGTGTCAATTTATATTACAGAGCCTTATATGGTGGTGCATTAAAAGTATTTCCAATTCCAAACGATAAAAACAATAAGTGGGTATCTTATTTAGAATTGAGTACACCTACAGGTACGGCATTAGACACCATAAAAAATGCCTTACCTATTTACTTAAACGCTTTGAGCAAAGGTATAGAAAGTAAAAATTTTACTATGGCAAATACCATGCTCGATGGTATCGATAAATACCAACAAAAGTTTGGTAAAAGTGTTATTCCTACCAAAGAAAAGGTTGATGTAGAAATTTTGTATAACAAATATGATGTTTTTAAAAATCTATTTGCAGTACTGATGGTTACCAGTGTAATTATGATAATACTGGTAGTTTCAAATATATTTTTTAATCCAAAATGGTTAATATTAACTATTAATGCTACTCATATATTTATAGCTATATTATTTGTGGTTCATACACTTGGGCTTATAGCTCGTTGGTATGTGTCTGGGCACGCGCCTTGGAGTAATGCATACGAAAGTATGATTTATGTTTCTTGGGCAACATCGTTTTTTGCATTAGCATTTGATACAAAATCGAAGCTTACAGTTGCTGCAGGAGCTTTTGTTTCTTCTATGATATTAATGATTGCTCATTGGAATTGGATGGATCCAGATATAGGCAATTTACAACCTGTACTTAATTCGTATTGGCTAATGATACATGTTGCAATAATTGTGGCAAGTTATGGTCCTTTTACACTAGGAATGGTGCTTGGTTTGGTTTCACTATTGCTAATTATTTTTACCAATAAAAATAACAAACAAAAAATGGAACTTAACATCAAAGAGATTACTTACATTACAGAAATGGCTCTAACTATTGGTTTGGTTATGCTTACTATTGGTAATTTCTTGGGCGGACAATGGGCAAACGAATCCTGGGGGAGATACTGGGGTTGGGATCCAAAAGAAACGTGGGCTTTAATAAGTATAATGGTGTATGCATTTGTAATTCATGCACGATTTGTACCTGCTTTGCGAGGCTTATTTGCCTTTAACTTTATGAGTGTTTTAGCATTTGCTTCTATTTTAATGACATATTTTGGTGTGAATTTTCATTTATCGGGTATGCACTCGTATGCTACAGGTGAAAGACAAAATGTACAAATTTATTTATACATACTCGTAGGTTATTTCATTTTATCAGCAATTGCTTATGTTAAGTATAGAAAATGGTATAAAAAATAGCAAATACTTTGTTGCTTAAAAATTAAAAGCTTGTTACATAAAACGTAACAAGCTTTTTTTGTACAGTATAAATACGTATTTTTACACACCAAACAGCACACTTCTTTATTTATGAGTCAAAAAGTATTACTCAGTTCCAAAGAAATGGCAATTATGCTACAACGTTTGGCTTGCCAATTGGTAGAAAAGCATGCCGATTTTTCAGAAACTGTATTGATAGGCATACAACCTAGAGGCACTTTTCTAGCCAATAGAATTCAGAAAATATTGCTTGAAAAGTATGCTATTCAAAATCTAAAGTTAGGTTTTTTAGACATTACTTTTTTTCGAGATGATTTTAAACATTCTGTAAAACCTTTGGAAGCCAATAAAACCCAAATTGATTTTTTGGTCGAAAATAAAAAAGTCGTTTTTATAGATGATGTTTTGTATACAGGCAGAAGTATAAATGCGGCACTTACGGCAATACAATCTTTTGGGCGACCAAAATCGGTAGAATTATTAACACTTATTGACAGAAGATTTAGTAGGCATTTACCCATACAACCCGATTATAAAGGCAAGCAAGTAGATGCTATTAATAATGAAAAAGTAAAAGTTTCTTGGCTAGAAACACAAGGCGAAGATGCTGTATTTATTATTTAAAATAACACAACAAACTACCAAACCATGTCTGAATTATCGGTAAATCATCTTTTAGGAATTAAATATTTAAAGAAACAAGATTTAGATTTAATTTTTGATACAGCCGCACATTTTAAAGAAGTAATAAATAGACCAATAAAAAAAGTTCCATCTTTGCGCGATGTAACGATTGCTAATATTTTTTTTGAAAATAGCACCCGAACCAAACTTTCTTTTGAATTGGCACAAAAACGACTTTCGGCAGATGTAATTAGTTTTTCTGCGGCACAATCATCTGTAAAAAAAGGAGAAACACTTATAGATACTGTAAATAATATTCTTTCGATGAAAGTAGATATGGTGGTTATGCGACATTCACACGCTGGAGCAGCTCATTTTTTGGCAAAAAATGTAAATGCAACAATTATTAATGCGGGCGATGGAGCGCATGAGCATCCTACACAAGCATTACTAGATAGCTTTACAATTAAAGAAAAATTAGGAGAAGTTGCAGGAAAAAAAATTGTTATTGTTGGCGATATACTGCATTCGAGAGTAGCGTTGTCAAATATTTTTGCTCTAAAAATGCAAGGAGCAGAAGTAAAAGTTTGTGGACCAAAAACACTTATTCCAAAGCATATAGAAAGTTTAGGTGTTACCGTAGAACCCAATTTAGCCAAAGCACTTCATTGGTGTGATGTAGCAAATGTATTAAGGGTTCAAAACGAAAGATTAGATGTAAATTATTTTCCTTCTACAAGAGAGTATGCTCAACAATATGGTATTACCTCAGAATTGTTGGAAACTTTAAATAAAGAAATTGTAATTATGCACCCTGGGCCCATCAATAGAGGAGTAGAACTTACATCAGAAGTTGCCGATTCATCTCACTCTGTTATATTAGAACAAGTAGAAAATGGAGTAGCGGTGCGCATGGCAGTTATTTATCTTTTGGCGTCTAAACTAAAGTAGAATTTGTAAATTAGCATTTTAATATTATCTGTTAAATGAAAGTAGAAAAAAAGCATCAATGTACTGTTTTAAAAGATACACAAGAACTTGTTTCTGTATTTTTAGAGAAAGTAACACATGAGTATCAAACATTTCATAATGACAATTTAGTACTCGATATTTCAAAAAAAGAGATTTCCCTCGATGACATTAAGGCATTTTTACCATTACAAAAAACACATAAAAAAAATAAAAAGTCATTGGTAATCGTAGCGTCAAACATCGATTTTAATAAAACTCCTGCTCAACTTACTGTGGTTCCAACTTTGCAAGAAGCTTTTGATATTATTGAAATGGAAGAAATAGAGCGCGATTTAGGATTTTAAAATAAGTAATTTATGAACCCAAAAATTATACTTTACGGCAACGCTATATTGTTGTTTTTTTTTACATTTTTACTAGCGTCACAACTTATAATAGGTATTAAATCGGGCAATTTTGATTGGTTTAAAATCGTTTTGTTTTTTACCGCATTACTATTCTCTCTATTTACGATTGTAAAGTACGCTAAAATTATCAATAAAGATAAATCTTGAAAATTACAATTCTTGGCTGTTATGCCGCTACTCCGCGTACCTTTTCCAACCCAACATCGCAAGTTTTGGAGATAAAAAATCATACTTTTTTAATAGACTGTGCAGAAGGAACACAAGTGCAATTAAGAAAAAGTAAGGTAAAGTTTTCAAAAATCAATCATGTTTTTATTTCACATTTGCATGGCGATCATTTTTATGGGCTTATTGGTTTGATTTCAACTTTTATGCTTCTTAATAGAGAAAACGATTTGCATGTTTATGGTCCAAAAGGCATTAAAGAAATCATACTTTTACAACTTAGAGCATCGGGTTCTTATACAGGCTATAATTTGTATTTTCATGAATTGGTTTCAAAAGAATCAGAATTGTTGTTTGAAGATGAAAAAGTTATTGTAAAAACAATTCCGTTGCAACATAGAGTCTACACGAATGGTTTTTTATTTTTAGAAAAAAATACAGAACGCAGACTTAATTTTGAAGCATTAGCAAGTTATAATATTGATAAACTATATTTTAACAAGTTTAAACAAGGAGGTGATATGGTTTTGGAAAACGGAGTAATTATTCCAAATGCTCAATTAACATTTAATCCCATTGCTCCAAAAAGTTATGCCTATTGTAGCGATACAATGTATACCGAATCTATATTACCAATTATAGAAAAAGCAACGGTATTATACCATGAAAGTACATTTTTGGAATCTGAGAGTCATTTGTCTGATAAAACAATGCATAGTACCGCAAAACAAGCAGCACTTATAGCCAAAAAAGCACAAGTGCAGCATCTTATACTGGGGCATTATTCTACACGATACAACAATATAGAAATGTTTAAAGAAGAAGCCAATACTATTTTTCATTCTGTACATTTGGCAGATGATGGTAAAGAGATGGAGTTTATTTAAATTTGTCAATAATAGTATTTTTTAATAGCAAAAGCAAAGTATGTTTTTTATAGAAGTTGTTTTACCTCTGGCTGTTGCTAAAACTTTTACATATCAAGTTTCTCAAGCAGAGTATGCTTTTGTGCAACAAGGTATGCGGGTGGCTGTGCCTTTTGGAAAAACAAAAATATATACAGCACTTATTCTCAATAAGCACCAACAAGAACCTTTGCTCTATCAAGCCAAAGAAATACATCAAATATTAGATACTGCTCCTGTTGTTACATCTATACAAATACAGCATTGGCAATGGATTTCAGAATATTATATGTGCTCTTTAGGAAAAGTCTTTAAATGTGCTTTACCTTCGGCGTTACTATTGGAAAGTGAAACAATTATTTACTCCAATCAAAGTGCAGAAAATTCTCAAGACCAGCTCACAGATGATGAGTTTTTAATACTAGAAGCTTTATCTTTTCAAACACAATTAAAAATTGAAGATGTAGCTTCTATCTTGCATAAAAAAAATGTTTTGCCTGTAGTACAAATTCTTATTCAGAAACAACTTATATCTGTAAAAGAAGAATTGCAAGAACTATTTAAACCTAAACTAATTAAATACATTAAACTTCATGATAATTATGCTACCGAAACAGCATTATCAGAGCTTTTAGACACTTTAAAAGGAGCAAAGCAAAAAGAAATTATTCTGTATTATTTTCAATTAAAATCTACACAAAAAAAGCCTATTGCAGCTAGCCAAATAACCCATGTTTTACCTGCATCTACTTTGAAAACTTTGGTAGAAAAAAACATATTTGAAGAATACTATGTTCAAGAAGATAGAGTTTCTTTTACATCGAGCAACAATGTAAATAATTTGCTGTTAAGTACTGCTCAACAGAAAGCTTATGAAGAAATAGGTAATAATTTTCAGAATAAAAATGCTGTATTATTACATGGAATTACAGCATCAGGTAAAACAGAAATTTACATAAAACTTATTAACGATTGCTTACTGCAAAACAAACAAGTTTTATTTCTTGTTCCCGAAATCGCGCTTACCACACAACTTGTATCTCGATTAACGGCCTATTTTGGAAATTTGGTTTCGGTATTTCATTCAAAATATTCAAATAATGAAAGGGTAGAAGTTTGGAATAATTTGCTTGCCAATTCCGACAAAAGTAAAATAATCATAGGTGCGAGGTCGGCTCTATTTTTACCTTTTCAAGATTTAGGTTTAATTATAATAGATGAAGAACACGAACCCTCGTTTAAACAAACAGATCCAGCACCAAGATACCACACCCGTGATGCAGCAATGGTTTTGGCTTCTAGTTACAAATCGAAAGTTTTACTAGGCTCTGCAACACCTTCTATAGAAACGTATTACAATGCTCTTTCTGGCAAGTATGGATTGGTAACTTTATCTGAAAGGTATTCTAAAACCCCTTTACCCGAAATAGTGCTTGTAGATTTAAAAGATGCTTATTTTAGAAAAAAAATGACAGGGCATTTTAGTTCTTTATTACTAGACGAAATAGCACAATCACTTGGTTTAGGAGAACAAGTAATTTTATTCCAAAATAGAAGAGGTTTTGCACCCGTTTTAGAATGTATTACTTGTGGCCATGTTCCTCAATGTCCTAATTGCGATGTGAGTTTAACCTACCATAAGTTTAAAAATCAATTGCGTTGTCATTATTGTGGATATGCTATAGCAAAACCTACAAATTGTCATGTTTGTGCTTCGGTAGATTTGTCTACAAAAGGTTTTGGTACAGAACAAATAGAATTAGAATTGGCAGAATTGTTCCCAAATGCTAATATTAAGCGTATGGATCAAGATACAACTCGAGGTAAAAATAGTTTTGAAAACCTTATACATGCTTTTAAAAACCGTGAAATAGATGTTTTGGTTGGTACACAAATGTTGGCAAAAGGTTTAGATTTTGATAATGTATCGTTGGTTGGAATTATGAATGCAGACAATATGCTTTATTACCCCGATTTTAGAGCCTTTGAGCGAAGTTATCAAATGATGACGCAAGTTTCGGGTAGGGCTGGTAGAGGAGAAAAACAGGGCAAAGTAGTTATTCAAACCTACAATCCGTTACACAATATTATTCAGCAAGTAAGTAACCAAGATTATTTGGGTATGTATAAAGAGCAGTTATATGAACGTCAAATATTTAAGTATCCGCCTTATTGTAGGTTGGTAAAATTTACCCTAAAAAATCGTGATTACGAAAAACTAAAAGAAGCATCTTTTTGGTTGTATAATGTATTAAAACAACATTTGGATATACCTGTTTTAGGGCCAGAAGAACCCGCTGTTTCCAAAATAAGAAATGAATATATACGAACAATTTTAATAAAACTACCTTATTCAAACCAATTAATAGTTACAAAAAAAACTATTCAGAAAATTCTAAATAGTTTTGAAACAATTTCTCAATATAAATCGGTTAAAATAGCAATAAATGTAGATTTTTATTAAGATAATGATAGTGCCTTGAGTAACCCTTCTTTTTTATTTCTGCTTAATGGAATTTTTGCGTCTCCAATTTCGGCATATTTGCTGTTAAATTTTTGAACCTTGTTAATATTGATGATAAATGACTTGTGTACACGTACAAACTTATCTTTGGGCAATTCACTTTCAAAAGATTTTAGTGTAGAAAGTACAAGGTTTGAATCTTCTTCGGTAACTACTTTTATATAGTCACCATAAGCTTCAATCCATTTTATTTTATTTACGTATATCTTTAAATTTTTAAGGTTACTTTTTATAAAAATAAAATCTCCATCATCTTCATGAATGTCATTTTTAAGCGCATATAAATCCAATGCTCTTTTTACAGCAGCATTAAAACGTTCTAAAACAATAGGCTTTTGCAAATAATCAGTAGCTTCATAGTCAAACGCCTTTACGGCATACTCTGCCTTAGAAGTGATAAATATAATTTGAGGTTTTGTTTTTAAACCATCAATAAAATCAAATCCGCTAATAACGGGCATTTCGATATCCAAAAACACCACATCGACTTGATAAACAGTTAAACAATTTTTTGCTTCAATAGCATTAGAAAAATCACCAATTAAATTCAAATTAGGATGATTTGTAACCAATTTAGCTATTATCATTCTTTGTAAAGAACTGTCATCTACAACTACACAATTTAATTTCATGGATTATAATTTGTATTAAAACACTGTAAAAATAAAAGATAAATTTGATATTAAGTAACTTTATCGATGTTTTTTGTCGTTTGACGAATTAATACTACAAACAATAGTGCTCGTTTAAAAAAAATGTTTACATTTGCACCCAATTTAATATAAATAAGATTTATTATGAACAATTATGAAACTGTTTTCATCTTGAATCCCGTTTTATCTGAGCAACAGGTAAAGGAAACAGTAAGCAAATTTGAGGATTTTCTTACTTCAAAAGGAGCCAAGATGGTAGCTAAAGAGGATTGGGGTCTTAAAAAAATGGCTTATGAAATCCAACACAAAAAAAGTGGCTTCTATCATTTATTTCAGTTTGAAGCAGCTGGAGATATTATTTCTTCATTTGAGACTGAATTTAGAAGAGACGAGAGAGTTATGCGTTTTTTAACAGTAACGTTAGATAAACACGCAGTATCTTGGGCAGAAAGAAGAAGAGAAAAACTAAAATCTAAAGCGTAAAAAGTATGTCTACAATTGAGCAATCAGCAAAAGGAAAAAAAGACGGAGATATTAGATATTTAACGCCTTTAAACATTGAAACAAACAAAGCAAAAAAATATTGTCGTTTCAAAAAATCTGGAATAAAATATGTAGATTACAAAGATCCTGATTTCTTATTGAAATTTGTAAACGAGCAAGGTAAAATACTTCCTCGTCGTTTAACAGGAACATCTTTAAAATACCAAAGAAAAGTTTCAGTAGCAATTAAAAGAGCTCGTCATTTGGCTTTAATGCCTTATGTAGCCGATTTGCTAAAATAATTATTAAAGAACAAGTTGTTGGTTTTCGTTTTTTTCGAAACCTAACTTCTCATATTAAAAAAGGACAACAACAATGGAAATTATCTTAAAACAAGACGTTCAAAATTTAGGATTTAAAGATGATGTAGTAACCGTAAAACCTGGTTATGGTCGTAACTTTTTAATCCCACAAGGTTTTGCAACATTAGCAACTCCATCTGCGAAAAAAGTATTAGCAGAAAATTTAAAACAAAGAGCTTTCAAAGAGCAAAAAATTGTTAATGATGCTAAAGCTATTGCTGAAAGTTTGAAACAATTGGATATCAAAATTACAGCAAAAGCAGGAGGTGAAAAATTATTTGGTTCTATTACAAATATAGATATCGTAGCGGCTTTAGAAAAAGCAGGTCATTCTATAGATAGAAAATTTATTACAAGTGGTACTATTAAACGTTTAGGTAAATATAATGCTACAGTTAGACTTCATAGAGAAGTTATTGTAGATTTACCTTACGAAATTGTTGCAGAATAAGTAATAACAAAGTATATAGCAAAAAACTCGTCTTTATGACGAGTTTTTTTGTTTACACAGAAAATATTTATGAAATATTCAAGATTAACGAAAGAACAATTTGAAGCTTTGCATCAAGAGTTTTCCAATTTTTTAGCTTCTCAAAAAATAGATAAAAAAGAATGGGATATCATAAAAGAAGAAAAACCAAATATTGCCGAACAAGAATTGGATGTTTTTTCTGATTTGATTTGGGAAGGCGTATTACAAAATACTGCATTTTTGGAGCATTTTTCTAAACAGCATATATTTTTAATACAATGCTTAGAAAACGAGATGGAATCTATCATATTAAAAACGAATGTAGATATCGATTTTACTACACAACAAGGTTTACTTTGGCTCGATTCACATTTAAGTTCCGATGATTTAGAAATTATTAAGGGCTCAAAAAAATATAGTAAAGAACGTAGTTTAGAAATTTTTGAGTTTATTAAACAAGGAGCCAATATTAGCAAAGGAGAAATTTATAATAAATTGAAGAGCACTTTAAAATAATATTTTTGTAAATTTCGGTTATAAATTTTCGGACATGGACATTCAAAAAAAAATAGAGCATTTACGCACAGAAATAGAGCAACATAATTACAATTATTATGTATTGGATATGCCGACTATTTCAGATTTTGAATTTGATGCAAAACTTAAAGAACTTATTGAACTTGAAAATCAATATCCTGAATTTTTTGATGAAAATTCGCCCACACAGCGTGTAGGAGGTGTTGTTACTAAAAATTTTGAAACTGTAGTACATGAAAAACGAATGTACTCATTAGACAATTCATATTCTAAAGATGATTTGTTTGATTGGGAAAATAAAATTCAAAAAATACTAGGAAATGTACCATTACAATACACCTGCGAACTTAAATATGATGGCGCTTCTATTAGTATTACTTATATAAATGGTAAATTGTACAGAGCAGTTACACGCGGTGATGGTTTTCAAGGTGATGATGTTACAACGAATATAAAAACTATAAAATCAATTCCATTACAATTAAAAGGTAATTTTCCCGAAAAATTTGAGATACGTGGAGAAATTATTTTGCCTCTCAAAGGTTTTGAGAAAATGAACAAGGAACTTATCGATTTAGGTGAAATTCCGTATTCAAACCCAAGAAATACTGCATCAGGAAGTTTGAAATTGCAAGATAGTAAAGAAGTGGCCAAACGCCCGTTAGATTGTTTATTGTATACTGTAGTAGGAGAAAATTTGCCTTGTACTACACAATTTGAAAGTTTAGAATCTGCACGAACATGGGGATTTAAAGTACCCGAGTTTTCCAAGTTGGCAAATACTATGAACGACGTATTAGACTTTATTTCGTATTGGGATAAAGAACGACATAATTTACCGTACGAGACAGATGGAGTTGTTATTAAAGTAAATCAGTTTCTATATCAGCAAGAATTAGGGTATACAGCCAAATCTCCTCGTTGGGCTATTGCTTATAAGTTTAAAGCTGAACAGGTTACTACTACACTAAATAGCATTGCATACCAAGTAGGTAGAACAGGAGCAATAACCCCTGTAGCAAACTTAGAACCCGTACAACTTGCAGGTACCATTGTAAAGAGAGCCTCGTTGCACAATGCAGATCAAATAGAAAAATTAAATTTGCATATAGGAGATGAAGTTTTTGTAGAAAAGGGTGGAGAGATTATTCCTAAAATTATTGGAGTTGCCAAAAGAAATTCCAATTCAGAACCGATAGTTTATATAACGAATTGTCCCGATTGTGGTCATAAATTAGAACGTAAAGAAGGCGAAGCACAACATTATTGCCCAAATTATTACGAATGTCCACCACAAATTATAGGACGAATTGAGCATTTTATTTCGAGAAAAGCAATGAATATTGATGGATTGGGCGGAGAAACAGTAGCCTTACTCTACAAAAACAATTTAGTGAAAGATTATTCTGATTTGTACACACTCACTATACAAGATATTGTTCCTTTGGAACGAATGGCTCAAAAGAGTGCAGAAAATTTAATTAACGGAATTGAGGCATCAAAATCTATACCTTTTGAAAAAGTTTTATTTGCTTTAGGAATACGATATGTAGGAGAAACCGTAGCCAAAAAATTAGCAAAGCATTATAAAAATATTGATGCACTATCGCAAGCTACCGAAGAAGAACTTACAAAAGTAGATGAAATTGGAGCTCGTATAGCGCAAAGTGTACTAGAATTTTTTGCAAATACACACAATATTGATATTATTTCAAAATTAAAATCATTTGGAGTACAATTTGAAGTAAAAGAAGACAACTCTTTAATTTCTAATAAATTGTATGGTAAAATATTTGTTGTTTCTGGTGTTTTTGAGAAATTTTCACGAGACGAGTTAAAACAATTAATAGAATCAAATGGGGGTAAAGTAGGTAGTTCAATTTCAGCTAAGACAAACTATGTTGTAGCCGGAGAAAATATGGGGCCAGCCAAATTGGAAAAAGCAAACCAACTAAGTATTCCTATTATTTCTGAAACTGAATTTGAATCATTGTTATAATGTTTCTCGGCTTGTTGTACTTAGTTTTGTGTAGTTGCCTTGTGCGTTGATAACCCAATTACTCCAAACTTTTGTTTAAGTGTCGTTGTTATTTGATGTATTTTTCAAACGGCATTACAAACTTCGTAATCATATCGTCTGCACGTTTTTTGGCTTGTGCTACGAAATGTTTCAAGTAAGATTTAGCCCAACTTTCCATACTTCCATTAAACGATTGGTCTAAGTCGCTAACGTGAAATTGAATTTGCATTGCGGCTGCCCAATTTATATAAAGATTACCTGGTTGTGCTTTAAACAAACAGGCGAAATGTGTGTCGTAACAAACTAATTTATCGTTGTCCAACAGCCAATCAATTTCAAAATAGTTAATTGTAAAATCGTTAAACTCTTTGTTTTCTATCATTTTAGCACAAACTTGCGCTAACTTAAATGCAGAAATAATGTTTGGTGGTTGTGCCGATTTTGAAATATTACGAGTTTTAATGTCAATGATTTCGTAAAAACCATCTTTCACTACTAAAATGTCGGCTGTATCATTTTGTTTTTCGTCAAATGGATTTTCAATACTCCATTTGTCTGTTGCATTCTTTCCACGACTTAGTAAAAACAAAACAGTTGGCGAATTAAATAATGCTTGTCTTGCTTGAAAACCAATTACGTTAGGATTTTTGCTAAACAGGTCATTCAAATATTCGTATTGACGAAACGTGTTTTTTGGAAATTGCTTTTTGATTTCAGCGTATACATGTTTGTCAAACGGTTCACCTGCTGCGTGTCCAGACAATGTTCCAGATAGTGGTTTAGGAACAGAAGTTCCTTTTAAATTCTTTGCTAACTTGGTATAATTTACATTCATTTAATTTTAAAAAGTTGATTAAATAATGGATTTATTTTTGAAAACAACTTTTTGTCTTTGTTAGTCAAAAATTGTTGAGTAATATGAGTAATAGAATTATGTATTAAAACTTCATCTTCGTTGTTCCAATCAATTTTTCTGAATGGAATACTTGCAATCGGTTTTTCTGAAAATTCAACAATATTTCCTTTTACAATTCCATTACATTTCAGCCAATCAAAAATTATTGGTTGATTGAGATAAGCCAAAATGTATTCAATACTTTCTTTGGTTTCAGATTTTTTGAAAATTGCTGTTACATCTTGTGTTGGGAAAACATCACCTTCAACGAGTGCAAAACGAAAATAATTTTTATTAGAAATTCTTTCTTTACAAGGCACAAAAATTCTTTTATCAGGCTTGCTAAACAAATTGAAATTTCGCAAGAAAACCCATTCCCAATAATTTATTATTCGGTTGTATTGGTAGCGTTTTTCTAAATCCGTTTTGTATTTTTGAAAATGTGAATAGTAATTTGGATATGTTTTTTGAAATTCATTTTCCTCTAAACCGTCTTTGATGAAAATGTATTTGGTAATGTTTTCAGCAAAAAAAGGAATCAAATCTTTTGCTTTAACTACGTTAATTGTAGCTAATTTTTCTGCACTGTTTAGTTCGTGTCCATTTACTTGAAATGCCTTATCAAGCCCACTAACAAGTCCATTGCCGATGTCACAAACTTCGCCAATAGTCTGAAAATCAATTTTTTCTTCCTCAAAAAAACTAATTAAAGAAGTCGGATTCTGTTTTTGGCAAACAGTTTCTAGTATCTGTAATTCTTTGCGAATTTCATCACTTTGCAATATCCAACGCTCATTGGTTTTGAATTGTGAAACTTGCAAATATTCTGAGTCTTTGAATGGGATTTGATGCTGTAAATTTTTTAGTGTTTCAGAAGTAAGTTTTTTATTTGCGTAGAATTTTGCAACCTTAATACTTTGACCTCGCTCGGCACAAGATTCACCAGTTTTCTGTTTACTTTTTACAAACTTAAAAATGACAATTGATACCGTTACTTTGTCAAAAATTGGCGTTTCGTTGAAATGGTAAATTTCTTTAAAATAGCCATGTTGAACCATATAATTGCGAAGCGTTATAGAATGAGTTGTATTCATCCAATATTCAGGACATATAAAAATCAATTGCCCATTTTCGTTTAGTAATTCAATAGATTTAAGAATGAAAATATAGAGATAGTCGCAAAGCGAATTAAAGTATTTGTTCCAAATTGGATTTAATGAAAGTTCTTGTTTTAGTTCTTCTTCTAAATTTTTCCACCGTATATAGGGCGGATTTCCGATAATTAAATCAAACTTATCATTAATGTTTGCGGAAACAAAACTTTCGTAACGAACAAACTTAAATTCGGTTGCTAAATCTTGATCAATTTCGTAAGCTGTCAAGTTGTTGTATCCCTTTTTTTGTAAGATTTCTAAGAAAATTCCTTCGCCGCAAGAAGGTTCTAAAATTTTTGAGTTTGCAGAAATTTCAGCCAAACCAACCATAAAGTCAGCCACTACCTCTGGTGTAAAGTATTGACCAAATTTGTTTTTACTACGCTGTTTTACTGCTATTTCCATTTGTTATTTTGTTCTGTCTAAATTACACTTTTTTCGTTTTGCTCTGATATGGATTGTCAAAAAAATACTGAAATTTGTAGGTTGTAAGGTAAGTATCTAAAATGTCAGAAAATAAACATATAGTAAGCGCATTTTTTATAAAATAGTATCAAAATAACGTATACGAATTAGTTTTTATTTAAGACGTTAGTTTAGTCGTCAATTTTATGCAAAAATGTGTAAACTAGAAGTAATTTATACAAAATAGTAAAAAACAAAAAACCCCGTAAATACGGGGTTTTTCGTGTGATCCAATCAGGATTCGAACCTGAGACCTACTGCTTAGAAGGCAGTTGCTCTATCCAGCTGAGCTATTGGACCTTTACTTTTAAGGTAAAGGATTACTGCTTAGAAGGCAGTTACTTTTGTTTACATTGTCGGGGTGGCAGGATTCGAACCTGCGACCTCCTGGTCCCAAACCAGGCGCGATGACCGGGCTACGCTACACCCCGAAAAAAAGCGGAGAGACAGGGACTCGAACCCTGGCATCGGTTACCCGATGACAGATTAGCAATCTGCTCCGTTACCACTCCGGCACCTCTCCTAAATTTTACAATAAATTGTAGAACTTCTGCTTTTAAGCGGTTGCAAATGTAGAATAAGAAGTTAATATTTACAAGTATTTTTACTCTTTTTTTATTGTTTTTTTTTAAAACAAATAGAACTGTATAATTATCAGTAAAATAGCAATAGATAAACAAATCTTTTGGCTTTCAAAAAATAATAAAAAGCTAGTTTTCTTTATAATTCTATTAAAAATAGTAGTTTTGTAGTTATCATTTAAAATAAAAACAAACAAAAGATTTAAAATATGAACAAAAAAGTAGTTATAGTATCTGCAGTTAGAACACCTATAGGAACTTTTATGGGTGGACTTTCTAGTGTTTCTGCTACCAAACTTGGTGCTGCAGCAATTAAAGGAGCTTTAAATAAAATACAGTTAGACCCAACTTTAGTAGATGAAGTGCTTATGGGAAATGTAGTTCAAGCAGGCGAAGGGCAAGCTCCAGCACGCCAGGCAGCTTTGTACGCTGGTTTACCCAATACAGTTGCGTGTACTACAGTAAATAAAGTATGTGCTTCGGGAATGAAAGCTATTATGCAAGGAGCTCAAGCTATTATGTGTGGTGATGCTGAAATTGTAGTTGCAGGTGGTATGGAAAATATGAGTCAAATTCCTCATTATGTACATTTAAGAAATGGCGTTAAATTTGGTCCAACATCTTTAATTGATGGTTTACAAAAAGACGGACTTACAGATGCTTATGATAATAATGCTATGGGGGTATGTGCAGATATGTGTGCTAAGGAATATAATATTTCTAGAGAAGATCAAGATAATTTTGCTATTCAATCATACAATCGCTCGGCTACGGCTTGGGAAAATGGCAATTTTGATGCTGAAATTGTACCTGTAGAAGTTCCTCAACGTAAAGGAGATCCTATAATTGTGGCTAAAGATGAAGAATATACTAATGTAAGATTAGATAAAATTCCTACTCTTAATGCTGTTTTTACCAAAGATGGAACAGTAACTGCCGCCAATGCTTCTACAATAAATGATGGGGCTGCAGCTTTGGTACTTATGAGCGAAGAAAAAGCATTGGAACTTAATTTAAAACCATTAGCATACATAAAAAGTTATGCCGATGCAGCTCAAGAACCACAATGGTTTACAACAGCTCCAGCCAAAGCACTTCCAAAAGCTCTAGACAAAGCAGGAATTACTATAGATGATGTTGATTATTTTGAGTTTAATGAAGCTTTCTCGGTAGTAGGCTTGGCAAACGCCAAAATTTTAGGTCTATCAAATGATAAGGTGAATGTAAACGGAGGTGCTGTTTCATTAGGGCACCCACTTGGATGTTCTGGTGCCAGAATCGTAGTTACACTTATCAATGTGTTGCAACAAAATAATGCAAAATTAGGAGCTGCTGCTATCTGTAATGGTGGTGGTGGTGCATCTGCAATTGTTATAGAAAGAGCTTAAATTAATATTGATGTTTGCCATTTGTAATTTATCTATTGTTCCATTAAGAGCAGAACCTTCTGATAAAAGTGAAATTGTTTCTCAAGTTTTATTTGGAGAACATTTTCAAATTGTAGAAACATTAGAAAAATGGGTAAAAATCCATTTACATTATGACGACTATGAAGGTTGGATAGATAGTAAACAATATCAAGAAATTGCAAAAGAACAATTTGAATTATTAAGTAATCAGCCTATCATATTAAACGGAGATTTGGTTGAATATGTTGTAGATGCTCATCATAAAATGTTGCCTATTACACTAGGAGCTACGCTTAATTTTTTAAAGGATGAAACCATCAATACGAGTAAATTTGAGTTTGAAGGCTACAAAATTACGGGTATATTACCTAAGTCGCATTTAGTAACTACAGCGATGCAATACTTAGAAGCTCCTTATTTATGGGGAGGAAAAACCCCTTTTGGTATTGATTGTTCTGGCTTTACACAAATGGTTTACAAACTCAATGGCTATAAACTTTTAAGAGATGCTTCGCAACAAGCTACACAAGGAGATGTGCTTAGTTTTATTGAAGAAAGCGAGCCTGGCGATTTAGCATTTTTTGATAATGAAGAAGGAAATATTATTCATGTAGGCATAATTTTGGAAAAT
Source organism: Flavobacterium croceum DSM 17960 (assembly GCF_002917885.1). Lineage (GTDB taxonomy): Bacteria > Bacteroidota > Bacteroidia > Flavobacteriales > Flavobacteriaceae > Flavobacterium > Flavobacterium croceum. The sequence goes on from NZ_PQNY01000013.1 coordinate 70,514, forward strand.
AATTACATTATACACGCTAGCGGAAAAGTAAGAATTGACAGGCTTGACCATTTAGGTATCTTTAATGTAGATACCCATAGGCACACCCATAGATTGCGAGTTATAAAAAAGATAATTTAAAATTAATAGACTGTTTAATTTTCAACATCTAATGAAATAAAAAGCCTCATTATATGAGGCTTTTGATTTATAAATATCTTTCTTCAAATATTTTTTGATGGTGATTTTGATGTCCTATTATAACAAAACCCAATGCTCTTACAGATATATTATTGTTTGATGCAATTCCAGAATACAGTAATTGCTCATTGGTAAATGATTTAAATAATAACAAACTAGAGTGTCTTACAGCCGAATATTCGGTAAGTAACTCCATAATACTACGTTGGTTTGCGGTTGAGTTTAATACATAATAATCTTCATCAAAGCCTGATAAAACTGTAGCGTCATATCGAGCAAAACGAAGTGCTCTGTAGGCAAATATTCTTTCAGCGTCTATCAAATGCTGAATAATTTCTTTAATAGTCCACTTCCCTTCGGCATAGCGATAATCAAATTTATCCATGGGAATATCTTGTACAAATTTTATAAACCTATGTATCGAGATTTCTAATTCTTCTACTAAAGTATATTCATTAGAAACTGATGCAATATAATTAGCATAAAAATTTGAGTATTCATTGGGAATCAAGTCGTTTATTTTCATAAATGTGAATAATTTTAGTTTTACATATTTCTATATAATATAATAGTTTATAATTGATTTCAATAGTTTAAATCAATAGTCAGAGTTTGAAATTTAAGGATATAAAAAACCTCAAGTATTTTTACTTGAGGTTTTGTAAAGATTTTTTTCTATTAAATATCTTTGAATATCGTGTGCATTAAACGTTTTTTATCGTTGATACTTTCTTCTAGCGATATCATAGTTTCAGTTCTGTAAACTCCGTCAATATCGTCAATCATAAAAATAACATCTTTAGCATGTTTTGTATCTTTGGCTCTTATTTTACAAAAGATATTGAATTTTCCAGTAGTAACATGAGCCACTGTAACAAAAGGTATTTCGTTGATACGTTCTAAAACAAATTTGGTTTGAGAAGTATTATTTAAAAATACACCTACATAAGCAATAAAAGAATAGCCAAGTTTTTCATAATCAAGTGTTAAAGAAGATCCCATGATGATACCTGCATCTTCCATTTTTTTTACCCTTACATGAACAGTACCTGCAGATATCAATAATTTTTTTGCTATATCGGTAAAGGGTACTCTAGTATTATCAATTAGCATATCCAAAATTTGATGATCTACTTCATCTAAACGAAACTTATTACTCATGACTTGTATATTTTATATTTGTTTGCTGATAAAAATTTTATAAATATATAAAAAATGTATTATATTATTAAACCATTAACAAAAAAAGTTGATTTTCCTATCGAAAAATCGGCTTTTTCATCGATTATTGGTATATTTTTTAAATTGTCAGAATAGGTCATTTTGTGTGCATTATAAACTACATGACCGTATTTACCTTTTAATTCTCCAATATCAGAAATGTAGGCTTGTAATTCTACATTTTCATCAATTAACACTTCTTTGTATTGCACTGCAAAATTCGTAATTATTTCGTTATCATCATAATTTATTTTAACATTTTTATAAATAAAATCGAAAAAAACGACTTCATTTTGAGGAATATTCAAATATTGTTCCAAATCATTAGCAACTATATCGTTTTCGGGAAAATTCAATAAACCTTGTACAAGTGCTATAAAAACTATTTTTCTAGAAAATTCTCTATGGTAATCATTTTGATAATGTCCGGCTTCAAAAAGTATTGTGGGTATTTGCAAAGCAGTACAATAATCACCAATACAATTGATATTAAATCCGTCGTCAAATCGACCTACTTGATTTGGAATATGCTTTTGTAATTCGGTATTCATTTGGTTTATAATAGCAATTGCCTTTAGGCGTGTATCATTATATTCTCTTGCCTCATTATACGATGGAGCCAAAAAAGATATGGTTGCGGGTTTGGGTTCGACACCTACCCCAAAAATTGTACGTTGATCGTGTAGGTTATAGCAATAATTTGGTTTAAATTTTAAAATAATTTCATTTAAAACTTTACTTTCTGGTTGCGATAGCTGTACAGAATCTCTGTTAAGGTCTACATTATTGGCATTTACTCTCGTATAATTTTTTGCACCATCTGGATTTACCATGGGTAAAAAACCAAAAGTAAAACGCGATAAAAGGTTTTGAGCACTTTGGTGATTGGAATGTAAATACTGTAAAAAATCGAATAACGCTTTGGTAGTTGTAGTTTCATTGCCATGCATTTGCGACCACATTAATATTTTGGTTTTTCCGCTTCCAACTTCAAGAAAATAAATAGGGTTATCACACACTGATTTTCCTACTATTTGAGTAGGATATTTTTGCAATAACGGATTAATATGATCTAAATGAATGTATCGACCAAACAAACTATGTTCTTTAAAGTTTTTATGTAATGCTATATAATCCATATCTTTTTGTGAGAGAAATTTCTCTGTATTATTTATTACTTTACTTTTGTGTAAATTTATTACATCTTATTTTATCTTACTATACATTTATGATAAAGCAATTGCTAAGTTACATTTATCCCATTATTATATCTAAAAAAAAATCTGTTGTAAACGGTACTCTAGAGGTTACTTGGAATAATGGCGAATTGGTTTTGGATAGCAAAAATACCAATTATTCTTATGGTAGCTTACAGCGTATTTTACGCAAAGGACTTAAATATATTGGTTATGATAGAATAAAAAGCTATAAGTCTGTATTGGTGCTAGGTGTTGCAGGAGGTAGTGTTATTAAAACATTATTGAATGAAATTAAGTTTTCGGGAAAAATAACAGGTGTCGAAATAGATACAGAGGTTATTAATTTAGCCAATAAATATTTCAAAATTAATGAATTACCTCAAGTTGAAATTGTAAACCAAGATGCATTTGAATTTATTTTAAAAACAACGACTACTTACGATTTAATTATTATTGATATTTTTCAAGATACCAAAATGCCAAACTTTCTATTTGAAGAGTTTTTTATCAATAAAGTAAATAATCATTTAAATACCAATGGTTTTATTCTTTTCAATACGATGGTTATTTCTGAAGATGATAAATTAAGAAACCAAAAATATAAGAGTATGTTTGGTCATGATTATTCTATAAGAATGTATCCAAAAATTGAAGAGCACAACGAAATTTTTACAATTAAAAAGTTGCGTTAGTTTGTATAAATTTTCGTGCTTTTTCTAAATCTTCTAGCGTATCTATACCTATACCAACATGCTGTGTTTCAATCATTTTTATACGTTTTCCAAATTCTAAATAACGAAGTTGTTCTAGTTTTTCAGATGCTTCTAGAGATTTCATTGGCAACCTTGAAAAATCCAATAAAGCTTGTTTTCTAAAAGCATAAATGCCTATGTGCTGAAAATAGCGTACTCCAACATTGGTTTCACGCGGATAAGGAATAACAGATCTTGAAAAATAGAGTGCAAAATTGTTTTGATCTACAACTACTTTTACATGGTTTGGATTTTCAATATCGTTTTGGCTGGTAATTTCTCGCATTAAAGATGCCAAGTCTATTTGATTTGTAACATCATTTTTAAAAGTATTTATAAGTTCTACGAGAGGAGCTTTATTAATAAAAGGTTCGTCTCCTTGAATATTTACAACAATATCTACATCGATATTTTCTATAGCCTCTGCAATACGATCGCTGCCACTTTCATGTTGCTTTTGGCTCATAATGGCTTTTCCTTTTCTAGATAGTATTTCGTTTAATATTAGCTCCGAATCTGTAACGACAAACACATCGTCAAACAAATTACTTGCAACAGCAGCTTCATAGGTTCTCGTTATCACAGGTTTTCCATGTAAGTCTTGCATTAGTTTTGCAGGTAGGCGGGTAGAGGCGTAACGAGCAGGGATAACAGCAATTATTTTCATGATTTTTTTTCAAAAATATAAAAAAAAACTGTAGTAAATTTTAATGACTACAGTTTTGATGTTTAAAATAATTTATAAATTTAATTATGAAAAGAAACGGGCAAAGAATCCTTTTTTCTCTTTTACTGGGTTGGTAGATTTATGGTATTCAGACATAATATCTTGAATGTACTCTATGTATGTTTTTTTCTTTTCTTCAAGAAAACCTTTTAAATATTTTTCGCTTGCATCAACACCACTTACGGTTTCTATTTGTAAAAGTCTTTTGTACAAAGGTTCTATATATTTTGTTACAACTTCGGCAGGAACTGCTTTTCTTCTACTAAAATAATTTAAAATTTTACCATTTTCATCTTTAGCAACTTCAAAATCGGTAATTACCCAATAGTATCTTCCTGATTTTGCCATATTTTTTACAATACCATGAAAATTGTTTCCTTTTTTCAATTCATCCCATAAGTGTTTAAATATTACTTTAGGCATATCGGGATGACGAATAATATTATGAGGTTGTGACATAAGCTCATAATCTTCATAACCACATACATCAATAAATACTTCATTTGCATATTCTATCCTTCCAAGAGGGTCAGTTTTACTCATAATAGTTTGAGTTTTATCCCAAGACACCTCTTTATCTATTGGTACTGGTCTTTGCAATTCGAATTTTGGATGATTTTCACTCATAACTTATGTATTTAATTTTACCTTAATGTTACATTAAAGTAATAATGGTTAATAAATCAGCCTAAAATGAATATCAATTTTATAAATTCAATTACGAAAAAAATCTAGCAAAAAAACTTTTTTTGTTTTTTGAATCAGAGTTAGACATTTTAGTGTAAGAAGAAACTATATCTTGAACAAAATCAATATAAGATTTATTTTTTTCTTCTAGATAACCTTTTAAATATTTTTCACTCGCATCAATACCGCTTACAGTTTCTATTTGCAAAAGTCTTTTGTACAAAGGCTCTATATATTTTGAAATTACTTCTTCTGGTACAGATTTTCTTCTTCCAATATAATTTAAAATTTTACCATGATCATCTTTAATCACCTCAAAATCGGTAATTACCCAATAATATCTACCTGATTTTGCCATGTTTTTAACTATAGCATGAAAATTATTACCTTTTTTAAGCTCATCCCAAAGACATTTAAAGATTACTTTAGGCATATCTGGATGACGAATAATGTTGTGTGGTTGTGAAATCAATTCATAGTCTTCATAACCAGAAACATCAATAAATGCCTCATTAGCATATTCTATTCTTCCTAATGCGTCTGCTTTACTCATTATAACTAATGATTTATTCCAAGACACTTCTTTATCTACAGGTACTGGTCTTTGGATTTCGAATTTAGGATGATTTTGACTCATAATTTTGGGTTTTATTTTTCAAATTTAATATTAATAAGCGATTTACACAATTTAAATCCCTTTTTTTGGTTTTATTTTTATTTGATTTCGTAATTTTTAAATATATTTCAGTTTTTTATAGTAAATTAATTTTAAATGGTAAAAATTTAACTTTTAAATTTTATTTATTTTAAAATGAATAATAACTATTTAGTAAGAAAAATATTATATTTTAAAAAAATAGTTACATTTTAGCGACTAATTTTGTATTTTAATTCGCTGTTTTACTCGTATAAAATAGTCTTTTTTATCCAAAATTAATTTGTAAGTTTGATAAAAAAAGAATGAATATAGATGTATTAATTTCAATTTGCATAGGAATAGGATTAGCATCTTCTACAGGATTTAGAGTTTTTTTGCCTCTATTTTTATTAAGTATTGCATCGCACTTTCACTTTATTTCATTAACAGATTCACTTTCTTGGCTGGGCAACCCTATTAGTGTAGTGGTTTTTGGAGTAGCGATGCTAGTAGAAATTGTGGCTTATTATATTCCTTTTGTTGATAATCTACTCGATACCATGGCTGTACCTCTTGCTACTATAGCAGGTTTTTTGGTAATGTTTGCTACGAGTGTTCATTTAGATCCTACTTTGGCTACAATAATATCACTCATTGCAGGCTCTGGAACCGCAGCTGCAGTACAAAGTTTCACAACTGTAACGCGTTTAGGTTCGTCTGTAAAAACTGGTGGTTTGGCAAATCCTATAGTAACCACCACCGAAACAGGTAGTGCTTTGGCATTAAGTTCTTTATCGATTTTTTTACCCATTGTTGCAGGTGTGGTGGTAGTAATTTTACTGTTTGTTTTGGTGCTTTTTTATAAATATTTAAAAAGAAAATTATCCTAATGCTTTTTTATACGTAAACAAGCATTTTTCTCTAGCCGCTTTATGCTCTACTATAGGTTGTGGATAATAGGGAGTACCAAATTCTGGAATCCATTTTTTAATATAGCGCAAATCTTTATCAAACTTTTTTACTTGTTCTTCGGGATTAAATATTCTAAAATAAGGTGCTGCATCAACGCCGCTTCCTGCTGCCCATTGCCAATTACCTACATTACTAGCTTGTTCATAATCGAGTAATTTAGTAGCAAAATAAGTTTCGCCCCAACGCCAATCTATTAATAAATGTTTACAAAGAAAGCTTGCTACAATCATTCGCACTCTATTGTGCATATTGCCTGTAGCATTCAACTCGCGCATACCTGCATCTACAAAAGGATAGCCTGTTTTTCCTTGACACCATTTTTTAAATTTTTCTTCGTCGTTTTCCCAAACTATAGCGTCATACTGAGGTTTAAAACTTTTTGAAATAGTATGAGGGAAATGCCATAGTATTTGCATAAAAAATTCCCTCCAAATCAATTCGTTTAAAAATGTTTTATTTTGATGTTTTTGTACTTGTTGTACTAGTTGCCTAATCGATATTGTACCAAAACGAAGGTAAACTCCTAGTTTTGATGTGCCTTCAAGAGCAGGAAAATCTCTTGTACCTTGGTAATTATCTATTAACTGATTGGTAAGAGTATAGCTCGGAATTGTAACAGCACTTTTTTGAAATCCTATATCATTGAGTTGCAAAAATGGGTAATGGTGTGTCGCTATTTTATATAAATAGGCTTCGGAGTTGTAATTAGGTACTGTTGTGTTTTCTAAAGTAGCTTTCCATTTATTAGAATAGGGCGTATACACTACATAGGGTTGTTGATTATCTTTTACAATTTCGCTTTTTTCAAAAATCACCTGATCTTTTGAGGTAAAAAAAGCTATGTTGTTTTCCGAAAAAAATGAATTAAGTTCTACATCTCTTTTTCGAGCATAGGGTTCGTAGTCATGGTTGGTGTATACTTTTTCGATCTTGTTTTCTTGTATTAATTGAAGAAAAACAGCTTTGGGCTCACCATAAAATACTGCTAACGATTTGTTTTTTTTTGAAAGTTCATTGTTAATGTGCTCCAATTGTTGATGTATAAAATCTACACGAGCATCATCTTTTTCTAAAAGATTTAAAATATTTGTATCAAAAATAAATATAGGCAATACTGCATCACTGTGTAGTAATGCGTGATACAAACCTGCATTATCTGTTAATCTTAAATCGCGTCTAAACCAAAATATTGTCATTATATTGTACCAAAAAGTTCTACCAATTTATCTGTTCTATATTTAAAAATTTGCTCAAGTTTCGGTTTTACGAGTATAGGATGCACTAAGGTTCCCATAAATCCGAAAGGTAATTTATAATCTACAATATCAATCATTTCTACGCCATTATCTACGGCTTTAAAAAAGTGTTTATGATGCCACAACGCATAAGGCCCAAAACGTTGTTCGTCTACAAAATATTGTTTATCAATAACATGGGTAATTTCTGTAACCCACTTTGTACGAATGCCCAATAGTGGTGAAACCCAATATTGGATTATCTGTCCTGGAAACATTTTACAATCTGCCCCAGATATTATATCAAACCCCATATAATCGGGTGTAATAGTTTTTAAATTTTTTGGATCTGAAAAAAAGTCCCAAGCCGTATCCAAATCTATTGGTAAATATTGTTTTGATTGTAGTTGATATATTTTCATATTAGAAATTTTTTACAAATTTACAAATTTGTTTAATGTATCTAATAAATAATTAAACAAAAAAAGTACCGATTAAATACAATAAAATTCGATTAAAAGTGTTTTAAAAGTAAAAAAGTATGTAATTTTGATGAGCCTCAAATTCTATTAGAAATGAATAAAATTGTTATTGTTTTACTACTTTTATTTACATCTTTAAGTTTTGCCTTTAACCTGAATGTAACACCTACAAACGAAACTTGCTCGGGTAACGGCAGTTTGTCGTTTGCTGTTTCCAATACAAACGCTTCTGGCAGCTTAACTTATATCATTTACAAATTACCCAATACTACTACACCTATTAGTACACAAAGTACAACAACTTTATCGGGTTTGGTTGCTGGAGACTATAAAGTTGTAGCTCAAGAGAATGTAGGAAGTAATGTAACAACCCAAGAACAAACAGTAACAATACAAAATCAAATTACACCTTTAAGCTATACTATACAAAACTTAAACCAAGCGTGTTCCAACTTAAGTTCATTAATAATCAATGTTAATTCTGGTACAGCTGCTACTTATGCTATTATTAATGGCCCTGTTTTGGTTGCAGCACAAAGTAGTAATACATTTAACAATTTACCAACAGGAACTTACACTATTAAAGTTACCGATGTTTGTGGAGCAGCTTTGGTACAAGAGTTTACTACTGTGAGTAGCCCTACAGGTATGTCTATTGGTAATCCAGTGGTTTCAAATAGTGTACCTAATTCTTGTACTAACTTTAATGTTACCAATACATTGTCTTCTTCAACAGGAACTATGCTCGGGTATCCATTAACTGTAACTTATGTATTACACCCGCCTGGAGGAGCGCCCGATATTACGTATACACAAACTATAAATACAGGTGGGCTTACGAGTGTAGATGTTACACAAGTTTTTCCAGAATATTTAAATCAAAGTTACACGTATGATATTTCGGTTCAAGACAGTTGTAGTCAAACTTATGCATCACTATTTACTGTAAGTCATAATTTATTGGTTGCTCATAACCCAATTGATGTTATTTGCGACGATAAATATTTTACCATAGTTGTAAGAAATTTTATGCCTCCTTACACTATAAACTTTACAACTTATCCTGCTGGGTTTAACCCAAGTTCATTTACAAGTCCATATCCTGGACCTTATAGTACAGAAACTGTAATTTTTGGTGGAGAAAATCAACCTACTCCTTTAGGATATTATGAATTTACTGTTACTGATGCTTGCGGTAGAGTAAGTAATTACAATTTTTCGTTATCACAAATTCCGCGTACTCCTTCTGTATTTGGTGTTAATGATGGTTGTGTACTCAATACAGGTAGTATATATGCTTCGGTAAGTAATTCAGAAATTACATCGGCTTTATTTACCCAAGTACCTCCAGCTTATACAGGTGCTTTAGATGTTTCTAGTTTAATTACCTCTTCGGGGTCTTTAATCTTACATAATTTGCCGTTGGGCACTTACACCTTACAACTTACAGATTCTTGTAATGATATTTTGCCACCTACCACAATTACAATACCAGCTTATGTTGATGTTGGTTTATTTTCTCAAGAAAGACCAGGTTGTAGTACAAATAGATCATCTGTATCGGTATACAGTGGTAATGCAAAACTTACGCAACTTAAAATTATTCAAGCACCAACAGCATATAGCACTTCTTTACCACAAGATGTAAGTTTTAATATTGTTGCTACCACAGGTAAGTTTTATATGAACGATTTACCACCAGGTCAATACACTTTTGAGGGTACTGATGCCTGCGGATTTACAAATCAAATTACAGTTACATTAACAGGCTATCAAATTACTAACCCTGCATTGTCATTTATTCAAAACTGTGGTTCTTTTGATATTAATTTAGATTTTCAAAGCAATGGCACATTAAATGAGGTGTATTGGTTGCAAAAACTAATAGATCCTGCTACCAATACATGGGGACATCCTCAAACCAACCAAACTTATACTACAGGAACTATCCCCAATGCTACAAATGGAGTATTAATTGCCAATCATACTATAAATTATAATTATGCTTATAATGGAAAGTTTAGAATTGTACGAAGCTTTGACTCTTTTTATAATGGTTCGCAAGTAAATGATAACTCGGTTGCTCAAGTTACTAAAAGTTGTTTTGAAATACTTACTCCAGAGTTTACCTACAATTTGGCATTGCAAATACTAGAAATTCGAAGAATGCCTTGTTCTGCCCTAAATGGTAACAAAGATGTAATTATTTCTGCAATAGGTACAGGCCCATTAAAATATTATATAATAGAGAAAAACGGATTACCTATTTTTATAGATAATGGAAATTCTAATGTTTTTGAAGACTTACCTGTAGGAGTATACAAATTTGTGGTAGAAGATGTATGTGGTAATTCTGAACCAAGAGTAGTCGATATCAATCAGCTTACTTCGATTATTGTATACACACAACCTGAAAATACTTTAAAATGCACTAACTACATTTATGGGAATGAAACTTTTAACTTGACTAGTTATCCACAACAAATTATAGGCAATCAATCATTAAGCAATTACAATATTACCTTTTATACCAATGCTGTAGATGCTCAAACTGCTACCAATGCTATACCAAATGTGATAAGTTATGATCCTCCTACAAACCCATTTACGGTATATGCTCGCATTGTAAATACAATTTTGCCAACGTGTTATGAAATTACTACTTTCGATTTAATTGTAGGATTAGAACCTACTTTACATATTTTGCCAGAATATAAAGATTGCGAATTATCTCCAATTACCATCGATGCGTCTATGGGTAATTTACCTACTACGACTTATTTATGGTCTGATGGTTCTACAAATCCTACAATAACCATTACTACGCCTGGTGTTCATAACATGAGTGTACAAGCCTTTAATGATTATGGTAACGAAAAAAAATGTATAAATCAAAAATCTTTTGTGGTAATTATATCTAAGTTGCCAGAAATAAGCAACATTGAAACTGTAGATTGGACTGATAGCAATAATGAAATTTCGGTCTATACAACTACCAATTCGAGTTCTTATGAATATTCTATAGATGGTACCCATTTTCAATCGAGTAACACATTTACAGGTTTGCCCGCAGGAGAATATATGGTTTATGTAAAAGACAGCATTGGTTGTGGTATCGATACTCAAAAAGTTTGGTTACTAGATTACTACCGCTTTTTTACACCAAATAACGACGGTAAAAATGATTTATGGCGTATTTATTTTTCTGAAAACGAGCCCAATTTTAAACTTTCTATTTTTGATCGATATGGAAAATTAATCAAACGTTTTGTAAACGGTAGTGATGCTTGGGACGGTACATACAACGGAGAAATGCTTTTTGCTACAGATTATTGGTTTGTAGCAGAAAGACAAGATGGTAGAATACACAAAGGGCACTTTTCTTTGGTACGATAAGGAAAAATTTGTTATTTCTCGATTAAAAACTTTTTAAATTCATTGTAATTTTGAATAAGAATGCTGTGTTTCTCTTTTTTGAGAAGCTCAGCAATATCGTTTGGAATATCCAATTTTATGTTTAAAATAGATTCTACTTCTTCTAAAAATTTTACAGGATGAGCCGTTTCTAGAAATACACCTATTGTATTTGGATTGGTTTTTAAATAGTTTTTAAGACCTAGATAGCCTACAGCTCCATGTGGTTCGGCAATATACTTTGTTGAATTGTAAATGGTTTGCATAGCTTGTACTGTATCTTCATCAGAGTAGGACCAAGAAGAAAAATCGTGAGCCAATTGCTCAAAATTATGCTCATACAGTTCTACTATGCGTGTAAAATTGCTTGGGTTGCCCACATCCATTGCATTAGATAATGTAGCAATACTAGGTTTGGCTTTGTATTCACCACTTTTCATAAATACAGGCACGGTGTCGTTGCTGTTGGTAGAAGCTACAAAATGGAGTAGGGGTAATCCCATTTTTTTTGCTAAAATACCTGCGCAAATATTTCCAAAATTTCCACTTGGACAAGAAATAGTAAGAGGCTTATTGTGCTTTTTTAATTGTTTATACGCAAAGAAAAAGTAAAACATTTGTGGCAACCAGCGGGCAATATTGATTGAATTGGCCGAAGTAAGAAATAGATGAGACAAATCGGTATCGAGAAAAGCTGTTTTTACCATATCTTGGCAGTCGTCAAATACACCATTAACTTCTAGAGCCGTAATGTTTTTACCTAATGTAGTAAGTTGTTTTTCTTGTATATCGCTTACTTTTTTAGATGGGTAAAGTATAACAACATCAACTCCTTCTACACCCAAAAAACCGCTTGCTACAGCACCACCTGTATCGCCAGATGTAGCTACTAATACGGTTACTTTTTTTGAAGTTTCACGGGTAAAATACCCCAAACACCGCGACATAAACCGAGCACCTACATCTTTAAATGCTTTCGTTGGCCCATGGTATAGTTCGAGTGAATAGATGTTTTGCTCCACTTCTACACAAGGAAAATCAAATACTAAAGTTTCTTCAATAATATTTTTTAATATATTCTTTGGAATTTCATTGCCTACAAACGGACTAATAACCTGATAAGCAATTTCCAAATTGGTATATTGCTCTATATTATCTATAAAATTTTGAGGTAATTGCGGAATATTGCTCGGAAAATACAAACCTTTATCGGGAGCAATTCCTGCTATTACTGCTTCTTTAAAACCAGCAGTTAAATTCTTATTTGTAAGGCTAAAATAATTCATTAAAAAAATACATTGAAAAAATTATGCTTTATTTTACTCACAAATATAGTGGTAAAGCTAACTTTTTCAATGTATTTTAAAAAGTATTGGATAAATTTTTAAAAACTATCCTGGAATATCGCCACCGTTTTCTTGTTCGTTATCACGTTTTGGTTTAATATCTTTATCGTTTTTAGATTTATTAAATCTATAAGTAAATGAAAGGTTAATTTGTCTTACTCTAAATTGCATTTCTTGGTATGAATCTAGCGTACCATTTACAAAATTGTACATTCTACGTTTTCTAGAATTAAATACATCGTTTACATTAAGTGCAATGGTAGCTTTGTCTTTTAATACATCTTTGCTAAATCCTAAATTTAAAGCAGCTATACCCAATATTTTACCTTGTGCTGTAGTTTGAGGTGCATTGTACGTAAAGTTCGTTTGCCAGTCAATTTTGTAAGGTAACGATATTTTTGAAGAAACTCGAGAACTCCACGAGTTGGTTTTATTATCAAAATTTTGGGCAATGGTTTGGTTTAAATAGTTTGTATAAGCATAGCTCCCCGAAGTATTAATAGCAAAGAAATTAAAATTTGTATTCAGTTTCCACCATTTGTATGGCGAATAATTTAAGGTAAATTCAAACCCAGTGCGGTATTCTTTTGCTAAATTTATAGGTGTTGTAATCATTACAGGTGTAATAACATCTGCTCCACCATTTATTACTACAGGTACTCCGTTAGTAATAACATCTGCGCCATCTACAACAGTAATAACAAAATTACCTGTTTCTCTGCGTATCATTTGTACCACATCTTTTGTAGTGTTGTAATATAGAGAAGTACTCAAGGTTAATTTATCCCATTTTTTTAAAAAACCAATATCAAAAGCATCTGTCAAAGAAGGGTTTAAGTCTGGATTACCTTGAAAAATATTTATATTACTCGAATAACTGTTAAACGGATTAATTTCTCTACCTCTAGGTCTGTTAATTCTCTTACTATAATTTAAGGACACATTGGTGTTGTCTGAAATTTCGTATGCCCAAGTAGCGCTCGGGAAAAAGTTATTGTATTTTTTAGTTTTGTAAAGTTGGCTTGTTAGCTGATTTACTTCAATATGTGAATCTTCAAAACGAAGTCCGTAAAGCATAGAAAGTTTTTTTACTTTGGTACCAAACTGCCCATATACTGCATTTACATTTTCTATATATTCTAAAACATTTGTAAACTGATTATTTAATACACCATTATTATATACTTGATAATTTGTGAGTAAGTTGGTAAAATTACCTCTATAACCAGCTTCTACTTGCGATTGTTTTTGTAGAGGCAATACATAATCGGCTTGTATTGTATTTCTATTTTGGCGTTGTTTGTTTTTTGATGTATCTAATGTGCTGAGCGAACTGTTGTTTTGGTAATTGTAAATAGTAGCCGAAATATCGTCGTTATTTTTAGAGGCCGAAAAATCTACCGTAAGTTTATGTCCGTCTTTTTTAAACTTTTTCAATAAATTGGATGTAAACTCTATATTACTCCCCGAATTATCTTCGATATTATTTCTAAAATTTGAAAACTTGTATATTCTATTGGCGTCAAAGTTTTGATAACTTATAAAATTGTCTCCGTTACCCGAATTTTTTCTATAATTAAACGTATTTGTCCACGTAGTAGATTTGTCTAGAAACCATTCTGCACCAAAATTACCGTTGTAGGTATTGCCTTTTTGAAGATTATCTCTTTTTTCGTAAATGTAATTTCGAGTACTGTTATCGCTGTTTAAATAACGTGAGTCAAAAAAAGCATTACCTGGAGTTTTTCTATACGCAAACCCTTGGTTGGTAAACAAATTAAAGTTTTCAGATTTAAAATTTAGCGTTCCGTTAATACCATAGTTTTCAGGATCTCCAGCGTTTGCCATTAATGTACCATTTAAACCTTTTGTTTTTCCTTTTTTCAAAATGATATTGATAAGCCCTGCGCCACCTTCGGCATCATATCGAGCAGAAGGGTTTGTAATTACTTCTACTTTATCTATAGCATCGGCAGGTATCATTTTTAAGGCATCATTAATGTTTATAGCATTCGAAAGCCTGCCGTCTATCAACACTTTTACATTGTCGTTGCCTCGTAAAGCCACATTTCCTTCTACATCTACCGATACAGAGGGTACATTGTCGAGCACATCGCTTACCGTACCACCCTTTACCATAATGTCTTTACCAACATTGTATATTTTTTTGTCGAGTTTTATTTCAACGGTAGTTTTATCGTTTCGTATGATTACTTCTTGCAATTGCGAAGGATCTTCTTGTAACGCTATTTTTTCTAAATTTTCAGAATTACTTATTGTTTTATTTTTAATGTATTGCGTTTTAAACGACATAAATTCGAACTTTACATCGTATGTACCCGTAATAACATCTACTTCGTAAATTCCTTTTTCGTTGGTCATTGCACCCGCAGTAGTTCGGTTGTTTTTTAAATTTATAAAACTTACTATTGCCGATTCTAGGGGTTTTCCAGAGCTTTTTTCTACGACTATTCCCGAAATTTTAACACGAGCACCTTGTGGTTTGTTTTGTGCATTTGTATCAATAGTATTCAAAATGCCTAATGCTACTATAATACAATATAAATATTTTGTCATGATATAAATTTTGTGCAAAATTAATCGTTCTATACCGCATCAATTCACAATGCTTTGTTAAAAAAGTGCTTGCAATTGGTCATGACAAAAGAATGAAGTTTTTAAATAGTTATATAATTAATAAAACTATAGTTTATATAGAACTTCTAAAAAAAAGTAATTATTTGGAGTCTAAGAAGTTGTTTTTAAAAAACGGTACTCTCTATACAGAATTGTATAAAATAATGATGAAAAAATGTTGTAGAAATAGTTTATTTGAGAATGATTTGTTGCGTATTTCATTTAAAAGTTTTTGAATTGATAAAAAAGAGCTAAATCATAATAATTTTTAATAGGTAAAAATTCGGAATTAAGAATACGTTTTTTTACTGTCCCGTCTTAAAATAGCGATACACAAAAAGTATCCTTATGGAAAATCAAGAAGCAAGTCGCTACGTAAAGCGCACTCAAAAAGACTATACGATGTCTTTTAAACTACAAGTTGTTCAAGAAATAGAGCAAGGTAGCGTTTCAACTTATGAAGTTTGTCGTAAGTATGGCAT
>NZ_PQNY01000014.1 GCF_002917885.1 Flavobacterium croceum DSM 17960
TAAAATAATCGTGAATTGTTATTTTTCTATGCTCAAACTTTAATCTTCTTTAAGGATTTCTCTCTTTTTTACGTTCAGCGAAACTGACGCCCAACACACAAATATACGCAATCCTTTATAATAAACAATAATTTTTATACTGTTGTTTTTCAGTTAATTATAATTTAACTTGACAAAATCTATAAATTTTGCGCGTAAAAAATTATATTTTTACGCATAAAATCCTTCTCATAAATAATGCATAAAAAAATTGCCTAATAGTGTTAAATTTATTTTTAAAGGATTAATAATCAAAATCTTAATTACTTTTAAGAAAATCATTATTTGAAAAAGATTTTCTAAATTACTTTTTTCCAATAATGTGTTTTACTACAGTTTCGGCTGCATGTAGCCCAAAAAGACAGGGCATCCAACTGTTGGTTCCATAAAACGACCTTTTAAAATTTGTGCCATCTGTCATTTTTACACTCTCGTAATCGGGTCTTTCATATGAGTATACGGCTTTAACCCCCGAAGAAATTCCTTCTTTTTTTAATCGTTTTCTGATTACTTTTGCCAACGGACAATAATCGGTTTTACTAATGTCTGTAACTTTTACTTTTGAGGCATCATATTTACCGCCTGCTCCTAAACTTGTTATTAATTTTACTTTTTTTCGTTTACTGGCCAAAATTAAATTGAGTTTAGGAGTAACACTATCTATACAATCCAAAACATAATCAAACTTTTTATCAACCAATTCATAGGCTCTTTCTGGAGAAAGAAATTCTTTAATAGGAATTAAATTTAATTCAGGGTTTATATCAAGCAAACGCTGGCTTACAACCTCTACTTTTGGCATTCCTACTGTAGAATGCAATGCAGGTAATTGCCTATTGATATTGGTAATGTCTACTGTATCGCCATCAACAATGGTAAGGTTGCCTATTCCTGCTCGCACTAAAAACTCTGCTGCAAAAGAACCTACACCGCCTAAACCTACAACCAAAACATGAGATTTTTTTAATTTTTCGACACCTTCGGGTTTAAATAATAATACTGCTCTTTCTTGCCATTTTGCCATAAATAGTTGTTTTTATTTTACAAGTACAAAAGTATTTAAAATTATGAATTTTTTGTATCTAAATTGTTAGTCGTCTAAATCCTCGTTATAATTTGGGAATACTAATTTAAAGTTTTTTAGCAATTGAATTTTTACTGTTTCTACCTCAATTTCTTTATAAGATGCCGCAAGTGTGTAGACATCTTCAATTGTTTCCTCTATAGTGTCGGTTTCTAAAAATACTTGATTTAGTGGTAGTTGTTTAAATACATTTTTGAGTTCTGGATTTTTTATTAAATATTTCCCAAACGATAAATAAAATCCCTCTCTTATTAATTGATTTGCAAGTATTTCATTTTTGGAAAAACCATGTATAATAATAGGAACCGTAATAGAAAGTTTTTTTTTAATAGCAATTAGTTCTTGAAACGCAGAAACACAATGAATGATGAGTGGTTTTTGGTGTTTTTCTGCCAATAGTATTTGTTGTTCAAATACCTTTTTTTGTAGTTCTACAGGGGTAGAGATGCGTTTATCCAACCCGCATTCTCCCACGGCAAGCGCATTGTTGTTTTCTAACTTTTGGTTGATAATTTCCAAATCTTTGTCCAATCTATTCAAATCAATGTACCAAGGATGAATTCCTATAGAATAAAAACGCACAGCTTCATTAAACTCATTTGGGTATTGGTTTAGTACCTCTATAGTGTTCAAATTTTTTGACGATGTATGTGTATGTAAGTTGATGTATTTTGACATGTTTGTTTCACAAATAGTTCGAGCTAAAGTACTAAAAAAGACACATAACTTAGTACCTTTGCACTTTAAAAATACTATGTTACTACATTACCTACGCCGATATATAAATAACTTTAAAGGATTTTCTAGAGAAATTTGGATACTTACTTTAGTTACATTTATCAATAGAGCAGGAACTATGGTATTACCTTTTTTATCTAAATATTTAAAAGATGATTTAGGGTTCAATTATGCGCAAATTGGAAATGTTTTGTTCTTTTTTGGTCTTGGTTCTATGCTAGGCTCATGGCTTGGAGGGAAACTTTCAGACAAAATTGGTTTTTATCGTATTATGATTATGAGTTTAGTAGTAACTGGTTTTGCCTTTATTGCTTTGCAGTATATTACAACTTATATTGGTTTTTGTTTGGCAATTTTTTTAACAATGGTAGTGGCAGATATGTTTAGACCTGCCATGTTTGTATCATTAAATGTGTATGCAAAACCCGAAAATAGAACCCGAGCTCTTACTTTAGTTCGTTTGGCTGTAAATTTAGGTTTTGCCGCAGGGCCTGCTTTAGGAGGATTAATCATTATGAATATTGGATATAAAGGACTCTTTTGGGCAGATGGAATTACTTGTATTTTATCTATTCTTATTTTTTGGCTATTGGTAAAAGAAAAAAAGAAACCCATCGAATCTAAAGAAGCCAAACAACTTTTGGAAGCTAGTAGAGAATCTGTTTTTAAAGACAAACCTTTTTGGATTTTTCTATTTATGTGTGTTGTTACAGGGGTTTTGTTTTTTCAATTATTTACAACCATTCCTTTGTATCATAAAGATCAATTTAATTTAACAGAACTCCAAACGGGTTTATTACTTACATTAAATGGTATTTTAATTTTCTTTCTCGAAATGCCTATTGTAAGTTATATAGAGCGACATCAAATAAATAAAGTTAAGGTTGTAACTCTTGGTTGTTTTTTAATGAGTGTAAGTTTGTTTTTAATGCTTATTAATGTTTGGGCAGGCATATTAGTCATCATGATGCTATTTATGACGGTAGCCGAAATGTTTGCATTTCCATTTTCCAACTCATTTGCTATGAGCCGAGCTCCAAAAGGGCACGAAGGAAGGTATATGGCCATATTTACAATGAGTTTTAGTGCAGCTCATATTTTAAGTGCCAAATTGGGAATGGGAATTGTTGATTATTTTGGGTATCAAAAAAATTGGCTTTTTATGGGCGTTTTAGGTTTAGTTGGAACTTATGCGGGTTATAAAGTTTTACAACTTTTAGCAAAAGAAACTCAAACTAAAAGCGATTTTTAAAGTAAATATTTTTGTCTAATTTCTTGAAAACTCTTTCCACTCGTAAGCATTTCTTCTACAATTTGTTTTCTTAATAAATCTACATCAACTACCTTTAAGTATTTGCACCACTGATTTTCTGTAAGCAATTGCCTAATTTTTTTTAAAAGGTTCATGGTTTCGGTACTGTTTCGCAATACTTCTTCGCTCTTAAAGTGAATACTATTTTTATGATAATACTGAGCTGTTTTAGCTTCAAAATCTACTTTAATAAAGTACAATTTTTCATAGTCGTTTTCCGGAAAAAAATCAGTCCATTTTGCAAAACCTAGTTTGGTTCTGTTTGTGTTTTTAGTATGAGTATTTAACTTCCATTTACAATGAGCAGCTCTTCCCCAATGATTGGAGTATCTATAAACACCTTGTTCTGTAAAATAATATCTACTACCCGATTTACTTTTGTACGAACAAACTAACGAGTTAATTTCGTTTAGATGCGCTTCATTAAATTCGCAATACGTATTTCTGTAAAAATTGTGTTTGTTGTACAAGAGCTTATATTTTCATAACAAAATTATAAAAAACAGTTGAAATGCTAAATTCACCTTAAAATAAGTTAAAATATTGTAAAACAGCTTGAACCATTTAAAAGACTCTATTAATTTTGAACAAGAAATCAATCAAATACTAAATTCATATGTTTAAAAGAAATGTAATTTTAGCAACATTTGTAGTCAGTTCATTGTTTATAACCACTACAAATACATGGGCACAAAAACAAAAAACATTAAAAGAAGTAAACAATAATGTGCTGTTTATGACTTGGAATAAAACTACTCCCGAGTCTGAAATGAATGACGACATTAAAGCCTTAAAAGAACACGGTGTTACAATTAAGTATTCTAATGTTAAACGTAATGAAAATGGAGAAATCATGTCGATAAAAGTTGATTTTAAAGATGCAGAAGGCAACACAGGAAGTACCGAATATAATGGAAAACAACCTATTTCGGGAATAAAATTTTTTAAAACTTCAGAAGGTGTTGGTTTTGGCGAAGCTCCAAGAGGAACATCTTCTTTTCCAAATATGATGTGGAGCGGAGATGATTTTCCAGGTATGGGCTTAGGGTTACGCGATATGCCAAATATGGATATGCTTAAAAATCAATTGGAAGAACATCAATTTAATTTTTCAAGCCCAAATGGAGAAGGCATGGGTAAAGGTTCGTCTAAAATTGTGATTAAAAAGCCTGGTAAAAAAACGTTAATTATAGAAAACGGAGAAGTGATAGAAGGTGGTGATGATTATACACCTGAAGAAATAGAGCAAATAAAAAAGAATAATCAGATACAATTGGGTAGTGGAGACATGCTTGGTAAATTTAATTTTGATGACAAAAATTTAAACGATTTGCTCAAGCCCAATGAAAGTATGAAAGAGCAATTTGATCGTTTGCAAAAAGAAATGGATAGTATGCGTAAAAGATTAGATGAATCTAAAGAAGAATCTGAAAAACAGAATTTTAACAAAGAGGAAAAATCAGGCAACGCTGTAGATAAAACCACAGAAGAAATGCTAAAAGCAAAAGAAGAAATGTTAAAAGCTAAATCAGAACTTGAAAAAGCTAAAAAAGAATTGCAGAAAGCAAAATCAGAATTAAAAACACAAAGAATCTAAATTGTATTTATTTAGAATTTAAAAAAAAGACCATTCAAAAATTTAACGTTTTTGAGTGGTCTTTTCTATTTTTGCAGAAAAAATAAATAATGTACAAACTTTTAGCTCAACTAAACAAAATACTTCTACCTAGTTTTACCAAACAAAAGCTAGATATTACAAAAGCTACGAGGTTTCAAAAAGCCATTTTAGCATGGAGATATTTTGTAACCACTAGAGCTTTGAAATAGTTTACAAAAACTAGATTAATAGGTAATTGCAGCAAAAATATTTTTATTTTTAAGCTTATCTCTACCTTTTAAAAAGTGTAGTTCCATTAAAAAATTAAGCTGAACAATTTCGCCACCCAATTTTTCAACCAGTTCACAAACAGCTTTAGCTGTGCCACCTGTTGCCAAAACATCGTCGTGTATAAGTACTTTATCGCCAGGATTGATCGAATCTGTATGTATTTCTAGTGTATCTGTACCGTATTCTAGCGTATAACTAGCAGACAATGTAGAAAAAGGTAATTTATTGGGCTTTCTTACCGGAACAAAACCTGCTTTTAGCTCTTGTGCCAACAGCATTCCAAACAAAAAACCACGACTTTCAATACCTACAACTTTATCAATTTTTTTATTTTCTAATGATTGTAAAAGAACATGTAAAAAATCTTGTCGAGCTTCAAAGTTATTGAGCATAGGGGTAATGTCTTTAAACAAAATTCCTTCTTTTGGAAAGTCTTGAATATCACGAATATACTTTTCTAATTTCATATTTTTAAATAAATGAGTAAAAATTCTTTGCAAGTTAATCAATTTTATCTATATTTGCACCCACAAAATAAAGGCCTCGTGGCGCAACTGAATAGCGCATCTGATTACGGCTCAGAAGGTTACAGGTTTGAATCCTGTCGAGGTCACTAAAATAAAACGTAAAATTCTGAAAAATAGAGTTTTACGTTTTTTATTTTGTAGTAATTTCTATATAATTCCTATTTATATTGATTTAAGTTTGATGTTTTTCAAATTTAAAATTTCTCAATTTAGGCACTTTTACAAAAGTAAAAGCCACTACACCTAGTGTAAGGCAACCACCAACTACTACGGCTCTCACTGTTCCGAGCCAATTTGCCATAACACCACTCTCAAAATCGCCCAATTCATTCGATGAGGTTACAAAAATTGTATTTACAGCAGAAACTCTTCCGCGCATGGCATCGGGAGTGAGTAGTTGCAAAATTGTACTTCGTATTACAACACTTACAGCATCAAACATTCCAGATAATAATAACATAAAAAATGATAAATACACATTGGTAGATATTCCAAAAACAATAATAGAAAGTGCAAAACCCGTTACACACAAAAATAATTTTTTACCAGGCTGGGTTTTTAAGGGTAAAAACGATAGTAACCCCAATGTTAGTATTGCTCCAATACCAGGGGCTGCTCTAAGTGCTCCAAAGCCCATTTCATTAATATGTAAAATTTCTTTTTGATACACAGGAAGCAAAGCAATAGCACCACCAAACAATACCGAAAACATATCTAATAGTTGTGCGGCGAGTAATTCGGGCGTTTTTACAACAAACTTAACTCCTTCGGTAATACTATGTAAAATAGGTTCTTTTTCTTTTTTTAAAATAGGTTTTTTATTGATTAATGTTAAAGGTAGAAATAGCATCAATAATATGAGTATAACAAACAATAAACCTTTTTGTATGCCTAAAGAAGCTATAAAAACTCCAGCTACTAAAGGACCAATTACGGCGCCAAGCTGCCAAGACATACTACTCCAACTGGTTCCGTTGGTATATAATTCTCTAGGAACTATTAGACCAAAAAGTGAAAACATTGCCGGGCCGTAAAACGCTCTTAATATACCACCTATAAATACCATTCCGTAGATAAGATATACAATAGTATTGGTTGTACTATTTTCTGTAAAATAAGGCGTTGCCAAAAAGAATAATACGACGCCAGTAATAATATAACCCGATAAACACGTGAGTACTACTTTTCGTTTTTCGCTTTCATCTACATAATGTCCTGCTAGTAAAGAAAATCCAATTGCAGGAATAACTTCGGCCAAACCAACCAATCCTAATGAAAGTTTATTATTTGTTAATTGATATACCCAATAATAAAGTATTGTAGATTGCATATTTAGGCAAAAAATAATCCCAAAACGCGATAGCAAAAAAAGTTTGAACTCTTTTATGGTAAGAGAAGGATTTTTGGTAATAAATTTTTTTAAAAACATGTTATTTTGATAAATAATACTCAGAAATTACATTTTTAACAGATATAAATCCGATTTTGTTTAAATCTATTTCCGATTTTTTAAGCCAAATTAGTTTACTAATTTCATCAGGAGCTTGTATGTGTATTGTGTCTGTACTCATAGAAATTTCATAAAAAATATCCATAGTTCTATACGGAACATTTTTATACAAATAATTATTTGGAGCAGTGGTAATATATTTTAATTGTTTTTTATTCAATTCAATACCCAATTCTTCCCATACTTCTCTACAAGCAGCTGCTTCCGCATTTTCATCGGGATCTATAAAACCACCAGGTAAATCGAGTTTGCCTTTATCGGGTTCTACATTTCTTTCTGTAAATAAAATTTTATCTTCAAAAGTAAATATCAAAGCTACTGCTGCTGCAATATTATGGTAGAGCGTGTAGTGGCACGATGGGCATTGTATTTTAAAATTATTTTCAACAACTACAGCTTTTGAAGCACAGTTTGGACAATAAGTAATAAACGATTTTTCCATAAAAAAATTAAAACTCAAAGATACATAAAGGTTTCAAATAGCTTATAAATTATTAGTTTTACCAAAAAATAAATTCATGACCGATTTTAATTTTGATGCTCGTTTTGAGAATGAAATTTTTACTGCCAATGATTTTTCTTTCAAAGAATTTGAAAACTGCACGTTTATAAAATGTGATTTTAGAAATAGTTCGTTGCAAAACGCTCGGTTTTTAGACTGCACATTTGAAGATTGTAATTTTAATCATGCAAAAATAAACCATGTATCATTGCGAGGTGTTTGGTTTGTGGGCTGTGATTTTACTTCGGTAAATTTTTCTATGACCGATCAAATTATTTATGAATTTCATTTTAAAAGTTGTTTGTTAGATTATGCTCAATTTTACAAATTAAAACTAAACAAAATACAATTTTTAGATTGTAGTATGGTTTCGGTAGATTTTATGGAAACCAATTTAGAGCAAGCTGTTTTTGATAATTGTAATCTACGCTTAGCCGTATTTAGTAAATCTAATTTACAAAAAGTAGATTTTTTAACGAGTTATAATTTTTCAATAGATCCAGAAAATAATAAACTTAAAGGTGCTATTTTTTCGCAAGAAAATGTAATCGGTTTATTGGAAAAGTATCAAATTCAAATTAAATAGTTGAGGTAATATATTTGATTTGTAGATTTTTATACTTTAAAATTTTATTTTTCTTAATAATAGTAGATTATTTTTATCAAAAATTTATTATTCTACTTATATTTGTGTTTATCAATATAAACTAACGCTATGCAAGAATGTATTTCGGTTTTTGACATGCTCAAAATAGGAGTAGGTCCTTCTAGTTCGCACACTTTGGGTCCTTGGCGTGCCGCCGAAAAGTTTTTAGAACATTTAGAACATAAATATTACACACAAAAAGCGCATACAGTAAGAGTAGATTTGTATGGTTCTTTATCGCTTACTGGAAAAGGACACGCAACAGATTTTGCGGTTATGTTAGGGCTTAGCGGTCAAGATCCCGAATATATACCTGTAGAGGCTATCTCTGGAATTATTGATACAATTAATCAAACCAAAAAACTGCATTTAGGGCAACATTATTTTATAGATTTTAACCCAGAAACACACATTGTTTTTAATAAGAATTTCTTGCCTTTTCATGCCAACGGACTTACTTTTACCGCATTTTTTGAAAACGATACTTTTTGCGAAACCTATTATTCTATAGGTGGTGGTTTTGTTGTACAAGAAAATGACAATACTGAGAATAAAATATCCCATAAAATTCCGTATCCAATACAAAATACCGCAGAATTGATGGAATATTGTAAAGTTCAAAACAGAAAAATATCAGAAATTGTTTTGGACAACGAACAAGTCATGCGCTCAAAAGAGCAGGTAGACAAAGAACTTATGCGTGTTTGGCATACAATGCTCGAATGTATGTATATAGGTTGCCATACAGAAGGAACTTTGCCTGGCGGACTTAATGTGCGAAGAAGAGCTTTTGATATGCACAAAAATTTGATAGGAGATTTACCTTATCATTCGCCAGAAGAATGGCTACAAGTCATCAGAAAAACAGAAGTAAAATTTAGACAAATATTAAAATGGGTTTCTTGTTTTGCCTTGGCAGTAAATGAGGTAAACGCAGCCTTAGGACGTGTAGTAACTGCACCTACAAATGGTAGTGCCGGAGTAATACCTGCTGTGCTTATGTACTATTTGGTAATAGAAAACCACGATGCAGGCGAAAAAGAAATACAACAATTTTTGTTGGTTGCTGGCGAAATAGGTAGTATTTTTAAAAAAGGAGCGACTATATCGGCGGCTATGGGCGGTTGTCAGGCAGAAATAGGCGTATCAAGCGCTATGGCTGCTGGAGCATTGTGCGAATTGTTGGGAGGTAGCCCAGAACAAGTACAAATGGCTGCAGAAATTGCTATGGAACATCATTTAGGGCTTACTTGCGATCCTATAGCAGGTTTAGTACAAGTACCTTGTATAGAACGCAATACAATGGGAGCTATCAAAGCAATAAATGCGGCCGAACTTGCACTAGAAACAGATGCCAAAAATGCCAAAGTGCCTCTCGATAAAGTGATACATACAATGTGGGAAACTGCTAAAGATATGCATCATAAATACAAGGAAACATCTGAAGGAGGATTGGCTGTTGCGGTAAATATTG
The DNA here is from genome assembly GCF_002917885.1 of Flavobacterium croceum DSM 17960. Taxonomy (GTDB): domain Bacteria; phylum Bacteroidota; class Bacteroidia; order Flavobacteriales; family Flavobacteriaceae; genus Flavobacterium; species Flavobacterium croceum. The sequence continues at coordinate 9,721 of NZ_PQNY01000014.1, forward strand.
CAGATTGTTAATGCTTTAAAAATTAATTATTTACGGGTATTTGCTTCTTTTAAAACATTAATTTCATTTTTTAATAAATCTATTTCGGTTTTTAATAAATCAAATTCTTTTTTATTTCCTTTTCCAGCTTCTACAGTTTGAAAAATTTTTAGTTTGGTATTTTTAAGATTGTATTTTAATAGTTGTTTTTTGAGAGAATCATTAATTTTTGCATTGTATTTTTCAACAAGTAAGTCTAGTGTAATTTCACGATTGTCTACATCAATTTTATGATGAACTACATGGTATTTCTTTTGAATAACTTCGGAAATAAAATGCTGAGCTTTATTGTTGTATAAATTTTTTGTAGCCAAATCATAAGCGAGGTAAACCGCTGGAATAATTGTAATGAATACGAGAATGCCGAACCAATTGTTTACATTTTTAACTTTTGTATTGGATTTTGGTGTAAATTTTAAATACTTAGTGACTAAATAAGCACCAATACAAATAAAAAGAGCATTAATAATGTAAGTATATAACCCGCCAACAAGATACTGCCATTGCAAAGTAGCAATACCAAAACCAGCAGTACAAAGTGGTGGTATACATGATGTTGCCACAGCTACACCAATAAGCACTTGAGTTCCGTTGTGTCTCGATATGGCAATAAAACCAGCTATTCCGCCAACAAATGCCAGCAATACATCAAATATGGTAGGTTTTGAAAAAGATAATAGCTCGTCTGTTGCGATACTATATGGATTTATTAAATAATATAGAGTAGAAAAAAACAACGATATAATTACAATAATACTGATATTTTTAAAACTCAGTTTTAGTAATTCGGTGTCTGAAATAGCGAGCGCAAATCCAACACCAAATACAGGTCCCATAAGAGGCGAAATTATCATTGCACCAATTACTGCTGTTTTAGAGTTTATATTTAAACCTATACACGAAATAATAATTGCTATAGCCAACAACCATAAGTTTTTACCTTTAAAATAAATACCTTCTTGTACTTCATTATAGGTTTCTACTTCGTCTTCTTGACTCGATTTCAAATCAAAAATAGAGCGAACATAACGTTTAATTATTTGTAATTTGGTAATCATTAATTTTATTATTTAAAAACAATTTTTTAACTAAAATTTCTACCAAAAATACTCAATAGACAAACCACTTGACAAATTTTTCTGACATTTTTTATAAATTCATATTCCATAATTTTATTTATATTTTAGTAGTTAAAATAGTTAATAGTTTATGAGTACTACAAGCAACAAAGCATCAGATTGATTTTTATTACAATATTGTATAGGCTTACCGCCAATTTTAGTATTTTTACCACATAAAATAAAATACGATGTCTGTAGCAAAAAAAGATTATAAAAGAGTTACCACAAAGTCATTAATTGAAATGAAAGCCAATGGCGAAAAAATTTCGATGCTTACAGCATACGATTTTACAATGGCAAAAATTGTAGATACAGCAGGTATTGATGTTATTTTGGTAGGAGATTCGGCAAGTAACGTTATGGCAGGGCACGAAACAACTCTTCCAATCACATTAGATCAAATGATTTACCATGCGAGTAGTGTGGTGCGAGCCATTCATAGAGCATTGGTTGTGGTAGATTTACCTTTTGGGAGCTATCAATCAGATCCAAAAGAAGCTTTGCGTTCTGCTATTAGAATTATGAAAGAAAGTGGAGGACACGCTGTAAAACTTGAAGGAGGAAGCGAAATAAAAGATTCTATAAAAAGAATACTTAATGCAGGTATTCCCGTTATGGGACATTTAGGATTAACGCCTCAATCTATTTATAAATTTGGTACATATACTGTAAGAGCCAAAGAAGAAGCCGAAGCAGAAAAATTAATAGAAGATGCCAAAATGCTTGAACGAATTGGGTGTTTTGCACTGGTATTAGAAAAAATTCCGGCATCATTAGCAGAAAAAGTAGCCAAAAGTATATCGATTCCTGTTATTGGAATAGGCGCTGGTGGCGGAGTTGATGGTCAAGTATTGGTCGTACACGATATGCTTGGAATGAATAATGAATTTAGCCCAAGATTTTTACGTAGATACTTAAATCTTTACGAACTTATGACACAAGCTATTGGGCAATATGTAACAGATGTTAAAAGCAAAGATTTTCCAAACGAAAAAGAGCAATATTAAACATAATAAACAAGTTTTATTTTAAGTTTTGGAAACAAAAGTTATATCTACCAAAAGTAATCTTCAAGTTTTATATGAAGATAACCATATAATTGTGGTAAATAAGCGAGTTGGCGATATTGTACAAGGAGATAAAACGGGTGACAAACCCTTGTCTGATATAGTAAAAGAGTACATTAAAGACAAATACAATAAACAAGGAGAGGTTTTTTTGGGCGTTGTACATAGGCTTGACCGCCCTACTACAGGTATTGTAGTTTTTGCTAGAACCAGTAAGGCATTAGAGCGACTTAATAAAATGTTTAGCAATAGAGAAACTAATAAAGTTTATTGGGCTGTTGTAAAAAATTGTCCGCCACATAATGCCGACCAACTTACACATTATTTGGTAAGGAACACAAAAAACAATACATCAAAAGCTTTTTTAAAAGAAGTACCAAATAGTAAAAAAGCAGTATTAGACTATAAAATTATTCAAACCTTGCACAATTTTTATGTATTAGAAATCGTTTTACATACAGGACGACATCACCAAATACGTTCTCAATTGGCTGCTATAGGTTGCCCTATAAAAGGAGATTTAAAATATGGTTTTGATAGAAGCAACCCAGACGGAGGCATACATCTACACGCTAGAAGCTTAGCCTTAGTGCACCCTGTTTCAAAACAAAATATGAGTTTTACAGCACCATTACCCAATGATAACATTTGGAAATTTGTAAATTCTTAAAAAGAACTTAACTTTACAAAATATTAGTATTTAAAATAACCATTTATGAAGAAAGTAATTTTTTTAGTAGCCATTTTTGCTTGTACATTGAGTATGGCGCAAGAACATTTTACGGGATTAACAAATTCTAGTAGAGTAGGAGTACTTACTGTAGGTAACAACCCTGCTGAAATTTTAAACATGTCAAACCGATTTGAATTTAATTTGTTTGGTATGAGTGTAAATAGTGCCAACAATAAAGTAGGTTTTAAAGATATTACTTCAGATAAAAATATAGAAGACTTAATATTTACAGGATCTGAGCCTGTAAACATGAGAGTTAATGCCGAAATATACGGCCCAAGCGTAGCTGTAAACCTTAAAAAATGGGGATTTGGACTGTATACAAAAGCAAATTTAAAATTGGATATTATAGATGTAGATACAAAATTGGGAGACGCAATTAATAATGCAAATGCGTACAGTATACTCAGTATGACTTCTATAAAAAATGATTACAACCAGAGGCTTTCAGGTACAGTATGGGGAGAAGTAGGTATTACAGCTGCTAGAAATTTTGTAAACTCGTTACATCACAAATTTAATGCAGGTGTTACTTTTAAAATATTAATGCCAGGCGCTTATGCCAACATGGGATTGGATAAATTTAATGGAACCATTACAAATAGTGGTGGAACAGCTTATTTAACCAATACGCAAGCAAATATGAACATAGCCTATTCCGGAAATTTAGCTAATAATTTTTCTAATGTTTCAGATTATACAAGTTCTATATTTGGAAACATTAACGGTTTTGCGGGCGATTTAGGTATTAATTATCAATACAAAAAAGATAGTGCGCTTATTCCAGATAAAATTGAAGAAAAAGTAAGAAACAAGTACAAAAATAAATACTTACTCAATTTAGGATTATCTGTAAAAAACATAGGTAGTATGACCTTTAAAGATAATAATAATTCTACTACAAATTATGCCTTAAATACTCAACCCAACGCATTAAACCCAAATCCGCTAGGTTTAGATTTAAGTTTATTTGAAAACGCAGATGGTTTAAAAGATGTTGAGAATATCTTGTTGCAAAATGGATATTTAACAAAAGTTTCTTCAAACCGAGAATTGAAAGTAAAACTACCGACTACGATAAATGCTTATGCAGATGTAAAAGTGATATCAAAACTATATGTTTCGGCATATTGGCAACAAAAAGTGAATAAAGATTCAGAAAATGATCAAATTACAGCTCAAAATATCTTTACAGTAACACCGCGTATTAATCTAGGTTTTTTTGAAGCCTATGTACCACTTTCAAACACTGAAGTAGCTGGATTTACTGGCGGTTTTGGTATACGATTAGGAGGGTTTTATATTGGTTCGGGGTCTATACTTACAGCTCTTACCAGCGATACTAAACAAGCAGATATCTATACAGGTTTTAGATGGGCTTTTTTATAAAATAAAAAGATGCCTAACAAAATTTCTGTAAAAAAGCGTATTCAAATTTTAAAAAACTTGCTTGTTGAAATAGAAAAAAACGAGCAAAACATAACTTATGCTTTATATTCTGATTTTAATAAGAGTGAAGCCGAAGTTTTTCTTACAGAAATCTTTTTTGTAAAATCTGAACTTAAAAAAACAATTAAAAAGCTTCCCTTTTGGCTCAAACCCAAAAGGGAAGTTTCTTCACTATTAAATTTTCCGTCATCAGATTTTATTTATAAACAACCCTACGGAAAAGTATTAATTATTGCTCCTTGGAATTATCCTTTTCAGCTTTCTTTTTGTCCTATGATAGCCGCATTTGCTGCGGGTAATAGTATTGTACTTAAACCTTCAGAATGGGTTCCAAATACCAATTCGGTAATCTTAAAGATTATTGAAAAAGTATTTGAAAAAAAATATGTTTCTGTAGAGTTGGGCGGAGTTGAAAAGGCAACAGAGTTACTGAGTAAACGTTGGGATTACATATTTTTTACAGGAAGTGTAGCTGTTGGTAAAATTGTTCACCAAGCGGCTTCAAAACATCTTACGCCTGTTACTTTAGAATTAGGAGGTAAAAACCCGTGTATTGTAGATGAAACAGCTCAAATTGAATTATCTGCCAAAAGAATTGTCTGGGGTAAATTTATTAATGCAGGGCAAACTTGTATTGCTCCAGATTATGTTTTAGTTCACGAAAAGGTAAAAGAAAAATTTATTGAAGCTCTAATTAAATATATTAAGCTTTTTTATGGAGATAAAGTGATAGATTCGCTAGATTACCCAAGAATAATATCTGAAAATCATACCAACCGATTAGTAAAACTTCTAGAGCACCAACAAATTGTTTTTGGGGGAGAATTTTCAATACACCAAAAATTTTTAGAACCTACCATTGTTTTGGAACCTAGCTTTGATTCACCTTTAATGCATGAAGAGATTTTTGGGCCTATTCTTCCTATCATTGGGTATACATTATACCGCGATTTAGAAACTATTATTAGCAGATACGAAAAACCTCTAGCCCTTTATTATTTTACAACAAACAAAACAAATTATTCCAAAGTAATTAAAGATTTTAGTTTTGGAGGAGGAGTTATTAACGATACTTTGGTTCATTTTGCTAACTCTCGATTACCATTTGGAGGCGTAGGGCAAAGTGGCTTAGGGGCTTATCATGGTGTTTACAGTATTGATACGTTTACCCATAAAAAATCTGTGGTTCGTAGATCTTTAAGGTTAGATGTTTCTTTAAGGTATCCTCCATTCGTGCTTAAACTAAAAAAAGTAAGAAAGATTCTTAATTTTTTAAGCAAATTTTAAAAAAATTACTTCAATAGTATATTTATAATTTCGTAAATTTATACATTAAACAACCTAAATGAAATTAAATATTGATTTGTAAGCCTACACACCTAGTATATCATACTTTTTTCTCATTTAGCTATGTGTGGGTTTTTCTTGTGTTGTTAATAATCATTATTTATTTGTATTACAGAGCTATAAAATTAAAAAATGAGACTATTTTTAATTCTATTTCTCGTTACAATGAATTAGAATCTAGATTAGGGCAACAAAAATTGTTTTTTTTGTATTTAGGTTATGGCATTCCCATTATTGAGATAGTATACTATGTTTTTGATGTTAGAAAAGAGTATATATTTTTTTATATAGCTTTTGGGCTTGTTATATTGTCTATTTACTATTTGTATGAGTATTACGGTTATTTTAAAAAATCGTTTACCACCTTATTTTCAATATGTTATTTAATATATTTTTGTTTTACCTACTACAATTTAATTTTCTCAAAATTTGCATTAGTTAATTATGTAGCTATAATTGTTTTATTTAATTTATGTAATGTAGCATTTAGACGAATGAAATATTACTGGATATTTATTTCAGCAACATTAATATTAACATTATCACAACTTTTTCTCAATTATTTATCCAAAGAAAAACTTATTTTACTTACCATATCGTTCCTTATCATTCTTTTAATTCATTATGTAAGATTTGAAGCCATTACTAAAAGTAAAAATAGGTATTTGTTTGCCTATGAGGTAATTAACAAAGGAAATGTTCTTGTTGTTGCAGTTAATAAACGAGGAGAAGTAATTTTTTCGAGTGATCAAATAAAAGAAATTTTGGGTTATGAACCAGAAGAAGTATTAGGCTTTAATTTTTGGAACTTAACAGAAGATAAAGATTTTGAAGGTGAAACTTATTTTGATAGATATAAAGATAATAGAGTTTACACCAGAAAACTTAAATGCAAAGATGGGGAATATAAGTATATACAATGGAAAGATAGAAGATTTACAACGGATATAATTATTGGTATAGGTCAAGACATTACTCACCAAGAATTACTTAAAAATAAATATATTGATTTAGTAGAAAAAGCTACCGACATTATTTATGAATTAAATAATGAAGCTGAAATTATCTTTGTAAATATTTATGCTTTAAAAATATTAGGTTATAATTATGATGAATTAATTCATAAAAAAATTACCAATTTCATACAAGAAGATTATCAACAAAAATTTTTAGATCATTATTTTAAGCAGTCCAATCAAAATATTCCAAACCAATCGTTGTTATTTCCATTTATAGATAAAAATAACAGCGTATTGTGGTTATCACAAAATGTGTCAATTAAAAAAACAGATGAAAATACGTTTGATGGCATATCTATAATAGCCCGCGATGTAACACTATTGCAAGAGCTTGAGTTTGAAAAGCAAATAAAGTTAGGCAAAATTAAAAAACATGACGAAATACTAAGAGCCATTACCAAAAAATCTTATACTAATACAGAAAATTTTGATAGTATTGTTAAGTTTATTTTAAAGAATGTTTCAGAAGAAACAGGCATAGATAGAGCATCATTCTGGGAATTTAAAAATCAAAAATTATATTGTAATAATTTATATTGCAAAGATACAGATACGTTTGAAAAAGACTTTATAATAGAACAAAATGACTATCCCATTTATTTTTCAGAACTATACAAAGAAAAACAAATTATAGCCAACAATGTTTACCAGCATGATCAACTCATAGAATTGGTATCTAACTATTTTGTTCATTTTAAAATACAATCTCTGCTAGATTCACCCATATTTATAAACGGTACTCTTGTAGGTATTGTATGTCTAGAAGATTGCAAGCCTAGAAATTGGGACTATGAAGATATATCATTCGCAAAGTCTTTAAGCGACGCTATAGCCATAGTTATAGAAACAAATAATAGAATTGAAGTTGAAAAAAAATTAGCTTACAAAAGTGAGTTACTTTCTGCTATAGCACAAATTACAAATGACTTTTTGGTAAATGACGATTTAGATACAATTTTTAAAAATTCATTATCTCTTATAGGTAATGCCGCCAATATAGATAGAATTTATTATTTTGATAATAATGAAGAAAATAAAACAGTAAGTCAAAGATATGAATGGGTAAAACCAGGCATAACACCACAAATAAACAATCAAGACTTACAAAATTTTCCTCATCAAATTTTTCAAGAATTTTTAGAAGAACTATACAATGGTAGTCAATACAGCTTTTTAATAAAAAACTTAAAAAATTCAAAATACAAAGAAAGTTTAGTACAACAAGATATACTATCGATACTTATTTTACCTATTTTTTTAAAAGATAAACTTATAGGTTTTATAGGTTTTGACGATTGTACTACAGAGAGAATATGGAGTGATGATGAAATTAGTGTGCTCAAAACGCTTGCCAATAATATTTCAACAGTTATTGAAAGAAATATAAACCAAGAAAAAATTTCTGATAGTGAAGATAAGTTTAGGTTAATTGCCAATAATATCCCTAGTACGGTTTATTTAGCAAATTTTGATAAAAAGTCCTCAAAAATTTACCTTAATGAAAAAGTAGAAGAGCTTACTGGATTTAGCAAGAATGACTTTGTATTTGGTGATGCCTCATTTCTAGATTTGATACACCCAGATGATAAAGAAACCATCTTAACAAGCCAATTAAAAAATATTGAAGAAGGCAAACAAATACATTCTATCTACAGAATTATTCATAAGGACGGACACATAGTTTGGGTAGAAGAATTTGCAGATTCAATACGCAATAATCAAAACGAAATTATTTATATAGGAGGAATTTATTTTGATATAACTAAAGATAAAGAAGCAGAAGTTTTACTGAAAGAAAAACAACTTGCTGAAGCTGCAAATAAAGCAAAATCAGAATTTTTAGCCAATATGAGTCATGAAATTCGTACACCACTTAACGGTATAATTGGTTTTACAGATTTATTGAGAAATACCAATCTAGATGTAGTGCAAACCAAATATATGGATACCATAAACAAGTCTGCCAATTCATTGATGGAGATAATAAATGATATTCTAGATTTTTCAAAAATTGAATCTGGAAAAATGGAATTGGATATTAGTAATTATGATATTAGAGAACTAGCTTCAGATGTAGTAGAATTATTTAAGTACGAAACCAAACAACGCAATATAGAACTTAAGTTAAATATAGACATTAATGTTCCCAATATCATTCAAATAGATGGTATTAGGCTTAAACAAATCATGATGAATTTGTTAAGTAATGCTGTAAAATTTACTAGAAAAGGATCGGTTACTTTAAAAATAATTTGTTTAGAAAAAAAAGAAGACGAACTATGTAGTTTACAATTTTCGGTTATTGATACAGGTATAGGTATTCCACATCATTATCAACAAAAAATATTTGAAGCCTTCTCACAAGGTGATACTTCAACAACTAGAAAATTTGGAGGAACAGGTTTAGGAATATCAATTTCCAATAGTTTATTAAAACTTATGAATTCTTATTTAGAGTTAAAAAGCATTCATGGAATAGGTTCTACATTTTATTTTACAATTAAAGTTCCAAAAGTTGAACAAGTAATAACAGAGAATGAGCCAATACAAAATACTAATTTATCTCATGTAGATAATCAATTAGAAATTAATGCAAAAAGTATTCTTATAGCAGAAGACAATAAAATAAATTTACTTTTAGCCAAAACTTTGGTTTCAAAAATTATTCCTCATGCTACAATAATTGAAGCTGTAGATGGAAGAGATGCTGTATCGAAATTCAAACAATTTAATCCCGAAGTTATATTTATGGATATACAAATGCCAATAATGAATGGTTACGAAGCATCGCAACACATAAGAAATACGCCAGAAGGAATAAATGTAGCAATAATAGCACTGACTGCTGGAGCAGTTTTAGGCGAAAAACAAAAATGTTTAGACGCAGGAATGAATGATTATTTAACCAAGCCTATTGTGCAACAAGATTTGTATAACATGTTGCAAAAGTGGATAAAGAAATAAAGAAAAAAATTATATTTGTAAAAAAAAGAAATTAAAATATGAAATGGATTGGAAATAGACAAAGCGATAATGTAGAAGACCGCAGAGGTATGTCTACAGGAGGAAAAGCCATTATGGGAGGTGGTGTTTTAGGTATTGTAATTTTATTACTAAACTTATTTGGAGGAGAAAATGCTCGAATGATTACACCTGTATTAGAGCAAATGAATCAAGGGCAACAAACCGCACCTGCCGGAGAACCTTCGGAGCTTACACCAGAGCAAAAAGAAATGGGCGATTTTGCCAAAACGGTTTTTGCTTATACCGAAGATACTTGGGGTCAAATTTTTCAAGATAACGGTAGCGAATATGTACAACCCAAAATGGTTCTTTTTTCTGAAGCCGTAGAAACGGGTTGTGGTAATGCCACTTCTGCATCTGGACCTTTTTATTGCCCTGCCGATCAAAAAGTGTATATGGATTTGGAGTTTATGAAAGAATTAAAAACACGTTTTGGAGCACAAGGAGGCGATTTTGCTACAGCTTATGTTATAGCTCATGAGGTAGGACACCATGTACAAAATATACTAGGAACATCAAATTGGATGCGAAAACAACAGCAAGGTTTAAGTGAGGCAGACGCCAATAAATATTCTGTTTGCTTGGAGCTTCAAGCCGATTTTTATGCTGGTGTTTGGGCAAAATATAATCAAAAATATTTAGAAGCAGGTGATATTGAAGAAGCCATAAGTGCCGCCAATGCTGTGGGTGATGATGCAATACAAAAAAGAATGAGAGGTAGTGTGGTTCCAGATTCTTTTACACACGGAACTTCAGAACAAAGAATTTATTGGTTTAAAAGAGGATATCAAACAGGAGATATCAAACAAGGAGATACTTTTTCTGCTTTATTAAATAGATAATTTTTCGCACTATTTTTTTCGCTAAAAATATTAGTAATGAACTTTTATTGAAATATAGATAAAAGTTTAAAAAAAGATATAAATACAGCCATATTCAATGCAATATATTGAATATGGCTTTTTATTTTTGTATTTATTTAGCATAAAATAGAATAATTAATTTAAAATATTACAAATGAAAGTAGGTATAGATGCCATATCCTTTTACATACCACAATTATATTTATCGATAGAGTCTTTGGCAAAAAATAGAAATATAAAACCAGAAAAACTAATTAATGGTTTGGGGCTTCAAGCCATGTCATTACCTGATGTAAATGAAGATGTAGTGTCTTTTGCAGCTAATGCAGTGTATACTTTATTGAAAAATGAAAAACTAAATTCATCTGAAATTTCTAGAATTTATGTAGGGACAGAAAGTGGAGTGGACGCTTCTAAACCTATTGCAAGTTATATAATTAGTTTGTTGGAGCAAAAAATGGAACAATCGTTTTCACATTGTGATGCCTTAGATATTACGTTTGCTTGTATAGGAGCTGTAGATGCTTTGCAAAACACATTAGATTATATAAGATTAAATCCAAACAAAAAGGCAATAGTAGTAGCTACAGATTTTGCAAAATATGAGTTGAACTCAACAGGAGAGTATACTCAAGGAGCAGGGGCTTTGGCAATGCTTGTAACTTCAAGCCCTAGTATTATATCTTTTTCAGAAAATGCAGGAATTTCAACACAAGGAGTATTTGATTTTTTTAAACCGAGACGTTATTTTGATAAAAAAGATTTGATTTTCGAGAGTAACAGTAAAGTTTTAAATAATATATCAGAAGAGCAAGTGTCTATATACAAAGAGCAACCTATTTTTGATGGTCAATATTCCAATAGTTGTTATATTAATCGCACTTTGGAAGCTTATTTACACTATAAAAAGTTAGTAAATAAAAGAGAAACACTTTTTACAGATTGGCAATACATTGTTATGCACTTACCCTATTGTTTTCAAGCTCGAAGAACGTTTATAGAAATTTATATCCATGAAAAAGGCTATAACATAAAATCTTCCGATGACAAAAAATTAATTGCAAAGTCTGAAGAATATTTAAAAATAATTGAAGAAAAAATAGCACCTTCAGAAAAAGCATCAAGCTTGATAGGTAATTTATATACGGGTTCTATTTTTATGGCAATGCTATCAGCATTATGCAATTCTTACAAAGAAAAAATAGATATATCTCAAAATAAAATTGGTTTTATTGCTTATGGTAGCGGATCAAAATCAAAAGTATTTGAAGGTATTATAGAAAATAATTGGCATAATAAAATAGCACAAATCCCATTGTTTGAAACATTATTGGATAGAAAAGAAATTGATTTTTCTACCTATGAAAAATTACATAAAAAACAATTGAAACATTCAATATCAACGAATAGTAATAAATTTGAACTTGACAAAATAGAAAAAGAAAACCCTTTACTAATAGGAGCAAGATACTATAAATTTATAGATTAAACCAACTCTCAATAAATTGATTGGTAGTATTACTAGTACTATTTTTGTTGATAAAATCATTAGTTTGGTAGTTGTATTCATAATCTACAGACCATTCTTTATGATGTTTTGCCAACTCTATAATAGCGTTACAAACTAGTTCTATTTCTTCATTGGTGGTAGTTGGATGTATAGACATTCTTATCCATCCTGGTTTTTTTATTAAATCGCCCTGTGAAATTTGACAGACTAAATTTTTTGAAGTTTCTTGGTCTACATGGAGCAAATAATGCCCATAAGTACCGGCACAACTACAGCCTCCACGTGTTTGGATTCCAAATTTATCATTAAGTAATTTTACACCCAAGTTATAGTGTAAATCATCAATATAAAAAGAAAAAACGCCCAATCTATTTTGCTGTTTTGGTGCTAAAATATTAAGATTGTCTATGATACTTAATTTGTTAAAAACAAATTCAATAAGTTCATGTTCTCTTTTTAAAATATTTTCAACTCCCATTTGTTCTTTCAGTTTAATACTTAAAGCGGTTTTTATCACTTGTAAAAAACCTGGGGTTCCACCATCTTCTCGTTCTTCTATACTATCTATATAATGATGTTCTCCCCAAGGGTTTGTCCATTTTACAGTACCACCACCTGGGCAATCAGGCACAGTGTTATTGTATAAATTTTTATTAAAAATGAGTACACCAGAAGTGCCTGGTCCTCCTAAAAATTTATGAGGCGAGAAAAATATCGCATCTAGATAACTTTCTGCATCATTAATAGGATGCATATCTATAGAAATGTACGGAGCCGAACAAGCAAAATCTACAAAACACAATCCTTTATGTTGGTGCATTATTTTGGCAACCTCATGGTAAGGTGTTTTTATCCCTGTAACATTAGAACAAGATGTTATAGACGCAATTTTTAAAACCCGGTCTTTATATTTTAGGAGTAGTTTTTCCAATTCTGTTAATGAAAAAAGACCTTCATCACAAGCAGGAATTACTTCTACATCTGCAATGGTTTCAATCCATGAAGTTTGATTGGAATGATGCTCCATGTGCGAAACAAAAACAATAGGTTTTAATTCGTGGGGTATGTTGGTGTATTTTTTTAAATTATCTGGAATGCGTAAACCCAAAATTCTTTGAAATTTATTAATAACTCCCGTCATTCCTGAACCATCTGTAATCAATACATCATCGTCATTCGCATTAACATGTTGTTTTATAATGTGTCTTGCTTCGTGGTAGGCTTTGGTCATTGCCATACCAGAAACCGTAGTTTCGGTGTGTGTATTGGCTACAAAAGGGCCAAAATCTTTTGTGAGTTTATCTTCAATAGGTTGATAAAGCCTTCCGCTAGCAGTCCAATCGGTATAAATTATTTTCTTTTCTCCATAAGGAGATTCAAATTTTTGTTCTATACCTACAATATTTTTTCTAAATTTTTCAAAATATTTTTCCAGCACAGTGTACTCTTTTTCAACAATTGACATAGTTTATCTATTTGTTTTCAAAGATAAATGATTTTTAAATTTTAATAAAAAAAAATACAGTTTCCAGAATATTTTCTATTTTTAACCATTAAATTTTATATTATGACAAGACAACTTTTTGTAAACCTACCCGTTAAAGATGTAAAACATTCTAGAGATTTTTTTGACCGTTTAGGTTTTAAGTTTCAAGAGGGTTTTAGCAATGAATTTGCTATTTGCTTAGAAGTAAATGACAACGCATTTATTATGATGCTTGATGAGAAATATTTTTCGAAATTTACTAAAAACCCTGTAAGCGATGCACATAGCCATAGTGAAGTACTCAACGCTATTTCTGTAGAGAGTAGAGAAGCTGTAAATGAAATTGTAGATCGTGCTGTAAGTATTGGTGCAAAAGAAGCTCGAGAAAGCCAAGAGCATGGTTTTATGTATGGTAGAAGTTTTCATGATTTGGATGGTCATGTTTGGGAAATTTATTGGATGGATACAAACTCAAAATCTTAGATTGTGGCAAAACTTTATTCTTATTTAATTTTTAATGGCACTTGCCAACAAGCTTTTGATTTTTACAAATCTGTTTTCAATACAGAGTATTCCGATTTTAGTACATTTGGCGATATGCCCCAAGATGATGCCCCAGATCCGTTATTAGAATCTGATGCTCAAAGAGTAATGCATGTATGCCTTCCTATTAATAAAGATTATAAGTTAATGGGTAGTGATAGCAATTCTAAAAGTGGCGATGTAATTATGGGTAGCAATATTTCGGTTTCTATTGATGCAGATAGTAGGGAAGAGGCAACCAGATTGTTTGAAGGGTTATCAAAAAAAGGGTATATACTAATGCCTTTAACAAATACTTTTTGGGGTGCTTATTTTGGTATGTTTACCGACAAATTTGGCGTTAATTGGATGATAAATTACGATGAGGTAAAATAATTTATCAGTTGTATAAAGTAAAAAACACAACCTAAAAGTTGTGTTTTTTTGTTTTAATCAGCAAGGCGTTTGAGCTTATTTCTATCTTTAATAGCAATTTTCTTACCTATAAGTTCAATATATTCATTTTTATTAAATTCAGATAATAATCTAATACAACTTTCAGTAGCTGTGCCTATCATACCAGCCAATTCTTCTCTAGAAAGTTGAATATGTAAAGTACCATCGGTATTTTTACCAAAAGTATCTTCCAAATAAAGCAATGTTTCTGCTAAACGTTCTTTAACTGTTTTTTGTGCCATAGCAACCATTTGATCATCGGCATCTTTCAAATCGTTACAAATCGTTTTCATCACATTCATAGAAAACTGATTATTTTCGTTAAAAAACTGCATAACTTCTGCTTTAGGTATAAAACAAACTTCCATGTCTTCTAGAGCAATGGCACTTAAATTGGCTGGCTCATCACTTATCATAGAACGTTGTCCTAATAATTCGCCTGCTTTTATAAGTTTTACAATTTGGTCTTTACCGTTTGCACTTAGTTTAGTCATTTTGCAAACACCATCTTTTACACAATAAATACCGTTTGTAACTTCTCCTTCTTCAAAAATGGCTTCTCCTTTTTTTATAGTATAAGAAGTTTTGCATTCTGCCATTTTTACAAGTTCATCTTTTGTAAGCGCTTTTAGAGAACTAAATTGCCTCACTATACATTGTTCGCATTTATTCATTCTAGAAAAATTATTTCTGTAGACAAAGATACTAAATCTATGACAAATATCATATAAATTATTTGAACTACTTATTACCTTTGTTATAGGTAAATGAGCAATAATATGGACACAAATAAATGTTTCCATTGTGGTAATGATGTCGTAAAAAAAGACGAAATTGTTTTTGATGAAAAAAAATTTTGTTGTAATGGTTGCAAAACTGTTTACGAAATATTTAGTCAAAACGATATGGCTTGTTATTATGATTTTCAAGCTGCACCTGGAGCAACTCCCTTAGATATTAAAGGAAAATATGATTTTCTAGATAATGTAGAAATTGTAAATAAATTACTTGAATTTCAAGAGCAAGAAATGAGTATTGTATCACTATATATACCTCATATACACTGTAGTTCTTGTATTTGGATTTTGGAAAATTTACAAAAATTAAGCACAGGTATAATTACTTCTCAGGTTAATTTTGGAGAGAAAAAAGTAAGAATTTCCTACCACCCCGAAAAAACAAATCTTAAAAAAATAGTAGAACTCTTATGCTCTATAGGATACGAGCCCTATATTTCGTTGGAGAACTATGGAAAATCGCAACAAAGTATCGATAGAAGTTTAATATACAAAATTGGCGTTGCTTTCTTTTGTTTTGGAAATATTATGCTTTTATCTTTTCCAGAATATTTTGAAGTAGACGAATTTTGGATTAATAAATACAAAGTATTTCTTCGTTGGCTTGTTTTTGCGTTATCATTACCTTCATTTTTTTATTCGGCTAGTGGCTATTATGTGGCTGCTTGGAAAAGCATAAAAGCAGGTTTGCTTAATATAGAAATACCCATTGCTCTTGGTATTATTGTTATGTTTGTGCGTAGTACTATAGATATAATTTTCGACTACGGACAAGGTTTTTTTGATAGTATGACTGGGTTGGTATTTTTTATGCTTCTTGGCAAACTTTTTCAACAAAAAACCTATAGTTTTTTATCATTTGAAAGAGATTATAAATCATACTTTCCTATTGCTGTAACAAAAATCGACAAAAGCGGAGAAGAAATTCCTGTACAAGTTTATGATATTGAAAAAGGCGATAGATTGCTTATTAGAAATCAAGAGTTGATACCTGTAGATGGTATTTTAATATCTGAAAAAGCATCTCTCGATTATAGTTTTGTAACAGGAGAAGCAGTTCCAATAGAAAAAAAATCAGGAGATAAAGTATATGCAGGCGGTAAACAATTGGGCAAGATTATCGAAATGGAAGTGCTTTTTTCTGTATCGCAAAGTTATCTTACACAACTTTGGAGTAATGATGTTTTTCAAAAAAAGGTAGAGCAAAAACATAAAAATATCACCGATAAAATAAGCCATTACTTTACACCTGCTTTACTAACATTAGCTATAATTTCGTTTATGTATTGGATTTTTATAGATACCAATACAGCATTTAATGTTTTTACAGCAATACTTATAGTTGCTTGCCCTTGTGCTTTGGCTCTTACAGCTCCTTTTACAATGGGAAATGTATTGCGCATTATGGGTAATAGAAAGTTGTATTTAAAAAACGCTACAGTTATAGAACAATTGGCAAAAGTAGATATAATAGTATTTGACAAAACAGGAACAATTACAACCAATAAAAAAACAGCCATTACTTACGAAGGTACAGAGCTTAATACCGATGAAATAAAATTATTAAAAAATGTATTAAGAGGTTCCAATCATCCATTAAGTAGAAGATTATACGATTATTTACCAAATCAAGAAAAAATAGAAACGTCTAGCTTTGAAGAGGTAATTGGCAAAGGAATTTTTGCAACCATTAATAACCAAATATTTAAGATAGGTTCTTCTCAGTATTTACAACACATGAGTGAAAATACACACAAGAAAACCAAAGTGCATATAGAAATAAATGGTGTATATAAAGGAAGTTATGTTTTCAATAATCAATATAGAGAAGGTCTAGAGAAATTGTTTGAAAAACTCTCACAAAAATATAATTTGGTTGTTTTATCGGGAGATAATGATGGAGAACGAAAAATTTTGTCTAAAATGCTTCCAGAGAAAACTGTTTTAGAATTCAATCAAAAACCCGAACAAAAATTAGCTTTTATAAAAAATTTGCAAGACAAAGGTAAAAATGTAATGATGGTAGGAGATGGACTTAACGATGCAGGTGCTTTGGCACAAAGTAATGTAGGTATTGCAATTTCTGAAAATGTAAATGTTTTCTCACCAGCTTGCGATGGAATTATGGATGCTTCACAATTTTCAAAATTTAGCTTTTTCATGAATTTTTCAAAAAATGCGATGAAAACTATATATATGAGCTTTGCAATTTCATTATTATATAATGTTGTTGGGCTTAGTTTTGCTGTTTCGGGTAAATTAGAACCCATTGTAGCAGCAATTATTATGCCTTTAAGCACTATAACTATCGTAAGTTTTGTAACTTTGGCGAGTAACCTATTTGCAAAAGAATCTTAATTGATAAGGTATGATAAATATCATATTTTTTAATAGGGTTCAAGAGTAATTTTGTTAAATAAAATATAAGGTATGAGTGTAATTTATTTATTAATAACTGTTAGTATATTTGTTGCTGTTCTGTTTTTGATAGCATTTATCAGAGCTGTCAAAACAGGTCAGTATGACGACGATTATACACCTTCCGTTAGAATGCTTTTTGACGACGAGGTGCAACCTAGAACCAAAACAATTACAAAAAAAGAAGAACAAAAACCAATTTAATTATGGAAATGCAACAATTTTATTATGACAACAAAATTGTAAGAAACTTTCTATATGCTTCAATAGCCTTTGGAGTTATAGGAATGTTAGTAGGGCTACTAGTAGCCTTTTTATATTTATTTCCGCAGCTAACAGATGGAATATCTTGGCTTAGTTACGGAAGATTGAGACCATTACATACCAATGCAGTTATTTTTGCTTTTGTAGGTAACGGAGTTTTTGCAGGGTCTTATTACTCTATGCAACGTTTGTTAAAAACTAGAATGTATAGTGATTTTCTCAGTAAATTTAATTTTTGGGGATGGCAACTAATCATTTTAGGAGCCGCAATCACTTTACCATTAGGATATACATCTTCAAAAGAGTATGCAGAGCTAGAATGGCCATTTGATATTGCTATTGCTTTAGTATGGGTAGCCTATGGTGTTAATATGATAGGAACTATTATTAAAAGAAGAGAGCGCCATATTTATGTAGCTATTTGGTTCTATATTGCTACATTTGTTGCGATTGCATTACTTCATATTTTTAATAATCTTGAACTTCCAGTAAGTTTTAGTTCTTTAAAAAGTTATTCGGTATATGCAGGTGTACAAGATGCTTTAGTACAATGGTGGTATGGTCACAATGCAGTAGCATTTTTTCTTACAACACCAATATTAGGTTTAATGTACTATTTTGTTCCTAAAGCGGCTAATAGACCTGTATATTCTTACAGATTATCAATCATACACTTTTGGTCGCTAATATTTATTTATATTTGGGCAGGACCTCACCATTTATTATACTCTACATTGCCAGATTGGGCTCAAAATCTTGGTGTGGTATTCTCTGTAATGCTTATTGCTCCATCTTGGGGAGGTATGATTAATGGATTACTTACTCTAAGAGGAGTTTGGGATAAAGTAAGAGAAGATGCCGTATTAAAATTCTTTGTAGTAGCTATTACTGCTTATGGTATGTCTACCTTTGAAGGACCAATGCTATCATTAAAAAATGTAAACGCAATAGCACACTTTACAGACTGGATTGTAGCTCACGTACACGTTGGTACTTTAGGATGGAATGGTTTTATCATGTTTGGTATGATTTACTATTTAATACCTCGTATGGCAAAAACTACTTTATATTCTGACAAATTAGCAAATTTCCATTTCTGGATAGGAACTTTAGGTATAATCTTGTATGTATTACCAATGTATGTTGCTGGTTTTACACAAGCCTCTATGTGGAAACAGTTTAACCCAGATGGTTCATTAGTCTATGGTAACTTCTTAGAAACTGTAACACAGTTAATACCAATGTATTGGATAAGAGCAACAGGAGGAACTTTATATTTTGTAGGTATTATAGTACTCGTTTATAATATTATTCAAACTATTAGACAAGGCTCTTCTATAGAAGATGAGTTGGCAGAAGCTCCTGCTCTTTCAAGAATTAGTCCTCACCAATTAAAAGGAGAGACTTGGCATTCTTGGTTAGAAAGAAAACCAGTTCAATTTACATTACTTACAACAGTAGCTGTTGCTATAGGAGGAATTATACAAATAGTTCCAATGCTTATTGTTAAATCAAATATTCCAACAATTGCATCAGTTAAACCATATACTCCATTAGAAATACAGGGTCGTGACATATATATAAGAGAAGGCTGTAATAATTGTCACTCTCAAATGATACGACCATTCCGTTCAGAAACTGCTAGATATGGAGATTATTCAAAATCAGGAGAATATGTATACGACCATCCATTCTTATGGGGCTCAAAACGTACAGGTCCAGATTTGCATAGACTTGGTGGTAAATACAACGATAATTGGCATTTTAACCATATGTGGGATCCAAGAAGTACATCGTCAAACTCTATTATGCCTCCATACAAATGGCTATATGATAACAAAGCGATAGATAATTCTTTAATAGAGGATAAGATGAAAACATTGGTAAAAATAGGAGTTCCATACACAGACCAAGACATTTCAAATGCAAGAAAAAGTATTGAAGATCAATCCTCAAAAATTGAAGCTAATTTACATCAAGATCCAGATTTTGTGAAGTCTTATGAAGATAGCAAGAAAAATGCAGCGGCTAGAGGTGAAAAATTCGTTCCGATGAAAGATCGTGAGATTGTTGCTCTAATTGCTTACTTGCAAAGATTAGGTACAGATACAAAACCTAAAAAATAATTAAAATGTTAAAATTTGTAAAACACAACTTAGAAACAATTGATGGAGTTGCTATCTATCCTATAATCTCTTTAACTATATTTTTCGTGGTATTTGTAGCATTTTTTATCTGGGCTTACACATACAAGAAAGATACTTTAAAAGAGTTGAGCGAATTACCATTTAATGACTAAATATAAATTTATTTTCAAATGAAAAAATTAATCCCATCATATGTAAGAATTCCACTGATATTTGCAATAGTTTTTGCAGCTTTGGAATATTTTATAGACTCAGGAGATAAGCCGGCATTTATAAAATACCCTATGGTATCTATCTTCTTAGCAGTTTTTCTGTTCTTGCTTATTGCCATAGAAATTGTTTTAAACGCAATAGACAAAGTAACCTATCATTTATTAACAGAAGAGCAAAAACAACAATTAAATGAAGCACAATCGTTACCATTTACCGAAAGTGCCTTCTACAAAGGAGTAGTAAGTAAACTTACTCGTTCTAAAGGTATAGAACAAGAATCTGATGTAATGCTAGATCATGATTACGACGGTATCAAAGAGCTAGATAATGTACTGCCACCATGGTGGGTATATTTATTCTATGCTACTGTTTTGTTCGCAGGAATTTATTTAGTTCGTTTCCATATGCTTGGAGCAGATAATCAAGCTTTAGAATACACTAAATCTGTAGAAGAAGCAAAATTAGCAGTTGCAGAATACCAAAAAAGTGCACCAGATTTAATGACAAAAGACAAAGTTACACTTCTTACAGACAAAGAAAGTTTAGCACAAGGTAAAGCAATTTTCCAAAATACATGTGTAGCTTGTCATAGAGCAGACGCAGGTGGACAAATTGGTCCAAACCTTACAGATGATATGTGGATAAATGGCGGAGGTATTAAAAATGTATTTAATACAATTATGGAAGGAGGTAGAGATGGCAAAGGTATGCAAGCTTGGAAATCTACTATAAAACCTACTGATATCCAAAAAATTGCTAGTTACGTACTATCATTACAAGGATCAAATCCTAAAGATCCAAAACCAACAGAG
Organism: Flavobacterium croceum DSM 17960; assembly: GCF_002917885.1. Lineage (GTDB taxonomy): Bacteria > Bacteroidota > Bacteroidia > Flavobacteriales > Flavobacteriaceae > Flavobacterium > Flavobacterium croceum. The sequence continues at coordinate 31,008 of NZ_PQNY01000014.1, forward strand.
CCAGAAGCTAAAAAATGGGTAGAAGAAGGAGCACCTGCTGCTACCCCTGCAGATGCAAAAGCTACTGATTCAACAAAAGTAGCCGATGCTACTCCAGTTAAAAAATAAGAAAAAGAAAACTAAAATCCTGCATAAAAGCTTATGCAGGATTTTTACCCTAAAAAAGAAATTTGCTATGAAATCGCTATTAAAAACAACTTTGCTTTTGCAAATAGTAATGTAGATAATGCGATACATATTTTGCTAATACAATAATTATCTACTATGAAAGAAGAAACCCCAAATGATGCCTTTAGAGATAGTATAAGCACTATTAATCAAGAAGGTAAAAGAGCATGGATATTTCCCAAAAAACCAAAAGGGAGATATTATGACAAACGAAAAATAGTAAGTTATTTGCTACTACTATTTTTATTTGCGGCGCCATTTGTAAAAATAAATGGTAATCAATTTTTAATGTTTAATGTATTAGAAAGAAGATTCAATATATTTGGATTTCCTTTTTTTCCTCAAGATTTTCACATTTTTGTAATCATTATGATTATAGGTGTAGTAAGTCTTGCCTTATTTACTGTTGCGTTTGGTAGAATTTTTTGCGGTTGGATTTGCCCGCAAACCATTTTTATGGAAATGGTTTTCAGACGAATAGAATACCTTATAGAAGGCGACAGAAATGCACAAATAAAATTAAGTAAGCAAGAATGGAATGCAGAAAAAATTAGAAAAAAAACACTTAAAGTACTTGTATTCTTTATCATATCTTTTCTTATTGCTAATGTCTTTTTAGCCTATTTAATAGGTAGTGATACATTATTATTATATATAGAAAACGGCCCAGCAGCACATTCTAGTACACTTATTGCTTTATTAATATTTACTGCTGTTTTTTACTTTGTATTTGCTTGGTTTAGAGAACAAGTGTGTATTATAGCTTGTCCGTATGGTAGAATGCAAGGAGTTCTTTTAGACAACAAAACTATTAATGTAGCCTACGATTACGTTCGTGGAGAGGGTGAAGCAGGAAGAGGAAAAATAATAAAAACTGAAGACAGAAAAGCATCGGGTAAAGGCGATTGTATAGATTGTAAACTTTGCGTACAAGTTTGTCCTACAGGTATAGATATTAGAAATGGAACACAATTAGAATGTGTAAATTGTACAGCCTGTATTGATGAGTGCGATACTATTATGGATAGTGTTGGCTTGCCAAAAGGACTAATACGATATGCTAGTGAAGATGAAATTGCTAAAAAACAAAAATTTGTTTTCTCAAACCGAATGAAAGGTTATGCAGCAGTTTTAGTAATACTTACAGGGGTATTTATTGGCATGTTATTTTTAAGAACAGAGGTAGAAGCTACCATATTAAAAATGCCAGGACAATTATTTCAACATGAAGGCGATAAGATATCGAATATATATACCTACAAAATTATCAACAAAACCAATCAAGATTTGAATGATGTACATTTTAAATTGGTTTCACCAAAGGGAGAATTAAAAGTAGTAGGTAATCAACATTTTAAAATAGCAAAACAACAACTAGGTAAAGGTATCTTTTTCTTGAAAATACATCCTGCGTTTTTAAACGGAGATAAAACCAATGTAAAAGTTGAGGTGTATAACGGGAAGCATTTAATAGATACCGAAACAGCTACTTTTTTAGGACCTAGAAGTTTTAACTAATAAAATACCAATAACTCTAAATATAACAACAAATGAAAATTAACTGGGGAAAAGGAATTGTAATTGCTTTTGCACTTTTTATGGCTTTTATTTTATTTTTTGTATTTCTTGTTCAGTCAGATTCAAAATATGATAACGAACTTGTAACAGAAGATTATTATAAAAAAGAAGGTACAGTTCAATCGGATATTGACAAAGAAGAAAGAGCAAACAAGCTCATAAACAAGTTAGAAATAAAAACAACAACAGAAGGAATAGATGTAGTTTTTCCAGCCGATATAGATTATAAAACTATAAAAGGAAAAGTGTCCCTCTATAGACCGTCCAATCAAAAATTAGATTTTGAAATTCCTATTTCTCTTTCTAGTCCACATTTGCTCATACCTAAAAGTAATTTGGTTGGCGGTCGTTGGGACATTAATATCGCTTGGAGTAGCAACGGAAAAGAGTATTTATCTAAAAAATCAATTTATTTTTAATACAACACCCAATGTTATTTACTGCTTTACTTTTCGGATTGGTAAGTAGCCTGCATTGTATAGGTATGTGCGGACCTATTGCTATGATGTTGCCTGTAAGCAGAACAAATCCTGCGTTAAAAACACTTCAGTTATTGATGTATCATGCGGGTAGATTGAGCTCTTATGGTTTTTTAGGATTGATTTTTGGAATGATTGGAAAAGGATTGTTTATAGCTGGATTTCAGCAAAAACTTTCTATAATTATGGGGATACTCATGATTACTATTACGCTTATTCCCGAAAGAATATTTATGCAGTACAATTTTTCAAAACCTATTTATAAAATTATAAGCTCAGTAAAATCGTCATTGGGTAAACAACTCAAAAAAAAGTCGCCAATTTCACTGTATGCAATAGGAGTTTTAAATGGCTTTTTACCTTGCGGATTGGTATATGCTGCTTTATTTGGAGCGATAGCAATACAAAGTCCTTTTAAAAGTACTGTATACATGATTGTATATGGTTTGGGTACTATACCGATGATGAGTTTGATAGTTTATGTTTCTCATTTTTTATCAAACCCAATAAGAAATAAATTGCAAAAATTAATACCAGTAGTTTCGGTTGTAATAGGTATGTTGTTTGTGATGAGAGGTTTAGGGCTCGATTTGCCTTATGTTTCTCCCAGCACTATGAATTTATTTGTAAAACCAGATGCTACTTGTCATTAAATACTAAATATACTAACTAAATTTTTTTATTATGGAAAGACACGATTTGCCACACGATTTCCCTGAATTTGCAGAGAAAATCCAAACATTAAAAGAAGCAGACCCACATTTTAATGAATTGTTTGAAGAATATAGCAAAGTAGAAAGTGAAGTGTACCGAATCAATACAGGAGAGGAAAACCATATTGATGAATATGTTCATGAACTAAAAGCTAAATTGTTGCATTTAAAAGACGAAATTTATTCAATACTTAGAAAGTAACATTCAAATAAAAAGCACGCCCAAAGCGTGCTTTTTTATGCTATACTGTCATTGAAAACAAACGTGTTTCGGGCATTTTTCTTTTAAGTCTTAAATCAAAAGCCATACAAATATTGCGTACAAAAGGTTTCCCTTTTTCTGTAACTGTAATCTCATTATTATGTAAGGTTAATAACCCATCTTCTTCCATTTCTTTTAAAGAATCAATTATTTCAGGTAACTCAGGTAAATACAAATTACTATCGTTCCAAGATGTGTAAAAATGACACATTAAATTCAATATATGTTTTCTAATGATTAAATCTTCATCATCTAATACATGTCCTTTACATACAGGTAACTCATTCTGTGCCAAACTATCGTAATACTCCTCTACAGATTTTATATTTTGTGCAAAGCTATACCAACTATCGCTTATAGATGAAACTCCTAACCCAATCATTACTTGGGTTTTTCCAGAGGTGTAGCCCATAAAGTTTCTATGTAATTTTTTTTCTTGATAGGCTTGGTACATGCTATCTGTTTCTAAAGCAAAATGATCCATTCCTATTTCATAATATCCATTTTGAGCTAATCGTTTTTTACCTTCTTCATACAGTTTTCTTTTTTCATCATCTCGAGGTAAATCTTCATCATTAAAACCCCTTTGTCCATTTCCTTTTATCCAAGGCACATGTGCATAGCTGTAATAAGCAAGCCTATCGGGTTGTAACGATTTTGTTTTGTCAATAGTATCTATGGCATCATTAAGGCTTTGAAAAGGTAAACCAAAAACCAAGTCATGACTTATAGATTTGTAGCCAATTTCTTTTGCCCAAAGTGTTACTTTTGCCACATTATGAAAAGGTTGTATTCTATGTATAGCTGCTTGTACTTTTTCTGAATAATCTTGTACGCCAAAACTTACTCTTCTAAAACCAACATTATATAGGGTTTCTAAATGTTTTTTTGTTGTATTGTTTGGGTGTCCTTCAAAACTAAACTCATGGTTTTTTGCTATTTCAGCATGTTTTGTTATGCCTAGAATTAAATGTTCTAAGTTTTCTGCTGAAAAAAAAGTAGGTGTACCACCACCCAAATGAATCTCTTTAATTATAGGTTTTTCGGGCAATATTGCACAATACAATTCCCATTCTTTTAATAAAGCTTCTATGTATGGATGCTCTACATCGTGCCTTTTTGTTATGCGTTTATGACATCCGCAAAAAGTACAAAGACTTTCGCAAAAAGGTAAATGAATGTAAATACTAATGCCTTCAGATTGATTAGATTCTTTAAATGACTTTAGTAGGGTATCAATCCATAAGTTTTTAGAAAAGCCAGTTTCTTCCCAATATGGAACAGTGGGGTAGCTGGTATATCTAGGTCCTGGAACATTATATTTCTGAATTATTGATACAGACATAACACATGTAATTTAAAGTATGCTAAAATAGCTTCAAATAGGCAATTCTAAAATGACAATTGTCATAAAAAAAGCTTACCTGTTTTTGGGTAAGCTTTTCAAAATTTATTTTGAGATAAGTTCATTAACTTGTTTTAATTTTGCTTTCCAAGTTTGAAGTTCATCTTTGTGTCTTTCGATACTTTTTTTCACTTCTTTTACCATTGGATTATCTGCTTTTGCATTGGCAAAAAACTGAATATTGTTTTCCAACTGAAATATTTCAGATTGCACTTCATCAATTTTTCTTAAAATAAAGATTTTTTCATTCTCTATTTTTCGCGAATCATTAGTAGCCAAACTATCTAGTTTATTGGCAAAACGCATCATTTCGCCTTCTTTTTTACTAGAACTTAATTTTTCAAATAATTGGTCTAATACTTTATTAAACTTACCTTCAATATGTCGGCGGTTAAAAGGCACTTTACCGAAAGTTTTCCAAGTTTCGATATGAGCTTTTATTGTATCCAAATCTTCTTTGTGATTACCTACAAGCTCTAAACTACGCACTTTTTCTAAGAAATCTTTTTTCTTTTCAAAAGCTTCAACTTCTTCGGCAATTTCTTCTTTTCTGCTATCTTTTAATCGATCAAAATAGTGGTTACAAGCACCTTTAAATTCTTTCCACAACTTATCAGATAGTTTTCTTGGAACATGACCTATATTTTTCCATTCATCTTGTATTTGTTTCATTACAGGTGTTGTGGCGGCAAAGTCTTCACTATCTTTTAATCCGTTTGCTTTGTCAATAAGAGCCTGTTTTTTGAGCAAATTATCTGTTTGGTCTTTTTTAATTTCTTTGTAAAACGAATTTTTAACAACATTAAATTTTCGAACGCTGTCTTTAAATTCAGACCATGTTTTTTCGTTTACCTCTGTTGGAACTTTTCCAGTAGCAAAAAACTCATTTCTTAAAGCCTCTATTTTTTCAATTTGTTGTTGCCAACCTGTATGACTTTCAATTTGTTCTTGTGAAAGTTTATCAATTTCAGCTATAATAGCTTGTTTTTTAGCTAAATTTTCTTTTTCTCTTTCTTTAAAACTTTCAAAAAACTGCTCGCGTTTATCGTGCATTTGTTTGGTAATTTCGCTAAATTTTTGCCAAACTTGCTCACGATGTTCTCTAGATACAGGTCCAATTTCTTCTTTCCAAATACGGTGTAGATTTTGAAGTTCTCTAAAAGAGTTGCTTATGTCTGTAGTGTTCAACAATTCTTCGGCACGAGCAATTATTCTTTGCTTGTGTTCCAAATTGTTTTTAAATTCTTGATCTCTAGCTTCTCTATCTAAGTCTAGAAAATCGTAGAAATTTTCCAAATGAAAATGATAGTTATTCCATACCAAGTTGTATTTATCTTTTGGAATTGGACCACTATTTCTCCATCGCTCTCTAATTTCGGCCAATTGTTTTAGAGCAGAAGGTATATTACTTTTTGGATTGCTTACCAATTCTTTAAGTTCTTCTACTATAGCCATTCTGTTTTCTAAATTAGCTTTTAGAGAATCTTGAAGATTTTTAAAGTGGGTATTTTTTTTGTTTTTATATTGATTATATAAAACGTCAAATTTTACTTTTAAAGGAGATTGATAACTAAATTCGACTGTTGGATCTTGATTTTCGGCATTAAATTCTTCTCTTTTTTCATCTAAAAGATGGAAATATTTTGAGAGAAATGCTTTTTTAATATCTTCAACATGATCGCGAACAGACATTACTTTGTCTGTATCTGTTATAGTTTCCAATTCTGATACCAAATCTTCCATAGAAAGTGCTTCATAATCTTTGGTAGGAATTTCGTGTCTACCAACAATAGTTTCATCTTCACTCTCTTCTGCATTAGCATTATTAATAGCATTTGTAGCTATTATAGTTGCATCTTCTAGTACCAAAGTGTCATCAGCAACTTGCTCATCTGTAAGTTCTACTGTGCTTTCAGGCGCTGGCATATCTTCTACAACTGCTTCTTCACTATTTTCTGTTGCTTGAATTGGTGCTTCAAAATTGTTTTCTACAACTTCATTTTTAGTTTGTCCATCTGTACCATTATTTTCTGGCAACAGGTTATCAATCTTTTCTTCTGACATTGTTTAATGTGTAAAGGGTTATACAATATTTAAGGGCGAAAGATACTAAAGTAAGGTTAATTTTCAAAGTGTTTTTTTTGTTTAGTAAAATTCTTACATAAAAAAATTATTACCTTTGATTTACAAACTTTTAAATAGAATAGTATGGCAGCAAAATCTGGAAATTATCATGACATTTATTTAGTAAGAGACGGAAAATACATCACATTAAAGTCTGATGTAGTTGCTTTTTGTGAAAAGTATATTAAGCCCGTGCACCCAAGAAATTGGGATTGGTCTAAGAGAGATTTTGAAAATCCAAAGAATGATCCAACTATTGAAGAAGCACGAGTAATTAGAGATTTGGTTTACAAAGATTTAAAGAAAAATGTAGCAACACAGATAGATTTATCTACTGTTGTAAATGCCAATGCTATACTTGCTTTTTTAAATCCGAAAGGTAAAAATGAAGAATTTAATATGCAACAATTTGCCTACGCACTAAAGGTAGAATTGGAGCATGGTAAACTTAAAGATACCAATGTAACCAACAATCATCCATTTTTAACAGCGATGATTGTTTTAGCTCACATGAGTGAAACGGTTACATATTATGAAAGATTGAAAGTTATGGAAACCGAAGGCGAAATTTTTGAAATAACTAGAAAAATCCAAAAAACTAGAGGTAAAGCAAAAGAAGAACTTTATAAACAATTGGCAGATGCTGAATTATCTTTGGTAGATGCTCGTAAAGAACTTGCTCATAGATTGGATATCATGGACGAAATTCCTGTACTAGAAGAAGTAGGAGATTAACTTAAAATTGATGAAAAACTGCTCTGTAAAGAGCAGTTTTTTTATTGGTCTCAAATATAGTTTAAAACTATGCACTTTGAGTGCATCTCGCTTTAGCTTCTAAAAAGTTTTGCCACTGATTAAGATGATTTAAAGGATTTAATCAGCGGAAATCATTTTAATCAGTGGCAGTTTTTTGCTTTTCAGCCTTGCAGACTTTTAGTCTGCCAACCAAACCTATGGACTTCTAGTCCATAGTGGTTTAGTCTTTATTCCAAATACTCCATGCTTTTTCTGCTTGAAATACAAGCATATCCAATCCGTTTTTGGTAATAGCGCCTTTTTTCTTTGCTTTTTTTAAAAATTGTGTTTCCTCAGGGTTGTAAATTAAGTCAAAAGCAATATGCTTTTCTGTAAAGTATTCGTAAGGAATAGGAGGGAACTCTTTTGTATTTGGAAAAGTACCCACAGGAGTACAGTTTATAATTATTTGATAATTTTCAAATGTTGTAATGTTTATTCTATTGTAGTCGATAGTGTGTTCTTTGGGTTCCCGAGACACAAACGTATACAAAATATCCAATTCTTCGAGTGCATATGCAATAGCTTTGGCGCTACCTCCTGTACCTAATATTAATGCTCTTTTGTGGTGTGGTTGTAGTAGAGGTTCAATAGATTTTTTAAATCCGTAATAATCAGAATTATATCCTTTTAAACTTCCATCGGGCATAAATCGTATTACATTAACAGCCTCGATAGCAGTTGCTCTTTTTGATATACTATCTAAATAGTGTATTATAGCTTCTTTGTAGGGTATGGTTACATTTAATCCTTTTAAGTTAGGATTGTTTTTTAATACTTGAGGAAATAAATCTATAGATTCTATATCAAAATTTTGGTATTCAAAATCGGTAAAAAATTCTTTTGAAAATTTTTCAGTAAAATATTTTTTTGAAAATGAATATTCAATGTTTTTTCCTATTAATCCAAAAACTTTTTTTAAATCACTCATTATTTTAGGGTTTCATTTTTTTTTATGAGATTTTGTACTTTGGCTTTTGACCATACTACAGGAAATAATTCTTCCAATAAAAATCTATTGTTATAATTGTGATTTAAAGCATTCGTTAGGTGAAATAGGCCTTTATTTTCATCAGAAATTAAAAAGTATAATCCTGCCAATCGGTACTCTATTTCATATTCGTTTAGAAAAATTGTAGCCGCTTCAGAGAGATCTTTTATTGCAGTTTCAAATTCTCCTAAGTATTGTAGCACATCGGCTAGAAATAACCAAGTATCTAGATTATCATCGCCATATTCAATACATTTTCTATAACCAAATTCGGCTTCTTCATACATGCCTATAGCTTGATTTATAGAGGCATATCGTTTCCAGTAAGCTCTATTTAGATTATCTATTGCAAGTGCTTTATTTACATAAAATAGGGCTTTTTGAAAGTTTTTTTCACGAACATAAAAATCGGTTATAGCAATCCAACCTTTGTCTAGCAATGGATCTTCGTGTACTGTTAGATTGTAAAAATGAATCGCTTGTGTTTTGTTTCCAATTTTTTCATAGCATTTTCCAATACGAAGTAAAGCATACGACGTAGGATCGTCTAATTCTAAAGTTCTTTTATAGCTTTCAATAGCTTCTTCATATTCTTTAAGACGTTCTAGAGCTTTTCCTCTTTCCATAAATGCGCCTATAAAATTTTCATCAATATAAGTCGCATATTCAAAGCTACGCACTGCATTTGGATAATCTTTTATGCCATAATAAAGTCTTCCTTTTTGATGCCATGCTATTTCGCTATACGGATTTCGATCTATATAAGTTTTTAAATATTCGATGGCTTCTTTATTTTGGTCAAGAAATTCGTAGCAATAAACTACATTGTACAGAGCAGATTGATCTTCTATATCTTCTTCAAGGCATTTAATAAAATTTTCTTTTGCTTTTTCTAGATTATCCATAAATAGATATTCCATACCCATAAGGTTATACACATCGGCATAATCTTCGGTATATTTTAAAGCTTCTTGCAAGCATTCTACAGCTTTTTGGTGGTTATCTCTTTTAGAATATATATTCGCTTTTTGTATGTATATTTCTTCGTTGGTTGGCTCTAAAGCAAAGAGTTCATTCAGCAATTTTTCGGCAATATCGAGCTTGTCTTCGTAAATAAGCATTTCTACTTGTACTAATTTTAAACCACTCGATTTTGGGTGTTGTTCTAGCCCAAGTTTTAAGGCTTTTTTTGCCAAATTGGTTTTGCCCATATCTAAGTAATGAAGTATAATGTCTTCAAATTCTTCAGAGTCGAAGAAGAAAACTTTGTTGGTTTTGAGCATCGATTCAAACTTAGATAATGATAAGTTGTAATCTTCTTCTTCGTGACTTAAATTCATAGTAATAGGGTTTGTATTATGTACTATAAATGTACATTAAATTGGTAAGTTAATAAAAAGTTTCTTTTTATGTTTTAAACAAATTAATTAACAGAATCTTACTTATATTCTTGTTGTACTTCGTTTAAGGTTTCAAGCATTATTTGGCATCCTTCTTTTATTTCTTCATTTGAAATAGTAAGAGGAGGAGTTATTCTAATGGCTTTTCCTTCAAATAATAACCAAAACAAAACGAGTCCTTTTTTATGACAACGCAAAATTACTTCATTTGTTATAGTATCACTTTCGGTCATGGCTGCAAGCATTAAACCGCGTCCTCTAATTTCTTTAATCAAAGGATGTACCAAAAGAGATCGGAATAGTTTTTCTTTTTCTAATGATTGTTTTGCGTAGTCTTTTTCGATAATTTCTTGTAACGTTGCTAAACAAGCAGCTGCAATTACAGGATGCCCACCAAAGGTAGTAATGTGCCCGAGCTTTGGGTTATGGCTTAGCAAATCCATATATTTTTCGTTAGCAATAAAGCCGCCAACAGGCATACCACCCGCCATTCCTTTACCAATAATCACAATATCTGGAACTACATTGTAATTTTCATAACCAAAAAGAGTACCTGTTCTACCAAAACCAGGTTGTATTTCGTCAATAATTAATAAAGCGCCAACTTCTTCACATCGTTTTTTTACTTTTACTAAAAAATCATTTTGTGGTTCTATAAAGCCAGCTCCGCCTTGAATGCTTTCAAGAATAATACCTGCGGTTTTGGTCGTTATTTTTTCTAAATCGGCTTCGTTATTAAAAGTTATAAAATCTACATCGGGAATAAGTGGGCGAAAAATTTGCTTTCGTTCTTCAAATCCCATAACACTCATGGAGCCCATTGTGTTGCCATGATACGCATTGTTGCATGAAATAAGTTGGCTTCTTCCTGTAACCCTACGTGCAAGTTTTAAAGCGCCTTCGGTAGCTTCTGTTCCCGAGTTTACGAGGTATACTTTATTAAGACTTTCGTGTAAGTTTTCTACCAAAAGTTTGCAGTAGGCAACTGCAGGATGTTGTGCGTATTCACCATATACCATTACGTGCGAATAGGTATTCAATTGGTCTATTATGGCTTGATTGACTCTTGGGTGTTGGTGTCCGAGAGAACAAGCCGATACACCAGCTACAAAATCTAAATATTTGTTGTTTTGCGTGTCGTAAATATAAGAACCTTTAGCATAAGAAACTTCTAATCCCAAAGGATAAGGTGAGGTTTGTGCCTGATATTTTAAAAAATCTTGAAACATAAAATAGAAATAGATGTGATTGAAACCTACTTTGGTGGAGTTTTAGCGTTTATTTTATCGTAGTTTTTGGTTTCTTTCCTTATTTTCATAGGTGCTTCATTCTTTTTATTTTCTTTTGTACTTGTCATTTTTTCTTGATGGTCTATTTCTAGCTCTTCTGGAGGAAATATTTCTTCTTTGGTTTTTATCCGTTCGTCGCCCCGCCATATAAAACCTCTTAGTTTACGAGCATTTTCTGGAAATTCAGCTTCAGGATAAATATCTCCGTCAATATTGGTAAAGAAAGTTATGGTATCTATTTTATTTCCATCTAGTTGCATATTTACTTTGCTACTTACATTTTTATTAATACCAATTAATTCTTGTTTATCGTTGCGCATATAGTAAATCACTTCGGTGTTTTTTACCATATCTACTTCATATAACTTACTATCTTTAAATTTTCCGTATAAATTTTGTCCTTTTACCTGATTGAAGCCCGTACCAATAGTATCTTTGGATATAATAAAAGCATTATTGAGTACTTTAAGTGAGTCGAGTTTTTCGGTTTTATTATTTCCGATAAGGTGCATTATATCTCCTGTAAGTTGATTGTCAAAATTCCAAAGTATAGGTTTGCCAATGAGTTTGGTAAGTGCCGTTTTTTGATCGGAATGTATAGAATCGCATTTTCCGCTCATATCTTTATTAAAAAAACGAACATTATTAAAACCTCTTATTACACGATTTCCAGTTTTTCCTGTAAGAATTAATTTTTTTGCATGAACAAACATCGAATCTTTATCGTATAAATAGCGTACAGAAGCTTTTTTGGTAATCATTACAGAATCTTTATTTTTATAAAGTTCTCCATAATGTCCTTTGATAATGGCTTTGTTTATAGAATCGGTTATGGTTACGTTTCTGGTTGCCGATGCAAATTCTTTATTTCTATCGTAATACAAACTATCTCCTTTTATGATGCGGTCTTTGTATTTTATATACGATTTTTTTACAAAATGGGCTTTGTTTGTTTTGGTATTATAAAAACCATTTTCGGTATATATAAAATTTTCATTGCTTTTAATGGTAGATGGTCCATAAAGGTACGAATGTCCAGAGTTTGTGTAGTAATCTACATGGTTTGAGTTTATTGTATATTTTGGATTTGTAATAGTTACAGCGGTTAAAAACTGATATTTTTTTTCTTTTACATAATATCTACCCGATTTGCTTTTAAGCGTATTTTCTCTATTTGTAATCGTTCCGTTATTGTTGTAGTAGGCTTGTTGTGTATTTCTATCAAAATGAATTGTATCTGTAACCAATGAAGTTTCGGGCGACTGCATAACGACACCACCTGTTGCCATTGCTTTTTTTAAGTTTCCGCTGTATTCTGCATATTTACTATTAAGAGATAATGTATCGCCTTGCGTAATTTGGACTTCGCCAAAACACTTAATGTAATTTTCTTTTGTAAAATAGTACGCTTTATTACAATACAATTTAGCACCATCGTGTTGTGCTCTTACATTGCCTTGAAGCAAAACGGCATCGGGTAAGTCGTGTTGGTTTATATCTTGAAAATCGGCATTTTCAATGACTATTTTATTCGATTTTTGTTGCCCGCATACAATTATTGTTGCCCAAAAAACAAATAGTATACTTAAAAGATATTTTTTCAAAGTACAAATTTTTTTCAAAGGTAAAAAAATCAAATTTGTATTGAGGTTTGTTAAGAAGAATTTATAAAAAAAGCTCAGTAGAATATCTTTTCTACTGAGCTTTGAGAATATTGTTTTAAGTGTTTTATTTAAAAATAGTTTGTTTTCTATCGGGCCCTACAGAAATTATTTTTATGGGTACTTCGACTTCTTTTTCAATAAAATCTATATATTGTTTTAGTTCTAAAGGTAAACTTTCGTACTTGTCTAACCCCGTTAAATTGGCATTCCAGCCTTTAAATTCGGTATAAATAGGTTGTACGTTTTCTTCCTCGATATTGAAAGGTAAATGTTTAATAGATGTGCCTTTGTAATTGTATGCTGTGCATACTTTTAAAGTGTCAAATCCAGAAAGAACATCGCCTTTCATCATCATTAACTGGGTTACTCCATTTATTTGAACGGCATATTTTAAGGCTACCAAATCGAGCCAACCACATCGACGTTTTCTACCAGTAACCGATCCAAACTCGTTTCCTACTTTCGCCATAGTATCGCCTGCTTCTGTAAAATCTTCGGTAGGGAAGGGGCCGCTTCCAACTCGGGTAGTATAAGCCTTAAAGATGCCGTATACTTCTTTTATTTTATTTGGTGCTATGCCCAAGCCTGTACAAGCTCCCGCTGCAGTTGTATTTGAAGATGTTACAAAAGGATAAGTACCAAAATCAACATCGAGTAAGCTACCTTGTGCACCTTCACACAATATAGACTTTCCTTGTTTTTGCGCTTGAGCCAAATATTCTTCGCTATCAATAAATTGAAGTTTCTTTAATTGCTCTATAGCAGCAAAAAATTCATCTTCCATTTCTTTTAGATTATACTGTATAGAAACATCATAAAAACGAATCATTTGTTCATGTTTATCGGCAAGGTTTCTGTAGCGAATGGCAAAGTCTTCTAGTTCAATGTCGCCTACACGAATACCGTTTCTACCTGTTTTGTCCATATAAGTAGGACCAATACCTTTTAGTGTAGAACCAATTTTTGCTTTTCCTTTGGCCGCTTCTGATGCTGCATCTAATAGTCGATGCGAGGGTAGTATAATGTGTGCTTTTCTTGAGATGAGTAATTTTGAAACAATATCTATTTCAAATTTTTCTAGACCTTCTATTTCTTTAACCAAAACGATTGGGTCAATTACAACGCCATTTCCTATAATATTGATAGCATTTTTATGAAATATCCCTGAAGGAATAGTGCGTAATACATGTTTTATACCATCAAATTCAAGGGTATGTCCTGCATTTGGACCTCCTTGAAATCGTGCAATAATATCATATTGTGAGGTGAGTACGTCTACAATTTTTCCTTTGCCTTCGTCGCCCCATTGTAATCCTAATAATAAATCTATTGTCATTGTTGTTGTGTTGTTGTGTAGTAGTTGTGGTTATGTAGTTTGATTTTGTTTTTTATTTGCGTAAAAATAGAGAGAGTGGTTTTGTATTTCAATTCCAAAAATATCTTCGAGTGTTTGTTTTATGGTTTGAATTCGTGGATCACAAAACTCTATTACTTCGCCTGTATCTGTCATAATAATATGATCGTGTTGTTTGTCAAAATACGATTTTTCGTAATGTGCTTGGTTTTGACCAAATTGGTGTTTACGAACCAAACCACAATCTAAAAGTAATTCTATGGTATTGTATAATGTTGCACGCGATACACGGTAGTTTTTATTCTTCATTTTGATGTATAAATTTTCTATATCAAAATGCTCATCACTATTGTAAATTTCTTGTAATATAGCGTAACGTTCGGGTGTTTTGCGGTGCCCTTTGTTTTCCAAGTAAGCTGTAAAAACAGTTTTTACAATTTCTTGATTTTTAATATTATCTTCTAGAATTTGTGTCATAGTTTGCAAAGATAATTTTTTTGTATAATCTAGTACTTAATGAGACGAAAAGTTATGAGCAATTTATGATGTAGTATATACTCTACTCACTTTATCTATGCCGTCAATTTTTCTAATATTTTCAATTAATTTTTTTAAAATAGTATTGTTTTGTACTACAACTGTAACTTGACCATTAAAAATTCCTGCATCTCCACTTAAAGAAATACTTTGTATATTTACATGCATTTGATTGGATATTACACGAGTAAGCTCGTTGGTAAGTCCTAGGGTATCCATTCCGGTTATTTTTAAAATGGCTTTGAATTCTTGTTGGGTAGAGTCAATCCATTTGGCTTGCATAATTCGATAGGCATAATTGGATTGAAGGCTTATGGCATTGGGACAGTCTTTTTTGTGAACTTTGATACCTTCGTTTATAGTAACAAAACCAAAAACATCGTCTCCAGGTATTGGGTTACAACAGTTGGAAAGTTTGTAGTCTAGACGATCATTTTCTCTACCAAATACCAATAAATCGTAATTTTTACTTATTTCGGGTCTGTTAATTTCTTCTTGTGTTGAAGTATTGTTTCTCTTTATTTTATTTTTAAAGAAATTAATAAGTGTATTGCTTTTTTGAGCGGCATAATCTTTAAGTTGCTGGTTTTCTATCGAGCCTATTCCAACTCTATAAAATAAATCTAAACTTGTTTTGAGTTTAAAAAAGTTTACCAGCTCATTTACAACACTTTCATTGAGTGTTATTTTTAAATGTCTTAATTTTCTTACGAGTAATTCTTTTCCTTCTTCGGCTATTTTTTTAATATCTTCATTAAGTACATTTCTTATTTTATTTTTAGCACGTGAAGTGGTAACATAATCGAGCCAGTTTATGGTAGGTTTTTGATTTGGTGATGTAATAATTTCTATTTGATCGCCACTTTTTAGCTCGTGGTTAAGCGGAACTAATTTTCCATTTACCCGTGTTCCTCTTGTTTTTATACCAAGTTCAGAATGTATACTAAAAGCAAAATCTAAAGAAGTTGCTCCTTTGGGTAACGATTTTATTTCTCCTTTTGGGGTAAAAACAAATATTTCTTTGGCGTATAGATTAAGTTTAAAGTCTTCTACAAAATCTACTGCGTTGGTCTCGGAGTTTTCTAAGGCTTCTTTTAATAAATTAAGCCAAGTATCTAAACCACTTTCTTCTGTAGCGCCTTGTTTGTATTTGTAGTGTGCGGCATAACCTTTTTCTGCAATTTCATCCATTCGTTCGCTACGCACTTGAATTTCTACCCATCTCCCTTTTGGCCCCATAACCGTTATGTGTAGTGCTTCGTATCCTGTAGATTTTGGAGATGATATCCAATCTCTTAATCTGCTTGGACTCGGACGGTAATGATCGGTAACTATAGAGTAAATTTTCCAAGCTATGAATTTTTCATCGTGCGGATCAGATTTGTATATAATTCGTAGAGCAAACTTGTCGTAGACTTCATCAAAAGTTACATTTTGAACAAGCATTTTTCTTCTGATAGAATATATAGATTTTGGTCTGCCTTTTATTACATATTCTACACCTTCTTCGTCTAACGATTTTTTTAAAACATCAGATACCAATTTTATGTATGCTTCTTGTTCTTCTTTGGTTTCTTTAATTTTTGCAACAATATCTTTGTATATTTCTGGCTCGGTATATTTTAATCCTAAATCTTCTAATTGTGTTTTTATGTTGTACAAGCCTAATCGATGTGCTAAAGGTGCGTAGATGTACAAAGTTTCTGAAGCAATTTTTACTTGTTTGTAATCGGGCATAGAATCCATAGTTTGCATATTGTGCAATCTATCGGCTATTTTAATTAATATTACCCTAACATCATCATTTAAGGTAAGCAACATTTTTCTGAAATTTTCCGCTTGAAGCGAAATATTCATGTCTTTTTTTACCTGAGATATTTTGGTAAGCCCTGCTACAATTTGTGCAATTTTTGGATTGAACATTTTTTCCAAATCTTGCACAGTAATTGGCGTATCTTCTACCACATCATGCAACAAAGCAGCAGCAATGCCAGTAGCGCCCAAACCAATTTCTGAAGCTACTATTTTTGCCACACCTATAGGATGAAAAATGTATGCCTCGCCCGATTTGCGTCGTTGTTCTTTATGGGCATCTACAGCTACATCAAAGGCTTTGCGTATAAGTTTTTTATCATCTTCTGTGAGTGTTTGATAACTTACACGCAGTAACTCTTTGTATTCTCTAGCTAGGGCTTTTTTTTCTTCTTCTAAATCTATTTCTATCATAGCTTTTTGTTCATTTCACTAAAATAGAAAATAAAATTTAGTTTGCCAAATGCTAATTGTTTTTCTTTGTAAAATATAAGTCTTGAAAATCGTAACTAAAATCAGTTAAGTCTGAAATAGCTTTCATGCTAAAATTTTTATTGCTTGGGTTGAAATATAGGTAAGCATCTGCATTGAATGTTCTGGTATTCCATTTTACTACAAATGTATTGTCTTTGTAAAAAAATAATTCTCCAGCAAGTTTGGGCGAACGTACAGAAGCGAAATACATTTTTCCTTTTTTCTCAGTAATAATTACATCACCAAACCACGCATCAGTATATGTTCCGGTATATAAATGGGGTTGAACCGTAATTTTATTTTTGGTATTGTTTTCTACAATATTCCAAACTTCGGCAAGGGCTTTATCATCATTATCTTCATTTTGTTGCACATTTTTACCTAATCTTTCTACATGGTCTGTAGTTGCAAAATTGTAATAACGATCTTTTATAGTATTGGAAATGGCAGTAAATGCAGCGCCAGATTGTTGATTTGTAAGCACGATGATTCCTAAATTTATATCGGGAAACATCATGGTTTGTGTAACAATGCCTTCAAGACCACCTGTGTGCGAAACTTGTAAATGTCCGTTTATATCTGTGAGTCGCCAACCTAAACCATAGGTATCGAAATTACAAGTATATGGAAATAATTTTCTAACAGGCATAATGGTTTGCGAAGTCCACATTTCTTTGTGTTGTTTTTCAGAAACAATTCTTTTTCCGTTGTAAGTACCTTTATTCATTTGCATAATAAGCCAATTACTTAGCTCGTTGGTATTGGTATATAAACCTGCGGCAGCATCAAAAATAGGATTTGTGTAGCGTTTAATAATTTGTAATTGACCTTTTACAGGTACATGTGGCACAATAACATTGGTAGTATCTTGAACTCGGTTCCAAGAAGACGCACTTTTTTTCATATCCAAAGGTTGCATAATGCGTTCTTCTACAAAGTCGTTCCAACTTTTACCGCTTACTTTTGCTACAACTTCTCCTGCAATAACATAGAGTAAATTATCGTAATCGTATTTGGTTCTAAAAGCTGAAACAGGTTTTAAATATTGAATATTATTGATGATGTCTTTTGACGTAAAATTATGTCCATCTGGCCAAATCATTAAATCGCCTGCACCTAAACCAAGTCCGCTACGATGTGTGAGCAAATCTCTTATTGTAAATTCTTGAGTAACATACTCATTATACATTTTAAATTCAGGTAGGTATTTAATTACTTTATCGTCCCAATTGAGTTTACCTTCGTCTACCAAAATTGCGAGTGCTGTTGCGGTAAAGGCTTTACTGTTTGAAGCTATTCCGAATAAAGTATTTCCATCTACTTTTTCCTTAGTTTTTATACTTTTTACGCCGTAACCTTTAGAAATAACTATTTTACCATCTTTTACAATAGCAACTGCAATTCCTGGAACATTAAATGTACTCATTGTTTTTTCGACTACTTTGTCCAACTCTTGTTCGGTTATTTGGGCTTGTAGTGTAAAACCTAATAACAATAGTAGTATGTGAAATAGTTCTTTCATTTTTTTAGTTATTTAGTATTCGTTTAATGTCAAATTCAATGTCAATGGCAATTTCAATATCAATATCAATGTCAATGTCAAATTCAAATTCAAATTCAATGGCAATATCAATGTCAATATCAATGGCAATATTAGTAATTGTTTTTCTTTGTTTGGCTATGGTTTAAAATCTCTTTGTCTTTTTGCTTCAAATATCAATATGGCTGCGGCTACAGAAACATTCATAGAATCAATGACTCCTTGCATGGGTATATTAATATTTTGATATGCTTGGGTACGCCAAATCTGGGTAAGTCCTGTAGCTTCTGTACCTACAACTAGGGCTGTAGGTTTGGTATAATTTTCTACATGATAGCTATTTGAGTTTTGTAATGTAGCACTATAAAATTTGATTTTATTTTGGTTTAAAAATGCAATAACATCTTCATTGCTCGCTACCGCAATTTGGTTGGTAAATAGGCATCCTACGCTAGAACGAACAACGTTTGGATTATACAAATCGGTTTTGGTATTTGCCAAAATAACAGCATCGACTTTGGCAGCATCACAAGTACGCAGCATAGCTCCAATATTGCCAGGTTTCTCTATGTTTTCCATAACTAAAATGAGAGGATTTTTTGGCAATTTTAAATCGATAAGTGCATGGTTTTTACATTTTGCAACAGCAATAATGCCTTCGGTAGTATCTCGATATGCTAATTTACTGTAGACCTCTTTCGAAATTTCAATGGTCTCTACATCATTGATTTTTTTAATAAATAAATGATCTTCAAACATATCGGTACAAACTAAAATTTGCTCCAAAGTATAATTACCTTTGAGAGCAAGTTCTATTTCACGTTTTCCTTCAATAATAAAATTACCCGATTTTTTTCTGGCTTTTGCTTTTTCTTGTAGTAAAAGCAATGATTTTATCAGCGGATTTTGTACAGATGTAATTTGTTTGTTCATTAATTTACAAATCTTGATTTGTATTGCTTTCTTCTTTTGGTCTAGATACTTCGTGTTCTTTTTTGCCAAATAAAAACTTTTTAATTCCTGCAAAAGCAGCAATTATAGCCAATATAATGGCTTTTCCAAATTTTGCTATTACTGCAAAAAAACCTGCTTTTGCCAATACTTTTCCTGCAACCAAACCACCTATAGTCCAAGCCGCAACATTATCTGTAGAAGAGTCAAAGTCGGAATATTTACTACCCTCATTAAATTGAATACTATTGATAACACTTGGAATGGTAGCTTTTACTTCATTTAACTGATTTATTGCTGCTACTGCAGATACATTAAACATACCAGTTCTTCCAAGTACTCTTAAATCGTAATTTAGTGTACTTTCTTTGTCATTGCCAAAACGTAACTCTTTTGCCCAATGTAATACCTTTAAATTATTATCATAATATGGTTTTGAAGCCCATCCTACAAGTGTAATGGCTGGATATCCTGCTTTTTTTCTTTCTGTATTAGCTTCATTGGTGTCTTTTTTCATTTCTTTAAGTAAATCGTCATAGTTGATATCGTTTGCATCGTCATCTTCTACATGTCCATCTTCTTGATATGTTATTACAAACATCCAACTATTGGAAAAAGTAACGCCATTATTTTCGGGTAATAACGCGCCTAAAATACTCGTGTCTTCAGGATTTCCCCACAAATCTTTAAGAACATATTGTGTTTGTTTTGCATCAAGGAATTTGAATCCTTTAGGCACATTTAAAGTTGCTTTTTGAGTTACAAAGGGAATTTTTCCGTGTTCGTATTTCATTGAAGCTTCAATTTTTTCAAAGTCTAGAAGCTTTTCGTTTTGTCCAAAAGTAATAAGGTTTACTAAAAAAGTTAAAATTAGGAGTAGTGTTTTTTTCATTTTAATTAATTTAAATTTATAAAATTCCTCGGGCTTTAATTTCAAGATATTTATTTATGGTATCTATAGTAAGGTTTTCAGGTTGTGTAAGTACCGAATGTATACCGTATTTTTTTAATTCGTTGGCAATAAGTTTTTTTTCGAATATAAATTTTTCGGCAATTGTTTTGTCGTAAATTTCTTGTAGGGTAGAGGCTTTATTTTTTGTAATTTGATGTAGCTCTGTATTTTGAAAAAATACAACCACTAATAAATGGTTTTTTGCTATAGCTTTAAGATAAGGTAATTGTCGGTTCAGTCCGTCTAACGTTTCAAAATTTGTGTACAATATAAGTAAGCTTCGGTGTTTGATATTTGTTTTTACCTCAGCATATAATTTTGAATAATCACTTTCATAATAAGCATTGTCTATATTGTATAAATTTTCTGTTATGTATTGCATTTGCAATCCTTTTCTATCGGCAGTAACTCTATTGTTTATTGTTTTTGAAAAGGCAAGCATTCCTGCTTTGTCGTGCTTTTTAATAATAACATTCGAGAGTACCAATGAAGCGTTTACGGCATAATCTAGCAAGCTCATTTCGTTAAATGGCATTTTCATGGTACGACCTTTATCTATAAGCATATATACATTTTGTGATTTTTCATCTTGAAACTGGTTTACCATTAAATTGTTTTTTTTGGCAGTAGCATTCCAGTTTATGGTACGTAAATCGTCGCCCAAAACATATTCTTTTATCTGCTCAAATTCCATAGTATGTCCAATACGGCGAATTTTTTTCATGCCATAATCAGTCAATCTATTTGAAAAAGCAATTAAATCGTATTTGCGTAATTGCATAAACGACGGATACACTTTTACCAAAGCATCGCCATCAAAACTATATCGTTTAGAAACCAAGCCTAATGCTGTAGCTGTATAAATATTTAAGTTTCCAAAACGATATTCGCCTCTTGTATTAGGTTTTATAGTATATGTGTATTCTAATGTTTGAAAGCTTTTTATGGTTCGATTAATTTCAAAATTTCTTATCTGAAATTGAATAGGAATTTCATCAATAAGTTTGGTTTTTATTAAAAATGAATAATTATTCTTTATAATAATTCCAATGGGGTTTTTATCGCCATTCGACAATTTTTCGGGTGTAATACGTTGGGCAGTAATACCTGTTTTTTTTGAAAATAAAAGAATTATATCCAAACAAAACACTATAAATAAAATAAGTAACAGCATTTTGGATATTGCAAAAAGCGGCAAAAATCCAAACGAAATTCCAAATAATATTGTAATTCCTATTACTAAATAGAAAAACAAAGGGTTGATATAGAGTTGCTTAAAAAATTTCAAAATGCTATTGTTTGGTTTAATTATCGAGGAATTTCTACACCATCTACAATTTGTTTAATAATATCTTCGCTTTTCATACCTTCCATTTCGCGTTCTGGAGTTACAATTACACGATGTTGTAGTACAGGTACAGCTGCTTCTTTTATATCTTCGGGGGTTACAAAATCTCTGCCATTTAGTGCCGCATAACCTTTGGAAGCATTTAGTATTGCTATAGATGCACGAGGAGAAGCACCCAAATACAAAAACGCATTTTCGCGTGTGTTGGAAACAATTTTTGCTATATATTCTAATAAATTCGTGTCTACAACAATTTGTTTGACTAGATTTTGAAAAGCTACTATATTTTGCCCAGATACTACAGCTTGTATATCTTCAAGTTTATTTTTATTTTGTAGTGTGTGTTCTTTTTGTAATAATAAAATTTCTTCTGCAAGTTGCGGGTATTTTACATTGATTTTAAATAAAAATCTATCGAGTTGAGCTTCGGGTAATCTATATGTACCTTCTTGCTCTATAGGGTTTTGGGTTGCCAATACCAAAAATGGGTTTTGCATTTCATATTTTGTACCATCTATGGTTATTTGTCTTTCTTCCATGACTTCAAATAAAGCGGCTTGTGTTTTTGCGGGCGCTCTATTTATTTCATCAATTAGAATTAAATTTGAAAAAATTGGGCCTTTTTTAAACTCAAATTCCGATTTTTTCATATCAAAAATAGAAGTTCCTAAAATATCAGAAGGCATTAAATCGGGTGTAAATTGTATTCGGCTAAATCCTATTGAAATAGTTTTGGCTAACAATTTTGCGGTTATAGTTTTGGCTACTCCAGGCACACCTTCTATAAGTACATGACCGTTTGCAAGTAATGCTACCAAGAGTTGATCTATCATTTTTTGTTGGCCTACAATTACTTTGCTTATTTCGGCTCTAATTTTTCCCACACCTTCTTTTAAGGGTTGTAAATCAATTCTGTTTTCAAAAGAAGGTGTTGTATTTTCTTGGTTATCAAATTGTTGTTCCATATTTTTATTAACTAAGTATGATTTCTATTGCTTTATTAAGTTCTATTAAGTCGCTTTCTATAGCTTGATGTTTAGAAGATTTATGAAAATTGATAAGCTTTACCAAGTGTTTCACATCGTCTAGCGGTTTACCCGTTTTTTGGTGTAGTTTTTCAACAAAATCTTCGTTCAAATTTGAAGTATCTATATAATATTCGCTTCGTATTTTTTCGAGAAAGTAAATAATTTTTTTGTCAATCATGTTTTGATGATTTCCCTCTTGAAAGTATAAATTTCCAATGGTTTTTGTAAACTCTACAGTAGTATTTGTAACAGGTTTTATAATAGGTACGATACGTTGTTTTCTTTTGGCATAAAAAATAATAAAAAGTAATAAACCCAAAAGAAAAATCCGCCATGCCCATAATAAAGGAGGTGTTTTTTTTATGAATTGAAGTATGCCTAGCTCTTTTAACTCTTCTTCAGTTAGATTAGTATGACCTATCCAATATACATTTGCAATATTTTTGGGTAAATAAGACAGTACCTTTTCTGTATACAAATAATGATTTTTTTTATTTAGTAAATAATAGTTTATAAAGGCTTGAGGTTGTGTGTGAATGAGAAAAAATCCTTTTTTATATTTTACTTTAATAAAATCGGCAACTTTTTTGTTTTTAAAGAGGTGATACCCCAAAACCGTAGTAGTTTTGATGTTATATTTATTAAAATAAACATTTTCGGCACCCAAATTATATTTATAATGCGTTGTTGGATTGTCGCATAATGTAACAGTTAAGCTATCTTTGTTTATCATTTCTAGAACAGAATTAATACCCAAAGAATCTTTAAGCATTGGCGGAAAATCGGTAGCGCTAATAAACGTAGTATTACCAAGAGCTGTAAATTTTAGTATTTTTTCGAATGAATTTTTGTCAATTCTACTAAACTCAGAAACATAAAACAATAGCCCTTTTAGCTCAGATACTGTATCTTGTGTTGTATTGTTGTAATAGTCTGTATTATCGTAGCTCTCAATCACAATACTATCTAATTCTCTATCAAGAGTATCGGGCACGATTTCTTCAACAGTATTTGTCGTTTCGTAGTCTGAATCTCCTGTAACATATTCGTAAAAAGACTTATTTACTTTTTTTATGTTACTTTCAGGAAATAACGATTTCATTTGATGGTCTAAAACATACAAACCAAACGGAATTTTATCGGTGGTACTATATGTATGATTCCAATCTATTTCTTTGGGTTTAAAATACTCAATCAACCCAAGCGATACAAGAAGTAATACAAATAAAGCAATGATTATTTTTAATGTTTTATCCATATTATAATTCTTGTATTATTTTTTGAAACTTACTCTTTGCCAATTCAAACTCATACTGCTTTAAATCGAACATTCCGTACCAAGTATATTCGTATATTTGAGAGGCATAAGCAAAATCTTTTCTGTTTTTTTCAAACTTTATTTCATACAGATATTCTCTATTGGTTTTTTCAGGATGCCAATCGATATAATTTTTATCACTCAATTTTTTGAGTAGCCATAAGTAGTAATACCTTATTGCCAATCGGTAATCGTTATTTTCCAATACATTTGAGATAATTTCTTCAAAATTTACTTTATTTATATCAATGTCGATAGCCTCTAAATCGGTTTCAATTAATTTTGGATTTTTTGTAAACCACCAACTACCATCTTTATACAAAAACAGTTTTACAATATAAATTAAGGTTATACCAATAAGTATATAAAGAGCAATTTTTACAATGTATGCTATAATTTTTGATGTTTGTATAATCCCATCGGGATTTTTATCTAATGAAAAAAGTTCATTTAGCCACCTTAAAAAGCGTGTCCATAAAGATTCCGATTCTTTTTGAGTTTCATATATAAAGTCAGCATCTTTGTATTGCTCTTTAAAATTTGTACTAAAATTTCTAGAATATGTCGGTTCGTTTGTTTTAACTATTGTCGTTAATGAATCTTGCGAGGTTTTCTCGTCACTTTTCAAAAGATCGTAGGCATGGCAGTATATGCCAAAAAATAAGACTAGAAATACTATTTTAAATTTATGAGGCATGTATACTATTTTTATAAACTTTTTGAAATACTCTTTTTGGATACAATAAAAAATAATAAGAAATTCCAGATAATGTTACGGCAATTATAAAAATATTCATTATCAAAGGCATTTCTTTTGACCATCGGGTAATAAAACCTTCTATAAAACCCGCCGCTATAGTAAAAGGTATTGTAGCAATATAAATTTTTATACTATCTCCAAAACCAATTTTAAGAGAGTCGGTTCTTGAATAAGTTTTTGGAAAAAATAGAGATGCCGCAAGAATAAACCCACAAGCAGCTTCTATTATCATGCTAAAAATTTCCATGCTACCGTGCAACCAAATTCCTTTTATGCTTTGCCATAATACGCCTTGTTGGTAAAAAAAGTATTGAAAACAACCAACCATAGAACTATTTTGTAGTAACATGTAAAATGTAAGTATTCCGCCAGTAAGCCCAGATATATACATTTTGGCACCTACTTTTATATTATTTATGGTTATACCCAAAAAGCTACTTATTTCTCCCGAACTTTTATAAATAGCAACTGGATTTCCTTTTTTAATATTTTCTAATGTAGTGTTTACATACTCGTCACCAAAAAATGAACGGGCATAAGTTTCATCATATTTTGTTGAAATAATTCCAATGAATAAAAATGCAAAAAACAATACAAAAGCAAATAAAAAATAAGAACGATATTGGTAACACAACAACGGAACTTCTTGCTTAAAAAAATAAGAAATTTTATTTTTTTCTAATCTTTTGGTCTTGTATATTTTTTGATAAATATTTGATGCTAAATAATTTAAGTATACTGTAGTCTTGCTTTTTGGGTAAAATGTTTGGGCATAAGATAAATCATTTACCAAATGAATGTATAAATTTGCCAACTCATCAGGATTTTTAGTAGATTTACCAAAAATTGCTTGTTCAAATTCAAGCCATTTTTCTTTATTTTGTTTTATAAAAGCAACCTCTCTCATAGAAAGCGAAAATAACGAATATGAACGAAATTACCATTACTACAACACAAAATGTTACCATAAATTTTAAAATTGCCGAATTCGGCGATCGCATGTTAGCGTTTTTAATAGATATTGGTTTAAAACTTTTATACTTTTATTTTTTGTATTTATTAATTTCACTTTTAAATTTAAAAACGTGGGTATCACATTTAGATGGTATGGAGTTAATGGCTTTTCTACTTACGGTAACGCTTCCTGCATCTTTATATGAACTAATTTTTGAATCGCTTTTTGAGGGGCAGACTATTGGAAAAAAAATAAGAAAAATTAAAGTGGTAAAAATAGATGGTTACCAAGCAAGTTTTTTAGATTATTTTATAAGATGGATAGCCTCAATAGTAGAAACCAATATTATTGGTTTAATTGTGTTTCTTGTAAGTAAAAAGGGGCAACGATTGGGCGATATTGCAGCAGGAACTACAGTTATTTCTTTACAAAATAAAATACGAATTGAGCACACAATTTTAGAAGAGATAGACACGCACTATATTCCTTTGTACCCTCTTGTAATCAAACTGTCAGATAATGATGTACGTATTATAAAAGATACATTTAATACGGCTTTAGCATCGCAAGATACAGCTACAATATCAAAGCTTAAATCAAAAATAGAAAGTGTAACAGGAGAAATAAATAAATCGGGAAACACCAACGATTTTATTCGTACAATACTGAAAGATTATAACTATTATACCCAAAATATGTAATCCTTTTTTAAATTGAGTAATTACCGTATAAAAATATATTCAAAAGAAGACGCAGCTATTTGGAATAATTTTGTTAGCAATGCAAAAAATGCTACATTTTTGTTTCATAGAGATTTTATGGAATATCATGCCAATAGGTTTGAAGATTTTTCTTTATTAATTTATAATAATCAAAAATTGTTAGCCATTTTGCCAGCCAATAGAGTAGCCTATCAAATCTACTCACATCAAGGGCTTACTTATGGCGGATTGCTTTATACAGACGAAATTAAACTACCCGTACTAGATGAAATTTTTAATGAACTTATTTTATTTTTAAAACAAAATAATTTTGAACATTTTATTTATAAAATTCCACCTTTAGTTTATCAATCTCAACCTTGTCAAGAAATCGAATATTTGTTATGGAAACATAAAGCGACAGTATTACAAAGAGAAATGGACTTGGTGGTACAACTTAGCGAACCTATTATACTTTCGAAGAATAAAAAATATTATTTCAAACGTTCGCAAGAAAAAGAGTTGGAATTTAAGCAAACAGGAGTTGAAGTATTTTGGAACGAATTGTTAATACCAAGACTAAAAGAAAAATATAATACCACACCTGTACATACATTGCAAGAGATAGAAAAACTGATCTTTTTATTTCCAAATAACATAAAGCAATACATGGTTTATTACAATGATAATGCCGTAGCAGGAATAACCATTTTTGAAACCCAACACGTTGCCAAAGCACAATATGCTGCAATTAATGAGTTGGGTGAAAGCGTTTGGGCATTAGATTATTTGTATCTTACTCTTTTTGAATATTATAAACGAAACAAAAAGTACTTTGATATGGGTACAGTGTCGGCCTCCAATCAATATGGCTACAATATATCGTTATTGCAAAACAAACTCAATTTGGGAGCAAAAATTGTAAATTTAGACACCTATAAAATTCAGTTATGATTCCATTTTTAGATTTACAAAAAATAAATGCGCAATATCAAAATGAATTTCAAGAAAAACTAAACCTTGTTTTAGAAAAAGGGTGGTTTATTTTGGGAGACGAAGTAACATTATTTGAACAAGAATTTGCAGAATATTGTGGTGTTAAGCACGCTGTAGGTGTGGGTAATGGTTTAGATGCATTGGTACTGATATTAAAAGCGTACATACAATTGGGTAAATTGCAAAAAGGAGATGAAGTAATAGTACCTTCTAATACTTATATAGCTACTATTTTGGCAATTTTGCAAGCTGATTTGGTTCCTGTTTTAGTTGAACCCAATAAAGATACATTCAACATAGATGTTTCTTTCATAGAGTTGTATATCACAAAAAAAACAAAAGCAATTATGCCTGTACACTTGTATGGCTGTTTGGCAGATATGCCTGCAATACAACATTTGGCGCAACAATATGATTTATTAGTAATTGAAGATGCGGCTCAAGCGCACGGTGCACAATATAATGGGATTAAGGCTGGAGCTTGGGGAAACGCTGCTGGATTTAGTTTTTATCCAGGTAAAAATTTAGGAGCTTTGGGCGACGCAGGTGCGGTAACAACCAATGACGACGCATTGGCTGAACTAGTAAGATGTTTACGTAATTATGGGTCTGTACAAAAATATAAAAATGATTATTTAGGCTATAATTCAAGGCTAGATGAACTACAGGCTGCATTTTTGAGAGTAAAATTACCTTTTTTGGATATTGAAAATAAACAAAGATTGCACATTGCTACAAGATATTGCCATGAAATAAAAAATTCTAAAATTATTCTGCCAAAATTACCCGTTGATAAAGAGCATGTTTTTCATCTTTTTGTAATTAGAACAAAAGATAGAGCACAACTTCAACATTATTTAGCACAGCACGATATACAAACGCTCATACATTACCCAATTGCACCACATAAGCAAAATGCTTTACAGCAATGGAATGAAAAATCATTTCCTATTTCCGAAAAAATACATCAAGAAGTGCTTAGTTTACCCATGTATGGTGTTTTATCTGATGCTCAAGTAGAAAAAATTATAACCACAGTAAATAACTACTAATTGTATATTTTAAAAAAAATAACACAAAAAGAATTGTTTAAAGTATTTTCTTTAAATAGCATTTCGGTTTTAGTAAAATTTATAGTGGGTTTTATTTCGGGTAAAGTAATGGCTGCTTATATTGGGCCACATGGAATGGGAATAGTGGGGAATTGGCGTACATTTTTTACTACTCTAGAAAATGTTGCTACTCTTGGTAGCAGTAACGGGATTATAAAGTATGTTTCTGAATATAAAACAGATACTGAAAAACTTAAAAAATTTGTGGCTACAACTACTATAACTCTTTTCTTTTGGAGTATTTGTATAAGTAGTGTATTATTTGTGTTCTCAGGCACTATAAGTCATTATTTGTGTAATAGTTTAGATTATGAACCTATTGTAAAATACACGAGTTTAGTGCTTCCTTGGTATATAGCATCATTTGTTTTTATGACTATTTTGAATGGTTTACAAAAATTTAGATTACTTATTTTATTAAATATAGTGAGCAACATACTTGTTTTGCTTTTATCTGTTTGGATTATAATGCATTATAAAACATCAGGAGCAATGTTTTCTATTTCTGTTGTGCCTGCTATTATGGTATGTATTACATTGTTTTTTGTATGGAAAAATTTGAATATATCTTTACAAAATTTTCAAAAAATTTATGTACTCCGTTTGTTAGAATTTTTAGCTATGTCATTAGCTTCTATGTTATTATTGCCTTTAGTACAACTGTATTTAAGAACCTATTTGGTACAACAACAATCGTTTGAAGTTGCAGGATATTATGAAGCTATTAGTAGAATTTCAAATTATTATATGCTTTTTATAACTACAATAATCAGTGTATATTTTTTTCCAAAATTGGCAACTTCAACTTCAAACAACGAAACAAAAACTATATTTCAAGATTATTTTAAAACAATAATACCTGTTTTTTTTGTTGGTTTGGTCGTTCTATATTTTTGTAGAGATTTTGTAATTAATTTATTATTTACGGCTAGTTTTAAACCAGTTTCAAATTTGTTTTTGTGGCAAGAAATTGGTGATTTCTTCAAAGCGATGTCTTTGATATTAGGATTTCAATTTTTTGCAAAAAAACTAACGTTTCCTTTTATTATTCTTGAAATTGTTTCGATTACAATTCTTTTATTACTATCGGTACTATTTATAAATATTTATGGTGTAAAAGGTATGGTAATCGGATATGCAGTTCATTACATTATCTATTTTTTACTACTTATAATTTATTTTAAAAACATAATTTTTAAAAAATAGCTAAGTAAATTACTTGGTTAAATCGCATTGAATTATTCTTGCCAAACGTTCAAGTATTTTTGAGCTACATGAATATAGTGGTGCTCTTTTTGAATAAAAGACTGAGCATGAGTGCCAATTTCAATTATTTTTTCAGGATTTTCTATAAGCCAAGATAATTTAGAAACTAAATAATTTACATCTGGCAGTGCATTTATAGCGACTTCATCTTCTTTTACATTATAATATGCCAAGAAAGGTTTATCTACACCAGTAAAAACTACTTTGCCCTTTGCCATAGCTTCTAGAGCATTATATCCTTGATCGTAACTAAAAACTTGGTCAAGTACTATATGTGCAGCCAAATATTCGGTAATATAAGTATAATAAGGTAAGTTTTCAACAGTTTTAATTTCTACTTTGTCAAGATATTTGTTTTGAATTATTTTAAGTGCTTCTTCAAAATATACAATTCCTTTTGCTGTAGAATTAAGTCTGTTTATACCTAAAAAAATGATAATTTTATCACGAATTTCTAAAGGTTTATATTTAGTAATAACAACCGGATTTGGTATTAAACCTTTGTATTTTTTTTCATGCTGTATAGCGTTTACATAATCTAAATCTGAAGCCGTAACACTTGCTATATTTTTATATACTAATTGATGCGTTTTGATATGATTTGGTTGCAAAAAACTTTTAAAAAAACGCAATTCTGAATGGTTGTTTGGTTTGTTTTGAAAAGGAGTTAGTATAGAGTAAGGTTCTGTGTGCGAGAATAGATGTTTAGCTACGTTATAGTCTAATCCACAACATAATAAATGTATTTTATGATTTTGTTGAAATAACTTTTTGAGTAAGATTCTTTCAAAAAAAGGTATAGTTTGTATAGGGGCTTCATTTATTAAATGTACATGATCATAATTTTTAAATTTCGGTAATAAAAAATAGAAACGAATCCCAATTTCGATAGATGCTATATCAAGGTAAAATAATTTGTAAATAGTTTTTCTAAATAATCGAGCTAATTTTAACTCAGCAATAATAGGTTTAGTCGAAAAATCGGAAGGAAAGTTTTTAAAATGATCTCCACTAGAAACCAAGCATACTTCGTGCCCCAATTTTTTTAAGCCTTCGGCTAGTGAATTGTGTAGTTTGCTAAATTCCCCTATCAGTAGTATTCTCAAAACAATAACTTATTCAGATAAAAATATCTCATTATATTTGTGGCTAAAATAGATAAAATTGCAGTTACATTCAAATAAATCAAGGCATATTGCTATAGTTTCCGATCATCTTGCAGGTGGCGGCGCCGAGAGGTTTTCTGCGATGTTATCTCTATTTTTAGAAAAAAACAACCAAAGCGTTACTCATATTTTAGTTCTCGACGAGATTGAATACGCCTATAGCGGAGCAGTCGTAAACTTGGGTAAAATTAAATCTCATAACGCTGGTTTTTGGAATAGAATAAAACGTTTTTTAGTATTATATAAAACATTTAAGGCCAATAAGTTTGATTGTATTATTGATACTAGAGTTAGAAGTAAATCGTGGCAAGAATGGTTTATTACAAAAATGATATTTAATACTCCTTATTTTGTTGTCGTTCATAGTTATAATACAGAGTTGTATTTTACCCAAAACAATTTTCTTGCAAAACGTATTTTTACTCATGCAACAAAAATTATTGGAGTGTCAAAAGCCATTACAAATAAAATAGAGCAACGTTATAAATACCCAAGCAAATACATTTCAATAGCGATAGATTTATCAGTAATAGATGCATTGAAAGATGAAGCATTAGATATTCATTTTTCATACATTTTGGCTGTAGGAAGTATGCATACAGATGTAAAACAATATGATGTTTTGTTAAAAATGTATTCGCAGTCTAGCTTAATGGCGCAAAATATTCATTTAATATTGCTAGGCGAGGGCAAACTTATGTCAAAATATATAAAATTAGCATCAGATTTAGATATAGAAAATTATGTTCATTTTTTGGGAAGAAAAAGCAATCCATATCATTACTTTAAGAATGCGTTGTTTACTGTTTTAACGAGTAAATTTGAAGGGTTTCCTACCGTATTATTAGAGTCGCTAGCTTGCAATACACCTGTTGTGGCTTTCAATTGCATGTCTGGCCCAGATGAAATAATAAGCAATCGAGAAAACGGTTTAATAATAGAACCTAAAAATCAAGAAGCATTTATAGATGCACTCAATACGTTTTATGCAAACAAAGATTTATATTTACATTGTAAAAACAACGCTAGAGCGAGTGTACTACAATACAATATTGAAGAAATAGGAAATAAATGGTTACAATTGTTGCATGAACATGGATTATAAAATTATAGAAATACCCAAAGTTGAAGATTATAGAGGCAATCTTGCTATTATAGAAAAGAAAGTTTTACCCTATACGTTTAAGCGAGTTTATTATTTATACGATGTACCGAGTACGGCTCACAGGGGCGGTCATGCACACAAACAACATCAAGAATTTTTAGTTGCTATTTCGGGTAGTTTTGATGTGGTTTTAGATACAGGAACAGAGCGAACAACAATAACCTTAAATAAACCCGATAAAGGCTTGTTTATTCCCACAAATATGTGGAGAGAGTTAGAAAATTTCTCATCTGGAGCTGTTTGTTTGGTATTGGCATCACATGAATTTGAAGAAAGCGATTATATACGAGAGTACGATGAGTTTTTGGCATGGATAAAATAAGAGTTTTATTTATAGTTCCCAAAGCCAATAGGGCAGGAGGTGTTGCCAAAGTTTTGTCTATGAGAGCCAATTATTTTTGTAGAGAATTTGGTTACGAAGTAGGTATATTAACGCAAAACGAAGGTCATGAAAATCCGTTTTTTGCATTCGATTCGCGCATATCATTTTTTGATATTAAACTCAAAAAAAACTTATTTTTCATTTTTCATTATAAAAAACAAGTAGAAAAAATACAAAATCAGTTTAAACCCGATGTGATTTTATTGTTAGATAATGGCTTAAAGGCCTTTTTATTTCCATTTTTTATTAAAAAAATATGTCCAGTAGTTTTTGAAATACATGCTTCAAAATGGGTTGTAGAATTTGCAATTCAAAATTACGTATCAAAAATAAAGTATTCTTTTCAGCAGTTTATTCGAAATTTTGGTATCCGTAAACATGATAATATTGTGTATTTATCTAAATTATCTGAAAAAGAATGGAATAAAAAAGGAGAAATTATTTCCAATCCAATAGTTTTAAGTGACCATATTACAAATGTAAATCAGAAAAGAGTATTGTGTATTACCCGAAATTCTTACGAAAAAGGTGTAGACCGATTACTAGAAATTTGGAGTCAAATTGAAAGTGAATTTTTAGATTGGAGTTTGTATATTTTTATTGAAAATGAAGGATATTTTAACTTAGAATCTTTAAAAAACAAATTCAATACGCAACGGGTTGTTTTTAACGTTCCTACGCTAGATGTAGAAAAAGAATACCTTAGCAGTTCAATTTTTGCAATGACATCTCGACAAGAAGGTATGCCAATGGTATTACTAGAAGCGAGTAATTATGGCGTTCCTATAATTGCTTATGACTGCCCGGTTGGTCCCGCTTCTATACTCACAAAACAAAACGGAATATTAATAGAGAACAATAATAGTAAGGTTTTTGTAGAGAATCTATCTCATCTTATGTCTACTAATGATTTAAGAGATACATTAAGTAAACAAGCTAAAGAATCTAGTAAACAATATGATATAAATAGAGTTGCTCTTAAATGGAAAGTTTATTTGGAATCTCTCATTGATAAACAAAATGTACCCAACTTATATAAGTCTAAATAAAATAAACTTGGTTTAGCACTTAAAATATTTTTTCTGAATAAAGGCTTACATATTGTAAAGAAATATATAAATAAATTTGTTAAATAGTATTTTTGTAGTATTTGGAATGCTTTTATTATTTTACTTTCCTGAGCACTCATTTGATTTTGTTTGTATAAAATAGATAAGTTTAATACAGACTCAACTACCTTATTAAAATAGACCTCAGATTTTTCTAAACCTAAATGATATATTGGGTTTTCAATATGCAATATAGGTTTGTTATTTTTTTTAATATCGTTTATAAACAGGATATCGTCATATCCATATTTTGTTAAATTACTTTCAAAACGCAAATTTGGTATGGCACTTTTTTTATAATATAAATTTGAAGTAAAAGCCGTATTATATGGGTTATTTATTCTTTTGTGCAATGGTATTGCCTCGCGATTTACACCATAAAAATAACGTAATTCAAAGCCTTTTTCGTAATTTTCTTTATAGTTCCAACCGCCAAAAACAAACGGATTTTCATCAAGATTAAGTTCTACATAAGTACTTATAAAGTTGTTATTAACAGGAAGTGTATCAACATCTAAAAATAATATTTTATCGCCTTTTGATTTTTCTATTAAAATATTTCTATTTAAGCACCAACCTTGTCTCGAATCATTTACATCATAATAACAGTTTTCCCATGTATTTATTATAGCGTTTTGGGCAACTAAAGTGCTGTTTTTATCATCTTCTTGAACTCTTATTTCAAAATAGATATTGGCTTGTGTAGCTTGTTTATGTAGCTGACTAACAAGCGGAAGAATATCATAATTATATGTAGGAATAAGTATAGAAAGCATAGAGCAAAACTACATTTTTATATTGTAAAAAATGAGAAAAGCCAACAAAAGTTGGCTCATCTACAAAACAATTAATAAACTAAAACTAGAAACAATAACTATTTGCTGCAATTAATTTTGAAGCAATAGTTTCTCTTAAACCAACAATATTTGGCATGTTGGTATATTTTGTAAAGCGGCGTAATCCCATAAGCATCATGCGTTGTTCGTCACCTTCAGCAAAAGAAATAATACTTTCTTTTCCTCTCAACGAAACAATATCAACGGCTTTGTATAAATACAATTTAGACATTGCAATTTGTTCTTTTGCTTGATCTTCGCCTACTTTTTTAGCTAATTTTTCGGTTCTTAAAATGGCGCTTTCTGCCATATAAATTTCAATTAACATATCGGCAGCAGCAGTTAATAATTGTTGATGCGAGTCTAAGTCCATTCCATATTTTTGAACCGCAGCACCAGCAACCATCAAGAATGCTTTTTTCAATTTGCTCACCATTTCTTTTTCTTCTGAAAATAATTCAGAATAATCAGGTGTGTCAAAAGATGGAATTCCCATTAATTCTTCTTGCACTTTCATAGCAGGACCAAGCAAATCAACGTGACCTTTCATTGCTTTTTTAATAAGCATTCCAACCGAAAGCATTCTGTTGATTTCGTTTGTTCCTTCATAGATACGAGCAATACGAGCATCGCGCCAAGCACTTTCCATTGGTGTATCTTCAGAGAAT
Source organism: Flavobacterium croceum DSM 17960 (assembly GCF_002917885.1). Taxonomy (GTDB): domain Bacteria; phylum Bacteroidota; class Bacteroidia; order Flavobacteriales; family Flavobacteriaceae; genus Flavobacterium; species Flavobacterium croceum. Next base: position 66,306 of record NZ_PQNY01000014.1, read on the forward strand.
CCCATTCCACCATAAATTTGAATTCCTTCGTCAGCACAATTTTGAATATCTTCTGAAACTGCCACTTTTAGAATGGAACATTCAATAGCAAATTCTTCAACACCCTTTAATTCGGCTTCTTGATGAGTTGCACCTTCAGCTTCACGAATTTTAATTCTGTTTTCAATGTCTTTTGCAGCACGATAGGTCGCACTTTCTCCAGCATAAGCAGAAGTTGCCATTTCGGCCAATTTGTAACGAATAGCACCAAATGATGAAATAGGCGTGTTAAACTGTATTCTTTCGTTTGCATAATTAATGGCGTTTGAAGTCACACGACGTTGGGCATCTAAACACGCTGCTGCCAATTTGATACGACCAACATTCAGTGCATTCATTGCTATTTTGAAACCTTCTCCACGACCAGCCAACATATTTTCTACAGGAACTTTTGTTTCGTTAAAAAATACCTGACGAGTAGAAGAAGCACGAATTCCTAATTTATGTTCTTCTTCGTTCATTGAAATTCCATTACTTGGATCATTTTCTACAATGAAACCAGTGATGTTTTTATCATCTTCAATTCGAGCAAAAACAATAAAAAGCGAACAAAAGCCTGCATTTGAAATCCACATTTTTTGCCCTGTTATTTTGTAATGCGTTCCATCTTCAGAAAGAACTGCTTTTGTTTTACCTGAATTGGCATCACTTCCTGCGCCTGGTTCTGTTAAGCAATACGCTCCAAACCATTCTCCCGAAGCTAATTTTGGTACATATTTTTGCTTTTGTTCTTCGGTTCCATACAAAGTAATTGGCATTGTTCCAATTCCGGTATGTGCACCAAATGCTGTTGAAAATGAACCTGTTGCTCCCGAAATATAATCGCAAACTAAACAAGTATCAACAAATCCCATTCCCATTCCGCCATAATTTTCGGGAACGGCAACACTTAAAAAGCCCATTTCACCTGCTTTTCGCATCATTGCTTCTGTAAAGGCATAATCTTTATGCTCAAATCGGTCTTTGTTTGGCCAAATTTCTTTGTCTACAAATTCTTTTACAGAATCACGCATCATGATTTGCTCTTCTGAGAAATCTTCGGGTGTAAAGACATTTTCACATTTGGTTTCTTTGATGAGGAATTGTCCTCCACGAGTTATATCTTCCATTTTTTTATGTTTTTAGATGATAGAGAATAGACGAATAGATATGATAGACGAAACTATTAATCATCAATATGTTATTTATTTAATGTGTTTTGAAATGACATTGTTGCTTTTTGAAATTCTTCTATTTTTATTTCAATATTGTTTGTTATTTCATTTGTAATATATTTTCTATGATTAGCTAATAATAATTGTGTTTGTAATTCAAAAGATGAGCCTAAAGCTATATCAATAAAATGACTAAAAGACTTGTCAGTTCTACTTGAACCTTCTGCTATATTTGAAGGTAATGAAATTGAACATCTGTCCATTTGACTTTTTAAACCAAATTTTTCAGCAACTGGAAAAGTATCCGTAATATCCATAACTATTTTGGCAATTTCTATGCTCATTTGCCATATTTTAAGTTTCTTGAAATTGTGTCTTTTAAAGTCAATCATTTTTAGTCTATTATCTCTAGGTCTATTATCTTTTGTCTCTTTTACAATAATTCAAATATTCCCGCAGAGCCTTGACCTGTTCCTACACACATACTTACAATTCCGTATTTTGATTTTCTTAATTGCATTTCGTCAAATAATTGCACTGATAATTTTGCTCCTGTACAACCCAGTGGATGCCCTAGTGCAATCGCACCTCCATTTACGTTTACGATATCTGGATTTAAACCTAATTCTCTAACAACTGCTAATGATTGTGATGCAAAAGCTTCATTTAATTCGATTAAATCAATATCATTCAAAGATAACCCTGCTTGTTTTAAGGCTTTTGGAATTGCTTTTACTGGTCCAATTCCCATAATTCTTGGTTCAACTCCTGCAGATGCAAAATTTACTAATCGTGCGATAGGAGTAACCCCTAATTCTTTTACTAATTCTTCACTCATAATTAGTACAAAAGCTGCACCATCACTCATTTGAGAAGAATTACCGGCTGTTACAGAACCATCAGCGGCAAACACAGGTTTAAGTTTTCCTAAAGCTGCAAGGTTGGTGTCAGCTCTTGGTCCTTCGTCTTTGTTTACTACATACGATTTGGTTTCTTTTTTACCATTTTCGTTAATAAACGTTTGTTCTACTGTAATGGGAACAATTTGGTTATCAAATTTGCCTGTTGCTTGTGCTTTCAATGCTTTTTGATGTGAATTGTAAGCAAACTCATCTTGATCTTCACGAGAAACGTTGAATTGTTTCGCAACGGCTTCGGCAGTCAATCCCATTCCCCAATAGTAATCTTCATGACCTTCTTTTGCTACTGCGTAATCTGGTGTTGGTTTGTAGCCTCCCATTGGAATAAAACTCATACTTTCGGCTCCACCAGCAATGATGCAATTTGCCATTCCGCTTTGAATTTTGGCAGTTGCCATTCCGATAGTTTCCAAACCTGAGGCACAGTATCTATTTACTGTTACACCCGGAACATCAGTAACTTTTAATCCCATTAATGAAATTAATCGTCCTACGTTTAATCCTTGTTCGGCTTCTGGCATGGCATTTCCTACCATTACGTCGTCGATACGAGTTTTATCGAAATTAGGAAATTGAGCCATCATGTGTTCGATGGTTTCTGCTGCTAATTCGTCAGGTCGTTTGAAACGGAAAACTCCTTTTGGCGCTTTTCCAACGGCTGTTCTAAAGCCTGATACTATATATGCTGTTTTCATTTTTTTTAGATAATAGAAGAAAGAAGAAAGAGAAAAATGATTTTTTAAATTTTATTTCTTTCTTCTTGCCTCTTGGTTCTTTTATTAATTTCTCAACGGTTTTCCTTTAGTTAGCATGAATTGAATTCTTTCTAACGTTTTTCTTTCTGTACACAAACTCAAGAATGCTTCTCTTTCAATATCCAACAAATATTGTTCACTTACTAATGTCGGTTCTGATAAATCGCCTCCTGCCATAACGTAAGCCAGTTTGTTGGCAATTTTTAAATCGTGTTCGGAGATGTATTTTCCAGCTACCATTTGATTGGTTCCAACTAAGAACATTCCGAGTGCTTGTTTACCCAAAACTTTGATATCGGTTCTTCTTACTGGTTGTGTGTAACCTTGATCGGCCATTTGCAATGCCACTTGTTTCGCAACAGCAATTTGACGGTCTTTGTTTACTACCACAATATCTTTTCCTTTTTGTAAGATTCCTAAATCGAAAGCTTCGTAAGCGGATGTTGCCACTTTTGCCATTCCGATAGTTAGGAAATTTTCTTGTAATACATTCAACTCTACATCGTTTTTACGGAACAAGTCGGAAGCACGTAAAGCCATTTCTTTAGAGCCTCCACCACCAGGAATTACACCAACTCCAAATTCTACTAAACCAATATAGGTTTCTGCTGCAGCTACAACTCTATCGGCGTGCATAGTCATTTCGCAACCACCACCAAGTGTCATGCCGTGTGGTGCTACTACAACTGGAATTGCTGAATAACGCACACGCATCATTGTGTCTTGGAACATTTTGATAGCCATGTTTAATTCGTCGTACTCTTGTTCGACTGCCATCATAAAAATCATTCCGATATTAGCTCCAACAGAGAAATTAGTACCTTGATTTCCAATTACTAATCCTTTATACTCTTTTTCGGCTAAGTCAATAGCTTTGTTTATTGCTGTTAAAACGCCACCTCCAATAGTGTTCATTTTAGAATGAAATTCTAAATTTAAAATTCCATCTCCTAAGTCTATAATTGTAGCATCTGAATTTCCCCAAACTTTATGATTTTCTCTTATATTGTCTAATATGATAAAAGCATCTTGACCTGGTTTTTCTTCTTGTGATTTGGTACCAATATTGTAAAAATATGTTTTACCATTTTTAACAGAATAGAACGATTTGTTTTCTGAAATCAACATATCGGTTACCCAAGCTGCTGGTTTGTAACCTTCGGCTTCCATCATAGCAATGGATTTTTCTACACCAATAGCATCCCAAATTTCAAATGGACCATTTTCCCAACCAAAGCCCGCTTTCATGGCATCGTCTATTTTGTAGAATTCGTCTGTAATTTCTGGAACTCTATTTGAACAATAGGCAAACATTGCCGAGAAATTCTTTCTGTAAAAATCGCCTGCTTTGTCTTTTCCTTTTACTAAAACTTTAAATCTGTCGATAGGCTTATCGATTGTTTTAGTCAATTCTAAAGTGGTAAAAGATGCTTTTTTTGCTGCTCTATATTCTAATGTATCTAAATCTAAAGACAATATATCTTTACCTTCTTTTTTATAAAACCCTTGACCAGTTTTGCTTCCTAACCATTTGTTTTCCATCATTTTGTTGATAAAGTCTGGAAGTTTGAATAGTTCGTGCGCTTCGTCATTGGGGCAACCTTCATACAAACCATTGGCTACATGAACCAATGTGTCTAAGCCAACCACATCTACAGTTCTAAAAGTTGCCGATTTTGGACGACCAATAACAGGGCCTGTTAATTTATCGACTTCTTCAATGGTTAATCCCATTTGTTTTACCAAATGAAACAAACTTTGAATTCCAAAAACACCTATTCGGTTACCAATAAATGCGGGTGTATCTTTGGCAACTACTGAAGTTTTTCCTAAAAATTTAGAACCATAATCAAACAGAAAATCTAATACTTCTTGTGATGTTTTTGGTCCTGGAATAATCTCGAATAATTTTAAATAACGTGCCGGATTGAAGAAATGCGTTCCGCAGAAATGCGCTTGAAAATCGTCGCTTCTGCCTTCGCTCATAAATTTGATAGGAATACCAGAGGTGTTTGACGTTACCAAAGTACCTAGTTTTCGGAATTTGTCGATTTGTTCAAACACTATTTTTTTAATGTCTAAACGTTCTACAACCACTTCGATAATCCAATCGCAAGTTGCAATTTTAGGCATATCATCGGTAGTGTTTCCTGTGGTAATTCGACTCGCAAATTTCTGACTGTAAATGGGTGATGGATTACTTTTTAAAGCATTGGCCAAATGTTCATTTACAATTCGGTTACGAACGGATTTGCTTTCCAATGTTAATCCTTTCTTTTCTTCAGCTTCTGTAAGTGTATTCGGCACAATATCTAGAAGTAGTACTTCTACACCGATATTTGCAAAATGACACGCAATTCCAGAACCCATAATTCCAGATCCTACAACGGCTACTTTTTTAATTATTCGTTTCATTTTTATTAGATGAAAGAAGAAAGACCGCTGCGCTACAAGTGGCAAGACTAACTTTCTTCATGTTATTATTATATTGTTCTTTAATACAAGAAGCAAGATTCTTTTATACAAATGCTTTTCTTTCTTCTTGTTTCTTCTTCTATTTCTAATTCTAAAAAATCTTTTTCTCTGTTATTAAATCATTAATAGTTTCGGCTACTTCCATAAAATGGTTTAGTTTTTCTTCTGATATGTTTTTTTTGACTGCTTCATTAAATTTTAAAACGGTTAGTTTGGATAATTCTCTTTTTTCTTTACCTAAGTCTGTAAGATATATAAGTACACCTCTACCATCGTCTGGATTTTTTTTTCTAATAATAAGTCCTTTTTCTTCTAGACTTTTTAAAGTACGAGTAAGTGATGTAGCTTCCATGCCCATACGGTTACTTATGTAACTTGATGGAGTACCATCTTCTTTATCTATGCTAAGTAAAGCAAAGCCTATAGCCATAGATCCATCAAATTTTGATGCTTCTTCATTATACATACGAGCAACGGCTTGCCATGTAGATCTTAGTGCGTAATCTATAGTTTTCTCTTTCATATTTTACGAAATCGTTTTCAAATGTACTTAAAAATACTATGCACGCATAATAAAATATGTTAAATTTTATGCACGCATAGTATTTTTTGTAAAAAAAGTGTTTTAAACAATTTATATGTAATGGCTGTAGTTTAAACAGTCTCTCTATATTTATTGTTATTAAATTGATAATTGTAGGTATTTTTTTATAATTTTTTAAATATTATATATAGGTAATTAATTTTATTTTGATGGTAGTAGAATTTACTTTGATACCATATATTGTATAAGATATATTACATATCAAGAATTCAAAATATAATTAAGTTGTAGTATATTTGATTTGTTTTAGTACCACTATGCCATGAAAAAAAATCTAGTATGTTGTTTCGCATTTAGCTTTGTATCGTGTTATACCAAATTTCAAACAGTGCCTACGCGCTATAATTATTCCAATTCTGTGAGTTTTACTATTGATAAAGTAGAGGAGGGACATACTATTGCTGTGGGTAACGGGTCATACAACTCTAAGAGAGGTTCTAAATTTGTTTTTGTTTATATGACTTTTACGAATGCATCACAAGAAAAACAGGATTTAAACTTTCATGAGTTTTATTTGTTAAATCCTCGAAATAAAACCAAATATGGTGTAGAATGGGCAATGATTCTTGGACCTGTAAATGTATTTGCTAATTTAAATTCAAATATTGCAAAAGATGATAAGAAGAAAAGAAAGTTAGTATTTATTTTTCCAGAAGAAGATAAAGCTCAAAAGCTTATGGTAAAAGACAGTATTGTAGGTATACACTATGTCAATTAAAACTGTAAAACAGGCTTTATGTGTTTAGTTTATTATTATGATAATTAAAAATTAACTTTATAATGATTAAGTAGATATTAATATTATTTTAATAAAATATTTAAGTTAAAAGATATTAATGATCACTCGTTAATAAATATTTCCTTAAACTTTTTCATTACATTTTTTGGAGAAAATTCCTCAGAATACATATCCCATATTTGCTTGGTTGAAGGTTCAAAATTTTCTAAAATGTTAATTAATTCTTTGGAGTTGTTGTATATTATCGCTTTATCTTGTAAAATTTCTAAATGAGCTTTTTCGTCAGATAACCCCCATGTTATAATAGGTTTGTTTTTTATAGAAAATTCACCTATCGCAATGCCAAAACTTTCTCCTTGTACTCTAGCATGTATATAAGCGTCACATGTATTAATAAATTTTAATTTATAATGTTCGTCTATTGTACTAGATAAGAAAATAATATTTTTATATGGTCTAAAAATATTTCTTTTAACAAAAGAATTAGTTCCTAGAAATAGAAAATAAACTTTTTTTTTTGTTCTTGAAAAATTTTTGATTACTTCTTGCACAAATTTAATATCGAATGTTTCTGCACCACCATGTCTTCCAAATACAATTGCATCATTAGGAATATTTAGTTCGCTACGTAAATCAAAATTATGATTTGGCAAATCAATAATGTGAGGGACATAATTTGAATCAGAGTTGGTCATCAATTTTGACAACCACTTTGAAACATAAGAATAAACATCTCCATGAGGCTCATAACATTTAAAAACAGTATGTATTGCGGTTTTACAGTTTTTTGAAATAATGTTATCATTATATCCATATTTTATTGCATAAAATAAATCAACTTTTTCTTTTTCTATTATTTTGTCTATTTCTTTAATTTCATTGTATTCTATAACTTTAAATCTGTTCTTAAATTTTTTAACAGCTTCGTCAAAATTATTTTCATTAGATTTATTATATAATATAATAGATTCATTATTTAAAATCTGCTCATTATAATGAGCATAATCATAGAGAGCTTTTGAAGTACCTCTATATGATAATTGATTTTCATGAAATAATATTTTCATAGTATATAAAATTTTAATATTTATGTTAAGACATGATTATTTGTCAAAATTACAAATTATTTTGCGCAGGCTTTATAATTAATTAATTTGGTTAATGTAAAAGGATTAGATATTGACAAAATTTCCTATTTTAAGGATTTGATTATTAAAAGCAATTTATGTGTATACAAAAATAATTAAAATTATTTTATGTTTTAGAAGTTATTTGAATTATAAATTAGAACATAATAGTGAATAATCTTATTCAAAAACAGTCATATTAAGATTACTAATTGTTATTGATTATTAAAGACCGTGAGTTCGATATAAAACACTAAAAAATTGCATAAAAAAGCAAAAACCAGTTCATTTAAAGTATTGAAATTTAAATAATTAAATTTACTCATACTTTCGCAAGATAAAATCACACAATATTTTTGTTCTATAGATGATTTTTGCAAAGATTTTGTTGCTCCAAACTGGGAAAATCAATTAATTTTTAATAAGAAATAACGAATCAAAAAATCCAATTTATCGCTTTCAGAAATCATTACAATTCAAATCCTTTTTCATGTTTCAGGCTATAGAAATTTTAAAATTTTTTATATGGATTCTTTTACTAAATCTTTAACATCCAAATCTCCAAAATTAGTAGTTATAATAAATTGATTTACCTACAAAAAACATCTTTTATACCTATGATGATTTATTTAAAGAACAAAATTGCTTTTTTTCTCAAGTAAAAAGCGCCTTGAATTGGACTTACTAATTTGGTTTTCATATTCTTTCTTAACTTTGTTACAAGATTAATTCCAT
>NZ_PQNY01000015.1 GCF_002917885.1 Flavobacterium croceum DSM 17960
CCAGCCATACCATTAATACTAAAAGTTTGCAAAGCAGGTGCTTTGTCTTGCCCAAACCATTGTTGGCGTGCTGTAAGTCGTATTTTTGTACAACTCGAAGCTCCTGCCATAGACGGATGCAACAAATAATAATTATCTGATAAATAATCTGAATATACCGGAAGTATCTCTTGTGAGTAAGACAATTTACTCATTAAAAAGAATACAAACAAAAACTTTGAAAATTTCATTACTAAGCAATAAGCATTATTAGGTTTGGTCAAATATATAAATTTATAATCATAAAATTAAAAAACAAGCAAAGATATTTACGAAAACACTCCATAAACCACCGTTTTAATAAAACTTATACTACACTCAACAAATGCAACTAATAATTTTGTACATTTAAAACTTAATTTAAAATCTCAAATTATGGCAGTATTAAAAGTAATCGAAGTACTATCTAGCTCAACTACAAGCTGGGAAGATGCAACAAAAAAAGCAGTAGAGCAAGCTGCAAAATCTTTAAAAAATATACGTTCTGTATATGTTCAAGAGCAAAGTGCAACTGTATTAGACGGAAATGTAAGTGAATATAGAGTGAATTTGAAGCTAACATTTGAGATAGAATAAAAACCTAAAACTCTCTTAGTATCAAAAAGATGTCTTTATAAAATATATTTTTATAAAAATAAATTTATTTTTGTACTCTAAACTAAAAAACAACTAGAATTATGGGAATTGGAAATTTTTTTAAAAACCTTTTTGGCTCAGCCAAAGAAAATGTAAGCGAATTTGCCGACAAAGCTGAAGATTTGGCAAGCAATGCTGTAGAAAGTGTAAAAGAAGCTGCTGCTCCACTTGTAGACAAAGTTGAAAACTTTGCCGATGATGCTAAAGAAAAAGTAAGCGAATTTATTCCTGCTGCTGGCGAAGCCATTGAAAACGCTGTTGAAACAGCTAAAGAAAAAGTAGGCGAATTTGCCGATAAAGCCGAGAATTTTGCTACAGATACTATTGAAACTGTAAAAGAAAAAGTAAACAGTTTAACTGACTCTGCTGAAGAAAAAGTTGAAAAAGCATCTGACGAAGTTGCTGACTAAAACATTGCTTTTTAAGTAAAAAAATCACACCTTTGCGTGTGATTTTTTATTTTATGGAAACTCCTTCTCAAGAAATTTCTACCGCAACTCAGTATCTTGAAAAAATTACAAGAGTTGTAATAGATTACTCCCCGAAACTTATTTCTGCTTTTTTACTACTATTTGTAGGCTTATATACCATTCGGTTTATAAACAGATTAGCCAAAAAAATAATGACTAAAAGAGAGCTAGACCCTACCCTATCTCAGTTTTTGGCCAATATTTTGCTTTGGGCGTTACGCATATTATTGTTTGTAACGTTTATTTCAAAATTAGGCATAGAAACTTCTTCTTTTGTAGCTATTTTGGGAGCAGCTGGTTTGGCTATAGGTATGTCGTTGCAAGGTTCTTTATCGAATTTTGCTGGAGGCATGCTAATTATTTTGTTCAAACCTTTTCGAGTAGGCGATACTATTGAAGCTCAAAACCAAATAGGAACCGTTGATGAAATTCAAATTTTTGTTACCAAATTAATTTCTGCCAATAATCAGGTTATTTTTATTCCAAACGGAATTTTATCAAATGGTACAATAATAAATTATACTTTAAACGGTAAAAGAAGAATTGATTTGGTTTTTTCTTTATCATACAACACAGATATTAAAAAAGCCAAAGAGATTATTACGAAAGTACTACAATCTAATGAAAAAGTTTTAAAAGATCCTATGCCTGTAGTTGCCGTAAAAGATTTAACAGATAGTGCCATTCATATTGCCATACGACCTTGGGCTACCAACGAAGATTTTCCGGGAGTTTCGTCTCAAATATTGGAAGATTGCAAAACTGCATTTGACCAAGAAGGCATTAGCATTCAACCTTTTATAAAAAATAATTAACTTATTTTGAACTTTTTAAGGCTATAAAGTCTTTTAAATAAAAAGGCTCGTAGTAAGCTACATCTTCCCATTGCTTATTTTCAAATTTTAAATAAGCCAAAGCTACCATATCTTTGGCAGAAGGATAAACAAATTGGTCTAGAAATACGAATTTTTCTTGTGTTAAAACAGCCTTTGCCTTCTCGTTTGAATCTCCTATACAATAGATTTTATCCTCAATGTTTTCAAAACTATTTTCTGAGAGTATTTCTGCTTGAGTTTCTCTTATTTTTGTTTTATTACTATCAAAAACAGCACTATATACTTCCATTCTTCGGGCATCTATCATAGGTATAATAAAACCACTCGAAATATTTTTGACTTGTTGTGCTAAAATTTCTAAAGTATCTACAGCTATAAGTGGTATATGTAAAGCATAGCACAATCCTTTGGCGGCAGAAACCCCTATGCGTAACCCTGTATAAGAACCCGGGCCAGAGCCAAAAGCAATAGCCGATAAATCGTTTGGGGTAATTTGAGCTTCTTGCAATGCCTCTTCTATAAAGACATGCAACATTTCGGCATGAGCATAACCTGCATCGGCAAATTCTTTACAACAAAGCACTTCGCTATATTTAGAAACAGCTACCGAGCAATTTTTGGTAGCTGTTTCAATATGTAGTATATACATTTCTTATTTTTTATCTGTTTTTTTGGAAGCAACATTCACTTTGTCACCAGAATTTAAATCTTTTGATACTGTAGTATAAGGCCCTACAATTACTTCTTCTCCTTTTTGAAGCCCAGAGACTATTTCGATATTGGTATCATCTTGAATTCCTGTTTTTACAATTTTGATTTTGGCTTTACTTCCATTTTTTACAAAAACACATTCAAATTTTTTATCTGATTTTGGTTTTTGTTTTTCGTCATCTTCTTTACCTAAATCTTTTTTGTTTACCGCCGAAGTATCTGCTTTCATCACTACTGCACTCAATGGTATACCGATAACTTTTTCTTTTCGGGTGGTTATAATATCTACTGTAGCCGTCATACCGGGTCTAAATGGTGAATACGATGCTGGTTTGCCTTGTAGCAAATCTTGATAAGATTCTTTAAGTATACGAACTTTTACTTTAAAATTGGTTACTTGGTCGGCAGTTGTAGTTGCACTTGCCGAATTGGAGATACTGGTAACAATGCCTTTAAATTCTTTTTTCAAATAAGCATCGACCTGAATTTTTGCAGTATCGCCAATAGTTACTTTTACAATATCATTTTCATTCACATCTACCTCTACCTCCATATTATTTAAATTGGCAACTCTTAAAATTTCTGTACCTGCCATTTGTTGAGTTCCTAATATTTTTTCTCCCAATTCTACATTTAATACAGAAATAGTACCATCGGCAGGAGCATAAATTAAGGTTCTACCCAAATTATCTTTGGCTTCTTTTACAGATGCTGATGCGCTCTTAACATTAAAATACGCCGATTCTCTGCTGGCTTTTGCTGCTTCAAAGGTAGCTGTAGCTTTATCCCAATCTGATTTTGAAATAATTCCTTTTTCAAAAAGGGTTTTACTGCGTTGGTAATTTGATTGAGCTTCTTTAAAACTTGCTTCTGCCTGACTTAAACTTGCTTTTGTTCCCGAATAATTAGACACTGAACGTTCTACCCCAGAAGAGTATAAATCGGGGTTTATTTTTGCAAGCAATTGTCCTTTTTTTACTATTTGCCCTTCTTTTACAGGAAGTTCTATAATTTCTCCCGAAACTTGCGAAGATACTTTTACTTCTATTTCGGGTTGTATTTTACCTGTTGCCGAAACGGTTTCTACAATTGTTATTTCGTTTGCTTTGGCAGTTTCTACTTCTATACCTTCTTCTTTATCACCAAAAACTCCCATTTTGGACAAGGCCAATAGTAGTATAATACTCGAAACAATTACTGCAATTATTATGTATGTTTTCTTTTTTGACATGGTATTTTAATTAATGGTTAAGGGTAATCCGTAATAAAATTCTACAATTTTTACTTTAAAAATATAATCGTATTTAGCATTTAAAAAATTAGATTGTGCATTTACAAAAAGGGTTTGAGCTTGGCTATAATCAAAACTATTCATCATACCTACTGCGAATTTTTCTTTCGCATAATTAAAGGCTTCTTTTCTGGCATCGAGCGATGCTTGTGTTGCCAAATAATTATTGTATGCTCCTTTGGCATTACTTACTGCGGTATATACATTTTTTTCTAACTCTTGCTGAGCCAAAGTTAAATTGTTTTGCGAACGTTTGGCTGCTATTTTTGCTCTATCTACTGCATATTTTGACGCAAAACCATTAAATATAGGAATATTAAGTTGCACTCCAAAATTATGCCCTTTGTATTGGCTAAGTTGATCAAAAAATGGCAGTGGCCCTGCTACTACTGGCATACCGTTTTCTATTACTATTCTATCAGAATAAGTAGCTCTAGCGCTAAAACTGTAAAACCCTGTAAGGCTCGGTTGCAAAGCTCCTTGAGCAATTTTAATGTCTTTTTGAGCTATATCTACATTGGCTTGAGCAATTTTAAGTTCTACTCGCTGTTGTTTTGCTTTATCAATAATTGTTTCGGGGGCTTCTTGCATCACGCTATAATTTTGAACGGCATAGTCGGCTTCGGCAATATCAAAATTTTTATAATCGTCCAATTGCAATAATTGAGCTAAGGCTATTTTTGATAAAAACAAGGTGTTTTCGGCATTTACAATTTTTTGTTTATCGTTGGCTACTGTAGCTTTGGCATCGAGCAAATCTCCTTTGGGTAGAGAACCTGCTTTTACGGTTTCGTCTATCTTGGTATATTGTTTTTCATCGTTTGCCAACTGTTCTTTTTGTACTTTTAAGTTCTCTTTATTATACAATATTTGTAAATAAGCATTGGCAATATTCAAAGCAATATCATCTTTCATTTTTGCAAGTTGTAATTGCGATAGTGTTTGTGTAAGTCTCGCTCTAGACAATCTATTTTGATTTTGCAAACCACTATAAATAGGCACATTGGCATTAATGCCGGCAGAAGTAAACTGCGTTGTTTGGTTTTCGAGCAAACCCGTAGTAATATTCTGATTTAAACCAATATTCCACGAATGAGATGCCGAAGCGTTTACATTGGGCATAAAATCTCCTATCGCTGCTTTATAGTTTATATCGGCCGTTTGCGAGTCTAGAGCCGATTGTTGTATTGAAATATTGTTTTTAACAGCATGCTCTATACAATCTTTAAGTGTCCATTTTTTTTCTTGACCAAAAACAGAAACGATAAAAAATAAATAAATAATTAAACTCTTTTTATACATAATGATTTTATAAATTAAAAACATACAGTTTTAAGAAATAATCCTTAAAATGTATGTTTTATTTGTAGTTAATATTGCTAAAATGTTACAATAAGTTATTGTAAATTTTGTTTACTCCATAATTCAAAATATTTTCTTTTATTTGCTAACAATTCTATATGATTACCTTTTTCTACAACCGTTCCGTTTTCCATAACTAAAATAGTATCTGCATTTGCTATAGTGCTTAATCTATGTGCTATAACAATAACTGTTTTTCCTTGCAACTTGAATTTATCAATAACATCTTTTACTATCTTTTCTGAATTTGTATCTAAAGCTGAAGTAGCTTCGTCCATCAAAAGTATTTCAGGTTCTTTATATAGTGCTCTTGCAATTGCAATTCTTTGTTTTTGTCCACCTGATAGCATTGCTCCATTTTCTCCAATTTGTGTTTCAAATCCATTAGGAAGTTTTTCTACAAACTCGGTTATACCCAATTCTTTAGATAATTCTAATATTCGTTGCATATTTGGAAACAGTTCACCTAATGCAATATTTTCTATAATATTGCCTGAAAATAAATTTAATTGTTGAGGTATAACTCCAACATTCTTTCTCAAACTTTGATAATGTATATATTTCAAATCATAATCGCCAATATAAATTTTCCCTTCTTTTATTGGATACAAATTTTGAAGCAATGAAATCAATGTTGTTTTTCCACTTCCACTTTCTCCTACAATTGCAGTAGTCTGATTCTTTTTAAAAACAGCATTAAAACTCTTGAAAACCTCAATTCTTGAGCCATAACGAAAACAAACATTTTCAAATTTTACATCTCCAACATTATCTTTTTTTAATTCAATTTTGTTTTCTGTCTCTTCCCTTTCTAAATCCATTATTTCAAATAGTCTATCGGCCGCAATCAAAGCGTTTTGTATTGTTTTATTCATTCCAATTAATGATGCGACTGGTGAAGTAAAATAACCTATCAAAGCATAAAAAGAAAATAATTCACCTGGGGTAATTTCACCTTCAATGACATATCCCGAACCAATCCAAAGTAAAACTATAGTAAAAATAGAAGCTAAAAATTGTGTTGATGTATTGGCAAATATTCCGTTTAAACCTGATTTATATATGGTAAATAGCAATTTTACAAATTTATTTTCTGTTCTAATATTAGAAAATTCTTCTATTCCAAATTCTTTTACTGTTCTAATATGTGAAACACTCTCAACTAATTGTGTTTGTAAATCGGCTGCATTCTCCATTATTTCTCTTTCAACTTTTTTATTAAATCGATTTAAAAGAAAATAAATTATTACATAAAATGGAATTATTAATAATATAACCAATGCTAATTTCCAATAGTAAGTAAACATTAAAGCAAATGAAAAAATAACGACAAATATATTTACAATCATTTCTATAGCTACTTCGTTGATAAATGAACGTATTTTAACCGCGTCGTTTATTCTTGAAGTAATTTCACCTATTTGCATTGTGTCAAAAAAACGTTGAGGCAAATGCAACAAATGTTTGTAATAACCCAAAATAAGTTTTGCATCGATTAATTGCCCCGTTTTAATTACAAAAACACTTTTTTTAGAGCCTATAAATGCTTGAAGTAAAATTACTCCCACCATAGAAATGCTAAAAAGATTAAGCAACTTTTTGTTTCCTTCAACTAATACATAATCGGTAATTTTTTGAACATAGATTGACATTGCCAATCCCAAAACTGTAAATAGAATTGCTCCAACCAAAGCTTGTATTAAAATTGTTTTGTGTGGTTGTACTAATTGCCAAAATCTTTTTAATGGAGAAACTTTATCATTATACGTTTTAAAATCATCACTTTTAGCAAAAAGAATAAGAACACCCGTCCATACTTTTTGAAATTCTTCGTAAGAATAAGTTTCCATTTTACCAACACCTGGATCCATTACTGTAATTTTATTTTTAGTAACGGAATAAACCACAACATAATGGTGCAATTGTTCTTTCACAATAATATGTGCAATTGCAGGTAATGGAATTTTATCTAGCGCATCAATCCCTCCTTTTACACCTTTGGCTGTAAAACCCATTTTTTCGGCAGCTTCTATAACACCTAAAACATTAGTGCCTCTTTTATCAGTATTGGCATATTGTCGAATTCTAGCTATTGGAAGATTAACCTTGTAATAATTCCCGATACTAGCCAAACAAGCGGCTCCACAATCTTTAATATCGTGTTGCTTTATTTTAATTGATGCCATTTATTTTGTTATTTGTTTTGGGTTTAACCAATCATCAACTTTATCAAACAACAAATCAAATAAACTTCTACGTGTTATTATATATCTTGTAGTCAAAGTCATTCCTTTAGAAACTTGGGTTTTATAACCCGATTTTAATTGCAACACTTTTGATTTTAAATTACATCTAACCTTAAAAAAAACGTGTTTATCCTGTATAGTAATATTTTTGTCAATATCAATTACTTTACCCTCAAGCAAACCCCATTGATTGTAATTGAAAGCATCTATTTGAAACTTTACGTTTTGGTTTTTCTTTATTAATCCAATATCATTAGGAGATACTGTGCTTTCAACTATTAAATTGTCTTCTGGAGAAATTGTAGCAATAGGTTGTGAAGCATTGATAAAAGAACCTATTTGCAAACCATTGAAACTCTCAATAGTTCCAGTAACTGGTGCTAAGATGAAATAGTTTTTTTCTTCTGCTTTCATTTTAGCAACGTTTCCGTTTAAATTCTTTATTCGTTCTTCTAAATCTCGCTTTTGGGTTTCCCAAGTAGCTTTTTGTTGATTAACAAAACTTTGCAATGCTTGGTTGGCAAAACGCAATTCAAAAACATATTTTTCAAATTCCATTTTGGCAATTACTCCTTTGTTAAAAAGTGTTTTGTTTCGGTTATAGTTAATTTGGGTTTGAGCCACTTTGCTTTGTAGTTCTGTTTTCTTGGCTTGAAATTTATAAAAATCTTCTCTAGCCGTAGAAGTTTTAAGTGAGCTTGTTGCTCCTTTAAGAATGTTATTAATATCTAACAACAATTTTGAAACGGTGTTAGATAATGTGTCTTGGGTTTGTTTCTCGGTTTCTAAACTTTCTTTGGCTATTTTTATAAGTGTATCGCCCTTGTTTATTTGTGCATTATTTTTAAGCTTTATCCAAGTGATTTTACCACTAACAATACTTGCTAATGGTACATTGTCAGTCTTACTACGAATAATACCTCGGCTTTGGCTACTGATATCTATTTTGATAATGGGTAACAAAACCAAAAATGTGATTAATGCCAAAACCACCACCAAATAAATAGAAATAGTCTTGGTTTTGTTTTTAGCAATAAGGTTTTCGAGAGTGTTTATGGGGTCTGAACTGAAGTTCATAAATTATAATTATTGTCTTTATTTATTGCTAAAAACAGTTTAGAATGTAATTAAACTGAAAAATTTATTTACAAAATATAGCAATACCACTATTGCAATGACAATTAATGCTCCTTTTAATGCAGCTTGTTCGGCTTTTGGACTATTTTGATTCATAAGTTTATTATAAATTAATTATTTCTTAGCCTCATTATATCCGTCAATAAAGCCTCGTTTCATGTCTTTTATAACATCATTCCAACCAAAAAATGTTTCAATTATAAATAAACTTAGAACTCCTAAAAAGAAAAATTTAATGTCTCGTTTTGTAATTTTCATAGCTTTTTGTATAAAATTAAAATTGTATTTCTAAAATTTAAATTTATTTATCGATATCATCATTATTTGGACTACCAATTGCATAATAAATAATATATAACCACCCACAAAAACCATGAAATATAGCCCAAAATATAGACTTGTTTAGTGACCATGAAATGGTTATTGCTAATATTGTTCCAAATATTACAACTGTTTTTACTACATCAATATTCATAATAGTTTAGAATTTAAATATATTAATACTGCAGGTAAATTCATACAAGCATGCATTGAGATACCCCAAAAAAAACCTAATCTAACTCTAGCATATCCAAAAAACATTCCCATTGCCAATTGTGGTAAAACTAAAATTGGCAATAGCCAAAAATAACTTTTTGGGAGAACATCAGTAAAGTTGTTAAAGTGTAGCATAGAAAAAGTTAAGCAACTAAAGTAAAATATAAAACCATAATATTTTAATCCAAGGTAAGTAATTAATCTTTGCTTGATTATAAAAGTTAAGGAAATGCATAACAAAATTATAGTTAAATATAATAGTAAATTGATGTTAAATTTTAAGTTTATAAATTTTAAAAACAGAATAATCAAAAAAAGTAAAGACACCTGAATATTTGCTTTCTTAAGATTTAAAAACAACCTACTAATTATTTCCTCTATAAACGGGCCTATAAATAATATGTATGATACATTCTCTAATACCGAATATTTATTCCATTTTAATTTTTGCTTAACATTTATAATATAAGATAATTTTGAGTCAATTAAAAACAATATAACTTTGCTCAATATAGCCATAAGATAAACACTAACAAACATTAAAAACAAAAGATTTAACATTGTCTTTATCTTCAATCTTATTGAGTTATGTTGCAACTCAATCAATTTAGGCTTCTTCAAGAAGTTTATAAAATCAAGAAATATAATATCTAAATCCATTAATTAAAAAAAGAAACTTCATTAAAGCTAAAAACTTTAATGAAGCTTCAAATATCTAATAGAATTAACCAAATATCCAATCTCCAACGGTAGAAACCATTGTACCAACATCTTTAATTGTCTGACCTATAGCATGACCAATATGCCAACCTACCGAATACCCTGCCTGAACATCACTATTATTTGAAACATGAGGAGCTGTGGAACCTCCATTAATTTCTAAAATTTCATTATAACTAAGATTTTTCATTTTTACTTTATATTTTTAATTATGTTTTTGATTTTTGTAATACGCTTGAATAGCTTTCTTTTTAGAACTATTTCATTCCAGCTCTAATTCCATCCCCTATTCCAGCAAGTGCACCAGCAATCTGTAAACAAGAACTACAAAAACCATCCTTAACCCCAAGAAAAAAGGAATATCCTGGATAATCACCTCCATCAATATTTGAAACCTCTTGAGCATTAAGCTCTACTAAATTTAAATTTTCTAAATTCATAATGTAAAGTTTTGTGCCTGCCTCTCGACAAGCAAGTTAATAAAAAAATTTTGATTGTAACAAAGTTGTTTTCTCGAGAACTTTTTTGTTATGGTAAAATTGTTATATTTTCTTAGGTAAAACAATAACTTTTATAGAATATTTATTACTTTTGCGCTATAAATTATAATTTTTGGTTATGGAAAACATAATAGAAAAAATCAAAGATATTAGAAAAAGTAAAGGCTACTCTCATGAATATATGGCTCACAAACTAGAAATGAGCCAACCTGCATATTCTAAAATAGAAAAAAACGAAACTGTTTTGTCTGTAGATAGATTATTTAAAATAGCCGAAATATTAGAAACGTCTGTTATAGACATATTAGATATAAACCCCAATACTATTTATAATCAAACTAACAATGATAACGCTACTTTTATTGGTCATCAACAAGTAGAACACTTATATCAAGACAATAAGGAAAAATCAGAAAAGATAGAGCAACTCTACCTATCTCGCTTAAAAGACAAAGACGCTATGATTGAGCAGTTACAAAAATTGTTGGAAAAATATTTAAAATAATTTAAAACCCTATTTTAATAGACTCGACACTACTAAAAACTGGTTGTATAGCGTATTAAAACCATCTTTGAATCTATTATTTTATGTTACGAACGTATTAAAAGTAAGTTACTACCTATTTAATAGATTAGTTAACGTATTAAAAGTACTTTATAACTTATTTTAATTGGTTTAACAATGTATTAAAAGTATATTTTAACGTATAATAATACATTTAGAACTAAACCACTATGGACTAGAAGTCCATAGGTTTGGTTGGCAGACTAAAAGGCTGAAAAGCAAAAAACTGCCACTGATTAAAATGATTTCCGCTGATTAAATCCTTTAAATCATCTTAATCAGTGGCAAAACTTTTTAGAAGCTAAAGCGAGATGCACTCAAAGTGCATAGTTTTAAACTATATTTGAGACCAATAAAAAAAGCCAAAAGGGAAACCTCTTGGCTTTAATACTGCAATTTTTAATGTTATTCCGCTACAGGAGTATCGGTAGAGGTAGTTTTATTGGAACTTCCCGAAGGTCTTCCTGCAAAAAATTGTCCTATTTCACTAACTTTGGTTTGATAGCCTATTGCATTGGTAGAGGCTTTGTACTTTGCATAATCATAATCGGTTAAAGATGCTTGGTAATTATCCCAATCGTGTAAAATTTTTGCATTGGTTAATCCATCAATTATACTTTGCAACCGTTGAATTGTAGTTTGTAAATAGGAGCGAGAATCATGGTCGTTCATAAATTCTACCCAATCTACATCGGGACTGCTAAGGTTTGGCTGGCTGTCTCTAAAATCTTTTACCTTATTGATAATTAATTTATTTTGCTCGTTTACACTTCCGTATTGCTTGCGCTCATCGGCTGTTAAATTAGCAAGTTTTGGAATCAATTCAGTTTCTAAAGAGGCTAGAGCTGTGTTTACTGCATTTTTTTCTTCTGAAGAAAAATGTCTGTTTTCAAAATTTGTAAATGGCATACTATAAAAATTTAAAGTTAAACGTGTATAAAATGTGTATAATGCAAGCATCAAAAACTAAACCAAAAAACAATACAAAACAAAATATTTTTTTTTACATTCACACTCTAATTTTTATTTTAAAATGAGCATAACAACATCATCATATTTGAATTTGCATATCCAAATGAAATTTTTGCTGCAATGTGCTGCAAGTATATTGGCTATCTTGACATTTTTTGGCTGTTCTACAACGAGCAAAATAGCAACTCTTAAGCCCGAACCTTCCAACACCAACGATGTAGTTTACAAAAACACGACTTCTTTTGTAAATATGCCTATGAATATTTCTTTAAAAGAAATTGAAAACCAACTCAATAAATCGTTGGTAGATGTGGTTTATGACGATAATAATTTGGAAGATGATAAAACCGAAATGAAAATATGGAAAACAGCACCTATTAAATTATTGGAGAAAAACGGGAAAATACAATCGGTACTTCCGTTAAAAATTTGGGCAAAAATTAAGTACGGAACAGACTTTATGGGGCTTAATGACACGCGTGAAATTAACTTAAACGGAACCATTACCTTACTTAGCAGTGTAAAACTTTCCAATTGGAAACTCAATACCGTTTCTAGTATAGAAGATTTTGAATGGAGTGAAAGTCCGAGCATAGTAGTAGCAGGAAAAAATGTTCCTATTACCTATATTATAAACCCTACGCTTTCTATTTTTAAATCGAAAATTGCAAAAAAAATTGATGACGCTATAGAGAAATCGTGCGACTTTAAGCCTTATGTGCTTGATGTACTCGATAAACTAAGCACCCCTTTTGAAACTAGCCCAACCTACGAAACATGGTTTAAACTTATGCCAAATGAAGTGTATGTAACCGATGCTTTGTTGAGCAAAAACACTATTTCTATGAATTTAGGATTAAAATGTGGTATGCAAACTATGGTAGGCAATCAACCTAAAAAAACCTTCGATAAAAACGATATTAGTTTTAAAACTGTAAGCAAAATGCCCGATAAAACTACCGCTTCTATTGCTGCTGTTTCTTCTTATGAAAGTGCAAGCCGAATTATTACTAAAAATTTTCAGGGAAAAGAATTTGCTTCGGGCAAAAGAAAAATTACTGTACAAAAAGTAGATTTATGGGGTAAAGATGGCAAAATAATTATTGCTCTAGATATGGTAGGGAGTATTAACGGTTCTATATACCTAAGTGGAGTACCTAGTTACAACTCGATTACAAAAGAAATTTATTTTGAAAACATGGATTATGTTTTAGACACCAAAGGTGTACTTACTCGAACTGCAAATTGGTTACTACAAGGTATTATTTTAAAAAAGATACAAGAAAATTGCAGGTATTCTATAAAAGAAAATTTAGAAGAAGGTAAAAAAAGTTTAGCGCCTTATCTTAGTAATTATTCGCCCATGAAAGGTGTTTTTGTAAACGGAATATTAAACGATTTAGACTTTGAAAAAATAGAAATTACCAATCAAGCTATCATTGCATTTATTACTGCCAATGGCACTATGAATGTTACTATAGATGGTATGGATTAAATTGTACATGAAAAACACAACAAAAAACATAACCAACATTTTAAAATAAATTTACTGTGAAGAGAATAGTTTTTTTTCTTTATTATTGCTTGCTTTATTTAGCAATGCTCTCGTGTAGTAAAACCAATGATATATCTACAACAAGTACAGCTCCTATTACATCTTTTGCTAAAGGAGCCGATGTGAGTTGGTTGCCACAAATGGAAGCCAGTAATTATGTTTTTAAAGATTTGAATAATACTACCACCGACTGTTTGCTTTTATTAAAAAATAGAGGTATTAATACTATTCGTTTAAGAGTGTGGGTTAATCCTTCAAACGACGCTATAAATGGGCATTGTAGCAAAGAAGAAACTGTAGCTATGGCGGTTCGTGCCAAAAATATGGGTATGCGTATTATGATTGATTTTCATTACAGCGATTCGTGGGCAGACCCTAGCAAACAAAACAAACCTATGGCATGGTCAAATCATTCGTTTATACAACTCAAAGAAGATGTTTATAATCATACTTTTGAAGTACTTACCTTACTAAAAAACGCAGGAATTACTCCAGAATGGGTACAAATAGGAAATGAAATTACAAGTGGTATGCTTTGGCCTGAAGGAAAATACAACAACTTTAGCCAACTTACACAATTGGTAAACCAAGGGTATTATGCCACAAAAGCAAGTAATTCGTCTATAAAAGTAATTGTGCACCTAGATGAAGGCAACAATAATTCTAAATTTAGATGGTTTTTTGATTTAGCAACCGTTTATCAAATGCAATACGATGTTATAGGGTTTTCTTACTATCCATATTGGTTGGGAACAGATTATACAGCATCTATTTCATCTCTAGAAAATAATTTGAATGATATGGTAACTCGTTACAACAAAGAAGTAATGATTGTAGAAATAGGAGGCGATTACACTCTTGTTCAAAACACAAAAGATATGCTTCAAAAAACCATTAACATTGTAAAAAACATTCCTAACAATAAAGGACTTGGGGTAATTTATTGGGAGCCTCAAGCAGAAAAATCATGGAGTAACTATCAACTAAATTGTTGGCTTTCTAGTGGGAAACCTTCTCCTGCACTAGATGCCTTTTTATAAGTTACTATTTTTCTTTTTAACAAACATTTTATAAACCACATACCCAACTACTGCCACCAAAACATAGGGAATAACCATTAAATAAACAATGCCATCATTTAGGGCTTCGGCTTGGCTATGATCTCCGCTACTTTCCAATGAAGCCCTACACATAGCACATTGCGCTTGAGAGAGATTGGAAACAAACAAACTGCAAACTACCAAAATATAATTTGCAATTTTAGTATACTGCTTTGTATGTCTATTAAGCATAATAGGGCGCAATCATAATGTATACTAAAACACCTGTTATGGCAACATAAAGCCATATTGGAAACGCAATTTTTGCAATCTTTCTATGTTGATCAAAACGTTGCGATAATGCTCTAACATAAGTAATAAGCACCAAAGGAATAACGATTATAGATAGAGCAATATGAGACATTAGAATAAAGAAATAAAGCATACGAATACCTCCTACTGCACTTTTTTCGGTTTCTTCCAAAATTCCGTTATGATTAGCATCTCCAAAATAAGTGTTTACAGACGTCATATGGTATGCAACATACATTACCAAAAACAATAAAGAACATAATATAGCAACCTTCATTAAAGCTTCGTGCAAATTGGGCTTTTTGTTTTTAATAGCCCATAGAGCAGCTATAAGTAATAATGCAGTGATAGCATTTATAGTGGCATATATAGGCGGTAAAAAAGATAGTGGTTCTACATTAAAACCTAAATCTTTTAATTTTACAGTAAACAATATGGCTACTACTACAGGTATAAGTATAGAAACCAAAATTATGGGTAATTTGTAGTTTTTTTCTGTTGTCATTACTAGTATTTAAAAATTTATTCTTTTAATAAAATGTCTATATCTTCTATTATTGCCTTTACGCCTTCATCTTTAAGACCATCATAATACATAATAGGGTTTCCGTACTCATCTTTTCTACAACGAATATTTCCTTCTTTGTCTATTAAAGCGAATAATCCAGAATGCTCAAAACCACCTGCAGCCTTATTGTTTTGTCCTGCGTAGAGATTAAAACCTTTGTTTGCAATGCTGTATATATAGGCTTTGTCACCCGTAAGAAAATGCCAATTCTTTGAAGTTATACCCAAACTTTTTGCGTGATCTAGTAAAACTTGTGGAGTGTCATTTTCGGGGTTAATAGTAATAGAAGCTATACCAAATTGTGGATTTCCAAAGTATTTTTCTTCTATTTTTTTCATGTTTTTATTCATAATTGGACAAATAGAAGGGCAGGTAGAAAAAAAGAATTCAAGCACGTATACTTTTCCTTTATAATCTTCATTTGTTATTTTTTTTTCATTTTGATCGGTAAGTTCAAAGGCTGGGGCTTTTCCCATTTTTTCTAAATTTCCTCCAGAAAGTTTATCTATTATTTTGGGAACAGCCCATATACCAAATAATAAAATAATAAATGATAATCCTATGTATGATTTATTTTTCATTGCTATATTTTATTCGTTTTGTATTACAATCCATGTTTGCGTCTATCGGCATTATTTTTTTTCAAAGCGAGCCTATATTCTGCCAAAATAATTTTTACATCATCTGTCATTTCATTGTGTAACTCTGATGCTAATGTTGTATTATATCCTTCTTTGTATTCTTCTTTCCCTTTTTCGCTTTTACCTTTTCTACCTCTTAAATTACGATTTTTATCAACAATAAAAACAAAATTACTTCCGGCTGTTTGGTTAAGATTTCCTAGTAATTTCAATCGAGAATAATACTCTTTAATTGAGTTTTTTGGTGCAAACACAAAGTTCCAACCCGAAGGATTTCCTAGTTTGTGCAAATCTGATTTAACCTTTTCTACATCAGACTCTTTTCCTGTAGGAACAACCATAACTATTTGAAAGTCTTTAAATTCTCTATTTTTTTTATAAATTTCTTCAAATAAGTTAAAAAAACGTCCTTTCTTTTCTAATACCTCGTCTCCTGTAAAACCTAAAATTGTAATTTTATTTTGTAACGTTACATTTGTTTTAGAATCTAAATTTTTTAAATCTGGTATATTTTGAGTAATTGTAGGCAACTTAGCAAAACTGTTTATTCCAGAAGCAAAAAATAGATAGGCTACTATAGGAAGAATGAATAATGTAAATAATACTAGATTTTTTTTCATGATTATGATGCCTATTGTTTTGGCATACAAAAATAAAAAAAGGTATGCAATTGCATACCTTTTTTCTGAATTAATATAGTACTAAAAATTCCATTTAATGGTAGAATTTTTAAACACCCCAAAAACATAGTGTCCTTCTACAAGAAGTATAAATGCTAAATATAAAATCAAGAACACAGCTGTCCAAACAACAGATCTACGCAATGATTTTGTTTCGCCTTCCATGTGCATAAATGCCCATACAATATAATATGCTTTAAACAAGGTTAAGATGATGAATATCCAATTAAGTATATTCATGCCAAATAAATTAGTGTGGTGCAATGCAGCTGGCTTTGCCATACCCAAAGCTACCTCTACGATAGTTACTAATGAAAGTATTCCAAATACTAACCATATTCTTTTTGTGTTTGACTCGTGTGCGTGTGCCATAATATTTTTACTTACTAAAAGTTACTAAATTTAAAGATTATACTAGGTAGAAGAATGTAAATACAAACACCCATACAAGGTCTACAAAGTGCCAATACAAACCTACTTTTTCAACCATTTCATAGCTTCCTCTTTTTTGGTAAGTACCCAAAAGAACATTAAGTAATATAATAAGGTTTATCATTACCCCAGAAAAAACGTGAAATCCGTGAAACCCTGTAATAAAGAAGAAAAAGTCTGCAAACAATTTACTTCCGTACTCATTTTTTTGAAGATTTGCACCTTCTACAACATCTTTTGCGGTAGCCAAACGAGCTTCAGACTCGGCACGATTAAGTACAATTTTGTGTTTTTCTTTATTTAAAGTAGGATGTATCCCTTTTATCTCTTTAGTATCTTCAGAATAAATAGTTTCTATTCTTATCAATACATCTTTGTTTGCTTTAAAACCAGCTAAAACTTCGTTTACAGAGTATGAAGGTAAAGTTGCCTCGTCTGAAAACCAAATACCATTACTTTTTTTGTGTTGAACACGCTCTTCTGGCAATGTTACTGCTACTTCAGAAAGTTTTAATCTTTCTCCTTTTGAATTTACAAATTGTAATATACTACCACCTTTGCTTTCTACAGCCCCATATTCACCTTGAATAAAGTTTTTCCACTCCCAAGCTTGAGAGCCAACGAAAATTAAACCTCCAACAACGGTAAGGAACATATAAAATGCTACTTTGGCTTTATCCATTTTATGACCAGCATCTACGGCTAAAACCATCGTTACAGATGAAAAAATTAATATAAATGTCATTAATGCCACATAGTACAATGGCAAGTTTTGACCGTGCATAAATGGAAAGTGTGTAAACACTTCATCGGCAATTGGCCATGTTTCTATAAATTTAAATCTAGAAAATCCGTAAGCTACAATAAACCCAGAAAAGGTTAAAGCATCTGAAAGGATGAAAAACCACATCATAAGTTTGCCATAACTTGCTCCTAGGGGTTCATTTGCTCCACCCCAAACTTTTCCTACAGTATTAGCAGTAACTGTTGCTCCCATATATAATTATTAGTTAAAAAGTTGTCAAATTTACATTTTTT
This sequence comes from Flavobacterium croceum DSM 17960, assembly GCF_002917885.1. Lineage (GTDB taxonomy): Bacteria > Bacteroidota > Bacteroidia > Flavobacteriales > Flavobacteriaceae > Flavobacterium > Flavobacterium croceum. Next base: position 18,289 of record NZ_PQNY01000015.1, read on the forward strand.
TCTCATTTAAAGAAATATAAAAACAAAAATAAATACACCCATAGTAAATCTAAGAAGTGCCAATACATAGCGCCCAGCTCTATTCCTAAATAATTTTGCGCATTGTATTTGCCTTTAAGTTGCTTATAGAGAATAATTAACAGTGCTATTAAACCCCCACTTAGGTGTGCCAAGTGCGCTAAAACCAGTATGTATAAAAATGATATAGTTACCGAACCGCTATTGCCTGTAGGGTACAAATGATTTTGAAATAACGATTCAAAACCCGAAAATTGAAACACTACAAAAACAATACTTGCTACTAATGTAAGTACTAAAAATAGTGTAGTTCGTGATTTGTTGTCATTTTTTATAGCATTCTTTGCAAGAATAAAAAACACACTACATAAAATTATGGCGGCAGTACTATAAAAAAAGGCCGATGGCAATTCAAAATCTTTTAACCAATCACGTCTAGATTTTGAAACCACGTAAGCACTGGTAAGACCAGCAAACATCATTACCATGCTAATCATGGCAAAGATTAAAATTAGTTTTTTTGAACGAGCCTCTCTCGACTTATGTTCTTCTAGAGTCATCATAATTATCGTAGAAATTTATCTATTATATATATTATTTGCAACAAAGTAATGTATGAAACACTCACAAGCATTAAGGTTCTAGCCGCTTTTGCTGTGCGCTGTTTGTACAGTTTTACGGCGTACAACAGCATCCATAAACCTAAAATCAACACCAATACACCTGCGTAAATGCTTATGTATAATTGCCCCGTTCTTCCTAAAACAGGCAATAATGAAGCAATTATAAGCCAAATTGTGTACAATATTATTTGTTTGGCTGTAGCGGCATCTCTTTTTCCTGTAGGAAGCATAAAAAACCCAGCTTTTTCATAATCTTCATATAAAAACCAGCCTATTGCCCAAAAGTGAGGGAATTGCCAAAAAAACTGTATTAAAAACAAAGTTCCTGCCTCTATACCAAACTGATTTGTAGCAGCCACCCAGCCCAACATAAAAGGAATAGCGCCTGGAAAAGCACCAACAAATACAGAAAGTGGTGTACTTGTTTTTAATGGTGTGTATAAACTTGTGTAAAGAAATATAGATATAGCCCCAAAAAGAGCTGTTTTTGGATTTATAAAATAAAGTATAAGTAAACCTATTACAGTAAGTAAACTCGCTATAAGTAAAGCTACATTTGGTTTCATTCTACCAGATGCTACCGGACGATTTTTGGTTCTATCCATTAATGCATCTAAATCTTTTTCTATAACTTGATTAAATGCGTTGGAAGCACCAACCATGCAATAACCTCCAATGGCAAGCATAAAAAGAGTTTTCCAACTAAAAGCAAAAAACTCATCTACCCCAAGTAAATAACCCGCCAAAGAAGAAAATACAACACTTACTGCCAAGCCTGCTTTGGTTATTTGTTTAAAGTCATGATAGGTTTTTACCACCGAAAAAGAAGTTGGGTTTGATTCCAAAATATATTATTAAATATAAAAGTGGTGCAAAAGTAACTTATACGAAAGGATTTGACAAAAAACAAAGCATAAATTTATTTTATTTACACTCTTGAATCTATATTAATAATCAAAATACCAATTAAAAATATCACAACGCACTCCAAAACTAAACCATAGTGTATTTTGTTTCTTTACCAAATCGGTATCTTGAGTTGGGGTAAATTTTCGATACAACAAATTAGCAAAGAGCTTCATATTGGTTTGAGGGTTTATAAGGTATCCTGCTTGCAAGTTACCCATCATAATCGTTGTTTTGTTTCCTTGACCTATTTTTACATTGCTATCAAAAGGACGGTTTTCATCATAATCTCTATAGATATTACCGCCGTAATTGTATGTGTCTAAAGCTGTATCAAAATCAAGCCCACGTAAGCCATAAGTAAACTGTGCCTGTGCAAAATAGCGTTGGTATTGGTAACGAGCAATAGCTAAAAGTTCTTTGCTGTTTCCTCCCCAAGGGTGAGCCAAACTTTGATTATTATGTCCGTAATTGGTAAGCACATCGCTATGAGCATATACATAAGGTCGAATATGATTGTATTCTAATTGCAGAAATAAATCTTTTACACGAAAAGCATTATAATATTTAGCTCCTATTTGATAGGCAAATTTGTTCTTCCAGCTATTGTTTACATTTTTCACTTCGTTTAACGAAAACTCATCAAGTAAGAACTGTCCATACAGATTAATACTATTATTCCATTTGTATTTTGCAGTTAATCCTAATAAAGCATTTCCACTTCTAGAAGAAGACGAAAACTCTACAGCTCTGTAAAAAATGATTGGGTTTACAAAACTCATATCAAAACCTCTATTGTTTTGGTTCGTCCAAACTACCGATTCAAAAAGTCCTAAATTAAATTTATTAGTAACATTCCAGCTTAAATAATGGCTCGCAACATATTTTGTAGCATAGGTTCGGTCTACAGTAACAGACTCTCGAACATCTTTTAACCAAGTATATAAATTGGTGTATTTTATTTTCCAAAATTTGGTATTGATTTTAAAATAAGGATACATGCTTGTTCCATCGCCCAATAATAACGAACGATATCCGTCGCCTATAAAATTTCTTCCATAACCCAATTGTAAATCAAAATTCTTACTTGGTGCAAAGGTAATATTGGCTTCGGCCGAAGGAAAATCGTAAGCATTGCTTTTAAAATCTTTGGCAATACCTATACCCGGAATAATGGCTGGGTTTCCTCCTCCTGGTTTTAAAGAATTTGATAAATCGTTGTAATAATCGGCAAAACGCCCTTGACTTTCATATATTGTTGTTGCAAAATTCAGTTTACTGCCTACACCGCCTCTTATTTGCAACCCTCTCGTATTTATATACGTGTAATCAAAATTGCTATTGGTATTTTTTCCTAATTGAATATCAAAAATTGGGTTAAGTGTAAACCAATAATCTTTGCCTTGCAAAGCTACCATGTTTTCGTTCCAAAGTTTTCTACCCCACCACGAAGACTTATTTTTATAGAGCTTTGTAGCTTGATTTTCCAAGTTGTAATAATTACTTACTTCTGCATAGGTAAAAGGCTTAGATGCTGTATGGGTATTAAGCCCCATTTGGTTTAATGAAGGCTCAAATTGCGCATAATAACTATGTGAAAACGGAATAGATAAATTGCTTTTGTATTGAGGGTTCGTAAACGTTGTATTTTCTATACGATCTAATTCTGAAGCAATTTTTTGATTGTTACTTTGAAATTTGTTTGCATTGTATTGTTCTTCTGTAGCGCTATTTTCTAAAGCATTTGGCGCTTGTAAAGGAATTTTTACAGCAAGAGTATATTTCGAATAAATAGGATTTCCATTGTAGGTAGCAGGTGTAACGGTTGGCAGTTTTAAAAAAACTTTTTTTGCTTCTTCTGCCAATTCTGGTTTATCGGTATCTATATAAAGTGTTTTAAAAGCTCCTTTGGTATCTACTTCAAAAAGTACTAATACAGTACCTTTGTAAGTTGAAGAAATCGTATTAGGCACATTGAAATTATGGTACACAAAATCTTGCAATTGTGCATAAAAACATTTTTCTATTTCCGATTGAGAAGCAACTTGACAATTTGGAAATAGCGGAGGCTGCTCGTTTGATTTTTGAGAATACCCAAAAAATGAAACATAAAAAACCAATAAAATACAAATGTGTTTTCTCATTAATGCCTTGGTAATGAATTAATATCCTCCTTGTGCTTGTTCTCCGTATGCAATTGCTTTTGCCGATGAAGTTCCTATTCTTTTTACGCCTAGTTTTATCATTTCTACAGCTTCTTCATAAGTACGAACACCTCCTGCTGCTTTTACAGGAAGAGGATTGCTGTTTTCCAACATTAGTTTTATAGTAGCAACCGTAGCACCGTTGGGCAAATTATTTTCTGTTTTATAAAATCCTGTAGACGATTTTACAAATACATACTGATATTGTTCTTCTTTAAAGTTGCTTATCACTACATTTTTTATCAATGCCGAAATCTGAATAATTTGGGCATCTGTTAAAGCAGCTACTTCTATAATCCATTTTACTATTTTATGATGTTCTAACCCAAGTTTGGTCGCTTCCAAAATTTCGGTTTTTACCAAATTGGTATCACCATTTATAAATGCTTTGTAGTTGCACACAAAATCCAAATCGTCTGCTCCGTCTAAAATAGCTTGTTTTGCTTCGGCAAGTTTTTCTTGCAAAGAGTTTGTACCTTCATGAAAAGAAATTACAGTACCTATAGTTACTTTTGAATTGGCTTCTATTATCATTTTCTTTGCCATAGACACCATATCTGGTCGAATCATTATTAGTTTAAAATTCTCGTCTATCGCTTCTTGAATACAATTTTTAACAATTTGTGTATTTTCCTCTACAGATAAATTGGCTTGCTCGGGAGTTTTCAAATACGTTGAATCTAAATATTGCTTGATATTCATATTTTTAAAATTTATTTTTTGCAGTACTTTATGTAATACTTGCGTGTTTTATTTTGTTTACTATTGCTTTTAATCATTAATACTTGCTTGCTCAAACCTGTTGCTATTAATGGTTTGTTGATTGTAATCAGTAATAACTTTAACTTACCCAACCCAATTATCTTAGCATATACTAGCAAAATCTAAAGGCTATAGCTCAAGTATGTGTCGCTCAATATTATTTTTGTCAAAAGTACTGACTTCTTGACTATTTTACATAAAAAAACCATTCAAATGAATGGTTTTTGTGTTATTTTACAAAAGATGGTTGCTGTAATGGCACCAAGAGCGTTGGCTACTATATCTACTGCGTCTGGAGTTCGGCTTGGTGTAAACTGTTGTAAAAACTCCATGCCTATTCCAAATAGTACAGCTACAAGCATAATTTTGAACTTGGCTGTACGAATAGCTTTACTCCAAAGAATAACAAAAACAAAATAAAATATAAAATGAACTATTTTATCTTTGTTTGGTATAGCAACTTCGCTACCTATAGAACCAATAGAAATAAGACTCAAAAACAGTACTACGGCAGTCCATAGTAATGCCAACCCAAAATAGAACTTGTTTTTAAGCACCTATTAATTCTGCATAAGCTGTACTAGAAAGCAAGTCTTCTAGTTGAGAAGCATCGGCAATTGCTATTTTAACCATCCATCCTTTTCCATAAGGATCTGAGTTTACAAAATCTGGGTTTGTGTCTAGCTCGTCATTAAACTCTACTATTTCTCCTGTTACAGGCAAAAATAAATCTGATACTGTTTTTACTGCTTCTACAGTTCCAAACACTTCGTCTTTTTCGATATTTTGCCCTACTGTGTCAATATCAACATACACAATATCTCCCAATTCTTTTTGGGCAAAATCTGTAATACCAACTGTTGCTGTATCGCCTTCTACTAGAATCCATTCGTGGTCTTTTGTGTATTTTAAATTTTCAGGTAAATTCATAATTAGTTTGTTTGTGTGTTACTATTTTTTATCAAATGTATGATTTCTTCTTTTATTTTAAAAATGATTTTTATTAGTTTCCAAAACTATATCTCAAAGTAAATCCAGAACGAATATTTGTCATTGGGAATGAAGTAGATATAACTGCTTTTGAAAACGAATGGTCGTAGTAGAATAATACTGCTAGATTTTTACTCAAATCATATTTAGCACTAAGTTTTGCTGACCACAAATTTTGACCACCGCCTAGCTGGTTATTCTCGTAATCTAGATACCTAACAATGGTTTTGTTGTTTCTATATGAAAACTCGACTTTCAAATCAATATCGCTTTTTATAATTCCTGTAGGGCTATCGGCCAACTTGGTTGAGAAAATAACGTCTTTAAATCGGTAACCGAATTTAGCAATGTATTCAATTCCTTTCACCTCTGTTAATAAATTATTATCGAAACTTAACGATAAAGCTCGGTCTTTTCTAAGTTCGGCTGCCATGTTAAAAGAGTTTTTGGCTTCAAAATCTATTCGAGCAAGCGGACTAAATTGTTCCATTAAATTTACGTTTCCAACCAATATTGGCGCTCTAAAATTGCTTGACGGATCAAGATCATTTGGATTTAAAAAATATTCTAAATTTGATCGGAACGAATTTACTGTGTATGTTGATTTGTAACTATGAGAGATTGAAAAGCGTTTAAAATTTTCTTTGAAGAACGATAAACGCATCAAACCTGTATACTTAATATTCCAATTTGGAAGTGGGAAATCTCGAAACAACCCTAAGCCTATTTTTTGAGCTCCATCGCCTGCATGCATTGTAGTAAAGCCTGTATATGCCGAAACAAACGCTGGCAACAATACTCTTTGACTATTTTTTCCAAAACCTACAGGATATCCTTCTGCATCTCTAGTAAAATTGGTAGAACCATAATAATCTTCGGCCATACGGTTGGCTATAATCATTCTGTTTCCTCTAAACTCATTGAAAGCTGAAGATCCAAACTCATCACTATGTTTAAAAGAAGATTTTAACAATATTGTAGATATTGAAAAACTTCCTGTACTATAGGGCGAACGAGAATTGTAAGTTCCATCTGGAGAAACATCATACTGTTCTGAGAAATTTTCGGTATAGTTTCGCAAACCTGTAAGCTCGATTTTAAATTCAGGAATTAAGTCTACCGAAGCCGCATAATCGAGCGTTTTGGTTGTTACTTGAGTAAAGTTTTGGTTAAATTCTGGATACATAGTAAGCCAACCTCTGCGAGCTGCTTCGTATCGTACTTCATCTTGTAAACCAAAATTGAAGCCCAACGTTGGTTTTGAAGTACCAAAGAAACCTACTGTAGGCAAATATCCTGGTAGTGCAGTTCCTTTATTTTCAGAATAATTAATTTTAATATCTTTAATACTCGTAGCAAGTTGTTTTAAAAAGTCTACCACGCCATTGCTATCTTGTTGCGCAACGGGTTTTGCTGTTATTTTTTCGCCAGGTTTTGGCGCAGCAACGGGTTTTGGTGCTGTGTTTTTATTTTTTGTTAATCCTAAATATTTGTAAAACGAATCCATATTGAACTGAGTGTTCAATTTATGCGCTCCAGAATTTTGAATGGTGTTTCCTAAATCGTAAGTTCCTGTTTCAGTTTCTATAGAAGCTAAAGCAAATGATGCTCGCTGCCAACTATAATTTCCTGTATAATTGTAGGTTGATTTTACAAAACTCAAAAACGGAATTTTATTTAAAGGCAAATCGTAATTTACGGTTATTTGTTGCGAATGTTGCTTTGGTATACCAATATTCCAATAATCTGTAAAAAGTGTATTGGTGTTATCTGGGTTTCCATTTTCGTCTAGATAATTTCTAACAATGTTATTTGAACTAGCATTAAAATTAACTTTTAAAGCTTTTGTAAGATTATAATTAAATCCGTATTGGTAATTGAACAAATAATTGCGTTGGTAAAGAGATTCCAATCCGATACCTTCTACATCTACCAAACGGTATTGTTGTTTGTTAAATTGTCTGGTAATGTTTGAACTAAATGATATGCTCGATGGTAAATAATTGAGATTAAAATCGCTTAGCAATTTCCAATAACTACTTTTTTTGAACGTTTTATTATTTTTAAAAGGTTCTAATGGTTTTGATTGAAAAGAATAACTATAATCTGCAGCTGTAGTAACTTTTTGATCTACATAGTTTTCAAGTTCATAGTTATGACGCTCTGTTTGATTGTAAGAATACGAAAGCGTAATGTTTTCTGGATCGTAAAAATGAGATTTTTGCTTTTCGCCACGCTCTTTTCTAACCCCTATAAAATTAACACTTCTACGTTTGGTATAATCCATCGCTCTGTTTCTAATATTGCGGCGTTCGGCATCACTTGTAGCAATATCCATGGCTTGTGTGAGTTCGATATCTTGACTATACGGATCGTATTTTGGTGTAATAAATTCTTCGCCAATTCCATAATTAAAAGGAAGTGTAACACCCCATTTTTTTGGGAGTAATTTTCCTAAACTTAAATTGGTAACAATATTGTATTGTTTAATATCGTCTCTACTTCTTTCGTTTGATTTTTCTTCAAGACCTCCAAAACCTATTGTACTCATTTTACCCATAGCAGACATGGTAGCAAAGTCGGCTACATTAGCATCCATACTTGCTACAGCTGCCACACCTCCTTTATTATCCATTTCGGCTATGCGCAATTCATTAAACCAAACTTCTCCTTGTAGGTTTCGCGGTGTCATTCCTGCTTCATTGGTTTTGTTTTTTACACCAACCATCAAGGTTCTTACCAAACCAAAATTTGGATTTCCGCGTATACCCAATCGTAATCGTTCATCACCATCACCACCTTCTACACTAGTGTCTAAATCTGGATAATAAATTTGTCCTGGTGGTATAACATGATTTGCTGAACGTATTTTTAATTGGGTTAATAACGAAAGTGCTAAATCTATTCTATTGGCTTCGGGCCAAATAATTTCGGGGTTAGTTGCTCCCGATTGTGTTTTCTTTAAAGGAACTTCTATTTGGTAGAAATTATCCGTAAAATCGTTACCAAAACGAATAAAACCAACCAATTCATCATCATTAAAACTATAGTCATTAAGCGGCATAGATTCTGCGTGCAAAAACATTTTTAATCGTTTGTATTGACGCATATCTACACTTACATTTTTAAATACGGCACGAGAATCTCCAGGTTCAAGACCGTTATTTCCTGTTCCTCTAACTCTCATACCCAATGATTGCTCATTTTGCTTGATAAGTGTATTGTTGTTGTATAGTTGCTCACGCTCTACTCCTGGTGGAGCTACGTATGGTATAGGCACTCTATTTCCGTTTTCTTGCACGTTTAGTGTAAATACATCTACTTCTGTATTGTCATCACTTACATTGATGTCTGTTGGGTCTAAAGTATTTGTATATCTTCTCCAATCTCCTCGTACTAAATCTAAAGAACCAAAACGCAACGTTATTGGATTATTAAAATTCGTTAAAAACATACGCATAAAACGTATAGATCTAAAATCGGTTATTCCGCCTATTGTATTTTCGGGTTGCGAAATAGGTATTTTATATTGTATCCATCTAGCCTTAGTAGTTGCATTGTTTGGCAATGTAATCGTAGCGGGTCTTATATCTGTAACGTATTTATCGCCTATTTGAATATTAGGTTTAATCTCAATGCTGTATTCGTAATAAGCATTGATAGTATTCATAGTATTGTCTCTATTAATATCTTCTACATCGGGTAATGTAGTAGAGCCTCTATTGGTATCGGTAACCTGTATAGGAGAGTTACCTTCTTGGTTATTGTAGTTTTTATATCTGTCAAATATATTACCTTCTGCATTCAAATAATATTTGTAATTATCTGCTGCGGGGTCTGGAAAAGAAGCAAATTGAGGAAATTTAGTTGCTTCTTCGGCATCATTCAATCCGTTTAACCCTAAATCTTGAGATGCTCTATTGTTTTCATCATTATCAAAAGCATAAATTAACGATTGAGAAGCTGGTGAATTACCCCAAATACTTTGCGCAGCAAGTACTTGACCATTTCCTATACCATTCTCATAGAATTTTTTACCGTCTTTTAATATATCCTCAGAAATTTCACCTAAATTAAAAAACACCCTACCTGTAGTATTAGGGTAGTTGTTTACAGTTCCATCGGAACCTTCATAAAATGGGTCAAGCATCCAAAATTGCAAATACTCCACATTACTTTGTTCAAAGTTAGTCGAAGTTAAATTACGCATAATGCCTCCAAAATTGTCTGTAGGGTTTGGCAATGAATTTGTTGCTAAAAAATCGGGATTAACATTGTATGGTCCTCTTTCTGTAGGAAAATATGATAAATCTAGAGTATTTACTACTTGCGATTGCCCTTGTGCTACATCCGTTACAGGATATAGTTCAGTCATCATAATTCTACGTGTGCTATTGAAAGATAAGTCATCAACATCAACCCCTGCAGGTCTTTGTGTGTAAAATATAGGATCGATAGAATACCATGCTAATTTTGCCCGTTTAAACCCATAATCTAAGGCGCTGCTTAATCCATTAAAATTTGGATAATCTAGCGTATTACCCACAGTAGCTTTAACAGGGACAGAAGATAGTGTCCATGCTTGTGGTGTTTTTAAGTCTATAGTAGATTGAGAGCCTTCAAAATCGTCGATATACACAGTAGCTACTCCATCAAAATTACTAGCTCTTGGAGCACCTGGTTTTAACATGGCTACTTCGCCTCTAAATGAAACATTGGAAGGCACATCGGTATCTACATTGGGCAACATATTTGCCAAACGTGTTAAAAATGGTACTTCTTTTGAAATATTTGTGTTAAGTCCAAATATAGTATTGTTTACAGACTCTTGCCCGTAATCTGATTTTTGAGTAAATGGTCGTTCGCTAAGTTTTAATAAAGTAGCGCCTACCATAATTTTATCAGAAAATTTATGCTCTACATTTAACCCATAAAATCTTCGGGTTTGTTGCCCAAAAATAGAGTTGTTTTCCAAAGAAACCTGAATAGGTGTATTGGACGCTTGTAAAGATGGATCGAGTATTTGCACTCTACCAGCCTGATAATTTACAGTATAATCTACGCCTTCTACAAGCATTCTTCCTCCTGCACTTACACGCACAGAGCCTCTTGGTACATTAATAGCTCCCAACGGTATACCATCGCCACTAGAAGATTTGTATTTTCCTTTTAATTGAAACTTGTTTTTTTCACTTTCTTGTAATGCTGCTGCTTGTGTAGATGTATATAAGGTTCTAAAAACGTATTTTTTTTGATTTTCATTAAAATCTGCACTATTTGTAGGGTCTCCGTAGTAATTATCTGTATTCGAATTACTTAATTTTTCAAACAAATGTCTACCAAAAGGTTCTACAGTAGTAAATAATATTCTTCCGTTTTGTTGGTCTATAGTAAGACCAGGTATAAAATCGAAAAATCCGTCGCCTCCATTTTGAGGGTCATTATTATAATTAAGTCTATCTACATTAAAAACTCTTAACAGAGGAGTTTCTTTTACATCATCTGGCAATGGTGTAGTACCCGCTTGAGTTATATAGTTTAAAGGAGAAGGATCTGTATACATAATGTTAAACTTGAAACCTTCTTTATCTAATTGATAAGCACCTTGAAGCTGATAAACGTTCTTCATCATCAAATTCCAAATAGGTTTTTGAACATTGGTAAGACTGCTTTTCAACATTTTTAAAACCAAAGATTGTGTAGAAGGTATTCCTGCTGCATCTACTGTAGTGGCTTCAACACCATCGTTACCAAATTCTCCTACTTGATACACTTGATCACCTATAGTATATTGATAGGCTACTGCAAGCACTTCATCGTTTGCCAATCGTTGCTGTAATGAAATATAACCCAATTGTGGATGAAAAGTAAATTCGTTGGGTAATAATTTTCGGGCGTTTTCAAGTTTGGCATAATCGGTTCCTTCATCTACAGTTACAGCATTATTAAAGCCCGAATCGGTTGTAGCTATTTCTCTAATACCTGGATTTAACAATCCGCCTGTTTGACCAATAAGTGCAGGGTCGTATGCATTGTTACTATTGTCTGAAGGAGAATCGGTTGGGTTTAAAAAGAATGTTCCTAAAGGAGATAAATTGGCTACTACTCTATTATCTGCCATAAGGGAATTGGTGTAATAATCTGTCAAACGAGCCTCTCCCAAATCTTGAAGAGCCACAATGTTTCGCATATTATTATTGGTAGTAGTAATACGATTTTGCTTATTGGTTACCCAAACTTCTATGCGAGTTATTTGAACTCTACTGTCTATAAAAGGATAGTTTTTTAGGGCTTTATCGTATTGATTTCTAAAATATTGAGAAAGAAAAAAGTGTCTGTCTGCATCGTAATCTTGAGCAAAGATACTAAAGTCTTGTATTGTACCGCCTCCTTGAGATGTTATGGTTTTGGTTTGCGATTTTTGTTCAGAAAAAACACCTGTAATTGTTGTTTTTCCAAATTGTGCTTGTGCTTTTACTCCAAATAAACTTTGTGCTCCTTTTATCAAGGTACTGTTTATAGGCATACTTACATTTCCTACTTCGATTTTTTTGATAATATCGTCTTCTGTAGGCGTGTATTCTAGTTTTATTAAATTTTGAAAATTAAAGGTCGATTGTGTATCGTAGTTAGCATTTACATTAAGTCTAGTTCCAACTTTACCTGTAAGTCCCATACTAATACGTTGGTTAAAATCGAAAGTAGTAGTAGAACGATTTCGGGGTGAAAAAGATGGATTATCTTGTTTTGTATGGCGTATACCAAAATCTACTTCTACCGAACCTGTAGGCTTTACATCTATAGTATTGCTTCCAAAAATAGTTTCAAATAATCCCGAACGCACATAATATCTAGGCAAAAGATTTTTCTTAGCTTCTTCTGAACCTTCTTTTTTACCATCCATAGCATCTAATTTGTCTTTAAAATACTTATGCATGGATTCTCTTCTTACCAATCTTTCATACTCTTTTGGTGTAAGAATAAGTGGATAATTGATATTAAGACCATCGAATGTTTTTTGCAAAATATAGCGATCAGAAACAGGATCGTAAGTATAAGCTTCTTCTATACTCTTCGGGTTTTTAATTTCTATTTTTCCGGTATTATATCCTTTTACGCTATCATTTTCTTTTTCTACTTGTGCCGAAACACTAAAAGTAGATATTAGAAAAAACCAAAAAATAGCTTTTCCAATACTGATATTAGGTACTAAATTGTATATTTTTTTCAACAAATTATAGATTTTTTAATGCCTGTTTAATTATATTCTCCAAAGTAATATCGGGGTTTGCCGCAATTACTTTATCTACTATTTTTTCAGAAGATTTACGCACAAAACCCAACACCTCCAAAGCAGATAACGCTTCTTCTCGCAAAGTATTGTGTTGTGTTGCAGAAACTTCGTCTATATCGTAAATTTTTAACACTTTGTCTTTCAAGTCCAAGATGGCTCTTTGTGCGGTTTTTGCACCGATACCTTTTATAGATTGGATTGAAGCTACATTACCACTCGCTAATGATTGTATAATTTGTTTTGGTTCTAAAGAAGACAGCATAGTACGCGCAATACCAGCACCTATACCCGAAACAGAAATAAGCATTTTAAAAATTTCTCTTTCAGATTTTTCCATAAAACCATACAAAATATGTGCATCTTCTTTTACAATAAGATGTGTATACAATTTTACAAAGTCAGATTGGGGCAATAATGTAAATGTATGGAGTGATATATGAATATGATAGCCCACACCATTGCAATCTATTACAACTTCTGTAGGTGTTTTTTCTACTAGTTTACCTTGTATGTGCGCTATCATATTTTTATTTTATTTTTTTACTTTTTTCTTGGGCATCAACTACAGCTACAGCAGCCATATTTACCATTTCTTCTACACTAGCACCAAGTTGAAATATATGTACGGGTTTATCCATTCCCATAACTATTGGCCCAATAGAATCTACCTTGTACAATTCTTTTAATAATTTGTAGGTAATATTTGCCGATTCTAAATTTGGAAAAATAAGCGTATTTACTTTTTTGCCTGCCAATTTAGAGAATGGGAATTTCTTTTGCAACATTTCTGGATTAAGTGCAAAATCTGTCTGTATCTCACCATCTACTACGAGCTCTGGGTGGTTTTTGTGTAAATAAGCAACCGCTTCTCTTACTTTTGAAGCACTTTCGTAACTCGATGAACCAAAGTTTGAAAAAGAAATCATGGCAATAACAGGCTCAATACCAAACATTTTGACTGTTTTGCTCGTCATCAATGCAATTTTTGCCAAATCATCGGCAGAAGGGTTTGGATTTATAGCTGTATCAGATAAAAACATTGGTCCTCTATTGGTCATCATCATGTTTACAGATGCGATAAGCGAGATACCTGGTGCTTTACCTATGAGTTGCATTAATGGTCTTACTACAGATGGATAGCTTCTTGAGTAACCCGAAACCATAGCATCGGCCTCTCCGTGATTTACCATCATGGCGGCAAAATAATTTCTTTCTCTCATCCATTTTTGGGCATCAAGCAATGAAATTCCTCTGCGTTGTCTTTCTTTCCAATAAATTTCAGCGTACATGTTTCTGCGCTCGTCTTCTTCTGTATCTTTTGGATCAATTATTTCTACATCTGCATCAAAACCTATTTCTGATTTAAGCTCTATTATTTCTTCTTTTTTACCTAATAAAACTGGAAAACCTATACCTTCTTCATAGACTATTTGTGCTGCTTTTAAAACATCTAATTGATCGGCTTCTGCAAACACAATTTTTTTAGGGTTCGTTTTGGCTCTATTGGTTAATAATCGAACCATTTTATTATCAGAACCCATTCTTTCTAAGAGCTCATCTTCATATTTTTGCCAATCTGAAATAGGCTGTTGTGCCACTCCCGATTCCATTGCGGCTTTGGCTACTGCAGGCGGAATTTTGGCTATCAATCGAGGATCAAAAGGTTTCGGTATAATGTACTCTCTACCAAAAACAAGTTTTGTTTCTCCATAGGCAATATTTACTTGTTCTGGAACACTTTCTTTTGCTAATTGTGCCAAGGCAACTACGGCTGCCTTTTTCATTTCTTCATTAATTTTTGTAGCTCTTACATCGAGTGCTCCTCTAAAAATATAAGGAAATCCAAGAACATTATTTACTTGATTAGGATGGTCTGAACGACCAGTAGCCATAATGATATCTTTGCGGGTATCAATAGCTAAATTGTAATTTATTTCTGGATTTGGATTTGCCATTGCAAATACTATTGGATTTTCTGCCATATCCAAAAGCATTTCTGGAGAAACAATATCGCCAGTAGATAGTCCTACAAAAACATCAACACCTTTCATGGCTTCATGCAAAGAAGAATATGGAATATCGGTAGCATATTTACGCTGATTTTCGGAAATTTTTGGATCCGATTTTTGCAACGCTCCTTTACTGTTAAACATTACAATATTTTCTTCTTTCACTCCAAAAGCAACGTATAAATTGGCACACGCAATAGCTGCCGAACCTGCTCCAGAAATAACCATTTTTACTTGACTCATTTCTTTGCCCGCAAGTTCTACTGCATTTATTAGTGCGGCCGCAGATATAATGGCTGTTCCATGTTGATCATCGTGCATTACAGGAATGTTAAGCTCTTCTACCAACCTTCTTTCTATTTCAAAAGACTCAGGTGCTTTAATGTCTTCTAAATTAATTCCTCCAAAAGTAGGAGCAATATTTTTAACCGTTTCTATAAATGCATCGACATCTTTGGTATCTACTTCAATATCAAACACATCAATATCTGCAAAAATTTTAAAAAGCAATCCTTTTCCTTCCATTACAGGTTTTGATGCCTCTGGACCAATATCACCAAGACCTAAAACTGCTGTACCGTTTGATATTACTGCAACCAAATTTCCTTTGGCTGTATACTTATAAACATTGTCTACATCTTTTGCTATTTCTAAACAAGGCTCTGCAACACCTGGAGAATAGGCTAAAGATAAATCTCTTTGGGTAGCATATTTTTTAGTAGGAACTACTTTAATTTTTCCTGGTGTAGGCTTGGCATGATATAATAGAGCTTCTCTGCGCTTGTTATCTTTATGCATATATTTTGAAAATTTGTTATTCTATACAAAGTTATAAGTATGAACTGAATATGGAAACTATTTTAAAGAAAATATAAAAACTGAAAATATTTCGATTATAATTTTAAAGAATTATCCTAAAAACAAATTAAAAATTGCTTTTAGGATAAGTAATAATTTTTAAAAATAATTAATACGAAATAAAAAAATCTGAAGCATTAATTACGCCTGTATGACCATTTGCATTGGTAAGCCATCTAAATTCCATTTGGTCTGTACCTGTGTTTTCATAATACCAAAATTCAAACTTATGGTATCCTTTTGCTAGTTTTACAGTAACTCCATCAAAAACTGTCGCTCCTTGGTCTATCCATCTATTTAAAATCAATACATCATCTACATATACACGAGCTCCATCGTCTGTATAAGATTGCAATTTAAAATCTCCCGTTGTAGACACATAATAATAGCCTGTAAGCTTTACAGTAAAATTATCTCCAGTTACTAAGGCATTTTGTGTGCTGTCATTTAACAAAGATGTACACAAACCAGATGCAGTTAAATTTGACAAATCAGGTTTGTTATTTCCTGGCGAAACTCCTGTTCCTGAAAAAACAAAATATTGCAAACCTGTAGTAGGTGCACTGTTCATCAATTTTATCCATTTATTGGTTTCCCAATAATAATAACCACTATCAATACCATTTGTTCCGTTATGATATACTAAAGTATTGTTTTTTAAAGCGCCTCCTTGAGGATTAACAACTGGAGATGCAACGTTTAATGATGTTAAAGCAACTGTAGGAGCAACAATTCCTGAAGTACTTGAGTTTACATCCAAAATACCATTGGGCGTCGTTGTTTCTATACCAACTTGAGCAAAAGACATACTCAAATAGAATAGAAAAATTAAGATAAAAAAATTTTTCATAGGCTTTTTTGTTTTAAATTTTGCAAAGTTAAAATTTATCCTTTAAAAATTTTACATTTCGCACAAAACCTTGAAATTTAGTTCTTTTCACTGCCGAATTTTTAAACACTTCATTAAAAGTTTCTTGTGTAATCTCTTCCCAATCTTTTTTTGTAAAATGAAGCAAATTTTCGTGTGGCAAAAATTTTTCTTCTTGGTGAGGTTTTGAAAATTTATTCCAAGGGCAGACATCTTGACATATATCGCAACCAAAAATCCAATCTTGAAATCTTACCTGCATATCTTCGGGTAAATTGTTTTTAAGTTCAATGGTATAGTATGAAATACATTGACTGCCATTAACCACATAAGGCGAAACTATGGCCTCTGTAGGACAAGCATCTATACAAGCCGTACAGCTACCACAATGATTTGTGGTAGGATTATCGTATTCTAATTTTAAATCGACTATAAGTTCGGCAATAAAATAAAAAGAACCCGTCTTTCTAGTAATTAAATTGCTGTTTTTCCCTACCCAGCCCAAACCACTTTTTGCAGCCCAAGCTTTGTCTAACACAGGTGCAGAATCTACAAATGCTCTTCCATGTACTTCTCCTATTTGTTCTTGAATGTAAGCTAACAAACTCTTTAACTTATCTTTTAGCACAAAATGATAATCTTCGCCGTAAGCATATTTCGATATTTTATAACTGCTATCTCTTTGTTTGTTTTCTGGATAATAATTTAATAAGAGAGAAATAACACTTTGGGCACCATCTACCAAAAGTTTAGGATTTAGGCGTTTATCAAAATGATTTTCCATGTAAGCCATTTCCCCATGATAATTTTGGTTAAGCCAATGCTCAAGTCTTGGGGCTTCTTCTTCTAAAAATTCTGCTTTAGAAATTCCGCAAGCTAAAAATCCGAGGCGTTTTGCTTCGGATTTAATAAGACGAGTATGTTTTTCGGCAAGGTTATACATCGAACAAACCTCCTTGTAAATTACGATTTATTTTACCTAAATGTTTGTATGCTTTTTCTGTAACCTCTCGACCTCTAGGGGTTCTTACTATAAATCCTTCTTGAATTAAAAAAGGTTCATAGACTTCTTCTATGGTTTCTCCACTTTCTGAAACTGCGGTAGCTAAAGTAGAAAGACCAACAGGACCTCCTTTAAACTTATCAATTATCGTTTCCAATATTTTATTATCCATTTCATCAAGACCATGCGCATCTACATGTAAGGCTTTTAATGAAAACTTTGCAATTTCTATGTCAATTTTACCATTGCCTTTTATTTGAGCAAAATCTCGTACACGACGCAATAGAGCATTGGCAATACGTGGAGTTCCTCTACTTCGTCCTGCAATTTCTATGGCAGCTTCCATAGTAATAGGCATTTTTAATATAGATGCACTTCGCTGAACAATTGTTGTTAATAATTCTGTATTGTAATACTGCAATCTACTCTGAATACCAAAACGAGCACGCATGGGTGCAGTAAGTAATCCAGAACGTGTAGTAGCCCCAACTAATGTAAAAGGATTTAAATTTATTTGTACAGAACGTGCATTGGGTCCAGATTCTATCATTATATCTATTTTAAAATCTTCCATTGCAGAATATAAATATTCTTCTACTACTGGACTTAAACGATGTATTTCGTCTATAAATAAAACATCGCGCTCTTCGAGATTTGTAAGCAATCCTGCCAAATCCCCAGGTTTATCCAATACAGGACCAGAGGTAATTTTAATTCCTACACCTAGTTCGTTTGCCAAAATATTTGCAAGCGTGGTTTTTCCTAGACCCGGAGGGCCATGAAACAATGTGTGATCCAATGCCTCATTACGCAAATTGGCAGCCTTTACAAATATTTGAAGGTTTTCCAAAACTTGTTCTTGACCTGTAAAATCACTAAATTCTAATGGTCTGAGTTTTTTTTCAAAATCAAACTCTTCTGATGTAAAATTAGTTCCTGTTGCGTCTAAATTATCATTCATAAATACAAAGATAAGCAACTACAATTAAAAATGCCTTTCTAAAATTAGAAAGGCATTTTTAATTTATAAAGATAATTAAGTATTAATGATGTAAAACCTCTTCTCCAGGTAACATTGGTACATTTTGAGGAACAAAGTCTTCTTCATGACCTGGTTTACTGTAATCATAAGGCCATCTATGAACTTCTGGTAATTCACCTGGCCAGTTACCATGAATATGTTCTACTGGAGCTGTCCACTCCAAAGTATTAGATCTCCATGGATTTTGAGGGGCTTTTTTACCAAAGAACATACTATGGAAGAAATTCCATAAAAACACCAATTGAAAAGCGCCACCGATTAAAGCAAATAAAGTTACTACAACATTAATATTTGCTAAATCATCAAACAATGGGAAATTTGTATTTGTATAATATCTTCTTGGTAAACCAGCCATACCTAAAAAGTGCATTGGGAAAAACACCCCATAAGCACAGATTGCAGTTACCCAAAAATGTATATATCCTAAATTTTTATTTAACATTCTTCCAAACATTCTTGGATACCAATGATAAATACCAGCAAACATACCATAAAGTGCAGAAATACCCATAACTAAGTGGAAGTGAGCTACCACAAAATAAGTATCGTGTACATTTATATCTAAAGTACTATCTCCAAGAATAATACCTGTTAAACCACCTGTAATGAAAGTAGAAACTAATCCTATTGAGAACAACATACCTGGATTCATTTGCAAATTACCTTTCCATAATGTAGTAATGTAATTAAAAGCTTTAACCGCAGATGGTATAGCAATTAATAACGTTGTAAAGGTAAATACCGATCCTAAAAACGGATTCATACCCGACACGAACATATGGTGTCCCCAAACAATGGTAGATAAAAATGCAATAGCTAATATAGACATAATCATTGCTCTATAACCAAAAATAGGTTTACGAGAATTTGTAGCTATAACTTCTGAAGTGATACCTAAAGCAGGTAGCAATACAATATAAACTTCTGGGTGCCCTAAGAACCAAAATAAATGTTCAAATAATACTGGTGAACCGCCTTGATAATTTAACACTTCTCCAGCCAAATAAATATCTGACAAGAAGAAAGAAGTACCAAAGCTTCTATCCATAATTAATAAAAGAGCAGCAGACAATAATACAGGGAATGAAATAACACCAATTACAGCAGTGATAAAAAATGCCCATACAGTAAGAGGCAATCTTGTCATGCTCATTCCTTTTGTTCTAAGGTTTAATACGGTAACGATATAGTTTAACGACCCCATTAATGAAGATGCTATAAATATAGCCATAGATACTAACCATAATGTCATACCTAATCCAGAACCAGAAATAGCTTGAGGCAATGCACTAAGTGGTGGATATATAGTCCAACCAGCTGATGCAGGTCCAGATTCTACAAATAAAGAGATAACCATGATTACACTTGACAAAAAGAATAACCAGTAAGAAATCATATTCATAAAGCCCGATGCCATATCTCTTGCACCAATTTGTAAAGGAATTAATAAATTGCTAAAAGTACCACTCAAACCTGCAGTAAGTACAAAGAACACCATTATAGTACCGTGTATGGTTACTAAGGCAAGATAGGTTTCATTAGTCATAACCCCATCAGGAGCATGTTTTTCGCCAAGGAAAAAACTAAAGATTTTAAATGACTCTTCTGGCCATGCAAGTTGCATTCTGAAAAGCAAAGACATACCAACACCAATAAGTCCCATAACAATACCTGTGATAAGATATTGTTTGGCAATCATTTTATGATCTATACTAAAGATATACTTTGTAATAAAAGTATCTTTATGATGATGTTCATGGTGGTCGTGAGAATGGTTATCGTGTTCGTGACTCATTGCTGACATATATTATATTGAGATATTAGTTTTATTATTTTACTGCTGGAGTTTCTGCTACAACGGTTGAATCAACTTTTGAAGCCGAAGAATCTTTTACAGAAGTAGATTTTTCTTCAGATGAAGCTGCTTTTTCTTTTGCGTCATTTTTAACAGCAACAGCAACAGTGGCTGAAGATTTTTCTGCTAACCATTTGTTGAAATCCTCTTTAGAATCTACAACTATTTTCATTTGCATATTGTAGTGAGATGCACCACAAATTTTATTGCACAATAGTAAATAATCAAACGTATAAGAATCTAAAGCAGGTTTCCCTTCTTTTGCTAAAAGAGCGCTTTTTGCTTCACGAATTTTATTAATATTGTCTACTTTCTTTTTAATTGCTTCATCATTACGCATATCTGCCGTAGTAACAGTAGGAATAAATGAAAATTGAGTAACCATACCTGGAACACAATTCATTTGTGCTCTAAAATGAGGCATAAATGCAGAGTGAAGAACATCTTGAGAACGTATTTTAAATATAACTCTTCTGTCTTTTGGCAAATGCAATTCACTTACCACAAAATCATCTTGAGCATTTGGATCTGAAAGATCTACACCTACAGAATTTGGCCCTTCAATAAAACGAACATTGGCTTTTCCTAATACGTTGTCTTTTCCAGAATAACGAGCTTCCCATGAAAATTGCTTAGCATATAGCTCAATTACAATAGGATCATCTTTCTTTTCATCAAAAAACATAATATCACTCCAATTGTACAACCCGTAAAAAATTAATACTGCTAAAACGATAGCTGGAATTGAACTCCAAATAAGTTCTAATTTATTATTATCTGCAAAATAAACAGCTTTTTGACCTTGTTTTCCTGTATATTTAAAAGCAAAATAATGCAATAAGGCTTGTGTAATTATTTGAACGGTAAAGATTAATACCATTGAAATAGTCATCAAATTATCGTATTCTGGACCATGCAAAGAAGCTGGTTTGCCAAGAACAACAGGACCCCATTTTATCATACTAAAAAGCATGAACACATAAATGAATCCTAAAAATGCAAACATCAGATAACCATTTACTTTATTATCATTATCTGTCGCAATTTGCAAATTGTCTTCGGGTTTAACTCCTATTTGAGTTAAGTCAAATATTTTTACCAATTGCCAAATTGCAACTGAAATTAATACTAAAACAATAAGTACTAAAAATCCCGTCATTTTTTATTCTTTAAATATTAATAATGAAAATGTTTGCTTTCTTCCATAAATGGATTTCTTTTTGGTGTAAGAGGCACTTTTGATAAAGTACTAAATACTACAAAAATAAATAATCCTAAGAAAAATAATACTGAACTTATTTCTGAAACTCCAATACTAGCTTGAGTACCTACCGTTGATGGCATTATCATTACATAAAAATCTACATAATGTCCTACTAAAATTACAATACCTGCGGTAACTACTATTGGAGCGATACGTTTGAAATCTGTATTGATTAAAGTTAAGAATGGAAAAACAAAATTAAGAAATACCATACCAAAGAAAGGCAAATTAAATTGTTCGATTCTTGTTTTGAAGTAGGTTACCTCTTCTGGTATATTTGAATACCATATCAACATAAATTGAGAAAACCAAAGGTAAGTCCAAAATACACTAATACCAAACATAAATTTAGACAAATCGTGAATATGACTTGAATTTACATTCTCTAAATATCCTTTGGATTTTAAATACAATGTAACCATTGAAATAGTAGTAATACCACTTACAAAGAAACTGGCAAACACATACCAACCAAACAAAGTACTAAACCAATGTGGATCAACAGAAAGTATCCAGTCCCAAGACATGATAGACTCAGAAACTATAAATAAAACTAAAAATAGAGCCGATAGTTTGAAATTCTTTTTATAAAAAGTATTATCGTTAGATTCATCTTGAGCAAGACAATTTTTTCTAGACAATATTCTATAAGTATTCCATATTACTAAGAATACAATTGCTCTAATAATCCAAAATGGAAAATTTAAATAACCCGATTTACCTTGTATTAATTCGTCGTGAGCTACAACTTCTTTATCCATCCAAATAAACAAATGGTTAAAGTGAAAGCCAGACAAAAGTAATAATACAAAGAATATAATTGAACCTGGCAATAAATAAGAAGAAACCCCCTGCATCACTCTAAATAATACTGGAGACCAACCTGCTTGTGCGACTTGTTGAATAGCATAAAAAACCAAAGCTCCTAATGAAACTAGCATAAAAAATATACAAGCAACATACAAAGCTGCCCATGGTTTATTTTGCAATTGATGAAATACATGCTCTGTATGTTCTTTATGTTCGGCTTCAGCATGAGCCTCTTTCTTTTCTGTATGATGCGCTGTTGCCTCAGTGTGAGTAGAACCATGATGAGATTCCTCTGCTTTAAGCATTGTTTCTACATCTTGAATATTTTTAGGAGCACTAAAAAAACCATATCCAATACCTAATACACCAATAATCATTAGTACAAAAGATAGGGTTTTTAATTTACTTGAAAATGTGTACATATCTATAAGATTCTGTTTGTTCTACTTTATTTATTTTGATAAATCGCCTTTAAGTTTCATAACATAAGCGGCAACTTTCCATCTTTCCTCTTGGGATAATTGATTAGCATGAGAACCCATAGCATTCAATCCGTAAGTGATTACATGAAATACACTTCCTTCATTTATTTGACGTTCTGCATAATTAGGTACTCCTAAAAACTTTTCTTGTTTTACCAATTTCCCTTTACCATCTCCAGCTGTACCATGGCAAATAGCACAATATATATTAAATAACTCTTCTCCTTTTTTCATGTCTACTTGTGTAGAATCTAATGGAGATTTTAAGTTTGCAGCTTTAACTGTAGCCAATGCTTCTGGAGTGTTAGGATATTCATAAGGCATAAAACCTCTTTTAATAGCTCCTTTTGGTGGTAATTGACCTTCTTTACCATATAATCCATAAGATGCTTTGAATGCTCCAGACTCTGAATAAGTCTCATAAGCTACAGATTCGTACATATTAGGAAAATATTGATAATTTGGTTTTTGATTATCTTTACATGAAATAACAGATAATGCAAAAGCAAATATTACGGATAACTTTATTGTATTTTTCATAATAGTTATTAATGCTTTTCTACAACTTTTACTTCAACAGCACCTGTGTTTTGTAAAAAAGAAGTGAGTTCTTCAACATTATTTTTTACAGCTACTTCCATAAGGAAATGGTCGTCTGTAGTTCTTACATCTGGGTTTTCAGCTTTTTTGAATGGCCATAATTTACTTCTCATATAAAAAGTAATCACCATTAAATGCGCTGCATGAAATACTGTCATTTCAAACATAACAGGTACAAAAGCAGGCATGTTTTGCAAATAGCTAAAACTTGGTTTACCTCCAATATCTTGAGGCCATCCTCCACTTGGATTTATCATAATATTCCACATAAGCCATGTGGCAAAACCTAAACCATAAGCACCATAAATGAAAGCACAAATTGCTAAACGAGTTGGTGCCAATCCCATAGCCTTGTCTAAACCATGCACAGGAAATGGTGTAAAAACTTCTTCAATATGATGATGTGCTGCACGTGTTTTTTTAACGGCATCCATCAATATGTCATCATCATTATATAAGGCATGAACTACTGTACTACTCATGATGCGAATGTTTATTTTCTTCTCTTAATTTTTTATAATTTTCACCTGAAGATTTCAATATTGTTTTAACCTCTGCTTGTGCTATTACTGGGAATGAACGAGCATAAAGTAAGAATAAAACAAAGAAGAAACCAATTGTACCTACATAAATTCCTATATCTACAAAAGTAGGAGAGAATTTTGTCCAAGAAGACGGAAGGTAATCTCTATGTAATGAAGTAACAATGATTACGAAACGCTCAAACCACATACCTATATTTACAACTATAGATATAATGAATGAAAACATAATGCTTGTTCTTAATTTTTTTGACCACATAAATTGCGGAGAGAAAACATTACAAGACATCATCATCCAATAAGCCCAAGCATAAGGTCCTGTTGCTCTATTTAAAAATGCATATTGTTCATATTCTACTCCCGAGTACCAAGCAATAAATAACTCTGTAATATATGCAACACCTACAATAGAACCTGTAATCATAATAATGATATTCATTAGTTCAATATGTTGCAAAGTAATATAAGCTTCAAGATTGGATACCTTTCTCATAATTATAAGTAAGGTGTTTACCATAGCAAAACCAGAAAAAACAGCACCCGCAACGAAATAAGGAGGGAAAATTGTTGTATGCCAACCTGGAATTACAGACGTAGCAAAGTCAAACGATACAATAGTGTGTACAGAAAGTACAAGTGGTGTTGCTAAACCTGCTAAAACTAAAGATACTTCTTCAAAACGCTGCCAATCTTTAGCTCTACCGCTCCATCCAAAACTTAATATTGAATATACTTGTTTTGTAAATGGGGTTACAGCTCTATCGCGAAGCATAGCAAAATCTGGAAGTAAACCTGTCCACCAAAACACTAATGAAACAGATAAATAAGTAGAGATTGCAAATACGTCCCATAATAATGGAGAGTTAAAGTTCACCCACAAAGAACCAAATTGATTTGGAATAGGCACAACCCAATAAGCCAACCAAGGACGACCCATGTGAATAATTGGAAACAAACCTGCCTGAACTACTGAAAAGATTGTCATCGCTTCTGCAGAACGGTTGATTGCCATTCTCCATTTTTGACGGAATAAAAGCAATACAGCAGAAATAAGTGTACCTGCGTGTCCAATACCTACCCACCAAACGAAATTGGTAATATCCCAGGCCCAACCTACAGTTTTATTTAAACCCCAAGTTCCTATACCTGTTGAAATAGTATATATAATACAGCCTAATCCCCAAAGGAACGCTGCTAACGCAATTGAAAATACAGTCCACCATTGTTTATTTGCTCTTCCTTCTACAGGAGCAGCAACATCAACTGTTATATCGTGATAACTTTTATCACCAATAACTAAAGGTTTTCTAATGGGTGCTTCGTAATGAGACGACATAATCCTTTATATTGTTACTTAAATTTATACTTATGAATTTCTAACTTTTACTTGATAAACCACATTTGGTTTTGTTCCAACATGTTCCAACAAATGGTAAGCTCTTTTATCGGCAACAACTTTTGTTATTTGAGAGTCTTTATTATTTACATCTCCAAATACCATAGCTCCTGTAGAACAAGCACTAGAACAAGCTGTTTGGAATTCGTCGGCATTTACCGGTCTTCCTTCTCTTTTTGCTTTTAATATAGTAGCTTGAGTCATTTGAATACACATAGAACATTTTTCCATAACCCCACGAGAACGAACGTTTACATCTGGATTGATAACCATTCTTCCTAAATCATCATTCATGTGGAAATCAAACTCGTCATTATTATTATATAAGAACCAATTAAAACGACGAACTTTGTACGGACAGTTGTTAGCACAGTAACGTGTACCTACACAACGGTTATATGCCATGTGATTTTGTCCTTGACGACCGTGTGATGTAGCAGCCACAGGACATACTGTTTCACAAGGAGCATGGTTACAATGCTGACACATTACAGGTTGGAAAGATACTTGAGGATTGTCGGCTGGATGCTCTAGTTGTCTAAATCCACCTAATGAGCCTTTAGTGTCTTCATTTCCAGCTAAAAACCCTGTTAAATCCAATCCGTCAAAATTTTCTTTTTTCTCAACATCGGCTGCAAAAGTATCTTCTGATGAATAATATCTGTCTATACGCAACCAGTGCATATCTCTACTTCTACGAACTTCTGTTTTACCTACAACAGGTACATTATTTTCTGCATGACAAGCTATAACACAAGCTCCACAACCTGTACACGCATTCAAATCTATAGATAAATTAAAATGATGACCCGTTGTTCTGTCAAAAGACTCCCACAAATCTACGGTAGTAGCTTCAACTTCTTTATGATCTAAAGAAACCATAGGTTGTGGATTCCACTCTTTTGCATCTTTTTTATTATAATCGGCAAGTGTAGTTTCTTTTAAAATATCACCTCTACCCATTAATGTTTTTTGTGATTGAACACAAGCAAACTCATGTTTACCCGATGCTTTTTCTATAGTTGCATCTTGTAGGCTAGAAGCATTAAAATAAACACTATAAGCATTAACACCTACTTGCATTTCTTCTTTCATGGAAGCCTTACGACCATATCCTAAAGCCAATCCTAAAGTACCTTTGGCTTGACCTGGTTGTACAATTACTGGAACATTTTCAAGTTTTACACCATTAACAGAAATGTTTACATAACTACCGTCTAGTCCGCCATTGTCTGCAATAGTGTTTTCTAGTTTCAGTTTTTCAGCATCTGCTTTTGAAACTGTAACATAGTTATCCCAAGAAACTCTTGTAATTGGATCTGGAAACTCTTGCAACCAAGGATTGTTTGCTTGTTGCCCATCTCCCATTCCTGTTTTTGTATACAACAACAATTCAAAGTTTTTAGCATTTGCACTTTGTGCTAATTGTGTAGCTGCACCGCTATAATCTGCTGTACCACTAGCCAAAACTGAATCACTTGTAACTACAAGACCATCGTGAACCGCTTTATTCCAAGAAGTACCGTTTAAATATGATGACGCATTCGCTTTTATATAATCATAATAAGTTAATGGACTTCCATTCCAAACCAATAAACAATCTTGAAATTGTTTTGTATTAAATAAAGGACGAATAGTAGGTTGAGCTATCGAATAAGTTCCTTTTGTAAGCACATAATCATTCCAAGACTCTAAATAATGAGGAGTTGCTGCTGCTATAGTAACTTTTTCAGCGGTTTCATCAAATTTTTGAGTAAAAGCTACTGAGGTTGTTACTTTAGACAAACCTGTCTCGAATGCTTTTGCATTTGATAAGGTATAAAGAGGATTTACACCACTCATAATAAGTGTATGAACATTTCCTGCATTCATATCTTTAACCAATTCTGCCACTTTAGCATCAGAACCTTTACGAGTATAACGTACACCAGCAGCCATAAAAGCTTCGCTAGTTAATACTTGATTGATAGCAAAAACTAATAATTGTGCATTTTTATCTTGAATACCGCAAACCAAAAGACCTTTGTTTTTAGAATCTTTTAATTGATTGGCCGCTTTTACAACTTCGGCTTCATTATCAATTTTACCAGTTGGTATAGAAGAATTGGTAATGATGTTGAATATTTTAACCAAAGCTTGTTTTTGAGCATACACACTAATTGGCACACGCTTATCTGCCGCTGCTCCAGTGAGTGTCATATTTGACTCAAATTGAATATGCTTAGACATTTGTCCTGTTTGTGGAATTCTACCTTTTGCATAACTAGAATTGTACCCACCACCTTGCCAATCTCCTAAGAAATCAGCTCCTACAGAAACAATAGTACCTGCTTTTGAAAAATCGTAATCCAATAATGCTCTTTCTCCATATACAGATTCGAACGCATCTAAAGCTGCAGATTCTGAAACGGAATCATATACCACATGTTTTGCTGTAGGATTTTTAGCTACAAACTCTGCGATAAGTTTTTCTGTAGATGGACTAGCTAATGTATTGGTTAAAACTACAACTTGTTTGCCTTTAGCTTTTGCATCTGCTAAAGATTGTTGTATTTTTTGATTTACATCATTCCATTGAGCGCTTTCATTACCAATTTTTGGAAATTTCAAACGCATATTATCATACAAAGAAAGAACCGAAGCAATTACTCTAGCATTAGCAGAAAATTTAGCTCCTTCTAAAGTATTATTTTCAATTCTTATAGGACGACCTTCTCTTGTTCTAACTAGAATATTAGCAAAATCAAATCCGTCAAACATTGTTGTAGCATAATAATCGGCTACACCAGGTATAACTTGTTCTGGCTGCACAACATAAGGAATTGATTTATGCACCGGACCTTCACATGCTGCTAAAGTAGCCGCTGCAGTTGTAAATCCTACATATTTCAAGAAATCACGACGAGTGGTTGATGAAGAAGATAATGTATCTTTATCGCCAAGAAATTCATCTGTAGGAATTTCTTCAACGAATTCATTATTTCTAAGCGCCTCAACAATAGAGTTATTTTCGTTTAACTCTTCAACACTTTTCCAGTATTTTTTGTTTGATGACATTGTATATATTTATTAGCTTCTTAAACAATTATTAATAGTGACATTTTCCACACTCTAAACCTCCCATTTGAGCAGCAGTCAATTTATCTACACCATACTTTTTAGAAAGTTCTTTATGAATTTTTTCATAATAACCATTTCCTTCTACCTTAACATTTGTTTCACGGTGACAATTTACACACCAACCCATTGTTAAAGGAGCAAATTGTTTCATAACTTCATAAGTTTGAACCGGTCCATGACATTTTTGACATTCAACTCCAGCAACCGTTACGTGTTGTGAGTGATTGAAGTAGGCAAAATCTGGAAGATTATGAATTCTTACCCATTTTACTGGTTGTGTTTTACCTGTATATTTTTGTAAGGTTCTATCCCATCCAACAGCATCATATAACTTTTGGATTTCTCCATCGTAGAATGCTTTTGAATGTTCTGGAGTAGCTGTTGTATCTGCAACCTCTGCAATGTTTTTATGACAATTCATACAAACATTCAACGACGGTATACCGGCATTTTTACTAACACGAGCCGCAGAGTGACAATATTTACAATCTATACCATTGCTACCTGCGTGAATTCTGTGAGAATAATGTATTGGCTGAACAGGCTCATAATCTTGATCTACACCTATTTGCATTAAATAACCATACACAAAATATGCACTGATTAACATCAACATTATTACAGAAACCAATACCAAAAATTGATTTTTTACAAAGGCTTGGCAAACTGATTGAATTGATCTATCGGTAGCAGTTAGCTCTAAACCTTTTGAAAGAGCAATTCTTGACAACATATTGTAAACTAAATACAACATGGTTATAAGAACTCCCATTACCAAAACCAACACACCAAGTATCACATCATTGGAAACTCCTTCTGACTTTTCAGCACCAGCACCAGCAACTGCACCAGCAGGAGCAACTTCAGCTTTTGGAGCAGGCTCTGAGGTATAAGCCAAAATGTTATCTATATCTGCTGTAGTAAGCTGAGGAAAAGCAGTCATCACAACTTTATTATTTTCTTCAAAAACTTTTACAGCTTTAGCATCACCAGATTTAATAAGCGCAGAACTGTTATTTACCCATTTGTAAATCCAAGCTTTATCGTATTTTTCTGCAACACCTCTAAGAGCAGGCCCTGTCATCTTTTTATCAAGATTATGACAAGCTGCACAATTTGCATTAAACAATTCTTTCCCTTTAGCTGCATCTCCACCTCCTGTTGCAGCAGGCATTGCCGCCGCATCTTTTGGAGCAGCTGCATCTTGAGCAAACACAGGCAAAGAGAAAACTAGCAAAAACGCTAAGCTTAAGAGATAAATTCTAGAAATTGAACTATGGTTTCCCACTTTTTTCATATTATAAAATGATTATCGACAATTGTGGTATGATTTTTACTGTAGTATTTGAAAATTGTTTACACTTTTTACAAAAACTTGACAAAAATACAACTTATGTACTATTATCAAAACCTTAAAAGTATCATAAAGTATAATTTATAACCATTCTAAATTATTGATGTTTATAATTGTATTTATTAATGTTTACATTTGCATATAAATCAAACTATTATGAATTTTTTAACAATTTCTACTACAGCAAAAAAATATATATTATTTGGGTTTGTTTTGTGTTTCGGGCAGAATTTTAGTCAAAATGTGACCCTAAAACAAGATCCAAAAATTGAGAATTTACTTACTGAAAAAAGAAAACTCAATGCAGTCATGGCAAACACTACACGGTATAAAATTCAGATTTTTATTGGTAATAGTGAAGAGTCTAAAAAAACACTCATTGCTTTTAAAAAAGAAAACCGTTTAACAGAAGCTACACTCATTTTTTCAACACCCAACTACAAAGTTCTAGTCGGCAATTACAAAACGAGAATTGAAGCTGAGCGTAACTTGACTATTTTAAGAAAAAAATTTCCAAAAGCTTTACTTGTAAAACCAAATATGAACTAGAAATTTTGATAGATAATAAAACAAAAAAGTGAAGATAAATCTTCACTTTTTTGTTTTAAGCATTTTAATATAATTATTACTCCATATCTCTACCAAATCGGGCAAAACGTTTGTTGTAATTGTTAAACTCAGCCTTATTTTTAGTATAAAAATCGGTATCGTTATTTTTTTTCATAATTTCAAGTAGTCCTCTATATCGCTCTATAGCTGTCATTATTTCGGTAGCCAAATAATATTGGTTGGCCGGAGTAAGTGTAGCAAAATAGGTAAGTTGCTGTTTGTATTTTACTGCTAATTTTGAGAGTAATTCTCGTGCTTTTTGAGTTTCTCCAACTTCATAATATCCATTTGCAAATGGGTCTACAGCACTATAATATCCATAATAATCTAAAGGCAATTTATTTAAAGCTAGCTCAATTATTTTTTTGGCTTTGTCTACCTTACCTTCTTTGATTAATTGATCCATCAATCGAGAAAGATTATTTCTTGTAGATATGCTGTTTTTTCTAGTTTCTGGATCATGGTAAATTTTGGTGCTTTCGCCATTACCCCAATCCCAACCTATTCGGTTGTTATCTTCGCTGTACTTTTGAGTTACGATAGAATTATACATTTTATCAGAATCTATTTGCCCTAAATCGTATGGTGCATTTTCTTCGTCTACAGGAGTTTTTACAGGTACTAACTTGTAAACCATACCGTCTAACTGCAAGAAATCTTTCATCCATAAATAGTCATCGTCTCCAAAACTTCCTCCTGTAAAACATACTGGGCGCTTCCAATTATTATTGGCAATTATATCCAACATAATTAAACGATTTTTATATATAGCTCCTCCTTTTATATCAATATCGATATATGGAACAATAGAATCGTTGTATTTAGGATTTACTACTTTGTGTTTTAAAACTGTATTTTTATCAACGCTAAGTCGCACTTTATTGGTTGGTAAAAAGTGTAGTTTACGACCACTTGGCATGGTAATTTGAGTAATTGTATCGTCGGATTTTGCAAAAGACAAAAAGTCTTTGATATTCCATCTATTTTCTGTTTTTTTATCAAAAACAATTCCTTCTCGTTTATCTCCTACAATTTTATCATGAGTGAAAGAAATAGGCAATCCTTCAGATTTATATGTTTTCATTTTCATTTGGTCTATATACCAATCGGTCATTAGTAAACTGGTATTTACTATTTTCACGTCGGTACGGTAACCCTCAATTTCTTGTACATACCACAATGGAAATGTGTCATTATCTCCTATTGTAAACAAAATTGCATTGGGCTCACAAGAGTCTAAATATTGTTTTGCCATTGCTGTTGCTGTATATTTTCCTGCACGATTATGATCGTCCCAATTTTGATAAGCCATAAGCATTGGAGATGCTATAAGTGACAATACAATAGTAAGAGGCAAAGCAGTCTTTTCTGCGAGTTTTTCTTTGATCATTTCATAGAGTGCATACACCCCAAAACCAACCCACATAGCAAACACATAAAATGACCCTACTAAAGCATAATCACGTTCTCTTGGTTCAAATGGACGTTCGTTTAGATAAATTTTCAAAGCTAAACCTGTAAATAAAAACAGTGTAAGTAGCACATAAAAACTTTTCAAATTGCGTTGTGCATGATACAACAAACCTATTAAGCCAAGGAAAAGTGGTAAAAAATAATAAAAATTTCTTCCTTTATTACGCAATACATCGTCTGGCAAATTACTTTGCGGACCAACATGTAGTTCATCAATTGGTTTAATACCGCTCATCCAATTGCCATCTAAATCATCATATTTTCCTTGAACATCATTTTGTCTTCCAACAAAATTCCACAACAAATAACGGCCATACATATACCCAAATTGGTATTCGAATAAAAACTTCATATTATCTACAAATGATGGTTTTTGTATATCCAAATAATCACCGTAGTACTTCAAAAAAGAAACATATTGATCTACATCTATTTGTTTTTTTGCATAAGCTTCTCTAAACTTAGCAACCTCATCTACCAATTCTTTTTCTTCTAGATATTCATCTTTTATTTTAAAATCTGGAACTTTGGTAAAATGGATATAATTAGCAATATGCTCTTCACTCCACATTCTAGGTAAAAAGGCTTTGTGCGCTTCATCTGTATTTTGTTCTGAACCTATATAATCGTTTACAATAACATATTTTTTTGTTTTGTAATCTCTTTCATAATTGGGTTTTCCATCGGTGTACGGCAATTCTGGATCTAAACCTGCAAATGCACCTGTATACTGAGGCCCGTAAAACAAAGGATTTACTCCATATTGTTCTCTATTGTAATATGCTAATACCTCTGCAGCGTCTGAAGGTTTGTTTTCATTTATTGGAGTATTAGCATTGGCTCTCACTGGAAGCATTAGCCATGTAGAAAATCCTAAAAGTAAAAATAAAATACTTAACAACATAGTATTGTAAAATGGGTGTTGCTTCTTTTTGGTATATAAAAGCCCGAAATAAAACACCACAACAATAAGCAATAAGCCAAAAATAGAACCCGAATTGAAAGGTAAACCCAAATTGTTTACCATAAATATTTCGGTTTTTCCAAAAAATGCTAATGTATAAGGCAGTAACAATTTAAAAATGAATAATAATATTGCAACGATAATCACATTGGCTATTATAAAACTAGTTACTGTAACTTTTTTATAATTTTTAAAATAATATAAAAATCCAATAGATGGTATAGTAAGTAAAGACATAAAGTGTACTCCAAATGACAAACCTGTTACTAAACTTATTAATAACAACCATTTATTGCCTTTTGGTGTATGCATGTCTTCTTCCCATCGAAGTCCAAGCCACAACATAAGCGCAATAAACAACATCGCCATAGCATAAACTTCGGCCTCTGTAGCATTAAACCAAAAACTATCTGTAAACGTGAATGTTAATGCTCCTACAAAAGAACTTCCTAAAATAGCGATAAGATTGTTTTTACTTAATTCTGAATAATGGGCCACTACTTTTTTAAGTATCATGGTTGAAGACCAAAACATAAATAATATGGTAAATGCACTCGAAACTACCGAGGTCATATTTACCATAAAAGCAATGTGTTGTTTACTTATAGCAAACATGGCAAAAAATGCGCCTATCATTTGAAACAACGGAGCTCCTGGCGGATGCCCTACTTCTAGTTTTGCCGAAGTAGCAATATACTCGCCACAATCCCAAAAACTCATGGTTGGTTCTACGGTAAGTGTATACGTGATAAGGGCTATTGCAAAAACTGCCCATCCTAATAGATTATTCCACTTTTTAAAATTAAAATTTGTCATATTTGTGTAAAAATTTACTTGTGCAAAGAAACTATTTTTTATTGAAAGGTTTGTAATAAATTACTACTCTTTTTCGTGTACTTCTTTTAGTTCCAAACCTATATTGCGTATCGATTCGAGTTTAATTTTTGGGTCTGAAGCAAAGTATTTTCTAATTTTACTTAAATACACATCCATACTTCTACCCGAAAAGAAATCGTTGCTTTTCCAAATAGCAATGAGTATATCTTGCCTTTTTACCAATTGATTTTTATTGGCAATTAAATATGCCAATAAAAAATTTTCTTTCTCTGTGAGTTGGTATTTATAACTGTTGTTATAAAGAATACTTCGTTTAGCATCAAAACAAAAAGAACCTATTTGTATTTGTTTGTGGGTTGAAAAATCTAATTTTTCTTTTCTTTTTAAAATGTTTTTTATACGCAATAACAGTTCATTTGTATCAAATGGTTTTACTATATAATCGTCGGCACCGAGCTGTAATCCTTTTATTTTATCAGCTGGAAGTTGTTTGGCTGATAAAAAAACAAAATACATTTCTGGGTGTTTTTCTATGATTTTTTCTGCTAATGTAAAACCATCCATTACAGGCATCATAACATCTGAAATACACAAATCAAAAGAATCATTTTGAAACAAAACCAAAGCATCTGCACCATTTGTAGCCCATGTAACTTCAAAACCATTAGACTCTAAAAAACGTTTTAAAATTGAAGCAAAATCCAAATCGTCTTCAACCAAAATAATTTTATACTTAGTAAACATAAGGCATAGAGATAGTAAAAGAAGCGCCTTTACCTTGTTCGCTTTTTAGATTGATGATTCCTTTGTGTGCTTTTATTATTTGATTTACATAATACAAGCCAAGTCCAAGCCCTTTATTGTTGTGTATATTACCTTCGTTAATGCGGTAAAATTTTTTAAACAATAAAGACTGCTTCTTTTTATCTATCCCTATACCGTTGTCTGTAATAATAAGTTGTGCAAAATTATCTACGCTTTTCGTTTCAATTACTATTTTGGTGCTCCCGTATTTAACTGCGTTTTGCAAAACATTTGTTATGGCTGTAGTAAGATGAAAAGCATCACCATATAATGTAGCTGTTGTATTGTACTGTTCATAAAAATCAATAGTTGGGTATGCTGTTTTAAAATCGGAAATTATTGATTGAACAAAAGAGCTAATC
Organism: Flavobacterium croceum DSM 17960; assembly: GCF_002917885.1. Lineage (GTDB taxonomy): Bacteria > Bacteroidota > Bacteroidia > Flavobacteriales > Flavobacteriaceae > Flavobacterium > Flavobacterium croceum. The sequence goes on from NZ_PQNY01000015.1 coordinate 53,338, forward strand.
TCTATAGATTGATTTTGCAAATGTTTCCATTTTTGTTCTACAGAACACTCCAACACTTGATTTATCAATTTTATTAATCGATTATTTTGCCTTTCTATAGTCGAAATAGTTTGTCGCATACTATCATCTTGATTATAACTCATATTTTGCGCCAGTATTTTGGTTGATACACCAATGGTCGTAAGCGGTGTTTGAAACTCGTGGGTAATATTGTTTATAAAATCGGTAGTTACTTCGTTGATGTTTTTTTGTACGATGAGAGCTCTAAGTGCCAAGTAGAATAAAAACATAAGTACTAGCATACTAATTACTGATAAAGCAAGTATCCCACTCATACGTTGCCATACAATACTTTTATAATTAACTACCGATATATATAAGGTATCTTCTGTAATAAGTTGTGTATGTTTGTCTAGTGCAAAATTGTTAGTATAATTTCTAAGCACAAATGCATCTTCTAACGTTTTTAAATTCCCTGCAAATAAGTTTCTAATATTCGGCTTTTCGGCATATATAGTATCTGCCTTTGTTTTATTGTACACAACAAACTTGTTCAATACTAGTCCAAAATTTATTTCGTAATCCGAGAAATGCTTAGCAAACTCTGTTTTTAGTTTTTGGCTTATTGTATCTCGCAAATTATTTTTTAACATCGAATTTTTTATTACAAATCGAGTTTCTTTATTTTCAATATAATTTTCTGCCAATGTTTGATAAAGACTGTTTTTACTAAATGTAATTGCAGTATCTAAACTTGTGTAATGGTTGGTATTGTTGTAAAAATAATTTTTAATTTCATTTTTAAATTCTGATACTTTATGCTCATACGTAGTTTGTACCAAATAATATTGAATAGTACAGAGCAGCACAAAAATTAAACACGAAAATGCAACGAGAATTTTTATTTTTCTATTCATCTTAACCTTATATTATGGTAAATAGTTATACTATGCTTTTTGTAGAAACTGTTTACTATTTAAAGTAAACTCTGCTTCTAGGTTCATTTGCTTTTCAAAAGTAGAAATAAAATGAGTTCACCCATTAATTTTAAGTGGCTTTAACCTACGATTAACTTTCAAGATGATATAAAGATTATTTTTTTGTAAAACTTATACCCTCAAGCAAACACTTAACATTTAGCAACTTATAATTACGTTATATTTTGATTTTAAAAAAAGTTTAAAAAATATTTGCAACATATATTTTTTGTACTAAATTTGCACTCGCAATAAGCAATTGGTCTATGGTGTAATGGTAACACTACGGTTTTTGGTGCCGTCTTTCTAGGTTCGAGTCCTAGTAGACCAACAAAAAAGCTCAACTTTCGTTGAGCTTTTTTTTGTATCTTTAATTTAATCTCTTTGATTTTTAAATAAATAAAAAACGAGCCATTAATACAATAGCTCGCTTATTTAGTAATGTATATATCTGTTATATTTTGAATGTAACAACAGGCTTGGTAGAGTGGTTCACCAAATCTTCACTAATACTTCCGTTAAAGAAATGTGCCAATCCTTTACGTCCGTGTGTACTCATACCAATTAAATCGGCATCTATACTATTGGCGAAATTTAAAATTCCTTTTTCTACATTAGAATCATTGTAAATATGAGTTTCGTAATTAGAAATATCAAATTTTTTCACAAACTCATTCATCGCATCATTGGCTGCAGAAGTAGTAATAAAATTATTAGGCGTATTGATGGTTACCAAATGCATCTTTGCGTTGAACTTTTTGGCAAAATCGACTGCTTTTTGAAAAGGGTTTGTAATTTCTTTAGCAAAATCTGAAGCAAAAACAAAATCGTTTACCTCAAAATTCTCTTGCTCTTTCTTGATAATAAGAACAGGCACATCTGAATTTCTAACCACTTTTTCTGCATTAGAACCTATAAACATTTCTTTGTATCCACTTGCGCCATGCGAACCCATAACAATTAGATCTACTTCATTTTTTTTGCTCAGCTTTAAAATACCATCAAAAGCCATTTCAAACTGAATTACTTCTGAAATGTTTAAGCCTTCCAAATAATCTTCTTCCATTAAATCTTCCAATCTACGCATGGCGGCATTTTTGAAAAACATGATTTCAGGAATATCTTTTCCAGTAGTTAAAGCGTCACTGGCTTGATGCGGCAACTCCAACATGTGTAATAAAATTATTTCGCTATCATTTTTTCTAGCTATTTGTGCAGCAACTTTCAATGCATATTCAGCGTTTTTTGAAAAGTCGGTAGGAATAAGAATTTTTTTCATAAGAAATTTGAATGTAAAATATAGTTTTTTTGACAGGATAAAGTTACAAAAAAATATCGTAATACAATGATTTTTATATTTTAAAATAATTTTCTATATTTGCAACGTTGTTTATTTAGATGAAGTAATGAGGCACGCACAGCGTGCCTCTTTTTATAAAAAAATGAGTTTTAAAGAAAAAGTACAGGCGCTATTAGAGCAAGGTTTACAAGAAAAACCTTCTGTTTTTTTAATCGATTTAAAAATAGCCGAAGGTAATAAAATTACTGTGGTTCTCGATGGTGATACTGGAGTAACACTTCAAGATTGTATTGACATAAGTAGGGCTGTAGAACATAATTTAGACCGCGAAGAAGAAGATTTCTCTATAGAAGTGGCTTCTGCTGGAGTTTCTACTCCATTAAAAATGAATAGACAATACAAAAAAAACATTGGCAGAATATTAAAAGTAACCACCACCGATGGAGAAATTATCGAAGCCTATTTAACCCATGCAACCGATGATTTGATAACACTATCTTGGTCTGCTAGAGAACCTAAAAAAATAGGAAAAGGAAAAGAAACCGTAAAAAAAACGCTAGAACTGCCTTACAATAAAATAAAAGAAGCAGTTGTAATAATAAAATTTTAATAACGAATTGTAATGGAAAATATTGCATTAATTGAGTCATTTTCAGAATTTAAAGACGATAAACTTATTGATAGAGTTACCCTTATGGCAATACTCGAAGATGTATTTAGAAATGCTTTGAAAAAGAAATATGGTTCTGATGACAATTTTGATATTATCATAAATCCTGACAAGGGAGATATGGAAATTTGGAGAAACCGTGTTGTGGTTGCAGATGATGAAGTTGAAGATGAGAATCAAGAAATTGCCTTGTCTGAAGCTCGAAAAATAGAGCCCGATTTTGAAGTTGGCGAAGACGTTTCGGAAGAAGTAAAACTTATAGACTTAGGCAGAAGATCTATATTGGCTTTAAGACAAAACTTAATTTCAAAAATTCACGAACACGACAACACCAACTTATACAAACAATTTAAAGATTTAGTTGGCGAAATTTATTCGGCAGAAGTACATCATGTAAGACCAAAAGTTGTAATTTTGGTAGATGATGAAGGAAATGAAATTGTTCTTCCAAAAGAAAAACAAATCCCTTCTGATTTTTTTAGAAAAGGAGACAATGTAAAAGGAATTATAGAACATGTTGAATTAAAAGGTAATAAGCCTCAAATAGTAATGTCTAGAACTTCAGAAAAGTTTTTAGAAAAACTATTTGAACAAGAAATCCCAGAGGTGTTTGATGGACTTATCACTATTAAAAAAGTAGTTCGTATACCAGGAGAAAAAGCAAAAGTTGCTGTAGATTCTTACGATGATAGAATTGATCCTGTTGGAGCTTGTGTAGGTATGAAAGGTTCTCGTATACATGGTATTGTACGTGAATTACAAAACGAAAATATAGACGTAATAAACTACACAAACAACCCGCAGTTATTGATTACAAGAGCTTTAAGCCCTGCAAAAGTGTCTTCTGTAAAAATAGATGAGGATAAAAAAACAGCAGAAGTTTATTTGAAATTGGAAGAAGTTTCTAAAGCAATAGGTAGAGGCGGACAAAACATAAAATTAGCAGGTTTTCTTACAGGCTATGACCTAGATGTAATACGAGAAGGAGCTACCGCAGAAGAAGATGATGTAGAATTGACAGAGTTTTCAGATGAAATTGATGGATGGGTAATCGATGAATTTGCAAAAATAGGTTTAGATACAGCACGTAGCGTACTAAAACACTCTGTAGAAGACTTAGTAAGAAGAACAGATTTAGAAGAAGAAACCGTAAGAGAGGTTGTCAAAATATTAAAAGAAGAATTTGAAGACTAATTTTATTCCAATAAAAAAGTCTTTACCAAAAAAATAACAAACAATTTTATATGTCAGAAGGAAATATAAGGATAAGTAAAGTTTTACGAGAATTAAACATTTCTTTAGAAAGAGCTGTAGATTATCTAAAAGATAAGGGAATTGCAATTGTAGCAAATCCAAATACAAAAATTTCTGATGATGTTTATGGTATCCTATGCAATCAATTTGCGGGCGACAAAGGCAATAAAGAAGCTTCAAAAGGAGTAAGCGAAGAAATTAAAAAAGAAAAAGAGGCACTTCGACTAGAAAGAGAAAAAGAACTTGAAGAGAAAAGAAAACAAGAAGAAGAACGCCAACGATTGGAAGTAATAAAAGCTAAAGCTGTTGTTACAGGCCCTAAGCAAGTAGGTAAAATAGAACTTGACACAAAACCTTCTGAACCTGTAAAACCACAACCTAAAGTTGAGGAATCTCAAAACACACAGCCTTCGGTACAAGAAAAAACAGAAGAAAAAGCAGAAGAAACACCAAAAACAGCTCCAAAAGAAGTTCTTCAAGCTAAAATAGAAAAACCAGCTCCTACAATTAAACCTGCTGTTGAGAAAGTAAAAGAAATGCCAAAGGTAGCAGAACAAAAACCTGCCAAAACCTCAACAGAAGAACCTGCTGTAGTTGAAGAACGCTTTGAAACTCAGTATCAAAAACTATCGGGAGCAACACTTACAGGTCAAAAAATAGATTTGTCTCAATTTGAAAAGCCTAAAAAGAAAAAAGAAGACAACAAACCTGGAACAAATCAAAACAATACATCAGGAAACAACAATAAACCTGGCGATAAAAACAAAAGAAAACGCATTCCTTCAAAAGATGCAAAACCAGGAACAACTCCAAATACCAATCAGCAAAATGGCAATAATAGACCTGGTGGCAATAATAAATTTGGTTCAAAAGGAGGTTTTCAAAAAGGAAACCGCCCAGCTATAGTACAAAAAGTTGAGCCAACCGAAGAAGAAGTTAAAAACCAAATTAAAGAAACTTTAGAACGCCTACAAGGTAAAGGAAATAAATCTAAAGCTGCAAAATACAGAAGAGATAAAAGAGATTCTCACCGTCAGCGTACAGAAGACGAACAATTACAACAAGAACTAGAAAGCAAAGTACTTAAAGTAACAGAATTTGTTACCGTAGGAGAAATTGCAACAATGATGGATGTTCCTATCACAAAAGTTATTGGAACTTGTATGTCTTTGGGTATTATGGTTACTATGAACCAACGTTTGGATGCAGAAACTCTAACTATTGTTGCTGACGAATTTGGTTATGAAGTTGAGTTTATCACTACAGACATTGAAGAAAATGTAGAAGTTGTAGAAGATAGAGAAGAAGATTTAGTAAGCCGCGCACCTATAGTTACCGTAATGGGACACGTAGATCATGGTAAAACATCTTTGCTAGACTACATTCGTAAAGAAAATGTAATTGCGGGAGAATCTGGAGGAATTACACAACATATTGGTGCCTATTCTGTAAAACTAGAAAATGGTCAAAAAATTACGTTTTTAGATACACCTGGTCACGAAGCCTTTACTGCGATGCGTGCACGTGGTGCTCAAGTTACAGATATTGCGATTATTGTAATTGCTGCAGACGACGACATCATGCCTCAAACAAAAGAAGCTATTTCACATGCCCAAGCAGCAGGTGTACCTATGATATTTGCCATAAACAAAGTAGATAAGCCTACTGCAAACCCTGAAAAAATTAAAGAGAAATTAGCAGCAATGAACTTGCTTGTTGAAGATTGGGGAGGAAAATACCAATCACACGATATTTCTGCCAAAATGGGTATGGGTGTAAAAGAGTTGTTGGAAAAAGTATTGCTAGAAGCCGAGTTATTAGACTTAAAAGCAAATCCAAACAAACCTGCTCTTGGTACTGTTGTAGAAGCTCAATTGGATAAAGGACGAGGCTATGTATCTACTATTTTGGTACAAGCAGGAACCTTGCGTGTAGGAGATTATGTATTGGCAGGAAAAAATCATGGTAAAGTTAAAGCCATGCACGACGAACGAGGCAAAACCGTAAAAGAAGCAGGCCCTTCTACCCCTATCTCTATTTTAGGTTTAGATGGAGCTCCAACTGCAGGTGATAAATTTAATGTATATGAAGACGAACGCGAAGCCAAACAAATTGCAGCAAAACGTACGCAACTTATACGTGAACAATCGGCTCGTACTAAAAAACATACAACTCTTGCAGAATTAGGAAGAAGAATTGCTTTAGGTCAATTTAAAGAATTAAACATCATTATAAAAGGAGACGTAGATGGTTCGGTAGAAGCATTAGCAGATTCATTCTCAAAACTTTCTACAGAAGAAATCGAAATCAAAATTATTCACAAAGGTGTTGGTGCCATTACCGAGTCTGATGTTAATTTAGCCTCTGCATCAGATGCCATTATTATTGGATTTAATGTTCGTCCAGCAGGAGCTGCAAAACAATTAGCAGAAAAAGAAGAAATTGATATTAGAAACTATTCTATTATTTATGACGCTATAGACGACTTAAAAGACGCTATGGAAGGAATGCTTTCTCCTGAACTTAAAGAAGAAATTACAGGTACTGCAGAAATTAGAGAAACATTCAAAATTTCTAAAGTAGGAACTATTGCAGGATGTATGATTACCGATGGTAAAGTATTTAGAAATTCTAAAATACGTCTTATTAGAGAAGGCGTAGTTATTTTTACTGGAGAATTAACCGCTTTAAAACGTTTTAAAGATGATGTAAAAGAAGTTTCTAAAGGGTATGACTGTGGTATACAAATTAAAAACTACAACGATATCCAGATAAACGATATTATTGAATCTTTCCAAGAAGTAGAAGTAAAGAAAAAATTGAAATAATTAAATTTCTAAACGTATATAATATAAGGAGTGCAACACAAGTGCTCCTTTATTGTATACTCTAGTTAATAAATACTATAGGTACAAAATGAAACATCAATGGATTTATAGTTTTGTAAAATTGATATTTCCAAATTATATATGGGGAATTTCTACAAAAAAGCCTGTGGTTTATCTTACTTTTGATGATGGCCCTATACCTGAAGTTACACCTTGGGTACTCGATTTATTAACAGAATACAATGCTAAAGCAACATTTTTTTGTATTGGAGATAACATCAACAAACACCCAGAAATATTCCTTAAAATTTTTCAAAATAAACATACAATAGGCAATCACACCTACAATCATTTAAAGGGTTGGAATGCCAATACAGTAGATTATGTTGAAAATACTTTAAAATGTCAAAAAGAGATAGAAGAGCATACAACTTCTGCAACAAAATTATTTCGTCCTCCTTATGGTAAAATCACAAATAAACAAAGTACAATTCTAAGAAAAAAAGGCTTTAAAATAATAATGTGGAATGTGCTTAGTAAAGATTATGATGCTTCTATAAACTACAAAACATGTATTGAACGAGTTTTAAACAACATAAAACCAGGTAGCATAATAGTATTTCACGACAGTATTAAAGCTTTTCCAAATCTACAAAAAGCATTACCCGTAATACTAAAATCTTTAAAACAAAAAGGCTATTCGTTTGAGTCTTTACATTAAAGTTGCTCTTGCACCAAACCAATTAGAGTATTGGCATCTAGCTCACCACTTTGTCTCCAAACCATTTGACCATCTTTATAAATCATCAAAGTAGGTAATCCTTTTATACGAAGGGCTTGAGCCAACTCTTGATTTTTATCTACATCAATCTTTATTACTTTTGCTCTATCTCCCAAAGCTGCTGCCACATCACGTATTACAGGATGCATAGCTACTGCAGATTCGTTCCATTCGGTATAAAAATCGATAAGAACAGGCACTTGAGCACTAATAAGATCTCCAAATTTTGACATATGTACAAATTTGATTTCTATTTTTTAAAAATAAAATAGAACATTCTAATTACAAATTTAACATAATTATGTAATTATACCACATTTTAACGTTTTTTTAGCTCCAAAACGGTAATTTCAGGCATAATACCTACTCTACCTGGATAGGCGTGAAACCCAAACCCTCTGTTCACATACAAATAACGCCCTTGATTTTCATACAAGCCAGCCCAATGCGGGTATTTAAACGAAACTGGACTCCATTTTAAAAACCCAGGTATTTCTATACCAAACTGCAATCCATGTGTGTGTCCAGAAAGCGTAAGTTGGTAGTTTTTTGGGTGGTTTTGAACCTCAACATCCCAATGGCTTGGGTCGTGACTCATTAGAATTTTAAAATCTTGTTTCTCTACTCCTTGTGAAGCCTTGTTTAAATCGCCAGCTTGCTTAAAGTTAAGTCCCCAATTTTCAACACCAATTAACGCTAGTGCATCATTATCTTTTTGAATCGTTTTATTTTCATTAAGAAGCAATGTAAACCCTATATCTCCATACAATTGTTTAATTTCTTCGAAGTTTTGAGCTTTGGCATTCTTATTTCCTTTCCAATCCAAATATTCGCCGTAATCATGATTGCCCAATACGGCATATTTACCATAAGAAAATGATTTGATTTTACGAAAAGTATCAATCCAAGGGTGCATTTCTGATGCTAAAGAATTGACAATATCTCCAGTAAAAAGCATCATATCTGCTTCTTGCTGATTGATTAAATCAATAGCATATTCAATCTTTTCTTTATTATCAAAACTCCCGCTATGTACATCAGAAATTTGTATTATTTTAAAACCATTAAATGCCTCGGGTAAATCATCAAAAAAAACGGTTTGTTTTATCACTTTAAAATTATATTTCCCTTTTGTCATACCGTAAATTAAAGAACCAAACGGAATAGCTGCCAAACCGAGCGCTACCTGACTTATAAACCTTCTTCTTTCGGGTAGAAAAGTAGGTGTAGGTTTATGTTGAACATAATTGAAAATACCTTTACCCAATCGATAAAAATCTTCAAGCAAAAGAGGCACAACTATTATAAATTTTGGAATTAAAAACAAGAGCATTAAACCAAGTGTAAAAAGCGTTTGGCTGGTTTGACCTACGCTTCTATCAAACTGAAAAAAACCATAAACGATAACACAAAATGTTACTATTGAAACTAGTATATAAACAACATTTAGCTTTGACGACTTAAAAGCTGTTTTAAAAGCAATAAAAGAATAATATTCAATCAACAATAGTAGTACTACTGGAATAATCCACTTTGGCATAGTATAAAAATAAAAAACAAAGGTATTTAATAGAATTTTTATGTTTTAGTTATTAAAATAAAATTAACACAAGTTGGTTTTTTATCAAATGAAATCTTATAATTATTTACGATAACTGGTTTTACAATATTGAGTAAGTTACACATTAGTTATACAAATGTTCTGATATAATAAAACCTCCTGTCCATGCGTTTTGAAAATTAAAACCTCCTGTAATTGCATCTATATTAAGCACTTCGCCTGCAAAATATAAATTTGAAAACAATTTACTTTGCATCGTTTTGAAATTAATTTCTTTGAGATTTACACCACCTGCGGTTACAAATTCTTCTTTAAAAGTGCTTTTTCCCGAAACAATATATTCAGTAGCACATAGTATTTCGGTTAGCTTTTGCAACTGCTTTTTTGTAACATCTGCCCATTTTTGTGTTGGCTCTATATTGGCCAACGTTAAAAAATATTCCCAAAGGCGTTTTGGAAAATCTGCAAGAGGCTTGTTGATGATATAGTTTTTAGTGTGCGTATTTTTCAATTCTAATAACATTGCAGTAGCATCTTCACTTGTAGTATCTACTAACCAATTTATTTGTATCGTAAATGTGTAATTCATCTCTGCCAATACTCTCGCACCCCAAGCAGATAAGCGTAAAACTGCAGGCCCGCTTATTCCCCAATGTGTTATGAGCATAGGCCCTTGTGTTGCAAGTTTGGTGTTTTGTACTTTTAAGCCTACATGAGCAGAAATCCCCATTAAATGGGTTAAATTTTTATCTGTAATATTAAACGTAAATAACGAAGGCACTGGCTCTACAATACTATGTCCTAAAGTTTGTAGTAGATTCCAAATTTTTGGATTACTACCTGTGGCAACAATTAATTTTTCGGAGGTAAATTGTTGCTGTAACGTTTCTATTTTCCAACTCTCATCTTTGTAAAAAATAGTTTGAACAGATTGTTGCGTAAGTATCTCTATTTTATGTTTTTTTGCTAATGAAATAAAACAGTCAATAATAGTTTGAGAACTATTGGAAACAGGAAACATTCTGCCATCTGACTCTGTTTTTAGCTTCACTCCTCTTTCTTCGAACCACGCTACTGTATCACCACTACAAAATTGATGAAAAGGCCCTTTGAGTTCTTTTTCACCTCTTGGATAATTTTTCACTAAATCATTGGCAACAAAACAAGCATGGGTAACATTGCATCTTCCACCACCCGAAACACGAACTTTTGAAAGTACTTCTTTACCTCGTTCCAAAATAGCGACAGTAGCACTAGGGTATTTTTCGGCACAGTTTATCGCTGTAAAAAAACCAGCTGCTCCACCACCAACAATAAGTATGTCAAAATTATTTTTCAACGCATTAAATATATCTAGTTATAAAACTCTTCTTAATGTGCTTCTAGCCAATCTTTACCCATACCTATTTCAACTTCTAGAGGAACTGCCATTTGAAAAGCATTTTCCATTTCGTGCTTAATCATTGGTTTTATTTTTTCTAATTCTGAAAGATGCACATCAAAAACTAACTCATCATGCACTTGTAACAACATTTTCGACTTCCAATTTTCTTCCGTTAATTTTTTATGAATATTAATCATCGCTATTTTTATAATATCAGCAGCAGAACCTTGTATGGGTGCATTTACAGCATTGCGTTCGGCAGCTCCGCGTACTACAGCATTAGCAGAATTGATGTCTTTTAAATAGCGTCTTCTTCCCGATATGGTTTCTACATAACCATTTTCACGAGCAAAGTCTATTTGATTTTGCATGAATCCTTTTAGTTTTGGATAGGTTTTATAATAAGCCTCTATGAGCTCGGCACTTTCTTTGCGTGAAAGAGCGGTTTGGTTGGACAATCCAAAGGCCGAAACACCATAAATAATTCCGAAGTTTACAGTTTTTGCATTACTTCGTTGTTCTTTTGTTACTTCTTCTGGAGTTACATTAAACACTTTTGAGGCGGTACTTTTGTGAATATCTTCGTTGTTTTTAAAGGCTGCAATCATGTTTTCTTCGCCAGAAAGTGCTGCTATAATGCGCAATTCTATTTGCGAATAATCGGCAGAAAGCAAGGTGTAATTTTCATCACGAGCAATAAAAGCTTTGCGTATTTGACGACCACGTTCTGTACGGATTGGAATGTTTTGCAAATTAGGATTATTCGAACTTAATCTACCTGTAGCCGCAACGGTTTGCATATAATCGGTGTGTACACGTTGCGTTTTTTTGTCTACTTGCAATGGCAAAGCATCAACATAAGTGCTTTTAAGTTTTACCAATTGGCGCCACTCTAGTATATCTCGTACAATTTGATGCTCGAGCGCTAAATAACTCAAAATTTCTTCTCCGGTAGCATATTGTCCTGTTTTGGTTTTCTTTTGCTTTGCGCCACCAATTTTTAATTTATCAAAAAGAATATCACCCAATTGTTTAGGCGATGCCAGATTGAATTTTTCGCCTGCTTCCTCATAAATTTTATTCTCAAATAAGTCTATTTCTTTTTGCATATCTAGAGACATTGTTTTGAGATAATCTTCGTCCAAATTAATGCCTTCTCGCTCCATTGTGGCCAAAACAGGAACTAACGGAATTTCTATTTCGTCAAACAATTTTTTAGTACCTACTTTTTCCAAAATAGGTTGAAAATGTTCTTTTAGTTGCAAAGTAACATCGGCATCTTCTACTGCATATTCTTTTATATCTTCTAATGGAACTTGGCGCATAGAAAGTTGATTTTTTCCTTTTTTCCCAATTAATGTTTCTATCGATTTTGGGCTGTATTTTAAATACGTTTCGCTCAACACATCCATATTGTGGCGCATATCTGGATTGATAAGATAATGTGCAATCATGGTATCAAATAATTTGCCTTTTATCTGAATACCATAATTTGCCAATACTTTTAAATCATACTTAATATTTTGCCCAATTTTTTCGATAGATTCATCTTCAAAAAAAGGTTTAAACTTGTTTATGAGTTCTTGCGCTTCAAGTTGATTTTCTGGAAATGGCACATAAAACCCTTTGCCTTTTTCCCAAGAAAGTGCTAAACCTACCAACTCGGCATTTAGAGCATCTATACCTGTGGTTTCGGTATCAAAGCAAACCGATTTTTGTTTTACTAGATTTTGAAGCAATAATTTTAAGGGTAAATCGCCTTGTACTATTTGATAAAAGTGCGACGTATTTTCTAGCGTATTGTAAGGATTATATGTTTCTGTGTTTTGTGCATCAGCATCGTCTAAATCTTGAAAACCAAACAAATCGAATTGATTTTCTATCTTTTTGGGAGCGGCTTTTTTATGTTCAACGGGTGTTTCTACCTCTTGTGTGTTTTGAACCGCAAAAAGTTTATCAAACTGCGCTTTTAGTTGTCTAAATTCTAATTCCTGAAAAATAGCGTCGGTTTTTTCTATATCGGGTTGCGACATTTCATAATCTTCGGCATGAAACTGCACAGGACAATCAAGCAAAATAGTGGCTAGTTTTTTAGATAAAATGCCTTGCTCTTTATTTGCTTCTATTTTTTCTTTTAAAGCTCCTTTTAATTTATCTGTATTTGCTAATAAATTTTCCATCGAACCAAATTCTGCCAGTAATTTTTTAGCCGTTTTTTCTCCTACACCTGGCAAACCAGGTATGTTGTCTACAGCATCTCCCATCATACCCAAAAAATCTATTACTTGCAGTGGGTGTTCTACTTCAAATTTTGCCTTTACCTCATCTACTCCCCAAATTTCAATATCGTTACCCATACGAGCTGGGCGGTACATAAAAATGTTTTCAGACACTAACTGTCCGAAATCTTTATCGGGAGTAACCATAAATACTTTATACCCCTCTTTTTCTGCTTGTTTTGCCAAAGTACCTATCAAGTCGTCGGCTTCAAAACCTTCTTCTTCTATAATAGGAATGTGCATAGCTTGCAATAATTGATGTATATAGGGTACGGCTATTTTTATAGCTTCGGGAGTTTCATCGCGGTTGGCTTTGTACTCGGTATACATTTCGTTGCGTACTTGGCTTCCGCCTTTATCAAATGCTACGGCTAAATGGTCTGGTTTTTCACGCTTAATTACATCGAGTAAAGAATTCATAAAACCCATAATGGCCGATGTATCCATTCCTTTAGAATTAATTCTCGGATTTTTAATAAAAGCATAATATCCTCTAAATATTAAGGCGTAAGCATCTACAAGAAAAAGGCGTTTTTGTGACATTTAAAATTATTTTTTTAGAGATTCAAATGTACAAAAAGAAAAGTGCTTATTTTAAAATATGCCATCTATATTGTTTTTACTACGTTTTGAAAGCAGTATATTTGCGCTTTATGAGTGCTATATATAGCAAATAAATAGTATTAATTAAACAAATAAAAAACATGGCAAAACTATTGGGTGATATTAAATTTACAGGAAAAATAGACGGACTATCTTTTTATGAATTAAACGGAAAAATTGTAGTACGTAAAACCGGTGGTTTTGATGGAAAGAAGATAAAAGAAGACCCTAAATTTGACAAAGTACGCCAAAATTCTACCGAGTTTGGTCATTGTGCCAAAGTTGGTAGAGCGTTACGATTATCATTAGGTGGTGCTACCAAAAAACTAAAAGAACCATACTTACATAATAAAATTGTTTCGTTGCTTCGAAATGCTGTTAAACTAGACACACTAAATGAAAGAGGCCAAAGAAATATTGGTGATGCTTTAAAAAATACAGAAGCAAAAAAAATGTTTCAAGGATTTGAATTAAGTGCTACTTATAAATGTTCCGATTTTATTAATGCGAAATACAACTTAATTCCCGAAGTGCCTGTAAAATTAGACATTCAAATACAAAATTTTTTAGTACCTACTCCAAACCATATCATGCGTATTCGCTATTATTGGATAGCCTTGAATCTAGAAACTTTAGAATCTAAAACTACCATGAGTGGTGCTTTGGAACTTACTGCACAAACAATAAAGAACCAATCGAATACTATATCGTTTATTAATACAGAAATAGACAGTACAAAAAACTATTTTCTTATAGAAGAATTTTGGTACGACAATGCAGATAAAAACGCTCCTGCAACAGAACAGCGAGGCATACGCATTATTGGAGTTATTTAATCTGTTACAAACTATCTAACGGACTCATAATATTCTGCAACGAATTATTGGTGACTTGTGTATAAATTGTAGTTGTTCTTATATCGTTGTGTCCTAACAAATCTTTAATATATCTAATATCTGTTCCTTGTTGTAGTAAATGTGTTGCATAACTATGTCTCAACCCGTGTATGCCTATTGTTTTATTAATATTTGCCTTTTTCATTGCGTTTTTAAATACTGCTTGAGCACTTCGAACAGAATATTGCTCATGATGAATGCCTTCAAACAAAAATGTTTTTGGTTTATATATTTTATAATATTCACGCATTTCTACAAGTACTGATGTAGGTAAGTTTACATAGCGGTCTTTTTTCCCTTTGGCACAAGCAACTAACACTTGCATAGTATTACTGTCTATATGCTCTATTTTAAGATTTACTATTTCTGAAACCCGCAAACCCATACCATAAGCAAGCTTTAAAATAAGGTTGTGTTTGATATTTTGAGTTACACTAAATATTTTCTTGATTTCATCTTTATTTAAAGCTTTGGGCAAAAGCATTGGTTTTTTGGGTCTAGGAATATCAAACACCAAACGTGGTCTTTTCAATACTTGTTCATAATAAAACTTTATGGCGTTTATACGGCTGTGTATTTGATTTTCTGAAAGTTGAAGTATGTTGTGGCAATACAACAAATAGTTAATCAGATCCTCATAAATAAGATCTTGCACAGGTAATTCTTGAATTTTATACAGCAATTGTGCAAACTCTATAGAATAGGTACGTAATGTATTTTTACTAAAACCTTTAAGTACAATTTTATTTTGATATTCGATAAAAGCATCTCTATTTATTGGGTGTATTTTTCCAAGAACTGTTTTTCCAACAATGTCTACATCTATATCAAATAAACTTCTATAGTAAGGCAAATCTTTCATATACCAACACCTTTGAGTATTGCTCCAATAAATGGCAGCAACCTCTTTGAGTTGTTTACGCAACTCTATATTATTTGGAAAATGTACCCAAATAACCTTTTTGTTATTGTGCTCTCCCAATGAAGCGGTGTAATTATTATTATCAAACATATATACGTGTTTTAATAGATATTTATGCGTAAAAATAATAGATTTTACCAAAACAATACACAACATGTTGAAAAATAATACTATGAAATTTATAAACCATAACAATCAATTGCGTATATTTGTGTGTTGTGTGCCATACTTCCGACGAGATTCAGAAGTCAAACATTTTAGTTTGAACAACCATTTGAATTTTAAGACTTGACGAAATGTCCACTTTTTTTGAGCTATTAGAAAACTAACGGCTGAATTTTATCTGAAATCGAGTAAAGTTTGGTTCAAGTTTAGCGGACATTTAGTAAAGTCTAACGATTTAAAACGGAAAACAAA
>NZ_PQNY01000016.1 GCF_002917885.1 Flavobacterium croceum DSM 17960
CTTCAAGGTTGCTCATTATTGTAATTGTTTGAAAGTCAATACAATTTAATCATTATTAATGATTTGAGCAACTTTTTTTATAATGCACAACGGGTACAAAATATATTTTAGTTGGTTTACGGTTTTCCGTAATGTTATTTATTTTCTTTTTCTTATTTTTAGTAATTGATTTTAAAGCGATACAAAATGGCAAAAATATTAGGTTTAGATTTAGGAACAAACTCGATTGGCTGGGCGATTCGTGATACTGAAAACGAAGGGGTTAAACAAATTATTGATAAAGGAGTAAGAATTTTTTCGGAGGGAGTAAAATCCGAAAAAGGAATAGAAAGTTCTCGTGCTGCTGAGCGAACAGGATACAGGAGTGCTAGAAAAATAAAATACAGAAGAAAGTTAAGAAAATATGAGACTCTAAAAATACTTTCGTTAAATGGAATGTGTCCATTGTCAATTGAAGAAGTTAAAGAATGGAAAAAATCTAGATTCAAGAATTATCCTTTAAATCCTGAATTTTTAAAATGGTTAAGAACTGACGAAGAAGAAAATATCAACCCCTATTATTTTAGAGATAAAGCGAGTAAACAAAAAGTTACGTTGTATGAATTAGGTCGTGCATTCTATCATATTGCTCAAAGAAGAGGTTTCTTGAGTAATCGTTTAGATCAATCAGCCGAAGGAATTTTCGAAGAACACAATCCTCAAATACAAAGTCTTGTTGAAGATTTAGAAGACACAAAATTAATTCTAAATGAGCTAAAAGATTATTATGTCAATCATGGTTTAATTGAAGATATTGAAAAAGGTGTTTTTAAAAAAGATTTAGATGAAGGCGAAAAAAAGCTAAAATCTCTTTATAATTCTTTGGTTGCTATTACTAAAAAATACGAAGATGATCTTGTTAAATGTAAAGAAGAGCTTATTGCAAGATTAAATAAGAAAGAAGATTTAGGAAAAGTAAAAGGTAAAATAAAAGATATTTCACAAGCTATGCTTGATGGAAATTTTAAAACTTTAGGGCAATATTTTTTCAGTTTATACAATAATGCAAAAATTAGAAATCAATATACTTCAAGAGAGGAACATTATCTCGAAGAATTTATAACTATTTGTAAAGTTCAAGGAATTGATTCAATAAATGAAGATGAGAAACTACCCGAAAAAAAGTTTGTTGGTTTAGCTAAAGAATTATACAAAGCCATTTTCTTTCAAAGACCATTAAAATCTCAAAAGGGATTAATTGGAAAATGTTCTTTTGAAACCAGTAAATCTCGTTGTGCCATTTCGCATCCAGATTTTGAAGAATACAGAATGTGGACCTATTTGAACACTATTAAAATTGGTAAACAAAGCGAAAAAACATTGCGGTTTCTTACTCAAGAAGAGAAGTTAAAATTAGTCCCAAAATTCTATAGAAAAAACGATTTCAATTTCGAAGTTTTAGCCAAAGAATTAATTGAAAAAGGAGCAAGTTTTGGTTACTACAAATCATCTAAAAAAAATGACTTTTTTTATTGGTTTAATTATAAACCGACTGATTCAGTAGCTGCTTGCCAAGTTTCTGCATCATTAAAAAATGTTATTGGTGAAGATTGGAAAACTAAAATTTTCACTTATAGAACATTAAATTCTAAAAAAGTAGAAGTAACAAAATCAGTTGATTATAAAGATTTATGGCATTTACTTTCTGTTGCAACATCTGATGTTTATTTGAATGAGTATGCTAAAGAGAAATTAGGTTTTGATGATAAAAATGCAAAAGCATTCGGTAAAATCAAATTAAAAAAGGATTTTGGAAATCTGAGTTTGTCTGCAATCAATAAAATTCTTCCTTATATTAAAGAGGGTTTGTTGTATTCTCATGCGGTTTTTATGGCAAATATTGAAAATATTGTTGATGAAAACATTTGGAAAGATATTGAACAACGAAAATACATTCAAACAAAAATTGCTGAAATAGTTGAGAATTATACGTTTGAGAAAAATCAATTAGAGGTAATTAACGGATTACTTAAAGAATATAAAACTGAAGATAAAGACGGAAATAAAGTTTATTATTCTTTGGAAGCTGAGGCAAATTTTAAAACTGATTTAAAGAAAAAACTCAATACTTTATATAAATCTTTCCAAATAGAAAACGAACAGGAACAAACAAATATTTTTGAAAATTTATTTCCAATTTTTATTGAACAATTAAAAAAGTATGAATACATCAAAATAAAGCGTTTAGATGAAAAAGTTATAGAATTTCTGAAAGGAGAAAACGAAACTGGACAAGTTTTTTGTACAGAAGAAAAAGGAACTGATGAAGAAAAGGAGAAGAAAATAGCAAACAGATTAAAAAAACTATACCACCCATCCGATATTGAAAAATTCAAAAAGAAAATTATAAAAGATGAATTTGGAAATGAAAAAGTAGTTTTAGGTAGTCCTTTAACACCATCAATAAAAAATCCAATGGCAATGCGTGCTTTGCATCAATTACGCAAAGTTTTAAATACTTTAATTTTAGAGGGTCAAGTGGATGAAAATACTAGAATTCATATTGAAATGGCTCGCCAATTAAACGATGCTAATAAAAGAAAAGGAATTCAAGATTATCAGAATGAAAATAAGAAGTTTAGAGAAGAAGCTATCAAAGAAATTAAGAAACTCTATTTTGAAGATTGTAAAAAAGAGGTAGAACCTACAGAAGACGATATTTTAAGGTACCAACTATGGATTGAACAAG
This sequence comes from Flavobacterium croceum DSM 17960, assembly GCF_002917885.1. GTDB lineage: Bacteria > Bacteroidota > Bacteroidia > Flavobacteriales > Flavobacteriaceae > Flavobacterium > Flavobacterium croceum. The sequence goes on from NZ_PQNY01000016.1 coordinate 2,729, forward strand.
GTAAATGTGAAATATACGAACAAGGTAAAAACATAAGTATTTGTGATATTATAGGTAGTAATCCAGCCTATGATATTGAACATACAATTCCAAGAAGTATTTCTCAGGATAATTCTCAAATGAATAAAACGCTGTGTTCTCCGCGTTTTAATAGAGAAATCAAAGGTAATAAAATGCCTTTTGAATTGATTAACCATGAAGATATTAAACAACGTGTTTCACATTGGAAAAAAGAAGCTGAAGAATTAGATAACATGATTCAGGGATTGTCAAAATCAATAAAGTCAGCTTCAACAAAAGAAGATAAAGATAAAAAAATTAGAAAAAGACATTACCTTACTTTAAAAAGAGATTATCTACAAGGCAAATACGATCGATTTATTTGGAAAGAACCCAAAGTTGGTTTTAAAAATAGCCAAATTCCAGATACAGGAATCATTACCAAATATGCTCAAGCGTATTTAAAGTCGTATTTTAAAAGAGTAGAGAGTGTAAAAGGCGGCATGGTTGCCGAGTTCAGAAAACAATGGGGAATTCAAGAAAGTTACATGGATGAAAATGGATTCAAGCAGTACAAAGAAAAAGACCGAAGTAAACACACTCATCATACCATTGACGCTATTACGATTGCTTGCATGACCAAAGATAAATATGATGTTTTGGCAAAAGCATGGACTTCGGAAGATGAGCAAGATAAGCCAAAAGCAAGAGATCTCATGTCGGATGCCAAACCTTGGAAAACTTTTAAAGAAGATTTAGAAAAAATTGAAGAAGAAATTTTGGTTTCGCATTTTACACCTGACAATGTCAAAAAACAATCTAAAAAAATTGTAAGAGTTCGAGGTAAAAAACAATTTATTGCAGAAATTGAAAGAGATGGAAAAGGAAAAGCAATACCCAAAAAAGATGTAAATGGGAAAATTATTTACAAGCTAGATAAAAACGGAAAAAAACTTCCAAGATTTCATCAAGGTGACACCATAAGAGGTTCATTACATCAAGACAGTATTTATGGAGCGATTAAAAACCCATTAAATACAGAAGAGATTAGATATGTTATTCGTAAAGATTTAGAAAGTCTGAAAGCCAATGATATTGAAAATATTGTCGATGAAACTGTAAAAGAAAAAGTAAAACAAGCAATTTCAAATAAAGTCCTATTGCTTTCATCAAACGCACAACAAAAAAATAAAATGGATGGTATTGTTTGGATGAATGAAGAAAAACAAGTGCCAATAAACAAAGTAAGAATTTATGCTAATTCTGTAAAAAATCCATTAGAAATAAAAGAACATAGTTTATTGTCAAAATCAAGACATGAACATAAACAAAAGGTTTATGGGCAGAATGATGAAAACTATGCCATGGCAATTTATGAACTCGATGGCAAAAGAGAATTTGAACTAATAAATAATTTTAACTTAGCTAAACTTATCAAACAAGGACAAGGATTTTACCCTTTATACAAAGAAAAAGAAGTAAAAGGGGAAAAAGTTTTAGTACCAATTGAAAAAAGAAACAATAGAGATGTAGTTTTAAAGCGAGGTCAACAAGTTATTTTTTATGACAAGGAAGTTGAAAGTCCGAAAGATATTTCTGAAATAGTTGATTTTAAAGGAAGAATATACATAATTGAAGGCTTGTCAATTCAAAGGCAAGTTGTATCAGGAAAATTGTATGAGTTTGGAATTATAATGTTAAGATATTTTAAAGAAGCAAGAAAATCAGATGATATTAAAAAAGATAATTTTAAGCCCGATGGGATTTTTAAATTAGGTGAAAATAAACCAACAAGAAAAATGAATCATAATCAATTTACTGCCTTTGTTGAAGGAATTGATTTTAAAGTTTTGCCAACAGGTAAATTTGAAAAAATATAATTATGGATGACTCAAAATTAACAAAAGAACAAATAGAAAAAATCCAAGCTAAAATTGATAGATCTTCAAAAAAGTGGATTTAGTACAAAAACAAAAGAGGAGCTTTTAAGTGAAATTAAAAAGAAGTTAGGATTGCATTAGATTTTTAAAGGTTCTTTGACATAAAGTTTTCAAACTCTTAAACAGCCAAACCACAACGGAGTTTCGGCGACAGTTCACTCAGTTGTGGTTTGATTAAAGATTTGAAAACACGATATTATGTACAACAACAACAATTAGGACTTATAAGTTGTGGTTTGATTAAAGATTTGAAAACACGATATTCAGTTTCCAAAATCATAAAAAGAAACGTTGTTGTGGTTTGATTAAAGATTTGAAAACACGATATTCCAATAAGAAATCAACTGCAACAAAATACGTTGTGGTTTGATTAAAGATTTGAAAACACGATATTTTTTCTGTCTGTCTTTATCTAATCGAGCCAGTTGTGGTTTGATTAAAGATTTGAAAACACGATATTTGAATGCTACATCAGTGTTTGTGCTTATGCGTTGTGGTTTGATTAAAGATTTGAAAACACGATATTTAACTAATTAATTATTTCAATATGCACATTGTTGTGGTTTGATTAAAGATTTGAAAACACGATATTAAAAAGATTGTGATTTAACACTTGAACAAGTTGTGGTTTGATTAAAGATTTGAAAACACGATATTTGAGGTTGATGCCGACAATGCTTATGCTGGTTGTGGTTTGATTAAAGATTTGAAAACACGATATTTTCTGTGGTGTATAATGAGGATTGTGTAGAGTTGTGGTTTGATTAAAGATTTGAAAACACGATATTAATTATTCAGCTATTGTAAGCAACTCTCAAGTTGTGGTTTGATTAAAGATTTGAAAACACGATATTTGCCTTGTCAATATTAAACCCAATTCATAAGTTGTGGTTTGATTAAAGATTTGAAAACACGATATTTATTGGTTTGTCTATTTCTGGTAATACAGAGTTGTGGTTTGATTAAAGATTTGAAAACACGATATTATTTACAAAATTTATTAAAAGCTTAAATGAGTTGTGGTTTGATTAAAGATTTGAAAACACGATATTCATGAACGTATTACTAAAGATGGCTATATAGTTGTGGTTTGATTAAAGATTTGAAAACACGATATTCCATTCTTTTGTTGATGACTGCATTTGCGGGTTGTGGTTTGATTAAAGATTTGAAAACACGATATTTTGTTAACCGCTGTTTATCTTTTTTACATAGTTGTGGTTTGATTAAAGATTTGAAAACACGATATTGAAACCTTTTTTATAAAATAATCTTTGTTCGTTGTGGTTTGATTAAAGATTTGAAAACACGATATTATAACCCTACCCGATTTTTATTTAATCTAGTTGTGGTTTGATTAAAGATTTGAAAACACGATATTCAGTAACAGCATGATACTAGCAAACAATACGTTGTGGTTTGATTAAAGATTTGAAAACACGATATTGCGCTTTCAACAAATGAGGCGTAATTTAAGGTTGTGGTTTGATTAAAGATTTGAAAACACGATATTTAACTATTTGTAATTTTAGAAATATCATCAGTTGTGGTTTGATTAAAGATTTGAAAACACGATATTCGGCGGTGCGTTAGTAATGGGAGCTAACGAGTTGTGGTTTGATTAAAGATTTGAAAACACGATATTAGTTAGCTTTCTATATTTTGATAATCAATTAATTGTGTTGAAATATCGTAATAAAAAATGCTTCTTTTTTGTAGTGATAAGGCAAAATTGAGGCATTTTTTTATTTTAAAATAATTCCAATTGGGTAGGTTGGGGCGTTTTGGGTACTTCGGCTTTGCCCCAAAAATTCAAAATATTACCAAACTGTTTATCTGTAATTCGCAACACACTTACTTTGCCCAATGGTGGTAATAAGGTATGTATTCGTTTTTCGTGTACATCGGCACTTTCACTACTAGCGCAATGGCGTATATACACCGAATATTGCATCATACTAAATCCATCTTTTAGTAAGCTGGTTCTAAAACCCGAAGCATTTTTTCGGTCTTTTTTAGTATCTGTAGGTAAATCAAAAAACACAAATAACCACATAATTCGGTATCCATTTAGTTCCATAATTTTGGATAGTTTATTTTTTTACGTTCACCCAAATAACATTGTTGTAAAGAGCTGGCCGTTTTTTGTAAACCAACCATCAACGGACTTTTTTCTTCTTTAAAATATACCGTTTTAGTAAGAACTTGCAATAATTCGCTTTTTATTTTGGTATTTAATTCTTGTTCAGAATAGTTCTGCATTATTTCAAAAACTTTTTCATCTACCATTGGGCGAAATGGTTCCATAATATCATCGGCTAAAGCAAAAGCATTGTATTTACTTTTATGATGAATACCTAGCGTATTTAATAGCCCGCTTCCAGACAAAGCCCTTGCTGTAGCTGCTCTTAAAATAGCATATCCATAATTTAAAAAATTATTTGGGTAATCACCAAAGCGTTCACGTTTAAAATTTTGTTCAAAAAATGTTTTCCAATAAAAATTTGCAGCAACACCTTCCATATTACTTGTATCGCCACTTAAAACTTTTCGAGATAAAAAATCAAAATTATTTTTCTTTCCAGTTATTTTTTCCAACAAAATACCTTGATTGGTAATTTTTTCAACAATGGTTTGTTGCCAAAGTTGTTTTTTGAGTGGTTCGGAAGCATTTATTTGGTGCTTAAAAATTTCTTGTTGAATATGATGACTGTTTAAATTCATAAACAAACCATTGGGTAAGTGATGGGCATTGCAAATTATCACAGCAGCATTATGCTCTATAAGTAAATTTAAAGCAGGAATACTTATGTAAATTTCGGCATTATCGAGTACTAAATAGCCAATATCTTCTACAGGTATAGTACTTTCTTTTACTTCGGTTTTTATTACAAGCTGTTGATTTTTGGTGGTTACCGAAGCTTTGTTTTCTAGTAGTAAAGTTCTTTTTAACATATTTATTTGATTTTAAGGCGATTATAAATATATTAATTTTCAAGAATAATCGCAAATCAATTATTTTTATCTTTGTTTTATGCACGCTTCATTAGAACTTCAAATACAAACATTACCCGATAACCCTGGTGTATATCAATATTACGACAAAGAGGGTAAAATTTTATATGTAGGTAAAGCAAAAAATCTTAAAAAAAGAGTTTCTTCGTATTTCAATAAACATCACGATAATGCCAAAACCAATGTGCTGGTTCGCAAAATTGTTGAGATAAAACACATTGTAGTGGCTACCGAAGCCGATGCGCTTTTGCTTGAGAACAATCTTATAAAAAAACTACAACCACGCTACAATGTATTACTCAAAGACGATAAGAGTTATCCGTGGATATGTATAAAAAAAGAACCTTTTCCGAGAGTGTTTTCTACCCGCCGTATGGTAAAAGACGGCTCGGAATATTTTGGGCCTTATACCAATTTTAAAGTAGTACATACGATACTCGATTTAATAAAAGAGTTGTACCCTTTGCGAACGTGTAATCTCGATTTAAAGCCATCCAACATTAATTCAGGTAAGTTTAAAGTATGTTTGGAATACCATATTGGTAATTGTAAAGGCCCATGTGAAGGTTATGAAACACAAGAAAACTACGAAAAACATGTAAGAGCTATTCGAGAAATTTTAAAAGGAAATTTTAAAGACAGTTTGCGCGATTTTAAAAAAACGATGCAAGACTATGCCCTAGAAATGCAATTTGAAGAAGCTCAAAAAATTAAAGAAAAAATAGAAGTTCTTGAAAATTATCAAGCTCGTTCTACGGTTTTTAATCCTAAAATAAACAACATAGATGTTTTTTCTATTGTTTCAGATGAGGCTATGGCTTACGTGAATTTTCTACAAATAGCACACGGAGCTATTATTCGTTCGCATACATTAGAATTAAAGAAAAAACTAGACGAAACCGATGAAGAATTATTAGAATTGGCTGTGGTAGAATTGCGAGAGCGGTTTCATTTAACAGCCAAAGAAATCGTTGTGCCTTTTGCTATAAATTTGGGTGAAAATTTAAAAATTACAGTACCACAACTCGGCGACAAAAAGCAAATACTCGATTTATCTACTCGAAACGCAAAATACCATCGATTGGAACAACTCAAACAAATACAAATTGTAGATCCAGAACGGCACACCAACCGTATTATGGCACAAATGATGAAAGACTTGCGTCTTACTGTAGAACCTCGCCATATTGAATGCTTTGACAATTCGAATATACAAGGAACAAACCCTGTTTCGGCATGTGTGGTTTTTAAAGACGGAAAGCCAAGCAAAAAAGATTACCGTCATTTTAACATAAAAACGGTTGAAGGGCCAAACGATTTTGCCAGTATGGAAGAAGTGGTTTACCGTAGATATAAACGTCTACTCGATGAAAACGAACCCTTGCCTCAGCTTATAGTTATCGATGGAGGTAAAGGGCAACTATCATCGGCTTTAAAAAGTTTGGAAGCACTTAATCTTCGTGGTAAAATAGCAATTATAGGTATTGCAAAACGGCTAGAAGAATTGTTTTATCCAGGTGATTCAGTACCCTTGTATCTTGATAAAAAGTCAGAAACATTAAAGGTTATTCAGCATTTGCGTAATGAAGCCCACCGATTTGGTATCACATTTCATAGAGATAAACGCAGTAAGTCTGCCATTCAAACTAGTTTGGAAACCATACCTGGCATTGGCGAAAAAACAATGCAAATCTTAATAAAACACTTTAAAAGTGTTAAAAGAATTAAAGAAGCCTCCGAAAGTGAAATTTCTGAAGTAGTAGGTGTTTCAAAAGCCAAAAAAATTTCCGAATTTTACAAAACAAATTCTCAACTATGAAAGCCTTTATACAAGCCATAAGCCATAAAACAAATATCTCATATTTTTTTAAGTACAGGCTTTGGTTTGTGTTCTTTTTTTTAATTCCTTTTCAATTGGTTTCTCAAAATACAATACAGAAACCCAAAATAGGCGTTGTGCTTTCGGGCGGAGGAGCCAAAGGTTTTGCACATATTGGAGTGCTTAAAGTAATAGACTCATTAGGAATAAAAGTAGATTATATTGGCGGAACAAGTATGGGTAGTGTTGTGGGCGGACTTTACGCTTCTGGCTACACAGCCAAGCAAATAGATTCGCTATTTCATGAAATAAATTTCACAGAACTTCTTCAAGATTATATCCCTAGAAAATCTAAAAGTTTTTATGAAAAAAGAAACGATGAGGTGTATGCCATTACTTTACCGTTTAAAAAATTCAACCTTGGATTACCTTTAGCCTTATCCAAAGGAATGTACAATTACAATTTGCTTACAAGATTGTTGCATCCCGTACATCATACAACCAATTTTAAAGAACTACCCATTCCGTTTGTTTGTGTGGCTACTGATATTGAGAAAGGAAAAGAAATAGTACTCGATAAAGGGTGTTTGCCACAAGCAATATTGGCAAGCTCGGCTTTTCCTAGTTTGTTTTCACCTGTAGAAATAGACGGTAAAATGCTTATTGATGGCGGTGTACTTAATAATTATCCTGTAGAGCTGGTAAAACAAATGGGTGCAGACATTATTATTGGTGTAGATGTGCAAGACAATCTAAAAGACAGAAACGAACTTAAAGACGCTACGAGAATATTGGTTCAAATATCCAATTTACAAATGATAGAGTCGATGAAGAACAAGATTAAACAAACCGACATCTACATCAAACCTGATATTTCTGCCTACAATGTTGTTTCTTTTGATGATGGTGCAAAAATTATTCAAGCAGGAGAATTGGCTGCCTTACAACATATTCAACAACTTAATATTTATTCGAATATAAATTATAAAAAAACGCCTCTTAAAAAAGAGTCTGATAGTATTTGGATAAACAAAGTGTCTATAAATGAACTCCGAAATTATACACGAGCTTATGTTATGGGTAAACTTGGATTTAAAACAAAAAACAAGATATCCTACACTCAATTGGTAGACGGTATAAATAAACTTAATGCAACGCAAAATTTTCGATCTATATATTATCAATTAAATGATAACAACAACAATGATGAACTAAGCATAACACTTCAAGAAAGTAAAATAAGAACTTTTCTTAAGTTTGGATTGCATTATGATGGGCTGTACAAAAGTGGAATACTTACCAATATCACCCAAAAACGATCATTATTTAGAAACGATGTAATAAGTTTAGATGTTATATTGGGAGATAATTTTAGGTACAATCTAGATTATTATATAGACAATGGTTTCTATTTTAGTTTTGGAGTAAAATCTAGATTTAATCAATTCAACCGCAATGTTGCAACCGATTTTAATAACGGCTCTACTTTTTCTCAATTAGGAATAAACACCTTAAATATTGATTTTCAAGATTTTACAAATCAAACCTATGTACAAACCATTTTTGCACAAAAGTTTCTTATTGGAGCAGGTTTAGAGTGGAAACACATTAAATTGAAATCCAATACATTACAAAGTTCAGCACTATTTGAAAATAGCGATTACGGAAGTGTTTTTGGGTATTTAAAATACGACTCGTTCGACAATAAATACTTTCCTAAAAAAGGATGGTACTTAAATGGCGATTTACAATCATACCTTTATTCTACAAATTATACCGAAAAATTCAACCGATTTTCTATCGCGAAAGCAGAAACAGGTATTACAAGAACTTTTTTTAAAAAAATCAATTTAAAATTTCAAACAGAAGCAGGATTGGCTTTTGGAGAATCAAGTGTTCATTTTATGGACTTTATATTAGGAGGTTACGGTTATATGCCAATTAATAATTTTAAACATTTCTATGGTTATGATTTTGTGTCAATTGCATCAGATAGTTATATCAAAACAGCCCTGACTTTTGATTTTGAATTTTACAAAAAAAACCACATAAATTTTAGTGCAAACTTCGCCAATGCCGAAAATGGTTTGTTTCAAACAGGCAACTGGCTATCAATACCAAAATATTCGGGATATGCTTTTGGATATGGCTTAGAAACCTTTATTGGTCCTTTAGAAATTAAGTATAGCTGGTCTCCAGAATTACCCAAAGGATATACTTGGTTTGGAGTAGGTTTTTGGTTTTAATAGTTGTTTTTTTGTAAATAGTTTAAAAAATTAAACAAAAAAGTTATATTTGAACAATTAATCAACTAAAAACATTGTATATGTCTATTTGGAAAAGGAAATCTATAACGCAATTATTAGCAGAAGCCTCAGATTCTGAAAAAGGACTAAAAAGAACATTGACAGCATGGTCATTGGTGGCTTTAGGTATAGGTGCAATTATAGGAGCAGGATTATTTGTTCGAACTGCTACAGCTGCTGCTCAAAATGCAGGCCCATCAGTTACTATAGGATTTATAGTTGCTGCCATAGGGTGTGCACTAGCAGGACTTTGTTATGCAGAACTCTCCTCATCAATTCCAATTTCGGGAAGTGCATACACTTATACCTATGCTACTATGGGAGAATTATTAGCATGGATTATAGGTTGGGATTTAATATTAGAATATGCCGTAGGTGCAGCTACAGTAGGAATTGCTTGGAGTGAATATTTGAATAATCTACTGGTCAATGTTCTCCATGTAAGCCCCATTCCTTATGAATGGTGCCACTCTCCTTTTCAGCATTCGTCAGATGGTGTATCAGGAATTATAAATCTTCCAGCATTATTTATAGTTGCTATTATAAGTTTACTATTAATAAAAGGGACTCAAGAATCTGCCTTTGTAAATGGGCTTATTGTTGTTACAAAAGTAGCTATTGTAATTATGATTATAATTTTTGGATGGCATTTTGTTAATCCAGTAAACCATACTCCTTACATACCAAAACCATCTGTCTACACAGATTCACATGGGGTAGGACATAGTTATGGTGGTATTATGGGGATTTTAGGTGCAGCGGGTACCGTTTTCTTTGCCTTTATAGGTTTTGATGCTGTTTCTACTGCCGCACAAGAAACTAAAAATCCTAAAAAAGATATGCCTATAGGAATATTAGGATCGTTAGTTGTTTGTACTATTCTTTATATACTTTTTGCCCATGTACTGACAGGTGTAGCAACAGTTGAAGATTTTAGAGGAGAAGGTGGCGAAGCATCTGTAGCCTATGCAATTCAGAAATATATGGTGGGTTACAAATGGTTAGCTGATTTTGTAACCGTTGCTATTTTAGCAGGATTTTCTTCTGTGATATTGGTAATGCTTTTAGGACAATCTCGAGTTTTTTATTCTATGGGTAATGATGGTTTGCTGCCAAAAGTATTTAGCGAAGTGCACCCAAAATTTAAAACACCGTACAAAGCTAATTTAATTATTTTAATAATAGTAGGGCTCTTTGCAGCTTTTGTTCCAGGAGACATAGTGGGAGATATGACAAGTATAGGTACTCTATTTGCTTTTATCTTGGTTTGTATTTCAGTTATTGTTCTTAGAAAAAAAGAACCAGATATGCCACGTGAGTTTAGAGCACCATTATCTAATCCTTCCTTTCCTCTCGTTCCTATATTGGGAGTAGGCGTTTGTCTAGCCATGATTTATGGTTTAGGATGGACCAATTGGGCAAGACTTTTAATTTGGCTTGCTATAGGATTAATAATTTATTTCACATATGGCATTAAAAATAGTAAACTAAACAAATAATTTAACAAAAAAATCCCAAATGTATGTTTGGGATTTTTTTGTTTAACAAGCAAACTTTTCCGATATTTGTTTATTAAATATCAGAATTTTTCTAAAAAGTAATGAAAAACTGGATTAATTTACCCATTCTACTAAAATACCTCATAAAACGAAATCCTGAATGAGAATGTTTTATGTGTCTAATTGTTTATGCAAAAATTAGTCAATTTTTTCAATACAATTTCTCAACGACACTTTTCCAATTGGCACATTGACTAATTATTTAATTATTTAATTTTAAAATTATGCCTATTTATCATAAACTTGGTACTATTCCACACAAACGTCATATACAATTTCGTAAACCAAACGGAGATTTGTATTATGAGCAATTGTTTGGTACGGTTGGTTTTGATGGTATGTCTACCAATATGTACCACGAACAAAGACCAACACAAGTAAAAGAAATAAGAAATCAATACTCAGTTGCTCCAAAAATTGCAAAATCCAATAATATTCAATCGTATAGATTAAGAGGGTTTGAAGTTCCTGCGGCAGATGATTTTTTAGAAAGCAGGAAAATTGTTTTAACCAACGCCGATTGTCATATTGTTTTGGCGGCACCTAGACAATCTACAACAGAATATTTCTATAAAAATACAGATTCAGACGAGGTTATTTTTATTCATAAAGGAACAGGTAAACTACGAACCATGCTTGGAAATTTAGATTTCAAATATGGTGATTATCTCGTTATTCCTCGCGGAATGATTTATAAAATAGATTTTGACACCACAGACAACCGTTTGTTTATAGTAGAATCGCACAGGCCTGTATACACTCCTAAACAATACAGAAATTGGTTCGGACAATTATTAGAACATTCACCATTTTGTGAAAGAGATATACGTCGTCCCGAAGAATTAGAAACCTATAATGAAAAGGGAGATTTTTTAATCAAAATTAAAAAGAAAGACGAAATATTTGACATGATTTATGCTACACATCCATTTGATGTTATAGGATATGACGGATACAACTACCCATATGCTTTTTCTATTCACGATTTTGAACCCATTACAGGACGAATTCATTTGCCACCACCCATTCATCAAACATTTGAAACCGATGCTTTTGTAATATGCTCTTTTGTGCCTCGTTTATACGATTATCATCCACAAGCAATACCTGCACCTTATAATCATAGTAATATAGATGCAGATGAGGTTTTGTATTACGTAGACGGTGATTTTATGAGTAGAAACGATATCGAAGCAGGGCATATCTCATTGCATCCTGCAGGTATACCACATGGGCCACACCCAGGAGCAGCCGAGCGCAGTATAGGAAAAAAAGAAACGCTAGAACTTGCTGTAATGGTCGATACTTTTAAACCTCTTATGGTTACAGAAGAGGCTATGAAAATTGCCGATGAAAAGTATTACCAATCGTGGTTATAAAAAACGCAATGTTAGAGATAAATAAAACACACAATAATTAACATAAAATCCTATTGCCCCTAGTAGGATTTCCTCTCAAAGAGGATAGGGGAAGATTATGAAAGAAATAAAATCGGTAGAGTACGGACTCGAAAAAATATTTGAAGGAGCGCAAGATTTTTTGCCTCTTTTAGGAACAGACTATGTAGAATTTTATGTAGGAAATGCTAAACAAGCTGCACATTATTATAAAACAGCATTTGGTTTCCAATCATTTGCTTACAAAGGACTTGAAACAGGCTCACGCAATGAGGTAAGTTATGTAGTAAAACAAGATAAAATAAAACTCGTTTTAACAACCCCCTTAAATAGTAATTCTCCTATAAACGAACATTTAAAAAAGCACGGAGATGGCGTAAAAGTAGTAGCGCTTTGGGTTGAAGATGCTCGTTCGGCTTGGGAAGAAACCACAAAAAGAGGTGCAAAATCGTATATGGAGCCTACCGTAGAAAAAGATGAGCATGGCGAAGTAGTGCGTTCGGGTATTTATACGTATGGAGAAACGGTACATATTTTTGTAGAAAGAAAAAATTACAACGGAGCTTTTCTTCCAGGATATATGGAGTGGAAATCAGATTATAACCCAGAACCATTAGGGCTCAAATATATTGATCACATGGTGGGCAATGTAGGTTGGGGCGAAATGAACCAATGGGTAAAATGGTACGAAGATGTTATGGGATTTGAGAATTTCCTTTCTTTTGATGACACTCAAATACATACAGAATATTCAGCCCTAATGAGTAAAGTAATGAGTAACGGAAATGGCAGAATAAAATTTCCAATAAACGAGCCTGCAGAAGGAAAGAAAAAATCGCAAATTGAAGAATATTTAGATTTTTATGAAGGTTCTGGAGTGCAACATATAGCAGTTGCTACAGACGATATTATAAAAACAGTAGCGGGATTAAAAGCGCGTGGCGTAGAATTTTTACCACCACCACCACAAGCCTATTACGATGATATACCAAGACGGTTAGGTACACACATGAGTATGATGAAAGAAGATATTAAAGAGCTTCAAAAACTATCTATTTTGGTAGATGCAGACGAAGAAGGTTATTTATTACAAATTTTCACAAAACCCGTAGAAGATCGCCCGACTTTATTTTACGAAATCATTCAAAGAATGGGAGCAAAAGGATTTGGCGCAGGTAATTTTAAAGCTCTGTTTGAATCAATAGAAAGAGAACAAGCATTGCGAGGAACATTATAAAAACGCTTTAATTTTTCATTTTATTAAAAAATAGACTTTTTTTAAGCTGTTTTTTGTGTTAAAAATGTTAAAGTTTGATTTTTATTGAATAAAATTTAAAAAACCAACTTAAATTTGCACACTCAAAACAAAAAGGGATACCTTTTTATTTTATATAAGTTTTTCATAATTTATAGTTTTTTGGTTGGTTAATAGCATAAAAACTCCGTCAATATTTGATGGAGTTTTTTTGTTTTAATACATTTGGAACAAAAATTGCAATACAGTTATAGAATATTTAAAAATTAATAACAAAGAGAGTAATTATGAAAAAGATATTATTATTAGCCTTGGTTTTTATAACTGTTAGCTTTGACCAGCAAAGAGAATTACCGTATCAATCAGGAGAATGGTTTAAATTTCGAATTCATTATGGTTTGGTTACAGCGGGTTATGCAACATTAGAACTTAAAGAAGAAAACAAATTTGGAAAAAAAGTATTCCATGCTATAGGTAATGGCTATACTACAGGTATGACAAAATTATTTTTCAAAGTAAAAGACAATTACGAAAGTTATTTTGACAAAGTAACAGGAAAACCATATCAATTTGTTAGAGAAATAGACGAAGGAGGTTATACAAAAAATCAAGAAGGCTTTTTTAATCAAGATAAAAACACTATCTTAGTAAAAGATTATAAAAACAATACCAGCAAAACTTTTTCTACGCCCGAAAACATTCAAGATATAGTTTCTACATTTTACTACTTAAGAAATCATCCAAATGTTGATAAACTTAAAGTAGGAGAATCGATAGCTGTAGATATGTTTTTTGACGATGAAACCTATAAGTTTAAATTAAAATTTATGGGTAGAGAATCAATAGATACTAAGTTTGGAGAAGCAAAAGCTTTAATATTTAGACCTTTGGTACAGTCTGGTAGAGTTTTTAAAGAAGAAGAAAGTTTAACCGTTTGGATTTCTGACGATGATAACAAAATACCTTTGCGTATTAAAGCTAGCTTGGCTGTAGGTTCCTTAAAGGCCGATTTAGAATCGTTTAAAGGATTATCCAATCCGTTTTATGTGAAAAATTAACATGACAGAAACACAAAATTTACTAGAACAATTAAAACAAAAATTTGATGCAATAAATCAAAATACAGATACTCATTTAGAAGGCTTGCTATGGTCTAAACCCATTACTTATTGGGACTATATACAAACCGATGCCTTGTTGAATTTGCAAACACAAAGAACCATTTTGCCCGACGAAATGGTTTTTATTATGTATCATCAAGTCAATGAACTTTTGTTTAAAATGATATTGTGGGAAATAAAGCAAGTGTGCCATACAGCACAGCCTTCTCCAGAATTTTTTACAGAAAAATTACGAAGAATAAGCCGTTATTTTGATATGCTTACCACTTCATTTGATATTATGGGAGATGGAATGGAAGTAGCTCAATACATGAAATTTCGAAATACATTAACGCCTGCCAGCGGTTTTCAAAGTGCACAATATAGATTGATAGAATTTGCATCTACCGATTTAATTAATCTTATCGATTACCGTTTTAGAGCAACTATAGATAGGAATACGCCCTACACCCATGCTTTTGAACACTTGTATTGGCAAGCAGCAGGTAAAGACCATGCTACGGGTAAAAAAAGCTATTTAATTTTAGAATTTGAACGCAAGTATAAAGACCATTTTCTAAATTTTATGGAAGAGTATAACACCATAAATTTATGGAGAAAATTTAAAGAATTACCTCTTGAAAGCCAACAAAATGCTAATTTAGTAGCCGCAATGCGCCATTACGATAAAACAGTAAATATTACTTGGGTAATGGGGCATTACAATGCCGCTGTAAAATATATAGAAAGCGGGCAAGGAAATGGCGAGGCAACTGGAGGTAGTGATTGGAAAAAATATATGCTACCTAAATACCAAAGAAGAATATTTTTCCCAGAATTGTGGAGTGAAGAAGAGTTGAAAACATGGGGAGAGAACGTGTAATTTGATTTTATTTTTTTGAAGAAAACACTATATATATTTTTAATAATACTAACTTTTTTTTCTTGTAAAGAAGAAAAGGAAGACTTTATTATTGAAGATTATGAACCTAAAAAACCAATCGTAGATTTTGGATTGAAATTTGACGATTTCAATGTGCATTATGATACGATAGGACACCAAGATACTTTTGAAAGAATATTAAGAAAACAAAACTTAGCAGGTAAAAAAGCATCAGAAATTATAAAAATAGTAAAAGATTCTTTTCCTACACAAGTTCGTTTTATGCGTCCGTATATCTGCTTTAGATCAAAAGATAAATACAACAAACTACAAGTTCTTATATATCAGCCTGATCGGCTTAACTATTATATGATTGATTTGAGAGACTCTATTGTAGGCTTTAAAAAATCGAGACCTCTTACGTTTAAGGTGAAAACCATAGCAGGTGAGGTTACAGGATCTCTCGGAACCACATTAAAAAGAAATAATATAGATCCATCTTTAACCAAAAAACTATCAGGAGTTTATGCTTGGACTATTGACTTTTTCAAAATGAGAAAAGGCGATAAATTTGCTATAAGTTTTACCGAGCGTTATATAAACGATACTATATACGACGGGATTGATAGTTTAAGAGCAGCTTTTTTTGAATATAAAGGTGAAAAAATTTATGCTTTTCCTTTTCAGCAAGACAGAAATGGGAAGGTAGATTACTACAATCAAGACGGGAAAGCTTTGAAAAATTATTTTCTTAAAGCACCATTAAAATTTGTGAATATTACCTCTAGATTTTCAAAAAATAGATTTCACCCTGTGCAATTGCGCTGGAAAGCTCACAATGGTACCGATTATGCCGCACCTACAGGTACACCAATTATGACTACAGCAAGCGGAGTTGTAGAACAAGCAGGTTATACCGCCGGAAATGGAAATTTTGTAAAGGTAAAACACGATAAAACCTACTCTACACAATATCTACATATGTCAAAAATATTGGTAAGAAGAGGGCAAAAAGTAAAACAAGGGCAAGTTATAGGAAAAGTAGGGAGTACAGGTTTGGCATCGGGGCCACACGTATGTTATCGTTTCTGGAAAAATGGTGTTCAAGTAGATGCACTCAGACTTAAGCTCCCAAATTCTCAACCTATGGAGTCTCGAAATTTACCGAGATTTAAGCGTGAAATAGCGCCTTTAAAAAGGGAATTAGACAGTATAGCACAAGCAAAATTTAAATACTATAAATAATTTATCATGTCATTACAAGCTGTAAATCCAACACAAACACAAGCATGGAAAAAACTTCAAGAGCATTTTAAAAACGGAAAACATTATGCCGTAAAACAATTGTTTGAAGAAGATGCTCTGCGAGCTCAAAAATTTCATATAAATTGGCAAGATTTTATAGTAGACTATTCTAAAAATAGAATTACTTCAGAAACATTAGAATTACTTTTACAATTAGCAGAAGAAGTTCACTTAAAAGATGCAATACAAAAGTATTTTTCTGGAGAAGCTATTAACAAAACAGAAAACAGAGCGGTTTTGCATACTGCATTACGCGCTCCAGAAAACAGTAGTGTTTTTGTAAATGATACAAATGTTATACCTGAAATTTTTAACGTAAAAAATAAAATAAAAACATTTTCAGAAGCTGTTATTTCTGAAAAACTTATAGGTTATACAGGAAAACCTTTTACCGATGTAGTAAATATAGGAATAGGCGGATCTGATTTAGGGCCAGCAATGGTTGTAGAAGCACTGTCATATTATAAAAATCGATTAACAACACATTTTGTTTCCAATGTAGATGGTGATCATGTACAAGAGGTAATTAAAAAATTGAATCCAGAAACGACTCTATTTGTTATTGTTTCCAAAACATTTACCACGCAAGAAACACTATCCAATGCAGAAACAATCCGAACATGGTTTTTACAAAATGCACAGCCACAAGATATTGCTAAACATTTTGTAGCCGTATCAACCAATATTGATAAAGTAACCGAGTTTGGTATAGCAGAGCAAAATATCTTCCCTATGTGGGACTGGGTTGGAGGTAGGTTTTCTCTATGGAGTGCAGTAGGTTTAACCATAGCTTTAGCGGTTGGTTATACTAATTTTGAAGCCCTTTTAGAAGGAGCTTATCAAATGGATGAACATTTTAAAAATACGCCATTCAAAAATAATATTCCTGTAGTTTTAGCATTACTAACTATTTGGTACAATAATTTTTATAATGCCGAAAGTGAAGCCATCATTACATACACTCAATATTTACAAAAACTAGCACCTTATTTGCAACAAGGTATTATGGAAAGTAATGGGAAAAGTGTTGATAGAGCAGGTAATAAAGTAGAGTACCAAACAGGAACTATAATATGGGGAGAACCAGGTACCAACTCGCAACACGCTTTTTTCCAACTTATACATCAAGGAACTAAACTAATTCCTGCAGATTTTATTGGTTTTGCACAACCATTGTACAATAGCAAAGACCATCATAACAAGTTGATGTCTAATTTTTTTGCCCAAACAGAAGCATTATTGCAAGGAAAAACAGAGCAACAGGTACATGACGAATTTAGCAAGCAAGGATTAAATACAGAAACAGCACAATACTTAGCACCTTTTAAAGTATTTGAAGGAAACAAACCAACAACTACTTTTTTAATAGATAAATTAACACCTTCAAGTTTAGGTAAACTCATTGCTATGTATGAACATAAAATATTTGTACAAGGTGTTGTTTGGAATATTTTTAGTTACGATCAATGGGGTGTAGAGTTAGGAAAACAGTTAGCAAACAGTATTTTAGAAGAAATTCAAACAAAAAACATCAAACCTCATGATGGTTCAACGCAATTTTTACTAGAGTCCTTTTTTGCTAAAATGTAAACTAAAAAAACCTTAACTATTTCTTAACATACCAATCGGTTTTTTGAGTCAATTTTGCACAAAATTCTCAAATAACACAAACATGAAAAAAATTACAAATTGGGTTTTCTCTGTTGTTATGCTTTTTGTTGTAAACACAGTATTTGCACAAAGTAAAGTATCTGGAACAGTAGTAGATTCAGAATTAAACACACCATTATCTGGTGTAAATGTTAAAGTAAAAGGGACTTCTACAGGAGTAGCTACAGATGCAAACGGTAAGTTTTCTCTTACAACTACAGCAACATCAGGTCAATTGGTAATCAGTTTTATCGGTTACGAAAACAAAACAGTAAGTTTTAATGGTAAAGATTTAGGTACTATTAAATTATCTTCTGCTTCAAATCAGTTGGAAGATGTAGTTATTATTGGTAAAGGAGTTATAGATTTAGCTAAAGATCGTAAAACTCCAGTAGCAGCTACAACAATTAAATCTGCCGAGATTCAAGCTAAAGTTGGTTCAGCAGATATTACTCAAGCATTTGTAAACACACCTTCAGTTTATGTAGCAGGTCAAGCAGGGGGATTTGGAGATTCACGTATTACAGTTAGAGGATTCCAACAAGATAATACAGCATTTTTATTGAACGGGCAACCTATAAACGGTATGGAAGACGGTAAAATGTATTGGTCAAACTGGTCTGGTATGTCAGACATAGCTAATGCTGTACAAATACAAAGAGGTTTAGGTTCGTCAAAGTTGGCTATATCATCTGTAGGAGGAACAGTAAACTTTGTAACAAAAGCGACAGAAATGAAACAAGGAGGTTTTGCCTCACTTGGCGTTGCAAACGATAACTATTTTAAATCTACAGTAGCTTATAATACAGGTCTTAGTAATAAAGGATGGGGAGCTAGCTTTATGATGTCTCATTGGCAAGGTGATGGATATAATGATGGAACAAGAGGAGAAGGACAAAACTATTTTTTATCTGTAGGATATAAACCAAATAATAAACACAATTTTAATGTTTTAATTACAGGTGCACCACAATACCATGACCAAAATTTTTCAAAAAGAATTTCAGATTATTTAGGTTTTGGAAGAAGATATAATAATAACTATGGGTTTTTAGGAGGAAAATATATATCTGAAAGAACTAATTTTTATCACAAACCAGTAGCAAATATAAACTGGGATTTTAAAATAAATGATAAAACAGATTTATCTACTGTATTATATGCTTCTTGGGGTAGAGGTGGAGGAACTGGAAACTACGGAAGTGGTAAGAAAAACATTAGCCAAGTTAATCCTTATACAGGGCTAGCTCAGTCAACATATATTGATTTTGATCAAATTTATGCAAACAATGTTGCAGATTCAAATGGAATTGGAAGTAATGAATCATCTGATCCTTATAGAACAAAAAACTATGCAATTCGTTCTTCTATGAACAATCATCAATGGTACGGTATAGTAAGTAATTTAAAAAATAAATTATCAGAAAATCTATCTTTTAATGCAGGTATAGATTTAAGAACTTACTACGGTACACATTACCGTCAAGTTGCTAATTATTTAGGATTAAATGGTTGGTACGAAACTAGAAAATTATTTAACCAAAACCATGTTAATAATTTATCTACATCAACAGTAGCTTCAAACACTGTAAATGAATACTACCCGGCAGAGCCTTGGACAGCTATGTTCAACACAATAGGTCAGAGTCAAAGAATTGATTACGATTATAGTGAAAGAATTTCTTATGGTGGAATATTTGGTCAGTTAGAATATGCTAAAGATAATTTCACTGCTTTTTTCCAAGGAGCATTATCACAACAAAAGCATCAAAGATTTGACAGATATGATTACGAACTAGCACACCAAGATTCTGAAAAAGTATCAAATTTAGGTTATAATGTAAAAGCTGGGGCTAGTTACTCTATTGATAAAACACATTCATTATATGCTAATGCAGGTTTCTATTCTCGTCAGCCTTATCACGATAATGTATATTTAAATTATACAAATAGAGTTAATCCGTTGGCATCAAATGAGGATGTATTGGGTTTTGAAGCAGGGTATAATTTTAAATCTAAAATTTTTAATGCTAGCTTAAATGCTTATAGAACGTCATGGAAAAATAGAGTTATAGGTACATCTTTCAATGTAACCGCAGTTGCAGGTCAAACAATTGGGGGCGTTCTATTACCTCAAGGGGCTTTAGTATATACTACAAGTCAAAATGATGAGCAACTACATACAGGTCTTGAACTAGATTTTACATTAAAACCAGTAAGAAAGCTCGATTTAAAAGGCTTTGCTTCTGTAGGAAATTGGGAGTATAAAGGAAATTCTGTACAAAGAAGATATGATGAAAACCAAAATATTTTAGATGAAACTAAAGTTGATGTAGATGGAGGTAAAGTAGGAGATGCTGCACAAACAACTTTTGGACTAGGTGCTAAATATGAACTTTTCGAAAGATTTTCTATAGATGCAGATTGGAGAAATTATGATAAATTATATGCTACTGTTGCCGCTACAAAAGATAATTTAATGTTGCCAACATACGATTTAGTAGATGCTGGAATTAGCTATAAAATGTTATTGGGCATGGACAAAAAAGATTCTTTATTATTTAGAATTAATATTAGTAATGTTTTTGATGAAGTTTATCTTTCTGAATTAACAAGTAATGTGAAAAATACAGACAGAATCAACCCAACAAGCATGACAGATTTTTCCACTTACCAATCAACAGGTAAAGAATATAAAGGAATTGCAGATGCTAACCAAGGTTATTTCGGTTTAGGTAGAACTTGGTCTGTAACTTTGAAATATAATTTCTAAAAAATATTTTTCATATTTTAAAGCCTCATTCTTTAATTAGAATGAGGTTTTTTTATGCAATATTCTTATATTTGTTTCAACTAAACTAATATCTCATATGTATTCATTGGTACAAAAATTTCATTCAGGCTGGGCCTATCTAGTATTATTATTATTGTTTGTTGCAGCTATAAATGCTTTTATAGGGTACACTTCAAAAAAAGAATTTACCCAAAAAGATAGAAAAATAGCATTGTTTGCTCTTATTGCTACACATTTACAATTGGTGATTGGATTGATTTTATATTTTGTTTCTCCAGTTGGGTCATCTTCATTAGGTCAAATGAAAGACGCTTCATTGCGATTAACTTCTTTAGAACATCCGTTGGTAAATATTATTGCAATAGTTCTTATTACAATAGGTTGGTCGAAACATAAGAAAGCAGCTACTAGTGAAGCAAAATTCAAATCTATTTCGTGGTTTTATGCTATAGGGCTTGTGTTGGTTCTAAGCAGGATACCTTGGAATTTATGGTTATAATCTAAAAGCCCGAAAGGGCTTTTTAAAACTTTACTTATGAAAAAGTTTTCAGTAACAGTATTTATTTTAATCGCTTTAGTTTCTTTATTTGGTTTGCAAATGTTTGCCAAGCAAGACCCTAAAGTACAAAAAAAAGATACCCTTAAAAAAGAAGTCAAAGTAATAGAAACATTACAAGAAGACTCTTTAATAATACCTAAAGGTAAATACAAAATATTCAAAAAAACGGCTCACGCATCTTACTATGCCGATAAGTTTCATGGGCGTCGTACTGCAAGCGGTAAAAAGTATGATAAAAACGGCTTAACAGCAGCCCACAAAACATTACCTTTTGGAACAAAAGTAAAAGTTACCAACCTAACAAATGGTAAAGTAGTAGTTGTAGAAATTACAGACAGAGGCCCTTTTGTAAAAGGTAGAGAAATAGACTTGTCTAGAAAAGCATTTATGTCGATTACACATAATAGAGCTACCGGACAAATGAATGTTTCTTTAGAAATATTGCAAAAATAAATTACGCTTTTTTACTTAAATAAGAGTTGTAGTATTCTATATTGCCTGTAACTTCTTGCCCCAACCACGATGGTTTTTCAAAAACTTCATCTTCATCAGCAAGTTCAATCTCAGCAATGGTTAAGCCTTTGTGAGCACCTTCAAACACATCAACTTCAAAAACATGAGAGCCAATGGGCACTTCATACCTTGTTTTTTCAATAACAGTAGGTTCGCATAGTACTAGTAACTTTTTAGCATCGTCAATACTAATTTCTTTTTCCCACTCAAACCTGCGTACCCCGCTATCATTACCCAAACCTTTTACGGTTAAAAAACCTTTATCTCCTTTTATTCTTACTCGTACATTTCTTTCGGGAGCAGTATTTAGGTAGCCTTGAGCAATTGCATAACAATGACTCGATTGTTTTACAAAATCGGTGTTTTTAACTAAAAATTTTCTTTCAATTTCTTCCATTAATTTCACAAAATTTAATGTGGGATTTACCATTACATTATGGGTAGATAATCTACCAAATATACATTATTTTTGTAGTATGAACAATCCAAAGCCACTACGAAAGATTATTCATGTAGATATGGATGCTTTTTATGCCTCTGTAGAACAGCTCGATAATCCAGAGCTCCGAGGTAAACCTATAGCTGTAGGTGGTAGCGAAGCTCGCGGTGTAGTTTCGGCGGCAAGCTATGAGGCTCGAAAATTTGGAGTACGTAGTGCTATGAGTGGAGTTCAGGCGAAACGAAATTGCCCTGAGTTAATTTTTGTAAAACCACGATTTGATCGATACAAACAAATTTCAAAAAAAATTAGAGCTATTTTTCATGAGTATACCGATTTGGTAGAACCACTTTCGCTAGACGAGGCATATCTTGATGTTACTCAAAATAAAAAAGGAAATCCAAGCGCTACTCTCATTGCACAAGAAATACGGCAACGCATTTTTACAGAATTAGGTCTTACTGCTTCTGCGGGTATTTCTGTAAATAAATTTGTTGCAAAAGTAGCGAGTGATTACAATAAACCAAACGGACAAAAAACGGTAAATCCAGAAGAAGTCGAATCGTTTTTGGAACAACTTGATATTCGAAAATTTTATGGTGTAGGAAAAGTTACCGCCGAGCGTATGTTTCATTTGGGAATTTTTACGGGTAAAGATTTAAAAAGTAAATCGTTAGATTTTTTGGAAACACATTTCAATAAAAGCGGAAATTATTATTACCATATTGCTAGAGGTATTCATTATAGTGAAGTAAAACCATATCGAGCAGCAAAATCGGTTGCAGCAGAACATACATTTAGAGAAAATCTTACTTCCGAAATTTTTATGGAACAAAAACTTTCTCGTATTGCCGAAGAGCTTGAACAACGGATGAAAAAACCAAATGTTTCTGGAAAAACAGTTACTTTGAAAATAAAATACAGCGATTTCTCTACCCAAACTCGCAGTAAAACGTTGCCCTATTTTGTTGCAGACAAAGGAATTATTTTTGAAACAGCCAAAGAACTATTGTATCAAGAAAGGCTTAAAGAATCTGTACGACTATTAGGTATTTCGATGAATAACTTAAATACAGAATCTAAAAAAACTGTGGTAGTACAGTTAAAGTTTGAGTTTTAACTTGCTATACATCAATTCAAGTATTTTAACTATTATATAATATAAGATTTTGAATACCAATTTAGACTAAAATATTGTGTAAGTGCAAAAAGCGAATCTTTTTAGATATAAAATAAAAGAGTTTTAAAAAACAACGGTACACACTTTTTATTATTTTTGCGCACTAATTTTGCCGAATTGTAAATATATGCCAGTCAAAATTATTAAAACCCTATTAAATTATGTTATTGCGCTTTAATGAATCAAAGTAAAAAAGTAGTTACAGTTACCACTATTGTTATGGTAGTGTATATTTCGATTTCCTTTTTTTCAAGCGAAATTGAATTGTTTTTTCCAAAATTTAAGAATATCAATTTATTGGCAGATATTGCCTATCACCCAAGAAAAGAAGCTAATAAGCAGCTTCAAAATTTTATCCCAAATACGTTTTCGGCAACAAATACATTTGAGTCTTATCAAAAAAAAGGAACTATTATAGGCTTTAATCAAGATTCTATAGAACCAGCTTTACCCAATGTAACACAAAAATTATTGCAATTGGAGGCAGGAAAACCAGTAAAATTAAGAATAGCTTGGTTTGGAGATAGTCAAATAGAGGGCGATTATATGACTCAAGATTTGCGCAAAATGCTTAATAATCAGTTTAATCTTACGGGTAGCGTAGGTTTTATTCCGGTAAATTCGGTTTCACAAGATTTTAGAGCAACAGCTATTGTAAATACTTCGGGTTATATAAAGTCGAACAATTTTAAACAACATACTTCTAACTCTCATTTATTTCTTTCTGGATATTCTTTTTTTGGAGGAGATTTTAGAATGAATATGCTCGATAAAGTAAAACGAGATCCACAAGTTCCTTTGCAAAAATGGTTACTTTTTGGAAAAGGAGACACGTTACGAATAGCTTATAATGATTCTGTTTTTAAAGCATATCCTGCCACAAAGTATTTCAACAAAATATTACTCAATAGCAGTACAAACCAGTCGGTTAGTGTTCGGGTTTCTAGCTCGAGAACGCCTGTTTATGGTATAAGTTCTGAAACTAGTTCGGGTATAATTATAGATAATTATTCTTTTCGGGGAATTACAGGAATTGAGCTAAAGCAAATTTCTAATGCATTATTAACCGAGTTAAGCAAAGAAAATTATTACGATTTAATTGTGTTTCAATATGGCGTTAATTTAATGTTTAAACCCGAAGAAACACATTTTACGCCGTATTACAAGCAAATGAAATCGGTTGTAAATAAGTTTAAAACGGCTATGCCTACTACAGATTTTTTAATGTTAAGTTGTTCAGATAGAGCATTTAACTATGGTGGAGAATGGAAAACAGCCGTAGGAATAGACTCTTTGGTTTACAACCAAGCAAAAATAGCCTTTGATACTAAAATTCCTTTTTACAATCTATATCAAAGTATGGGTGGTAACGGAACTATGGTGAAATATGTAGATAGTTTGCAGTATGCAGGTAAAGATTATATTCATTTCAATGTAAAAGGGTCTAAAAAGGTAGCCTATTATATTTTTAAAGCCATGATGAATGACTATAATAAAACAAAAATTAAGCATAAAAAAGAGCAAGCCAAAGCCAAAGCAGACTCAATAGCCAAAGCGAAACAAAAATCTAAAGCATGATACAAATAGATTGGAGTAATGTAGCGCAACAATTGTTGTATAATCCTAAAAATCCTTTGCTGTTCAACAATGGGTTTTTTGTGTTTTTCTTTTTCTTTTTTATACTATTTTATTATTTATTTAGAAATAATTATAGGCATAGAGCTATTATACTTACGCTGTTTTCGCTATATTTTTTTTATAAAGCGAGTGGAGGTTTTGTAGTTATTGTAATATTATCTGCACTTTTTAATTACGGTATTTCTAAGTTTATTTATAAAGCTCCAAGTAAAACGGTAAAAAAGGTAGGGCTATGGATAAGCGTATTAGCCAATTTGGGAGTTTTGTTTTATTTTAAGTACACAGACTTTTTTATACAAACTATCAACGATATTGGACATTTTAAGTTTCATTTGTTGCATATTTTATTACCTATTGGTATTTCTTTTTTTACGTTTGAAAACCTAAGTTATTGTATAGATATTTACCGAGAAGAAATTGAGCCCGAAGATAACGTGATAAATTATATGCTGTTTTTGGCTTTCTTTCCAAAATTGGTGATGGGGCCAATAGTAAGAGCAAAAGATTTTATTCCGCAATTAAAACAACCTTATGTAGTATCTCAAACCGATTTTTCAAAAGGATTTTATTTAATTGTATCTGGTTTAATAAAAAAGCTAATTATCTCTGATTATATTACTTTAAATCTAGTTAATTATGTATTTGATGGCCCCGCTTTGCACAACGGATTTGAGTGCTTAATGGCGCTGTATGGCTATGCAATTGTTATTTATTGTGATTTTTCGGGTTATAGTGATGTTGCTATTGGAATATCAAAATGGTTAGGCATTACAATACCCACCAACTTTTTATCGCCTTATCAAAGTAAATCTATTACAGAGTTTTGGCGTAGATGGCATATTTCGTTATCAAGTTGGCTTCGCGATTACTTGTACATATCGTTGGGAGGAAACAGAAAAGGGAAGTTAAGAACCCAAGTAAATTTGTTTTTAACGATGTTTTTGGGTGGTTTTTGGCATGGTGCAAGTTGGAATTTTATTATTTGGGGAAGCTTGCATGGCGTAGCATTAATTTTCAACAAATATTGGTCTCAATTTTTTGGAAAAATAGTTATATTACCTAAAATTGTATCGAATATCTTATACGGTATTATTACTTTTCATTTTGTAATATTTTGTTGGATATTTTTTAAATCGGCAAATTTGGTTATTGCTCAGCAGTATATACATCAAATAGTTTATCAATTTACGCTACAAGGCGCTGAAACGTTTCTTGCAAATTATAAATATCCTTTGTTAATGATGCTACTGGGTTATGTATTGCATCTTATTCCAGATCGTATAGCAGACAAATGGATAGCCATACAAACTCGATTTTCTATAGTCTATTATGTTGTTGTTTTGATGCTATTTATTGTTTTGTATGCTTTTTTTAAAAGTGCAGAAACAGTTTTTCCTATTTATTTACAGTTTTAATTTTTCTCTAAAAAAGCATTCCATGAATTTGCAAAAGCGAGCAATAATAATTTTGCTTGTAAATCGTATCCTTTGTTTGTAAAATGAACCAAGTCTGTGTTGAGCCAATTGTTACCTTTCCATATAGATGCCCCATCAAGACCTTTTGAGGTATTAAACAAATCCCAATAAGCATAATTGTTGTTATTGCAAAATTTAATAAGTGTATTAGCAATCGATTGTACAGTAAAATTAGGTTGTGTTTTTCGATAATATGAAACAGGAGGTGTAGCAATAATAATAACAGCCTCTGGAGAAATAAACTTTAATTTAGTACAAACTTCGGTAACATTTTTTATGAATGTTTCCAAATTAACATTGGGGTCTTGTGCTTCATTTGTTCCTAATGAAATAATGTAACAATCAGCTTTTAAAGCAGGAAGTTGCTCCCAAAACAAATTGGTTCTATTGTAATCTAAATAACGAGCACTATTGGCACCAATTGCATCATAGATAATTCCGCCGTTGTTTTTTTCAAGTGAAGTGCCATAATATCGAATAGAATCGTTGGCAGAAAGTTTTATAGTAATACTGCTGGTTTCTCTATGCAAATTAAATGAATTAACACCTGTATTTTGTTTATAACAATGCAAATCATTTTCCATGATATTGTAACTCAAATCTATTTCATTTACAGCTTTGTTGGTAAATACAGTTATTTTGTCAAAAGTATCTTCATTGCGAAGTTTTAAATTAAAACCTGCAATTAAATCGTTGGTTTGCATTACAAATGCTGCTACACCACACGGATTTAAAGTGTCTTTTTTTGTAATTCTATGGCCTGTCCAATAATTTTTTGATGTATAAATAGCATCTCCCGTACCATTACTTCTTACTAAAGGCAGAGGAAAAAGTAAACCTCTACCTGCATTTCCAAATTGTTTTTGAAATTCTTTACGCACCACAGATGTCATTAAATCGGCTTGAATATGCGAATCTCCAATATGAACAATTCTTATTTTTTCGTTGCTTTTAAACTTTTTTTGTAACAAAAGCTTCGCAAAAAGAGGATCTAGAGTTGTAGCGTTATTAAAGTTGTTGTTTTCTAAATTAAGTTGTTTAACCACATCGTTGTCTAGTGCAGGTAAAACCCATACAAGATTTTCTTGAGCTTTTATATTTTGAAAAAGCAAACAAAAAAGAACAACGATATATTTATACATTTATAATTTATTGAAGTGCCAAAAATAAGCATTATTGCAAACTAAAGAAACCAATAGCGTTTGTAAAGTTTTGTTAATTTGTAGGTGTTAAAGCTATTGCAAATAGTTTAAAACAAAAAAACCGTAATAGTGTTACATTACGGTTTGATGACGTGTTCGTTATATTTTATTCTACTTCAGAAACTCGGAGAGTATTTACCATTCCTTTATCTGAAACAGGCATTGCGGCAAGGTTGATAATCATATCGCCTTTTTTCACATAGCCTTTTGCTTTTGCAATTTCATTAATTTGAATAATAGTATCATCTGTACTTACAAGCTCGTCATAATAAAACGCATTTACACCCCAAAGTAAATTGAGTTGAGTAAGGATTCTTTTATTTGATGTGTATACTAGTATGTGCGCTTTTGGTCTCCAAGCCGAAATTTGAAAAGCAGTATAGCCACTATTGGTTAGAGTAGAAATGGTTTTTGCATGAATTTCATTAGCCATTATCGCCGCATGATAGCAAATAGATTTTGTTATAAATCTTTTGGTACGTACTTGTGGAGGGTCTTGTGGTACATGAATTAGTGGAGAATCTTCTACGGCTTCAATAATTTGAGTCATTTTTTCAATAACTTGTACTGGATAATTACCTACAGAGGTTTCTCCAGATAGCATTACAGCATCGGCGCCATCCATAACCGAGTTGGCAACATCATTTACTTCTGCTCGAGTTGGAGTAAGACTTGTAATCATGGTTTCCATCATTTGTGTTGCCACAATTACAGGTATACGTGCTGTTTTGGCTCTTTGTATGAGTTTTTTCTGAATTAAAGGCACTTCGTGTGCTGGAATTTCAACACCCAAATCACCACGTGCTACCATTAATCCGTCACAAAAAGCTACAATTTTATCAATGTTTTCTACAGCTTCTGGTTTTTCTATTTTAGCTACAATTGGAATTTTATGGTCTGAATTTTTAGCTATTAAATCTTGTAATTCTTCTAAGTCTACAGGTGTTCTTACAAACGAAAGAGCTATCCAATCTACTTTATTTTCTATAGCAAAAAGAGCATCTTTGATGTCTTTTTTAGTCAGTGCAGGCAAAGACACTTTGGTATTAGGTAAATTAACTCCTTTTTTTGATTTTAAAGGCCCGCCTTGAATAACCTTTGCTTTTACTTCGTTGGTTTTGTCTGTTTCAATTACTTCAAATATAAGTTTTCCATCGTCTAGCAAGATGCGTTCTCCTGCGTTTACATCGTTTGGAAAAGCTTTATAGTTCATATACACACGGTCTTTGGTGCCGGGTATATCTTCTGCGGTTTGAAACGTAATTACATCGCCTGGGTTTACAATTACATCTTCTTTCATAACCCCTACACGAAGTTTAGGCCCTTGTAAGTCGGCTAATATAGCAGTAGTGTAACCATATTGATTATTTAATTCTCTTATAATATCAATGCGCTCTTTAACATCGGTATAATCTGCATGAGAAAAATTTATTCTAAACACATTTACACCAGCATCTATCATATCTTTAATTACTTCTTTGGTGCTACATGCCGGCCCCAGTGTGGCTACAATTTTTGTTTTCTTTCTAGTAGGCATTGTTTTTAAAATATTAAATTGTTTTTATTTTTTATACTATTGGTATCTATGTTGTAAACCAAGCTTATTTTTTCTATGGTTTTGAGTTTTTTTAGGGTTTCTATAAATAAATTCTCTTGTTCTGTAAGATTTTCTATTTTTAAAAAATAATCTACTTTTTTCAATTCTGGCAATAAATAGATGGTTGTTTCAATGGCTTGTAGGTTTTCTGAAAAAAGGTTATTCAACGGTTTTTCTTCTGGTTGAATAACAATTTCATTTTTATTTTGTACCAAATTCCAAGTTACATATTGCTCTTTGTCGTGAAAACTATACAACGAAAAAGAACTTTGATTTTCTTTTACTTGTATATGTATATCTTCTTCTTGTTTTTGTAATTGTACACCAAGATATTTATTTAAAAAATACGCTAACCTATAGTCTTCCAATGTAGTGTGAATGGCAATTAATAGATAGTCATTTTCTTCAAAGTCATCAATATGTAATTTTATGGTACCCATAATTAAAAACGGCTGTAAAGATAAGACTTATAGCAGTACTTTTTTGAAGTTGGTTTTAGTTTAACGATAATTTATTAACTAAAACGTTGTAGCTTTATGAATTGTTTTTTGAATTAATTTTTTCCTGAAAAACAAAATAAGCTCTTTTTGAAGCAATTTCTTCGGCCTTCTTTTTTGAAGTGGCTCTTGCTTTTGCTACAGTTTTGCCATCAATGTTGAGTTTTACACCAAAATATTTTTGACCATCGTTTCCATTATCATCAAAAACATCGTAGTTAAAGTGTTTTTTTTCTTTTTGACACCATTCTATCAATAGACTTTTATAACTTATTACTTTGCCTTCGAGTCTTTCAATATCTACATAAGGTTCAATTACTTTTTGATGTATAAATTGCTCGCAAAATCCGTAGCCTCGATCTAAGTAGATAGCACCTACTAGTGCTTCAAAAATATTGCCATGTATATTTTCTCCAAAATGTTGAGTGGGTACTTTACTTTCTACCAATTTTACCAAATTCAAATCTTTTCCCAACTCGTTTAAGTGTTCTCTACTCACAATTTTAGAACGCATTTTGGTTAAATATCCTTCGTCTCCATTGGGCACTTCTTTGTACAAATGTGAAGCAATTACAGAACCTAGCATGGCATCTCCTAAAAACTCCAATCTCTCGTAGTTTAAAGCATAACCTAAATTGTCTACTTTATTTGAAGATCTATGTGTAAAAGCTTTTTTGTAGTTTTCTATATTGATAGGTTCAAAACCTAAAATTTTTTTAACTTCTATAAAAAAATTCCCGCCTTCTTGAGGACGGGAATTTTTTGTAAATATTTTCTTAAATAAATTCATTATACGATTATGAATCTAATTTTTTAAATAATACACAAGCGTTATGACCACCAAAACCAAAAGTGTTGCTCATGGCTACTTTAATATCTCTTTTTTGTGCTTGGTTTAGGGTAAGGTTTAAGCTTGGGTCTATGTTTTCGTCTACTACACTATGATTAATAGTAGGAGGAACTATTCCGTGTTTCATAGCCAAGATAACAGCTATAGATTCTATAGCTCCTGCCGCACCAAGTAAATGACCTGTCATAGATTTGGTCGAATTTATGTTGATATTCTTAGCATGATTTCCAAAAACATGGCTAATGGCTTTTAGCTCTGCAACATCACCAAGAGGCGTAGAAGTACCATGGGTATTGATGTGGTCTACCGCATCTGGAGCCAATCCAGCGTCGCGAAGCGTGTTTTCCATTACAGCAATAACCCCAATTCCCTCTGGATGTGGTGCTGTAAGATGGTAAGCATCAGAAGATAATCCGCCACCGCCTATTTCACAATATATTTTTGCTCCTCTAGCTTTAGCATGTTCATACTCTTCCAATACAATAGCACCAGCACCTTCACCTAATACAAAACCATCGCGAGTAGCATCAAATGGGCGAGAGGCTGTTTCTGGACTTTCATTTCTAGTAGATAAAGCATGCATAGAGTTAAAACCTCCCATACCTGCAATGGTTACTGCAGCTTCAGAACCTCCAGTAATAATTACATCACACATTCCTAAACGGATATAATTGAAAGCATCAATCATCGCATTGGCAGAAGATGCACAAGCAGAAACGGTGGTATAATTAGGTCCCATATACCCATTGCGCATAGAAATATGAGCTGGGGCAATATCGGCTATCATTTTTGGTATAAAAAAAGGATTAAATTTTGGAGTACCATCACCTTTTGCATAGTACATTACTTCTTCTTGAAAGGTTTCCAATCCGCCAATTCCTGCACCCCAAATAACACCAACTCTGTTTTTATTTACATTTTCTAATGTTATTTCTGCATCTTTTATGGCTTCATCGCTGGCTACTATAGCGTAACGTGCAAATTTATCAAGCCTACGAACTTCTTTTTTATCTATAAAATCTTCTGCATTGAAGTTTTTAAGTTCACATGCAAATTTAGTTTTATGTTTTTCAGTATCATAGTAAGTAATAGGAGCCGCACCACTTTTTCCGTTTACCAGAGCATTCCAATATTCTTCAACAGTGTTTCCTATGGGAGTTAGCGCTCCTAAACCTGTTACAACAACACGTTTTAATTGCATAAATAGTTCTTTTAGTTTGTTTTATATAAATAATACCCAAGCATCTTTAAACAAAAAAGAAACAAGGGTATTTTCAATATAGTGTGATTGAAAATTCAATCAAAAATAGACAATTTTTTTAGAATAATAAAAAACCCGCATGCAAAGTATGCACACGGGATAATCTTTTTATTATTTTTTTGCTTCTTCGATGTAAGAAATTGCTTGACCTACAGTAGCAATGTTTTCTGCTTGATCATCTGGAATTTGAATATCAAATTCTTTTTCGAACTCCATAATAAGCTCAACAGTGTCTAATGAATCAGCTCCTAAATCGTTAGTGAAGCTTGCTTCTGTTACAACTTCGTTTTCGTCAACGCCTAGTTTGTCTACGATAATCGCTTTAACTCTTGATGCAATGTCTGACATAATTTCTAAATTTTAATTTTTAATTTGTTGGCAAAAATAAAAAACTTTATTTTATTTCAACATTTTGGTTAATAAATGTTAGTACGAAAATAGAAAATTATTTTTAGAATAGATTCAAATATGTATAAATTATGTCATTTATTATTCTTTTTTTTGTGACTGATATTGATTAGTGTAATACGAATTACGGTTGAAATGAATAATCTTGTACTATTTGCCTCTGGCTCTGGAAGTAATGCCGAAAAAATTATGCAATACTTTAAAAATAATGAACATACTCGCGTAGCTGCGGTATGCTCTAACAATCCTAATGCCAAAGTATTGGAAAGAGCACAAAAATTTAATATTCCGACATTTGTTTTTTCTAAAAAACAGTTGGAAGAAGGAGAAGTTTTAAATTTACTAGCTCCTTTTTCTCCAAATTTACTAGTGTTAGCAGGTTTTTTGCTTAAAATTCCTGATAATATTATACAGCACTATCCGAATAAAATTATTAACATTCATCCAGCTTTGTTGCCAAAATATGGGGGTAAAGGTATGTATGGAACTAATGTACACAAAGCCGTTTGGGATAATAAAGAGCCTGAAACAGGCATTACTATACATTATGTAAATGAAAATTATGATGAGGGCAATATTATTTTTCAAAAATCGGTAGCAATACAAAATTGTACAAGTGCAGAAATGATTGCCCATAAAGTTCTAGAATTGGAACATCAGTATTTTTCAACGGTTATAGAACAACTATTAAAAAACCAAGAATAATTTATTTTTATTTTAATGGCCTACGAAATTTGTATATATACCGATGGTGCTTGTTCTGGAAATCCTGGAAAGGGCGGATACGGTGTGGTTATGGAGCTAGTAGGTACAAATTACAGAAAAGAATTTTACGAAGGATTTAAACTCACAACCAACAACCGAATGGAGTTGCTTGCTGTTATTGTTGGTTTAGAAAAAATAAATCAGCACAATAAAAAAGTTTTAATCGTTTCAGATTCTAAATATGTGGTAGATGCTGTTGAAAAAAAATGGGTTTTTGGTTGGGAAAAAATTGGTTTCAAGAACAAAAAAAACCCAGATTTATGGCTTAGATTTTTAAAAGTGTACCGCAAACATCAGGTAGATTTTAAATGGATAAAAGGGCATAATAACCACCCACAAAACGAGAGATGTGATGCTTTGGCGGTAATGGCATCACAATTGCCCAACCTATCTTTGGACGCGTTTTATGAACAAGAAAGCCAAACAATATTGTAAAAATCCCTTTTTAATATGAAAAGCTTTACTTAATCATTCGTTTATTGGTGTTTTTTTTGTTTTTTTGTTCTTGAAAACAAACCAAACTAAAAATGTCAAAATTTGATGCTATTCGTCCTTTTTATGATGCAGAAGTAAACGATGCTATTCTTTCCTCCATTCATCACCCTATGATGAAGGCTTTGATGGATTTTGCATTTCCTGACACAGACGAATCTGTTTGGAAAGAACAACTTAATAGAACTCATTCGATACGAGATTTTCAAATTAATTTTGCATACCGTGCCGTAAAAAAAGTATTAGAAAAAACTTCAGATGGCGTTACTACTTCTGGCTTTGAAAAACTTGAGCCTAATACTGCCTATTTGTTTATATCCAACCATAGAGATATCATTTTAGATACTTCTATACTCAATGTTTGTTTGCACGATTATAAGCAAATACTTACAGCATCGGCAATAGGAGATAATTTAGTGAAAAAAGATTTTTTGTTGTGTTTGTCAAGACTTAACAGAAATTTCATTGTACAAAGAGGTCTTCCGCCAAGAGAGCTTCTCGAAAGCTCAAAATTAATGTCAGAATACATTAAGCATCTTATTTGTAGAGAGAACCGTTCGGTTTGGATAGCACAACGTGAAGGCAGAACCAAAGACGGTAATGATGCCACACATACAGGTGTTTTGAAAATGCTAGCAATGGCAAATGACGAGTCGAACTTGATGGATTATTTTAAAAAAGTAAAACTTTTACCTGTTTCTATTTCTTATGAATACGACCCTACCGATGTTTTAAAAATGCCTCAACTAATGGCAGAGGCAAATGATGAAATTTATGTAAAACAAAAGAATGAAGATTTTAAAACACTGTTAAGCGGTATTATAGGTCAGAAAAAAAGAATTCACCTTCATGTGGGCGATTTTCTAGACAATGAATTGGATACTATTGCAAAAGAAACAACCAATAACAATAAACAAATTCAATTATTGGCACAAGCATTAGACAAATCAATTCATCAGTCGTACAAACTTTGGCCAACCAATTATATAGCATACGATTTGCTTTACAATACGCAAAAATACAAGGATTTTTATACCGAAAATGAAAAATTGTTGTTTGAACGTAGGCTAGAAATGCGTATTGACACACACAATGAAGTAATGCGTGAAGGATTTTTGGCAATGTATGCCAATCCAGTAATTAATAAATACAAATATGCCTAAAAGACCTAGTATTTTACTTATTTATACTGGCGGTACCATTGGTATGGTAAAAGATTTTAAATCGGGAGCATTAAGAGCTTTTAATTTTGATAAATTATTACAAAAAATCCCCGAAATAAAACAGCTCGATTGCCATATACAAACGTTCTCTTTTAGTAAACCTATTGATTCTTCGAATATGAGTCCAGAAAAATGGGTTCAAATAGCCGAAGTAATTGAAAAATACTACCATACTGTTGATGGTTTTGTAATTCTTCATGGTTCCGACACGATGTCTTATTCTGCTTCTGCTTTGAGTTTTATGCTCGAAAATTTGAGTAAACCTGTAATTTTTACGGGTTCTCAGTTGCCTATTGGCGATTTAAGAACAGATGCCAAAGAAAACTTAATTACAGCAATTCAAGTTGCGAGTTTGCAACAAAACGATGAGCCTATTGTGCAAGAAGTAGGATTGTATTTTGAATATAAACTATATAGAGCTAATAGAACTACAAAAATAAATGCCGAGCATTTTAATGCTTTTGCTTCTCCAAACTACGAACCATTGGCAGAGTCTGGAGTACACTTAAATATCAATACAAAAGCATTACGCTACCCAGAAAAAGGAACTTCTTTAATTGTAAGAAAAAATCTAGACAGTAATGTGTTGATAATTAAATTATTTCCAGGGATTAATCAAGAAACAATTCAAACGCTTTTTGCCATACCCAATTTAAAAGGAATCGTTTTGGAAACCTATGGTTCTGGAAATGCACCTAACGAAGAGTGGTTTATCAAACTATTAGATGATGCCATAAAACGTGGTTTGCAAATTGTAAATGTTACGCAATGTTCGGGAGGTAGTGTAAGCATGGGACACTATGAAACCAGTACTTTGTTGAAAAAAATTGGAATAATTTCGGGTAAAGACATCACAACCGAAGCTGCTATTACCAAGTTGATGTATTTGTTGGGGCAATCCATAGAAAATAAAAATTTTAAATCTATATTTGAAACCTCTTTGCGAGGCGAAATAGATAACTAGAGAGGTGCCCGAGTGGTTGAAGGGGCCAGCCTGGAAAGTTGGTATGTGGGTAACTGCATCGAGGGTTCGAATCCCTTCCTCTCTGCTAAAAGCTTTACTAAAAGTAAGGCTTTTTTGTTTACAATTTACAATATGATTACAAAACAAACACAATATAAAAACACCACGATTTCGTATTCACATAGCGGTAAAGGTACGGCTCTCGTTTTTTTGCATGGATTTTTAGAAAATAGCACAATGTGGAAAGAAATTGTTCCATTTTTTGACAAATTTCATGTAATATGTATTGATTTATTAGGACATGGAAGTACACAATGTATGGGTTATGTTCATACTATGGAAGATATGGCAGATGCTGTTCATTATGTATTAACTCATGAATTAAAGGTGAAAAAAGCTGTTTTTGTAGGGCATTCTATGGGAGGTTATGTTGCTTTAGCTTTTGCCGAGCTGTATTCTGATATGATGCAGGGCTTAGTATTGCTTAACTCAACCTCTAGAGCCGATAGCCAAGAGCGTAAAGACAACAGAGATCGAGCTATAAAGGCCGTTAAGCAAAATTATGTTGCAGCAGTACGTATGTCTATAGCAAATTTATTTAGTGAAGAAAATAGAGAAAAACTTATCGAAGAAATAGAATGGGTACGTAGTGAAGCTCTTAAAACACCATTGCAAGGCATAATTGCTGCGCAAGAAGGTATGAAAATACGAAAAGACAGAGAAGTGATTTTGCACTTTGCAAGCTATCCAATACTTCTTATTTTGGGTAAAAAAGATCCTGTTTTACAGTATGAAAAAAGTTTAGATCAAATTAAAAATACTCGTGTAGGATTAGTTTCTTTTGAAGACGGACACATGAGTCATATTGAGAATAAAAACGAATTAATTCAAAGTCTAAAATTATTTTTTCAAACATTGTAATCGTCAATTTTCTTTTTCTGTAAATGGTATATTCAAATCAAATAACTCGTTGATTAGGATTGCAATTTGATCGAGGTAACTATCCATAATCTCATCAGAAATAATAGTAGTACTTATTTTATCTTCTTTGAAAGTAAAAGGTAAAAATCCCGATTTTAAATTTTTAAAAGAAATAATTCCTGCCTCAATAGGCAATCCTTTTGTATGGGTAGAATACATAAACGCATAGGCTAAAATCTGAATAATTTTGTCGTATTTACTATCTTTTAAAAGATTTTCCCATTGTGTTAGGGTTACATCTTTTTGCTCTACTTTTCCTGTTTTGTAATCTATAATTCGTATAGTGCCGTTTCTATTTTCTATACGGTCTACATTTCCTTTTATAATTATTTTTTCTGATATGTTTTTGTGTTCAAACACACGCTCAAAGGTTTCTTCTAATGCGATAATTTGTATCTGATCACCGTTTTTTATTTGTTCAATTTCATATTTTAAAAAATTAATTACATTTCTTTTAGCAACTTCAAAGGCTAGTAAATTTTTTCCTTTTTTTATTTCCCCTTCTTTATAAATTTCTTTAAATTTTTGAAAAACAACTTGTTCTACAAGAAGTAAAGCATCTGTTACATCTTTTTCGATTAAAATTTTACCTATATATGGTGTGTACAGCACCTCCAAAGCGCCATGAATAATGGTTCCAAGTGTGTTTACAGCAATGTTTTCTTCTACTTCGTCTACTTCTTTTATGCGTAGTATTCTTTGAAAATAAAACTGTATAGGATTTCTTAGATACGTTGTTAGAGTAGATGGCGAAAAGCCTGCTTGAGCCATTTCTTGTAATCGAGCTAGTATGCTTTCTGTTTTTTCAACAAGCATAGTATTGCTTACTTTGGCAGGCACCATAGCATTATACAAATGATGTGTAATGGTGTGTTTGCTCTTTTTTTCTACTTCGAGTTGGGTGATAAAACGGCTTTTTTCTCCCGACTCAAATCCGTCGCTATCCACATTGTAAATCAAATAGATATTTTTTGCACGTTGTAATAAATGATAAAAATGGTAGGTGTATATCGCGTCTTTTTCTTTGTAAGTAGGTAAGCCATATTCGCGTTTTACATCATAAGGAATAAATGAGTTATTACTTTTACCCGATGGAAATTTGCCTTCGTTTACAGATGTAATGATTACCGTTTCAAAATCTAATGTTCTACTTTCCAACACACCCATAATTTGCAAGCCTTCTAAAGGTTCTCCTTCAAATGAAACTTCGGCAATGTCTACAACTTGTTTGTACACTTGATATAGTGTTTCTATTTTTTCGCTAAATATGTTTTTAGTATAATAATTTATGAGTTTATTAATTACTAAGTATATAGAATAGACAAAAGCA
Source organism: Flavobacterium croceum DSM 17960 (assembly GCF_002917885.1). Classification (GTDB taxonomy): domain Bacteria; phylum Bacteroidota; class Bacteroidia; order Flavobacteriales; family Flavobacteriaceae; genus Flavobacterium; species Flavobacterium croceum. The sequence goes on from NZ_PQNY01000016.1 coordinate 41,126, forward strand.
TTTGTTATTTTTTCATCTTCTTTAGAATAGTCTAATGCACTTTTAATTTTCAGTAATATAGTATTTATTCTTTCTAATATGTCTAGGCTAGAGTTGTCCCATTTTGCAAATACTAATTCAAAAAAATCGTTTCTATCTTGAAATAAATCGAATAGTATTTGGTGAGAAAAATAGGTAAAATTGTTTCTTTTAATTAATGAGCTAAGTTTTTCTGCGTCAAATAAATTGGTTGTCAAAGGATTATGCAATACATCAAGTACGTCTTTGTAGTAAAACACATATTGTTTTCCTTGACGTGAAACGGCATTGGTGTGCATTTTAAACAACCTATCTACAAATAATTGTATCGGATTATTTTTGGAAGAATAACCCATAGTAATATTCACATTTCCAATAGCCTCTGGTAGAGAATACAATATAGGTAGAAGTAGATTTTCATCACCCAAAACAACCGCTGTGTTTTCAAGTTTAACATTACTTATTGAGATATCATTAATAATGCTGCCAACAAGTTTTGTTTGTCCAATATTTTTTGGAGTAGCAATAATTTGTATATTTTTTTCTTCAGAAAAAGTATTGTTAATCCATTCAAATGGATGGTTTTTATAGTATTTCCATTCCGATTTTATTTTTCTAGCAAATAGGCCAGCATCATGAAAAGGATCGTTTAAAAAAGCCTCATCGATATCCCAAAATACTCTTGCTTTATCCTGTAAAAGCATTTGTTGAAAAATATGTTCTTCGGCTTTGTTCAATGCGTTAAAACCCGCAAACAGGTATGTTTTTGTGGTGTTTTTTGCAAATGATTCTATGTTTTTCTTTGCTTCTCTATAGATTAATCCTTGGTAGCCCTTTTTGCTTTTTAAGAGATGGGCATATAGTGTGTGATAATAGTGAGGTAGTTTTTTCCAAAACAGTAAATGTTTTTCTATCATTTCTGTTCTTTTATCTACATCAACAGCCCAATGTTCAATTTCTTTAATATTCTCTAAATACTTTAATATTTTGTCTGGATCTAGAAGATAACGATCAATTTCGTTAAAATCTTGAAGTAGTATTTTTCCCCAATTGGCAAACAATTCAAATTCCTCCGGACTTTTTTCGATTTGTGTATAAACTTCATAAAACTGAAATAGCACTTCTATGGCATCTAGACTTCTTATTTGCGAAACTTCTTGAATAAAATCTTCAATACTAATTATTTCTGGAGCAATAATAGTTTTGGTAATGGTGTTTTTTAAAGCCTCTGTTAAGAATATTTTTGCTCTTTTGCTGGGTAATATTATAGTAACATTATCTGTGCTTACAGATAGGTTATAAATAATATGATGAGAAAGTTTGTAAAGAAAAGAATTTGTATTCATACTATAAAAATAAAAAAAACGCTCCGATTTTCGGAGCGTTTTAAAGTATTATTTGTTGTAAAAATTATCTTACTAATTTTACTTCAACTCTTCTGTTTTGAGCTTTTCCAGCTTTAGTTTTGTTTGTAGCAACTGGCATAGTTTCACCGAAACCTTTAGAAGACAATCTAGAAGCATCGATGCCACGCTCTACTAAGTAAGCCTTAACAGCAGCAGCTCTTTCTTCAGAAAGTTTTTGGTTTGCAGCATCTTTACCATCGCTATCAGTGTGACCTTCTATAGAGAAGCTAGAGTTTGGATACTCTTTAAAGATAGCCGTCATAGCTTCTAATACTGGGTAAGTTTGTTTTTGGAAAGTTGATTTAGCAGTATCAAACAATATAGTTTTACCATAATCGTTTAATTTTTTCATTACCTCGTCAGTAACTTCTGGACAACCTTGATTAGCAGCAGTACCTTTTACATCTGGACATTTGTCATCTTTGTCATAAACACCATCACCATCTCTATCTGGCCATGGACAACCACCATTTTCTTTTGGACCTTTTACTTCAGGACATTTGTCGTTTTTGTCAGCAACACCGTCACCATCTTTATCAGGACATCCGCCTAAAGATTTTAAACCAGCTACATCTGGACAAGCATCATCTTTATCAGCAATACCGTCACCGTCTGTATCAGGACAACCATTAAATTCAGCTAAACCTGGTACATCTGGACAAGAATCTTTAGAATCTTGGATACCATCTTTATCAGAATCTGGACAACCTTGGAATTCTACTAAACCTGCTTCTGTTGGACAAGCATCGTCTTTGTCATAGATACCATCACCATCTGTGTCTTTAGCTCCAAATTTGAAAGTAAGACCAGCAAAGTGTTGTAAATGAGTAGCTACATCAACATTTGGTGTTCTTGTATCATCAAATGAATGTTTGTAAGTAGATTGTAAAGATAAACCTACGTTTTTAGAAAACCATAAAGTTAATCCTAAACCTCCGTTTAATGTACCTGCAGACGCATCACCCAACCAAGTGTAACCACCTCCAATGTGAGCAGAAGGCTCTAACCATTTAGATTTTAATAAATCTTGGAAGCTATATTTAATTACAGCATCAGCAGCATAATAAGTTAAATCTCCAGGATTTGATACTTGATATTCGTTGGTGTTTGTAGTAGCATCATAAATTCTTCCAGAAACGAATTTGTTCATTTTGTTAACAGAACCTGTTACACCAAAAGAGAAATTGTCACCAACGTATCTTGATACGTTTACATAAGAAACAGACGGAATAATATTCCAATATTTCTTAGCATCAAAATATTGAGAGAACTGATCTTCAAATTTTGAAGCAGCGCTAACTCTAGCTCCGTCTACAGCATTTGCTCCAAACGAAACAGCCCATTTGTTGTTGCTGTCTTGTGCTTGAGTTGCTAGACCAGCAAACATCACTATAGCAGCAAATAATTTGTTAAGATTTTTCATACTTAATTTTGTTAGATTATAAAGATATAATGGTGCAAAAGTACAATCTATTACTGAATAATCAAAATGTTGTAGAAAAAATTCTACTCTATATGATTTCTAAGGCTTTACCTACTTCTATAAATGCATTTATAGCATGGTCTAAATGCTCTTGATTGTGTGCTGCTGATAGTTGTACTCTTATGCGTGCTTTTTCTTTTGGAACTACCGGAAAAAAGAAACCTATTACATAAATTCCTTTTTCTAGTAATGCGTCTGCCATTTGTTGAGATAGCTTGGCATCATAGAGCATAACTGGAACTATGGCAGAGTCTCCGTCTATAATATCAAAGCCCGCTTTTTTCATTCCTTCTTTAAAATAATTGGTATTCCACTCAAGTTTATCGCGTAGGGAAGTATCTTTTTCAAGAAGTTCGAATACTTTTATAGAGGCACCTACTATGGCTGGCGATAATGAGTTTGAAAACAAATAAGGTCTAGATCTTTGTCTTAATATTTCTATGATTTCTTTTTTTGCAGTAGTGTATCCTCCCATAGCTCCTCCTAGAGCCTTACCAAGTGTTCCGGTAATAATGTCTACTCTACCCATAACGCCTTTTGCTTCCAAAGTTCCTTTGCCTGTTTTACCAATAAATCCTGCGGCATGGCATTCGTCTACCATTACCATAGCGTCGTATTTATCGGCTAAATCGCATATTTTATCTAATGGAGCTACTATACCGTCCATAGAGAATACTCCATCTGTAACAATCAACTTAAAGCGATGTCCTGCTTGGTTTGCTTGGATAAGTTGTTGTTCTAAATCTTCCATATTTGCATTTTCATAACGGTATCGTGCAGCTTTACATAAACGAACACCGTCTATAATAGAAGCATGGTTTAGGCTATCAGAGATAATGCAATCTTCTTCTCCAAGCAAGGGTTCAAATACACCTCCGTTCGCATCAAAAGCAGCGGCGTAAAGTATGGTGTCTTCGGTTCCATAAAATTGGGCAATTTTTTCTTCTAGTGTTTTGTGAATATCTTGAGTACCACAAATAAAACGCACTGACGACATTCCGAAACCGTGCGAATCTAATGCGTCTTTTGCAGCTTGAATTACTTCGGGGTGCGATGAAAGTCCTAAATAATTGTTTGCACAAAAATTAAGTACCTTTTTGCCGTTTACCATGATTTCGGCACCTTGTGTAGAGGTAATAATACGCTCTTTTTTATACAAACCATTTGATGTAATGTTTTGTAACTCGTTTTGTAGGTGTTGTTGTATTTTTCCGTACATAACTTTAAATATAATGTTTAATTTGTTTATTGTTTGTAAATATGTTGTTCTAAAGTAAGTGTTTACAAAGCTACAATTTCTACACTATCTCCAATATATACTAATAGTTTTTTTACAACCTTTAGGTTCATAGATTCTATAGTATTTACATAATGAAACATTTGTTGTTTGTGTTTGTCGAGTTTTTGCCCTGTTTTATAGTCTAAGAGTAACACATCATTATTTTTTGTAACTACCATTTTATCGGGTTTAGAAACGGGTTTTGATTGCTCTATCAATGTGCGTTCGTTGTATACTTTATTTTCGGCTTCAAAAAAACATTGCAATTGCGTATTTGTTACTATATCTATAATTTTTTGATAAATAATTTCTCGTTGAGTCTGATTGATAAGTCCTGTTTCTATAGCGTATTCTATGGCATGTTGAATATCTTTTTTGGTATTTATTTTTGATAGTATTTCGTGTAATGTATTTCCAAAAGCAATAGCATCTTGTTGTGGAGTATTCCACATAAGGCTTTCTCTTTGTGCTATTTTAATATTTTCTGGACTTAATATTTTGTCTAGTTGCGGAATTACTTGCACCTCTTTTTTTAAAGTTACAGTTTTAGAAACACGCTCGGCATTACCATATTCAAAAACATTATTTGCAAGAGAATATTTTTTTTCTTCAATAAATTTTATAAAAAACGATGCCATATTGTTTGGGTAATTACCCTCTTTGTTTTGGGTAACAAGTTGCGAAATTATATGCAATTGTTCTTCGGCTCTGGTAAGCGCCACGTACAAAATATTAATATTGTCGAGTAATTCTTCTTGAGATTTTTCTAAGTATTTTTCGGCACTTTTACTGTCAAAATTTAAAATGCCTTTGTTTTTGGCTACCAATATTTTTGACAGTCCCAATTCTTGTTCATTAGCATCGAGCCAAATTTTATCTTGAGGCTTTAAGGCATAGTTTTCATTAGCAAAAGGGAATATCACTACAGGGAATTCCAAACCTTTTGACTTGTGAATCGTCATGATTTTTATAGCATCTATACCTTCGGGCAATGGTAAACTTAGCTTGGAACTTTTTTGTTCCCAATAGTATAAAAAGTCAGAAAGCCCAGATTGTTTTTTATTTTGAAATTCTAATACAGTATCCAAAAAATACTGAATGTAAGCATTGTAATCAGTAGGATTAATAATGCTATTAATAATAAGTTGTACAGTTTCTAAAAGAGATTTTCTTCGTAGTTTTTCAAAAGAAAACGAATAGCCAAACTTCAAAAGATAGTTTTCAAAATCGTGCTCTTTTTCCAAAGCCATTCCTTGTGAAATAAAACTGTGTGTAGGTATTTTTTCTTTATTTTTTTGAGAAAGAAAATACAACAGTTGTGCTTTGGCTTCTAGATTTTGCACATTGTCCAAATAGTACAAAATTTGCACAATTGCTTGCACATCTGATGATGCGGCAATAAGCAAACTTTCAGATGAAATAACAGGAATTCCATTTTCGGTTAAAAAATTTGCGAGTAAAACGCCTTGTTCGTTTTTGCGTGTTAAAATAACAATTTCATGATTTTGAAATCCATTTTGTTTTACACGATAGATGGTTTGTAAAGTTTCAGCCAAAAAAACATCGTGAGTTTCTACCTCTTCGTCAATTTCTTTTTTTTCTGGGATAAACTTTATAGAAACATAACCGCCTTTTTTAGTGTTAATTTCTTGATTGGAATCGTTTTTGTAAAGATTTTTATAATCTGTATTTGTGAATTCTTCTGCAATAAATTCAAAAAATTGATTGTTAAATTGTATAATGTTTTCATGGCTTCTAAAATTTTGCTTTAAGCTATCAACTACTTTTTCTGGGTTTGAAAACGGATTGTTGTTTTTTGACAATTCAATAAATTGTTCAGCCTTACCGCCGCGCCAACGGTATATAGATTGTTTTGGGTCGCCTACAAGCATAAGACTTCCTTTTTCGCCGTCAATTTCTCCCGAAAGCGCATTGTCTATAAGCGGAATGAGGTTTTCCCACTGCATTATCGAAGTGTCTTGAAATTCATCGATAAAAAAATGGCGGTAGCGTTCGCCCATTCGTTCGTAAATAAAAGGTGCCGGTTGGTGCTGAATTTCTTTGTGAATAAGCTTGTTAAATTCTGCTATAGAAAGTAGGTTTTGTTCTTTTTGAATTTCGCTGTAATTTTTGCTAATAATTTGCAATAATGAAAGCGGATTAATATTTTTTTGAAAGGCTTCGTAAAAGTGTTTTTTTTCAAACAATTTATAAATGTAATCAAGCTGTTGTAGTAGCTCGGGTTTTAACGATTCAATTAAATCTTTATCGGGAGCTTTGGCATTAACTTTTATATCTTCAATATTTTTGTATGTTTTGTTGTTTGGATTAAATTTATTTTGTGCAATACTTTGTATATGTTTTGGAAAATAACTACCAGAAAAAGAACTAAGTATAACAGATTTTTCTTCTAAAAAATGCAATATTTGGTTTGCTCGAACTTGGGTGTCTTCTTCTATATTTGTGCAAACTGTTTTTAGGTTTTCTTTTATTTTAGAAAATTCAGAAAGGGTTTTGTTTTCAAAATGTGTTAGTTCTTCTCGGTTATTTTCGTTCAATATGAGTCTGCCAACATCAAAAATTTCTTTAGAAATATCCCACGATTTGTCATCGTCTGTTTTTTCCATTGTATAATCGACAAGCAAGTTGGTTAATTCGGCATCTTTTCCAGCTTCAGCAATAATACGGTCTATGGTTTCTGTAAGCAAAGCTTCGGTTTCCAACGAAACTTCAAATGTAATAGGCAAGCCCAAATCGTGCGCAAAACTTCGTATCACTCTATGTGTAAATTTATCGATAGTAGAAATATCAAAAGCAGCATAGTTGTGTATGATAGATTTGATAATATCTTTAGATTTACTTTGAATATCTACAGGCGATAGTTTGGTTTCTTCGGCGATTTTATTTCGTAATACTTGAGCTTTTTCATCTGGAAAATCTTTGGCAAATTCGTACAAACTTTCAACCACTCTGGTTTTCATTTCGTGTACCGCTTTGTTGGTAAAAGTAATAGCCAAAATATTTCTGTAGGCATCGTTTTTGGGCGATAATAAAATAATTTTCAGGTATTCTTTTACCAACGTAAATGTTTTACCAGATCCTGCGGAGGCGTTGTAAATTGTAAAAGCTTTTTTATGCATTACAAAGAGTATCGATTTTAATTATTTGTTAATTGAAAAATAGTATTTTCTTTTACAAAGTTAAATGTATAACTTTGAATTTATTTATTAATTTAAAAAAAGATACTATGGCATTCGAATTACCACAATTACCCTATGCTTATGATGCTTTGGAGCCTCATATAGACGCTAGAACCATGGAAATACACCATACAAAACACCACCAAGCCTATACTACCAATTTAAATAATGCTATTGCAGGTACAGATTTGGAAGGAAAAACGATAGAAGTAATTTTAGAAAACTTAGATTCATCTAATGCTGCAGTACGCAACAATGGCGGCGGTTTTTACAATCACAATTTATTTTGGAAAGTTATGTCGCCAAACGGTGGAGGGCAACCAAGTGGTGAGCTAGCTGCTGCTATTGAAAGAGATTTGGGTGGTTTTGAAGCTTTTAAAACATCATTTTCAAAAGCAGGAGCTACTCAGTTTGGAAGTGGATGGGCTTGGCTTTGTGTACACAAAGGCGGAAAAGTAGAAGTGTGTTCTACTCCAAATCAAGATAACCCATTAATGCCGAATGTAAGTTGTGGTGGTTTTCCTATTTTAGGTATGGACGTTTGGGAACATGCTTATTATTTACATTATCAAAATAGAAGACCCGATTATATTGAAGCCTTTTTTAATGTAATTAATTGGGCAGAAGTAGAAAAACTATATGCCGAGAATAAATAATTTTTAGCATGATTATACAAAAAAAGCAAACCATATGGTTTGCTTTTTTTTATGTTTTTTAATGAAATATAAACAAAATAAAAAAGGTGAATTTCTTCACCTTTTTTGCCCCAAATCTACCATAAACTTAACCTACTAATGCTATGGTGATGTAAATGTATAGCAATGATTATTTGCTTCAAAAAAAATTAGATAAACTACATTAAAAGTCGTTAAACTGAATAAAAAACAAGGTTTAGTATGCTCTAGAGTTAATTCCTTCATAAAAATTGATAAATGCCTTGTTTACCACTCTATTACCGCCAGCTGTTGGATAGTTTCCTGTAAAATACCAATCGCCTAAATTTTTGGGACATGCTTTGTGCAAATTCTCTACAGACTGATATACAATCTTTACTTCTGCTTGGATATCATTAGTAACTAACATTTCGGCAATTTTATGTGCTATTTCTTCATCAGAAAATGAAGCATAAATATCTTTTACATGATTTTTAATTTCTGTATCGGGTAATGTTTCTTGCTTTTTACATTTTAAATAAACAGACTCAATGATGCTTTGTTTGTTTTGCTCTTGTAATAGTGCAATAGCAGCTCTAAAAGCTACAAACCCTTCTAGTGTAGACATGTCGATACCATAACAATCGGGATACCTTATTTGTGGAGCCGATGATACAATCAGTATTTTTTTTGGTTTTAACCTATCTAGCATTTTTAAAATACTTTGTTTTAATGTGGTTCCTCGCACAATACTGTCGTCTATAATAACCAAATTGTCTGTAGGTTTGATAACACCATAAGTTACATCATATACATGAGCTACCATATCATCTCGGTTGCTATCATCGGTAATAAAAGTGCGTAATTTGGCGTCTTTTATAGCTATTTTTTCGGTTCGTATTTTTACCGAAAGTATTTCTTCTAGTTTTTCTTTTGTTAGTGTTTTTCTATGGTCTAGTATAAATTGATTTTTTCGTTGGTTAAGAAAATCATTTGCTTGCTCTACCATTCCAAAAAAAGAGGTTTCTGCCGTATTGGGTATGTACGAAAAAACAGTGTTATCTGTATCAAAATCTATAGCTTCTAGTACTTTTGGCATTATAAGTTTGCCTAAATCTTTTCGCTCCTGATAAATTTCTGCATCGCTTCCTCTAGAAAAATAAATGCGTTCAAAAGAACAGGCTTTGTTTTCAGTTGGAGGTATAATCTCAGCGATTGAAACTTCTGTGTTTTTTTTAATAATAATTGCATTTCCTGGGGTTAATTCTTTAACATCTTCAAAATTTACATTAAATACAGTTTGAATTACAGGACGTTCAGAAGCTACTACTACAATTTCTTCATCTTCATAATAGTAAGCTGGGCGTATTCCTGCAGGATCTCTAAAAACAAAAGCATCACCATGACCCAATAATCCTGCTATAGCATAACCACCATCCCAATTTTTGGAAGCTCGTTTTAATATTCGTTGTATGTTTAATTTTTCAATAATTACTCCAGAAGCTTCTTTTTTATTAAGTCCTTTGTTTTTGCAATCGAAATATAAATCGGTAACTTCTTCGTCTAGAAAATGACCTATTTTTTCCATTACGGTAACAGTGTCTGCCATTTCTTTTGGATGTTGCCCTATAGCAACCAAACTGTCAAAGAGTTGTTTAACGTTGGTCATGTTAAAGTTTCCAGCCACAATAAGGTTTCTGTGCATCCAATTGTTTTGTCGTAAAAAGGGATGTACGCTTTCAATGTTATTTTTCCCAAAAGTACCATACCGAACGTGTCCTAAAAAGAGTTCTCCAATATAAGGAATGTGTTTTTTTTGCAACGGAACGTTATCGATATATTCTGGGTGTTGCTGTAGTTCTTGTTCTACTCGTGTATTAATTTGATGAAAAACATCTTGTATAGGCTGAGAATCGTTAGAACGAATACGGCTTATATAGCGTTGTCCTGGTTCTACATCAAGTTTTATAGAAGCTAACCCTGCACCGTCTTGCCCACGGTTGTGTTGTTTTTCCATGAGTAGATACATTTTTTGTATGCCATAAAATGCAGAGCCGTATTTTTGTTTATAATAGTTTAATGGTTTTTTGAGTCTTAATAATGCTATGCCGCATTCGTGTTTAATAGCCTCGCTCATAGTAGTTGTGTTGTTGTGTGTTGTAGAAAAAAACGCCACAAAATTTGTGGCGTAGTATTGTATTAAAGTTCTATTTCAAATTGAGTAAGAGATTTAAACTGTTTTAGTCTTTCTTTTACTTCTTGTTCGTTTAGCGTTAGCATACGTTCTGTTCCAAATTTTTCTACACAAAAAGAAGCTAAATTAGAACCTTGAATAATTGCATTTTTCATGTTGCTGAACGAAATGTTTTCGCTTTGTGCAATATATCCTGAAAAACCTCCAGCAAATGTATCGCCTGCACCTGTTGGGTCGAATACTTCTTCAAGAGGTAGGGCAGGAGCAAAAAAAACTTCTTTATTGTGAAATAATAGAGCCCCGTGTTCACCTTTTTTGATAACTACATATTTTGGACCCATGTTGTGAATTTTTGCAGCAGCTTTTACTAGAGAGTATTCGCCAGAAAGTTGGCGTGCTTCCTCATCATTTATAGTAATAACATCTACACGTTTTATTACTTCAAGAAGTTCTGTAAGTGCGCAGTCCATCCAAAAGTTCATAGTATCTAATACAACAAGTTTTGGAGTACTAGTAAGTTGATCAAGTACAGAACTTTGCACCAATGGATGTAAGTTTCCTAGCATTACTACATCGGAATCTGTAAAATTTTGTGGAACAACAGGTTTAAAATCTGCTAATACGTTAAGCTCTGTAACCAAAGTATCACGAGAGTTTAAATCGTTGTGGTAACGTCCGCTCCAGAAAAAAGTTTTTCCTCCTTTTACTATTTCTATACCAGAAATATCAATACCTCTGGAGGTTAGTAAATCTAGATATTCTTGCGGAAAATCGTCTCCAACAACCGATACAATGGCAGATTTTACATTAAAATGAGATGCAGATAGCCCAATAAATGTTCCTGCACCACCCAAAATTTTATCGGTTTTTCCAAAAGGGGTTTCTATAGCATCAAAAGCTACAGTTCCTACTATTAATAATTTATTCATGCTATGAAATTGTAAATAAGCTGCAAAGATACTTTTTTGCAATGAAAGATAAAAAATTTAAAGCATCATTCCTTTTTGTTTGGCTAGAACAACAAGTTCTTCGTTGGTAGCTTGGGGTATTTCGAGTAATTCTTTCATTTCTGCAATGCGCTCGTGTACATATTGAGATGATAGTATAGGAATGTATAAAGCTATATCGTCTGCATCAATTCCTTTGTTTAAATAAAACAAAATTTGTTTATTAATTACATCTGTATACACTATTTCCGATTGCATTAAATTGAGATAGTTGTTTACCGCATCGCTGTAATAAAATTGGTTTTGTAAAACAGATTGTATTGCCAATTTCATTGTTTCAAACGTTAAATCGCTTTTTATTATGAGTCCAATAGGATTTATTTCGTCAATTACTTTTTCTACTTTAAGCCTTTCATCGTGCATGGTTAGCAGAATAATTTTGCATAAAGGCATTTTTTCTTTTAAAAGTTTTGCCAAATCTTCTCCAGATAAAATGTTTTTTTCTGGGTATGCAGGCATACTTATATCTAAAAAAGCAATATCAAATTCTACGGGAGGGTTTGTAATTATTTTGTAGCCTGTTTTACAGTCTGTAGCTTCAAATGTGGTAAATTCAAACTTCTTTTTTGGGTATAATTTCAACCCGTTTTTATACCCTAAAATAATAAAGGGATGATCATCTACGATAAGAACATTAATGTTTTTCATCTTTATTGTTTGCTTTTTTAAACGGAACAACCAAAACACTCACCGTTCCTTTGCCTTTTTCCGATTTTATTTCAAAAATTCCTCCGCTTTCTTTGGCTCTAGAATTCATGTTTTTTATGCCAATACCTTTACTTTTTTTATTGCTGTTAAAGCCAATACCGTTATCAGATATTTTGAGTACTAAGTTACTGTTTTTGTCTTTAAAAAATTCAATTTTAATCAGGGTAGCTTGTGCATATTTGTTTATGTTTTGTAAGCTTTCTTGTAAAATCCTATAAATGTTGATTTTTGAAACATTGGAAATATTGTCCCAATTTATTTCTTTATCTATATTTACTGTAAGTTTAGCTGTGTTAATTTTTTTCTGATCTTGTAAAAGATTGTTTACAATGGCCAAAAAATTGTTTATTAACGATTCGTTTTCTCTACTTAATTCGTGCGATATTTCTCTTAAATCGTTTTCAATAATTTTTAGTTCATTAATATATTGAAGCCTGTGTTGTATAGCCTCTGGAGTGTTATCGTAATTTAAGCTATCCAAATTAAAGCGTAGACCAAAAATGCGACCAAGTAATCCGTCGTGAATTTCTTTAGCAATTCGTTTTCGTTCTACATCTTTTCCTTCATCAATTTTTGATTGTTGAGATATGATAAGTTTGTAAATGTCTTCGTTTGCTTTTTGTTGTGCTTGTTTGTATTCGAGTTCTTTCGTCTTTGCTATTTGATTTTTAATAATATAAACACCAATACCAAACAGTACACTTATAAAAAGATATACTAAAATGTAGTTCTTTTCTTTTTCAATAACACCTTTCTCTTGAATAATTTCATCAGTTTCTAGCTGTATTCTAGCAAAGTGGTCTTTGTTTTTTCGTTCGAGTATTTGTAAACTGTCATTTAATGCAATATACTCTTCGCTATACTTAAAAGCATTTTTAACATCTACTTCACTAGCTTGTTGTAACGCTCCCATAATGTCTCGCACTACACCTGTTTTTTTAGAAGTAGAAAGAGCCAGAAAAGCATATTTTTTGGCTTCTTTAATTTGATTTATTTTTAAATAATATTTCGACAAATTCATATAACTGTTAGTAACAGCAAACATGTTTTTGTTGGTTTCTCTTATTTGTAGCGCCTCATAAAATAAATCTGGGAGTTGTGTAAAATCTTTAATTTGAAGTTTACAAAAAGCCATGTTATCAACAACGTTTGAATAAAGTACTGGATTGTTGTTTATTAATTTATTGTCAGGATAAAGAGCTTTTTTGTAGTAATTAATAGCTTCATTATATTTTCGCATATCTTGATATACTACACCAATGTTACTTAAACAAATACTCGAAAAAGATTCTTCTTTTTCGTTAGGTATTTTTTTTGCGTTTTCGAGAGCTTTATTAAAGTATTCCAGTGCTCTGTCATATTCTCTCAAATCTCGAGCAACTCGCCCTTGTTCATTATAAATAAGTTGCAGGTTTTGATAGTCATTAACCGATTTATAATAATTAGCCGCTAGTGATAGGTTTAATTCGGCACCATTGAATTCGCCTATTAAGTGTTGTGCATAAGCTTTACTATATAATACATAAGCGTAGTTCTCTTTATCATTAATAGCTTTGTAAAATTTTTCAGCTTTTACATAATGGTAAAAAGCACTATCATAAATTTCTCTTTCTCTATAATCTGAAGCTAAATATCTATTAGCATGTGCTAAATATAAAGTATCTTTAGTTTCTGTAGCCTCTCTAAGTAATTGTATAGAAGTTTTTCTTACATCTTTTTGATTGTAATTTGCAAAATAATAATTTGCTAGTTTTGACAAATTTTCTTTTCGAAGTTTTGGGTTTTGAAGTTCTTTTGTAAGTGTGAAAAGGCTATCAAGTATTTCTTTTTTTTGTTGAGTAGATAGTTTTGGGTTTTCTATTTTTTTATACCCTTTGGTAATACTATCTGAGATTTTCATTTGCTGTAATTTTGTGTTTTGTTGCGTACAAGAAACAAAATAGAAAAGCAGAAGGAGGAGAGCTCGTATGAATAAAGGTTTTTTCAAATAAAAAAGGATATTTTGTAACAAAAATATCCTTTTTTATTTGAAAAACAAGTATTGTAAATTCTGAAAATTAGAATGGTCTTACACCTGTAGTTAATCCTCTACCTCCTGTATCAGCAGTTCTTGTAGAAAGAGCAACTTTGTTGTTTGATTTTTTTGTTGCTTTTGCTGGAGTAGCAAATGAAGTTAAACCAACTGTTAAAGTAGCAACTAAAGCGAAAGTAGCGATTAAATTTTTCATAATTTTTTGTATTTTTATAAGTTTAATTAAATAATTTCTTTACTTTTGTGAAAGACTTTGTTAATTTTTTGTGCTTTCAACGATGTAAAAGTATAACAGAAATATTAGTTGTAAACTAAATATTATGCGTTTTAAGTAGATACGCTACAACCTTTAGTGTATTGATAGGGTAATCGAGTAAATGTAAAATTTATTCGACGAAAATGTATTTTAACTAAAAATTGTGGGTTTTTTCGTATTAGTACTACACTTCTATGTAGTTTTCACGAGAAATTTGAGATAAGAGAGACAGTATGTTATTTCGATGCGATCGAGAATAAGGAATTTTTGTATTTATATCTTTAATATAGCAAATGTTTTTTCCTGTATGTATTCTTACTATATGTTCAGAATTGATAATATAACTATTATGTATCCTTACAAAAGGGTAGGGTAAAAGTTGTTCAAAGTGTTTTAAAGTTTTAAAAGCCGATATTTTTTCGCCAGTACTTAAATAGATATCTGTAGAGTTGTTGTCTGCTTTTAAGTATAAAATTTCTTTAGAAAGCATATACTTATAATCGCCATAAGATTTTAAACAAATTACCGTATTTTGATGCGTGTTATTACTGTTTGATATTGAAGTTTTTAATTTGTGTTTATCCGTAAATTGTTCTTCATATCTTTTTACGGCTTGTTGAATTTCTTTTTTTACCAAAGGTGTTATAAAGTAGTCAAATACATTATTGCGTAACGCTTGTTGTAAATATTCTCCTGAGTTGGCTGTAATCATAATAGCGCTGTGTGCGGCAATAGTAGCTTTTAATTCGTTTAAAAAATTAAAATTAAAGTTTACATTTTCTAACGATTTGGCTAAACTATAAAAAATAATATCGGGAGATTCTGATGCGATAAGTTCTACAGCATCTTTAGGCTTACTCGCTATAGCAATACATTCTAAAGAAGTTATAGACGTAATAATTTTATGAATTCGATTGGCGTTTTTTATATCTTCGTCTAGGATAACGCAGGTATATTTTTTCAAATTACTAAGTTTTTATAGAGGTTAATTGGCTAGGTACTAAAATACAAAACTTAATTGTAATATGTATATAGTTTTATATATTGATATAAATAGTTAAAAAAACCCTGAATATTCAGGGTTTTTTTAACTATTTAGCTTTTAATAACCAATTTTTTACCGAAACATTTTCGTTTATAATGTCTCTCAAAGCATCTATTTTTACTCTATCTTGCATCATAGAATCGCGGTGTCTTAATGTTACAGTTTGATCTTCTATGGTTTGATGGTCTACAGTAATACAAAAAGGAGTTCCAAGAGCATCTTGACGACGGTATCTTCTACCAACAGCGTCTTTTTCATCATAAGTAACATTAAATTCCCATTTTAAATCATCTATAATTTGTTTGGCAATTTCTGGTAAACCATCTTTTTTTACAAGAGGCAATACGGCTGCTTTTGTAGGAGCTAAAACACTTGGTAGTCTTAACACTGTTCTAGTTGTGCCATCTTCAAGAGTTTCTTCTACAAGAGATTTAGAAAAAACAGCCAAAAACATTCTGTCAAGTCCTACAGATGTTTCAACTACATAAGGAACATAGTTTTTGTTTTCTTCGGTATCAAAATACTGAAGTTTTTTACCAGAATATTGTTCGTGTGCTTTTAAATCAAAATCGGTTCTAGAGTGAATACCTTCTAGTTCTTTAAATCCAAATGGAAAATTAAATTCAATATCAGCGGCAGCATTTGCATAGTGAGCTAGTTTTTCATGATCGTGAAAACGATAGTTCTCGTTACCCAACCCTAAAGATTGATGCCATTTTAAACGAGTTTCTTTCCAATACTCATACCATTTTATTTCTTCGCCTGGTTTTACAAAAAATTGCATTTCCATTTGTTCAAACTCACGCATACGGAAAATAAATTGACGAGCTACAATTTCGTTTCTAAATGCTTTTCCTGTTTGGGCAATACCAAAAGGAATTTTCATACGTCCCGTTTTTTGAACATTTAAAAAGTTTACAAAAATACCTTGAGCAGTTTCTGGACGTAGGTATAAGTCCATAGCGTTTTCGGCAGAAGCCCCAAGTTTGGTACCAAACATCAAGTTAAATTGACGTACTTCTGTCCAGTTTTTAGAACCACTTTCTGGGCAAGCAATTTCTAGCTCTTCAATCAAAGCTTTTACATCGTCTAAATCGCCAGAGTCTAATGATTTTGCCATTCTCTCTAAGATTTCTTTTTTCTTAGAAAGATATTCCATAACCCTTGGATTTGTAGTGCGGTATTGTTGTTCATCAAAAGCTTCTCCAAAGCGAGCACGAGCTTTTTCTATTTCTTTTTCGGCTTTTTGATTTAATTTTTCGGCATAATCTTCAATAAGAACATCGGCACGATATCTTTTTTTAGAATCTTTATTGTCTATCAATGGGTCGTTAAAAGCATCAACATGCCCAGATGCTTTCCATGTGGTAGGATGCATTAATATGGCAGCGTCTAGCCCCACAATGTTTTCGTGCATTTGAACCATAGCACGCCACCAGTACTCGCGAATATTCTTTTTTAATTCTACTCCGTTTTGTGCATAGTCGTATACTGCACTTAAACCATCGTAAATTTCGCTAGAAGGAAATATAAATCCGTACTCTTTTGCATGCGAAATTACGTTCTTGAAAATATCTTCTTGTTTTGCCATAATGATGCAAAAGTATAAAACTCAAGCAAAATTTGGAATTTATTCTAAAAATAGAATTACTTTTTTTTATTTTTATAGCATTAAAGCCAAAAAATTATGTTTACAAGCCTATTGAATGTTTTTTTTCCGAAAACTTGTGCCGGTTGCTCAGTATTATTAAAAACAAACGAAAAAATACTATGCACAACCTGTAGACACGAAATTCCTACTACCCAACATTTACTTCAACGAGAGAATGAAGCTTTGCAAAAATTTTATGGAAGAATAGAGGTTGTTTATGCCGCTTCGTTGTTTTATTTTCATAAAAAAGGAATTGTGCAAAACATGATTCATCAATTAAAATACAAAGGTAGGGAAGATATAGGGTTGGAGTTGGCACATTGGTTTAATAAAGAGTTGCTGCATTCTTCATGCTTTCAAACAATCGATGCCGTTGTAGAAGTTCCTTTGCACCCAAGAAAGCAAAAGGAAAGAGGTTACAATCAAGTTTCATTATTTGCCAAAACAATATCTCAAATATTGCAAAAAGACTATTGCCCCCAGTTTTTGGTTCGAACAAGATATTCCAACACACAAACAAAAAAAACAATTTGGGCAAGAAACGAAATGAATAAAGCTGTTTTTGTAGCACAATTGGATAAACAGTATTATGGAAAGCATATACTTTTGGTAGACGATATTTTAACCACAGGCGCTACACTCGAAGCTTGTTGTAGAGCTTTACTTGAAATTCCAGATGTAAAAATAAGCATACTTACTATGGCAATAGCAGAATAACACGTTAATATTCCGTAAAAAGATTTCGGTAATACTTATTATAATTGTTATTTTGCATAAATATTTTCAAAACAATGAAATTAAGTTTTAACCATCTTGTTTTTATAAGTTTACTTTTTTTGGTAGCGAGTTGCGCTAGACGAGGTAGTATAACAGGAGGCCCAAAAGATACACTTGCGCCAGTACTAAAAAACAGTATTCCAAAAAATTTTTCAACCCAATTTACAGGTAAAGAAATTCAACTCACTTTTGACGAATATGTAAAACTCAAAAATGTAAACAAACAACTTGTTATTTCTCCGCCTTTGGAAAAAGAACCCGAAATATTACCTTTTACACCTAGTAAAACCATATCTATACGATTTAAAGAAGACTTAAAACCCAATACAACCTATAGTTTAAATTTTGGACAAAGTATAGAAGATAACAACGAATCGAATTCTTTACAAAATTTTAAATACGTGTTTTCTACAGGCAGTACGATAGATTCTTTAAAACTTAAAGTAAAATTAGCCGATGCTTTGGAGCAAAAAACGCCAACGTATGTTTCTGTGATGTTATACGAAATAGATGCTGATTATTCAGATTCTATTATTTATAAAAAAACACCCAATTATTTGGCAAATAGTTTAGACACTTTAACCACTGTAGAATTAACCAACTTAAAAGAAGGTAAATACAGGTTGATTGCTATAAAAGACGAAAACAGAAACAATAAATTTGACCCAAAAACAGAAAAAATTGCTTTTGAAACAAATGTTATAAACATACCTTCGAATGATTTGCCAAAACTAAATTTATTTAAAGAAGTTTTGCCTTTTGCTGTTCAAAATGCTAATCAGAGTTCGGGAAACAAAATTATTGTAGGCTATCAAGGAGATGTTAAAAAGGTAAAAATTACAGCTCGAAATAATCAAAAAGAAATTCCAATAAAAGTAAGTAAGTTTCCTCAAAAAGACTCTTTACAAGTTTGGTTTAAAGCTAATAAAAACGATTCTTTAACACTAGAAATAGCACAAAATAAATATCTTAAAAAATATAGTTTTAAAATAAAAGATCAAAAACAAGATACCTTAGCTGTTCGTTCGGATATTAATGGTGTTTTGCCTTTTAGAGAAACCTTTTCTGTGGTGAGTTCTACACCATTAAAAAATTGGGACGAAAGTAAAATATTGTTTACTAAGAGCGATAAATCGGTTGTAAAATACAAATTGGATTATGACGAAGAACATCAAAAATTGAATTTTTTGTTTGATAAAGAAGCCAATCAAGGTTATACCATTACAATGTTGCCCAAAGCGCTTACCGATTATTTTGACAAACCAAACGATACACTTACCTATAAGTTTAAAGTTCCCAATAGCACCGATTTTGGAAATTTGAAAGTAATACTCGAAAATGTTAAACATTATCCAGTAATAGTGCAACTTACAGACAAACAAGGAAAAGTTTTAGCCGAAGAATTTGCAGAAAAAAGCAATCAAGTAAATTTTGAGTTTTTACAGCCAAATAAATTTACAATGAGGGTTATTTATGATGATAATAAAAACAAAAAATGGGATGCTGGAAATTATTTGCAAAAAACGCAAAGCGAAGAAGTGCTTTATTTTCCAAAAGAACTTGATGTTCGTGCCAATTGGGATGTAGAGCAAGTTTTTGATTTAAAAAACACGAACTAGATATTGATTTTAAAGTCATCTCTGTCGTTTAAAAAGTTTAATTTTTTCCGCATTTCTACAAGCGCATTTTTATTGATATTTGCTATAAAAACACCTTCATTTATTTGAGGATTTACAATGTATTCTCCTAAATAATCAACAAGCTGTGTGTGCCCTGAATATAAATGGTTGTGTTCGTCTTCACCTATGCGGTTTACTCCAATAGTATAGCACATATTTTCTACGGCACGCGCTTTTAGTAAAATATTCCAAGCATTAATTCGTGGTTCGGGCCAATTGGCAACATAAATCAACACATCATATTCTTCAACATTTCTAGAAAAAACAGGAAAACGCAAGTCGTAACAAATAAACGGACAGATTTTGAAACCTTTATATTCTACAATACATTTTTCTTTTCCAGCAGTATATACTTTTTCTTCGCCAGCTAAAGTAAAAAGGTGTCGTTTATCATACGTTTGAATTTCTCCATTTGGAAATACAAAAACCAATCGGTTGTAATAGTTGTTATTTTCTTGAATAACTAAACTTCCTGTAATAGCGCAATTTTTGTTTTTTGCTCTATTTTTTAACCATAAAATAGTTTCGCCTTGCATGGTTTCGGCAACACTTACTGGGTTCATGGTGAAACCAGAAGTAAACATTTCTGGTAAAACAATGAGGTCTACTTTTTCAGAAATTGCATTGATTTTTTGTTCTAATGCTTGCCTGTTTTGTTTAGGGTTTTCCCAATAGAGAGTAGTTTGAATTAGAGCTATTTTCATGGTTTAATTTCTATTTCATCAATAAAAATAAACGCATCTCCATCATAAGGTTCTGCCTGATGACCTTTTGGAAATTTTCCATAATTTTCGGCGATTACTTTTATAAATCGTGTTTTTTGTTTTGGAATTTTTAAAGCAACTTTTTTTGTAAACACATCATAATTAAGTGGGTCTACAGCAATATCTTCATGAGAAATTTCGGTAAAAGTAGCACCGTCTTTAGAAGTTAATACAATAACTTTTTTAGGCATTACAATCCACGAGCGAGAATCTTGAAGAAAGTTACAATTGATATGTTCTACATCAATTTCGCTTTGTAAATCGACGATTGCTTCAAAATTTTGTTTTTGATACCCTTGCCAATCGCCTTTACGCCAATTGGTTGTTCCGTATATTCCGTCTACCAAACCATCTGCGCCACCAGCGTGGTATTGAGGGTTGTATGTTGAAATGAGATTTATACTATAATTGTTTGGTTTTTTAATAAATGAAGCAGATATGGTGTCGCTTTGGTAAAATTTTCCATTATAATTTATTTCCGAATAAGCTAAAACTTTTGTGTTTCTGCCAATTAATGTCCAATCTCCATAATATTCAAAGAAAGGGGAGTTTTTATAGTTTTCATCAATTATTCTACAATATATTTTCAAATCATTATAGGTAGAAAAATTAATTGGTTTCGGATTTAATAGTTTAAATTTCAACTCGTTTTTAAATGATTTATTTTCTGCATCAATAACTGGAACAGGAATTAAGATGTGCTCTTTTTCTAACACTTTATTATTTGTTTTTTTGGGAATTATTTTCTGATTATTTTTTCTATTAATTTTTATCTGACTTTTATTTTCAAGGTTGATTATTATTTTTTTAAAGATTGGACTTGTAGTTTCCCATTCGTCTTTTCCGGGTGTAACCTGATAAATTCCCATCGAGCTTAACACATACCAAGCGCTCATTTGACCACAGTCTTCGTTTCCTATTAATCCATCGGGTGAGTTTTTGTAGAAATTGTTTAGAATATAATGTACTTTTTCGGTAGTTTTTTCAGGTTTGCCAATGTAATTGTACAAATACGCCATGTGGTGACTCGGCTCATTTCCGTGGGCGTATTGCCCAATTAATCCTGTAACATCAACTTGTTCTCTACCTGTAGTTTTGCTTTCGGCATTGAACATTTTGTCGAGTTTAATTTCAAATTTTCCTTTTCCGCCATAGGCATCAATCATTCCTTGAATATCTTGTGGTACAAAAAATGAGTATTGCCAAGAGTTTCCTTCGGTAAAATTGTTGTTGATTTCTTTTGGATCAAACGGTTTGTCCCAACCGCCATTCTTTTTTGGGCGCATAAAACCTGTTTGCCAATCAAAAACATTTTTCCAGTTTTGAGAGCGTTTTATAAAATACGTATAATCATCTGTTTTGTTTAATAGTTGAGCCATTTGAGCGATACACCAATCATCGTAGGCATATTCCAAAGTTTTAGAAACACTTTCGTGTTCGTCATCAATGGTTATTTGTCCGTTTTCTTTGTAAGCCTTAAGGCCAAAATGGTCAAGCATAGCCGAATGTTTATAAGCCTCATAAGCTTTTTCATAATCGAAACCTTTAATTCCTTTTGCCATTGCATCTGCGATTACCGAAACGGCATGATACCCAATCATGCAATCCGTTTCATTGCTTGCCAATTCCCAAACAGGTAGCCTGCCACCTTGTTCGTATTGTTTGATAAAGGTGTTTATAAAGTCGGCGGTACGCTTTTTATCAATTAAAGTATATAATGGATGTGCCGCTCGAAATGTATCCCAAAGAGAAAAAACCGAGTAATAATCAAAACCTTCGGCTTTATGAATTTGATTGTCTCTGCCTCTATATTTGCCATCAATATCTTGAGCGATATTGGGCTGTATCATTGTGTGGTATAATGCTGTGTAAAAAATGGTTAGCTTATTTTTATCATTATCTGAGACTTTAATTTTGGCTAATTCTTGGTTCCAAATTTCTTCGGCTTGTTTTTTTACCTTATTAAAATCCCAATGATTTATTTCGCTCATATTTAGTTTTGCTCCCTCATAAGAAGTTGGAGAAAGGGAAACTTTTACTTTGATTGTTTCTCCTTTTTTAACATTTTTTGATAAAGCCAATTTTAGTTCGGTTCCCGAATAAAAACCGTTTCTATTTTCTTGATTTGCAATTACTTTAGAGATGTTTAAAGGTTTGTCAAATTCTATTCGAGCGTATACATATTGATCTTTTGCCCAAGCCTCACTTCGGCGTAGTACTTCAATGGTTTTGTTGTCAATTATTTTTATATCGCCATACAATAGTTTGTCTCTATGGTTTAAATCTAAAATAAAATTTGCTGTACCATCACTATTAAAAGTGTATTCGTGAAACCCTACACGTGTAGAAGTGGTTAAACGTACATCTATATTATGTTTGTCTAGTTTTACAGCATAAAATCCTGCGGTTGCTTTTTCATTAGAATGTGAAAATGTAGAGCTATATTCTTTTGGGTTAAAAGAAGGTTCGCCCATAGTTGGCATAATCATAATGTCTCCATAATCGCTACAGCCTGTGCCGTTGAGGTGTGTATGCGAAAAACCATAAATTACCGCATCATCATAATGGTATCCAGAGCATCCTTCCCAACTACCATCAATGCGAGTGTCGGGCGAGAGCTGCACCATACCAAACGCAAGTGTTGCCCCAGGAAAAGTATGTCCCATTGCTGCTGTTCCTATCATTGGGTTTATGTATTGTGATAGGTTTTGAGAAACTATAATTTGAGTAAAAAATAATAAAGCAAATATTTTTTTCATAGGAGTTTGTTGATGTTCAAATATAAAAAAACGCATTCAAATTAATGAATGCGTTTTTATACTATTTTAATGTCGCGTCCTAAAATAGCGATACACAAAAAGTATCCTTATGGAAAATCAAGAATCAAGTCGCTACGTAAAGCGCACTCAAAAAGACTATACCATGTCTTTTAAACTACAAGTTGTTCAAGAAATAGAGCAAGGTAGCATTTCAACTTATGATGTTTGTCGTAAGTATGGCATCCAATCCCGTTCCACTGTTGTGGGTTGGCTTCGAAAATTTGGTAACTTCGATTGGGAAAATCAAACACCAACCAATATGCCAAAATCTCCAGAGCAGAAAATAATGGAACTAGAAGCCAAAGTAAAACTTCTAGAAAAGCAAAA
>NZ_PQNY01000017.1 GCF_002917885.1 Flavobacterium croceum DSM 17960
TTTACTTCAACAAGTAAATTGACAGTTCCTACCGATGTTCCTTTAAATTGCAGAGATGTAGAGCCAAGTGAAATTGGCGCATAAATTCCTAACTGCACAGGGGTATTATTAGCAAGTACTTGTCCATTACCTGTAGAGCCTGATGCTACTGTATAGCGTACTTGATAGGTTATGCTATTATCAACGGCTATTTGCGAAAGGAACACATTAAAATCTTTTTGCGTATTAACAAACAACGAACCATCGCCTGAAGTCGATAAATTAAAATCTTGCGCTGATAAAGTAATAGTTTTTGTTGTACTAACAGATTGTGGTGATGTATTGTTATTGGTTACTGTAAAGGTTATGTTGTGAGCTCCTGCTGTGGTTCCAAAGTACGAAGCTGAAAATGTTCCAGGTGTTACCACTATAGGCTGTCCTGCTGTATAGGTAGTGCCATTATACGTTAGTGTTCCTCCACCTGTGGTTGTAAACTGCATCGTATACGATGTGGCTGATGTACCAGTTTGGTTAATATTAAAATTAATTGGTGTTGATGTGTTTACATAACCAGTATTAGATACTGGTGTAGCTGAAAATGTAAAGGAAGTTTCATTTACATTTATTGTTATAAGCTGACTGAGTTCTTGTAGAGTAACTACATTCCTTGCGTAGCACATTACTTTAATGGTTCCAAGAGAAGTACCTTTGAATATTTTAGAGGAAGAACCTGTTGTGGTAGGATACCAAGTATTTACATTCAATAAATTACTTCCTTCATATATTTCGGCATTACCTTGTTGGAACACATATTTAAACTGGTATGCCGTACCTGAATTATTTACCTCAGAAATATCAAAATTTAAGGGCGTTGATTCTCCTATGTAAATTCCATTATTTTGTGAAGCTCCGCTAAAAGTAAAAGCGATATTGGTTACTTCAAAATTTAATGTTGAACTATGAATTACCCCGAAAGAATCGGTTACTTCAACTAAAACGTGAACAATACCAATAGAAGTACCTTTAAACTGTAGAGAAGTTGAACCTGTAGAAATACTTGAAAATACTCCGTAATTTACAGGTTGGTTATTCAACCATATTTGACCAGTTCCAGTAGAACCTGAAGCTATAGAATAACGTACTTGGTAACTATTGGCTGTAGTTGATTGATTGTTTACATACACATAAAAATCTCTCATAGTATTTACAACAAGTGAACCATCGCCTGAAGTGGAAACTGAAAAACCAGGAGAAGTAAAATTCATACTAACAGTATCTGAGAGCGAATTACTTGGATTTGTAGGATGTACAACGTTGAAAGTAACATTGTGAGTTCCTGCGCTATTTCCATTATATGTACCACTATAATTACCTGCATTCACATTAATAGGTTGTCCTGCTGTATAGGTAGTTCCATTATAGGTAAAAGTACCTGTACCTGTGGTGGTAAAAGTCATCACATATCCCCCATTTACACTACCTTGTTGCGTTAGCGTGAAATTTACACCGATTGATGTGTTTATAGCTGATGTATTTACAGTATTAGAAGCATCAAAACTAAAAGTGCTTTGAGCTACATTTATTGTTATGAGTTGTTGAGCTTCTACAAGAGTTGTAGTATTTCTAACTGTAAATAATACTTTAACTTCTCCTACAGCCGTTGCATTAAAGGTTCTTGAAAACGCACCTATATTAGCCTCATACCATGTATTGGCTGACATAGTTGTAGAACCATTCAAAACATTACCTGTTCCTTGAGTAAAATGATATTTAATTTGATAGTTCGTTCCTGATGGAGCGCTTTCGGTTATATCAAAATTTATTGGAGTGCTATCGCCATTGTACACAGTATTTAATTGTGAAGCTCCACTAAAAGTGTAGGTTACTCCTGTACTATTAAACACTACAGTTGAGGAATGTATTACATTGAAATTATCTTTTACTTCAACTAAAATAGAGATAGTACCAACGGTTAATGCTTTAAACGTTAAATGCGTAGCCCCCGTATTAATGGTATTAAATACGCCATATGGCAATAGGGTATTGTTTTGGTAAATTTCACCCGAGCCTGTAGAACCTGTTAAAACTGTATAGCGAACTTGATAGGTTGAAACGGAAGTAGTACTTAATTGAGTAAGATACACATAAAAATCTCTCATGGTATTGTTTACCATAGAACCATCACCCGAAGTGGAAATATTAAAGTCAGGAGAAGTTAGAGCGATAGATATAGATGATGATACACTTTGTGGTGGTAAATTATTATTTACAGTTGTAAACGAAACGTTATGCGTTCCTGTAGTACTTCCAATGTATGTTCCATTAAATGAACCTGGAGTAACATTTATTGGCTGACCTGCTGTATAGGTAGTGCCATTGTACACAAATACGCCATTACCTGAAGTGGTAAAAGACATTACATATGTTGTTGGAGCATTACCTTGTTGGGAAAGCATAAAGTTTACTGGAATGGCAGAAGAAACACTTCCTTGAGTTGCAGTGGTAGTGGCAGAGAATGAAAATGCTGAAGAATTGGCATTAATTACGATTTCTTGAGTTGCCTCGACTTGAGTAGTTGTATTTCTTACAGTAAATAATATTTTAACTACTCCTGAGGTTGTAGCAGTAAAGGTTCTATTGAATGTACCTGTATTTACTGGGTAGTAAACGTTGGTAGACATTTCTGATGTGCCATTTAATATAGTACCATTTCCTTGTGTAAATTGATACTTCATTTCGTAGTTAGTATCAGAAAAAGCACTTTCAGTTATATTAAAGTTAAGCATTGAATTTTCGCCAATAAACAAAGAATTATATTGTGAAGCTCCGCTGAAAGTGTAAGCTATTCCTTGAACGTTAAAGACAACTGTTGAGGAATGTATAACGTTATTACTATCTTTAACTTCTACAAGAAGGTTTACTGAACCAATTGAGGTTCCTTTAAAAACTAATGGTGTTGAACCTAAATTAATATTGTAAAATTCTCCGTAATTTAGAAGATTAGAGTTGTGATACACTTTACCATTACCCGTAGAACCTGATACAATGGTATATCGAACTTGGTATGATACAGTACTATCAGGAACATTTTGAACTAAATACGTAAAAAAATCTTTTTGCGCATTTAAAAATAGTGTTCCATCGCCCGATGTGGATAGGTTAAATGATACATTTGATACCGTTATTGTCGCAGTCGCTGTATATTGCGCACCGTTGTTATCTTTTAAAACAAAGGTAAGGGTATGTGTTCCTGCAGTAGTTGGCTTATAGGTATAGGTAAAATTACCAGTATTTACAGCATTATAAACTCCTTGAGCTACTGAAGTTGTATTTGTATTTAGTAAATCTCCACTGCCTGAAGAAAGCACATAATTCATCAAATAAGTTGGATTTGTTGTTGTTACTTGAGGCGTTATGGTAAAATTTACAGGAATAATTTGATTTACCATACATTCAGGTTGGGTAACCGCTGTAAAAATTACAGGTACATTTGTAACTTCAACAGTAACAGACCTTGTAATGGTATTTCCATCAGGAGCAGTGGCTATCGCTGTAATAACATGAGTACCTAATGTAGAGGGTTTATATTTTAACGATGTGTTTCCTAAATTAAAATCATGTTGAACCGCTTGTGCTAAATCAGTTCCATTTTTTGAAATAATTCCAGTTCCTCCAGACACTGTATACACAAATTTATATAGCGTTGTATTGTTTATTTGGTTGTTGGAATCTAATATTGTACTTGTTAAATCTATTGGAGTATTGATAAATGTAGAAGTAGTATTTAAAGCTAAATTAAAAACAAAAGGTTGAAAATTGATTTTAATTTGAAACTCCCTTGTTTTAACAACTCCTTTTGAACTTTTAATTGTTATTCTAACAGTATGTATTCCTTCGGTTGTACCAACATATTGTAAAGGTGTGCTTAATGTGGGTAATGTATAATCGGAAGAAACACTACTTTGGACAAAGTGTCCTACAGATCCATTAAGGACCTCATAATACATTTTATAGGTTACCCCATCTACTTTTCTTGATGGAGATACAATCAACTGCCAATTTGAATTTACCCCCAAATACGCCTCAGTTGGTTTTACAACATCAAAATCAAAATCAAAGGTATCTTGAACTTCTACATCTTTAGTACAGGCTATTATACCTATTATAAATAAGATGATAAATGCTAATTTATGTGTTACTTTATAATTTTTCATAATTCTTTTTTTATTATAGTATTCTAAAATATTCTAGCTTGATACCGTTATAGTCACTGTCGCTGTATAAATAGCTCCGTTACTATCCATTAATTTAAAGGTAAGGGTATGCGTTCCTGCTGTAGTTGGATAGTAGGTATATGTAAAATTTCCTATAGTTACATCATCATAAACCCCTTGAGGTAGTATAGTTGAATTTAAATCGATTAAATATCCAGTGCCTGATGATAGGACGTAGTTCATCAAATATGTGGTGTTTGAAGTTGTTACTGGAGGTGTTAATGTAAAATTTATTGGTATTGACTGATTTACCATACATTCTGCTTGAGTAACCGCTGTAAAAATTACAGGCTCATTTGTAACTTCATTTTGGACTTCATCATTTTCAGTACAGGCTACTATGCTTAGTATAAATAAGATGATAAATGCTAATTTATGTGTTACTTTATAATTTTTCATATAGTTTTTTTTATAATTAATAATCTAAAAATATTCTACATCCAACTCCCATATAAGGAAAAAACTTACCTATATCACTATTGAAGTGATAGTATTCATTAGCTTTTACAACAAATGAAAGTCTATCATTTAAATAAAAATCTGCATCTACTCCTGCGAAGACGCCGTGAATGAATTTTTGTTTGGAAACAATAACCTCCCCAGTTGATAATTCATTGGATCCGTTATTGATGCTTTCGTAACCGAAGCTCCCCCCTGCTCCTACTGTAATTTTTATAGCTTCAGACCTATTTTTTAAAGCTAAGAAATACATACCAGCATTAAAAGTAAATTCATTGTATGGTATTTTATAGGACTTACTTTTAGCTGATGTAAATAAAATACTTCCTTGAATAAAGGAACTTTGATATCTATTATAATAATAATTATAGGACAGCATTCCTGCAAATCCATTTTGCGTAAGACCACCTGATACAGCAATAGCTGCATCTTGTGCTCTTGTTTGAAATGTAATTATACATATCAAGAATATGATAAACTTTATTTTCATTTATTTAGAATTAGGGTTGTTAATGTATTGGTTAGGAATAACAAGTTCCAAATCTCTTTCTCCAGTAAGTTCAGAAAACTTAATTTGGAGTTGTTTTTCTTTATTTATTGTAAATTTATTAACTACAATTATATAGTCTGAAGATGAATTAGGTAGTGCATTTGCATATTCTTTGTATATCGTTATTGGCTCAATAGGTATGGTTTGAGTTGATGTTTTTTTATACGAATTACTAGCAACAATATTTATTTCAATTGTATCAATTTGATAAGTAACAGAACTTGAATTTTCAAGTTTTAGATAAAAAAACAAGTTTCCACCATTATCGTTAAAAATATTATATAGATGTAATTTTACACCAGTGGCTTCGCTATAATATCTTTTATAATACCTTCCTTTTTCAATTATAAACTTATACAATTCATTAGTTTCATTTGCTCTAGTACTTTCATTCTTTCTTTCAATTGTTTTTGCCTCTGCATTATAATCATTAACACTAATATTTTTTGAAACTAGATTATTATTTTCTTTTTTTTCCCCTTCTGTATTTGTAGTATCTCCATTCATATTACCTATCTTATCTGATAAAGACATGAAGTAATTGAGTTTCTGTAAATCCTCAGAATATCTTACAATAAAAGAATAAACATTACCCTCAATTGTAGTAACCAATAAGTTGGTTTCAGGACCTTGTGTACCTCTTAATATTCCAAGTTTTGTTTTTGTTTCATCACTAAAAGCAAATTCGTAGTTATCTTTACCTAAAACACCACTTTCTATTGGCGTTGGAAAAAATAAATTTGTATTTTTTGATGAACTTACATAAACAATTATGTTATTTTCTTTATCTTTTTCTAGTTGAGCCATTGCTTGACCAAAAACAAATAACAAACAAAAGGGAAAAAATAGTTTTAACATATTTTAATATATTTTTAATATTAATCTGTAATTATTCAACAACAATACCTTTTTTTCTGTAGTTTTCTTTTTAAACATTTTTTTTATCGTATTGCCTCCAGGTATTCTACTTACATTAATATCATCAGATATTTCATCTTGTACACCTTTATTTGCATCTTCTACCACAGAATTTTTAACATATACACCTTCTCCCCCATCTTGCGCATCAAATACAACGATTTTCATTCTATCATTGTTTATGTTAGAAACATCAATTATTAATCTATTATCTCTAAAACTCGCAAAACCATACAGGTATGTATTGGCTTTATATGTTTTATTATTTATGGTACAATCTTTAGAAAGCATCATGGTTATTCTATCTCCGTATTTTACATTTTGGTCACCTTTTATGACAGCCAAAATTTTATCATCAAATTGAACTTCAGTTTTATTTTTTTTAAAAAATGAATTTAAATTATTGTTTTTAACTGGGATATTGTTGCTTTGCTCTACATATTGAATTTTTGGTTCAGCACTTACATATTCATCTCTTGCTGTAGAACTATTTGTTTCTCTTGGTTTACTACTAATTCTTCTTCTACTAGCTTGCTCTTTTTCTAATTTTTTAAGCATTATATCTAATTTATCATTTGTTGTACTTGTTTGATAAACAGAATTTGGCTTGGTTGGAGAAGAAGTAGTAGAGGAAACAGAAACATCTTCTATACTTAAATCTGTATTATAATTTTGGTCCGTTTCTTGACTTCTTTTATAATTTTCTAACTCTTGATAAGTTGAAAGTTTATCATTGCTTAAAGCTGTTGAATCAGAACTTGGCAATGAAGTGTCTAACAATTGTTTGTTTTCAACTTTTGTAGCTTCTGGAGTCATTGCATTGGCGACAAAAACTAAAGCAACTATTGCAATTGGAGCAATAAACATGAGTTTTTTATTTTTCTGTAAAAATTCATTTATTGATTTCATTTATTGTTTCGTTATTTTTTATTAAGTAATTTTCAATTAGTAATCCATGTGGATTATCATCAGTTCTACTTGTTTGTCTAATCCTACACTCAGCTATTAAATTTTTAAAAACTATTTTTGAGGAACGTTCAAGTTTTTGCTTGGCAAAAATCTTACAATAATAGATATTATTATTTTGTTGTAATGATATTGAATCTAAATAAAACCTTGAAGAAATAGCTCCCTCTATCATTTTATGATAATACATACTTTCATTCCTTGAGGACTCTAATTGTCTACCTGTATCATCGATAAGATTTAAGGCTTTGGTTACTCTTTTTTTGATATCTTGAGGATCAGGATCAAGATTGAAAAAAAATTCATGAAACATTGTAACATGACTTTTAATTTCTGCTTTTACATTATCCAATAGGTTTCTACTTCTAACGAGCTCTAAAGCATTTCCGTTATTAAGTAAATACACTTTATCCTTACTTTTCTCAACCAGACTCATTGAATAAAAATAAACGGATATGCTAAACACAAAGCAAATAAGAATAACTGCAATTCCGAATATTCGAAAAGTTTTGATTGAGTAATCTAAATTTTTTAATTCTTTCATGTTTTATGAATTTGGTCCTTTCATTAAATTTTTAGCTGCACTTTGGACATAATTAACTGTTGATTGTTGTGCTTTTGATGCAAAATTACCCATTGAAGCAGATATAAGCCAATTGGCTATTGTAGGAATTTGTGTATAGGCTAAAATACAAGATATTGCCATTAAGTTTATTAGAGCAGTACTAGCAATTGTTTGATCCATTACAGAGGCGTTTGTTATGCCTTGGTATGAAAAAAGTTTTGCTAAAACACTGTCTAATATATAACCAATAGGTAACCATAAATAAACATTAATGTATTTTTGAAGCCATTGGTAAAACGAATTTTCAAATCCAGGATACATGGATATAGCTATAACAAAAATGCCGAACATTGATAATATAATCAAAATAAAAGTTCTAATAATATTTAATATGACAAGTGCTATACTCGCAATAAAACACAGCACATTAAATATAGCATTGTAAATGTAACTGGAAAACATATCCGAAGTATCAGCACTAGAGGTTTGATTTAATATACTTTCTGAATCAGGATTTCCTGAACCTGCATTGTTCATACCTGCTTGATTTAAAGCATCATTAACTTCTGCTTGATATTCTTCATTGGTTGATGTTGTGCTTTGGCTAGTGTCTCCACCCTCGATAACTGTTGCAAATATATTATTTGTATCTTGTGTTTGTGCTTGAGAAACACTTTTAATTCCCTCAGTCATTAATTCTAATGGTTTATTTATTAAACCAACAAACGTTCCATAGAATGAAATTCCAAATGAAACTAATACCACTTTTATAACAAAGCTATTGATAGAACCATCAACATCGCCCTCCATTTGAATTTTACGAAATGTAACAAATGAAACAATAAGCGCTCCTAAACCAGCAATTAATTTAGCATACATTAAAAAATTACTGGTTGAATTTAAAAAATCCGTTAGTATAGCATTTAAAAAACTATTTATATTATCTACCATAATCTATCTTTTAGTATCATTGTATAATTTATTTACGGTTCTAGTATTATTCTTTTTTTGTTTAACATTATTGACAGATGATTTTAGTTTCTGAAAAAAATAGATGATTATATTGTTTTGCCTATTGACTTCTTTTAGTGTTTCATTCAATATGTTTAATCGCTCAGCATCTGTCATTTTATAATTTCCTGTTGTCACAACATCAGTGGCTTTATCTAAAGCATCTAAACCTTTATTTGCTAAAATATAAAAGGCATCTATTAATTTTATTTTTTCTTCTGTAGAAATAAGGCTTTGCTGATAAATGTAATTTACTGCTGTTTCAACATTGTTATTCATATTACTTAAAGTTGTAATGAGTTTTTGAATTTCCATACCTGTTGATATGACATCAGAAACCATTTCCACATCATCACGCATTTCATTGTATTTTTCTTTTAATATCGTAAGCTCTTTCAACATAGCTGTTGTTTTAGCCAAAGTTTGAGCAGCAGTAGCTTTAGTTTCAACAGCAGTTGCATTTGCCGATGCATCATATACAGCCATTTGTGAGAACATTGATTGAACACAAAGAATGCTTAGCAGTGTTAAGATTTGTTTTTTCATATTTTTGGGTTTAAAGATTTTATAATTTTTCCGAATAATTTTGAAGTGCTAATTCTATATCACCGAATTTTTCAATATCATTATCAATAATGTTTTTTTCTTTTTTTTCTGTGGTAAAGCAAGCGTATTGTTGTTTTGATAGACTAACACCATACACATTTCCTTCATTACCTAATCCAATAAATACTTCTTTATATCTATCTCCAGGCAATAGATTTTGATTTAGAGAAAGCACTAAGTCTTTGGATTTATCGGTTAAAGACAATAATTTTTGGATTTCAAGAAAATTTGAAGCATACTCTCTCATATCTAGTAGAATCTTAGCTCCACAATTTTTTAATATAGTATCTTTTATGATTTCATTACCTAAGATATCTTCTAGTTCTTGGGTAACGATTACAGCCTCCCCAAAGTGTTTTCTTACCGTTTTAAACAGGTATTTTAAAAAGTTTGCCATGCCTTCTTTTGCAATGGCTTTCCAGGCTTCTTCAATAATTATTACTTTTCTTGTGTGTTTCAATAATCTCATTTTTGTAATGAAAGTTTCCATAATCATTAATGATACTATAGGAAATAAAATAGGATGGTCTTTTATATTGTCCAATTCAAAAATGATTAACTTTTCGTTTAATAGATTAATATTTTGCTTGGAATTTAATAAATAGTCAAATTCTCCCCCTTTGTAAAATTTTTTCAACACATTTTGAAATGAAGCACTATTAAACAATGCTTTTGTTTCACTTGGCAAGTTTGGAAGAAATATTTCAACCATAAATTCGTAGTATGTGTTGAAACACATAAATGCATTATTTTTGGTTACATAATCATAATATTCATTTAGTCCTTCTCTAATGATTGCATCTTCATCAGCAGTTCCAGAAGTATTAATCTTCCATAAAGTAAAAATTAGTGCAATTAAAGTTTCTTTTTTTTCAATTAAATTACTGTCAATTTCTGTATAAAAAGGATTGAAACTTATTGGTGAATTTTCTTCATATGATAGATAGGTTCCTTTATGCAGTTTGTTTAAGCGTTCATAAGAATGACCCACATCTACAATTACCACATGTGTATCTGTGGCTAGATAACTATCTACTAAATGATTTGTTGTAAAAGATTTACCACTACCTGATGGACCAATGATTATTTTATTTCTATTATTTGTAAGTCCCAATTTCATTGGTACATCAGATATATCAACAAATAATGGACAGCCACTTATTCTATCTATAAGGTAAACGCCAAATTCTGAAACATCAGATTTATTTGTTGTTTCGTATATATTAAGAGCTGATGCTTGATTATCAAGAAGGAGAAATGTTTGGTCAATAAAACCAATGTCCGATGCGTTACCAGGATAGCAAGACCAATAAAGTGGTAGTATTTCGTTTTCTGAAATATTTGGAGTTATTTTAATTTGGTTTAAAGAAGAAATGGTTTTATCAATCTTAACTTTTAAATTTTCTATATCCTCATCATATATTAAAATGTTTGCGTGGTAATTTATTGGATAAAACCCCTTTTCCATTTGTTGTTTAAATGCTAAGGAATCGTTTATATTATCTTCATTAGAAAGGTCGGCTTTTCTAAAGGTTACGTTTAGTTTTTCATTTTTTGTGATAAGTTCTTTAATTGCCTCTTTGTCAGTTTTGATAAAAATAGTATTGGTAATGTGTTCAAAATTTAACCCCAACCCTACTGGATGAAATAACGAAAAATTAATATTACTTTTTTCAGTAGAAAATTTGTTATCACGATAGACAATATCATATTCATTGGGTAGACAATCTAGAGAATTTATTGACAAAGCAGCTACTGATTTTTTACCAATTTTTGTTTTATAATTATCTTGATATATATCAGATGTAGCAATTTTATTTGTAAAATCTAACGACTCATACTGCTGTTGTAATCGTTTTATTTGCTGAATGTCTAATGGTTCTATCTTGAAATACTTACTATCGTTTAACAACCGTATGATACGATTAACAATTGTATCAAAATTTTCAAGGTTTTGATTATCTGTTTGTTTTTTTGGAATAATATTATTTTTAAACAAAACAGAACTTAATGAAGATTGTTTAAAAATATTAGAATGAGTATTAGATATGAAAATATATGATTTATGATTTAAGTAATTTTTTTCTAAGTATTTTTGAAAATAAGACTTTTGTAAAAAGTTTTCGCTAGATGTTGTTTTATTAAAAGTTTTATTTTCATAAATATCCATTTTATGAATTACACTGTATTCAGGTAAAAGATTCAGAATTGAATTAAATTCTTCATTGATTTTTTCATAATCTGCTCTATTCAATGTAAATATTGAACTGAGTTCCAACTCAAAGCATCTTGAGTATGACCCATTTCGCATCAATACTGTATCATTATCTAAAAACTCCCAAACAGGTCTTATAGAGTCTAATGTTGTTTTTTTTAGCATACTTATCTATTATGATTTAATATATATATTCTTTCTTGCATTTTTTTTGGTTTCTTTATAAATATCACCTTTCGATAATTTCCGAAAAGAATTGTATTTATGTAACAAATAAACTATAACACCTAATGCAATTAAAAGTCTAAGAAATGTATTTATAGGTATAACTACAGCCAAAAAGATTACCAGTAAGCCTCCTGCTATATTCATCATAAAAAACATAAGGTAATCACCTCTTATGCCTTTTACGGCAGCAGGGGTAATTACCTTTTTAAAGGGAATAAACATTTGGTAATTAGTTTAAAGAAACACCAAAAACACCACCAATAACATAACCTGCAACTACTAAAAAGATAAAAGCAAAGGCCCATTGTCCCATAGCTTTTGAAGTGTCTTGGTCTCCATTTTGATGTTTAGTAAATACTTTAAAAGCACCATACAAAGCAACTATAGCGGCTAAAGCATATAGAAATAATTTTACAGAATTAGCTAATGATGATGTCTGGGTTGTAGCTTGTTGCAAAGCCGTAGTTAAAGTATTACTCTGTGCAGGTTGTTGTGCAAAAGCATTAAATGCTAAACAAAATAGAGGAACTAATACATACAGTTTTTTTTTCATAAATATTAATTTTAAGTTTATTACTTATGAAAAGGAGAAAACTAATTTATATCATGCTTTTTAAGAAGTTCATCTATTTGCTTTTCGTGTTTTATCTGATGTGACACATCTTCTAATTCCTTTAAAGCTTTTTTCCAATCCGTTTTGGTTTCAGATTTGGTAATGCCTATCTCTACATCATAGATATCAGTTTCCAATACCTTTT
Source organism: Flavobacterium croceum DSM 17960 (assembly GCF_002917885.1). Taxonomy (GTDB): domain Bacteria; phylum Bacteroidota; class Bacteroidia; order Flavobacteriales; family Flavobacteriaceae; genus Flavobacterium; species Flavobacterium croceum. The sequence continues at coordinate 12,530 of NZ_PQNY01000017.1, forward strand.
CATTTTGAGCAAAGATAGTAATATTTTCAATATTATTATTTTTCTTAGTTAAAATATTTACATTTTTATTTTTTCTTTGGTTTCTATAATAATAGTAATAATAGAACCAACAATAATACAATAGTATTATCGGTATGCTCATACTTAAAAACGTACTCATAACCTTAAATAAAAGAATTGCTTTTTAAAAATTCATTAATGGTATCTTTATTCTTTTTTATAAATTCACTTAATATATAATCTGTAATATGAGCCGCAGGTATATTACTTACGTTAGCAATAAGTTTTATCTTATCTGCAACCTCTTTACTGGTGTAAATTTGAGAGTCATATTTAACACCTTTTTTTGGCGTTATTTTAGAAAAAATAGATAATTTTTTCCCTTCTGTTTTTATGTTTTCAGTTTCTACTTCTTCTAGTCCTGTTTCAAGTTCATTTTCTAAATCATTTATCGACGCCCTCTTTTCAATAACCTGTGAAATAAAATTTGTTCTACTTTTTGCCATAATTTTAGTTTTTTATTGATTGTAAATATTCTTCAACAACACTTCCAATTGCCCTGTCGTAATTTGGCAATAGAGTACTTAAAATTCCGTCTTTTCTATAATGAATATTCATTCGCACATATTTTTCTCTTGAATTGATAATAGTGTCAAAAAATGAATAATTCATTTGTCTTAATGAATCTTTAATATGTGCAACATCAGTTGTTTGATTACTTGGAACATCATTTAATAATATCTTGTATTCAAATTCGTTTTTATAAGCCAAAGGAGCGATAATTAAACGAACATAATCAAGAGTACTTCTTACTGTTTCGAAGTTAGTAGACATAGGAATGATTATGTAATCAATTTTTTTAAAAAGGTCAAGACTCATACCTTCAGTATTTACAGTTCCAACTACATCAAGTATTGTGTATTGATACAAAGATTTTAATTTATCTGCATGTTTATCAATAAAAGAACCTAAATCCCCTTTGTATATTTTATATGGACTAAATCCATCTCCATTGTCGTGTTCTGTATACACTGAATTCAATTTATTGACGAAAAATTGACTATCAGGAGAATTTAAAAATTCCATTTCGGCTTCTCTCCAAGAGTTCAAACTCCATTGAGGGTTATCACTATCATAGACAGCGACAAAATTATTTTCTTTTTTTGGGTTATAATTCAAGTACAAATTAGTAGCAAAATGACAAGCTAATGTAGATTTACCTACTCCCCCCTTTTGGTTAATAAATGCGATAATTTTACCTTTTTTCATTTTTTAAAGTTTTAATGTTAAGACACTACAAATGTAGCATAAATATTTACACACGCAAATATTTATCTAAATATTTAAGCAAATATTTACACACACAAATAAATAAATGCTTACTTAAATATGTATTTATGTATGTGCGCAATTATCTATGAACATATATAATCAAATACATAAACACATATATATGTATTTATGTAAACACATAAATACATATATATGTGTATATTTAGATATTCATAAATGTGTACACTTAAACATTTGTATCACTCTATACATATTTACACACTTCCATATTCATGTAATTATGTTTTTCTTTATATATCTAGTTAAAACATAAATAAAAGGAATGATTAACATCTAACATAGTACCTACTTATTCAACTTCGTATCTATTCATTCAACTTCGTATCTATTCATTCAACTTCGTACCTATTTATTCAACTTCGTACCTATTTATTTAACATGGTAGCTGTTTATACTGGTTTTTTGTTTATCTTTGAAAAATAAGTTTAATTAAAAAAGCAAGGTGTGTTTTTATTAGCATAAAAACTAAAAATTTGCAATTTTTACCTTGCCTCAAATCCTCTGGATATTGAGGACTAAAAACACTCCGAAGTCGTGTTTTTCAAGTCAAACTTATTTTAATAATTCAATAAATTAAACCTTATTTCTATGGAACCATACAAGAAAAAAACAGGTAGACCCAAACAAGAGATACACAAGTCGCATCGTATACAATTTTTAGTTAATGATGACCAAAAAAATAAACTTGATGCCTTGTTTGAGCAATCAAATTATAAAAACCGCACGGATATGTTTATCGATATTTTTATCAATAATAAATATCAAGTCTATACTTTAGACCATTCTATGTTTTTAATGCGTTCTCATTTACTTGGTGAATCCAAACGAATTGGTACTAATCTTAATCAATTGGTTAAGCATTTAAATCGTGAAAAACTTCAATTTATTGATAAGAAATTGCTCTTAGAATTACACAAAACATTGCAAGAAATTGAAGAATTATATATAAAAATAAATGCAACTTTAGTACATGATAGCTAAAATATCTTTTGGAAAATTTGTAGAAGGTATGGTAAAATACAACCATGATAAGACCAAAGAAAAAGACTTTAATCAGGATAAAAAAGCAGAATTATTGGGGGTGAATAATATCGCTTCTACTTCTTATGAAACGATAGTTGCAACCCTTGTAGGTCATAATATGATGAATACTAGAGTTAGTAAACCTAATATTCATATTAGTTTAAACTTTGTAAAAGAAGACAAAATTGACAATGATAGTTTACTTCAAATAGCACAAGATTATATGGATGAACTTGGCTATGGACACCAACCCTTTGCCATTTATCGGCATTATGATAAAGAACACCCACATATCCATATTGTAAGTAGCAGTATATCCATTGAAGGTAAGCGTATATCGGATAGTAATATTTTTCGTAGAAGTCAATCCATATCAAGAGATTTGGAGTATAAATACGGTTTAACTGTAGCTGTCAAACAAAAGGGAAAAAAAGCCGTTACAGGTCAGTCGTTACAGGAGCGTATTGTTTCACACACAAAATATGGTGTACATAGTGCTAAGGATTTGCTTCATGAGGCTATTTCTGATGTGGTAAAACAAAAACCTATTGATTATGCCGATTTTGATGCGATGCTTTCCAAACACCACATCAAACGTATAGCAACGGAAACTGGAAATACATTTGTGTTTGAACTTGAAGAATTTAAACGCAGTTCTGTGGGGTTGGAAGGAGTAAAGATTGATGTAAATTTCTCATCGCCTGCTTTACAATACCAATTCGAAGTGAATGAAAAATCAAAAAAAGTAGGACACTCTAAAGTAAAAGGTAAAGTAAAATCTGTCATTGATACACTCTCTAAAGATAAGTTTATGAAACTTTCAGACTTAGAGGTTTTATTACGCAAAAAAGGTATTAAGCTTGAAGTGAAAAGAGTTGAGGCAGAGAAAAACAAGGGCATGGTATATGGCATGGTGTTTACTGATTATGCCACAGGAAACCGTTATAATGCGTCAGAGTTTAATATGAGTACTAAAAGGATTATGGAGTATATTTATGATAATAAGAAACTCGATGCAATTCAATCCAATGCACAACCAAGTGCTCCTTTACCACGAACTCAAAGAGAAGCACCGAGTGCTGGAGCTGTACTTCTTGATGGACTATTGAGTTCGTTGCTTATGGAAAGTGTGGCAAACCAAGTGGATGCACCACAACAAACACCTGGTTTAAAACCACCGAAAAAGCGCAAAAAAAGAAGATAAGGAAAAGATAATAATAATATATATATATTTGTAAAAAATAAATAAAATATATATATGATTACTGTTTTAGCAGAGAAGCCTTCAGTGGCTCGTGAGATTGCCCAATTCTTGGGAGCAAACTCCAAAGAAGATGGTTATTTTAAAGGAAATAACTATCAAGTTACATGGGCATTTGGACATTTGGTACAAATACAACCTATGGAAAAATTAGGTTATACAGGAAAATGGACCTTATCTAGTTTGCCCTTCTTTCCTGATTCATTTACTTTAGAACCTAGAGATAGTAGTGTACTTAAGCAAATTCAGGTTATTGATTCGCTTTTTACCACGAGCGACACCATTATCTGTGCCACAGATGCAGGGAGAGAGGGAGAGCTTATCTTTCGGTACATCTATGATTATTTACAATGCACAAAACCCATACAAAGGCTATGGATCAGTTCATTAACCCCGAGTGCGATAGCTGAAGGTTTTGATAATTTGCGAGATGGAGCGGAGTTTGAGGCTCTTTATCGTGCAGCTAGAGGTCGTAATGAAGCGGACTATTTGGTTGGTTTAAATGCAACTATGACCCTTACAAGTAAAGTAAATCAAGGTTTGTTGAGTCTTGGAAGGGTGCAAACCCCTACCTTAGCGATGATATGCCAAAGGTATCTGGAGCATAAAAATTTCAAGCCCACGCCGTATTATTCTATAAAGCTTGATTTAGCGTATCAATCCATTGGTTTTAATGCCTTAAGTGAGCATTTTGATGTACTCCAAGAACTCGAAGCGCATCATCTATTACTACAGGATAAAAAGAATGCCGAGATTGTTGATGTGCAGAAAAAAGAGATGCGTGAAACTCCGCCTTTACTCCATGATTTAACTTCACTGCAAAGGATAGCCAATACCCGCTATGCTTATACGAGTTCTGATACCTTAGCCATTGCCCAGAGTTTGTACGAGCGCAAACTCATTACTTACCCAAGAACAGGTAGTTGTTATATTAGTGAGGATATGTTACCTACAGTGCAAGAGATTATGCAATGTTTGGCTCTTGAGGGTGATAGATATGCAGAGCGAGCCAAAGAATTACTTAGCGCAGGTATTACAGAAAAAAAATACAAGTGTATCAACAATTCTAAAGTAACAGACCATCATGCTTTACTAATAACAAGCATTCAACCCAAAGAGAGCGATTTTGAAACCCCGAAACACAAAGCAATATACAATTTGATTAAAGAACGCATTTTAGAATCTTTCGCTGAGGATTGTATAAAAGAAGTAACAAGTTTTAGTTGTAGAGTAGAGCCATGCAGTTTATTGTTTCAAGGAAAAGGTGTTGTGGTATTGAAAAAAGGGTGGAGGACCTTACAATCAGTAGATGAACAACAAGAGAAAGAGGAAAATGAACCGCAAGGGGTATTGCCAAAACTAGAGCCTGGTATGCAGGTTGGATTAAGCGCATCGCATCTTACAACCCATTATACTAAACCCAAGAGTTTGTACACGGAAGCTTCACTGCTTCTTGCTATGGAAACCTGTGCTAAGGAAGTGGAGGACGAAGTACTGCGCCAATCCTTAAAACAAGCAGGTATTGGAACTCCTGCCACAAGAGCTTCAATTATTGAAAATATACTTAAACGAGAGTACATTCAAAGAGATAAGAAACAGTTAGTTCCTACTGATAAAGGTTTGAAAATCTACCAAGCTATAAAGGAATTAGACATAGCAAAGGTTGAACTTACGGGTGATTGGGAACATCGATTGTATCTTATGGAACAAAACGAATTTGACAAAACTTTGTTTGACAAACAAATTCAAAGCTTTACCAGTGGTTTGGTTCAAGCGATTAAAGAAGTAAATATTGCAAGTTTTCAAAATACTGCCTCACTGGGGGTTTGCCATTGTGGAGGAGCTATTATAGAGCATTCTAAAGGGTATTATTGTAGTAATACCCAAGATAAAGAAAACAAACCCAAAACCTGTTCTATGCCGTTTATTTGGAAAACCATATCGGAGAAAACAATACCTACGGCAGAAGTTTTAGCCTTGTTTAGTACAAAGAAATCGAAAACTATCAAAGGTTTTACCTCGAAAGAAGGTAAAAAATTTGATGCGTGTTTGGTTGTGGGAACTGACAATACACTTTCATTTGCTTTTGAAACACCTGAACTGGGGAACTGCCCGAAATGCAAAGCACCACTTAAAGAATTTAATTTGAGTTACAGCTGTACAAAATACAAAGAAACAGGATGCGACTTTTCTATTTTTAAAGAAATAGCTAAAGCCAAACTATCCGTTTCCGATGTAAAAGCTTTAGTAGGGGGTAAGCCGATAAAGAAAAGCACATTTGTAGGTAAGAAAGGTACTTTTAGTGCTGTATTAAAGTTGGACAGTGCTTTTAAGGTACAAATGGAGTTTGAAAATCCAAAAAGATAATAATAATATATGTAAAAAAATTAAACATAAATAAAATATTTATATCTTTGTTTTATAAATTTCTATTTTATGGAACAAAGTAACGACAAAACGATACTGGAGAAAGCCAAGCAAGAAAATCAAAAATTACCCAAAGGTTTTTACTCTAAAGTATATTTAGACCCTCAAACAAAAGAACGTTTTCGTTTGTGTAATGTAGGAGGGTTACACCCTGTAAAAAATGTTAAGCCTGTTTTAAGCCAAGCGCCTAAACAGGCTTATGTATATCATAAAGGAGTTGGGTATCTCTTTGATGAAGAACTAAAAATGTTTATTATCGTAGATAAAGATGCTTTTTTTGAGGCAACCGAACTGGAGCTTTCTCTCTCGAATGAACAAAAAGAATTACTCTATCAAGGCAAAGACATTACCCTTAATGCTTATGATACCAAAGTATATTCTCAAAAAAATAAACTAGAAATCAAAACCCAAAAAAGAGAGATTGCACTTGTGGCTGATTTTAGTTTTTTTCTTGGCAAAAATTCTCTTTCATTACTTACCCCAGTAGCAGTAGACCAATTGCACAAAAAACAATCCAATCGAACAATCTCCCATTGGGAAAACACTAATAATTAATTTTAAAATTTTACAGTATGGCTCAAGAAAAAGACCCTAAAGACATTCCTGTTCAATCGGCAAAAGATGCCAATGACAAACAAGTAGTAGTATATGCAAAAGGCGACCCAGTGGTGGCTACTTACGAAGGAAAAAAGTATATTGGAACTATCGAGAATATCGATAAGGACCAGGTTCTGATGAAAGTAAAAAACTTTAAAGATGTATCTGAACTTACCACCGATGTAAAATCATTGCAACCTTTGTTTTTTGAAAACAAAGAAGGACTCAAGATTTGGACGAAGTTCTCTTACACTGAAATTATGGAAGCGCAGAAAAACACACCTGATTTTAAAGCGTCTATTGAAAAAGATATGATTACCTCATTAATGCTTGGAAATCGTACAGACCTTGTAAAATTTGCCAAAAAAATTAAGGACAATATGGCAACTGTAGAAGGAAAATTTGAACTTAAACGCAATGCCGATGGTTTGCCTGTTTTTAATCATATAACGAAGTTTAAAGAACTCAATTTAGACAAACCCGTTTATGGACAAGAACTTACAGAAGCGCAGAAAAGTCAATTAAAAACAACCGGAGAGCTTGGACTTGTTGCTTTTAAATCAGGAGCAAAAGATTTTAATTTATGGGTTTCAGTAGACCCAAAATTAAACCAAGTTGTTACCAAAGGAGAACGTGATGTAAATATCAAATTTGTATTTGGAACTCCAGTTTCAGAAGAAGCTCAAAACCTATTAAAAAAAGGAGAAGGAGCCGTAGTTACTTTAAAAAACAACGAAAAAATTTACATGGCTGTTTCTGCTGCATCAAACAAGGCAGATGGCATTAAAACCTATTCGTATGCTAAAGCCTTAGAATTTGGTTTAATCAAAGAGAAAGCAGAAGAACAAACTCAAAAAAAAACTAAAACCGTAAAGGTTTAGTATTTAATTACTAATCTATGTGGCAATAGAAAGTCGGTTTAGCCCAACTCCATAGTTGGGCTTTACTATTGCTAAAATTTTCATCATTCATTATAAAAAGTTTCGTATGGATAAAGACCAATTTCAAAAATACAAACAACTCGGTATGGGGTTTGCATTTTTCTTTTTCGTTGTGGATATATACTACAACTATCTTGAGTATTTTATCTCGATAAATTACAAACACCCCCTTGTATTTTCAATCCTAAAAGTTATTCGCAATACAGGACTGCTCAACCACCCAGTGTATATTAAAATTGCCATTATCATTTTACTTTTTCTTTTTGTCTTATTAGATACAGGAAGAAAAGACAGTAAAATGGATAAAAATGTAGCCATACAATATGCTGTTATGGCCACTGTACTTTTTTTATCAACGGCATTTGTTATACCGTTTTTAAATGTTTTTTTCTACTGCTTGTTTGTTTTAGCATCAGTTTTATTTATTGTGGTATCCTTTAATAATCTGCATAGGTTATTGCCAACAAATGTTATGAGTGATAGACTCAATAAAGTCAATAAAACCTTTGAACAAACCCAAGAGCTTATAGAGAATGAATTATCGGTAAATATTCCGTACCAATATGTAAAGGAATATAAGATTACCAACAGAAACAAAAGGGAAATCATGGAACCTGTACTCGAGCAAGGATATATTAATTTTATTGCACCCGATAGAGCTTCTATCATTTTTGGAAAACCTGGTAGCGGTAAATCCTATTCGTTTAATGAAGAATTTATTCGCCAATTTATCATGAAAGGTTTTTCCTTTGTCAATTATGATTTTAAATTCCCAACCCTTACTAATATTGCTTACAATTATTATATGCGCTATAAAGATGATGAAGGTTCGTATGCCAAATACCCCAAAGCTACCTTTGCCACAATTAATATTGACGACCCTCGCTATAGCGAGCGATGCAATCCGCTTGCGGTAAATATATTAACGACAAAAGCGCAAGCCATCGATGCCGTATACACGATATTTTACAATATTGATAAAAAATCGGCTACCTCGCAAGACTTTTTCCAAATGTCGGCAATGGCTATTACTTCTGCTTCTCTTTGGTTTTTAAGAACCTATAAAGAAGGTAAATATTGTAGTTTTCCGCATTTGATTGAGTTTATTCAAAATCCTGACGAGAAAATTTTAAAGATACTCGATTATTATCCCGATTTACGTTATTTTACTTCCTCTTTTTCAGATGCGTTAAGTAAAAAATCCTTTGAGCAATTATCAGGTCAAACCGCATCGGCTCGTATACCTCTTGGAAAATGTGCCACACCTGAGATGTTTTATGTTATGACCGACCCTGATAACACGGGGGTAGATTTACGTGTAAATAGAAAAGAAAATGTAACGGTATTGAATTTAGCCAACAACCCTGAAACCCAAAAAACCAACGCACCTGCCATTGGACTATATATGTCCCAAGCCTCCAAATTAATCAATGCACAACAAAGAGTTCCTTGTTGTTTTCATGTGGATGAATTGCCAACAATATTTATAAACGGCTTGAACACACTTATAGCAACAGGTAGAAGTAATAAAGTATGTACGGTTCTTGCAGTACAAGACTATTCTCAACTTGTACAAGAGTATGGCAAAGAAATAGCCGAAACGATTTATTCCACAATTGGTAATGTAGTTTCAGGAGCCGTATCGAATGAAACAGCCGAGCGCATCGCAAAGAACGTGGGGAAGATGAATTACCAAACCCAAAGTATATCGATAAATAACGAAAGCACATCAACCTCTTTTAATACCAACAGAGAGTATATGATACCCCCTGAAGATATTACCCAATTTTCTCAAGGAGAATTTGTAGGTATTTTGGTAGATACTTTCAAACAACCCCTACCGCATAAAGTTTTTAGAGGAATGGTGTCGCCTTCAAAAAGTGATTTAGGTTCATTGGAGGTGCCGATGCTACACCCTGAGATTGATGCACAGTACCTCTTTGATTACCAAAAGAAAATACAAGATGAAGTCCGAGAATTAATTGAAGATGAATGCGAGAGAATTAATCTTGAAAATTATGAAAAAGCCAATGAAGCACTAGAAAAGGACCAAGAGAATCTTCAAGCGCAATACCAACAAGACACGCAAGATGCAACCTTTGGAGAAGAAGACCAGCCCGAAGAAAGTGTAGAGCCTTATACTGAGCCGATACCACCCATAGAAGCAATACCCCCTATGGAGGAATTTCCACCGATTGATACTTTTTCGGATAGCGGAATGGATTTTGAAAATCAAACCATGTATTATAAACAAATGCAAGAACCCGTTCAGAGCAACGAGAATGAAACACAACTCAATCAAGGTTTTATCAGTGCGATTTTAAAAAATGCAAAACCTATTGAACTCGATAATGTAGAACCTGAAGAACTAGAGTAATTGATTTACACTTGGTATAATGTATCAATAAAATATATATAAAATATGTAACTTTGTATTTGAAACTTTAAAATATATATGTTTTTAAGTTTATACATTATATAAATCAAACAAAATGGTTGCAATTAAATTAAATGAAATTATACCCAAAATCATCAAACATTGTGATTTTGAGAAATACTTAACCAAAAATGGTTATGTAAAAACACAAAGGAACCTCCCAGATGGAGCGATAGCTTTTTACGAAAAAAACATGGGATTTGTAAACGATACAATACTTCTTAGTAATATAGAAGGTAAAACAACCTATTACTCGATGTCCTTTAAAGACAAAGGAGATATTATCAATTTTGTAACCAATCGTATTGAATTATTAGAACCGTATTTCTTCTTTGATGCCGATAAAGATAATTTAATTGAAGCTTGTAAAAAACTCATCGCCTTTATCAGTGAACAAGACAGCGATATCCCTGATACAGCGTTAAGCCAAAGTATTACACAGCAACAGTTTAAAAATATTGTAAAAAATGCTTTTACAGCTTATTATAATGCCAAAGATGATATTTTTTCCTACGAAGTATTTGATTACTTTAATATCAGTGCAGAAACCATTCAAGATGCTGTATTTGTAAATAAAATATTCAGTACTGTAGGCTTAAAAATCAACCAAAAATTGTATAATTCTGTTAATATATCGTTTCCTATTTATGATATTGATGATAATGAATGCGGTTTGCATTCCATCAATGTCATAGAATTCGAAGAAGGCAATCAAAAAATCATTGACTTTTTTGTACCTGGAGCCGATAAAACAGGTATATGGCATTCTGAAGCTCCCGAGCAATTTGTCAATGCTACCACCAAAGTAACCATTGTCAATAGTCCTATTGAAGCTTTAGCCCATAGTGATTACTGTGGCGATAAAAGGTATTATATATCAATTTATGATATCAATCAAAGTACAATTGAAATCATTAAAAAGAAACTCAAACAATTTAATTACTACAACATATACCTTTCACTAAGTATCGAGAATATAAACTTTGATAAAGAGATTAAATTGCTTTCGTATCTACTTGATATTAATATAAAATTTAACCATAACTACAACAATACATTTTCTATTGTGATTGACAAAGCGCATGAGAAAGAGTATTTGGATATGATTAAAGAAATAAAAAACATCAACAATGATATCATACAATATTCACTTAATGCACTAGGGAGAAGCTCCAATACCTATTTGGAGAATTTGATTATAACAGTCAGTACCGATGCAAGCGATAATTTACTGATCAATGTTCCGAAGAACTACAAAACGTTTTATAAAATAGAAACGGCTTTGTGTAAAATATTCAACAAAAAAACCACAATCATCATTGAGAAACCCAAATATATGAACTGGGTGAATCAAAATAAATTTGGCAATCGCATAGCCAATTTTACTGAACTTGTGGAAAAAAACGAAATATTAATATATAACTAAATAGAAGAATGAGCCAAGAAACCGATTATTTAAAAATGGTAGGAGAGAGGATACGTTTAATTCGCAAAGAATTACAAATAACCCAACAGAAACTCGAAGAAGACACAGGCTTAAACCCACCCACAGTACAAAGACTTGAAAACGGAAAAGGAGGGACCATACCTGCTTTAATTACCATATTGAATTATTTCCACAAAAAAGGCTATAATTTAAAATGGTTCATACTCGATAATAATTCCAATGAACTTAAAAAATACAATTCACTTGTGGATTTTCAAATCGATAAAATCGAATTAAAAGAAGCCACACAGTCGCTCGAAGAACAAATACACGAGGTCAAGAAACATATTAACAAAATCAATCGTATCATTAATAAAATTACATAAGTTGTAACTATGAAAGCCGATGAACTCAAATCCATAAAGATTTCAGATTATCTACTCGCTCAAAATTATAGTATAGATAAAAAGAAATCAACACTCAATAGTATGCTACTTGAGAACCAAAGTGGCGAAAAAGTGATTGTCACTATAGGTAAGAACCTATATTTTAACCCCAATGATGCGCAGGATAAAGGCGATATCATACAACTTGTTGCCAATCGTTTGCATGGCTATACCCATGTAACACATCAAAAGGAAGATTACTACCAAGCGATGTTAGCACTTAAGAATTTTTCAGGTCAAATACATGATGTGGATATGCAAGAAAGAATACACCAGGCTGAAAAATTTGTGCAGAAAAAAGAATTGTTGAAAAACCTACAAGGACAAACATGGAACCATCACCCGATGACCAATTTCAGTTATTTGCTTCAGGAGCGAAAAATTGAGAAATCAACCCTTGAACACCCTTTATTTAAAGACAGGCTCTTTAACACGTATTTTAAAAACCAAGAATCGGAACATCTTATTTGTAATTATGGTTTTGGAAAATATAAAAACAATGAGCTTGTGGGTATGGAGGTGTGTAACCGAAACTTTAAAAACGTTTTAGGCGACCATGAAGGACTTTTTATATCCAATACTGCTCAAGTGCAAGATGTAAAGTATGTATTTTATGCAGAAAGTGCCTTAGATGTATTAGCTTATTTTGAAGTACTGCAACAAAACAAAAATTTCAATACCCAAGCCCATGATTTTGTATTTGTTTCTTTTGGTGGTAATATTTACCCTTCAAAAATAGATAGTTTTCTAAAAGAAATTCAAAACTTACCGCTATCTCCCTCTTGCAAATTCATATCGATAACCGATAATGATCTAGATAAGGTAGAACAGAAAAAAGAAGGTAAAAAATATGATTTTCTTATCAGCGCTGCTCTTGCAAATCACTTTGGCACAAAGCTTGCCTATAGTACAGAAAACCCACTGTATTATACCCTTACCCTTGAGGTAGAACAGGCGAAAAAATTAAAGATTGATACCCTTGTTGCCAAACAAAATCAAAGTATTGACCAATTGAATTGGCCAAGTACAGAAAAATTTGGAATGTACCTTATAGCTAAAAAACAGCAAGAGCAAATACAACTGCTCTTTCCTAAAAAATTACCGCTTGAGGAAAATGGTTTTACCGATTTTATTGAAAAAGTAAATAAAAATTTGTACATTTCACACAAAGCTCCAAAGCATAAAGATTGGAACGATTATATCATTGAAAAAAAAAATCAGGTATTCAAACAAAATACCGTTGAAACCCCAAAACCAGTAAAAGAAATATCGTATGGAATTAGAAATTAAAAACATGATTAGTAAGGAATTTAAATCCTTACCATTGTATGGCGTTTGCCAAGAAGAGCTTGATTTTTTAGAGGCTCAAAAATTTGCTAGTTTGAAAGATTTTACCCAAACAACCTTTCCCTTTTGTTTTGCAAGTTTGAGTCAATCTGAATTATTTGAAGCCTATATGTTTGTAAAGGCTCAAAAATATTTGGATCTGATAGATTCCTATAGAGCGCAAGGCTATCAAAACTCATCAGAATTAGAACTAGCGTTTCTTGATATAAGTACTTTAATTTCAAGTGAATTAAGTTTGTTGGAAAATTTACTCTCTAAATCTGAATTTCACTTTACCTGTACTTCTTATCAAAGTAAAGACTCCTTGCACATTGCAGAGGTTATTACCCAAGAGAAAGAAGTCCTTTCTGAATTTGATTTAGACAAACACGGCTATATCGAAAATTTATAACGCTTTTACATTTTTAAACCCACCGACTTTCTTCCGCTTGCCACACTTATTAAGGAAGAACCATGAAAATAAAAAATTTAGAAGACTTTGTAAACCTTATAGAACTTTACAAAAACAAACAGTTACCCAACCAAGAAATTACCCTTGATGGTATAGCCAAATTTCGTAAACACTTTTTTCAGGCTAGACAAGCCCTAACAAACCCACAAGAGGTAGATACTTTATCCCCTCAAAGCAAAAGGCTTTATTCAACCTTGTCGGCATTGGAACCCACTGAGGTGGAATCCTTAGCCTTTGCCACCAATACCTCTTATTTTACCCCTGAAGCGTATTGCCAAAGTTTAGCTACATGGTCCTTAAACTATTTTAAAAACACAGACAATCAAAAGGTTTCTATCTTAGAACCCTCTGCAGGAAGTGGGGCATTTATTAAAGCTCTAATAGAGCAAAACGCATCAAGTGATAAGCCATTACAACTGCAGATTGATGCCCTAGAAAAAGATATTTTTACAGCCAATATTCTAGAGCATAACTTTAAACAAAATCCTGAAGTAACCGTACACCAAAGCGCATTTGAACAGGCAAAACTACACCAATCCTACCAACTGATAATCGGTAATATTCCCTTTGGAAACTTTACCGTTTTTGATAAACACCTAAGCCAAGAACAACGCGATTTAGTAGGGGGTAAAATTCACAATTACTTCTTTTTAAAATCTATTGATTACCTAGAACCAGCAGGACTATTACTTTATATTACCTCACGAGAAATAGCAGACTCTTTGCAAGAGAAAGCCTTACGAGAACATTTGGTGCAACATCTTAATTTAACGGGAGCTATACGCCTTGATGAAGCAGTATTTAAAGATGCCGATACCAAAGTGATTACCGATGTTTTGATTTTTCAAAAACCACTGCTTCCAAAACAAACCCTAAGTAAAGAGGAACAGACCTTTATAGAAAGTTCTAAATTGCCCTTAGCTCTGGAGCATGATATTAACTACAATGTAAACCATTACTTTCAAAACAATCCTGAGCGTATACTCGGGAAGTATTACCCCACAACAGGCATTGCAGGAAAACCCACTTTATCGATTAAAACTGAGCAATCAAAACAACAGGAGTTTACAAAGCTCCTTCAGGAGTTTATCCAAGAGAAAACCTTTACTCATGTTTTTCAAGAAAAAGACCAAGAGAAAGTAAAATCCGAACTTACGATTGCCCAAGAGAACCACAACCGCATCACAGAACAATACCCTTTACTGAGTGTTGGGAATGTGGTTTGTGAGAACAACCAATTTTTTAAAATCCAAAAACACGACGATTTTCCTGAGTTTACGCTTTTAAAACCTATTTCGGTTTATACTCAAGATAAAGAGCGTTTTGCTTCCTTGCTCGAAATGCGCAATACCTACCTAAGTATGCGCCATAGTATCAGGCTTGAAGATTTTGATAAAGCAAAACAAGAACAAGACAAGCTCAATGGTTTGTATGATAATTTTGTATTCTTTTATAATTTCATCAACAGCCATGAAAACCGAAATGTATTAGTTTTAGATTTTGAAAGCGAAATACTCAAAGCTTTAGAGGTTCAAGCAGGAAAAGAATATCTAAAAAGTGATATTTTCTCAAAAAACTTCACCCAAGAACTTGCCCTTGAGAAAGTCGATACGATAGAACAAGCCATTTACCATACCATGAATGATAAAGGCTTTGTCGATGTACAGTATATGGGTGCACTTTTACAAAGACAACCCGAAGACTTTCTACAAGAAGCCATAAATGAGCAAAAACTTTTTATTAATCCTATTTTTGAGTATAATGACCCTACAATCAAAGGCTTTTCAATTGATACCATAGAGAGTTTTTTATCAGGTTATGTCGAATATAAAGCGGATTTATACAAGCGCATTTTAGATATTGACCACGTTGAGCTAAATCCTTATAAAGGCTATTTAAACCGCACTAACATAACCAAAAATACCAATTTACTGGTGGAGAACTTTCCAGTAAAACTCTCCATAGAGGAAATAGACCCCTCTTTAGGTGAGCCTTGGATTCCTTTAAAAGTATACCAAAAGTTTTTACAAGAACACCTAGAAGATGCTTTTCTTACATTAGAATATCAAGCCCTTAACGACCGCTATAAAATAAATTCTAAAGGCAGTAAAGTAGGGATGATAAATTATTCTATACGCAACGCATCTGATAGGCTCATTACTTACAATTCCATTATTGGGTTTGCCTTTATGCAAAACCAACCCGATTTTAAAAAGAAAGTGTTTCAAGGCGGTAAAGAAATAACCGTTTCCGATAAAAACACCAATACCGCCGTGAGTATCATCATCGAGCAGTTACACAAAGAATTTTCAAAATGGCTGATGAAAAACAATGTGTTAGCTGAGCAATTAGAAAACGGTTATCATTTTCTAAACAATGGCTTTGTCAAAGAAAAGGTAAATCCGAATTATTTAGATTTCTCAAACATTAAGCATTTTACCCCTTATGATCATCAGAAAAATGTTTGTATTCAACTCTCTAAAAATAACGGAGGAATTATAGACCATGAGGTCGGTTTTGGAAAAACGCTCACTATGGCCATGCTTTGTATGACCAAAAAGAAATTTAAAGTCAATAAAAAAGAATTAATAGTAGGTTTTAATGCCAATTACAAGGACATCTACACCGTATTTAAACAAGCCTTTCCTGAGGCAAAAGTTTGGCTACTGGAAGAAAACGACCTTAAAAAAGAAAATATTAAACAAACCCTGTTTCAAATTGCTAATAACAATTACGATGCTATTATTACCTCGCATTCGTCTTTGATGAAATTTCCTATTTCACCCAAATCTGAAAAACAAATTGTACAGGATATTATCGCCGAATGCCATGCCGTATTATCCGATACAGACAAAAAATTAACCCCTGCACAAGAGCGTAAATTATTGCAACGTGTCAATGATGCAGAAGCACGCCAATTGTATCTACAGGAAGCTTTACAAAGTAAAAAAGTCAATGGTACGCTCTTTTTTGATGATTTAGGTTTTGACGGTATTATCATTGATGAATCGCATTATTTTAAAAATTTAGAATTTAAAACCAAACACGCCAACGTTTCAGGAATAGGCAATCAAGATTCAGTGGCTAAAACCGCTAATTTATTATCCTATATCCGCTATATTCAAAGTGTAAACCAAGATAAAGGAAAATGCAAAGGCGTAACCTTTGCCTCAGGAACCATTATCAGTAATTCTATCTCTGAACTTTTTAGTTTGTTTAAATACATCATTCCTGATGATTTGAAAGCCAAAGGCATTGATACCTTTGATAAATGGGCAAGAGTATTTGCTCGTAAAACCCAAGAATATGAAGAAGGAGTTACAGGAAACATCAAATTAAAGGAACGTTTTCGTTATTTCGTTAAAGTTCCTGAACTCGCTAAAATGTACAATGACATTACCCATTATGCCGACTTTAGAACCTTTCCTATTGAGCGCCCTACTTTGCAGAACCAACTCATTAATGTAGAGCCTCACACCGAGCTCAAAGATTATTTAGATTCTATTCGTGCTTTTGGGAGCAGTAAGCGCATAGAAGATTTACCTTATTATCGAGGCAGTTCCTCCGATATTAAGTCTACAGTCGGACTTATTTGCACCTCGCAAGGAAAAAAAGCGGCTTTAACCCTAAAACTCATACACCCAGATTTACCCGATAGTCCAAACGATAAAATCAATACCGCCGTTTCTACAATCGTTGAACAATACCATAATTACCAAAATATTAAAGGCACACAACTTGTATTTTGCGATTTAGGTGTACCCAATAGCAATGAGGTATCTTTTAATGTATACCGTTATATGAAAGAACTTTTAGTACAAAAAGGCATTCCTAGTGGCGAAATTGCTTTTATCCACGACTATGATAAGAAAAAAGAAACCCTTTTTAATGCCGTAAATCAAGGTGCTATACGCATTTTAATTGGTTCTACTACCAAAATGGGAGTAGGGGTGAATGTTCAACAACGTATTGTAGCAATGCACCATTTAGACCTGCCTTGGCGACCTGCAGATATTAGCCAAAGAAATGGTCGAGGCGAACGACCTGGCAACAAGATTACCCAACACATTGACAATACCATAAAAAATTACATCTATGCCACCAAAGGTACACTCGATGCCTATATCTTTAATTTACTTCAAATCAAACAAAACTTTATCTATCAAATCAAAAACGCCAGTTTACACACACGTAAAATTGACGAAGGCGTTATTAGTTCTGATGGCAGTTTGAATTATGAAGAATATATGGCAGCGTGTTCACAAAACCAATATTTAACCGAAAAACTTAAAGCCGAAAAAGAACTTCAAAAACTCATTGATGTTAGAAATTCCTTTATTTTCAGAGAAAAAAACAATAAAATCCATATCAACTACTATACACGAGAGATAGGAAAAATTGAAAGTAGTATCGAGCTACTCCATTTAGATAAGAAGCTCCTTAAAGACTTCAATCCGCATCTTGTACAAGGAAAAATATACACTTCAGACAAAGAATTATCGCAGTTTTTTCAAGGACAACTACAACCGAAGCTCAAAGAACAAACTCATGGAACTTTCACACTTGCTCTTTTGGATAAACAGTGCGAGCTTCAGGCTAAAATTTATGAAAAAGAAGGGCAAACTGCTTATCTACTCATGCTGAAAACCCCGAACAATATATACACCTACGGCAGTAAAAACTTTGTTAAGAACGATAAAGATAACGCCTTATATGCCTTGCATTGCTTAGAGCGTATTGATAGCATCATTAAAGAACAACAAAGTATTTGTGATACCATGACTCAATCCAAAAATAATTACGAACAATTAGGTAGCGTAAAATTTGACAAACACCAACAAATTGTTGATTTGGAATTAAAAATTAAAGATTTAAATCAAAAAATTGAAGATGAAAACAAATCCTTATCCCAATCTTCAACACTTAAAAGATAGTTGTTTTTTTTATTTATAGGTTTTTAGTGTAGTGAAAAGAGGCTTTATGAGCCTCTTTTTTTTGGCTTTGCTTCTGGTTATACTTTTTGCTCTTTATCGTGGGCGCATAAAGAACAAAAGGGAATAAAAACAAAACTCATTTTATCCCATTTTATAGCGTTTTTTATTGTTTTTACTCCTTGATATTCATACCTTTAGGTATGTTTAATAAATAAATGTCTATCTTTATGAACACAAAAGTTAAATCCTATGAGCTAGTAGAAATTGATACTATTGGCTTTGCCCAAGTAGGGCAAGAAGATTATGCAGAGCGCATCATCATTGAAAAGAAAATCTTACTTAATTTTCTCCTTGACAATCCTTTGTATGCCGTACCCGAATTTTTTACTCGTGATGCTTTTTTTCACTGGCAACTACGCAACCATGATTTTGGAACCTACCACGTGCTTTGTATCGTCTATGATAAAGACCTAATTCAAACACTTTGCAAAGAAGCTCCCGACCAATTCCACATTTTTTGGGACTGGACTGACAGATGCCAAAGTGCTTTTGACAAACATTATGATGAACTATTACAACAATGTAACAACGCTTTTTATGATTAAATTTAATTATTCAAGCAGGGTAGAAGAAGAATTTCTTCTACCTGCTTATAAAACCAAAACGTTTTTGAAATCCCATACCAATTTATTTGTTGCTCCTGAGTTCTCCATTGAGGATAAACTCCGACTTTTGGAACTCGATAAAAATGGTGTTATTTATTCCGAAGTGAAATTTCCTCCCTCATTTCTGTTTAAACTCAAAACTTTTAAAGTCAATTATATCGCACTTAAATATGTCAAAGATGCCAAATTCTATTACGCTCTTTTTTTAAAGTCCTATATTACTGTAAACCCTAATTATATTGTTATTCAATAACAGTACCCCCGAAAAAGGAATTTTTTTTGGAAAAACGGCGGGTGCTGCGCACCCGTTTTCTTTCCTTTGTTTCTTTGTTTTTTTCTTACTTTTTAATTAAAAAGATGTATAAAATATATATTAAAAATTGTATCGTATATAAATTATAATTATATTTGCTCGATTTATATATTGTTTTAGGGGAGTGATGTTGTGGTTGTTTTGGTTTTGAAACTCCCCTAATTTTTTATATTTTTTTTGCTCCTTATTCTATTGTTTAATTTTTTTTGTCTATGTATTCGTATAGCTTGAATTTCTCAACCTCTAAAAATGGTAATGATACCCTAGTGGGTTTTTCTTTAGTGTTTTATACCCATAACGTGCGCTTCTCTCGTGTGATTAAGCCTTCTTGCTTGTTTTCATATCATACTCTTTTGAAATACGCTCTTTATATTCTTAATAACCTTAAAACTCAGTATACCTAATTTCTTTCCCTTTTGCTCTCTAATCTATTGTATATGAACCATACTGTTTCCAATTCGTTTTATAAAAATATCCTGCAAGTTCTTTTCTCTTTTGATTTAGAACATAATCATGCTGATTTTTTTACTTTTAATGCCTCGTATTATATTCCGTTGCACCTGGATAACCAACGTGTTTTAGCCTATAAGGTTCTCCCTGTTGCTTTGTCTGACTCAGAGCCTAATCTTGTCTTTTTTGAAGATTTTAAGTTTCAAAATTTTGACTTGTATGTGCATGATAAAATTGCTTTTTTTTCGCTTTTACATCAGGTTAAAGTACTCTATAAATCCAAAGTATATAAACTCTTAGATAAACCTGTTTATTTTTGTTGTGATACCCATTCTCAGAACCCTGTACTCTATAGCTTGTTTGATTCATGATTTCTGTTTCTCTTTTTTTATTTGGGCGCATGTTGCACACCACGCTATTCGCTATATCTTTTGCGTTTTTGCAAAACCCAAAAGGATGTCGCTTCTATCGTTTGCGCTAAACTTTAACTCTTTTTTCTATGGTTTCTTTTTCTTTTTTCGATTTGTGTTTATGGATAGGTTTTGCCCTTGGGGTGGCGTGGCTTGGTAATTACTATAAAAAAAGATAATTTTACCCAGTGAATACCACATACCCTATATATATTTTAATGCTTGACGACAAACAAGTCTATTTTGTCGAATACCTCTTGCAACAGCTTGTTCTGAGCTCTAATATATCCGAAGCCATGACCTTTAAGGACCTTGATATGGCGCAAAAGTTTAAAAAAACGCTCGAACTGCACACCACTTTTAAATTTGTTGTATCGACCTGTATTGCTCAATGATCATTTGTGCAAACACCTTATTTTACTGTATTATCCGCCCTGCAAGCAACAAAACCCAGCGTTTGTGCCGATGACTTATTTTTAAATTAAAAAACAAAGCTAGACAAACCTTACAAACACCAATAGAAATACGCCTTAAAAACGGTTTTTATCCGTTGGAAAACCGTAGATTTAAACGTATTTCTTTGGCTTATCGTGCGTTATTGTCTTGTAAATGCGTTGTTTAATTTTAAAAATAATAGTATGTCACGCACAAACGCACTTTCACTTATTCCTGGCTATTATGGCGGAGAAAATTTTTATAAAAATCCGTTATTTCCAAACTTCGTGTACACTGAAGGTATTCGAGAAATCGCTGAAAAATCAAATTCGTTTTGGCTTATTGTCGATATTTTCTGCTTTCAACTTAGCACCGAACTCAAAAACCAATCCTTTCAAGTTTGGAAACTTGAACGTGTTTTTCAAGAGGATAAACCCACTACATCGTTTATGCTTTTTTGTGAAGATGGCAATGAAAAAACCTTACTGGTTCGCAAGTATGATATTTCAAATTTTCAGTTCGATATGTATCATATTTGGTTTGTAGACAATACACTACTTTTGCCTGTAGAATATTAAAATATTGTTTCTTTACACTTTAAAATCCTAAGAATTCTTAGGATTTTTTTTGTGCTTATTCTCAATTAAGACCTATTATTTTATCCTAACTATTATTAATTCTAATTCATTCTCCACTTTGGTTAAAAAATCTTTGGTTTGTGATTTCTTAAAATTAAAAACAAAACTTCTGAAGTAAATGATTTGATTTTTTGATTCACAATTTATTTTGATAATCTCTCCAATCTTTGAATTTTCAATTAATTGTTCCTGCTCTTTGTATTTTCTCAAAGTAGGCTTTTTCGGTTCTAATAGTTTAGCATCAATTTTTTTTAATGCAACTAATCGGGTTAGGTCTTTTTTTAATTTTAACCTATCTATTTTAATTTCTTGTGCTATTTGTTTGATTGATTTTTCGCCTAAATTTGCACTAATTATCTTGAAATTATCAATAACCTTTTCAGAGATAGGACTCTCATGATGTAATTTAATTTCCAATAGATTTAGAATTTTTAATAATCTATCTGATTTTATATTTAATTCTCCTTTTTCAATTTTTGATAAATTAGAGTAATCTTCATGTATTAAATCTGCCATTTCTCGCAATGACAACATACAATTCTCACGAGCTTTTTTTATTATTTCTCCTACTTGTTTTAAACTTTCCATACCAAACCTTATTCTATGCGATTATACAATTTTCAATCCTTGTTGATGCTTTATACAAATAAATATAATATATTGTAAATATGTAACGGCAAAGCAAAATAAATTAATTTTATTCTAATTTGTAAGAAGTTAGAGAAGAAACAAACAGTAATGCGTGATTTACCTTGTCCTTATTGTGCTTTGCTTTTTATTACGAAGTATTTTTAAGCGTAAAACGTAGAAAACAAAAGGGAAAAAAAACGGGAGGGGGTAGGGGTGTATTTTTTTATGTTTTTTGTACACACTACAAAATTGTAGTGTATATTTGTAGTGTAATAATCATTTATCGTATAACAACCTTTAAAATTTTTAGTATGGAAACTTTAACCGAATTAACCCAAAGAATTGAAAACCTTGTAAATCAATCTTCTGTTTTTATCGTAATAACAAGAGAAAATAATTATCAAAACACTGGAGATGCAAATTATAGTGAAGATATAGAATTTACTACCTTACCCGAAGCCTACCAGTTCTACCTTGACCAATGTACTGACACCTTTGAAACCCAAAGCGAATTTAAAGAAGTAGAACTTATCTTAAATGATGAGAATGATATTTTTGAAGTATTGCTCTCCGAAACTTATGTAGCTCAATATAAAGAAGAAGATTATGGCAAATTTATTTTGCATTACCTTCCTAAAAACAACGGTATAGCCGTTTCTAAAATTGAAACCTTAAACGCTAAAACGCCCTATTATGTAAACCAAGATAAAAAGTTTACCATGACTTCCGAAATGTTTGATACTAAAGAAGATGTTATCCAAGCTATTTACAACTACAGCCTTTATATTAGTATGGATGAAGCTGAAGAATTATTCGAAGAATTTTTAGAATAGGTCTTGTTATAATACTAAGCCTCTCTTTTAAGAGGCTTAGTAAGTATATTCTTAAATTATCAAATTATTATTTTAAACTGCCACGCATCAGTTATGCGCTTTTTTACTATGGAATACGAGATTAATGAAATCAAAATTGATAGAATAAAAAAATATATTGATTATTTTGACAATAAGGGTAAGTCTGATGAAGAAATTCTCTCAGAATTAATAAATTATATTGAAGCCACTTTTTTTAATTTAATTAAAGTTACTTTTTTTGATGAAAAAAAAGATGGTATATGCGAAATCTTAATTAAAAATAACAATGAAGTTATTAAAGATAATTTAGGTTGTGATATATATGGAATTGTGGATTTTATTATTTGTGAACAACAATATGATGCTCTTTTAGATATATTAAAAACTACTAAAGAAACTCTAGCAAGTTCATTTAATTTAATAGCATTTGGTATATGCTACATTAACGATTATTCAAACGAACAATGGACTATATATTATGCTAAAAATGAAACATCGGCTAAAGACCTGTTTAGAAAAGATTATATAAAAGATATTATAGATATTAAAACAAGCGATTTTACAATTTATGGAGAATAATTTAAATAAAAATACATTTTGGATTAAATCTAAATGTACCTGGAGTATTTGCGGAGAAAATGATAATTTTTTCAGAGCTATTGAAATAGCTATAAATTTAGCTGAACCAAATTCAGAAATGAATTTCAATACAGAAGGAAATGTTTTTTACTGTAGAGGTGAAAATTTTTGCATTCGCGTTGCATCTAATGAAAATTGGGGGGTGTTAAAAAATTGTGTATGGCACCTTAATAGAGATGCTTCTCAAAAATTTGTAGTTGCTAAAGCCTTTTATTTTGAATTTCAAGAAATATAATTTAATTTTGATTTTGGATAGATACCTATATAAAGTTAGAATATTTGCTGAAATATGCGATGCTATCAAAAGCTAACCACTTGAACATTTGTTAGTTTTTTTAACCTGAGTTGTCACGCTTGCCTAAGTTAAAAATAGATAGACTTATTCTAACATAAAAGCTTCTCAATTGAGAGGCTTTTATTTTAAATAAAGATTTCAAAACGAAATTATTGAGAACACAAGGGAAAGAAAAAGAACTTTTAGAAAGTCTACTTTTTTTATTTAAACACAAGTTCACTACAAAATTGTAGTGTATATTTGTGCTATTATTTAACTAATATTTTAATACCTATGACATCATTTGACACTCTTTCCATTGGAGAAGCCTTAGAACTAGAAAACAGCATGGCTATAGGAACTGGTAATTTTTTAGTTAAAGTTTGGTTTGAAAGTACTCAAACTGGAGTTAGAACTCCTGACCTTATCCAATCGTGTACAAGTTTCAGACAAGCAAGGTCCTGCTCCTTATTTTTAAAAGAAATGAAAGGTATCGATGCTTGTTATATTGTACGATTAAAACCCTATAAATTAATGGAGCGAGTTATCGCATTTCCAAACCATGAACTTGAGATACTATGAAATTAAAAAATAGAATTTTAGAAGTGCTCGATACCTTTGGTATGAGTGGAACCAAAGCGGCGCAAGCTATGAAAATATCTTACGCTGCTTTTAGAAAAAAGAAAAGTGATAAGACCAATGGCGATTGTTTTAACGAGCAAAATTACAGGAACTTAATTTCCTATATCAAAGAAAAAGCAGAAGAACTTGTTGATTAACAAGTTCTTCTTTGTTTGCTACAAATTCCTAATGATATGTTTTACAACACCTAGAATTATGAAATTTTCAATTTTATCAATTTCAATAGCCTTGAACTTTTTATTATCGGCATTCAAAATTTTTTTTTCTAAATCAATGCGCTTACAGGTATATTCCTCTCCATTGATTGAAGCAATAATAATAGAATTGTTTAATACAGGCAAATCCGTTCTTATGATCAGTTCATCTTTGTCGTAAATAGTTGGTTCCATACTCGTACCATCTGCCGTAGCAATGTATGTGGCATGTTTTTTATACAAATACTTCTTATCTAACGATATTTCATCATAGGCGTAGTCCTCTGAAGGTTTTGGAAAACCCGCAACAATTCTGCCATAGTGCGCAACATAAATCTCTTTATTGTTATCGCTGGCAATTCTCAAATTAGTAACATTCATTTTTTACAATTTATCGTTAATCGCTCACTCCATCGTGTCGAAAACCTTTTCGAAGGATAATTCTCTTTCATCTTCCATTTGTCCTTTAAATCCTGAATACCAAACTTAATTAAGTCGGGTTGTTTTTCGTTGATTTTATCAATGACCTTAAATAAAGTATCATGCTTTGGGTTCTCGCCTTGAAATAAATTGGTTTGGTACGCCTGCTGAGGCGTTATCCCCGAGAGAAGAACCCCCGCTTTTTTATATTCGTAACCCTCTTTATAAAGTTCATCTAGTAGTTGAAAAACCATTTTGGTAATTTCAAAAGTACTACAAGTTGGAAACTTTGTAGCTATGGTTTTGTAGGCTGAATATTGAGGCGCATTCTCTTTAAATCTATCGGTTTTAATAAATACCGATATTAAATTGCAATGACTTTTACTTTTTCTTAATTTCTGCGCAAGGTTCGCACTAAAGGTAGCAAGCCTTTCTTTGATGTAGTGTTTATCCTGTGTTGCTTTTTCAAAGGACCTACTACAAGTCATGTTTTTCTTCGATTTGATTTGCTCTATACCAATGGAGGGAATTCCTTCTAAATCTTTTTTAATTCGCAATCCCTGAATTGTCAAATGTTTTTTTACCCACAAGTCAGGTAAACACGTAAAGTCATATGCCGTTTTTACCCCTATGTACTGTAATTTTTTAGCATATTGAGAACCAATACCCCAAACATCTTCAATTTTTGTCCATTTAAGTGCTTTCATTCTTTTCTCTTGCGTATCTATAACATACACGTTCTGCGTTTGCTTTGGGTATTTTTTGGCAATTTTATTGGCCACTTTTGCAAGAGCTTTTGTAGGAGCAAAACCAATACTTACAGGGATAAGTGTTTGTTTGTAAACATCTTCTCGTATTTTATGGCCATAATTGGAATAGTTAAAATTTTCAGGCATTTTTAAAAAATGTAAAAAACACTCATCTATTGAATATTCCTCCAGACTCGGTGCATATTCTCTTAAAATAGAAAAGACACGAGTACTCATATCGCCATATAATTCATAATTGGAGGAGAATAGCGTTAGGGTGTTTTTTTGTAAGGTGTCTTTAAGCTCAAATAAAGCTATACCCATAGGTATACCAAGTTCCTTAGCTTCATTACTTCTTGATACCACACACGCATCTTGATTGGATAAGACCAATACAGGTTTGTTTTGAACCATAGGAGAACCCACTCTATGGCAAGAAACATAAAAATTATTGCAATCTGCTAAGCCAAACATAGTGCAAAAATATTAAATCTAGTTCGAACTACATCGCCTGCATCTGCTCAGTGCAATCATTACAATTAATATTTAATTCAGGTTTACCCCATACCCGTATTTTACATGAAGGACAGATATACGTGAGTTTGTTTTTTTTCCCTTGTGTTACCTCTAGCGCATTGGGTAATTCCATGTTTGATGCTGCAGCAACTTCAGGGACTATACCCAATAAAATTTGAGCTATTTCAGGGTTTAATTTTCCTTTCAAAATATTTCTATCAAACCATATCTTATTAAGTTCTATATCAGTTTCACTTAATTGAAATAGCTCTTTGGTAACGCTCTCAAATACTCCATTAGGGATAACATATTCCATCATTTGTTGCCCTGTTTTTTTACCACCTACTTCTCCAGTTGCTGATGGCATCAATCCTATATCCTGCATTTTTTCGCCCCATTGTGCATTATGATACGTTCTTTGTGAAGGCTCTCCAAAATGATACTGCCACAAATGCACCATTTCATGCACCAACGTTTTGAGAATTTCTATCATAGGGTAGGAGCCGAACATTAATGGGTTTATGGCAATCTCATCACTTACAAGTTCTTGTGTTTGTTGCCAACGTTTGGATATGAAATACCCGAACACATTTTTTTTTCGGGTAATGACAAACATCACTGCAGGTAACTCATTTGAAAATAGTTTTTGATTGTAATACTCATATAAATTATCCAGTAGCGTATAAAACTCTTGGGTAGGTTTTTTCATTTTTCAATTAATTATATCGTACGATATAAAAGTATAAAAAAATTTAGTATATTTGTTAATATTTTTTATATTTGATTGCTAATGAATATTACGACTTCTAAAATGGCTTTGAAAAAAGAGATAAAGCGCAAGGGCATAAATAAAAATGGGTATTCTAGAGTTCCTAGAAACATCCTTGATTTTTTACTTGATGCTAAAAAGCAAGGTTTGACCATTCACTCACTTAGAATTGTATTGATCATGCTCGCTCGTGTGCAAGAAAATCAAATTACTACCGAAAGACAACTTGATTTATTTGAAAAAGATTTAGATTTATTTGAACGAGATTTTACAGATACAACCAAACACACAAATTATACGGTACAGTTTAATTTTCTTTGGAAAGATTTACTCCCTGAGAATAGTAGAAATTATTCCAGTGCGCTTAAAGGACTTCAAGAACTCTTAAATTATAGAGGAGTACATGATTTTGAAAACGATAAAGGAGAGAAAATCAAACTCTTTTCTTCTATAATTTCCGACTTGTTAATCAATGAGGGAAAAAGAGGGGTAAAATTCACAATGAATATTCTATGGTATAAAATGTTTTTACTGCTCAGAAAAAACAATAAGTTTAATGCCAATAACTTTTCAAATAAAATCATTTTTAAATACAATCATATTAATTGTTATGTATGGTATTTTTACCTAAAAGCATTAGGTACTAATAATGATAGTAGTTTATTTCTTGATACCTTTAATGATATTTTCTCCACCAATTATAAAAACTGGTCAAAATGTAAAGAGAAATTTTTAACGCCATATAAAGAACTCTTTGATGAAGTAAGTGATGTTTCTTTTAATTTTTGGATAGAAGGGGATAAACTAAAAATTCATTCCTATTCCACATCAGAACCTGAAGCTATACCTGTTTATGAAAACCCAAATATCACAACAACGATAAAGAGAACTCTGAAGTATCAAAAAAAGAAATACAAATTATCAGATATTGAATTTCAGATGCTCGAAGTAATGTACAAAACATACGGCTACGAGCGTATCTCCAAACGTATAAAAAACAATCCTGAACTAAAAAACCTTACAGGTAAAGAGTATGTAGAGAAAGCATATGAAATATCGAAAAGAAATCTTAATGACAAAGAAGATTTATTCAGTTAATCTTTCATACTTCACCTTAATTCTCTTATTTATAACTGGTTTAATGTCCTTATAGGTTATTCTTATATTGGGGATATTTGTTCTTATTTCGGGGATATTTGTACCTATAATTGCCTGAAGCTAATATTTTTAATACTTATGAATATATAGCGTATGTTATTCTTATTTTGGGGTGTTTTTGTTCTTATTTTGGGGATAATATTTTTTATAAAGTACTGTATAACAGTATTTTATTTTTTCCAATATTTATTTTGCGTTTTTAAAAATAATAAAATTATAGTTTTTTGCCCGTTTTTCTTGTTTCGGGGATAGCAAATTCTTGTTTTGGGGGGAGTAAGTTCTTGTTTTGGGGGTAGCAAATTCTTATTTTAGGGGGACTTTGTCCTTTTTTGTTTTTTCTAACGTATTGATATACAATTAATAACAATCAAATATCCCCAAAATAAGAAGTGTAAAAATATATTTAAAATGTTATAAAAATCATTTAAAAATGTATGTTGATAATTTTAAACAAAAGGGAAGAAAAAATCTGACTTTATATAAACTTTGATTTAACAAGTATATTCTTACTTTTTTTCTTATAATATTTATGAATTTCTTTTCTTATGCAGCTCGTGGTTTTTGTTCTTATTTCGGGGTGTTTTGTCCTGACTATCAATTTATATATATATTTTATTTATTTTTTTAAACAACATATAAAATATTTACATTTTTGTATTTTGTATTGTTATTTTTACTATATTTGTTATAGTTAAATGCTTGTATTATGAAAACTTTTTATACCATCATGAATTTTCTTTACAATGTTCTTCGGTTAATGGACTTTGTTTTAAAGAATTTGATCGTTCCAGTAGCCAAATTATCTATTAAATTGGTTGTATTGTTTGTAACCGCTTTTGTGAGTAACATAAAGTAGGACCATGAGAACTATTGCAACGTTTTTGTGTTGTTTAGTTTTTAATCATTTCTTTTCTCAAGTAAGTACTGAAGAAAGTAAAATGCGAAAAATTCTTTCTCTTTGCAAAACTGAGCAAGAATTGAAAATTATCTTTGAACTAAAGACCGACTTTCCTTCAGTATTTAGTTCAGTTCCTACGATAAACCCTATTAACCCCGTTAATAACCCACGTATATCATCTTCTTTTAGTTCAAAAAGAATACACCCTATTTATGGGAACGAAAGAGCGCATAACGGTATTGATATTACCGGAGCTTTAAACACGCCTGTTTATGCTACAGCTGATGGAACTGTAACCAATGCTCGCTTTTTTAATGGGAACGCAGGTCACAGCGTCACGATATCGCATAAATTTGGTTTTGTTACAAAATATTTCCATTTATCAATATTTATTGTCGAACCTGGAGAGAAGGTTACTAAAGGTCAAATTATTGGCTATTTAGGAAATTCAGGAAGCTCTACAGCTCCACATTTACATTATGAAATGTGGAAAAATGGAAAAGTGTTAAATCCTTTTGGTTTATTTTAAATTACTCCTTTTTTATATTTCATATCGCAATATGAAATATAAAAAATTCTAACACACATAATATGATTAAAATTAAATTTTACTTATTTTTATTTCTTTGTTCTGCTTTATCATTTGCTAAACCATTAAATGGTTATGTTGTAGCAATAAATGATGGAGATACATTTGTTCTTTTAGATGATACCAAAACACAACATAAAATTAGACTAGCAGAAATAGATTGTCCAGAAAGCGGACAGCCATTTGGAAAAAATGCAAAACAATTTTTATCTGACTTGATATTTAATAAAACTGTTTATTGTCAAGTATTAAATATTGATAAATATGGTAGAGAAATATGTAAAGTTTATTTAGAACCTAATTTAAAAACCTATGTTTCTTCAGAACTGGTCAAAGCAGGTTTAGCCTGGCACTACAAACGCTATTCAAATTCAATTGAATTGGATAAATTTGAGAAAGAAGCTCGCCGATGCAAGAGAGGACTATGGGCAGAACCAAACGCTATAGCACCTTGGAACTGGAGAAGAAATTAATAATTTATGGCAAGAAAATTTATATTAAAAGCAGCTAAGAGTAAAAATGATTTTTTTTTAACAGAACCTGATGAATTTCTATTTTTTTATTCTCCTAGCATTATTGATTTAAGAAAAACACTTAGATGTATAACATCTAAAGGTTATAAAATTCCAGGTATACAAACTTTTTCCAAACGGATTGATGCATACAACGGTCATTTAATATTAAAAAATCCGTTTTTCAAAACAACAATGTATGAAATCTTTGAAATAAAATCTGATGTAAATATCAAGATTAAAAACAGGTTGGACTATACTAATTCATTTGGCTATTCACATAATTTGAAATTAATAGACAGTGAAAGCATAAAACATATTTTCAATTTTTCATAAACTTACACCCAATTTTATAACAAACACTTGTTGGCAGTAGTGCTTTTATAAAATAAAACTAAAAATTATGTTACTAACATTTTCAAAACAAAAGTTTGAGGATTTAATAAAAAAAAATATCAAACAACACACAATTAGAGCTGATAAAACTAACCGTTGGAAAGCTGGTAATTCAATTCAATTTTGGAATGGAAACCCAAGAAATACTCGTGGCAAAATGAAACCTTATCAATTTGGTAATGCAATTGTTGATAGAGTTTTGCCAATAGAAATTTATCCAAACGAAAATAAAATAATTGTAGAAAATTTCACTTATGAGAAAGAAAACCTAGATTATATTGCTGTAAATGATGGCTTTGATAATTGGGAAGAAATGAAGACATTTTTTACAGAAAATTTTACAGGTAAATTAATAATTTGGAAAGATTGCAGTTGGCTGTAGCATTACTGCCAACGTTTCGGTGCTTGTAGATGCCAGCCTACACGCATTTTATTTTCGGCTGGTATCTACAAACACCTGTTATAAGCAGGCTAAATTCTAATAAAATGATAGATAAATTGACAAAAAAAGAAATTATTCATCGTAAAAATAAATTAGAGGAATTAGGAATGGATTGCCCCTCTACAAATGAGGCATTAAAAAAGAAACTTTCAATTAAAGAATTGCAAGAAAGTTTTGAGATAGATAGACAAATAATAAAAGGTGTTATTAATGATATTAATTTGTGGGTTTAGCTTTTCATAGCTTGCTTATAAAAACCGGATTTATGCATACAACGGTCATGAAATTAATAGACAGAGATAGCATAAAACATATTTTCAATTTTTTATAAACTTACACCCAATTTTCTATTTTACATAAGATAAATTATAGTTCGTTTAAAATACTATTATATTTACTATTTTAGTACCCAGTTTTAATTACAATGAAAACAATAAAATCAAAACCCAAAAAACGAACGCTTTACCATGTTCATTTAAAAAATACATTTCCTTATAAAGCGCATTTTTATTTTGGTTCAATTAAAGCCATTTACAACCATACAGTTGCTGAGAAAATTCATGTTTCGATACATACGTTGTATAAATTTGACTTTGACGATACTTACTACCAAAACGATTTTTGCTATATTTTTAAATCAAGTATTTAGGAACTTTATCAATCTTACAGCACTTATTAATTTTCGGAACCATTTGCGCTGCACATCATAGAATGATTATGTGCTGCACTTCACTAAATCCGAAAATTAATAAAAGCTTCAGCGATGTATACCAATAAGGTAGAGCTTTACTTCTGCGCTCTACCCTATTGAGGTTAAACAAAAGGGAAAAAAAACAAGTACTATTCAATGCCAAACTAGATGCAGAACCCGAGTAATGTATCAATGTTATTTTGTAAATTTAGAATAGATTCAATCTTAACTATATCCTAATGCAACGTAAAAACAAACATCTTGTAAATGAAATGTATATCGATAATGATACACACTATATAATTTTCAATTCTAAGGCTTCTTTGGAGTATATTTATCTTTTTGCATATAAATATGCCATTAAACATAAATTAATGGCAGGAAGGGCAATATATAGAGATAATATCTATCAAATAACTTTGACGAAGTTTCAATAAAGATAAAACCCATTCTAAAATAAATCAGAATGGGTTTTTTGTCTAGCTTTATGAAAAATTTATTTATCAAATTCTTCTTTACTGTTTTTATTGTTCGTTTCAGAATCTTTAAATTCTTTAACCACTTTTTTTTCAGTTTTTTCTTCTTTACAACATGATAAGAAGATTATAATTATAAATAAAAATATTAAGTTTTTCAACGTAATGTCTATTTCATCTTCTTGTATAAATTCCCAATTTTCATTTGTACTCATCTTTATCCATAATAATATAACTGTCGAAAAAAATATTAAAAATTTCATAATGGAATGGGTTTTAGTTTACGTTATACAACACTTAATATTAATATTAGAATTTTCATTTTATATATAATATAATTATTTTTCAAAGATACATATATATTTTATGTATTACAAATTTTTTTTATTATTGTTTATAGAGGTTAGAGTATCTTTAACTGTAGTGAAAGTATATATTAATTTTCAATTCTAAGGCTTCTTTGGAGCAGATTTATCTTTTTGCATATAAATATACCATTAAACATAAATTAATGGCAGGAAGGGCAATATATAGGGATAATATCTATCAAATAACTTTGACAAAGTTTCAATAAAGATAAAACCCATTCTAAAATAAATCAGAATGGGTTTTTTGTCTATCTTTAAAACTTTAAAAGTTTTAGCAAATATAAGTATTATTTGATATACTTAAGTTCATTTTTCAAATCTTTAAGATTTGCTTCAAATATTTTTTTATCCTTTTGCTTCTTTGCTTTTTCAGCAATGTTGTTTATTAAAGAATATTTTTTCTTATTCATGGCATACAACTCCTTAACTTTTGGATAAATTTCTTTGTCAAATTCATCTTTACTGTTTTTGGTATTTGTTACAGAGGCTTTGAATTCCTCTACCACTTTTTTTTCTGTTTTTTCTTCTTTACATGATAAGAAGATTGCTATTAATGATAGAATTAGTAATTTTTTCATAATGGTGTGTATTTTAGTTTCCGTTGTAAGTTGCCAATTTTCTTTGGTATCCATTTTTATCCATAATAAAAACATTAATGGTAAAGGTAGAACTAGTAGGAACCATTAGTGACAATCTTTTTTTATTCTCACTTACATTTACAAGTTGAGAGGTTACAGAGTTCCATGTATTTACACTAATTGGCGTTAAAGCATAAGCTGAGTCCAAGACATTAATAGTTTGTATAGCAGGGTTGTCTATCGTGTATTTAATTTCATACTCCATATTTGGGTTCTCTGCACTGGTATTGGTAATCAAATACGATAAACCTGTTTTTGTACCTGAGTATGACCATATATGTGGAGTATTTTTAGCAAATGTAAATTTGCTATGGTTTTCATAAATATTATCATTAATAGGTGTTGTAGGGGTTGTTGTTGAACAATTACAATCATCTTTTGAACAGCTTGATAATATTATAACACTTAAAATTACTAGTAGTTTTTTCATTTTATATAAATTATAATTATTTTTCAAATATACACATATATTTTATATATTAAAAATTAATATATACAAAAATTTGGAATATTTGATTGACCTTGAGGATAAGTAACTCTTAGTGGACTAAACCCTTGATATTCTGGTCCTGAACAAGGCATTACAGTACCACTATTTGTATATGAGTCTTTTATACAAGTTCGGGTATTAAGGTTTGAATAGGTAAGCACAATCTTAACTTTCCAATTTAAACCATCATTTTGTAATTTTACATAGGTTGGGTTTCCTTGAGAGTCTGTTTGTACTGCTCCATCGTACCAAAGTGTATAAGGATCCGTACTATTTGCTCTAGCATATATCTTAACATTATATACAGTAGCTCCTGAAATTGATGGAAGAGAATAATTTATATAATATTTTTTATAATTATTTAGCAAGGTAAATATATAATTTAATGAAGCATCAGTGGTTATACTATAGACTTCATGTCTTGAAAAACAATTAATAAAATCAACATTTGGATAATTTTGACCTACATGAGTTATATTCTGAGTTTGGGTATAGCCGTATTGATTTTTTACAATCACAGTTAAGTTAAACGAGGAATATTTATATCCATCTAAATATAAAGTAAAGTTTTTATCTGATACCCCTTGTGTGATACTCGCAGAGCATGGATAAAATACATTTTGAGAAACTAAATCTGTTTCAATACCATTATTGGTAGTATTTGAAGCATAAACTCTAGTAAAATTTGGTGCTAAATTTGGGTCCTGCACATACGTTAAATTCGATATAGAATATTTAATTTCATACGTGTTTTGTAGAGCCACTTCATTTCCAATGGTAAAGCCCAACGAAGGCGTTGTATTGTATTGGAATTGATTGTCTTTTGTTAAATTAAATGTTGGTACTGGTACGTTAAACTCCACTAGTGTAGTATGAGTAATAGTATTACTATCTGTTACTTGAACATTAAGTCTTATCACACCTATAGATGAAGGAATGATTTTATAGCTAGTTGTTCCTAAATTGATATTATAATTTTGGGTTAAATTTATTGTAGCATTATTATTATCTTTTATTACAAATGTGTTGGCTGTTGTGCCACTTGCTACAGTAAATTTAATATTGTATGTAATACCTGGAAAAGCACTTCCAATTTGCGCAAGATAAATATCAAAGAATTTTTCACTATCAATTTGTACAGTTCCATCGCCACTTGATGATAAAGTAAAATCTATATTATTTACTTCAATAGTAATTAATTGTGTATGCTCGACAAGAGTAGCAGTATTACGGGCAGTAAATAATATTTTTACAGTTCCTGCCACACTAGGGGTAAAAGTTCTAGAAAACGCACCTACATTTACTGGTGTCCAAACTCCTGCAGATACTGTATTTGTTCCATTGAGTATTGTACCTGTTCCTTGTTGGAACACGTATTTCATTTCATAGTTCGTACCTGATGGAGCGCTTTCGGTTATATTAAAATTTATTATAGATGTTTGATTTGTATAGATAGAGTTATTTTGAGAAGCTCCGCTAAATGTATAGTTAATAGATTGATTTGTAAATTCTACAATTGAAGAACGTATTGTATTATAAGAATCAATAACTTCTACTTTTAGTTTAACAACTCCCGCACTTAATGCTTTGTATTTAAAGGTTGTATTTCCTAATGTAATCGGATTTAATACACCTAAAGTTATTACTGTTCCTGATTGCGTTGTTACTTCTCCTGTTCCTGTTGTTGAAGGAGCATAAGAAAATCTTATTTGGTAGGTAGATGTGTAGGTTTGTAATTGCGCAAAAAACACATTAAAATCTTTTTGAGTGTTTAATGTTACCGTTCCATCACCCGATGTTGATATTACAAAGTCAGGGTTTAAGACACTCAAACTAACATTACTTGAGTTACTTACTTGCAGAGTATTTGTTACAGTAAAGTTTATGTTGTGTATTCCTGGAGAATTTGGAATGTATTGTGCTGAGAACGAACCAGGCATAATATTAATTGGTTGTCCAGCCGTATAAGTTGTTCCATTATAAACAAGAGTACCGTTTCCTGTTGTTGTAAACTGCATGGTGTAGCTTGTAACTACAGAACCTTGAGGTGTTAATGTAAAATTAATTTGCGTTTGGCTACCAACTGTAATGGAATTACTACTGTTGGTTGCCGTAAATGTAAAGTTTTGTTGGCTTACATTTATAGTAACAACTTGCGTGGCTTCTACAAGCGTTGTAGTATTTCTTACAGTGAAAAGTATTTTTATTGTACCAGTAGTGTTTGCTTTAAAAACTCTACCATAAGAACCTACATTAACAGGCGACCAAGTATTTGATGAAATTAAAGACGAACCATTATATATAAGCCCATCACCTTGTTGGAACACGTATTTCATTTCATAGTTCGTACCTGAAGAAGCGCTTTCGGTTATATCAAAATTTAATTGCGTATTATCTCCTAGATAAATTGCATTACTTTGCGCTGCAGCACTAAAAGTAAAAGTAACTGCCGTTACATTGAAAGTCACAGTAGAAGAATGTACAAGACCATTACTATCTTTTACTTCAACAAGTAAATTGACAGTTCCTACCGATGTTCCTTTAAATTGTAGCGAAGTAGAACCAAGTGCAATAGGCGTATATACTGTAGGTGTTACGGGGGTATTATTGGCAAGTACTTGTCCGTTACCTGTAGAACCTGATGCAATAGAATAGCGCACTTGATATGTTATCGCATTATTTTGAGCTACTTGTGAAAGGAACACGTTAAAATCTTTTAGCGCATTTAAAAACAATGATCCATCTCCTGAAGTCGATAAATTAAAATCAGGATATGTAAATGATATTGTTTTGGTTATACC
>NZ_PQNY01000018.1 GCF_002917885.1 Flavobacterium croceum DSM 17960
GCCTTTGTATTCAATCCTTTAAGACTTACTTCAAGGGTTTTTTGTTTTAAGTAACAGCGTATTGAGAATTACTTCTTATAAAAACTCTATAAAATTAATCCTTTACCGTAAAGCGAAAGCCTATGCCGTGAAGATTTTCGATTTGGATATGCTCATCTATACATACTATTTTACGTAAACGAGATATGAAGACGTCTAAGCTACGGCCTAAAAAATAATCGTCGTCTCCCCATAAGGCTTTAAGTATAGCTTCTCGTTTTACGACTTGATTTTTATGTTCAATAAAAAATTTTAACAATTCGGCTTCTCTTTGTGTGAGTAGAAATTCTAATTCTCCATTCGATAATGAATAGTTTTCAAAATCAAATTTAAAACTACCAACTTGATAAGTATTTGTTTGTTGTATTGATTTTTTTGATCTTTTAAGAAATATTTCAATTTTTAAAAATAATTCTTCTATACTAAACGGCTTAACTAAATAATCATCGGCTCCAATTTTTAGTCCCATGATTCTATCTTCTTTCAATGTTTTTGCTGATAAGAATATAATTGGGATTTCAGAATTTATCTTTCGTATTGATTCTGCTAATTGAAAACCATCCATTTCTGGCATCATAATATCAAATATACACAAATCAAAGGTGTGTTCTTTGAATAAGTTGTAGGCTTCTTTTCCGTTGTAACAATGCGTTACATCATAATATTGTTGCAAGTAATCTTGGGTGAGAAATGCAATGGTTTCGTCGTCTTCTGCGTATAATATTTTATTTTTTGACATTTTTATTTTTTAGATATCATTAGACTAATAATTAAACCTGTTGGAGTATTGTTTTTTGCGCTAATTTTCCATTGGTGCTTATCGCATATCTTTTTTACATAAAATAAACCTAGCCCAAAGCCTGTTATTTGTTTGTTATTTTCAATATTAGGTACTCTATAAAATTTGTCGAATATTTCTTGTAAATTGGTATTTGGTACTCCAATACCGTTGTCTTTACACTCAAAAATAATGCTGTTTTTTTCTTCATGCGAAGAGATTTCAATAATGGGTATTTGGTTGCAATATTTTATTGAATTATCAATTAGATTGTAAAGAATATTTGTAAAGTGAAACTCATCGGCTAATATTTCTATATTATGAGCAATATTATTTTTTATAGTTACAGCTTCGTTTTTAATTTGTATATCTTCTATAACATCAGATATTAATTGATGCGCATTTATTTTTTTCTT
This sequence comes from Flavobacterium croceum DSM 17960, assembly GCF_002917885.1. Taxonomy (GTDB): domain Bacteria; phylum Bacteroidota; class Bacteroidia; order Flavobacteriales; family Flavobacteriaceae; genus Flavobacterium; species Flavobacterium croceum. The sequence goes on from NZ_PQNY01000018.1 coordinate 1,234, forward strand.
GTCCAATTTCATTATATCATCATCAGTTTTCGCAATATCTAATATTTTTTCAATATGATTATTTAGCTTTTTTGTTTGATTGATAATAATTTTTGTGTAGTTATTTAGTTTATCATCTGTACCTATTTTTTCATTTTTTTGCAGATAATTTGAAGCGAGAAGTATTGATGAAAGAGGTGTTTTAAACTCGTGAGTCATATTGTTTATAAAATCTCTTTGTAGTTCTGAGTATTTTTTTTGCTGTATAATAGTGTAAATAGAATACACATAAATAAGAAGTATAAGTACTAAAGCAAAACTTAAAACAAACCAAAAGCGCAATGAGGCAAACAAATAAGAGGTTTCATTTGGGAAACGAATGGCAAAATAATAGACTAAATTTTTATGTTTAGGAAAATGAACATTTATTTTACTTGGTTTTTCATTGGTAACCGAAATATAATCGCCATATACCATTTCATCACTTTGGCAATTATACATAGCATATTCAAAATCGGTATTGATGTTAAATCTTGAAAATTCTGTTTTTAAATAGTGCTCTAGTATTTCGGGCTGAAAATCGTTATCAATATTAACTACATAATAATCGTTTGCAATTTTTTTTACAGGCGTATCTGTAGGAAAATCATGATTGATACCTTCATATAATTTTTTTGCTACTTCTAATAAAGCAATATGCACTTTTTGAGAGAATTTTTTCTCTTCAAGATTATAGGCTTGTTTTGTCCATAATAATTGTACAATTAAGATGCTTATTATGGCTGTAAGACCAATAATGATTATGGTTTTAAAGTTTTTAAGTTTATACACTTATTTCGTTTATTTTACCCAAAGTTAATTAAAAATAGTTGTTTTATGAGCCATTAACACGTCATTAACAAACATTTGAAGCCAATTAACAACAATAAAAATAATTAATTTTACATTTGTATGTAGTAAAAAGTATATCATCTAATTTTAAAATATTAATTATGAAAATAGTAAAAATTTCACTTTTATCTTTTACGTTGGCTTTCATGTCGTTTAAGGTAGAGCCTAAAATTTCATCAGCACAATCTGTAAAGGTTATGCCATCTACTTTAGTGTGGAAAGCCGAGAATATTGATTTGGGCGAAATACCTCAAAATGTACCCAAAGAAATTGTTTTTGAATTTAAAAATACGGGTTTAAAAGCTATTACCATAACCAAAGTACAACCTTCTTGTGGTTGTACGGCTGCAGATTATACAAAAGAAGCTATTGCTCCAGGAGCTTCGGGTTTTATAAAAGCAACTTATAATGCTGCAAACAAAGGTTCTTTTACCAAAACAGTAACTGTAGTAACTTCAGATAGTGATACTCAAAACTTATTAATGTTTAAGGGTACAGTTATCTAATAATTACTATGAAAACATAAACAAAATGCCTCCTATTATAGGAGGCATTTTTTGTTAATCTTCTTTTTTCTTTTTCTTTTTTTCAGATTTCTTTTCAGAAGTTAGTTCTTCTTTGAGTATGTTATACTTTTCCTTTTGCTTTGGATTTAAATAGCTTAAAATTGACTTTTCTAGTTTGTCATTCAAGTTTTGTATTTCTTTAGATTTATCTTCATTAGAAATACTTTCATTTTTGATGACCTTTTCTACATTTTTTGCATGTGCAGTTAAGTCGTTCTTTACGGCAAAAGTTTGTAAATCGTCTAGTTCTAAACTTGTTTTTAATTTTTCTACAGATTCCTCTACACGTTTCTCTTTTTCTTTTTCAGATAATTCGTTTGACTTATTTGGAGTAGTAGGATAGTTGGCTCCATAACCTCTTCCATATCTACCATATCCATATTGCGCTTGCGAAGTTTGGTATGTAGCAAATAGCAAAAAACAAACTATTAATTTATGTATTGTTTTCATTGTAAAGTTTTGAAAATAATTGGAATAAAAGTACAAAATTATTCTATTGGTTGAGCATATAAGTCAAATTCTGTAGCTTCAGTAATTTTTACATCTACAAAACTACCTGTTTTTAAGTAATATTTTGTAGCATCAATAAGAACTTCATTGTCTACATCTGGGCTATCATATTCTGTGCGTCCGATAAAATAATTACCTTCTTTTCTATCGATAATACATTTGTAAATATGTCCTATTTTTTCTTGATTGAGTTCCCATGAAATTTGCGCTTGAATTTCCATAATTTCATTAGCTCTTGCTTGCTTTACCTCTTGTGGTACGTTGTCTTCGAGTTCAAATGCAGTAGTGTTTTCTTCGTGCGAATAGGTAAAACAGCCCAATCTTTCAAAACGCATTTTAGTAACCCAATCTTTTAATATGTTAAAATCTTCTTCGGTTTCGCCCGGATAACCAACAATAAGTGTGGTGCGAATTGCCATTTCTGGAACTAAGGCTCTAAAATCGTTTATGAGTTGCGTTGTTTTTTGGTAGGTTGTGCCACGTTTCATAGATTTTAAAATAGAATCTGAAATGTGTTGTAGCGGTATATCTAAGTAATTACATATTTTAGGCTCACGTTTCATGAGTTCCAAAACATCCATAGGAAAACCTGTAGGAAAAGCATAATGTAGTCTTATCCATTCTATACCTTCTACTTGTACCAAATTTTCTAGTAGTTCGGCTAGATTTCTTTTTTTATATAAATCTAATCCGTAATAGGTTAAATCTTGTGCTATCAAAATTAGTTCTTTAACTCCATTTTGTGCTAGTTTTTTGGCCTCGATAACTAAATTTTCTATAGGTTGCGATACGTGTTTTCCGCGCATAAGAGGAATGGCGCAAAAGCTACATGGCCTATCACAACCTTCGGCTATTTTTAAATAGGCATAATTTTTTGGAGTAGTGGTAATGCGTTCGCCAATAAGTTCATGTTTGTAGTCTGCACCAAGAGCTTTTAGCAACGAAGGCAATTCTGTCGTGCCAAAATATTGATCTACATCGGGAATTTCTTTTTGCAAATCGGGTTTGTATCGCTCAGATAAGCAACCGGTAACAAATATTTTATCTACTAAGCCTTGTTCTTTTTTTTCTACATATTCCAAAATAGTATTTACAGATTCTTCTTTGGCATTATCTATAAAACCGCAAGTATTTATTACAATAATATTTCCTTCTTTTTCATGTACTACTTCTTTGCCGTTTGCTTTTAGCTGCCCCATAAGTACTTCGCTGTCGTAAACATTTTTAGAACAGCCCAAGGTTATTACATTTATTTTATTTTGTTTTATAGATTTTGTTCTCATTTCAGTATTTTTTTGAGGATGCAAAAGTAAGTCATTTTTTTGGCAGTTTACTTTTTTGCGAGCATAAACCCATTAAAAAAAAAGCTACTTACCAAGGGGTAAATAGCTTTTTCTAGGTATTAGTATGCTAATAATTATAATTCAAATAGAACACTGAGTGTTACATTGTTGTTTTTCATGCTTATTTTTGAAGCATCTGTAAGTCCTACATTAAAAAATTGGCTGTAGTAATCTCTTTTTGCAAATGAATACGCTACATCTAGTTTTGTAGAGCCAAAGTTGTAACCAATACCTCCAGAATATCCTGTTAAATCACCCATAGTTTTACCATCTTTATAAGGACTTTGTTCAAAACGATATCCAGCGCGAAGGCTTAGCATTTTTATTTTATACTCTCCGCCTACACGAAATTCGTTTGCTACTCTTAAATTATCTCTCATAAAATTATTTTCACGAGTAAAATCATTATGTGGGTTGTACTTTGTTGAGCAATAATCTTTTAATGAATAATCAACACTTAGTAAACCTTGTTTGCCAAAAACATAAGCCAAGCTTCCTGTTAATTTTTGAGGTGTTTTTAATTTATAAGGTTCATAAATCATAGTAGTGTTTGGGTTTACTGTTACAGAACCATAAATACTGTTGTCTTGTGCATTATTTAACCCGTAACCAGAGGTAGCAATGCTTTGGGTAAGTTCGTCATAAAGTTTAAACCAAGTTGGAGAATCGTAAGTAAAGCCTATACGAACTTCTTTGGAAGGTTTAAATATTGTACCAAGTTGAAATGAAAATCCTGAGCCATAGGTGTATAAATCATTATAAAAACGTACTCGATCTACGGTAGAACCTGAAGCATATTTCGGGTTATTGTTCGATTCGAAGAAATTAGACGATTGTCTATAATCTACAAAATGACTGTTTAAGTTGATACCAAAGTACCATTTATCAGTATATTGTGTAGAAAAATTGAAAGCCAATTTACCGTTATACCCAGTAGAATATACTCTATTGTTTTGGTAGTAATTACCTTGTGTAGAAATGTTATTTATATAATCGTTAGTACCATAATCGAGTATGTAAGATTGATACCCCAAATAAGTTTGTTGTTCATCATAATACATATCTCCATAATCATAATTGTTCCCATTGGCTGTATTCAAGGGAATGCCATAAGAATAATCATAGAAATAGCTGCCAATAGATTTTGTTGGGTTGGTTCCTGTAGATGTAACAGCGTTGTTTAAGTCTCTTACATTGTCATAATTTAGTGCGAAAGAAAACTTTTTCCAATCGCTTTTTTTGTAACGATTTTCATATACAAATACTGCACCTGCTTGATTAAGGCTAAATTTGTTTTCAGAATCTTTGGCTTGAGTTCCAAAATAAGTACTGTTGTTTTGGGTGTTAAAATTACTAAGCGAAAACCCAAGTTGATTGTTGTTAAATACAGAAGATCCAGCAGGATTCACACTTATTGCAGACAAGTCACCTCCCAAAGCCCCAAATGCGCCACTCATAGCTTTAAAACGAGCAGTACCTTGAACATCGTTTATAGAATAACGCAAAGCATCGTCTACGTTTTGGGCATTAACTTGGTATAATCCTGCCAAACTTAAAGCCAGTATATATATCTTTTTCATATGTTTAAATTTTATTTTTTAGCGGTAACATATGGTATCACCTTTTTAATCATAGGTGTTTGCTTATGCAAACTTGTTTTTAATGGCGATTTCATAAGTATATTGTTGTTTTTTAAAGTTATAGATGTTACTTTATTCACTTAGTATTTGTTTTCAACAACTTTTTACTAAAAGTAATTACAAAAAAGTATTTATGCGTAAAAAGCTATTGATACTAAACACATTAGTTAAGTAAATTTATTGTAAGCACACTAAACGAATACTCTTAAATAACACACAGGGTATGTTTAGAGTGATTATTAAAATAGTAAATGGTAGAATCTAGTAGTGTAGGTGTTATAGATTATCTACGACCACCGCCTCCGCCTCCGCTGCTTCTTCCACCGCCTCCGCCTCCGCCAGAGAATCCTCCACCAGAACTTGGTGAATACGAGCGTGAAGGCTCATAACTTCTTGGAGTGCTGTTTGAACGTGGTGTGTCGTAACTACGTGGTGATTCGTAACTTCTTGGACTATCGTAACTTCTCGGCGTAGTACTTCTTGGAGTGTCATAGCTACGAGGTGTACTATTATTATCGTAACTACGAGGAGTAGTGCTTCTTGGGCTTTCGTAATTTCTAGTGCCATCTACAGAAGTTCTTGGGGTAAAAGTTCTTGTTCCCTGAGTGCTTCTAGGTGCACTATTCATACTACCTCTATTAGAATAAACACCATTTCTTCCTGCGTTACCTATTGTAGTATATTCATTTCTAGAATTTCTTCTGCCATAAGCATAGGCGTAATTATGACCGTAGTAATTACCATAGTAAGAATTGTAATATCCGTAATAATAAGGGCTATAGTAGCCATAATAGCCACCCCAATATGGAGACCAACCTCCATAATACGAACCATACCAGTAGTTGTTATAACCCCAACCCCAAGTAGGTCCCCAATATGAATAATACGGGTAATTCCAACCCCAGTTGTGACCCCAGTAGTTGTTCCAGTAACCGCCGCCCCAATAGTTACCATAATAATTTACAGTAACATTGCTTGCGCTAGAACCCCAGCCCGCATTACCGTTATAATTGGTATATGTAGTTGTTTTGGTACTGTCTTGAGAAGAATAACTGTTTACATCGGTAAAAATTTGATTGTCGTTTTCTTTGTTCAATCCCGAAAAGTAATTTTTATAATAATCGGTGTTTTGGTAAGATGCATTTTCAGCTTGCTTTTTGTCTGTGTCGCCATAAATACCATCATTATCATAATACGATGAATTTTTATAGCTACCACAAGAAGTAACCAACACGGACAAAGCACCTGCTACAATAAGTAGAGGCGTTCTCCAAAAAAGTGTATAATTTGTTTTCATAACAATTGAAATTTTATTGTTGGACAATACAAAAATAGTTAGTTTTGCCAAACTATTTAGTTAAAATAAGTTAAACAATTTTTGTGCCAAAAAATATTATGAGCAAAAACTTAACAAAAAGAGCCGAAGATTATTCCAAATGGTATAATGAACTTGTGGTAAAAGCCGACTTGGCTGAAAATTCTGGTGTGCGTGGTTGTATGGTTATTAAGCCCTATGGTTATGCTATTTGGGAAAAAATGCAACGTGAGTTGGATAGAATGTTTAAAGAAACAGGGCATTCCAATGCTTATTTTCCTCTTTTTGTGCCCAAAAGCATGTTTGAAGCAGAAGAAAAAAACGCCGAAGGATTTGCCAAAGAATGTGCTATAGTTACCCATTATAGATTAAAAACAGACGACAATAATAAAGGAAAACTTATTGTAGATCCCAATGCTAAACTAGAGGAAGAGCTTATTGTGCGCCCTACAAGCGAAGCTATTATTTGGAGCACCTATAAAAATTGGGTACAATCGTATAGAGATTTACCTTTATTGATAAATCAATGGGCTAATGTTGTGCGTTGGGAAATGCGTACAAGATTGTTTTTGCGTACGGCAGAATTTTTATGGCAAGAAGGGCACACGGCTCATGCAACAAGAGTAGAAGCTTTGGAAGAAACAGAAAAAATGATGAATGTGTATGCAGATTTTGTTCAAAACTTTATGGCTATTCCTGTTATCAAAGGGGTGAAATCGGCAAACGAGCGTTTTGCAGGTGCAGAAGAAACCTACTGTATAGAGGCTTTAATGCAAGACGGTAAGGCTTTGCAAGCAGGCACGTCGCACTTTTTGGGGCAAAACTTTGCCAAAGCCTTTGATGTAAAATTTGCAAACAAAGAAGGCAAGCAAGAACATGTGTGGGGAACTTCTTGGGGTGTATCTACCCGATTGATGGGAGCGTTGGTTATGACGCATTCAGACGACAATGGCTTAGTATTACCTCCAAATTTGGCGCCTATTCAAGTGGTGGTTGTACCTATATTTAGAAACGAAACACAACTAGAAGAAATCTCAAACGCTATTAACCCATTATTAGATAGTTTAAAAGCAACAGGTATTTCTGTAAAATTTGATACGCGCGATACACTTTCTCCAGGATTTAAGTTTAATGAATACGAACTAAAAGGAGTGCCGGTACGTATTGCTATAGGCCCTAAAGATTTGGAAAATGGTACGCTAGAAATTGCCCGAAGAGACAATCTAACAAAAGAGGTCGTGGCGCAAGAAGCTGCGTTTGAGTATATCCAATCGTTGTTGCTTACTATTCAAAACGATTTGTTTGCACGAGCCTTAGAGTATCGAAACAACCATATTACCAAAGTAGAAAACTTTGAAGAATTTAAAGATGTGCTTGAAACAAAAACAGGCTTTGTTTCAGCCCATTGGGATGGTACACCAGAAACCGAAGAAAAAATTAAAGAACTTACCAAAGCAACAATTCGTTGCATTCCTTTAGATCGAGAAGAAGAGCAGGGAATATGTGTATTTTCTGGCAAACCTTCGGCGGGAAGAGTGCTTTTTGCAAAGGCATACTAAAAAAAATAAAAAAAAATTGCAGTGTACTTGTTAGATTGAAAAATAGTTGTATTTTTGCAACCGCAATTTAGGTAACACTAAAGGCCCGTTCGTCTATCGGTTAGGACGCCAGGTTTTCATCCTGGTAAGAAGGGTTCGATTCCCTTACGGGCTACAAAACAAAACTGGTCAAATGGCCCGTTCGTCTATCGGTTAGGACGCCAGGTTTTCATCCTGGTAAGAAGGGTTCGATTCCCTTACGGGCTACAAAATTAGTTGTAAAATAGTTTTATAAAATAAAAATTTAGTGTCTCAAGTTTTTATTTTATTAGTTAAAACCAAAGTGATTAGTACTAATTGTGGGAGGTTTTTCTTTTTTAACTAAATAAATTTTTATTACAATTAAATTACAAAACAATGGCAAATCATAAGTCAGCTTTAAAAAGAATAAGAAGTAACGAAAAAAGAAGAGTTCTTAACAGATACCAACACAAAACCACTCGTAATGCCATTAAAGCATTAAGAATGGCTACCGACAAAAATGATGCATCTGCAAAATTAGGTTCTGTTATCTCTATGATTGACAAATTGGCTAAGAAGAATATTATCCATGATAATAAAGCTTCCAATTTAAAATCTAAATTAACAAAACACGTTGCTAAGTTATAATTCTTCAACGCAAAATACACAAAGGCTTCTCATTTTGAGAAGCTTTTTTTTATGGTAAAAATTTTTGGTTTCCTCTCGTTTATCTACAGGAATACGATAGTATGACAAGTGCTACACCTCACTTTTCTCAATTTATTAATTACCTATTCCTATTTTCCATTGATATTGACTTTTGTCATTGCTATTGCCATTGCTATTGATATTGCTATTGACTTTTACCATTGCTATTGAAATTGACTTTTGCTATTGCTATTGAAATTGACTTTTGCCATTGCCATTGTAATTGCTTCTTACCATTGCTATTACTTTTGCCATTGCCATTGATATTACTTTTGCCATTGCCATTGCCATTGCTTTTGCTATTGATTTTTGCCATTGCCATTGCTATTGCTATTGATTTTTGCCATTGCCATTGCTATTGATTTTTAAAACTTATAAACACGAAAACGTTGTAGTTTTTATTTTAAGGAAATTGCAGTTATTTTTTTGTTAATTTTACAGTTAAATTACTAAATAATAACATTATGGAAATATTTACGCAGTTTTGTATAAAGAAAAAATCAAGTATAAGCTTTAAAAATCCTTTTCGTTTCGTTGGTTCATTATCCATTATTTGTTTGGTAGTATTATCAGCGTTACAAGTTTCGTATGCTCAAACCACAGTAATTTGGAGAACAGATGGCCCTTCTGATGGGAAATGGGAATGGGGCTCATCTTGCGACGCTTCTGGTGACGGCCAATGGTATTATCAAGATTGGGGAGGTTTTAGAAAAAGACCTGATTGTTATGGTTCTCATAATCTTTTTTTTAATGGTAATAATATTGAGTCTATGAACTTAAATGTTGGCGATTTCAACGTAAAAAGTATTACCTTCAATGCAGGAGCCACCAATATTCGTACTTTAACGGCTGTAGCGTCAAACAAACTTATTTTCAATGCCAATAATGGTAATCCTTATTTAAACAATCTTTCTACAGCCAATCATGTTTTTAATCTTCATATAGAATTAAACAATACAATAGAAATTAATCCAGCTTCTGGCAATCTTACTATGGCGTCAATCGATGTAAAGACAAATTATATAGATGTAAAAGGCAGCTCTGGCAGAATTTTAACTATACAAGGAGTGGTTTCAGGTTCAGGAGGTATAGCAACTAAGAATGCTAATGTTACTACAATATTAACCTCGCAAAACACCTATACAGGAACAACATATTTAGACAATGGCACGTTACAACTTAATAGAACAGGAGGGAATACGTTGCCTTCTGCCAACAATGTTGTTATTGCTTCGGGTGCTACATTACGAGTAAGCAGTAATCAAACGTTAAATAAAATTACGTTAAATGGCGGTACAATTACGGTAGACTCTGGAGTAACGCTTACTGTGGGTACTATAGAAACTACAGGCGGTACAATTTCGGGTTCTGGTGTTGTAAAACTTACCGATGTGCTTACCGTTTCTTCGGGTACTTTTACAACCAACAATAATGTAATATTGGTTTCTACAGCGAGCAATACAGCACGCGTAGCACCAGTAGGCGGTACCATATCTGGAAACGTTACAGTAGAGCGCTACATACCCGCCAAAAGAGCGTGGCGTGCACTCACTGCGCCTTTAAAAGGAAGTTCGGGTTCGCTTTATGCTACATGGCAAAACAATGGTTCTACGTTAGCTGATAGAGGAGTTACCATTTGGGGGCCAAGCGGAACCAATATAGCAACAGGCCCAAATTATTCGGTGTTAAATTATACGGCTACAGGTTGGTCTGGGGTAAGCAATACAGCTACCACCAACTTGTTTGATAGTACAAAAAACAATGCGTATCTCGTTTTTGTTACAGGTGCTTATGGAACCAACAACATTACTTCGGGGGCTAGTGCAACAACTTTACAAGCAACAGGACAATTAATTACAGGTAATGTAAGTTATTCAAATATTATCAATACCAAACATACGTTGCTAGGTAATCCTTATGCAAGTCCAATAAGCCCTGCTCAAATGTTTACTACGAGTGCTTCCAATATGCTAAACTATGTTTGGGTTTGGGATCCAAATTTGGGTACCACAGGTGGGTACAATATGTATGATATTGTAGCGGGAAATTACGCCAACACCACCTCAGGGAGTTATACTTCAAACCCTGCTATACAGAGTGGTCAAGCGTTTTTTGTGAAAGCCAATTCAAGCGGAGTGGGTAGTTTTACCTTAACAGAAAGTAAAAAAACAACCACAGTGAGTAATCTTTTTGGTAAAACAAACCAAACCACAACGGCTGTCAATACCAATGTTGCGTTATGTAGAGTAGGGTTGTACAAACAAGAAAATACGTTATGGACAGGTACAGACGGCGCTATGGCAGTATTTTATGATGCAGCCAACAACGCCGTAGACGATGCCGATGGTACAAAAATGGAAAACAGTACCGAAAATATTGCATTTGTACGCGATGCTGTACAGTTATCGAGTGAGCACCATGCCTTTGCACAACATCAAGATGAGTTTTTTGTAAAAGTATGGAATACCAATGTAGCAAATTACAAGCTCTCTATTGCTACCGAAAATTACCAAAGTACAGCAATGCAAGCTACGTTACACGATTTGTTTTTGGGTACACAAACCGATCTTTTACTTAACGGCAGTGTAGTAGAATACCCATTTGAAGTAACAACCAATACAGCTAGTACAGGCGATAGATTTAAAGTAGTATTCCAAAACAGTGCTTTGGGCGTACATACATCAACAAGTGCTTCACTAAAACTATATCCAAACCCAGCAACATCGGGTATGGTACAAGTACAACTACCAGAGGGTGATTACAGCCACTGTAGTTATGAAGTTGTAAACGGATTAGGTCAAATTGTAGCGCAAAGCAAAGTACCAACAGATAGCTCTCACTTGTTCAGTATCAATACAGCATCGTTGGCAAGTAGTTGGTATGTAGTGCGTATTGTAGAAAACGGAAAAGCAATATACCAAACCAAATTGATAGTGAAGAACTAAAAGGAGTAGGTTGGAGCAAAATAAAAAGCTCCTACCAAACTCAAAGAAGTTTTATACAACAACAATAAAGTAGTATGCGCTTGGGAAATTTAACAGAAAGTAGCTACTTTTACAAAAAAAAGAAGAAAAAGAAAAGAAAGAGAACAGAAAAAAGATGAAATACAATAAAATGAGAGAGTTACGCAAATACGTTTTAGGGTTGTTATTAGTATTGGGAAGTATAACACCAGCTATGGCAGACGATACAGACAATCCAGACGACCCTACCTCTACAGATCCAGGGCAGGCACCTATAGGCGATTATGCACCAGTATTGGTATGGGGAGCCCTAGCTATAGGTTATACTTTTTTAAAGAGAAATCAAAAAGTAAAAGGAGTATAATATAAAAAAATTAACTTACAAAGAGCTTTTGGGAAACCAAAAGCTCTTTTTTTTGTAATATATAGATTACAAAATTTTACTACAAGACAGTTTTATCCAAAAATTTGTTTTCATTTATATATCTCATTCATAAGCTAGTATCATGCTGTTATTTTTAAATAAATTACTAAAATTAGTCGAATAGAATGCTATAAATACTTGGCTTTAGCAACATCTTTAAACAAATAATCAAAAATACTTATTGAACTATTAAATGAGTAGAGACACGTATTAAAAAAATACTTGTCAATTTATATTTGTTAAAAAAATTACATTATCATAACGTATTAACAAAATATTTTTATTTTTAGCGAGTTAATACTAATAGATTGTTTTTTAAAGAATACAATCTTGAAGTAGGTATCTAAAAAAGTATATTTTTCATTTAAAATATTATGCTTTTTAGTAACTATCAAAACATGTGTAATATACACAAACAGCCTAGAGCTATACCTAGACAATGATAAAAAATGATGTATTTATGAAAAGAATTTTACCTTATCAAAAATTAATTGCTTCATCACATGTAGCTTTAAAACAAAATGCTAACACCAAAGTATCTATATTTTGGAGTTTTTTATTGTTTGTTATAATTTTGTTTAACGCTACTAGTTGGGCACAAGTAGCTTCGTATACTTTTTCACAAAGTAATGGAACCTATACAGCTATTACTGGAGGAACTGCACACAATACTTCTGCTACAGATGATAATAATTATTCTTTTACTCTACCATTTACATTCACCTACAATGGTACAGGGTATACCGTTGCAAGACCCACAACTAATGGTTTTTTAGTATTGGGAGGAAGTGCTCCTTCTACGTCCCAATATACACCACTTTCATTAGGGTCGACCAACTTTGCAATTTCCGCATTTGGAGCAAACCTTAGGTCTATTGTTAGATCAGAAGTTTTAGGCACTTTGCCAAATAGAGTTTATGTATGCCAATGGTCTAGTGTTGACCGATTGGCTTCATCTGCTTGGCAGACAGATGCTATGAATTTTCAGATTAGACTTTATGAAACTACAAATGTTATCGAAATAGTTTATGGTTCTAATTCAGGAACTACTACTTCATCTACCGTTCAAGTAGGTTTAAGAGGCTCAGCAAATACAGATTATAATAATAGAACCACTACAACAAACTGGGCAACTACAAGCGCAGGCGGTTCCAATTCAGCATCTTCGACTTATAGTAGTTCTATTAAACCAGCTTCTGGATTAACTTTTAACTGGTCACCTCCAGCACCTTGTACCGCACCTACAGCGCAACCAACGGCTTTAGTAACAAGTTCGGTTACTTCTTCATCTGTTGCAGGTTCTTTTACAGCGGCTTCTCCTGCCCCTTCGGGTTATTTGGTGGTAAGGAGTGTTGGGGCTTTATCTACCAATCCAGTAGATGGCACAACGTATTCTGTAGGAGGAACTCTAGGGAATGGTACAATTGTTCAAGCTGGTAGTGCTATTTCTTTCACAGCAAGCTCACTTGCTTCCAATACGGCTTATACATTTACAATATTTTCATATAACAATACAGGGTGTTCAGGCGGACCAAAATATTTTACTACCTCACCACTAACAGCAACAGCAACTACATGTGCGGTTGCGCCCACGGCTCCAACCGCAACTTCTATAACATCGAGTAGCGCAACTATTAGTTGGACCGCTTCTGCTACTGGAGGAAATGCAGGAACTATTAATTATAGCCTAGAAGTTTATACCGATTCTGGCTATACTACACCTATTAGCGGTTCGCCATTTAATACAGGAACTGCCGTAACTCAAAATGTAACGGGATTAAGTGCGGCATCTACATACTATTATAAGATAAAAGCTAGTAATGGTTCGTGTGATAGTACTTACCTTACAGGTAATTTTACCACAGCTTGTGTATCAATAAATACTTTTCCATACTCACAAGGATTTAATACCGCAGCTACTATTCCAAATTGTTATTCTGCTTCAGAAGGTTCAATAGGGTCTTCGATACATTGGGATAGTGTATCAAGCGACTCGTCTCACGGTGCTGGAAGTCCTGCTGAAGGATCTGCATTTATGAGAATGAATTATTTTAATGCACAAACTACTTATAATCCTTATTATTTTAATTTTCCCACATTTGATTTAGGAGCAACACCAAAAAGAGCTACATTCAATATTTGGATGGGATCTGCCAGCGGAACAAATTCATTAGTATTTCAGGTTTCAACTAATGGAGGTGGAACATGGACAGATTTGACTACTTATACTGCAAATGCATCTAATACATCAAGTTCAGCTGCTTGGGAGGCTAAAATTGTAGATTTAACAGCTTATGTTTCTCAATCTATTACATTTAGACTAAAAGCAACATCAAATTATGGAAGTAATTTTTGCAATATAGGTTTTGATAATTTTGTAGTAGAGAACATTCCTTCTTGTCAAGTACCTGCCTCAGTTTCATCGACTACCTCTATAACAGATGCTTCGGCTACCATAAATTGGACAGCTTCTCCTTCAGCCCCTACAGGTGGTTACGATTGGGAAGTGCGTAGTAGTGGTGGTGGTGGGTCTGGGGCTACAGGCTTAGCGGCTTCGGGTAGTGTTGCTTCGGGAGTACTAACGGCAAATGCTACAGGTTTGTCGCCAGCTATTTCTTATACGGTATACGTTCGTGCCAACTGTGGTAGTGGCGATACCAGTACTTGGGTTAGTGGCGGTACATTTGTTTCTGCTTGTTCTATTCCAAATGCACCTAGTAATGTAGTTACTTCTAATGTAACAGCTACAACATTAACGGTAGGCTTTACAGCAGCATCACCTGCGCCAACAGGTTATATGGTGTTTTTATCAACAACTTCTACAGTAGTGCCAACTCTTTCTAACGGAACTACTTATACAGCAGGAACTACCTACAACATAGGAGGTATTGATTATAAATGTGTGATTAGCAATCAAACAGCTACTTCACACAATCTTACAGGAGGAATTAGCAACACTCAGCACAATTATTTTGTTTTTTCTAGAAATAGTATGAACAATTGTTCGGGGTATCCTTACTATTCAGCAGGTATTACAGGTTATGCTATAACTTGCCCTGCAGCTCCAACAGCTCCAGTGGTGAGTGCATTAACTACAACAAGTGCAACTCTATCATGGACAGCCTCTGCTGTAGGAGGTGGTGCAAGCACTATAAATTATATATTAGAAGTATATACCGATTCGGGTTACACTACACATATTACAGGTTCTCCATTTACTATGGGTACAGCTGTAACTCAAAACATAACAGGATTAACAGCAGCTACTACTTATTATTACAGAATTAAAGCAAACAATGGTTCGTGCGATAGCACTTATCTATCGGGTAATTTTACAACAGTATGTAATGCTATTACCACATTGCCTTGGACAGAGGGTTTTGAAACCCCAACAATACCTTCGTTTCCATCTTGTTGGCTCAAAGAAAATGGTGATTGGGCTACTACCAATAATGCAAATTCTACAAGTGATGCAGATGCTCGAACAGGAGCTCAATTTTTAAGAGAAACGTATAGTGCTACCAATGAGTATATTTGGACACCTGGATTTACTTTGACAGCAGGGGCAAGCTATGATTTTTCATTTTACTGGGCAGGTGATACCTATTCAGGTTGGACAGGAGATGTTTTTGTTAATAGCAGTCAATTATCTACGGGAGCTACGCAATTGGGTACAAGTTTTGTTACTTCAAGTACTACCACGACCAAAACGTATGCTCAAGTTAAGCAATCTTTTGTGCCATCTACTACTGGAGTATATTACTTTGCGATTAGAGTAAATGCAAGTTCTGTACCTTATTATTTAAGTTTTGATGATTTCAAATTGGAGGTTACGCCAATTCCTATTGTTGTAACACCCTCAACATCTACCTTATGTGCTGGTGAATCAGTAACATTAACAGCATCAAGTTCTGCATCCTATACCTATTCATGGTCTCCAAGTACAGGGCTTAATACAACATCAGGAGCTACAGTAACGGCAACTCCATCGTCTACCACAACATACATTGTAACGGGTACTGATACTTCTACAAGTGCTACCACAAGCAAATCAGTAACAGTTACTGTAAATGCATTCCCTAGTGATTTAAACGTTACCAACACTAATGCAGACATTTGCTCGGGTAGTGTTCAAACCATTACAGCTACTGGAGGAGTTCTTTCTAATGTAGTTATATTCAGCGAAGATTTTAACGGAGCGACCAACTCATGGACTACAAATAATGCAGGTAATGGTGGTGGTTATCCATCTGATGCAAATTGGACATTAACTCCTGATGGATATGATTATTATGATGGATATGATGATTATATTTTTCATAGTAATGATAATACACAGTTTTATTTAAGCAATAGTGATGCACAATATGGATCCACCACAACAGCAAATATTACTCGTTTGGTGTCGCCTGTATTTAGTACTGTAGGCTTTACTAATGCTACACTAACTTTTTATTCTAATTTTATTACCGGTAATAACGATCATGCATATATCGATGTTTCTACAGACGGAGGCTCTACTTGGACTAATGCCGTGGCAGATTATACATCAACGATAGGAAGCTCTACATACGATAGCTCAACTTATGCATACATGCAAAGCTTTAGTCTTGTTACATTAAATTTGAATGCTTATGTAGGATATGCTAATGTTAAAATTAGATTTAGATATTCGCATACTTATGATTATTGGTGGGCAATAGATAATGTAAAAATTGTAGGAGATTATCAACAAATCACTTGGTCTCCTACTACTGAACTTTATACGAATGTTGCTTGTACCCCAGCTTATGCCTATACTACAGGCTCACACGCTACAACAGTATATGCCAAACCCACTGCAAATGTAACGTATACAGCCACAGCTACAAATGGCTCATGTTCAAAAACAGATACGGTGAGCTATACTATAAAACCCAATGTGTCCATTACTACACAACCTGTTTCTCAAACAGTATGTGCAGGTTCGTCGGTTACATTTAGTGTAGTAGCGGCTAATTCTGCAGGAGGTTATTTATACGAGTGGAGAAAAAATGGTACTCCAATACCAACAGCTACAAATAGCAGTTATACCATTGCTTCTACCACGGTTGCCGATGCAGCAAATTATACCGTATATATTGTGGGCGATTGTGGTGATGTAACCTCAAATGTAGCAACTTTAACAGTCAATCCGTTACCTACAGCCACAATAGCTTCTACCAATGGGCCAGAAACCTATACAAATGAAGCAACATTTACCATAACCGGTACTACAGATGCTGTAGTAACCTATACTATTAATGGAGGTGCTAATGCAACCACAACACTTACAGCAGGTACTTCTACCCTAACTGTAGATGTTACAAATACCACTACTTCTCAAACACTTACATTAGTATCGGTAACCAATGGTACGTGTACAGCCACTTTGTCAAATACTGCTACAGTAGCAGTAGGACCTATACGCTGGACAGGCACTACAAGTAACTCTTGGAGTACAGGTACCAATTGGACTACAGGCACAGTTCCTACGGGTTCAAGAAATATAGAAATCCCAATTGGGACACCAGTATTAGACACGAACTTTACATTACCTGTTGGTAAACAATTGAGTATTACAGGTACGGGTAGTTTAACGATGTCACCTAGTTCAGTACTAACCCTAGCGGGCACAGCCGATTTTGGAGGCAAGTCTGTAACCTTACAATCTGACGCGACAGGTACAGCGACTATAGCCGAAATAACAGGTACACTAAACGGCGCAACCAATGTAACAGTAGAACGCTATATTCCTGCTAAACGAGCATGGCGCGCACTTACAGCGCCACTTAAAGGCAGTAATGGTTCGTTGTATGCTACATGGCAAAACAACGGAAGTACGGTGAGCGGTACAGGAGTAAGTATTTGGGGGCCAAGCGGAACCAATATAGAAACAGGCCCTAACTATTCGGTATTAAATTATACCGCTACAGGTTGGGTAGGCGTAAACAATACAAGTACGAGCACCCTTTTTGATAGTACAAAAAACAATGCGTATTTGGTATTTGTAACAGGGCCATACGGAAGCAACAATATAGCTACGAATACAGCAGCTACAGCAACCACGCTAAAAGCAACAGGGCAATTAATTACAGGAACTGTAAACTATAGTAATATTATAGATACCAAACACACCTTAATAGGAAACCCTTATGCAAGTGCATTAACCCCAAGTACACTACTAGACGGCGGTACAAACTTGATTACAAACTTTTGGGTTTGGGATCCCAACGTAGGTACTACAGGCGGTTACAATATGTATGACGATGTGTTGAATAAATACACAAGCCTTACAGGCAGTTATCCAACCAATACAACAGCGATACAAAGTGGTCAAGCATTTTTTGTACGAGCTACTACAGGTACTACAGGAAGCTTTAGTCTTATAGAGAGCAAAAAATCGACAGCGGTAAGCAATGTATTTGGCAGAACTCAAAATACAAGTACACCTGCTACGGTAGATGCATCTATTTTTAGAGTAGGTATGTACAAAGAAACAACCGAAGGCTGGAAAGGAGCCGATGGTGCTATAGTAGGTATTTACGCTACAGCAAGCAATGATGTTAATGATAGCGATGGAAAGAAAATGGCAAACGGAAGCGAAAACATAGCGTTTGTACGCAATAATACCACACTATCGAGTGAGCATCATGCACCAATACAAGCCCAAGACGAATTGTATATGCGAGTATGGAACACGAGCGCAGCGAATTACAAATTAAAAATCAACACAGAAAACTTTGCAGATACGACACTAGAAGCCACATTGATTGATTTGTTTACCGGTACACAAACCCCACTCATGCTCGATGGTAGCGTAGTAGAATACCCATTTGCTGTAACGAGCAATACAGCCAGTACAGGCGACCGCTTTAAAGTGGTATTCCAAAACAGTGCTTTGGGCGTACATACATCAACAAGTGCTTCACTAAAACTATATCCAAACCCAGCAACATCGGGTATGGTACAAGTACAACTACCAGAGGGTGATTACAGCCACTGTAGTTATGAAGTTGTAAACGGATTAGGTCAAATTGTAGCACAAAGTAAAGTACCAACAGATAGCTCTCACTTGTTCAGTATCAATACAGCATCGTTGGCAAGTAGTTGGTATGTAGTGCGTATTGTAGAAAACGGAAAAACAATATACCAAACTAAATTGATAGTGAAGAACTAAAAGGGTAGAGAGTAAGGACGTACCTATTTACAAAGAGTAGTATTATTACGAAGTATTAAATTTGGAAAATAGGCTAGTAAGTACTTACATTTACAAAAAAAAGAATACAAGAGATGAAAGAGTTACGTAAATATGTTTTAGGGTTGTTATTACTAGTAGGAAGTAGTATCCCTGCTATGGCAGCCGATACCGACAACCCCGACGATCCAACCTCTACAGACCCAGGTCAAGCACCGATAGGGGATTATGTTCCGTTGATGCTTACAGGAGGTATTGTGTTGGGCTATCTATTTTTACAAAAGAAAAAGAGCGTATAAATAACATAGCATTAAAGAAAAGCTAGGGCTTTTGAGAAATCAAAAGTCCTAGCTTTTTTGATGTTTTCATGCTGAATTCGTCTTGTCATGCTGAACTCGTTTCAGCATCTTAAACGATATACTTTGTCATTCCAAACCCGTTTCGGAATCTTCGTTTTATTGAGATGCCGAACTAAATTCGGCATGACAAGCGATACTTTTTTTACTTTGATGTTGTCATTCCGAACTCATCTTGTCATGCTGAACTCGTTTCAGCATCTTACACAATACTGTTTGTCAATCCAACCGACTGTTGTCATGCTGAACTCGTTTCAGCATCTCAAACGATACCCTTTGTCATTCCAAACCCGTTTCGGAATCTACGTTTTGTTGAGATGCCGAACTAAATTCGGCATGACAAGCGATACTTTTTTTACTTTGATGTTGTCATTCCGAACTCATCTTGTCATGCTGAACTCGTTTCAGCATCTTACACAATACTGTTTGTCAATCCAACCGCCTGTTGTCATGCTGAACTCGTTTAAGTATCTCATACAATACCCTTTGTCATTCCGAACTTGTTTCGGAATCTACCTTAACGAATTACTTTAAAGTAAAAAATCGTTAAAATGCAGATAAACTCGTTGTATTACCCTTTAACCATACCTTGTTTTTATACGAAAAAATTGGTTTTTGGCTTTAAAAACAGTAATTACCCTACAAAAAAAGTGTGTTTTAGGTAAAAAATGCCTAAAATGTTTGTTTTTTACATGCATCAAGACCAAACAAGTACTTCGTCAGGACGAGACAAACGGTTCGTCAGGACGAAACAATTGCCTCATCAGGACGAAACAAACGATTTGTCAGGACAAAATAAGGGTAAAAACACGCCAAAAAAATACCTCAAGCAGGGTACTACTTGAGGGTTTACTCTAAAAATTAGTTCAAAAAAAGGGATTTCGGCTCTATTTTGTAACACCTAAATCAAGTAATAAAACACGTGTTTTTTTGTGTAACCAAAACCAAAATTCGGTTTTTGATAATAGCGGTTGTATGGTACTGCTTGTAAAATTATATTGCCTTGCAAGCGTGTACTCATAGTAAATTTGTCAAAGCAAAAAGGCTTTACCAAGTGGTTTTGCTCTGGCTTATTACTACTAAGCAAATCGAACAAAGCATTGGCAATGGCTATCACACAAAACGTAAAGTATGCTACTAGATACTGACGTATATTTTTGATAAAAAGTGTAAAAGGAACCGCCATTTTTTCTTTTTTTAATGCTTTAGTCTACTCACTGTTGTTTTTTTAGCCTCTGATTACAAAGGTTTTTAAACCTGAGGCTTATTGGTCTCAAATATAGTTTAAAACTATGCACTTTGAGTGCATCTCGCTTTAACTTCTAAAAAGTTTTGCCACTGATTAAGATGATTTAAAGGATTAAATCAGCGGAAATCATTTTAATCAGTGGCAGTTTTTTGCTTTTCAGCCTTGCCGACTTTTAGTCTGAAAACCAAACCTATGGACTTCTAGTTCATAGTGGTTTAGTTAGTAATAGTTTAAACTGTTTTTGTACACAATTTTCAAAGATTGTGTTTACCAAACAATTACAAAGTTTGGACTTTTGTTTCAATAATAAAAGACAAACTTATTCACAATTAGCATGATTTTTTAACAAAGTTGTTTTGTAGCCATGCGTTTCAATAAAAAAATGCTACCTATTTTATTTAGAAAGGCAAAATAAGTACAAAATCATTTTTTTGGTCTTGAATTGAAGATAACAACAACAAGATAGGGTCTAAAAAGCAAAAGGCTATCTTAGTAGACAGCCTTTTGTAGTATTATATAGTATAGCAGGGCATTATTCGTTGTATTCAGAAGTGAAAAACAATTTTACGCTAGGGTATTTACTTTGTGTCATTTGAATAGAAAATTCCGAATCGGCTAGAAATACCAATTGCCCGTATTTGTCTTTTGCCATAAACTTTTGTTTTACGCGCAAAAACTCTTTATACTCTTCGCTTTTGGCATCGTCGGGTTTTACCCAACACGCTTTGTGTGCTGGAAAATTTTCGTAAGTACATTTGGCGCCATACTCGTGCTCTAGTCGGTATTGAATTACTTCGTACTGCAATGCACCTACGGTACCAATTACTTTTCTATTATTCATTTCCAATGTAAAAAGCTGTGCAACACCCTCGTCCATCAATTGGTCGATACCTTTTTCCAATTGTTTGGCTTTGAGCGGATCGGCATTGTTGATGTATCTAAAGTGTTCGGGAGAAAAACTAGGAATACCTCTAAAATTCATCGTTTCACCTTCTGTAAGCGTGTCGCCAATTTTAAAGTTTCCGGTATCGTGCAAACCTACAATATCACCAGGGTACGATATGTCTACAATTTCTTTTTTTTCTGCAAAAAAGGCGTTCGGACTCGAAAATTTTAAGGCTTTATTCAATCGAACATGTGTATACGGTTTATTGCGCTCAAAAGTACCCGATACTATTTTTACAAACGCCAAACGGTCTCGGTGTTTCGGATCCATATTGGCATGAATTTTAAATACAAATCCGCTTAATTTTTCTTCTGTTGGTTCTACCAATCTTGTGTCTGATTCTTTTGGTTTTGGGCTAGGGGCAATCTCGATAAAACAATCCAAAATTTCGCGAACCCCAAAGTTGTTCAACGCCGAACCAAAAAACACAGGCTGTAAGTTTCCATCTAGGTATGCGTTTCTATCAAATGTAGGATACACTTCTTGTATGAGTTCGAGTTCTTCTCGTAATTTTTGAGCAGGTTTTTCGCCTACAATATTTTCGAGCTCTGGGCTGTCAATGTTTTCTATAGCAATAGTTTCTTCTATGTTTTTTTTGCTATCGCCACTAAATAGGTTGATGTTTTGTTCCCAAATGTTGTAAATACCTTTAAAATCGTACCCCATACCAATAGGGAAACTTAAAGGGGTAACGTGTAAGCCTAACTTTTTTTCAACCTCGTCCATCAAATCAAAAGCATCTTTACCCTCTCGGTCTAATTTATTAATAAAAACAATAATAGGTATTTTTCTCATGCGGCATACAGCAACAAGCTTTTCGGTTTGCTCTTCTACACCTTTTGCTACATCTATTACCACTATAACACTATCTACTGCAGTTAGTGTTCTAAAAGTGTCTTCGGCAAAATCTTTATGCCCAGGCGTATCTAGAATATTAATTTTTTTGCCTTTGTATTCAAATGCCAATACTGAGGTAGCTACCGAAATTCCTCTTTGACGCTCTATTTCCATAAAGTCGCTCGTAGCGCCTTTTTTTATTTTGTTGCTTTTTACAGCACCCGCTTCTTGTATAGCTCCACCAAATAAAAGTAACTTTTCTGTAAGTGTTGTTTTACCCGCATCGGGGTGCGAAATAATACCAAATGTACGTCTGCGCTGTATTTCTTCTAAAAAACTCATAATTTATAAAAATTGCTTGCAAAAATAGTGTTTCTTCGCTAAATCACACGGTGTTGATGGTATCAAAATCAATGTTAATAAATTTTTGTTAATACTAAAACCTATTCTTGCGTAATACTACATTATTATTACTTTTGTTGATTGGATAAAAAACGAAGTCCTGATTGTTTAATCTTTATACTATGAGTATTAAAAAAATAATAGCGGTAGTTTCTGTTTTTATTGCGATGGTGGCGCAAGCCCAGCAAAAAAACAAAGAAATTTTGTTTACTATAAACGATAAACCTTACTATACAGACGAATTTATTAGGGTTTATAATAAAAATATAGATTTGGTAAAAGACGAATCTCAAAAAGACCTAAACAATTATTTAAACTTATTTATAGGTTATAAATTAAAAGTAAACAAAGCCTACAAATTGGGTTTGCAAGAGTCTGAAAGCTACAAAAGCGAATTGAAAAACTACCGCAACCAATTGGCCAAAAGCTATACTACCGATAAAAAAGTTACCGAAGAGCTTATACAAGAAGGCTATAGCCGTTTGCAAAAAGAAATTAATGCTTCGCATATACTAATTACCTGCGAAGAAAACGCTACAGCAGAAGATACCCTTGCCGCTTACCACAAAGCGATGGCTGTAAAAAAACGATTGGATTCGGGTGAAGATTTTGCAACAGTAGCCAAAGAAGTTTCTCAAGACCCGTCAGCCAAAGAAAACGGCGGTAATTTGGGTTATTTTAGCGCTTTTAGAATGGTGTATCCTTTTGAAACAGCAGCTTACAAAACCCCACTAGGCAAAGTTTCAAACCCTGTGCGCACTCGTTTTGGCTACCATATTGTAAAGGTAAATGATGTTCGCCCCAATAGAGGTGAAATTCAAGTAGCTCACATAATGATAATGAAAGCCAAAGAAGGCGAAGATCAAGAAAAACCTAAAAAACTTATTGATGAGGTGTATGCCAAGTTGCAAAATGGAGAAAAATTTGAAGACTTAGCCAAACAATATTCCGAAGATAAGTCATCGGGGCCCAAAGGCGGTGTACTCAATCGATTTGCTTCGGGGCAACTTAGTTCTGAAATTTTTGAAAACAAAGCTTTTGGTTTAACCAAAGACAGTCCTGTTTCAGAACCATTTCAATCAGAATTTGGTTGGCATATTGTAAAACTTATCGAAAAATATCCTCTAAAAACATTGGAAGAATCAAGAGCAGAGCTTGATAATAAAATAGGCAAAGACGATCGTTCTATACGCATATCCAATTCACTTACCGATAAATTGGTTAAAAAATACCCAATTAAAGTGCAAAAACAAGAATTTAAAAAAGTAAGTGATGCCATTACGAGTGCTTTTTTTGATAAAAAATGGGAACTTCCTACCAACAAATCTCCATATGAAGCAACTTTGTTTGCCATTGAAAACAAAAATATAAAAGGTATAGACTTTTTAGAATTTGTAAAAAAACAACAATATCAAAATTACGCCAAACAAGATCTAGCAAAATTGAGTAATCAATTGTTAGACAAATTCAAAAAAGAGCAAATCAATTTGTATTACAATGATAATTTGGAAAACGAGTTTCCAGAGTTTGCTCATACCATGCAAGAGTACCGTGAGGGTTTGCTTTTGTTTGATTTGATGGAAAAAGAATTGTGGCAAAAAGCAAAAACAGATACACTAGGGCTTAAAAAGTTTTACGCCGATATGCCCGAAAAACCAATGTGGAAACCTAGAGCAAAAGCAATTTTGGTAGCTTCAACCTCTGAAAAAACAGCCAAAGAAGCTTTTAAAATGCTCAAGCAAAATAAAACAATCCAGCAAATAAAAGATAAATTCAATACCAAAGAAAATGCAGCTGTGCAAATTACAGAAGGCGTGTATGAAAACACCGATGTTGCATTACCCAAAGGGTTACCTTTTACCGCAGGTTTTCATGACTTAGTAAAACAAGGCGATTTTTATACAGGTACGCAAATACTCACTATACTACCAGCCTCTGTAAAAACGCTCGATGAGTGTAAATCGAAAGTGATAAATGATTACCAACAATATCTAGAACAACATTGGGTAGACGAATTGAAAAAAGAATTTGTAGTCAAAGTAAACCCAAATGTTTTTGATACCGTAAAAGCAGCTTTAAAGAAATAATAAATAGAAATGAGAACAATAAACAAAATAACAATCCTTTTTACTCTTTTTGTAGCCGTGTTTCAAGTGGGAGCACAAGAAATTATACCCGAAAAAGAACCGGTAAAAAAAGAACCAGTACAACAAGGTAGAAAGCGTATAGACGGTATTATAGCTACGGTTGGTGATTACAATATTTTAGATTCAGATATTGACAAATCTTTTTTAGAGATGGCTTCGCAAGGTGTTTCGATTAAAGATTTTACCCGTTGCCAAATGTTGGGTAAATTGATGGAAGAAAAATTGTTTGCGCATCAAGCCACTCAAGATTCTGTGGTGGTAAAAGATGAGGAAATAAAAGAAAAAATGAACGGTCAAATGGAATATATGGTGGAGCAACTTCGCTCTATGGAAGCCGTAGTTAAATATTTCCATAAAAAAGACGAAGACGATTTGCGTTCGGAACTATATGATGTGCTTAAAACACAAAAATTGGCTTCCGAAATGCAAAATAAAATTGTAGACGGTATTCAAATTACACCCGAAGAAACCAAAAATTTCTTCAAAAAAATTCCAGAAGCAGACAAGCCTACTATAGGTACTGAGCTAGAAATAGCCCAAATTGTCATCACGCCAAAAGTTACGCAGGTAGAAAAAGACGCCGTAATTAATAAACTCAAAGAGATAAAACAAGAAGTCTTAAACGGAGCTAGTTTTACCACCAAAGCCGTGCTCTATACCCAAGATCCTGGTTCGCGCTCTAGTGGCGGATTTTACAAAATAAATAAGAAGACACCTTTTGTAAAAGAGTTTAAAGATGTAGCTTTTTCACTGCAAGAAAGCGAAATATCTGAACCTTTTGAAACAGAATTTGGATTTCACATCATCTATTTAGAAAAAATAAAAGGCTTAGATTTGGAGTTACGCCACATACTTATGATACCCAAAGTAACCGATGAAGCTTTGAAAGAAGCCAAAGAAAAAGCGCAACTTATTAAAAAACGTATAGAAGACAAAGAAATTACTTTTGCAGAGGCAGCGCGTACCATGTCTGATGAAAAAGAAACCCGTCAAAACGGAGGGCAACTTATTAACCCAAAAACACAAGATACACATTTTGAATTAACCAAAATGGATGCCGAAATGTACAGTGAAGTATCGGGTTTAAAAGACGGACAAATTTCGAATGTAATATTAACAGATGATCCTCGTGCGGGTAAAAAATACAAAATACTTACCGTAACGAATCGTATCGATGAACACGTAGCTGATTTTAGCAAAGATTATACAAAAATTAGAGAGCTTGCATTAAAAGAAAAACAAATTAATGCAATAGCAAAATGGACCGAAGAAAAGATAAAAGAAACTTATATCAAAATTAATGGAGAGTACCAAAAGTGTGATTTTTTGTATAATTGGTTAAAAAAATAGGTTTCTTTACCGTGGGTAAAAATTAAATTTGAAACATAAAAGCATAGAGTATGTCAGACGTAGCAGCAGTTCAAAGATTAGTAGAAAAAAGAAATCAGCTTAAAACAGAGATTTCCAAAATTATTGTAGGTCAAAACGAAGTGATTGATCAAATTTTATTGAGTATATTTTCTGGTGGTCATGCTCTGTTGGTGGGAGTTCCAGGTTTGGCAAAAACCTTAATGGTAAATACCATTTCGCAAGCCTTAGGACTCGATTTTAAAAGAATTCAGTTTACGCCCGACTTGATGCCTTCGGATATTTTAGGGAGTGAAATTCTAGACGAAAGCCGAAATTTTAAATTTATAAAAGGACCCATTTTTGCCAATATTATTTTGGCAGACGAGATAAACCGTACACCACCCAAAACTCAAGCTGCTCTATTAGAGGCTATGCAAGAGCGTGCTGTAACCATTGCAGGGCAACACTATAAACTAGATTTGCCATATTTTGTTTTAGCCACACAAAACCCTATAGAGCAAGAAGGAACCTACCCTTTGCCAGAAGCACAATTAGACCGTTTTATGTTTGCTATCAAGTTGGACTATCCTACATTTGAAGAAGAAGTTCAGGTGGTAAAAGCCACAACATCAGACGAAAAACAAGTCATCAACCCACTATTTACCGCCCAAGAAATTATAGATTTTCAACATCTAATTCGCAGAGTACCTGTTGCCGACAATGTGATTGAATATGCAGTACAATTGGTAAACAAAACACGCCCAGGTAACGCATTATCTACAGATTATGTTAAAAATTATTTAGATTGGGGTGCAGGACCTCGTGCTTCGCAAAACTTAATTTTGGCAGCCAAAGCAAATGCTGTTTTTAAGGGTAAATATTCGCCAGATATTGAAGATGTTCAAGCCGTAGCAGCCGGCATATTAAGACACAGAATTATTAAGAACTACAAAGCCGATGCCGAAAACATTACCGAAGAAATGATAATAAGCAAGTTGCTTTAACATAAAAACTCCAAAGTGTTGTACATAAAACAACACTTTTTTTATACTACATACCAACCATTTTACGGTTTGGTGTTTTGTAGATTTTATTGTTTGTTGAATCATAAATTGATACCTACGTATGAAAAAAATACTCATAAGTACCGTAATACTTTTTTTATTTTCGTCTTTTCAGGCTCCCGATTTTGAAATTGTAGCCGTAACAGGAAAAACTGCTTATCCATTTTGGTTGCAAAAACCCACAGCAAACCTTGATGAAAAATTGCCTATACTTGTTTTTTTACACGGAAGAAGTTTATCGGGTACCGACTTAAATCGGGTAAAAAGATACGGAGTTTTAAAAGCCGTAGAAAAAGGAAAAAAAATAAACGCATACATTATTGCACCTCAAGTGGCAAGTGGCGCTTGGAATCCAGACAAAGTGTTGGAATTGATAGAGTATGTTCAACAAAATTACAATACAGATCATAGAGTATATGTATGCGGAATGAGCTTAGGAGGTTACGGAACATTGCATTTTGCAGGTAAATACCCCAACAAGGTTACTGCTGCGGTGGCCATTTGTGGCGGAGGTAACGTAGCCGATGCTTGTAATTTGGCCAAAGTACCTTTGTGGATACAACACGGAAACAAAGATTTTATAGTACCCATGAGTGAATCGCAAAAAGTATATCAGGCTATAAAAAAATGCCAGCCCAATGCCGATGCTACATTAACAATAATACCTGGAGGAAATCATGGTAGTGTAGAGCGATTGTTTCATGAAAATGCTATGTATGATTGGCTGTTTAAATACCAATAAGATTATTTATTTAGTAAAAAGCCTGCCGATATTTTAATAAATTCTTAAAATCAACCCTCGATTTTAAGAATTTTTAATTATAAACGGTATTTATTGGAATAAATTGAATTTATGCTAGTAAAATAGAATGTTTATAAATAAAAATTTTATTAAAATCGATATTTGTTATAAATTTTTTAATTTGCTAATAAATAATTAACTTTGTGCCACTTAAATAAAGAACAAACAATTAATACCTATTTACTATTATGGCTTTTGATATTGAAATGATTGAAAAAGTGTACGCCAACATGGCGGCTCGTGTAGATAAAGCTCGCGAGTTGGTAGGAAGACCACTTACACTTTCAGAAAAAATTCTATATTCTCATTTATGGGAAGGTTTGCCTACTCAGGCATTTACAAGAGGTAAAGATTATGTTGATTTTGCTCCCGATAGAGTAGCATGTCAAGACGCAACAGCGCAAATGGCTTTGTTGCAATTCATGCACGCAGGAAAAGCAAAAGCAGCTGTACCAACCACAGTACATTGCGACCACTTAATTCAGGCAAAATCTGGAGCTAAAGAAGATTTGGCTTTTGCTACCAAACAATCAAAAGAAGTTTTTGATTTTCTTGCTTCTGTTTCCAACAAATACGGAATTGGTTTTTGGAAACCAGGTTCAGGAATTATTCATCAAATTGTATTGGAAAACTATGCATTTCCAGGGGGTATGATGATAGGTACCGACTCTCATACAGTAAACGCAGGTGGTTTGGGCATGCTTGCTATTGGAGTAGGTGGTGCAGATGCAGTAGATGTTATGTCTGGAATGTCTTGGGAACTAAAATTTCCGAAACTTATAGGTGTAAAACTTACTGGTAAATTAAACGGTTGGACCGCACCAAAAGATGTTATATTAAAAGTAGCCGATATACTTACAGTAAAAGGAGGAACAGGCGCTATTGTTGAATATTTTGGCGAAGGTGCTCAAGCTATGTCATGTACAGGTAAAGGAACTATATGCAACATGGGAGCAGAGATAGGAGCTACCACTTCTACTTTTGGCTACGACGATTCTATGCGTAGATACCTAGCTGCTACGGGCCGTCAAGATGTGGTAAATGCTGCCGACAAAGTTGCTTCGTATTTAACAGCTGATGCCGAAGTATATGCTAATCCAGAAAATTATTTTGACCAATTAATCGAAATAAATCTTTCAGAATTGGAACCTCATATCAATGGTCCTTTTACACCCGATAGAGGAACGCCAGTTTCTAAAATGAAAGCCGAAGCCGAAGCAAACGGTTGGCCTTTACAAGTAGAGTGGGGCTTAATAGGTTCTTGTACAAACTCTTCGTATGAAGATATGAGCCGTGCGGCCTCTATTGTAGAACAAGCCGTTGCTCACGGTATTACTCCCAAAGCAGAATTTGGTATCAACCCAGGTTCAGAACAAATTCGTTATACTATAGAAAGAGATGGCATTATTGCTACTTTCGAAAAAATGGGAACTAAAGTATTTACAAATGCTTGTGGACCATGTATTGGGCAGTGGGATAGAGAAGGAGCAAACAAAGAAGAAAAAAATACGATTGTGCATTCGTTTAATCGTAATTTTTCGAAACGTGCCGATGGTAACCCAAATACACACGCTTTTGTAACTTCGCCAGAAATGGTAGCTGCTTTGGCTATTTCAGGTCGTTTAGATTTTAACCCTATTACCGATACATTATTGAATGCCAACGGAGAAGCGGTAAAACTAAACCCACCTACAGGAGACGAACTTCCAACGCGCGGATTTGATGTAGACGATCCAGGCTACCAAGCACCAGCAGAAGATGGATCTTCGGTTCAAGTATTGGTAGACCCAAACTCAGATCGTTTACAACTTTTAGAACCTTTTAAACCATGGGACGGACAAAATATTACAGGAGCAAAATTGTTAATCAAAGCTTTTGGCAAATGTACTACAGACCACATTTCTATGGCAGGACCTTGGTTGCGTTTTAGAGGACATTTGGATAATATTTCCAACAATATGTTAATTGGAGCTGTAAATGCTTTTAACCAAGAAACAAACCACGTTAAAAACCAATTAACAGGTGCTTATGATGAGGTGCCAAAAGTACAACGCGCTTACAAAGCAGCCGGAGTACCTTCTATTGTAGTAGGTGATCAAAACTATGGCGAAGGTTCTTCTCGTGAGCACGCAGCTATGGAGCCACGTCATTTGGGCGTAAAAGCTGTTTTGGTAAAATCGTTTGCTCGTATACACGAAACCAATCTTAAAAAGCAAGGTATGTTGGCTTTAACATTTGCTAACGAAGCCGATTATGATAAAATTCAAGAAGACGACACAATCAACTTCTTAGATTTAACATCGTTTGCACCAGGAAAACCATTAACTTTAGAATTTGTACATGCAGATGGATCTAAAGATATTATTATGGCAAATCATACATACAATGAGGGTCAGATAGAATGGTTTAAAGCAGGTTGTGCTTTAAATTTAATTGCTGCAGGAAAATAACATTCAAGTAGCTTATTTTATAAAAAAAGCTGTCTTTTTCATAAAGACAGCTTTTTTATTTGAGGTAATTTAAATTTTATTTTTTAGAAGGATCGTAAATTTCTGTAAGACCATTTTTCCATTCTACTTTTTCATAAAAAAAGTCAATGGCGGTTAATTTTTCTGATCTTTTTACTGTAAAAGTACCACTCACTACAGCATCATCTACGGTAAATGTTGTTTTTTCTTGCCAGTCGGCCAGATGGCTCATATAGTAAGCAAAAACCTGTTCGGCTATTTTTTTGATTAAGCTAGGTCTAGAGTTAAACGTACTCACTACAATGGTTTCTCCGCTAGGTTGGCTAATGATGGTGTTGATGCCACTTTTACCAAAATAATACTTCTCAATGCGCTGGGTTTGACAAAATCCTATTCCCGAAAAAAGAAATAAAAACAATATGATACTGAATTTCATAAATTTAAGAAAGGGTTTTATTTTTCGTTCAATTTTATTTAGAAAATAGTTAAATTGCAAATTATTTACTAAAATTTCGATAAGATGCAAAAAAGCACCCCTGAATTTAAAAGAGAACTCGGACTGTTTGACGGAACCATGTTGGTAGTAGGCTCTATGATTGGTTCTGGAATTTTTATTGTAAGTTCAGATATGATAAGACAAGTAGGTTCGGCAGGTTGGCTTATTGCTATTTGGGTGCTTACAGGGGTTATTACAGTGATTGCGGCGGTAAGTTATGGTGAGCTAAGTGCTATGTTTCCAAAAGCAGGCGGACAGTATGTTTACCTAAAAGAAGCCTACAATAAACTGATTGCTTTTTTGTACGGCTGGAGTTTTTTTGCAGTAATTCAAACGGGTACTATTGCCGCTGTAGGTGTTGCTTTTTCTAAATTTACGGCTTATATTTTTCCGGTAGTAAGCGATGAAAATATACTGTGGCGTTTTTATTCATTTAAGCTCAATGCTGCACAATTGGTTTCTATTGTGACCATTTTTTTACTTACTTATTTAAACAGTAAAGGAGTTAAAGACAGCAAAGGACTTCAATCTTTTTTAACGATACTAAAAATAGCTTCTTTATTGGGTCTTATTGTGTTTGGTTTTTTAAACGGAGCAAGCCTTGAAGTGTGGCATTCAAATTGGTCTACTGGATTTGATTTTTCTAGTTTTGACAAAGCGACTGGTTTGTGGAAAACCTTAGACGGAAACCTTATTTTTGGAGCAATTGCTGCCGCTATGGTAGGTTCGGTATTTTCTAGTGATGCTTGGAATGGGGTAACTTTTATAGCCGCCGAAATTAAAAATCCAAAGCGAAATGTAGGGCTCAGTTTGTTTTTAGGAACCTTTATTGTATCGTGTATTTATGTTCTGGCCAACGTGATGTATCTTGCTGTTCTACCAATAGATGCTATAGCTACCGCTCCTTCAGATCGGGTTGCTGTTGCGGCAGCGCAACCTATTTTTGGTGCTATGGGTACTGCAATTATTGCCGTGATGATTATGATTTCTACTTTTGCGTGCAACAACGGATTGATTATGGCAGGGGCAAGAGTTTTTTACACCATGGCAAATGATGGTTTGTTTTTTAAAAAAGCAGCTCGATTAAACAAAGCAAGTGTTCCCGAATGGGCATTGTGGGCTCAATGTATTTGGGCATCTTTGTTATGCTTAACAGGAAAATACGGCGATCTGTTGGATTTCGTGGTTATTATAGTACTGATATTTTATATCCTTACCATTGCTGGAATATTTGTGCTAAGACGTAAGCAACCTCTGCTTGAACGACCTTACAAAGCCTTTGGATATCCCATACTACCTGCTTTTTATGTGCTAGTGGCAACTGCTTTGTCAATTATGCTACTTTATACTAAATTCAGTACGTGTGGTTGGGGAATTCTAATTATGTTGTTGGGTGTGCCTGTTTATTACTTCTTTAAAAAAGAATAGTATTTATTACGCTCTATAAAATACGGTTTATTTGTATTCTACTTTAATTAATTTGCTTGTAAATTCTAAGGTTTTTACAGATGTAATGCCATAGTCGCAATTGGCAAAAATAGTACTCGTGGCAGGTACAATATATTTACTTAATTTAGGGTCTACTTCTACCGTACAATTATATATCTTACCCATAAAATTGTAATCAAATACACCCGTATTATTTTGGTTTTCCAACCAATTGATAGTGTGTTCTCTATACGATTCTTTAAGATTACTAATACTGTTTACAACATTAATCTCTTTATTGGGCAAATAGTAAATAGTAGAGGGTTCGCTTACAAACTCGGTTACAGAATTGTCTAAAAAGGTTTTTACCACAGTAGGAATTTCTGCCAAATCGTAAACGGTTTTATACATAATGGCTTTTTTAAGTTTTACATAATATTCTACTCTCGTTTTGGTAAAGTAAGTTAAAACCTTATTTTTCAACACCAATTTATCGGCTTTATTCATAGATTTATACGAAATAAAACCTACTCTCTTGGTACTATCGGTGGGGTGTTGTAAAATTTTAAAATCTGTTTTCAAAAAATCATTTTGAATAACTGTACTATCGGCATAAATACCACTCGAGTCAAAATGATAATTGGGTTTTGTTTTGTAAGTATAAATTATTTTGTTGTATTTCTCGGGTGCTTTTTGTATTTGACCCATACACAATAGAGCGGTAAACAAGCAAAGAGCTGTAGTAAATTTTTTAAACATGAGGTATACGATTTGGGGTTCGTTTTACAAATATAAAAAAAAATCCGCTAGTATTTTACGACCAACGGATTTTTCAAATTTAGAAACAACTTAAAATTAATAATAGGTATAGCGTCTTACTTTCGCTATATATTTTGATAATCGTATTACTTGATGGCTGTATCCATATTCATTATCATACCAAACATAAAGTACAATGTTTTTTCCATCGGCAGAAACTATTGTTGCTTTGCTATCGTATATAGAAGGGGCAGATGAACCAACAATATCCGATGAAACAAGTTCATCGTTTAATGAATACTTAATTTGTTCAACCAATTCGCCTTCGAGCGAGTAGTTTTTCACCAATTGGTTTACTTCTTCTATAGTAGTGTTTTTCGTTACTTCCAAATTTAACACCACCAAAGACCCATTGGGTACCGGAACCCGAATGGCATTTGAAGTAAGTTTGCCCGCCAAACTAGGCAAGGCTTTCGCTACGGCACTACCTGCACCTGTTTCGGTAATTACCATATTGAGTGCTGCAGCTCTACCTCGGCGGTATTTTTTGTGCATATTGTCTACCAAGTTCTGATCGTTGGTATAAGCATGTATGGTTTCGATATGACCTTTTACAACACCCAATGTATCTTCAATTACTTTTAAAATTGGGGTAATAGCATTGGTAGTACATGAGGCAGCCGAAAAAATAGCTACATCATCTGGATTGTATTCTTCATGATTAACACCGTAAACAATATTTGGAACACCTTTACCAGGTGCAGTAAGCAATACTTTGTCTACTCCTTTTGAGGTTAAATGTCTTTGCAAATCTGCTTCTGTACGGAAAGCGCCTGTATTGTCTATTACCAATGCGTTTTTAATACCGTATTGTGTATAATCAATCTCTTCGGGTGCTTGAGCCGTAATAATATTTACGGTTGTACCATTTATAATAAGAGCATTATTGTCTATATCGGCAGAAACAGAGCCTTCAAAATCTCCATGAACAGAATCGTATCTTAGCAAAGCAGCACGTTTTTCTAAAAGTGTCGCGTCTGTTTTGTCGCGTGTTACTATAGCACGAAGTCTAAGTTGTTGCCCTTTACCTATTTTACTCATAAGTTCGCGAGCCACCAAGCGCCCAATTCTTCCAAAACCATAGAGTACTACATCTTTGGGCTCGATAGTTTGAAATTCTTTAGCATCTTTAAGCTTGCTTATTACAAATGCCTTAGCATCATGAAATGTATTGTCTTCCAAATGGTATTCGTAGGTAAGTTTACCCAAGTCTAATCGAGAAGGAGGTAAATCGAGTTTTTCTATGGCTTTTGCAATTTCTACAGTATCAAATACATTGATAGGTTTTGCAACAAACTCGGCAGCATATTCATGCAAATTGATGATATCGCTTACATTTCGGTCTATAAGTTGGTTTCTAAACAGTACGAGCTCTATCGATTTGTCGTACCATAAATCGCTAATTATTTTAATGAGTTCTACTACAGCTTTTCGTCGGTTTGCCTGAAAAGCAAGTTCTTTTTCGTAAGAAATACTTTTTGCCATGATGGTTATTGTGTTGTAAGTTGTGATAAAATTTTTGCAAAAATAGGATAAACTATTTAGTTACGAAAACGTTTTCGTGTTAATTTGTTATAGAAAAAAATGAGCTACTAAGAGCTCATTTTCAAGTATAATTAAGTGAAGATTGTTTTAAATAATAATACGCATTATTTGTCCCGATTTAGTAATCATTTGAATACTTAAACCCTGATTTTCGTCTTTGTTATTAATAATATTCGATACTGTTTCTACATCGGTGGCATTGGCGCCATCAATTTTTAGAATAATGCTACCGTTTAGTTCTTCTTCGTAAGGTTTTAAGCGTTCGTTGGTTACTTCTTTTATTTTAACGCCGTAAGTAATATTGTATTTTTTCTTATCGCTTGCAGATATATTTTCGAGTTCCAAACCTTTTACATCGGTATAAATAAGGTCGTTTTTAACAAGTGTTACAGGTACCGTTTTCGATTTTCCATCTCGTATAAGGGTTACATTTACTTTTTCATTAGGGCGCTTGGTATTAATGTAGCCCGACATATCTGCGTAACTCGAAATTTTTTGATTGTCTATTTTTACAATCACATCACCTTTTGATAAGCCTGCTTTTTCTGCTCCCGAATTTTTATTTACTTTTTTAACATAAAAACCTTCGGTTTGTTTAATGTCATACGCTTTTGCAATGGTTCCATTCAATTCCGATCCTTCTACGCCCAATATTCCGCGTTGTACGCCACCAAACTCCATAATGTCTTCAATAATTTTTCGGGCTATATTTGAAGGTACAGCAAACGAATATCCCGCATAACTACCTGTAGGAGAAGAAATCATGGTGTTTATACCTATTAAATTTCCGCTTGTGTTTACCAATGCGCCACCGCTATTACCTGGGTTTACAGCTGCATCGGTTTGAATAAACGATTGTATGCCGTTACCGTCTAAATTTCGTGCTTTTGCCGATACAATTCCGGCAGTAACTGTAGAGGTAAGATTGTATGGGTTGCCCACCGCCAAAACCCATTCGCCTACTTTTACCGCATCAGAATCGGCAAAAGAAGAATAAGGCAATTTTTCTTCGGCATCTATTTTAAGCAAAGCAATATCCATTTTTGCATCGGTACCAATAAGTTTTGCCTTATACACTTTTTTGTTATTTAATGTAACCTCAAGTTCAGTGGCATCTTTTATCACATGATTATTGGTAACAATATAACCATCTTCCGAAATAATTACACCACTACCTGTACCAATTTGCTCTTGTTGCTGAGCACCGCCTTGTGCACCATAAAACCACTCCATAATAGGATTGTACACTGTACGAACCGAAACATTTTTAACATGCACAACCGAATGAACGGCCTTATCGGCAGCTACTGTAAAATCTACATTTTCGGCGCCCAAACTCGCATTTCTAGTAAAAGTATCGGTTGCAGTGCTCACAATAGATTTACCACGACTTCCTTCTTCCAAAAACAATTTATAGGCTCCAAGAGTAAGAGTTCCGCTCAATAAAGAAACCAAAAATAAACTCGAAAACTGTTTCATATTCTTCTTTCTTTTAAATGTTAAAGTAAAATTATAACAATAAAATTCTTAAATAAATGGGTTTAACGCTCGTTTAACAATAATTAACGTCTTCTTAATAAATCATAAAAAATGTTCATACATTTGCTTTACAGAAGCGCAAAGGCTCGTGCAATTGCTATACCATATTCCCGCTTTACGCTTTATTTTTGCAACTCAAAACAAAAAGAGATATAGAGTTGCAAAAGATACCGCTTCAATCGGGGCTATTACAGTAAACCATAACACAAAAACAAATGAAATTTTACAAATATCAAGGAACAGGAAACGATTTTGTCATGATAGACAACCGCAACAACCTATTCCCCAAAAATGATACCAACCTGATACACCATTTGTGCGACCGCAGATTTGGCATTGGTGCAGACGGACTTATACTGCTCGAAAATGACAATTCGACAGATTTTAAAATGGTATATTACAACTCAGATGGAAACCAAAGTACCATGTGCGGTAACGGCGGTCGATGTTTGGTTGCCTTTGCCAAACATTTGGGCATTATACAAAACAAAGCTATTTTTATGGCTATAGATGGTTTGCATCATGCTACTATCGACCAAAACAATAGCGTATCATTGCAAATGCAAGATGTACAAGCGATTACAACAACGCCCGACTATATTTTTCTTAATACAGGTTCGCCACACCATGTTATGCTCGTGCCAAACACACAAGATATCGATGTAAAAAAGCAAGGCGCCGAAATACGGTATTCCAGTTTGTACGGAAAAGAAGGAAGCAATGTAAATTTTGTGACGCAAAAAAACGAAAATCATTTTGCCTTGCGCACTTACGAGCGTGGCGTAGAAGACGAAACATTATCGTGCGGTACAGGGGCAACAGCAACAGCAATAGCAATGCATGTTCTTGGCAAAACCAATTCAACCAACATCGCTATTGAGGTAGAAGGCGGACAACTACAAGTATCTTTTGAAAAAACGAGTCAAGGTTATCAAAAAGTTTTTCTTGTAGGCCCAGCCACTTTTGTTTTTGAAGGAGAAATAAAACTATAGTTTTTGTATGACCCTGAGCTACTGCGCGAATCCCTTCGCGCGGTTCTATAATTTAAAATATGAAAAAGACTCTCTAACATTCTGGATTATGAAATTGGTAATTTCTGCTCAGAACGTGTTCTTTTTACCAAAAATAGTAAAAACTATCAGGGTTATCAATAACTACTCTAAAGGATTTGGGCGGGAGTGGGGGTTCTCACTTTTATTGTAAACATAACTCGACACATTTGCTGCTATAAAAAATCTTTTATATATACATATTAAAAAATAATCCTAAAATTATAGAAACTACATAGTATAAAGCTAATAACAGTAATATAAAAGATGCTATTTTTTCTTTGCTTATTTTTTTATCAAAACGATTATTTAAGTATATTAAAAGAAAATATAATACTATAATATTAACCCGTTGTGCATTATAAAAAAAGTTGCTCA
Source organism: Flavobacterium croceum DSM 17960 (assembly GCF_002917885.1). Lineage (GTDB taxonomy): Bacteria > Bacteroidota > Bacteroidia > Flavobacteriales > Flavobacteriaceae > Flavobacterium > Flavobacterium croceum. Next base: position 39,223 of record NZ_PQNY01000018.1, read on the forward strand.
AATCATTAATAATGATTAAATTGTATTGACTTTCAAACAATTACAATAATGAGCAACCTTGAAG
>NZ_PQNY01000019.1 GCF_002917885.1 Flavobacterium croceum DSM 17960
AAAAAATACAGAAAAAGAATTGAAACTTTGTTTTCTCAACTGTGTGACCAATTTATGATAAGAAGAAATTACGCTAAAACTTTTGAGGGGTTTAAGACTAGAATTTTGGCTAAAATCACAACACTGACAACAATCCAATTTCTCAATAAATTTGTATTTCAAAGAAACATTAACAACTTAAAAATAAATCTCGCTTAATAATGCACAACGGGTTATAATATTAATATCTTTATAATTAAAAAATATAGGTTTTCATGTATCATTATTAAATATGTTTAGTTAAACCAACTTTTAAACGCTTTCCATAAACCCTGCCAGCTTGTTGGGTCAACGCTGTATCTAGAATCACCTTGTATACCAGCTGGTGTTTTCATTTCCTTCATCATACCACCATTTTGAACGTGTTGTATACCGTATATTATTGCATAACTATTATTCTTCCCAATATGATTTTTCAAATCATCTCCTCCGCTACCGCACGAATCCTATTGCGTGGTTCTACAATTTAAATATAAAAACATAAGTACGTTATAATATTCAGAATTATTAAATTTGTAATTTTTGCTCATAACGTGTTCTTTTTACCAAAAATTGTAAAAACTTTCATGGTTATCCATAACCACGCGGAAGGAATTGCGCGGCGGCTGGGGTTAACCATCTTCATTTTTTAATTTTCTCTTCCTATTTTAGATGGATAAAAATCATATTTTTTATAAAACAAATTATACAAACTATCTGATTTTTTTTTGCTTTTAGGGACACCGTAACCATGACGATATAACATTTCTAATACTCCTAAACAACTTGGATTATTTTCTTTAATACCTTTTTTAATATAAGAAAATGCCATTTCTTTTTTTTCTTTAGGCAACTTACCAAATAGACTATCATGATAAATACCTTTATTGTTAATTCTTATAATAATTTTATAAACTTCAAAATTAGAATCACACAAACTATATTTATCTGCAACAGTTTTTGATATTTGACAAAAATCTTCCATTTTAGTAGAATCATTATTGTAAGAATAATAATTTAGTAATTCACCATATGAATACGTGTTTCCTGAATCGATACTACTTTTTTTTAAATAATCTAAATACTTTTTGCTATAATCAGGATATAAATTTTTATTCACAACTTTTTTGGGTTGGTCTTTCTGCTGACAAGCAATAAATAATAATAGAGTGATTATAAAATTTATTTTATTTTTCATAAAAAATATTCCTTTTTATCTTATTGAACTCCTGAGCTACCGCAAGATTCCTATCGCCTTACTCTACAATTTAAATATAAAAACACAAAGACGCTCTAACATTCAGAATTATGAAATTTGTAATTTCTGCTCATAACGTGTTCTTTTTACCAAAAATAGTAAAAACTATCATGGTTATCAATAACTACGCTAAAGAATTCGCACGGTAGCGCGGTTATACTTTTTTATTTTTTAAATTTTCAAAAAATAAGTTAGTGAATTTTCATTTTTGTAAAAATAAAAATAGATTATATAAATATATTTGTCAAAGTTTTACTAATTTGAAAAACTACATAAGTATAGTATGACCACATTAAAAGGAGAACATATATTTTTAAGAGCTTTAGAACCCGAAGATTTAGATTTTTTATACAAAATAGAAAACGATGAGTCTATTTGGGAAGTAAGTAATACACAAACTCCTTACAGCAAATTCTTGATAAAGCAATATTTAAAAAATGCGTATCAAGATATTTACGAAGCCAAACAACTAAGACTTGCCATTTGCAAAACCAACACCCACAAAGCCATTGGTTTAATCGATTTGTTCGACTTTGACCCTCGTCATCGTAGGGCAGGAGTAGGTATTGTTATACTAGACCTAAAAGACAGAAACAATGGGTTTGGCAAACAAGCTTTGCAGTTACTTATTTATTATGCTTTTCAAAAACTTAATTTGCACCAATTGTATGCAAATATTGGTAGTACAAATGAAGCTAGTATCAAGCTTTTTACTATTTTTGGCTTCCGTAAAATTGGAATAAAAAAAGATTGGAATTTCATCGGGAGTAATTATGAAGATGAAATTATGTTTCAGCTAATAAATGATAAAGTATGACATTATCTGCAAAAACTAAAAAAATACTATACGCTCTAGTAGCTCTTGGCATCTTAATTTTGGGTGTTTTATGGTTTAAATTTTTTACAAACAATACCCAATCGAAAGATGAGTTTTATGTAACAATACCTACGGGTTCTGATTACCAACAAGTGCAAAAAATTTTAAAGCCTTATGTGAAAAATTGGTCAGATTTTGAGTTTATAGCCAAACTTAGAAAATATCCCGAACATGTAAAATCGGGGAAATTTGTGTTTAAAAATGGTATGAGTGCCTTTGAGCAAGTTTCGTCTCTTAGAAAAAATGTACCTGTAAAATTGGCATTTAACAACCAAGAACGCTTAGAAAATTTAGTAGAAAGACTGAGTGCTCAAATAGAACCCGATACTACGAAATTGCTGCAATCTTTTAGAGATAGTGTGTTTTTGAAAAAAAATGGCTTTACAAAAGAAAATGTTTTAGCGATGTTTTTACCCAATTCGTATGAGTTTTACTGGAATACTTCGGCACAAAAGTTTAGAGATAAAATGCTCGAAGAGTATAAAAAATTCTGGACAAAAGAAAGAGTAGAAAAAGCTCAAAAATTGGGTTTAACACCCACAGAAGTAATTACTTTGGCCTCTATAGTACACAAAGAATCGGTAAAAAAAGATGAACGACCAAAAATTGCAAAAGTATACCTCAACCGTATGGAACAAGGTATGCCATTGCAGGCAGATCCTACGGTTATTTATGCAGTAAAGCAAAAAACAAACGATTTTAATCAGGTTATCAAAAGGGTGTTGCCTCAATATTTACAAACCAATTCACCGTATAACACCTACAACAATTTAGGCTTGCCACCAGGTCCAATAGCGATGCCCGATGTAGATGCTATAGATGCTGTGCTTAACCCCGATAATAACGATTATATTTATTTTTGTGCAAGTACCGAACGTTTTGGTTATCATGATTTTGCATCGACTTATGAACAACATCAAGTAAATGCAAAAAAATATTACGATTGGTTAAATCGTTCTGGAATTAGTAAATAGTGTTGCAAAAAACTATAATCTTCTTATTTTCAATAGTTTCGTGGGCTCAAAATGATACATTATCTTTTTTGAAACCTGCCGATACGTTACATCTTCCTCGAAAAAACGCAGTAATTTTAAGCCAAACTACAGTCGCTACGTCGGCTTTGGTTGGGCTCAATAGATTGTGGTATAAAGATTATCCGCAAAGTAATTTTCATTTTGTAAATGATTACCAAGAATGGTTGCAAATGGATAAACTAGGTCATTTTTACTCTTGTTATCATTTGGCTAAAATAAATTCTGACGCTTTGGGTTGGGCAGGTGTGTCAAGAAAAAACAGATTGCTTTATGGGGCTTCTAGCGGTTTGTTGTTTATGACTATTGTTGAGGTTTTCGACGGTTATTCGGCACAATGGGGTTTCTCGTCTACAGATATGGTTGCTAATACTTTGGGTACAGGGCTATATGTTTCACAAGAATTGATGTGGAAAGAACAACGTATTACACCCAAATTTTCTTTTCATACAACCTCTTTAGCTTCTGCACGACCTACCGCTCTTGGAAGTAGTTTTGCCCAACAACTTCTTAAAGATTATAACGGGCAAACTTATTGGCTCTCGTTTAATGTATATGCTTTTACCAAAAATAAAACCTTTCCAAAATGGTTTAACCTAGCTATAGGCTATGGAGGCGAGAATATGTTTTATGCCCATAAAACAGAAATCGGCGATACACGATACCGACAATTGTATGTAAGTTTTGATGTAGATTTAACCAAAATAAGAACAAAATCACATACTTTAAAAACCATATTTTCTGTTTTAAATACGATAAAATTTCCTACACCTACCGTAGAGTTTTCTTCTTTAAACGGGTGTAAAATGCACTTTATCTACTTTTAGAAAACTTTAACTTGTTGAAAATCAAAGTTGTTGTTTTTTTAGTATCTTTGCCAAGTCAATTTCAGATTTGGTGACAGCAACTGAGAAAAAACAATTTATGATAAAAAAATGGAGTTATTACCTATTAATTTTTTCAATAGTCGCGTTTATTACAACAGGTTTTAAACCTTCTTCACTAAGTAAAAAGTCTTATTCTGATTTTTCTACTTCTTTAGGATTACCCTATCAATTACCCTCTCAAAACACCAACGATTACAACCTAAAAGCTCCCTATTTAGGCAAAACTTTTATGGGTTTTAAAGAAGCTGTGGGATTTAAAGAGTCGCAAGGAAAATACACTTTGGTAAATTCACTGGGTTATATGGGTAAATACCAATTTGGTATTTCGGCGTTAAAAACGGTTGGCGTACACGATAGTGTAGATTTTTTAAACAACAAAAAGTTACAAGAAAAAGCATTTGTAGCACTTATTCAAAGAAATAAATGGAATTTGCGCAAAATTATTAAAGCGTATGATGGTAAAATAATCGATGGTATTTGTGTTACCGAATCGGGTATTTTGGCAGCAGCTCATTTGGGTGGTGCAGGTTCTGTAAAAAAATATTTATATTCTAATGGAGCTAAGAAATGCAAAGATAAATTCGGCACATCAATAAGCCATTATTTAAAAAAGTTTGGTGGCTATGAAACGCATCATATTAAGGCCGATAAAAATGCTCGAGTTCGTTTATAAAATATCCAAACTTCCTTTTCCTTCTCGTACTATTTCTGGTTCGCCTTGCGATAAGTCTATGATGGTTGAAGGTATATTGTCGCCATAACCTCCGTCAATAATCAAATCTACCTTATTTTGCCATTTTTCAAAAATAAGTTCTGGATCGGTAGCATATTCTATAATATCATCATCATCGTGTATAGAAGTGGAAATTATAGGGTTGCCCAATTCTTTTACAATCTCTCGGATAATTGTATTGTCTGGAATGCGAATGCCTACCGTTTTTTTGTTTTTAAATACTTTGGGTAAATCATTACCACCAGGTAAAATAAAAGTGTAAGGGCCAGGAAAAGCTCTTTTGAGCAACTTAAATGTTGAGGTGTCTATTTGCTTCACATAATCTGAAATATGACTTAAATCGTAACAAATGAACGATAAATTGGCTTTTTCAAGTTTAATGCCTTTAAGTTTAGCTACTTTTTCGAGTGCTTTGGTGTTGGTAATATCACAACCTACACCATAAACGGTATCGGTTGGGTATATGATGAGTCCGCCATTTTTAAGCACATCAACTACTTTTTTTATAGCGGCTTCATTGGGTTTTTCGTTGTATATTTTTATGAATTGTGCCATTTTGTGTATTTAAAATTTAATTTTTTCAGAAAGCATTTAGCCAATAATATCTAGTTTCGCAAAGCGAAGCAACAATTTTTTTAGTCCGCCTACATCAAATTTTATTTCGGCTTTTCTGTCGCCTCCAATACCTTCTAGATTTACAACCGTACCTTTTCCAAAACGTTCGTGCATTACTATATTGCCAATATTTAATTTGTTTACTTCGGTACCAGCTTGTTGTGCAGGGGTATTGCTATTGATAGGTTTTAATTTTCTAATAGCACTATTAGGTTTAGGTTCGTTATCGGTAATGTATTTTGGTGGAGTACCCGATACAGGTTTTGAAAGCCTTAGTTTAGACTTGTCAATATCTCCAAAAATATCTACATCAATCATAGGTTTGTAGCGATAACCACTTGTTTCGGCAGGGTTTATATATTCTAAATGCTCATCGTTTATTTCTTCAATAAATCGAGAAGGCTCACAATCTGTGAGTTTACCCCAACGATAGCGTGATTGTGCGTAGGTAAGATAAGCTTGATGCTCTGCTCGAGTAAGTGCTACATAAAAAAGCCTGCGTTCTTCTTCGAGTTCGCTTCGTGTATTTAAACTCATGGCACTTGGAAACAAGTCTTCTTCTAGACCAACAATAAATACATACGGAAATTCTAGACCTTTTGCCAAGTGAATTGTCATGAGCGCCACACGGTCGTCATCGCCCGTATCTTTATCCAAATCGGTAGCAAGGGCAACATCTTCCAAAAACTCAGACAAAGCACCTCTTGCACCATCAATTTCCTTTTGACCTTCTATAAAATCTTTAATACCATTAAGTAATTCTTCAATATTCTCAATACGAGCAATGCCTTCTGGAGTGCCGTCTTTTTTGAGTTCTTGTACCAAACCTGTTTTTTTTGTAACGTGCTCCGCCAAATAAAAAGCATCTTGATTTTGGTCTATAACTTGAAAACTCTTTATCATGGTTACAAAATCTTGTAGCTTTGCTTTGGTACCCGAGTTTAGTTTAAGATCTATTTTGTCTATATGCTCCATAATTTCAAAAATAGAGCGTTTGTAGTGGTTGGCAGCTACGGTAAGTTTCTCTACGGTGGTATCGCCAATGCCTCTGTGCGGGTAATTTATTACGCGTACCAAAGCTTCTTCATCTTTTGGGTTTATTACGAGGCGTAAATAAGCCAACACATCTTTTATTTCTTTACGTTGATAAAAAGATAAACCACCATAAATTCGATAAGGAATGTCTTTTTTTCTAAGAGCATCTTCTATAGCTCTCGACTGAGCATTGGTTCTGTATAATATGGCAAATTGTCCGTTGTGTAGTTGGCTGCGCAGCTTTTGTTCAAAAATTTCGCTTGATACAAAACGCCCTTCTTCGGCATCTGTAAGGCTTCGGTGAACTTTTATTTTGGGACCAAAATCATTGGCAGTCCAAACAATTTTGTCGAGTTTGGTTTTGTTTTTATCTATAACAGAATTTGCAGCTTCTACAATATGCTTGGTAGAACGGTAGTTTTGTTCTAGTCTATAGGTTTTAACGTTTTCGTAATCTTTTTGAAAATTTAAGATATTGCCAATGTTTGCTCCACGAAAAGCGTATATACTTTGAGCATCGTCGCCTACCACACAAATGTTTTGAAAACGATCGGATAAGGCTTTAACAATTAGGTATTGCGAGTGGTTTGTATCTTGATACTCATCTACCAAAATATACCGAAATCTGTCTTGATATTTTGATAATACATCGGGAAATCGATTGAGCAATTCGTTGGTTTTCAAAAGTAAATCGTCAAAATCCATTGCGCCACTTTTAAAACATCGATCAACATAGTTGTTGTAAATTTCGCCCATGCGTGGTTTTTTACTCATCGCATCGGCTTCTTGCAATTCGGGGTTGTTAAAGTAAGCTTTTACAGTAATTAATGAGTTTTTGTATGATGAAATACGACTGTAAACTTGTTTGGGTTTATAGATATCTTTATCGAGTTGCATTTCTTTAATAATTGCCGAAATAAGGCGAACACTATCTTGTGTGTCGTAGATTGTAAAGTTGGAAGGATAACCCAATCTTTCGGCTTCAATGCGAAGAATTTTTGCAAACACCGAATGAAAAGTTCCCATCCATAAATTTTTAGCTTCATTGCTGCCTACAATATCCGAAATACGTTTTTTCATTTCGCGTGCTGCTTTGTTGGTAAAGGTGAGAGCCAAAATATTAAAAGCATCTACTCCTAAACTCATTAAATAAGCAATACGCATAGTAAGTACACGTGTTTTTCCAGAGCCTGCACCTGCAATAATCATCATAGGCCCATCTTTTTGTAGTACAGGGGCTTGTTGGGCTTCGTTAAGTTGTTGAATATATTTTTGCATAGTGTTTTAACAAAACATCAAAAGTACAATTACTCGTAGTTTATTGCAATATTAAATACGATTAATATTTTTGTTTTTTAGCTTTGTTATAAAATGATTTTGTTATGTATTTGTAAAGGATTTATTTAGCTTTTGATGGAAAAAATAATCATAGTAAAACCTAAATTGAAATTGAATTTTATAGTTTTCTAAATAGTAAATTCTAAAAAAATATGTAGGTTTGTAGCACTAATTATTAGAGGAATTAAAGTCTGATAAACCAAAAGGGTACATGTGTAAATAGCCCTGTTTATCAGTAATTTTAGAATAAAAATAAACAAAAACCTATGAATACAGATAAAATACTAGAACTTACTTTTTATACTTTACCTGCCTTAATTACGGCAGGCGTTGCTTATGTTTTTTTGAAAAAGTTTATTCAAAACGACGACAGCAGACGACGTTTTTTATTGATGCGAGAAAACCAAAAGCAAGCCTTACCATTGCGACTACAAGCATACGAAAGAATGGCTCTTTTTTTGGAAAGAATTTCGCTATCTAAACTTATTTTGCGTGTGGCTCCAATAGGTAATGATGTAAAAGATTATCAAAATTTGCTAATACATCATATAGAACAAGAACTCGAGCATAATCTTACCCAACAAATTTATATTACAGATGAATGTTGGAACACAATCTTGAAAGCAAAATCATCGGTTATTCAAATTATTCGCGAAGTAGCTCACGATTCTACAGTACAAACGGTACAACAATTTAGAGAACAAGTATTAAGTGTACAACTCGAAAACGAATCGCCTACCAACCTAGCATTGCAGTATTTAAAAGCCGAATTGCAAACGTTTTTTTAATTATTTTTTTGATTTTGAAAGCCAATTTTCGTAGTATTTTTGAATGATTTCTTGCACCTCTGGCGAGGCTGTTTTTTGAAATTCTAATACTATGTTACGTTGTGCTTCATTTTGAAAATAAGAACGAACGAGCTGACGCACATCGCCATTAAGTTGCCAATTGTAATGTTGCGTTGCTAAGAATAAATTTGCTAAGGCTTCTTTATTTTCGGGTGCTAGTAGGTTTAGAGACCAAAATGCCGATAAGCGTGTGTAGATGTCATGATTGGCACTTGTAAGCTCGTTTAACTCTTTATTAAATTCAAGTGTTTGTTCGGGTTTATAGTGTAATTGTAAAGCCAAACGTAGCCATGTAACACGTAGCATACTATCTTTGTGTGAGTAAATTTCGCTGGTTGCTAACTTTTGCTTTTTTTGTTCATCGCTCATTATAATATTGTTGAGCATATCTTTTTTAATATCGTAACTTGAATTTTCAAACAAGCTGTCAATTATAGGTTGAAAATCTAAAGGGTAATTCGAAATAGCTCTCACAATGGCTTTTTGAACCAGTATGTTTTTGTCTGTAAAAGCAGCTCTTAAAAACTTCTCTTTTTCGGTAAAATTGGTATTAATAAACTTAGAAAGGATAGCTTGTTTCACTACAGCATGTATATTTTTATCTTGTAATAAAGCAATATACAAACTATCTTTTTGATTGTTTTGCCATGTACTTGAAGCACGAACCATTTCTAGATACTTGTATTGTTTCCATTTTTTTAAATACGGATTGTAAATACTATCAAACTTACCATTCTCAAGCCACTTTTTTTGAAAGCTTAGTACATCATATCGAGGTGCTACTTTTTTTATTTCGTTTAAAAAATCGTCTGTTTTTACATTTTGAAACGCATATTTTTTAAGATATTTTTTTACAGCTTTGTCAAATTTTCGTTCTCCAATATCTTCTTTTAAAGCATGTAAAGCCCAAGCACCTTTTTGGTAAAACGAGAGCGAACTTGCCTTTTCATTCAGTATAGGAATGGTATCTCTACTCGAAGCTGTTCGTATCTTTAGCCAATTGTTGTAAAGAGAACTGTAGTAATGATCTTCGCCAAAAATATTTTTTTCTGCCATAAGCGCATAGTAGGTAGCAAAGCCTTCTTGTAGCCAATGGTGTTTGCCTTCGGTAGCGGTTATCAAATCGCCAAACCATTGGTGTGCGAGTTCGTGCGCATTTACATTAATATAATTTTGATCGTTGTACCCCATGTTGTCTACTACATATTCTCGGGCAAAAATAGTTGCGGTTGTATTTTCCATGCCTGCATACACAAAGTCTCTCACCGGAACTTGACGGTACACTTGCCAAGGGTATTTTACTCCAATTTTTTTGTTTAAATAGTCAAACATTTTTTGGGAATAGCAGTACGTAGTTTCAAATTTTGAACTATCAATTGGTTCGATATACCATTCTAAAGGGATTTTATTTTTTGATATACCTTCTTTTTTGTCATACTTTCCAATAGCAAGCATAACCAAATACGAAGACATGGGTTTGGTCATAGCATAACTCCAAGTATAATGACTGCCTTTGCTGTTTAGGGTTTTACTTTGTAATACACCATTAGATAATGCCGTATAATCGGTTCTACAAACAACATCAGTGCTAAAAATAAGTTTTTCATTAACATCGTCAAAACTAGGTAGCCAATGGCTTGTGTATTTCCCCTGACCTTGTGTCCATATTTGAAAATTTTCGTTGTTTCCTACAAAATACAGAGCTTGTTTTGGCGTGGCTTCATAGGTAAATTTCAAAATATTTCTTCCAATGGCAAAACCTTCATACAATACTAATTGTTTTTTGTTATTTTGAAATTGTACGGATTTTTCGTTTAGATATAGACTGTAAAAATCCATGTTTTTGGCATCTATTTTTATAGTATCTACAGGTTGTTTTACATCAAAAGTAAATGTGCAATTCCCAGTGATTGATTTGGTTTCAAAATTTGGAGTAACTTGAGCGTGCAGGGTTAAAAAATCTACTTTTTTATTAGGTTGAGCCAACGTTATACCAAAAAAGAAACTTAAAAATATTACACCCAAAAATTTCATATAATTTTATTTTGACTTTTAATAATTCAAATTTACATTTATATTCGCACAATACAGATATATATTTATGAATTTGCTGGAAACCCCAATAGAATATCTTAAAGGAGTTGGTCCGCAACGTGGTGATTTACTGCGTAAGGAACTCAATATTCATAAGTATTTAGATTTACTTCATTTATTTCCAAATAGATATATAGACAGAACTCGGTATTACAAAATCAATCAATTGGTAAATACTAATTCTGAAGTTCAGGTAGTAGGCAAAATTATTCACATCAAAACAGTAGAACAAGCCAAAGGAAGAACCCGTTTGGTTGCTCTATTTGCAGATGATACAGGTGAAATGGAATTGGTTTGGTTTCAGGGTATAAAATGGATTCGCGAAAGTTTAAAACTCAACGTTCCTTATGTTGCTTTTGGCAAAGCGAGTTTGTTTGGTACTGTTTTTACCATAGCACATCCAGAATTGGAATTACTGCAAGAACATAAAGCTAGTTTGCGAAGTGCCATGCAACCTGTTTATCCAAGTACCGAAAAATTAGCTAACAAAGGAGTTACAAATAGGGCTGTAAACAAAATGATGCAGCAAATTTTTGTAGAAACAAAAGCACTTTTTACCGAAACATTGCCTCAATATTTACTCGATGAGTTGAAGTTGGTGTCAAAAAATGAGGCGTTATTCAACATACATTTCCCAAAAAGTCCCGATTTGTTGGCAAAATCCCAGTTTCGATTAAAATTTGAAGAATTATTTTTTATTCAGTTACAACTTATAAGTAAAAACCTTGTAAGAAAACATAAAATAAAAGGTTATCCTTTTACAACAGTCGGTAATTTTTTCAACGATTTTTATCAAAATCATTTGCCATTTCAATTAACAGATGCCCAAAAACGAGTATTGAAAGAAATACGAAATGATCTAGGCAGTCATGCACAAATGAATAGATTGTTGCAAGGCGATGTTGGTTCGGGTAAAACTATTGTAGCCTTAATGTGTATGCTTTTGGCAAAAGACAATGGTTTTCAAAGTTGTTTAATGGCTCCTACCGAAATTTTAGCAACCCAGCATTTCAATGGTTTGCAAGAACTTGCAAAGCCATTAAATATAACGATAAAATTACTTACAGGTTCTACCAAAACCTCAGAGAGAAAAGATATTCATGAAGGGCTAGAAAATGGAAGTTTGGATATTATAATTGGTACTCATGCTTTACTAGAAGACAAAGTACAGTTTCAAAACTTAGGTTTAGCCATTATAGACGAACAGCATCGTTTTGGTGTGGAACAACGCAGTAAACTATGGAGAAAAGCCACTATACCGCCACACGTTTTGGTTATGACCGCTACACCCATACCAAGAACTTTAGCGATGAGTTTATACGGCGATTTGGATATCTCTGTAATAGACGAATTGCCACCAGGGCGAAAACCAATACAAACCGTTCACCGATTTGATTCCAATAGACTAAAAGTTTGGAAATTTTTAAAAGATGAAATAGCCAAAGGCAGACAAGTTTACATCGTATATCCGTTAATTCAAGAATCAGAAAAAATGGATTACAAAGATTTGATGGATGGTCACGAAAGTATTTCGCGTGATTTTCCTTTGCCACACTATGCTATTTCTATGGTACATGGTAAAATGAAACCCGCCGAAAAAGAAGAAGAAATGCGCCGTTTTGCAGAAGGAAAAACCAATATTATGGTTGCTACTACTGTTATAGAAGTTGGTGTAAATGTGCCCAATGCGAGTGTAATGGTTATAGAAAGTGCAGAGCGATTTGGGCTTTCACAACTGCATCAGTTGCGCGGTAGAGTAGGGCGAGGAGCCGACCAAAGCTATTGTATATTGATGACAGGCTATAAGCTAAGCAATGAAAGCAAAACTAGGCTGGAAACCATGTGCCGTACCAATGATGGTTTTGAAATTGCCGAAGTAGATTTAAAACTTCGTGGGCCAGGTGACATTATGGGTACACAACAAAGCGGTGTGCTAAACCTACAAATAGCCGATTTGGTAAAAGATAGAGATATATTACAATTAGCCCGTGGTTATGCCATAAAATTATTAAAAGACGATCCGGCGATGAACAAACTAGAACATTTAAAAATGCGTGAAGTGTTTATTGAAATGGGCAAAAAGAAAAATATATGGAATTATATAAGTTGAGGTATTTATTGGTAATTGTATTGCATTTGTCAGGATTTTTGCAAGCTCAAGAATTTCATTTTGGAATAGTAAATGATACAGATGGTTACGTCAATTGTAGGACAGAACCAAACAAATTTAGTACAATAAATACTACTTTAAAAACTAATACAGTTGTATATTATTTCTTAGAAACAACTCCGTCAAATTGGATTAATATAAATTATTTTCAGAACGGAAAAGAAAATAGCGGATATGTTTACTATGATAGAATTCAGTCTATTGAAGGTTTCTCAGCTTTAAAAAGTAGCATATTATCAAAAGATGAAATGCTTTTCAAAAACGACAATTACGAGATACTTGTAACCTTACAAGGTTTTGATAAAAAACAGCATAAATTTTCTTACAATAAGCTATATCCATCAACAATAGATAAAATAGATGGCGAAAGTTACTATGGAACAGATGGAAATATGCCTGCTAATGAATTTAAGTCTATAAAAATTAAAAGTCGCAATAAAGTTTTCTATCTACCAGAACATTTTCTAAAAAAACTTTATGAAATTAATTTTAATTTCTTACAAGTTTTTGAAAACGAAAAAAATAATACCATTTATATTTATGGTTTAGGGGGCGACGGAGCAGGAGGTTATGCTATGTTGTTTACAATTACTGATTTTCAAAATTTTGATAGATTTATTACAATTCCTTTTTAGACTTACTGATAGATCTAATCGTTAAATATTACCAAAATCCCCTTAAAAAGTTCTGGTAAAAGTTTATTTTTGATGTTTTCTAAAACATCATTTTATGACTGTCAAAAAAATAGTGCTTTTGCTACTTGTAGTAGCATTAGGAGCCTTAATTGTATATAGAATTACCAAAAATAAAGAGCTTGATGAAAAAGGAGGCAAAGACGGAAAAAAACCTCCCACAGGAGTACAAGCAATAGTACTTAAATCTCAAGAATTTACCAATGTTATATCGGTTTCAGGTTCTGTAGAAGCCAATGAACAAATAGATATTCATAGTGAAGTTTCGGGTGTTGTAAAACATATTTTTTTTACAGAAGGTTCTTTTGTAAACAAAGGGCAAGCGTTATTAAAAATAGACGATTCCGAATTAAAAGCACAATTATCGCAAGCCAAAACCAAACAAGCCTTAGCAGCCGAAAATGCACATAGAGCCAAGCTTCTATTAGAAAAAGAAGCCATAAGCAAAGAAGAATACGATATTACCACCGCCGAATACAAAACATTGCAAGCACAAACCCAACTTATTTTGGCTCAATTGGCAAAAACTACAATAAAAGCACCATTTTCGGGCAAGATAGGTTTGCGGTCAATTTCTACCGGAAGTTATATTACACCCGCTGTATCTATAGCTTCATTAGTAAGTAACAGTCAAATGAAAATTACGTTTTCAATACCCGAAAAGTATGCTCAAAGTATAAAAAATAATACCGAAGTTAGTTGTTCAATACCCAATACGACTATTGTTTTTTCTGCAAAAATTTATGCCATAGAACCAGCCGTTGAAACAACTACTCGTACTTTACGTTTGCGAGCTTTGGCAAATAATGACGAGGGAAAACTTATAGCAGGAACTTTTGCCAAGGTAGATTTGCCTTTGCAACGTATTCAAGATGCAATACTAATACCTTCTGAGAGTGTCATTCCTGTGCAAAAAGGAAAAAAAGTATTTGTTGCGCAAGGCAATAAAGCAAAAGAAATAATGATAGAAACGCTAACCCGAACCGATAAAGAGGTTATCGTTACCAATGGACTAAAAGCAGGCGATACACTTATTACCACCGGAATTATGTCTTTGAAAAATGATGCCGAGATAAAACTTAAAGTAAAATAAGCTATGAGTTTATCAACACTTAGTATTAAAAGACCTGTATTTACAATAGTAATCAATTTAACCATCATATTATTTGGAATTATTGGTTACAGTTATTTAGGTGTGCGAGAATTTCCTTCTATCGATCCAGCACAAATATCTGTACGTACCAACTACACAGGAGCCAATGCCGATATTATAGAGTCGCAAATTACAGAGCCACTTGAAAAAGCAATCAATTCAATAGATGGGATTAAGAACATCACATCATCGAGCAATCAGGGTTCGAGCAACATTACTATTGAATTTAAATTAGAAAAAAACTTAGAAGAAGCAGCCAATGATGTACGCGACAAAGTATCGCAAGCGGTTCGAAGTTTGCCACAAGATATAGATGCACCTCCTGTAGTTTCTAAAGCCGATGCAGATTCAGACCCTATTATTACCATGACCGTGCAAAGCGATACTAAAAATGTATTACAACTTAGTGATTATGCCGAAAATGTAATTGCCGAAAAGCTACAAACCATTCCAGGCGTAAGTAGTGTACAAATTTGGGGTCAAAAACGATATGCTATGCGATTGTGGCTCGACCCAATAAAGCTTACTTCGTATGGTGTAACAGTTTCAGATGTTAGAAACGCATTACAAAAACAAAATGTAGAGCTTCCTTCGGGTAAATTAACGGGAGCTAATACAGAATTGACCGTTAAAACAATTGGGAATTTAGCCACCGAAAAAGAGTTTAATGATATTATTGTTTTTACAAATGGTACAAAAACAGTGCGCCTTAGTGATGTAGGAACCGCCTCGTTGGAAGCCGAAAATTTGGAAACCAAATTAAGTGCCAATGGGCAAGATATGGTTGGGCTTGCTGTTATTCCACGTCCTGGAACGAATTATCTAGATATTGCCAAAGAATTTTATAAACAATATGATCAATTACAAAAAGATTTACCTAAAGATATTACACTCAATATAGCATTAGATAATACTCTTTTTATTAAAAAATCTGTGGTAGAAGTAGCAGAAACACTACTCATATCAATTGTATTGGTAATCTTAATTATCTTTTTATTTTTTAGAGATTGGGGTATTGCATTTAGACCTCTTATAGATATACCCGTATCGCTTATTGCTACATTTTTTATTATGTATTTGTGTGGTTTTTCGGTAAATGTATTAACCCTTTTGGCTATTGTTTTGGCAACAGGTTTGGTAGTAGATGATGGTATTGTGGTAACCGAAAATATATTTAAAAAAGTAGAAGAAGGAATGTCGCCTATAGAAGCTGCCATAAAAGGTTCAAATGAGATTTTCTTTGCAGTAGTTTCTATTTCTATAACACTTGCGGCTGTATTTTTACCTATTATATTTTTAGAAGGATTCGTAGGTAGACTTTTTAGAGAATTTGGTGTAGTAATAGGTGCAGCCGTACTTATTTCGGCTTTTGTATCGCTTACATTAACCCCGATGCTTAATGCGTATTTAATGAAAGAAGGCGGACATAAACCTTCGAAGTTTTATAATTTTACCGAACCTTATTTTATAAAATTAAATAAAGGCTATGCAGCATCTTTAGAAAATTTCATGCACAAAAAGTGGCTTAGTTATCCTATTGTATTACTCTGTTTTGTTCTCATATATTTATTTTTTACGATACTTCCAAAAGAGACAGCTCCATACGATGACAGGAGTTTAGTAATAGCGAGTATTACAGCTCCCGAAGGTGCATCTTATGAATATACAGACAGATTTATGAGCGAATTAACTCAGTTGATAAACGACTCTATTCCTGAGAAAAAAATAGCATTAGTAATAACCGCACCAGGCTTTTTAACATCATCTGTAAATACAGGTCGTATACGATTGGCATTAAAAGCACCCGAAGAAAGAGGTCGTTCTCAAAAAGAACTTGCAGAAGCCTTTACCAAGTGGACAAAAAAATACAATATGGCAAAAGTAGCCGTATCAGAACAACCCACAATAGCCGTAAATAGAAGAGGTGGAATGCCTGTGCAATACATAATTCAGGCTCCTAATTTTGAGAAACTGCGCGAAAAAATTCCGTTATTTATGGAAGAAGCCAATAAAAATGAAACTTTTTCCAATGTAGATGTTAATTTAAAATTTAACAAACCAGAAATCAATGTTACTATTGATAGAGAAAAAGCTCAATCTCTAGGCATTTCTGTACTCGATATAGCACAAACATTACAATTGTCTTTAAGCGGACAACGTTTTGGCTATTTTATGATGAATGGAAAGCAATACCAAGTAATTGGACAATTTGAAAATATAGACCGTTCTACTCCGCTAGACTTGACTTCTATTTTTGTCAAAAATAATAAAGGCGAACTTATTCAAATGGACAATGTTGTACAAATTGCCGAGCAGAGCAATCCTCCGCAGTTGTTTCACAACAACCGATATATGTCTGCCACAGTGTCGGCAGCACTCGCTCCTGGAAAAACAATAAGCGATGGTATAGAAGCAATGAATAGTATCAGGCAAAAAGTGCTCGACGATACATTTACTACAGATTTAGGCGGAGAATCGCGCGATTTTGTTGAGAGTAGTTCCAATACAAGTTTTGCTTTTGGTTTGGCTTTACTATTAATTTATCTGATACTTGCAGCACAGTTTGAGAGTTTTATAGATCCGCTAATTATTATTGTTACTGTGCCTTTGGCTTTGGCAGGATCTTTATTTTCTCTTTGGCTTTTTGGACAGAGTTGGAATATATTTAGTCAAATTGGTACCATTATGCTCATAGGTTTGGTAACCAAAAACGGAATATTAATTGTAGAATTTGCAAATCAATTGCGAGAACAAGGAAAATCTAAATATCAAGCAACTCTCGAAGCCGCAGAATCTCGATTACGACCGATATTAATGACAAGTTTGGCTATTGCTCTCGGGGCTTTACCAATTGCTTTATCTTTGGGAGCTGCATCAACAAGCCGAATAGGTATGGGTGTTGTCATTGTTGGCGGAACCATATTTTCGTTACTACTTACATTATTTGTAATTCCGGCATTTTATATTATGTGGTCTAGACCTAGAAAATTAAATTCAGAATTAGAAGCTATGCAATCATTAGAAAATTAGTCGCATAAAATCGCCATTATTAATGAGTTTGCACAAACAAACCTCACTAAATAGAAAGGTTATATTGTATGTGAATCCTAAAAAAACAAATTATACATATATGAAATCGCCATTAACAACAAGTTTGCGTAAGCAAACACCTATGATTAAAAAGGCGATACCATATGTTACCGCTAAAAAACAAAATTTAAACATATGAAAAAACTATGTAGTTTAGCATGTATTTTACTCATAAATTATGGTTGTTTTTCGCAAGAGAAATTAACCTTAAAAGAAGCTATAACAACCACTCTAGAAAATAATTTTGATATTAAGCTTGCCAAAAATGACACTCAAATATCAAGTATAAACAATCATATAGGCAATGCAGGAATGCTACCAAGTATTACTACTACAATTGCCAATTCGAATAGTTTGCTCAACACTACTCAAACCCAAGGTGATGGTACTGTACGAAAGCTAGATGGTGCAAAAAACATGAACCTAACGTATGGTGTGGGGCTAGATTGGACTGTTTTTGATGGTTTTAAAATGTTTGCAAAAAAAGAACGTTTGGAAACCTTAAAAAAATTAGGCGAACAACAATTGCAAAAAACAATTCTAGAAACGATAAATAGTGTTACCCAAACGTATTATCAAATTGCTTTAACACAAATGCAAATAAAAACAATAGATACGGCTATACTAATTTCTGAACAGCGCTATCAATTGGCAAAAAATAGATATACAATAGGTAAAGCTTCCAAACTAGAAATGCTTAATGCCGAAGTAGATTGGAATAGTGATAAGAGCCAAAAAATACTGTTGCAACAACAATACCAATCTGAAAAATTAACTTTAAATCAGCTCATGTCTAGAGATTTATCTGTAGATTTTTTTGTTGAAGAAACAATACAACTAGACGAGTCTTTAGTGCTTAATGATTTAATACAAGCTTCAGAAAATCAAAATCCAGACATTGTAGGTTATGTTTTGAATGAAAAAATAGCACAGCTTAATCTAAAAGAAACAAAAGCAAATAGATATCCTTTGGTAAGGCTCACTTCGGGGTACAATTTTTCTCGTTCTCAAGCGTCATTGGGCTTCATTACACAAGCTAAAAATAACGGATGGGTGTATGGTTTTAATGCTTCGTTACCTATTTTTGATGGTTTTTCTCAAAGTAGAAACGAAAAAATAGCCAAAGCCCAAATCGATAATGCCAAATTAAAAACGCAGCTTACCAAACAAGACATTCAAACAAAAATACGAATGGCTTATCTCAACTACCAAAGCAATATTGCGCTTTCTAAAATAGAAAAACAAAACACCGAAATTGCCAAACAAAATCTAGATATCACCCAAGCCAAGTTTAATATAGGTACTATAACGCCAATAGAGTACAGAACAGCGCAAGAAAACTATATCAATGCCCAGTTTAGAGCTACACAAGTACTGCAAAACGCTATTTTACAGGAAAATCAATTAAAAATGCTGGCAGGTAACATAAAAATTTAGCAAACATGGTAAACTACAATCCAAAAGATTGGCTCACATTTATTTTTAAATTCCATAAATCAGATACTTTTAGGCAACTATTGCCCATGATGATAGTAATAGGTGTTTATTCGGCAACTATATGTTACTTAGAAATTTCATATTGGAAACTTAGCGAAAGTAGCCATGTAAAAAACTTAACTTTAATGCACACAACAGTAGGCTTTGTGTTATCGTTATTATTGGCTTATAGAACCAACACCGCTTACGACCGTTGGTGGGAAGGCAGAAAAGCATGGGGAAGTTTAGTAAATAACTCTCGAAATTTAGCCATAAAACTTTCAGCGATATTGAGTACCGATGCCGATCGTGCTTTTTTTAGAAAAGCCATACCTATTTATGCCTCTATACTACAAAAGCATTTGAGTAATGAAGAAAGTTCGAAAGTGCTTTTTGAGGAATTGAATTTGCAAATAGACCAACACAATCATAGACCTAATCAAGTTGCAAAATCACTATTTCATAAACTAAACAGTCTGTATAAGAGTGAAAAAATTTCTGGGCATCAATTGATGGTAGTTAATGCAGAATTACAATCATTTACAGATGTTTGTGGCGTTTGTGAGCGTATTAAAAACACACCTATTCCTTATTCGTATAGTGCATTTATAAAAAAGTTTATCTTTTTTTATATCATGACACTCCCTTTTGGTTTTGTATTTAGTTTGGGGTATTATGTTGTTCCGGTAGTTATATTTATTTTTTATGTATTGGCAAGTTTAGAGCTTATTGCCGAAGAAATAGAAGATCCTTTTGGTGGTGATGCTAACGATTTACCTACCAAAAAAATAGCAGAAAACATTAAAAAACAAGTAGAAGAATTACTGTAGATTATTGCTTGTGAATGATGAAAATTGCAGGCCGATTGTGTAAATCTACTGTAGATTTTTTCCATTGTGCCACCGTTTGTGTTTTTATGTATTCGGTATTCAAGCTAATATCTGCGGCAATGCAAAGCAATGTATTGGGTTGTAAAAAGTTTACTAAATCTTCTAATAATTTAGTATTTCTATATGGAGTTTCTATAAAAAGTTGCGATTGATTTTTTTCAAAAGAAAGCCTTTCGTAGTTTTTTAGCGCATTTTTTTTGTCCTGCTTATCAATAGGTAAGTAGCCATTAAAAGCAAAGCTCTGACCATTCATACCACTAGCCATCATAGCCATAAGTATGGAAGATGGTCCTACAAGAGGTACAACTTGTATACCTTTTTTGTGAGCCAATTGTACAATCGCTGCACCAGGATCGGCAACACCAGGGCATCCAGCTTCACTCATAAGTCCAATATCAATACCATTTAAGCAAGGAAAAATCATTTGTTCGAATTCTGAAACTTCTGTTCTCTTGTTTAAAGTACTTATAGACAAACTTGCCTGAACTTTTTCTGGACAAATAGATTTTATAAATTTTCGAGCTGTTTTTTCGTTTTCTACAATGTAACTATCAATGTGCTCTATAGTATTTTTTACAGTATAAGGTAAAACATCAAGCGGATTGTTATCTCCCAAAGTAGTAGGGATTAAATACAATTTACCAGTTAAAATTACAGGTTTCATTATAGGTGTTTCTCTTTTAGTTTTTCTGCTAATATTGTGCAAGCTTCATCGAGCATTTGATATACTTGGTCAAAACCATTTTGTACACCATAGTAAGGGTCTGGTACATCAACATTCTCGTTTGGAAACAGTTGATTGAGTATTAAATCTACTTTTTTTGCTTGATTTTCATTTTTGGCTAGCGACAAAATATCTTCATAATTATTGGTATCCATAGCAAAAATATAATCAAAAGCATCAAAATCTTTTACAGAAAACTGTCTGGCTTTTTGTTTACTAATGTCCAAACCGTTTTTTTGAGCAGTGGTTATAGAACGTTTATCAGGTTGCTTGTCAATATGGTAGTTTCCTGTTCCTGCAGAGTCTACAAAAAAAACATCTTTGGGTAATTTGGAAGCCAAAATACCTTCTGCTAATGGCGAACGGCATATATTGCCCAAGCATACCATTAAAATTTTTACAGGCATAAAGACGGAATTAAAGAGAAAGTTTTTTGTTTATATCGTCTACAAATTTTTTAAACTGTTTGTCGGTAGTAAGTAAGTTATCAACGGTTTTGCAAGCGTGTAATACGGTAGCATGATCTCTATCGCCTATTTGCGAACCTATATTTGCCAACGAAGCTTTGGTGTATTTTTTTGCAAAAAACATAGCAAGCTGTCTGGCTTGTACTACATGACGTTTTCTTGTAGATGATTGCAATGTAGGAATGTCCAACTGAAAATATTCGGAAACTATTTTTTGAATATAATCTATAGATATTTCTCGTTTTACATTTTTGACAAACTTTTCTACAATATTTTTTGCCAAATCCAAAGTAACTTCTTTCTTGTTGAACGATGATTGGGCTATTAAAGAAATAATAGCACCTTCAAGTTCTCTTACATTGGATTTTATGTTTTTGGCTACATATTCTACAATTTCATTTGGCATTTCTACACCATCACGATACAATATGTTTTTTAAAATAGAAATTCTCGTTTCATAATCAGGTTGATGTAACTCTGCAGAAAGTCCCCATTTGAATCGCGACAACAAGCGTTGTTCAATATCTTGCATATCTACAGGTGCTTTGTCTGAAGTAAGAATTACTTGTTTGCCATTTTGATGCAAATAATTAAATATGTGGAAAAATACATCTTGAGTACCCGATTTTCCAGATAAAAACTGTACATCATCAATAATTAATACATCAATCAATTGATAAAAATGTATAAAATCGTTACGGTTATTTTTCTTTACAGAATCAATATATTGTTGTGTAAATACTTCTGCCGAGATATAAAGAACTGTTTTTTCTGGATATTTATCTTTTATTTCTACACCTATAGCATGAGCAAGGTGCGTTTTGCCTAAACCAACACCACCAAATATAAGCAACGGATTAAAAGAAGTTCCACCAGGTTTATTAGCCACAGCCATACCAGCCGAGCGAGCCAAACGGTTGGAATCTCCTTCTAAGAAATTGTCAAAACTATAATTTGGATTAAGTTGCGACTCTATTTTAAGGTTTCTTATACCCGGAATGATAAAAGGATTTTTTAATTCTGGATTTAAGTTTTTTAATGGAGCATCAACCTCTTGCGATTTTATAGGACTTCTATTGGTACTAGGCAATTGTTCTGTAAAGGGTTGTTTATTGCCATAAGTGTTTTCCATTTTAATTTTATAGAGTAACTTTGCATTTTTTCCAAGTTCTTTGGTAAGTGCAACTTTGAGCAATTTCACATAATGTTCTTCAAGCCATTCGTAAAAAAATTTGCTAGGAACTTGAATATATAGTGCATTGTCAGTAAGTTCAACTGATTTAATAGGTTCAAACCAAGTTTTAAAGGCTTGTTCCTGAATATTGTCTTTGATAAAAGACAAGCAGTTTTCCCATACTGATTGTGCAGTTTTGCTCATATATTCTTTAAAATTAATAAATTATTTATTAGTTAGAGGGGGTAAAAAACACAATTTGAAACGGTGTTTTTTGGGATAACAAAAATGTGAATAAAATTTGGTAAAAAAAAATCAATAAAGTGTTGATTATTTAAAAATTTTATTGTAAAAGAATTTTTTGTCATTGGTTTAAGTGCAAAAAAGATAGATTAAATACAATAATGATTTTGGTGTAGTTTTCTTAATTTTGAACACGAATTAAATTGTAATATTTAACTTATAAAATATGATTTCACACGAAATACAAGTACGAGTTCGTTATAGCGAAACCGATCAAATGGGAGTGGTTTATCACGGTAATTACGCGCCTTACTTCGAAATGGGGCGTGTAGAATGGCTCCGCAATATGGGTATTTCCTATAAATGGATGGAAGAAAATGGTATTATGCTTCCTGTGGTTTCTTTGACTATGAATTACAAAAAACCAGCTCGTTATGATGATTTACTCACGATACGAACTATATTAAAGAGTCAGACCTCTGTGAAGATAGAATTTGACTACGAAATTTATAACGAAAATGAAGAGTTATTAACAACGGGCTATTCTATGTTGGTATTTGTAGACATGAAAACAGGCAAGCCTACTTTGCCTCCAGAGTATGTTGTAGCACTTTTGCATCAATAAGCCTAATCGAGAGTTGTAATACTTACTTCGTATAAATTACTAAAAATGTCGAAAATTGTTTCGGCATTTTTTTTTCGGGTAGCTATTTCAATTTCGCAGCTTAATTCCATTTTTTGAGCTATGATATCAATATTTTTTTCTTTAATAACCCGCATTACTTTGTTCATATTTTTGTAATCAAAAGAAATTATAAAATGAACATTTATTGTTTTTTCAATAATATCAGCTTGTTCCAAAGCCATGTGAGCAGCTGTTTTGTAAGCTGCAATGAGTCCGCCAACGCCAAGTTTTATACCACCAAAAAATCGTACAACAACAACTAAAACATTAGTAAGTCCAAAAGATTGAATTTGACCATATATAGGAGCTCCTGCAGAATTGCTAGGTTCTCCATCATCATTAGCTCGATGGTAAGGGTTGTGTGTGCCTATTTGAAACGCATAGCAAAAATGCACAGCACCATAATGTTGTTTTCGTAAATGTTCTAAATGAAATTTTACTTCATCTTCGTGTGTAACAGGAAATGCATACGCAAAAAATTTACTGTGCTTTTCTTTGAATAAAATTTCGTCAGAAGGGTTTGCAATAGTTTTGTAAGTGTCGTTCAAAATTAAGAAGTACAGTATAAAAATTATTACAAGGGTAAATGTTTTTGTTTTGCTAAATCTACCACATCTTCTGTACCCACTTGTAGGTTCCAAATGTGCATACCTAATTTTTCGGCAGCATCGGTGTTGGCTTTTTTATCATCTACAAATAAAGTTTTTTTTGGGTTGAGATCGTATTTGCTTAAAATGGTTTTAAAAATCTGTTCATCGGGTTTTCGCATACCCATTTCATAAGAATAAAAAACTTTTTCAAAGCATTGGTAAAAATCACTAAAAAATGATACACCCACCATGTCTTCAAAATGCTCAATATGAATCGAGTCTGTGTTTGTTAATAAAAACAGCCTATATTTGTGTGATAGAAGTTGTAGAAACTCAAGTCTGTATAATGGAAAATCGCCAATTATGGTATTCCAAGCCTGTTTTATTTCGGCATGGCTAGCGTGAGGGATAAATGCAGAAAAACTATTTAAAAATTCTGTTTCAGATATTGCGCCTTTTTCAAATTGATCGTTGGCGTGAACCAAAACTTCGTTTGGGCCATTTAGACCTAATTTTTTAAAAGCATCTTGTTGTGTTTGTTTTTCTAAGTTGATAAACACATCTCCAAAGTCAAAAATAATGGTGTCAATCATAATTGAAAAATAGTTTTAATTCGTCATCTTGTACTTGTTTTTTTGTAAACAACTTTTGTGGAAGTAGCGGTGCTTCTAAGCCATTTTTTAAAAAAACAGGTGAGCAAAATACTCTTGCTTCATCCCATAAATTAGCATCAATAAAACTTTGCAAGGTTTGTTTTCCGCCTTCTATAATAACCGATTGCAGTTTTTTTTGATACAAAATATCGACTACTTGTTGTGGCAACAAGTTATCAAAGTTACACTTTTCTACAGTACAATTTTCGTTTTCTGCAAAAAAATGTTCTTCAGAAATAATTAGTGTTGATGCTGTATTGTCTTTAATTGCAAATGAATTTGAGATCGAATTTTTTTTGTCTAATACAATTCTAGTTGGATTGTTTCCGTACCAATCTCGTGTAGTAAGTTGCGGATTATCGTCTATAACTGTTTTGGTTCCTACCAATATAGCTTGTTCTTCGCTACGCCATTTGTGTACAATTTGTCTAGAGTATTTATTAGACAACCAAACAGGTTTTTGAATTTCTTTGGTAAGAGGAGCCATATACCTATCGGCACTTTCTGCCCATTTAAGTATAATATAAGGTCTTTTTTTGTTATGAAAAGTAAAAAAACGCTTGTTTAAATCGATACATTCTTTTTCTAAAACACCTACAATTACTTCAATGCTATTGTGTTGAAGTTTTTGTATTCCTTTACCGGCTACTTCTACAAATGGATCTGTAGTGCCTATTACTACTTTGGGTATTTTATGCGAAACAATCAAATCGCTACAAGGCGGTGTTTTTCCGTAATGATTACACGGTTCTAAACTTACATAGAGCGTAGATTCTCGTAATAAATTTTTATTTTTTACACTATTTATAGCATGTACTTCGGCGTGTGGTTGTCCTGCTTTTTGATGCCAGCCCTCACCAATAATAGTGTTATTATGCACAATTACGCTACCAACCATGGGGTTAGGGTAGGTTGTGCCCAAACCATTTTTTGCAAGCTGTATGCAACGTTGTATGTATTTTTGATGTATATTCACACGGCAAAAATAATACATTAAAATGTTCAATTATTCTATTAGAGCCATAAATAAAAATGATAATCCAAAAATAGCTCAAGTTATTCGTAGCATTTTTATAGCTGATAATTATCCTAAAACAGGTACTGCATTTGCCGACAAGCAATTAGACTCTATGTATGAAACGTATTTGGCAACAAACGCAATTTATTTTGTACTAGAGAACCAATTGGGCGATATAGTAGGAGGTGCCGGTATTGCTCCCTTGGAAAACGAAAATAAAACGATTTGCGAGCTACAAAAAATGTATTTTCTGCCAGAAGTTCGAGGTAAAGGTTTAGGCAAAAAATTAATTTTACTTTGTTTACAAACGGCTAAAATATTTGGTTACACACAATGCTATTTAGAAACATTACCCGAAATGAAAATAGCGCAAAAACTCTATACATCTGTTGGATTTGAATACCTTTGTGCGCCTATGGGTACCACAGGTCATACCAACTGTCCTGTTTGGATGATAAAGAATTTGTAATATGTTATTAAAAGAATATAAAACCTATTTTATTACTAAACTTGAACCACTGTACGATGTTCTCGAAGCAGAAAGTTTTTTTTATATAGTTTTAGAATCTTACCATAAACTTAAGCGTATCGATGTAGCCTTACAGCCTAATTTAGAAATTACTTTAGAACAAAAAAGTTATTGGGATAAGGTGTTACAGCAACTCCAAAACTACAAGCCTATACAATATATATTGGGTAAAACAGAGTTTTTTGGACTACCGTTTTATGTAAATGAAAACACATTAATTCCTAGACCAGAAACCGAAGAATTGGTAGATTGGATTCTACAATCTTTGCCAAAAGCACAAAGTGTTTTGGATATAGGTACAGGTAGTGGATGCATTGCTATTTCACTAAAAAAGAATATGCCTCAAGTAAAGGTTTATGCCCTAGATGTATCGGAACAAGCACTAAAAATAGCCGAACAAAATGCACAGGTAAACAATGTAGACATTCAGTTTATACAACAAAATATTTTAGTTTTACAAGATATTCCTTTATCTTTCGACTGTATAGTTTCCAATCCTCCGTATGTGCGTGAGCTTGAAAAAGCCACCATGAAACCCAATGTTTTGAATTTTGAACCTCATTTGGCATTATTTGTAGAAGATACAGATGCTTTGTTATTCTATAGAAAAATAGCTCATTTTGCATTAAAACACTTAAAGCCAAACGGGAAACTGTTTTTTGAAATAAATCAATACCTTGCTCAAGAAACGATAGCGATGCTTGCAGCGTTAAATTTTAAAAATATTCAACTTAAAAAAGATATTTACAACAACGATAGAATGATACAATGCAGGCTATAATTATTCGTATCGTAAGGCTTCAATAGGGTCAAGTTTTGAAGCTTTTATAGCGGGATACAACCCCGAAATTACAGCTACTACAAATGTAATACCTACAGCCGCCATCATGGCTTTCCAAGGTATTACAAAATCAAAATCCATAGCGGCAGCGGCAATATATCCGGTAAAAATTCCTAAAAGTATACCCAATAAACCACCCAATTGACCTACAATTAACGTTTCGGTAAAAAATTGCCAAGCAATAGTACCTTTTTTAGCGCCTAACGATTTTCGAACACCTATTTCTCGCGTTCTTTCGGTTACAGAAACAATCATAATATTCATGAGCGCAATAGAAGAACCAAAAATGGTAATAATACCAATAATTGTGGCAGCAATATTGAGCACACCTGTCATTTCGGCTATTTTATGTACCAAATCATCACTTCTAGTTATACCAAAATTATTTTCTGAACTAGGGTTTTGTTTTCTAATATTTTTAAATGTAATAGTGGCTTGTCCTACAGCCGCATCAAGCATTTCCGAACGATCTACCAAAACACTCAAACTATAATTGATGTTGGCATTTGAGTATAAAGATCGAGCCACTTGAATAGGAATGTATATTCGAGAATCTTTACTATTTCCAAACGTAGAGCCTTGTTCTTTTAGTACACCAATTACTTTAAATTTTGCGCCTCGAATCGTTAAAATTTTATCAATAGGATTTACATCTTTAAGTAAACCTTTGGTAGAAAAATCACTACCTACTACACAAAAATAAACATTGTTTTGAATATCAAAAGCATTAAAATTTCTACCTTTTGTAACTTCCAAACCGCTATTGAGTGTGTAGTTTTCATCAATACCCAAAACCTGAATTTCTGGATTTGTTTTTTCGTTTTCATATTTTACTTCTGCCACACTTGTAGCCGTAAACGATAACGAACAATGGGTGAGAGGAAATTTGTATTTTTCTTTAAAACTTTTGGCTTGACTATAAGTTATAATTGGGTTTACTTTTTCAATATCACCACCGCCATGTCTTCTTGGCCCCGAATCGTATTGATTTATAAAAAAAGTATTCGAACCCATAGAAGCAAACTTGGTGTTCAACGTGTTGTCTAGAGCCGAAACCACAGTTAATATTCCTACCAACGCCCAAATACCAAAAGCAATAATAATTACCGTTAATATCGTACGCAATAATTGAGTACGAATAGCACCAAAAGCAATCTTAATATTTTCCTTTACAATTCCTCTCATAACAACATTTGACTCAAAAATATCGAAAATGTTACAATATATCTTTCAAAACTTAGCGAAACTTAGCATATTTGCATAATATTTTAACGAAGCATCACTATAGGCATTCCAATATCCATATTCCTGCTTTCCGCACTGCATGGCAGTTTGCTACAATCAGGGCTAAAACAATCACTATAGGCTTCTAGTACACAATAGTAACCCAATAAGTATCTAAAAAAATGGCTCAAAAACCAAGCATTCCAAAAGGCACTCGCGATTTTACACCAGCAGAAGTATCCAAAAGAAATTATATCACTACGGTAATGCGCAAACATTTTGAACATTTTGGCTACCAACCCATAGAAACACCTTCATTTGAAAACTCTGATACACTTATGGGAAAATACGGAGAAGAAGGCGACAGATTGATATTTAAGATAATAAACTCAGGAAATTATTTTTACAACAAAACAAAAATAGATTTACCACAATCTATACAAGAACTACAAACCAACTCTGCCGAAACAATTACGCTAGAGCAACGTGTAGAATTGAACAAATTTACTGCAAAAATTTCCGAAAAGGCTTTGCGATACGATCTTACCGTACCCTTTGCGCGCTATGTTGTGCAACACCAAAACGAAATAGAATTTCCATTTAAACGCTATCAAATTCAACCTGTATGGCGTGCAGATAATCCGCAAAAAGGACGCTTTAGAGAATTTTGCCAATGTGATGCCGATGCAATAGGTACAAAATCGTTGTGGCAAGAAGTAGAGCTAGTACAGCTTTACGATGCCGTTTTTACCGAATTAGGATTACAAGGTTGTACCATAAAAATTAACAACCGCAAAATATTATCGGGTATTGCCGAAGTTATTGGCGCATCAGATAAGCTCATAGATTTTACTGTAGCACTCGATAAACTCGATAAAATAGGCGAAGAAGGTGTGAAAAAAGAAATGCAACAAAAAGGCATTTCACCCGAAGCATTAGTAAAGCTACAACCTTTGTTTGATTTTGTGGGTACTATTGAAGAAAAAATAGAAAAGTTAAAAACGCTTTTGGAAAATTCTACAGAAGGCAAAAAAGGAATAGAAGAATTAGAATTTATTTGTACCCATGTACTCCAACTAGGTTTGCAATCTTCTTGCTTAGATCTCGATGTAACCCTTGCTCGCGGACTCAATTATTACACAGGAGCCATATTTGAAGTAAGTGCGCCAAAAGGAGTGTCTATGGGTTCTATAGGCGGAGGCGGACGATACGACGATTTAACAGGAATATTTGGTCTTAAAAACATGAGTGGTGTAGGTATATCATTTGGGTTAGATAGAATCTATTTAGTACTAGAAGAGTTACAACTATTTCCAAATGAAGTTACTACAGGTACTAAAGTTCTGTTTTTGAATGTATCTGAAGAGAAAGCTTTTTTAGCATTGCAAACAATATTAAAATTAAGAAAAAACAACATCAAAGCAGAACTTTATCCAGATACGGCTAAGTTTGATAAGCAATTTAAGTATGCAGAAAAGCGAAACATTCCGTTTGTAGTTAAAGATGTAAGCCCAGATAGTTTTGAACTTAAAAATTTAATTTCGGGAGAACAAACTACACTTAATTTTTCAGAATTAACAACAGTATTGCAATAAATAAGAAGGCACTGTTCTAAAAAATGGTTTATAAAATTGCCACAAATTGTACTCAAAGTTTTTTATCAAATCTACTTTTATCTGGATTTAGTTTATTAATTATATAGAATTATTATAAAAACCCGTTGTGCATTATAAAAAAAGTTGCTCAAATCATTAATAATGATTAAATTGTATTGACTTTCAAACAATTACAATAATGAGCAACCTTGAAG
>NZ_PQNY01000020.1 GCF_002917885.1 Flavobacterium croceum DSM 17960
AGCTGTGAATATTCAAATCTTTCGACTCTCTTACTCTCTCTTTTTTGCTGTCAATCCAATATATCAATGAACTTGTCTTTTCTGTTCTTTTTCGCAATCTCGTTTCCTTGATTGCGGGTGCAAAAGTACAACTTATTTTTTATCGTGCAAGTGTTTTTTGAATTTTTTTTAAAATATTTTCTCAACACTTTTTTTCTTCCGCAGGACAGCAAAGATAATACCTTTTACAATCCTAAACAAAATTATTTTCTCACAATGAATCTTTCTATGAACGTCGCCTCTATTGCGGGTGCAAATCTACAACTTTTTTACCCTTTTCCTAATTTTTAATCAACCTTTTTTATGCATTTTTTTCAATATATTGGTTTTCAATAGTATTAGTTCTTAATTTTAACTTTTAGCTTCGATAATATCAAAAAAAACAAACACCCAATATGCCTTTTTATCACAACAAGACACAAACTATAGTGTACTTTATTTGAAACGTATGCTTTTTGAAGGTGTAATATAGGTAATAATATAGGTGGGTATGACTAGAAAAATAGCTATAACTACTACAACAAATAAATTTAAAGCTATTATTTGTAATGGATTTATGTATACTGGCGCTATAGTAACGTAATAGTTTTCTGAATTTAGCTTTACTATTTGTCCGTATTTTTGAATTAGTAATAAACTTATCGCTATAATATTCCCTATCAATAATCCTTTTACTACTATATATAGTGCATTGTATAAAAATATCTTCCGAACATTTGTATTTGTCATACCTAAAGATTTTAGTATGCCTATCATAGGTATTCTTTCTAATACTAGCACTAATAAAGCTACTATCATGTTTATAACCGCTACCAATAGCATTACTATTATGATTAAAACGATGTTCGAATCGAATAGTTTGAGCCAATCAAATATATAATAGTATTTGGTTTCTATAGATTGCGCATGTAAAAATGATCCTATTTCTTGTTCTACTTCATTTGTTTTTTTTTCTATTTCTGAAAATTTAGAAACATAAACTTCAAAATTTCCAACTTGATTTGGAGTCCATTTATTCATTCGCTGTATGTGGCGCAAATCAATAATAAGATATGAAGCATCAAATTCTTGTATTCCAGAGTTATATATACCTACTATTTTGAAACGTCTAAAATTTGGAAGTTTATTTTGTCCTTCTTTCATAAAAAAGGTGTCAAAAGAATCTCCCAATTTAAGCTGAAGCCTTTTCACTAAATATTCTGAAATAAGCACTTCATTGTTTAATTCTTGGTTCAATATGGGCATTCTTCCTTGTTGTAGATAATCTTTAAGTTGTGTAAAATCGTAATCTTTGCCTACTCCTTTAAAAACAACTCCTTCAAAAGCTTTGGAAGTACGTATAATACCCGCCTTGGAAGCGACACCTTGTATGTGTTTGATTCCCGAAATATTTTTGAAACTTGGGTAGAATGTTTGATGTAATGAAATAGGATTTACGCTTACATTGGATTCATTTCCTGTAAAACTACTTATAAGAATATGCCCATTGAAAGAGGATACTTTATCTCTAATTTTATTTTGCAAACCCATTCCTGTAGCTATAGAAACCACCATCATGAGTATTCCTAATGCCACAGCAGTAACAGCTATGTTTACTATAGTTTTTGAAAATTTATTTTGAGATGCTTCTGGCTTTACTAAGCGTTTGGCTATAAAATATTCTAACTTCAAAGTTTTATTTTTTGTTCAAAAATACATTTATAAATTTACCAAAAGAAATTTTTATTGATATGAAACACCGCATCATCCAATTTTATACTATTTGTTTTTTAGCTCTAGGGCTTATTTCTTGCAAAAGTGGGCAGGCGCAAAAGAAAGACACGTTGGAAAGCTCAACTGTTTCTGAAAACATAGTTAATCATTCTATACAACTAGGCGCTGACAATTATGATTTGTACCTACCACTATTAGAAAACAAAAAAGTAGGTATTGTAACCAATCAAACAGGAATTTTAAGCAATGGCACTCACTTAGTAGATTTTTTAATTTCAAAAAACACTCATCTAACGACTATTTTTGCGCCAGAACATGGATTTAGAGGTACCGCAGATGCTGGCGAACATATTGTAGATGGAAAAGATACTAAAACGGGGTTACCTATTATTTCTCTCTACGGAAATAATAAAAAACCTAAACATGAGCAAATACAGCAAGTTGAAATAATGATTTTTGATATTCAAGATGTAGGCGCACGTTTTTACACTTACATATCTACCTTACATTATATTATGGAGAGTTGTGCAGAAAACAACATACAACTAATCGTTTTGGATAGACCCAACCCAAACATTTCTATAATAGACGGCCCTGTGTTGGAGAAAGAATATACAAGTTTTGTAGGCATGCACCCTATTCCATTGTTGCACGGAATGACAATTGGAGAATATGCCCAAATGATTAATGGTGAAAAATGGCTGAAAGATGGTATTCAATGTGATTTGAAAATAATTCCATGCCTTAACTATGATAGAAATATGTTGTACAGCTTACCTGTAAAACCTTCACCCAATTTACCTAACGACCACGCCATAAACTTATATGCAAGTTTGTGCTTATTTGAAGGTACTAATGTAAGTGTAGGAAGAGGCACAGATATGCAATTTCAAATTTATGGTTCGCCTTATTTACCAAAAACCAATTTTAGCTTTACTCCAAGCCCTAATATTGGAGCAAAAGATCCGCTATATAAAGGAAAAGAATGTTTTGGCGAAAATTTATCTGATTTAGCATTTGTGGATAAGTTGGAGATAAAATGGCTGATAAAAGCTTACAATTCTACAACAGATAAATCAAAATTTTTCAATGATTTCTTTGTAAAATTAGCTGGAACTAAAAAACTACGTGAGCAAATAGAAAAAGGAGTTTCTGAAATAGAAATCAGAAAATCTTGGAGAAAAGATATTGAAACATTCAAAAAAATGAGAGAAAAATATTTACTGTATAAATAAAATTGATTTTGTTTTTTACAAAAGACTTTCAAACTCTACATCTTTACACTTATAATGTATTGTAAACACTATTAACCATGTATTTTCTTTTTCATTTCTTCAACAATATTATAGGCTGCCGGACAAATAGCTACGTTTTTTATGGTTAAATTAGAAATTTGCTGAAATTTTTTTCTATCGGTATGTGGGAATTCTCTACAGGCTTTTGGACGCACATCATAAATAAAGCAGGTATTATCAGTATCCAGAAAAGTGCAGGGCAAATTTTGTAACACATAGTCGTTTTCTTCGTCTATACGCAAATAATTATCGATAAATTGCTGTGGTTTTTGTTTAAAATGCTTTGAAATTCGCTCAATATCTGCGGTGGTAAAAAGTGGCCCTGTGGTTTTACAACAATTTGCACATTGTAAACAATCTGTTTTTTTAAACTCTGCTTCATGCAAATCTTGCATGATATAATCTAAGTTTTTTGGTGGTTTCTTTTTTAGCTTATCAAAAAACTTTTTAGTTTCGTTATGCTTATCTTTGGCAAGTTTTACAAGTTCGTTTAATTGTGGTTTCAAAGTCGAAATTTCAAGTTGAGCTACAAAGTTAAAAAACTTGAAACATTAAACCCGAAACCTTACAAAAATGTTGGATTTATTTGGAAAAGCCATTTTAGACTATCAAACCAATAATTCTCCTGAGAATATTATTACCGAAACAACCATTTCTGAACCCGACGAAATGGACGTTGCTTATTTGTTTAGAAATTATAAAAATATGCCTAAGCTAGAACAAAAAGCTCTACAACTTGCAAAAGGAAAAATACTAGATATAGGTTGCGGTGCTGGCAGCCATGCCTTGTATTTACAAAACCAAAAATATGATGTTGTTGCTGTAGATATTTCTGAAAATGCTATAAAAGCATGTAAACTTAGAGGAATTGAAAATGCCATAAACATAAACTTTCTCGAACTAGAAAACCAAACTTTTGATACTATTTTACTCTTGATGAATGGTACAGGAATATTTGAAACTCTTGCAAAAACTTCAATATACTTACAAAAATTAAAATCGTTACTTACTCCAAATGGTCAGATACTTATTGATTCTTCCGATATTATATATATGTTTGATCAAGATGAAGATGGTGCCTATCTAGTTCCTGCAAGTGGTTACTATGGCGAACTCATTTTTACTATACATTACAAAAACCAAACCGAAAAATCATTTCCGTGGCTGTATTTAGACTATAATACTTTACAAAATGTGGCGCATGCCAATGGTTTACAATGTCAATTGATTAAAGAAGGAAAACATTTTGACTATTTAGCAAGGCTTAGTCATACTGATAAATAGTATGAAAAAACATAAAACTGCCTCTTTTTCTCTAGGCAGTTTGTGAAATATTAAATCAACTCTTTCTATCTAAATACTTAATGATTTTTCTATAAAGCTTAATGATATAGTAAATTATAACTACAAATGTTATAAAAAAAACTAATTGGGCAATTATTGAAAACCACATAAAAGAGTTATCCACCGTACCTTTAAATTCTTCCATATTAATTATTGTATTTTACTTTATAAATCATTTTTTTCTTAAAATAATTATTGTTCTTTTTATCAATTACAATAAAAATATTTACATTATTTCTTGAAAAAAATTGAGTTATTTCAAAATCTGTAAATTGTTTAAGAAAAGAAGAGTCTATTAAACTTTTATCCTTTAAAGTGTCTTTTAATTTTTTTGTGATTTTAAAATCAATTGTACGATAAAAAATAGTACTAATAATTCCTTTTTCACGTTTCATAACCTTTATGTCATCTGCTTTAGAATTTAAACTTATATATATGTTTAAGGAATTTTTTAATAATAAATAATCTTCATCATAAAATAGATTTTTAAGGTTATTATATATTGAATAAAAGGCATTCTTCTCGCTAAAATATTTGTCATTTTTGCCATAATTATTGTCGCAAGTAAGTTTCTTTTCTAAATCGCTTACTAGATACATTATTGTGCTTGTGGAACTATCTTGAAAATCAATTAAATTATTATTTGTATCTATAAGTTTTAAATTTTCTAAAGAGATGTCAAATACTGGATTAATTAAATTTTTGAAATCAAAAGTAGAAATATTGCTTTTTTTTGAATATATTATTTCATTATTAACAATCTTATACAACAAAATTTCATTATCTTTTTTTACTATATATTTAAAATCATCAATTCCTATAATCAGTTCATCTCTGGATATATTTAATTTTTTTTTTGCTAGGTACAAATCGTTAATATCGCAAATATGATAACTTCTACCTTGACTTTGAGAGTAAATAGAAATATATGTAAGTAAAAATAAAATTAAAATGTTTTTCATTTTTTAGGGATTAAAAATAGTGTTGTAACATCCGTTATACCAATGGTAATAGTAATCACCACTAGTAATAAGATTTGGATAAATTGAAAACGGAAAAGCAGAACAATTTTGCAATCCTTGATAAGAAAAATAGTACAAAAAAGTGTTCCAATTCCATGGTATTTGTATGTCCGATGGTGTTAAAGGATTTCCATTCATTGGCTGATATAAGATAGCTCCTCCATCTATCGGATTTTCAATTTGACTAGCTTCTTGTGAAGTAATTAAGATATTTTTTATATCGCTTAATATTTCAACGATAGTTGGTATCATAAAATCAACAAAAAAATTGTGTTGAGATTGTGCTCCAGAAAAACCGTTATAATACGTATTTACACAGTTTACAAAATCCATCGAATTAATTTGACTTATAGAAAAACCAATTGGAGGTTTACGAAATTTAACATTAAGATATGCGTGTATATATTCATGTAACACAAACAAGGCAATATTCATTTTAGATTTTGTTAATAAACCTTGCCTATCTATTGTTATTTCATTGTACATATACAGACTATTAGTATTATAAACGCTATGACAATTCCCATAAATATAACCAACAGCATTAGATTGATCGATGTTTCCAATAGTTAGTTTCACACTAAGTTGCGGTATTTCAGAAAATAGATTATAAAATAACCGTCTAAATTCTGAAGACGTCATTAAAGCATCATTTACTTCTTTCAATTTTGCCCCTTCAGGAGTTGAAACGTCAAAATTTAAATCCACAAAACTAGGCGACTTTAAAGAAGCTTCAAAATCTAAATGTAAGTTTGGATTGTTTATACATTGAATAATAAACTCGTTTACAAACTCTTTGCTCTCTTGCGAGCTATTGTTTTGGCTTAAAAAATTTAATATTTGATTTGCAACTTGAGTATTATGGTTTAACCATGTAGCTTGTGGGGTATTTAAAGAAAGAAGATTTACAAGATAACTAACAGTAGCATTTGCCCCATCTGTAGATGTTAAATTTGTAGGAACAGTTACAATTGGCTTAGTATTTGGGGTATTGTTTCCTCCACCTAAAAGTCCATTAGTGTTTACGCTACCTGGAGTAGGGGTTACTCCAATGCCGTATCCTGGTACGTAGCCAGAACCCACGGTAGGAGATTCGCTACTTCCACTAGAACTTGTTGTGCCTCCAGAGCCACCACTGCCAGGACAAATATGCTCAAGCCAATCAATTGAACCATCATCATTTATTCCGTTAAATATATAGCCGTCATAAAAACTTGCACAACCACAATTTGGACAATAACTCGTGTTTCCATTTTTGCTTAAAATTGTTGATGTATTGATAACATTATCATCCAATTGCGTAAGAAATATTTTACTTTTTAAACTATTATCTGCTACACCTGAAATAATATCCTGATATTCTTGTTCATTTATATCATACTGAATTAGATAAACACTGTAAGCAGAATCGCTAACAGAGTAATTTAAAACTAAATTCTCTAGATAGAATGCCGTACTGTCTCTAAAAATCTGAAAGGTATAAGAATGATAACCATTTGACTCTTCTACATAAGTTGCTAAATTTGTATCTATATAAAAACTGCCGTCACTAGCAGCTACAAGTTTAGCATTATTGTATAAAATATTGTATTTACTATTTACAGAAGACAACTTGTCTAATAGCTTTTGGTTTTTAGACATTTCTTCATAAGTAACTTTTTTAATAGTTCGTTGATTTTTAGTCGAACCATCAAAATTTTCTAGGCTCTCTTGTTCGCAAGAAGCAAATACGAATAACACAACAGACGCAATAATTTTTAATAAATTTTTCATTTGGGTATAAATTTAAGTGACTAAATACGCCGAAAAATAAAAAGCGTGGAAGCTCAAACATACTGATTACCGAGGTTCTGACAAAACCCTTACACCAAGATAAGTCAAGTCCACGCCAAGCGTAGACATTAAACTTTCTTCAAGGTGTAATCATTGAAATTGTCAGATTTCGGTTACCAAAGAAAAGCAAATGCTTTAATATTTATACAACGGTAAGAACGTGCTTATTGCAATAAGTTGTGCTAAGATAATTATTTATTTCGAATAAAAAAAATCCCGAAGAAAATTTCAACGGGACTTTTATTTTCATATCAAAAGTTTTTATTGAGCATATTTCATCATCAATGCCTGAATTTCGCCTTGCACTTCCATCATACTTTCTTGCGCTTTTGTAGCAATTAACTCCGATTTTTCTGCCATTTTTTTTCCTACAGGGCTTTCATAAAATGCCAACATTGCTTTTATATCTTCTTTGGTATATTCTTGAGCGTAAATTTCAACTGTTTTGTCATTTATTTTAGCAAGAATGGCATCAAACTCAACCAAAAAAGCAGCTTGTTTTGCTTCTGGTATGTAACTTAATACTTGTTTTTTAGCAGCTTTAAGTTGTCCGCTAGCACCGCTAACTTCAATTACTTTTTTAATATCTTTTTTAAAAGCATCATCTTGTGCAAATCCAAAATGAGCGACGCAAACAAATGCTAGGGTAAAAATTAGTTTTTTCATGTTTTTTTCAATTATTTTATAAATATAGTATTTTTCAATAATAGTGCCAAATTTATTCTGTTGATATTGATATTGGCAATAAGTATTTACATCTTACAGGTTTGTCATTTTGTATAGCTGGTTTCCATTTTGGCATTAGTTTAAACACTCTTATAGCTTCGTTGCCGGTTCCAAAGCCTACATCTCTTAAAACTTTTACATCATATACACTTCCATCTTTATCTACAATAAATGAAACGATAACTTTGCCTTTTAACTTATCTACATTGGGTACTCTATAATTTTTTGAAACAAACTTATAAAATTCACTCATGCCTCCTGGGTATTCTGGCGTTGTATCTACCAATCCCATGTTATAAACCTTCGAGGTGTTTTCTGGGCTTGGGAGCAACTCAACATCTTTTGTGTTTTCAGTCTTAACCGATTCACTTGTTTGTGTGTATGCGTATTGTACTAAAAATAAACTTAAAAATAATAAAATCTTTTTCAACTTAAGGAATGTTTAAATATTTATGTGTTTGTAAAGATATGCGCCATTTTGGATTTTTCATAACATAATCTATAATTAATGGAGTCATTTCGTCTTTTTTACTCCATTCGGGTTGTAAAAACAAAATAGCGTCTTGATTTACCAAAAGTGCTTGTTCTTCGGCAAAAATAAAATCGTGTTTATTGTAGATAATTACTTTTAACTCATTTGCAATAGCATACGCACTCAATACGGGTAGTTTATTTTTTTTTGGAGAAAGACAAAACCAGTCCCATGTGCCTGTAACTTCATAACAACCCGATGTTTCTATGTGGGTTTTAATATTTTGGTATTGCAATAAATGTGTAATAGGTTGCATATTCCAAGTAAGCGGTTCTCCACCTGTAATAACAACAATATCTGCATACTGTTTTGCGTTTTTTACAATAGTTTCTATATGAGTAGGCGGATGTAGTGTAGCATTCCAGCTTTCTTTTACATCACACCAATGACAACCTACATCACAACCACCTATTCTAATAAAGTAAGCGGCTGTTCCAGTATGGTAACCCTCACCTTGAATAGTATAAAACTCCTCCATAAGCGGAAGCATCGTTCCGTTTTCTACTGCTATTTGGGCTTCTTTGTGTAACATTTTTCTCTTTTTCGTTTGCAAAGATACTTATTAAATACTTTATATAATAAACAAACCCTAAGCGATGCTTAGGGTTTGTTTTGTTATGCTTGACCAGTTGGACCAAAGTTTAACGGCAATGGTGGTTGTTCAAAATCTTTAATTTCACCATGGGCTGCTTCAAATCTATGGATATTTTCTCCTATAGCTCTCAAGAGTCTTTTGGCGTGTTGTGGCGTTAAAACAATTCGTGCTTTAACTTTAGATTTTGGAACTCCTGGCATTACATTGATAAAATCTAATACAAACTCTGAATGAGAATGGTTAATAATTGCTAGATTAGAATAAATCCCATCTGCAGTTTGCTCGTCAAGTTCAATATTTAATTGCGCTTGTTGTTCTTGATTTTCATTCATAATTAATAAATAAATTCTTCTTTGTTTGCTACCATTTCATTATAGTCTTCTTTCGATCCTACTATAATATGATCATAATCTCTCATACCTGTACCTGCAGGAATTCTGTGTCCTACAATTACATTTTCTTTCAATCCTTCTAGCGTATCTACTTTTCCAGCTACAGCTGCTTCGTTTAATACTTTTGTCGTTTCTTGGAACGATGCCGCAGAAATAAACGATTTGGTTTGAAGTGAAGCTCTCGTAATACCTTGTAATACAGGTGTTGCTGTAGCAGGAATTACATCGCGTGCTACTACTAAGTTTTTATCGTTGCGTTTTAATAATGAATTTTCATCTCTTAACTCGCGTGGTGAAACTATTTGACCTGGTTTTAAGTTATCTGAATCTCCTGCATCTTCTACCACTTTCATACCATACAACTTATCATTTTCTTGGATAAAGTCTGAAGCATGTACTAATTGTTCTTCCAAGAATAATGTATCTCCTGGATCTTGAATTTGTACTTTACGCATCATCTGTCTGATAACAACTTCAAAGTGTTTATCATTGATTTTTACCCCTTGTAAACGATATACTTCTTGAATTTCGTTTACTAAATATTGTTGTACTGCTGATGGACCTTGTATTCTTAAAATATCTTCTGGAGTAATTGCTCCGTCAGACAATGGCATACCAGCTTTGATAAAGTCGTTTTCTTGAACTAAAATTTGATTTGAAAGTTTTACCAAATATTTCTTGATTTCGCCAAATTTAGACTCGATAATAATTTCTCTATTACCTCTCTTAATTTTTCCGAAAGTAACTACACCATCAATTTCTGAAACTACTGCAGGGTTTGAAGGATTACGAGCTTCTAATAACTCTGTAATACGTGGTAATCCTCCTGTAATATCGCCAGCTTTTGAAGAACGACGTGGGATTTTTACTAAAACTTTACCTGCTTTAATTTTTTCTCCATCGTCTACCATAAGGTGGGCACCAACTGGTAAATTGTATGAACGAATTAACTCTCCGTCTTTACCATATATGTGTAAAGTTGGTACTAATTTTTTGTTTCTTCCCTCAGAAATAACTTTTTCTTGGAAGCCTGTTTGCTCATCAATTTCTACTTGGTATGTTTGACCTTGTTCTAAATCTTCGTAAGCAATTTTACCTGTATATTCTGAAATGATAACCCCATTATATGGATCCCATTTACAAATTACAGTTCCTTTTTCTACTACATCTCCGTCTTTTACAAAAATACTAGAACCATAAGGAATATTGTGTGTATTTAAGACAATACCTGTTTTTTCGTCTATCAATTTTAATTCTGTAGAACGAGAAATTACGATATCTGCTTTATTACCTTCATTATCTTCTCCTACTACTGTTTTTAAGTCGTCTATTTCTAAACGTCCTCCAAAACGAGCAACAATGCTAGATTCTTCAGAAACTCCACCGGCAACACCTCCTACGTGGAAGGTACGAAGTGTAAGCTGTGTACCTGGCTCACCAATAGATTGAGCTGCAATAACACCTACTGCTTCTCCTTTTTGTGTCATTTTACCTGTAGCTAAATTTCTTCCGTAGCATTTTGCACAGATTCCTTTTTTAGCTTCACAAGTAAGTGGCGAACGTACTTCTACTTTTTCTACAGGAGACTCTTCTATTGCTTTTACAATAGCTTCTGTAATTTGCTCTCCTGCATGTACCATAACTTCGGTAGTTAATGGGTTTATTACATCGTGAAGTGCAACACGTCCTAGAATTCTTTCTCCTAGAGTTTCTACAATTTCTTCATTTTTCTTTAATGCCGAAACTTCTATTCCTCTTAAAGTACCACAATCTACAGAATTAACGATAACATCTTGAGAAACATCATGTAAACGACGTGTTAAATAACCCGCATCGGCAGTTTTAAGAGCCGTATCGGCAAGACCTTTACGAGCACCGTGCGTAGAAATAAAGTATTCAAGAATCGAAAGACCTTCTTTAAAGTTTGATAAAATTGGATTTTCGATAATTTCTCCACCTCCAGCAGTCGATTTTTTTGGTTTTGCCATCAAACCACGCATACCTGTAAGCTGACGAATTTGTTCTTTTGAACCCCTTGCTCCAGAGTCTAGCATCATAAATACAGAGTTGAAACCTTGTTGGTCTTCTCTAATATTTTTCATTGCCAATTCTGTAAGTAAGGCATTGGTTGAAGTCCAAACGTCAATTACTTGATTGTATCTCTCGTTGTTGGTAATAAGTCCCATGTTATAATTCATGGTAATACCTTCAACTTGTTCTCTAGCATCGGCAATCAAATCTTCTTTTTGATCTGGAATTTTAATATCTCCCAAAGAGAATGATAAACCACCACGGAATGCGTTTCTATATCCTAAGTCTTTCATTTCGTCTAAGAAAGCAGCCGTTGTAGGCACATCTGTTACAGCAAGAATTTTACCAATAATATCACGTAATGATTTTTTGGTTAATACTTCGTTGATGTATCCTGCAGCTTCTGGAACTACTTCGTTAAACAATACTCTACCTGCTGTAGTTTGAATTATTTGATATACTAATTCTCCGTTTTGATTAAAGTCTTTGGCTCTAATTTTTATACGGGCATTTAATTCTAATTTGTTTTCGTTAAGTGCAATATTAACTTCTTCAGCAGAATAGAAAGTTTGACCTTCACCTAAAATTTTATGTTCTGGTGTAGATAAACGCTCTTTGGTCATGTAATACAGACCCAAAACCATGTCTTGCGATGGTACCGTAATAGGTGCTCCATTTGCAGGGTTCAATATATTGTGCGAAGCAAGCATTAACAATTGAGCTTCTAGAATAGCTTCTGGTCCTAGTGGCAAGTGTACCGCCATTTGGTCACCATCAAAATCCGCATTGAACGCCGTACATACCAATGGGTGTAACTGAATTGCTTTACCTTCGATTAATTTTGGTTGGAATGCCTGAATACCCAAACGGTGTAAGGTAGGAGCACGGTTTAGTAATACTGGATGTCCTTTAATTACATTTTCAAGAATATCCCATACTACTGGCTCTTTTTTGTCAATAATTTTTTTGGCCGATTTTACTGTTTTTACAATACCTCTTTCAATTAATTTACGAATTACAAAAGGTTTATACAACTCAGCAGCCATATCTTTTGGTAAACCACATTCATACAATTTCATTTCTGGACCAACAACAATTACCGAACGTGCAGAATAATCAACACGTTTACCTAATAAGTTTTGACGGAAACGACCTTGTTTTCCTTTTAAGGAATCAGAAAGTGATTTAAGCGGTCTGTTTGACTCTGTTTTTACAGCCGAAGCTTTACGTGTATTATCAAATAATGAATCTACTGCTTCTTGAAGCATACGTTTTTCATTACGAAGAATTACTTCTGGAGCTTTGATTTCCATTAATCGTTTTAAACGATTATTACGGATAATTACACGACGGTATAAGTCATTCAAATCTGAAGTAGCAAAACGACCTCCATCTAGTGGCACTAGCGGACGTAATTCTGGCGGAATAACAGGAATAACTTTTAGAATCATCCATTCTGGACGATTTTCTCTATTTAAGTTTGCTTCACGGAACGACTCTACAACTTGTAAACGTTTTAAAGCTTCTGTTTTTCTTTGTTTTGATGTTTCATTATTAGCACTGTGGCGTAATTGGTACGACAAAGCGTCCAAATCTGTACGTGCTAATAAATCCATAATACATTCTGCACCC
Source organism: Flavobacterium croceum DSM 17960 (assembly GCF_002917885.1). Lineage (GTDB taxonomy): Bacteria > Bacteroidota > Bacteroidia > Flavobacteriales > Flavobacteriaceae > Flavobacterium > Flavobacterium croceum. The sequence goes on from NZ_PQNY01000020.1 coordinate 13,155, forward strand.
ATTTTGGCGATGAATTTATTTGGATCTGATTCATCTAAAAATTGGTTTTCCATAGGAAGTGTATCCAAAATATTCAAATACTCTTCTTCGGTTAAGAAATCCATTACTTGTAGAGGTTCTCCATCTACATTTTTAGCAATACCTGGTTGGATAACTACATATCTTTCGTAGTAAATTATCATATCCAACTTTTTAGAAGGCATACCTAAAATATAACCTATTTTGTTTGGTAACGAACGGAAATACCAAATATGTGCAATAGGTACAACAAGATTGATGTGTCCTACTCTATCACGACGCACTTTTTTCTCGGTAACTTCTACACCACAACGGTCACAAACAATGCCTTTGTAACGAATTCTTTTGTATTTTCCGCAAGCACATTCATAGTCTTTTACTGGACCAAAAATACGTTCGCAAAAAAGTCCGTCTCTTTCTGGTTTATGAGTACGATAATTGATGGTTTCTGGTTTTAAAACCTCACCTTTAGACTCTGCCAAAATTGATTCTGGAGAAGCCAATCCAATAGTTATTCTATTGAATCTTTTTATCGTGTTTTTATCTTTATTATTTCTATTATTTGTCATAATCAATGATTTTAGTCGAATGTCGAATGTCGAAAGTCGAAAGCCTTTGTAGACTTTTGACTTTTGACTTTTGACTTAAGAATTATTCTTCCAATCGAATGTCTAATCCAAGACCTTTTAATTCGTGCATTAATACGTTGAACGATTCTGGCAATCCAGGTTCTGGCATGATTTCGCCTTTAACAATAGCTTCGTATGTTTTGGCTCTACCAATTACGTCATCAGATTTTACTGTTAATATTTCTCGTAGTGTACTTGATGCACCATAAGCTTCAAGTGCCCAAACCTCCATCTCTCCAAAACGCTGACCTCCAAATTGAGCTTTACCACCCAATGGTTGTTGTGTAATTAATGAGTATGGACCTATAGAACGTGCGTGCATTTTATCATCAACCATGTGACCTAGTTTCAGCATATAGATAACACCAACTGTTGCTGGTTGATGGAAACGCTCTCCTGTTCCACCATCGTATAAATAAGTATGTCCAAAACGTGGTACTCCTGCTTCGTCTGTTAATTCATTAATTTGGTCTAATGAAGCTCCGTCAAAAATTGGAGTAGCAAATTTCTTGCTTAGTTTTTGTCCTGCCCAACCTAATACGGTTTCATATATCTGACCAATGTTCATACGAGATGGTACCCCTAGCGGATTTAATACAATATCTACTGGCGTTCCGTCTTCTAGGAATGGCATATCTTCATCGCGAACTATACGGGCAACAATACCTTTATTTCCGTGACGTCCTGCCATTTTATCTCCTACTTTTAGCTTACGTTTTTTAGCAATATATACTTTGGCTAATTTTAAAATTCCTGCTGGAAGTTCGTCTCCTACAGTAATGGTGAATTTTTCTCTACGTAAAGCTCCTTGAAGGTCGTTTAATTTGATTTTGTAATTATGAATCAAATCGTTTACCAATCTATTTGTTTCATCATCGGCTACCCATTGTCCTTTGGTAAGGTGAGCGAAATCTTCTACACTTTGAAGCATTTTTTTGGTATATTTTTTACCTTTTGGTAATACTTCTTCGCCTAAATCATTCATAACACCTTGAGAGGTCTTACCGTCTATAATAGCAAATAATTTATCGATAAGTTTGTCTTTTAATTCTACAAACTTCGTTTCAAATTCCATTTCTAAAGATGTTAAATCATCTTTATCTTTAGAACGTTTGCGTTTGTCTTTTACGGCTCTTGCAAACAATTTTTTATCTAATACTACTCCGTGTAAAGAAGGCGACGCTTTTAATGAAGCATCTTTTACGTCTCCAGCTTTATCTCCAAAAATAGCTCTTAATAATTTTTCTTCAGGTGTAGGATCTGACTCTCCTTTTGGTGTAATTTTTCCTATTAGAATATCACCTGGTTTTACTTCTGCACCAATACGAATCATACCGTTTTCATCCAAATCTTTGGTAGCTTCTTCTGAAACGTTTGGTATATCGTTGGTTAATTCTTCGTTACCTAATTTAGTATCACGTACTTCTAATGAATAATCATCTATATGGATAGAGGTAAATATATCATCACGAACTACTTTTTCAGAAATTACAATCGCATCCTCAAAGTTATACCCTTTCCAAGGCATGAATGCTACTTTAAGGTTTCTACCTATAGCAAGTTCTCCATTTTGAGTAGCATAACCTTCGCATAATACTTGTCCTTTTACCACTCTATCGCCTTTTCTTACAATAGGTTTTAAGTTAATACAAGTACTTTGGTTGGTTTTTCTAAATTTGATTAATTGATATGTTTTCTCATCTGGATCAAAACTTACCATACGCTCTTCTTCTGTACGATCGTATTTGATGGTAATTTTGTTTGCATCAACATATTCTACAACTCCATCTCCTTCAGCATTAATTAATACTCTAGAATCTGAAGCTATTTGTCGCTCTAATCCAGTACCCACGATTGGTGCTTCTGGTTTTAATAAAGGAACGGCTTGACGCATCATGTTTGATCCCATCAACGCACGGTTTGCATCATCATGCTCTAAGAACGGAATTAATGATGCAGAAATTGAAGCAATTTGATTTGGAGCAACGTCTGTATAATGTACTACGTTTGGTTCAACTACAGGGAAATCTCCTTCTTCACGAGCAATAACTTTTTCGGCAGTTATTGTTCCGTCGTTATTCATTTCAATATTTGCTTGTGCAATCAATTTACCTTCTTCTTCTTCTGCACTAAGATAAATTGGCGTGGAAACTAAATCTACTTTACCATCAACCACTTTGCGGTATGGTGTTTCAATGAATCCCATGCTGTTTACTTTTGCAAATACACCTAGAGAAGAAATAAGTCCGATGTTTGGTCCTTCAGGAGTTTCAATTGGACATAAACGACCATAGTGTGTATAGTGAACGTCTCGCACCTCAAATCCTGCTCTTTCTCTCGATAAACCTCCAGGTCCAAGTGCAGATAATCTTCTTTTGTGTGTAATCTCGGCTAATGGATTGGTTTGATCCATAAATTGAGATAGCTGATTGGTTCCAAAAAATGAGTTGATTACCGAAGACAAAGTCTTTGCATTAATCAAATCGATTGGGGTAAATACTTCGTTATCACGAACGTTCATACGCTCACGAATAGTACGAGCCATACGAGCCAAACCTACACCAAATTGTTGAGAAAGTTGTTCTCCAACAGTTCTTACACGACGGTTTGATAAGTGGTCGATATCATCAATCTCTGCTTTAGAGTTGATTAACTCGATTAAGTATTTTACAATGGTAATAATATCTTCTTTTGTTAATACTTGTTTATCCATAGGGATATCCAAGTTCAACTTTTTGTTCATTCTATAACGACCTACATCACCAAGGTTGTATCTTTGGTCTGAAAAGAATAATTTATCTATAATACCACGAGCTGTTTCCTCATCTGGTGGTTCTGCATTACGCAATTGTCTATAAATATGCTCTACAGCTTCTTTTTCAGAGTTTGTAGGGTCTTTTTGTAAAGTATTGTGAATAATAGCAAAATCTGCCTGATTGTTATCTTCTTTATGTAATAAAATTGATTTTACATCAGCTTCTAAGATTTCTTCTACATTATCTTTATCTAATATTGTATCACGATCTAAAATAATTTCGTTACGCTCAATAGATACTACTTCTCCAGTATCTTCATCTACGAAATCTTCATGCCAAGTATTTAATACACGAGCAGCAAGCTTTCTACCTACATATTTTTTTAAACCTGTTTTAGAAACTTTAATTTCTTCGGCAAGGTCAAAAATTTCAAGTATATCTTTATCTCTTTCAAAACCTATAGCTCTAAAAAGAGTAGTAACGGGTAATTTTTTCTTTCTATCAATATACGCATACATCACGTTATTGATATCGGTTGCAAACTCTATCCAAGAACCTTTAAAAGGAATTACACGAGCAGAGTACAATTTTGTACCATTGGCATGGAAAGACTGTCCGAAGAAAACACCTGGAGATCGATGCAATTGCGATACTACAACACGCTCGGCACCATTAATCACGAAAGTACCGCTAGGTGTCATATAAGGAATAGTTCCTAAATATACATCTTGAACGATAGTTTCAAAATCTTCGTGCTCTGGGTCTGTACAGTACAATTTTAGTCGCGCTTTTAGAGGTACGCTATACGTTAAACCTCTTTCTATACATTCTTGTATAGTATATCTTGGCGGATCTACAAAATAATCAAGGAACTCCAATACAAATTGATTTCTTGTATCAGTAATTGGAAAGTTTTCCATGAAGGTGTTGTATAAACCTTCGTTGCCTCTTTCGTCAGATTTTGTTTCTAATTGGAAAAAATCTTTAAAAGACTTTACCTGAACATCCAAAAAGTCTGGATAGTTAGGAATGTTTTTTGTAGAGGCAAAATTCAATCTTTCAGTCTGATTTGTTATCATCAATGGACAAAATTTTGATTTAAAAAAAGTAATTTATTTGTGTAAAAACACTGTTTATTTCTACTTCCTTATATTTAAGCAACCTTACATCTTTAAAAATAAACCAGGAAAGTTTGTTTATTTTTTGTCTTCGTTAAGATTACATTTTTGTATTTATTCTCGTTTAATAAAAATTATATAAATTTCTTATACGAAAAATGGTTTAGGTCATTAAGCGCTTTGCTTAAGACCTAAACCTAGTTCTAAAACTATATCAGAATTATTTTAACTCTACTACAGCTCCTGCTTCTTCTAAAGCTTTTTTCAAACCTTCAGCTTCTGCTTTAGAAACACCTTCTTTGATGTTTGATGGAGCACCATCAACAATATCTTTTGCTTCTTTAAGTCCAAGACCAGTTAATTCTTTAACTGCTTTTACAACTCCAAGTTTAGAAGCACCAGCATCTTTCAATACTACAGTGAATTCTGTTTGCTCTTCAGCAGCAGCTTCACCTCCACCTGCAGCAACTACTACAGCAGCAGCAGCTGGCTCGATACCATACTCATCTTTTAATATTGTTGCTAATTCGTTAACCTCTTTTACTGTTAGATTAACTAATTGTTCTGCGAATTGTTTCAAATCTGCCATTTTTCTATCGTTTAAAATGTTTTTTAATTTATTTTATTTATTAAGTGCGTTCTGTTATTCTGCTGCTTCACCTTTGCTTTCAGCATTATTAAGTAATGCAGAAATTATACGTTTAGCAGGCGATTGTAGTAATCCGATGATTTCTCCAATAACTTCTTCTTTAGATTTAAGAGCAGCTAAACTGTCTAATAGGTTATCTCCAATGTAAATTTCATTGTTAATAAAAGCACCTTTAAAAACTGGTTTGTCTGATTTTTTTCTAAAGTCTTTAATAATTTTTGCAGGAGCGTTAGCTACTGTTGCTATCATCAAAGAAGAGTTACCTTTTAATACAGATGATAAATCACCATAATCGTTGTCTGAAGCTTCCATTGCTTTTTCTAACAATGTGTTTTTAACAACTTCCATTTTGATACCTGCTTTAAAACAAGCTCTTCTTAAATTTGATGTTGTTTCTGCATCCAATCCTGAAGTATCAGCAATATAAACCACATTAGACTCGGCTAATTTTGCAGTTATATTTTCTATTGCGATTGATTTTTCTTCTCTAGTCATAATAAAATACTTTAACTACCAAATTATACTGCTTTAGGATCTAAAGCAATTGCTGGACTCATAGTACTAGACAAGTGTATAGACTTGATGTAAGTACCTTTAGCTGCAGTTGGTTTTAATTTAATTAATGTTTGAATAATTTCGTGAGCATTGTCTACAAGTTTGTCTGCTTCAAAAGAAATTCTTCCAATACCTGCATGTACAATACCTGTTTTATCAACTTTAAAATCTATTTTACCAGATTTTACTTCTTGAACAGCTTTACCTACTTCCATAGTAACTGTCCCTGTTTTAGGGTTTGGCATTAAACCACGAGGTCCTAAAATACGACCTAATGGACCTAATTTACCCATTACAGCAGGCATAGTGATGATTACATCTACATCTGTCCAACCGTCTTTAATTTTTTGAAGGTAATCATCTAAACCTACGTGGTCTGCACCAGCAGCTTTAGCTTCAGCTTCTTTATCTGGAGTTACAAGAGCTAATACTCTCATATCCTTACCTGTTCCGTGAGGTAATGTTACTACACCTCTTACCATTTGATTTGCTTTTCTAGGATCTACTCCTAAACGAACAGCAATATCTACAGATTCATCAAATTTTGCAGAAGCAACTTCTTTTAATAAAGCAGAAGCATCTTTTAATGAATATAATTTGTGCTTCTCAATTTTTGAAGCAGCAACTTTTTGTTTCTTTGTTAATTTTGCCATACTTTCCCTTAGTTAATAGGAGAATCTCCAGTTACGGTAATACCCATTGATCTAGCTGTTCCTGCTACCATACTCATCGCAGATTCTAAAGTGAACGCATTTAAGTCGCCCATTTTATCTTCAGCAATAGCTTTGATTTGATCCCAAGTTACAGAACCAACTTTACGACGGTTAGGCTCTCCAGATCCTGATTTTAATTTTGCAGCGTCTAATAATTGTACTGCTGCAGGAGGGGTTTTTACAACAAAATCGAATGATTTGTCTTTGTAAACGGTAATTTGTACCGGTAATACTTTGCCAGGTTGATCTTGAGTTCTAGCATTAAACTGCTTACAAAACTCCATGATATTAACCCCAGCAGCTCCCAAAGCAGGTCCAACCGGTGGCGACGGATTCGCAGCACCTCCCTTAACTTGTAGTTTAACTACTTTACTAATTTCTTTAGCCATTTTAAAAAATTTTAGTACATCTTACAGTTGGAAGCAGAAGATGTAGATTATAATAATGTAACAAATTATACTTTTTCAACTTGAAGAAACCCTAATTCTAATGGTGTTTTTCTTCCGAAAATTTTCACCATAACTTCTAGTTTTCGTTTTTCTTCATTTATTTTTTCTATAGAACCATTAAATCCATTAAATGGTCCATCAATTACTTTTACAACTTCGCCAATCGTAAAAGGTATATTTTGAGTATCTATAGTTACTGCTAATTCGTCTACTTTACCAAGCATTCTATTAACTTCTGAAAGTCTTAATGGAACTGCATCACCACCTTTTGTTTCACCTAGAAACCCAATTACACCTGTTATAGATTTAATAATATGAGGTATTTCGCCAGTTAAATTAGCTTCAACCATTACATAACCCGGAAAATAAACTCTTTCTTTAGATATTTTTTTACCCTCGCGAACTTGAACTACTTTTTCTGTAGGAACAAGAACTTGAGAAATATAATCTTCCAAATGAAGTCGAGTGATTTCTGTTTCTATGTAAGATTTAACTTTGTTTTCTTGACCGCTAACAGCTCTTACAACATACCATTTCTTCAAACTAGTATCTGCCATGGTAAAATTAACCTTTAATTAAATTAAAAAAAGCAGCAATTGTTTTAGAACAAAGTTCGTCTACACCCCAAGTAGCCAATGCAAATACTATAGAAAAAAGCGCAACAATAACTGTGTATTTTTGCACTTCTGCCCAAGTTGGCCAAGTAACATTTACTTTTAATTCTTGGAATGCCTCAGAAAAATAATTGAATATTTTTGACATTTTATTTATCTTTTTGCACGGGCGGAGGGATTCGAACCCCCATCAATGGTTTTGGAGACCACTATACTAGCCCTTGTACTACGCCCGTTTGTTAATAAAATCAGTGTCGTCGTTACAACGACACTGATTTAGAATATTTATTTGACTAAAATTAGTCTACGATTTCAGTTACCTGACCTGCTCCTACAGTTCTACCACCTTCACGGATAGCAAAACGTAAACCTACGTTAAGAGCGATTGGAGACAATAAAGTAACATCAATTGTTAAGTTATCTCCTGGCATTACCATTTCTACACCTGCTGGTAAAGAGATAGTACCTGTTACGTCTGTTGTACGAACATAGAATTGAGGACGGTAGTTGTTATGGAATGGAGTGTGACGTCCACCTTCTTCTTTTTTCAAGATATAAACCTCTGCTTTGAATTTAGCGTGTGGTTTTACTGAACCTGGTTTACAGATTACCATACCACGACGAATATCAGCTTTGTCAATACCTCTTAACAAAAGACCTACGTTATCACCAGCTTCACCTCTATCAAGGATTTTACGGAACATCTCAACCCCTGTAATTGTAGAAGTCAATTTGTCAGCTCCCATACCAATGATTTCAACTGGATCACCTGTATTAGCTACTCCTGTTTCAATACGACCTGTCGCAACAGTTCCACGACCTGTAATAGTAAACACGTCTTCAACTGGCATTAGGAATGGTTTTTCATTATCACGCACTGGCTCTTCAATCCAAGCATCAACAGCATCCATTAATTCAATAATTTTAGGAACCCAGTTTGGATCGTTATTTAATCCTCCTAGAGCAGAACCTTGAACTACAGGACCATTATCTCCATCATATTCGTAGAAAGATAATAAATCTCTGATTTCCATTTCAACAAGCTCTAACAATTCTGGATCATCAACCATATCCACTTTGTTCATGAAAACAACGATTCTTGGAATACCTACTTGACGTCCTAAAAGGATGTGCTCACGAGTTTGCGGCATTGGACCATCTGTAGCAGCAACTACAAGGATAGCACCATCCATTTGAGCAGCACCAGTAACCATGTTTTTAACGTAATCCGCGTGACCTGGACAGTCTACGTGCGCATAGTGACGGTTAGCAGTTTCATACTCTACGTGAGATGTATTAATTGTAATACCTCTTTCTTTTTCTTCTGGAGCATTATCAATCTGATCGAATGATTTTGCTTGACAATAACCTGCATCAGATAATACTTTAGTGATCGCAGCAGTTAATGTAGTCTTTCCGTGATCCACGTGTCCGATAGTACCGATATTTAAGTGCGGTTTCGAACGATTAAAACTTTCTTTTGCCATTTTACTTAATTTTTAATCTTAGTTATATATTAGTGTTCAAATTTTACAATTTTGAGCCAATGACGGGAATTGAACCCGTGACCTCTTCCTTACCAAGGAAGCACTCTACCCCTGAGCTACACCGGCGGTAAAGCTTTTTTTGTTTCAAGTTTAAAGTTTCAGGTGTTAAACCACTTGAAACTTGAAACCCGTAACTTTCAAACTTTAATTGTGGGGAGAGCAGGATTCGAACCTGCGAAGACATAGTCAGCAGATTTACAGTCTGCCCTCGTTGGCCGCTTGAGTATCTCCCCAATCCTTTAAATTAGAATATTTTCAAAGCAATCGCTTACTTTAAAACATTCTATCAATACGTCAAAGAGCCGATGGAGGGACTCGAACCCACGACCTGCTGATTACAAATCAGCTGCTCTAGCCAGCTGAGCTACACCGGCAATAACCAATAAAAAAGTCCGCTATTTCTAACGGACTGCAAATGTAGGCATTTTATTTAATAAACAAAATATATTTTTATTTTTTTTTAATTAAGGATTAGCACGTACTTTTTCTTTTCTTTTTACAAGTAATCTTTCTAAGGCTTCTGAGGCATTTTCTACAGCTTCTTCAAACGATTTACATTGTTTTTTTACAAGCAAGTCATCACCTGGTACATGCAATTTTACCTCTACTATTTTATTTTCTTTATCGGTTGTGTTTTCTACTTTTAAATAAACTTCTGATGAAACAATTTTATCGTAGTATTTTTCTAATTTTTCTAGTCGAACTTGTATAAAATCTACTAGTTTTCTATCTACTGAAAATCCTACTGCGTTTACATTTACTTTCATAAAAAATAATTTTTGTGTTAAACTTTTTACTTTTTTTTATTTCTTGGATGAGCATTTCCGTATACTTTTTGTATTTCTGCCAAACTACTATGAGTATACACTTGCGTTGATGCTAAGCTAGAGTGCCCTAGTAATTCTTTTACAGAATTTAAATCGGCTCCATTATTAAGCAAGTGTGTGGCAAATGTATGTCTAAGAACGTGTGGACTTTTTTTAGTCTTTTCGGAAACCATACTAAGGTATGAATTTATTAATCGATACACAAATGTTTGTGATATTTTAACTCCTTTTAACATTAAGAATACATTATCATTGTCTTGTATTTCGGTTAATTCTGATCTTTTTGCCATGTAATTTTTTAACACCGTAGCTGTTGTAGAAAGTAAAGGAATTATTCTTTCTTTGTTTCTTTTACCTAATACTTTGATAGTAAGATTTTCTAAATCAAGATGATGGATTTTTAGAGAAATCAATTCTGACCGCCTAACACCTGTAGTGTAAAATAGTTCTATAATAGCCTTGTCTCGAAGCCCTTCAAAAGTGTCAGAAAAATAGTGTGCTTGTAATACGTTTTGCAGTTCTTTTTCGGAAAACGGAATTTGTACTTTTTTTTGAGTTTTTAATGCTTTGTGTTGCAGTAACGGATTTGTTTCTATTTGCTTGCATTTCATTAAATACTTAAAAAAAGATTTGAGCGAAGCTACTTTTCTGTTTATTGAAACGGCATCGATACCTCGTTCGGAAAGTTGTATAATCCAACTTCTAATTATTGGATATTGGATTTCGGCACTGTTTACTACTTCAAAATTTTCTTGGGCGTAAGTCACAAAAGCAATTACATCTTTGGTGTAGCCTGAAACGGTATGTTGAGAATACTTTTTTTCTAATTCTAAATATTCTTTAAAAGATTCTATTAATTGCATAAAAAAAACCATACATACAAAGTTAGTACTTTATAAGTATGGTTTGGTATTTGTGTTCAAAAATAACTATCCTTCTAATGAGTCTCTCAATGTTTGGATGTATTGTGCTTTTTGAATTTGAGCTCTTCTTACAACAGATGGTTTAGTAAACTGCTGACGTGATCTTAATTGACGTACAGTTCCTGTTTTGTCGAATTTTCTTTTGTAACGTTTTAACGCTCTGTCGATATTTTCTCCGTCTTTTATTGGTATTATTAACATAATCTAGACACCTCCTCTCATTTAGTGGGTGCAAAGATAGTATTATTTTTGAATTGCAAACATAAATTGTTCTTTTTATTAAGATAAAGATTCAATCTTGTATCGATTTTGTTTTTACCTAGATTGCGTGAGGGATAGTAGTGGCATCCTTTTATGTAGCTTGCGGAGTAAAAGATACAGCGAATAGCCCGATCAAAAAAAACCAAAAAGTATTTTCAGCTTTTACTTTTTGGTTTTTTTTGAGGGACGCCCAAATAATAATGTTTACACCGTTAGCTTTTTTGATTTTAGAGCGTTTTACTAACTTTTTCTATGGCTGATATGGTGTAATCTAAATCTTGATAAGTTAATGCTTCTGTAATAAACCATGTTTCGTAGGCTGAAGGTGCTATATATATCCCTTCTTGTAGTAAGCCGTGGAAGAATTTTTTGAAGGTATCGTTATCTCCATTTTTGGCTGTATTGAAATCTACTACAGGTGCTTTGTCAAAATGTACTGAAATCATTGAGCCTACTCTATTTATTGTAAAATCTATTCCTGATTTTTGCAATACACGATCAATACCTTTATGCAAATAAGCTGTTTTGTTATTGATAGACTCAAAAATATTGGGGTTGTCATTCAGTTGCTTGAGTGTTGCATAACCCGCTGCCATAGCCAATGGGTTTCCAGAGAGCGTACCTGCTTGGTAAACAGGCCCAATGGGCGACAAATAATTCATAATTTCGTTTCTTGCAGCAAAAGCCCCTACTGGAAGTCCGCCTCCAATAACTTTTCCGAAGCAAACAATATCTGCATCTACATTGTACAATTCTTGTGCGCCTCCTCTAGCCAATCTAAATCCGGTCATTACTTCATCAAAAATGAGAAGTGCTTCGTTTTGAATACAAATTGTTTTTAATTCTTGTAAAAAGTTGTCTTTGGGTGGCACACAACCCATATTTCCTGCAACGGGCTCTATTATAATTGCGGCTATTTCACCTTTATTTTCTAGAAAAAGCTGTTTAACATTATCAATATCGTTATAATTTGCCAACAACGTGTCTTTGGCTGTACCTTGTGTTACTCCTGGACTATTGGGAACTCCAAATGTGCTAGCGCCACTACCTGCGGCTATTAAAAAAGAATCTGAATGACCGTGGTAACAGCCAGAAAATTTTATGATTTTTTCTTTTTTTGTATATCCTCTTGCTAGCCTTATAGCGCTCATACAGGCTTCGGTACCCGAACTTACAAAACGAATTTTATCTATATTTGGAACCATTGAAATAGCTAATTTTGCAATTTCGGTTTCCATCTCTGTAGGTGTTCCAAACGATGTTCCTAGCTTTGCTTTTTCAACAATTACATTAATTACCGATGGGTAAGCATGTCCTAATATCATTGGCCCCCAAGAGTTGATGTAATCTATATATTTGTTACCATCTTCATCATAAAGATAGGCACCCTGAGCTTGTTTAACATAGATTGGATTTCCTCCTACTGCTTTGAATGCTCTAACGGGAGAATTTACTCCGCCAGGTATAAACTGTTGGGCTTCATGAAATAATTGACTGCTTCTTTGGTAATTCATTTTTAAAATTATTTTATTAATAAAACTTGACCAATGCTAACATTGTCGTTTTCTAAACGGTTGGCTTTTTTTATATCTTCTATGTTTACATTATATTTTTTTGAAATAGAATATAATGAATCGCCTTGTATTACTTCATGAGTAACGGTATAATTGTTTTTTTCTATTGGCTCTACCAAAATGGGTTCAGATTTATAATTAACATCATCGAACTTAAACAACTCGTATCTTTCTATAATTCCGATAATTTTTTCAGGGTATTTTGAATCTGTGGCATAACCCGCATCTTTCAATCCTTTTGCCCAAGCTTTGTAATCTGTTTTGGATAGTTTAAACAATCCCGAATACCAAGGTCTAGATGTTAAAAATAATGAATGGTCTATATAAGAATCTATGGGGGAAGAATATTTTCTAAAACATTCATTTTTTGCATCATCATCATGTAAAATACTGTCACCTTTCCATTCTTTATGACACTTTATTCCAAAATGATTATTGGCTTGAATAGATAAATCGCCAGTACCTGCTCCAGACTCTAAAATGCCTTGTGCTAAAGTAATACTTGCTGGAACCCCAAAATTTTGCATATTTTTTTGGGCTTGAGGGCTATAGGTGTTTATATATTTTTTTACAATATCTGGTGTTACAACTACTCGTGTTGTGGCTTGCAATACCTCTACTTTATTGGTAGATTTATTTGTACTTGAAGAGGTTTTGATGGCTGTATCTGTTTTAGGCAAAGTTATTGTTGAATTCGTTTTGGTTTTTACAACAATTTCTTTGTTTTTATTGTTTGGGTTTGTAGCTGTGTTTGCTTTTTGACTATTTGATGTACTCGTTTTTTGAGTTGTAGATTTGACTTTAGCCGAAGAACTTTTGGTCGTTCTAATTACTGGCTTGTTTGAAGCGCAGCCAACTAAAATCATAATGCTTAATAATAGGGGGCAATTTTTAAACATAATAATTAATTGTAGGTAAGTTTTTTACTTTGAGGGTTTGATTCATACCTGTTATTCCTTGTAATCCTCCGGTATGAATTATGAGGATTTTTGAGCCTTTAGGAAAATAATCTTTAGAGAGTAAATCAACGATTCCAAAAACCATTTTTCCTGTATAAACTGGGTCTAAAGGTATGTTGTTTTGTTTATAAAACAAATTTAAAAAATTTATCAACTCGGAAGAAACTTTTCCGTAACCTCCAAAATGATAATCTGAAATTAGTTTCCAATTGGTTTTGGTGGCATATTTTGCTATTTCGTTGTCTAAAAAATCACCTTTAAGAGCTGGAAAACCGAGTACTTTTTGATTATTGAAGCTAGAATTTATTAAACCAGAAATTGTACCTCCTGTTCCCACAGCCGTACAAATAAAATCGTACTTAGAATCTGTTTCGGTAAGAATTTCTTGACATCCTTTTACAGCTAAACTATTTGTTCCTCCTTCGGGAACTAAGTAAAAATCACCAAATATATTTTGGTATTTCTCTAAATTGATGGCTGTGGACTTATTTCTATACTCATCTCTAGAAACAAAATACAACTGCATACCGCAAGATACGGCAAACTGTAATGTAGGGTTTTGTAAAAAATTATTTTCCAATTCTTCCCCTCTTATAACACCAATAGTATTAAAACCATTTAATTTTCCGGCATAAGCCAATGCAGCAATATGATTGGAATAGGCACCACCAAAAGACAAAAGCGACTTCTTTTGGCGTTTTTGAGCTTCTTCAATATTGTATTTTAGTTTTCGGAATTTATTACCCGATATGTACGGATGTATTAAATCTTCACGCCGAATATATAACTCTACGTTTTGATTGGGTATCAGTATTTTTTGGGTAAGAATATTCAAAGAAACAAACTTTCCACAAAAGTATCTAAAAGTTATTTTTTAACGATAATTTTTTTTGTGAATTTTTTATGATTTGCATCTTCTGCAGCTATTATATAAACCCCTTCAGAAAAATTTAAAGTCGAAAAACTGAAGCTTGAAAAGTCTCCAATACTTTCTTTTTGATATGTTATTTTACCTGTAATATCAAACACATTTATGCTTTGTAAATTTAATTCTGACACATTAAAAATAGTTGCCATTTGAGTTTTATTATTTTGAGAAATACTCAATGTAGCTTCTGCTCCAGAATTTGAAACGTTACTGTTTTTCTTAAATGTAATTTTGAAACGATCATTATAAACACCTTGAGGTAATGTAATTTCAAAATCACTCTCTAGTAAGTTATGATAGATGTTGGTAAGACTATCAAATACGAAAATATTTTGATTAACATTAAAATTCACAACATCTACTAAACTTATTTTAAAAGTAGTATTTCCTGAAGCTTTTATACCAAAAGCTACTTGTTTGTCTTCGTTAAACTTTACTCCTTGAATAACAAAGTTTTGATTATTTAACCAAAAATAAGCGTCATTTGCAAATAAGTCATCATCTGGACTTAAACCATCAAAACCTCTATCAACTCCATCGGTGGCATTGTCATCAAAAATAAGAGCAACTTGCCTAATAGACTGATTGTTTATTGTTGTATTGATTTTTATGTGCGATAAAATTGAAGAAGTATTTGTTGCACTAGTAGCTGAAGTGCTTTTGTAAAATTCTGACAAAGCTCCTGCTTCTTTATAAAATTCTCTATGTGCATTTTTAATACTAACGCTAGAACCTAAACTAGTACCTTTAATGAGAAAGCCCTGCCCAATAGGGGCATATTTTCTTTCTATTGCCAAACCTGATTGCGGAGCTGTAATACTAGTATTTATGGTACCATCTGCATTGTAAGCATACATGTAAGCAGAAGTATACACTCCCGTTGAAGCAAGTGTACCTGGAACATAAGTACCATATCCTCCTCTATAATCTGTAAGTACATGAGAAGGAATTGTTTTGTCTTGTTCCCAATAATAGGCTGTAGCATTACAAGCTATATTTCCTGAATCTAATAGGAAAGCATTTACATTTAACGCAGAAGGATAAGGATTTCCTGTAAGCGTCATTTTGTTATTGGCAACTGGGACGGTTATAGTGCCATTATTTGGTCTTCCTCTAAAGTCATAACGTTGTGCAGAGGCTACAACAGGAGAAACAGAATAAGGGTTGTTTACAGTGGCTTCACCTACATTTGTAGCATCAGAACCACTTGTTCCTTTCATAGTAAAACCTTCACCTGCATTAATATCTGTAGCGCTAAAAACAGATATCCAACCACCATTATCTAAGTCATAAATATCAGAATTAATATATTTCCAAATCCAATAGGGTGCAATAGAAACTGAGGCTGTAGAGCAAGTTCCGTTATGGTTTGTCATTGGTAAAATATTGGCTGGATTAGTTGCCGTATTACTAGAAGGTACTCCCAACATAGTAATACCAAACTTATCATTCCCCGATGATGTAGAAGTGCCTCCAACAGGAGAACACCAAAAATTATAAATGTAATTATTAGAAGTTCCTTCTTGAAAAACAGAAAGTTTACCTGTACCCGAATTAGCAAAAGAACCTGTACCTCCTTGCAATAATTGACCTTCATTTCTGAGATATAGTACAGAACCAGAGTCTAAATTAATATCTTTTGCAACATACAACAAACTACCTTTATTATAGATAGACTTATTTGGAGAAACATACAATTGAGAAAAAGCTATATTATTTATCACAAACAGCATAGAAACTGTAAGTAAAAGCTGATAACATTTCGTCTCCTTTTTCATAATTAAAATATTGGTTAGTTAATTTTTAATGTTAAATAACGAAAAAAAAGGTTTTTAATCGATGATTAACCTATTTAATCGATAAAAAACACTAATGTTTATCTTAAATAATGTAAATTTGCAAAATAAGTTAGTATATTGACACACAAACACTTCATTAGCAAATATATGGAAAGATATTATAAACTTCTTCTCAAAATCTCTATTTTTTTACTTTGCATCAACTCTTTTGGTCAATTTAACATCAGTTATCCAAGTAGTGCCGAACCCTTAACAATATGTAATGGAGATGGATTGCTAACCGTGAGAGTCTCTGTAA
>NZ_PQNY01000021.1 GCF_002917885.1 Flavobacterium croceum DSM 17960
TCTTAAACTGAAGTCTGTTTTTCACGAAAATGTTTATCTTTAGCAGAAATTTAACCGTTCGCTGGCTTCGCTTCTGCGTCAAGCCGCAAAACGTTGCCTGCTATACGCGGAAAAATTCCGGAAGAAATTTTTCCTAGTTTCTTAAAGGAAGAATAATGAATGTTTCAACTTCGTGGCTTTTCTTTTATTTTTTTTGTTGGAACTTTATCAGAAAATTACGGCTGAACGAAATCGGACAGAAAAACTGAAATCTAACAGAAAGTTTACGGGAATTTGTACTTAAAAAGTGAAATCTGAAACATATTAAAAGAATAAATCGACAAGAAAATCAGAAATGCCGAAAGCGGAAAACTTTGTTTAAAAGCGAAAGCGGAAAAACTGAAAGAAAAAAACTACTCGACTTGAAAGCAGAAAGAACGCAGATTCGCACAGCAGGCAACAGCAGTTTGGCGCAATAGCTCGATTTCTCTTAAATTGAAGTCTGTTTTTCACGAAAATATTTTATCTTTAGCAGAAATTAAATCGTTCGCTGGCTTCGCTTCTGCGTCAAGCCGCGAAACGTTTGGCGCAATAGCTCAATTTCTCTTAAATTGAAGTCTGTTTTTCACGAAAATGTTTATCTTTAACAGAAATTTAGCCGTTCGCTGGCTTCGCTTCTGCGTCAAGCCGCAAAACGTTGGCAGTAATACTATGACGAAAAATTATAAATACATATTTTTGCTATTATTGACGTTAATTTCTTGTGAAAAGAAACCAACAAAAAACTATGAAAATATAATTCTAGGCGATTGGATTTTTGAAAAGGAAATTCCTAAAATTGAGAATCATTTTTACACTGATTTTGGCTATTCTTTTGACAAAAATGGAAACTGTGAAAGTAAACCAGGATATTTTGAAACAAAAGATAAAACAGAAAAAGAAGAAAGAAAAACTATCTTTTACGGAACAAAAACTAAATATAAAATTGAAGGTGATAGCTTATATATTTTTAACTTAGTTTCTAAAAAATGGAATGCTTCTAAAATAATTGAGATTAATTCAAAAACATTAAAACTAAAGTCTAACAAAGAGGTTGTTTTAGAATTCTCAAAACTAAACTTCAAAGTGAATGAAAAAGTAGACTTTGACAAAATAATTATATCAAAATCACCTTGTTTTGGTTCTTGTCCAATAAATGATATAGAAATAAATAAGAACGGAGAAATATATTATTATGGAGCTTTTTACAATTCTCAAAATGGTTACTTCAAATCAAAAATAAAAGCTTCTGAATTCAATGAAATTGAGAAGAGTTTGAAAAAAGTGAATTTCTCAAACTTAAAAGATAATTATACAGCAAATTGGACTGACGACCAAGAAGTAAGTGTCACATTCGTAAAAAACAACAAGATTTTGAAATCTATAACTGATTATGGAAGACAATCTCCAAAAAGCTTCCGAATAAATATTGAGCCTCTAACCTATTTGTATCAAAAAATAAAATTAGAAGAAGACAAAACAGCAAAAGATTTTCAGTATATAAATCTTCGATTTGAAAAAGGTAATAAAATCATAAACTTGACAAGTTCTGAAATTTTCTTCTTATCAAATTTATTGAGTAAATCAATAACTACAAGTAAATCTTTTAAAGCCAAATTCATAACTAATTATGATACTGACTACGATGTAAGCAGAATTGAAACCGATGGAAGGTTTTTTAAAATATTTTCTAAAAATAAAAATTCAGTGACCTATGATTTGGGCTTTAATTTTATCGAGAAAAATGAATTGACAAAAAGACAAAACTTAAAAAACGACGAATAAGTACTACTGCCAACAGCGGTTTCAAGAAATGGCGAAAAATGTGGTAAATTCACATTTTTCTTTCGTAAGAAATACTATCTTAGTGGAAAATTTAGCGGTTACGAAGTTCGCCACTTCTTGAAGCCGCAAAACGTTAGCAGCAACCATATAGACACCACACGAAATGACAATTGAACCTTTAATTAATTATATTTCAAACCTCTTTGACATTTCTAACAATGACATCAGACTTCTGACGCACTTTTTTAAGAATACCAATTTTTCAAAAGGCTCAATTCTTGAAAAAGAAAATATTGTTGCCCAAAAACTATATTTTATCAGAAATGGCTTTATTAGGACATTTTCTAACGAAGACGGGATAGAAATTACAACTCAAATTGTAGGGGAAAATAATTTTATAACAGGCTTTAATAGCTTTGTTTCAGGATTTATTTCAAAAGAAAATATTCAATGTATTTCAGACTGTGAGGTACTTCATATTACCAAATCAGATTATGAAACATTAACCAAGGAAAGTGCAATTTGGAGTACTTTCTGTAAACAAGTTTATGAAAAAGCTATTACATTTAATCAGCAACGAACAACTGATTTACTGACACTATCGGCTGAAAAACAATATTTAAAATTACTGGCAGAGCAACCAGAAATAATTCAAAATGTTCCAATACAACATATTGCTTCTTATATAGGAATCAAGCCAGAATCTTTAAGCAGAATTAGAAAAAAAATAATTTCCTAACATTTATCAAGCAGTTTTCTTTTTCAAGAACTGAACTTTGCATCGGGTATTTTAAAAATTAAAGAGATGCATCAAATAATTCAGTTATCGATTTTCCCATTTGGAATGATAAATTGTTTTCTTATAAAAGGAGAAAAAAAACACATATTGGTGGACACAGGTGTCCCTAATAGCGAAACAAAAATTATCAAACAGTTAAAAAAACACAATATCAAACCAGAAGATATTGGCTTAATAATTATAACTCACGGACATATAGACCATTTTGGAAGTGCAAAAGAATTAAAGGACATTTTAAAAATTCCTATTCTTATGCACGGCTTTGATAAAGTAGCACTACAAACAGGGAAAAGTATGTTTGAAACTTTAAAGCCTAACCATAAAATTTGGGATATTGTTCTTAAACCTAAGCTAGCAAAAGATACAGCTTCTCCTTGTTTACCTGACGTAGTATTAGATGAGAATGAGGAATATGATTTATCCATTTATGGAATAAAAGGAAAAGTAATTCATACACCAGGACACACACCAGGTTCTTTATCGGTTGTCCTTGAAAATGGAGAGGCTATTATAATGGATTTAGCTTCATCGGGTATATTACTTGGTGGCATTATATTTAATTCAAGAATGAAACATCCGCCTTTTCACGATAATTTAGACCAAGTAAAAAAAAGTATCAATAAAATACTTTCATTAAAAACAGAAAAATTTTATCTTGGACACGGCAATCCTGTCTCAAAAAAATCTTTAATAAAGTATAGAGACAATTTTTTGTAAGGACAATAAAATGGCAGCCGCTAACATCGGTTTGGCAATAGTGGGGCTAACAGTTGTAAATTCAACATTAGTAATACTATTCGTCTTTTGTGCAAACGTTGGGCTGACGTTTTTCAAATGCCCCACCATCGCCAAGCCGCAAAACGTTACCAGCAATTTTACGTAAAAACCTTAAAATAAACATTTTAAAATGAAATTTAAAATTATTGTATTACTTTTTTTTACTTCGTTTATTAATAGTAATTATTCACAAAGTATTTTTTCTGCACTTCATATTGATAACGATTTAGAATTGCGTAAAAACATATTGGTTAGTGAAATAACTACTGAAATAACTTTTTTTAATCAAGATAACATTGAAAGAAAAAAAGAAATTACAAGTTTGAATTCCAAAAACAAAATCATTACTGAATTAAGATACGATTCAGAAGATAACCTAAAAGAAAGACTTACAAGAATTCACGATTCAACAGGAACAAAAAGTATATCAAGAAAAATAGAAAGATGGCATCCTATTATCGGATATTCTTCTGAAACTGCATTTTATGAGTACGACGAAAAAGGATTCCTAATAAAAGTAATTGATAAAAATCAAAATAATAAAGTTATAAGAGAAACTACAATTATAAATAATGAAAAAGGAAATCCAATTGAACTAAAACTAAAAACCGATAGTAATGTTGATTTCGGAATTGAAATTGCAGAATATGATTATTTAAATAATTCTGTCATTACGAAAGTTTTGGATAAAAATGGAAAGATAATTTCAACAAATAATGGAAAAATTGACTACTCAAAAAAAGAGGAAAACGACGTTATAAATGAATATGGTGACATAACAAAATCAGAAGATTATGAATATGAATTTAAATATGACAAAAAAGGTAATTGGACAACACAAGTTCGCTATAAAATTATTGGTGGAAGAAGAATTAAAAATGCTGAATATAGAAGAAAATTAAAGTATCGAAAATAAAAACTGCTGGTAACAGCGGTTTTAAGAAATTGGGGTTTCGGTGTTTAATGGAAGGAGCCAGTGTTTGAACTTCTCTCCTATTTTTGAGCTTTTTTCTTTCATACTTTTTGGTATATTTGTAAACATCAGTAACAAAAATTCCCAACTTCTTAAAGCCTCAAAACGTTAGGCAACATTGTAAAGCGACACTGCCGACAAGAGAAATTCAACAATAAATATGGACAAAAGAGTAAAATTTGACTTTGAAATTTATTTCACTAATGGCGGGAGTATAAAAGGCGAAGACTTTCGACTTGACATATCAGGCGATAATATTTCTGACAAAGAACTTGCAGATTATATTGTTGCGGATTTGCGACTTCTTATGGTTGGACAAACCAAAATTTTGAATAAAGTAATTTTTGAAGAGCAACACAAAAGAAAACCAATAAATGAAAATATCAAGGCGGACTTATTGATTGATTTAAGCCACACTATTGAGCACGGACTTGTAACTTATAAAGGCTTACCAGCACCAATAGTTTGCGATTATTTGAGTAGAGAAAATTCAAAACAATTTTACGAAGAAGGAACTGAATTCCAAATCGGAAAAATTGAAATGGTAACAAATACAGGAACGTATATTGACTGCCCTTTTCACAGATTTGAAAACGGTAAAGACCTTTCAGAGGTAGCTTTGGAATGTTTTGTTGACCTTGACGCAACAGTAATTAGTGTTCCTTTTAGCGAAACGTTAGCAATTACAGACGACCATTTAAAAAATTATGAAATTAGAAATCGAGCAGTTTTAATCCATACCGGTTGGGACAGACATTGGGATACTGAAAATTATTATGAAAACCATCCTTATTTAACAAAAGAGGCAGCCGAATATTTGAGAGATTGCAATGTAAAATTAGTAGGTATTGACTCTCATAATATTGACAACACATTAGGTAAGTCAAGACCTGTTCATACAATACTTTTAGGTGCAGAAATTTTAATAGTAGAACATCTTTGTAATTTGTATTTGTTACCAAAAGATGGTTTTACTTTTAGTGCAATTCCACCAAAATTTAAAGGAGTTGGAACATTTCCTGTAAGAGCAATGGCTAAACTGACAAAAACGAATTAGATAAAAACAACGAACCGCCAACATCGGTTTGGCAATATGGCGGCTGAAGTGCTTCTATGAAACATTTGTGCAAGGTTCAACAGCAGTAATTCTATTGAACATTTGTGCTAAAAATCCGCCACATCGCCAAGCCGAAAACCGTTGGCAGACATTATTGACAAACGAAACTTATAAACATTAATTCAAAATAAATGAAAACAAAAATCTTTTATTTTATACTTACTTTTACAACATTTTGTAATGCTCAAATTATTAATTTTCCAGATCCAAATTTTAAAATTAGATTGCTACAATCAAGTACATCGAATTCAGTAGCAAAAGACATCAATAATAATAATATTAAAATTGACAGTAACAATAATAATGAAATAGAAATTAATGAAGCGCTTCAAGTTTACAAACTAAATATAAGTCCATCTTCTAATGGTATCGGAAATATTTCATCTATTATTGGAATTGAGAATTTTACAAACTTAACCCACTTAACAACAAATTATAATGTTATTACATCAATGAATTTAAATAATTTATCTAATCTAAAATCGTTAGGTTGTTATAATAATCAATTAAGTTCATTAGAATTACAAAATTGTACTCTTTTACAGGAATTATATTGTCAAAATAATCAATTAACTTCTTTAAATATAAGCAATTTAAATAGTTTGAATTACTTTCAATGCTCCAACAACCAATTGACATCATTAAATATTGATAATTGCAACTCTTTGATAAATCTATTTTGTGACAATAATCTTCTGACAACTATTAATATTAATAATTCAAATAATTTAACTTGTTTCGTTTGTAATAATAATAATTTAAATACTATATTCAGCAATAATAACAGCCCATTTAATATTTGTCTTGATTTTTACAATAATCCAAATCTATCATTTATTTGTACTAGTACATTTCTATATCAAGCTAAAGTAAACAATTATGGATATGTTAATTGCACCGTAAATCCTTATTGTTCTTTTTTTCCTTCAGGTAATTATAATTCTTTGAAGGGTAAAACATATTATGACTTGGATAATAATGGCTGTAGTATAAATGATTTAACACTAAATAATATAAAATTAAAAAGTACATTAGGAACAATAATTAATTATACAACAACAATTAATGATGAATATAAGTTTTATTTTTCTAATACTGGTAGTTTTATAATTAATCCAGAAATTGAAAATAGTTTATACTTCAATATTAATCCTAATAATCCCACAATAAACTATAATACTATTAATTTCACAGAACAAGTTCAAGATTTTTGTATTACTGCAAATGGTCAACACAATGATTTAGAAATAATATTAATCCCAATTAATGCAGCTAGACCTGGTTTTGATGCTAATTATAAAATAGTTTATAAAAACAAAGGAACAACTACGCTATCAGGCACAATCAATTTTACATTTGACGATAGTGTTTTAGATTTTGTTTCTAGTAATCCTAATTTTTCAAATCAGTCAATAGGTAGTTTAAATTGGAACTTTACAAACCTATTACCTTTTGAAAGTAGAGAAATCAATATTATACTAAACTTAAATTCTCCAATTGAAACACCAGCGTTGAATAGTGGTGACTTATTAAATTATACTGCTTTCGTAAATGGGCAACTGGACGAAACTCCAAATGACAATATTGCAATCTTAAATCAAATCGTAGTTAATTCTTATGACCCAAATGATAAAACTTGTTTGGAAGGAACAACTATTACAACAAGTATGGTTGGTGAATATGTTCATTACTTAATTCGATTTGAAAACAATGGAACTGCAAATGCACAAAATATTGTAGTAAAAGATATGATTGACATAAATAAATTTGACATCAATACTTTAATTCCAATTAAAGGAAGTCATAACTTTGAAACAAGAATATCAAGCACAAATAAAGTAGAATTCATTTTTCAAAATATAAATCTTCCTTTTGATGATGCTAACAATGATGGTTATGTATCTTTTAAAATTAAAACAAAACCAAATTTAGTTGTTGGAAACACTTTTAGCAATTCAGCAAATATCTATTTTGATTATAATTTCCCGATTGTTACAAATAATTACACAACAACAGTTCAAAACACATTGGGTTTACAAGAAAATGATTTTATCAATAACATTTCTGTATATCCAAACCCTGTAAAAAATATTTTAAATTTCAAAATAGAAGATAATATTTCAAAAGTTGAAGTTTATGATATTTCGGGAAGAATTTTAAGTTCAAATTCAATTCATGAAAATAAAATTGATTTAAGCAATTTAAAAACTGGAAATTATATCCTAAAACTCTATACAGAAAAAGGAATAATGAACACTAAAATAATTAAAGAATAACGATTTGCCAACAAGCGTTTTGCAAGATTGCGGGGTAAGTGCTAAATTTAAAGTTTGGACTTTTCAATAAAGTTCAGTAACAACCTAAAAGTAAAGATTTATTTAGTCCGCAACCTCGCAAAGCGCGAGAACGTTGTGTGCTATGCTATTAAACCGACGCAAATAAAATATGAATATACTGAAATACATATTGAGATATTTAACATTATTTGGATTGTTTTATTTACTCATTTTATTGACAAAATTTTATGGAGATTATTCGACTTTAATACATATTTTCCTTTTTGTAATACCAATAATAGTTCTTCTAATTATTGTCAATTTAATAATATTATATCGTTTTGAAAGTAAAAGAAAAAACACAAATGTGTTAAAAATGACAGTTTCCTTTTTGCTAGTACTTTTTGGACTAAATTTATTCATGAATATATTGACAATAAAAAAACAGTCACTATGATTATGACTCAACAAAATGATTTACGTACAAGTAAATTATTCCTTTATAAAAATTTAAGTTATAAAATCACGACTTTTTATCCACACGGAACTTCAAATTATTCTGGGAAATACACATTAGAAAATGATGTTTTAGAACTGAAGGATTCAAATATTGAGAATAAAACAAAAAACAGATTTACGAATTTGTATAAACTTAATAAATTAATTTG
Source organism: Flavobacterium croceum DSM 17960 (assembly GCF_002917885.1). Classification (GTDB taxonomy): domain Bacteria; phylum Bacteroidota; class Bacteroidia; order Flavobacteriales; family Flavobacteriaceae; genus Flavobacterium; species Flavobacterium croceum. The sequence goes on from NZ_PQNY01000021.1 coordinate 8,414, forward strand.
AACCAACAAAAAATAATTTTAATAAATTAGAAATTATGAAATAAGCACAGCTCACAACAAGGGTTTTGCGTCAGCACGAAGCCCTTCGGGACTTCGTACAACTTGGATTTTGCACAAGGCAAAACCCTGCGCAAAGCCTTGTTTGTTAGTGGCTATTTAACAAAAAAAATGACGCAAAACCCTAAAAAACAAATGTTTACACAAACAATTAAGAAAATAATATTATGAGTAATGGTTATGATTTAAAAGACATTGCTGAAAATTATGCAAGAAAAACAGATTCAGAATTAATTCATATTGCAACAGAAAAAGCTCAAGGTTTAAGACCAGGAGTTTTGGAAATCATTAGAAATGAAATTAAAAAGCGAAATTTAAATCCTAATATTTTAGAAGGTGCAAAAGCTCAAAACAGAGAATATTCTTTAGAAGAAATAACTGAATTATCTCAAAAATTGAGAAGTTTGCCTTGTCCATTATGTGGTAATAAAACTGCAAAACTTAATGGAACAATAATGCATACTGCAAAAAGTTTTATTGTGTTCTCATTTTTTAGAAAAGAACCAATTATTGGTTGCCCAGATTGTTTGGACAAAAAAAATCAAGAATCAATAATTTCAACTGCATTACTTGGTTGGTGGGGAATTCCTTCGGGTATTTTAAAAACACCTTTTTATATCTACAATAATATTAAAGCTAAAAAACAGAACAGAATTGCAGAACCAAATGAAACTTTATTAAGTTTTACCTTTGAAAATATTGGACAAATAGAAACTTATAAAGATGATTCAGAGAAACTAAAACAAATAATAAAATACGTAAAAAAATAAACAGCCACTAACAGCGGTTTCACGAGATTGCGAAAAATATAATGTATATAAAAAACGAATGTCAAGTAAATAAAATAGTTGTATATAATAATTTTGGGAAAGCAGTTTTAACACAAACTACAAACAATAACAAAATTAATGTAGAGAATCTTGCTCACGGAATTTACCTACTAGAAATTCATACAGAACAAAATAAAGTTTATAAAAAATTTATTAAAGAGTAATTAATAAGATAAAATATACATTATCGATGAAAATAAAAATTTTAACCCTCTATAATATCTAACGAAATATTATTTGATGTTTAGGCACAAAATCTTAATTTGCCCAATGGAATAATTATTGAAAAGCATGTTTATAAAAGTGACGGCAAACTGAATTATTCTGAAAAACTAAAAGGAATTCACCCACTTGATTTTGAAATAATACTTGAACGTAATTAAATCGTACAGTTTTAAACCCTCTACATTTATGTTAATTTTAAACAAAAACAAATCATGAAAAAAATTTATTTTTTACTTATTATTTTTAGTGCTTATCAGTGCTTTTCACAAAAAGACAGAGGTACAATTACATTGCTTAATGGCACAGTGTTATCTGGTTTGGTAAAAGTTACATCAAGCTCATTCAAATTTAAAGCTACCGAAGACTCAGAAACCATTAAATATGACTATAACGATGCTATATCTGCTACTGTAACAAACAGCAAAAACGAAGAACTTAAATACGAATATGTTTATGTAGAGTATCAAAAAAAACCGTTACTCTTAACTGTAGTAATTGACGGTTACTTAAAGTTGTATGGCGAATACACAACAAGCTTTGGTGGTGGTATGGCCTTAGGCACAGGATATAGAAGCACTTCTACGTACCATATTAAAAGAGCAAACGACAAATTTGGGCAATACTTTGTTGCGTATGGGTATATACCTAAAATTGGGTTTAAAAAAGTGGTAAAAAATTACTTTACCGACTGTCCTGAACTACAAAACAAAGTCGCATCAGATGAGTTTAAAAAAGATGATTTTAAAAAAATTGTAGTGTATTACAACCAAACTTGCGCTCCATAATTTTTAGCTATTTTCTATAATAATTCTTTGTTTATGCTAATGCTATGACTCATATTGTAAACAAAACATTACTGCTTTTTCTACTAAGTTTTTATTCAGTATTTTCACAAATAGAAACAAAAAATTACACCAAAATATCAGGGACTAAATGTAGTATTTTGGCACCCAACGGCTTTATAGTTTCATCAAATTTTAATGGTTTACAAAATGTAGAAAAAGGCGCTTCTATCATGATAACCGAATTACCTGGATCATACTTTATGATGCACGAAAACTTTAATGCTGAAAATTTAAAGAGTAGAGGCATGATACTTATTAGTAAAGAAACCGTAGATTACAATAACTCTCAAGCTACTTATATCAAAGTAAGGCAAGAAGCAAACGGAATACAATATCTCAAACAAATAGTAATGTTTGGAAATCAAGATTATACTGTACTCGCAAATGGTATCTATCCTGAAAAATACAAACAGATAGAGAAAGAAATAAAAACAGCTCTTTTTTCTATAAAATACAATAAGAACGAAGACATTAGCACCATTGAAAATGTAGACTTTGATATTGATTTATCAACTACAAATTTTATATTCACAAAACAAATGTCTAATACGATTATTTATACTATAGATGGAAAATTCCCTACAGAGCATCCATTTTTTATGGCTGGAAAGTCAATCTCAAAAATAAACGCTAAAAACAAAAAAGAATATAGTGTTGAAAGGTTAAAAAATTTACCAAATGGCAAAAGCATAACCATCGAATCTATCACCTCAATTAATATTGACGGACTTGATGGTTATGAAATTATTGGATATGGAAAGAATAGTAAAGAGGAAGATGAACAAATTTATCAAATAATGCTATATACAGAAAGTTCTGACTATTACATTATGATAGGAATAACATCTTTGGAAAACAAAGACTATCTAAAAACATTTAAAGAGATAGCACAATCTTTTCGGATAAAAAAATAGATTTATTGTTCTTTTTCAATCCAATTATTTACTTTTTTCTCTAGCAATGCCAACGGCATAACTCCCGATTCTAATACAATTTGATGGAATTTTTTGATATCAAATTTTTTACCCAACTGCTTTTCAGCTTTTTGACGTAGCTCTAAAATTTTAAGTTGTCCTATTTTATAAGAAAGCGCCTGACCCGGTATGGCCATGTATCGTTCTATCTCGGCTACAATACTAGCTTGGGGCTCTGCTTCGTTTTCTAGAGAATATTGTATAGCTTGCTCTCTTGTCCAACCTTTATAATGTATGCCTGTATCTACTACCAATCTTATAGCACGGTGCATTTCGTTGCCCAACATTCCAAAATATTGGTAAGGATCTTTATACAAACCGAGTTCTTTTCCTAAACTTTCGGTATACAATGCCCATCCTTCTCCATACGCACCAAACCAATTAAATTTTCTAAAATCGGGCAAGGCTTTGTTTTCTTGTTGTAATGCAATTTGAAAATGGTGTCCCGGTATGGCTTCGTGCAAAAATAAATCTTCATCTCCATAAAAATTATAATTTTTCACATCTGGAATAGGCACATAAAAAGTTCCAGGTCTAGAACCATCTGCAGCGCCTTGTACATATTCTGCACTCGCTGTTTGTTCTCTAAAAGCTTCGGTACGTTTTATTCTAAAAGGTGTTTTGGGTTGTAAAGAAAACAATTTATCTACATTTGGTTTAATGGTAGCGTGTATTTTTTCAAAATTGGCAATAACCTGCTCTGGTTTGGTAAAAGGTTTTAGTTTTGGATTGTTTCGTACATCATTAAAAAAATCGACTATACTTCCTTTGTATCCTACTTGTTGTTTTACTTTTTCCATTTCAGCTTTAATTCGAGCTACTTCTTTCAAACCAAGATTATGAATTTCCTCTGGAGATAAATCGGTAGTTGTCCATTGCTTTATATATACTTTATAAAGTTTGTTGCCATTTGGTAGCGCGCCTATTCCGCTCGCCGTTTTTGAAGCAGGAAGGTATTCCGTTTTTAAAAAAGTAATCATTTTATGAAACTGAGGAACCAACTTTGTTTCAATTACTTTTGTATAATCTTTCGTTAATGTTTGCTTTTGAGCTTGTGTGAAATTTTCTGGAAATTTATGTATCGTTGTGTAAAATATATTGTTTTCGGTAGTTGTAGAAATAAAATTTTCAAATTGAGGAATTAATTTTTGAGTTAATGCTTTAGGCAAAACCCATCCCTTTGTAATACCTTTTTTCATGTATACTTGTGCAGAGTCGAGCCACACTGTATAAAGTTCCATTCGTTTCAGAAAATCTCTGTAGTCTTTCTCTGTTTTAAAAGGCTGAGCAGAACTGCCTTCGGCAAATTGTGCCATTGTTAAATGTGTGCCCCAAAACTGATGAATTGGTAATAAATTATTAGAGGTTTTAAGCAAATCGTTACCTCGGTCTATTTCCCATTTCATAATATCGAAACTATTTTTTTCTTCTTCCGAAAGAGATTCATAGTTTACGGTTTGTAATTGTTGAGAATATTTTTTGTAAAATGCTACTTGTTTTTTTCTATAACCGTCTGTCATTTCAAATTGCAACTGATTGTTGTATTCGTTTTGACCGTTTACAGTAGCTTCAAGCGGATAGAGTTTGTTTTTATCGTTAAAATAGTCTTGTGTAAGCTTTGAAAATTCAACGGTACTATTTTCATTTTTACAATATATTAAAGTAAAAAATAGTAGTAGAGCACTTACTTTTTGCAATATTTTCATACGATATGGTTTTATGAGATAAACTTTATTTTTCAAGCCATTACAAATATATAGTTTTTTAAATACGAATAGTGCGGCTTGCTTGATACTCTATTTAAAAAAACAGCTTCGTTAAATAAATATTAGTTGAAAATTAACCTTTTAATTAAGATTAATTGATGGCTTCTACAACAATCTCGTTATCATTTAGCATACTTTTAAGCATGTTTTCTATACCGTTTTTAAGCGTAAATGTTGAAGACGGACAACCGTTGCACGAACCTTGAAGCACTACTCTTACTTGTTTAGAATCTGGATTGTACGAATCAAAAAGTATGTTACCTCCATCTGCTTGAACAGCTGGTTTTACGTATTCTTCTAAAATATTTACTATTTGTTGTGATGTTATATCAAGAGCATCAAAATGAGTTATGGTTTGCTTTTCTTTTTTGGGTTTTTCAATTAAACTCTCTTGTATTACTGTGCCACCGTTTTCTATAAACTGTTTTATAAATGTACGTAGTTCCGAAGTAATTTCATCCCAAGAATAACTTTCAAATTTTGTTATTGAAATATAGTTTTCATCGATAAATATTTCTTTAACATACGGAAAATGAAACAATTCTTTAGCAATAGGTGAAGCTTGGGTATCGTCTATGTTTTTACATTCTAGAGCTACTTTTGTAAAAAGTTTATTAGAAACGAATTTAAGCACGGCTGGGTTTGGAGTTGTTTCTCCATAAATAGTTACTGGTACTTTTTTTGGAGTTGCCGATTCTAGAATTATTGGAGTTCCATCGGCTACCATTTGTTCTATTTGTTGAGCTACTTCATCTTGAACATCAATCCATTCTACAATACTAAAACGCTCAATGGCTATAAAATTGCTCGAGATATATACTGTTTTTACAAAAGGTAAATAAAATAATTTTTGAGCTATTGGAGAGTTTTGAGCTTCATCGATATTCTTGAATTCAAAACTTTCATGATTTGTAATGAATTCTGGAAACTCAAATTTAATAATAGTAGGAGTATTTGTTTGTTTGATAGATATTTTCATGCTAAAGTTGTATTTTTTCTGCAAAATTAACAAATATATTAGCTAGTAATGTTTATATTTGGCGGTTTTAAACAATTAATTAACATTTTAAACGTTATAGTTTTGTACGTTTAATTTTTTCGAAATCATCGTTATGAGAAAAAAGTTACTATTGCTTTCTTTTTTAGTTTTTAATTTAGTGGCTGTAGCTCAGTCTATTAATGTAAACACTACTACTTACACTGTACCTCAGTTGGTAAAAGAAAAGCTATTTAATTTAGCTCCTGGTCAAAGTTCTAACTCATGTACAGGTTCTATTTCTAATATTACTTGGAGTACGGGTACAAATTTTGGATCTACAAATGGTATTGGTTATTTTACAAATACCAATCCAAATTTCCCTTTAAGTGCAGGTGTTATACTTAGTACAGGTAGTGTAGTGACTACATCTAGTATAGTTGGGGCTCAGGGTCCAAATAACGACATTCAGAGCAATGGAGATAATTCGTGGGTTGGAGATACACAGCTAGAAAATGTAATTTTAGCAGCCACAGGAAATGCTATGAACTCTAAAAATGCAACCATTTTAGAATTTGACTTTGTTCCTTTAACCAACACTATGAGTTTTGACTTTGTATTTGCTTCGGAAGAATATGGAACATATCAATGCACTTTTTCCGATGCGTTTGCGTTTTTCTTAACAAATGTTACAGCTGGCACTCCTGCCACCAATTTAGCATTAGTACCAAGTACGACAACTCCAATATCGGTGGTTACCGTTAGAAACCAACTTTACAACGCAAGTTGTACTTCTGCCAACCAACAATATTTTGGAAATTATTATCAATTACCTCAAGGCCTTAACCCCGCAAATGCCCCTACTAATTTTAATGGAAACACGGTAGTGATGACTGCTAGCTCATCTGTTATACCAAATAACACTTATCATTTAAAATTAGTTATCGCAGACAGAAGTGATACAGCTTATGATTCAGCAGTGTTTTTGGGTGCTGGAAGTTTTAATTTCCCTATCTTAACAGGTGGTTATGGCGGAACAGGCTTTTATGTGGCAGATGGTACAGCTATTTGTTATGGGGGTAGTAGAACTGTAAGTGCCGAAAGCACTCCAACTCCTGGAGCTGTATATTCTTGGTCTGTAGGAGGTAATCCAATCCCAAATAGCAATAGTAATAACTATACAATAACACAACCTGGTGTATATACTGCAAATATTACAACTGGCACCAATACACAATCTAGTTGTCCATTTACTGTAGAATTTTTACCTCCTATGCCTATAGGCACACCAACAGATTTAACAAATCCGACTTCAAATCCGATTTTTAATTTTACAGGCAATCTTAACACCATATTAAATGGTAATAGTTCAAACGATTACGAAGTAAACTTTCATCATACATTAGCAGATGCTCAAAACGTTGCTAATCCAATTTCTAATTTTAGTAATTATACAGGTTATGATGGTGAGGTTATTTATGTTTCTATACAAGATTTGGTTTCTGGTGCCAGTTGTATAGAAACGCGTAGTTTTATATTGCACTTAAACACAGTCGCAATAACGCCAACTACACCTCCTGATTTAACAGAATTAGACGATTCTAGCAATGATGGTATAGCTCCATTTAATTTGACACCACAAACAAGTATTGTTTTAGGGAGTTACGATCCTACCTTGTACACTGTAACGTATTACACATCATTATCAGATGCTACTGCAGGAACTAATCCTATTACTGTTTTAAACCCTTTTGACGGAATTAACAACCAAGAAATATATGTAAGAGTAACTGAAAATGCGTTACCAACAAACTTTGGAACTACATCTTTTACTCTATTTGTTATTGCGAATCCGGTAGTTACTTTAAGTGCTTCTTCTACAACTATATGTAGCTATCAAAATACTGTTATCACTGCAACTGTAAACAATCCTGGCAATTACAATTATACTTGGACTGTTCCTACTGGGGTAACCAATCCAGGAAATGTTTCTAGTTTTCCAACAAACATCGCAGGCAATTATTCAGTAATAGTTACAGATACAACAACAGGTGGCGTGAGTGTTCCTGCATTTATAGATATTGTAGTAAATACCCCACCAACACCAATCACCCCTACAGCCTACCATGTGTGTGATGACAATACAGATGGCTATGCTACCTTTACATTAAGTACAAAAGATGCAGAAATTACGGGAGGTAACACCAACTATACTGTAACCTACCACGTTACTCAACCAGCAGCCGATGCAGGTACACCTGTACTACCAAACAGTTACTCAAACAATATTGCAAATTCACAAACTGTTTATGTTAGAGTGGTTGATAACACTACAGGTTGTTACGCTACGACCACATTACAACTGGTTGTAGACCAAAAACCTCAAGTTACCACGTCAAGCGCAGGAGTATGTATTGGAAATAATGCTACGGTATCAACTACAGTTAGCCCTGCTGGCACTTACAACTATGTGTGGACCTATCCTGCTGGAGCTTCAGACCCAGGTAATGTAAGTACATTTACTACTTCTGTTGCTGGTACTTATACTGTGGTAGCTACTAATACTACTACAGGTTGCAGTAGTAATGCAACACCTGTAACCGTTACAATCTATCCATTACCGGTAGTTGTAACACCAAACCCTATGACAATGTGTAGTAATGGTTCGAGCAACCAAGCTATTTTTAACTTACCATTAAATGATAGCGCTATAACCAATGGTGCTTCTGGACTAACAGTAACGTATTACAACAGCCAAGCCGATGCTGATGCAGAAACTAATGCGATAACCCCTTCAAATGCT
>NZ_PQNY01000022.1 GCF_002917885.1 Flavobacterium croceum DSM 17960
CAAAAAAGTAGAATTAACTTTAGAATTAAAAAACAAGTTGAACCAATTAATGAAAAACAAATTATAAAAAAAGTACGAACGCACAACAGCGGTTTAACCTTATTACGCTTGTGAAGTATATATTTTATTGGCACTCACAAAATTTAAAAATCCTTTAGTACAACATAAGTACAACAAATCAAAAACTTTTTACAGAACTATAAATACCTACTTGATTAAGCTGCGCTTGGCGGTTCATCAATTGATATTCTGCGAGCTTTCCGCAGTAATATTGTTGTGTTGCTTTTGCATACCCATTGATCAAAAGCAAATCATTTAAACATTCTCCTCCTGGTAATATTACATATCCTAGTTGTCTGTTCCAGTAGTCGTAAAAGTTCTCCTGTTCTGTAATGATAGTTACAGCCGTTTTAGGTGGTGCAACCGACAAAACGAAGTGCAAGGATTGCAAACCAAATTGGAGTAATAATTGGGCAGGTAAACTGCTTTTCTCCTCATCTTCTATCATCTTCCTATTTAGTTTTACTTCTGGTGCATCTAAGCCATAAAGACGGATTTCTTTTTTCATTTGAGTGAAACGATGGCAAATGATGATGCTATCTCCATCAAGCACTTCTTCAATTTGCCAATGGGTTTCCACTATATACGGTGCTTTTGCGTTGTATTGCATTGATTTACAGTTATTTAAGTTATTGATATTCAAAGATAATCATTGAAATTTGTCTTATGAATTTAATCTAATTATTAACTTTTTAAATCTTAAAAAAATGGCAAGACAAAAAGGTGTTATTAAGTACGTTGGAACTCTTGGAGATATCCGACACTTCAAAATTAAAGGACAGGAAGGCTACTTCGCTGGAATGGTTGGTGGACCAACTGGCGACCAAGTATTATCTGCTCCTGAATTTGAGAGAACTCGTGAGAATATGAACGAATTTGGCGCTTGTGCCAAAGCTGGGAAATCTGTTCGAACTGGTTTGTCTCAAGTGATGAAACAAATGGCCGACAGCCAAGTAACTGGAAGATTAACTTCTATTATGAAGAAAATCAACCTTGAAGACCAAACGGAAGCCAGAGGTTACCGTAAAATTGAAATCACTACACAACGTAGTTACTTGAAAGGATTTGAGTTTGACAAAAACTCTTCTTTCAATGGGATTTTCAACGCTCCTTACTCATTAACTCACGGAGTTGATAGAGAAACTGGTGATTTTGTTGTAGATGCTTTTAATCCAGCGAATTTGGTTAATGCTCCATCTGGTGCCACTCATTTCCGTTTGATTACTTCGCTTTCCGTAGTGAGTGATTTTGAGTACAACGCTACCACAAACAGTTATGATCCTATGGATGCTGACTTGAATGAGGTAAACGATATTCAATACAGTGCGTTCTTGGACTTGTATGCTCCAGTTCCAGCAACAACCATAACTGCAACTTTACCTGGTGGAGTTCTTCCAACAGCAAATGTTACTGTTTTGCAATGTATCGGAATTGAGTTTTACCAACAAGTTGGTGGAAACTACTACTTGTTTGCAAGTGGTAACTGCTTGAAAGTTGAGGATGCTTTTTAGAAAAACCTTTCGAAAATCCCTCGCCAAAAGTGAGGGATTTTTTGTTTAATCTCAAATCTATCAAGACTATGGAAAGCAAAATAATAAGAGTAGCACAGGGTAAAGAAAGTACGTTGAGCCAGTTATACATTAACGGCATCTTTCAATGCTATTTGTTAGAGGATAAAATTAGAGAAGTGAAAATTCCTTCTCAAACTGCTATTCCAAAAGGTGTTTTTAGTTTGAAGCTGAACACTCACGGAGCTAAAAATGTGGATTACAAAAAAGTTTTTGGAAAACTGCACGAAGGAATGATTGAGATTTGCGGTTTACCCAACTTTAGTTTTGTGTACATCCATACCGGAAATACCATAAAAGATACTGCCGGTTGTCCGCTTTGTGGTTTTGGTTTTGGTTTTGTTGATGGAAATTACCAAGTTTCTCAAAGTGTTGCAGCTTACAAAATGATTTACCCAAAACTGGTAGCACTGGCAAGAGAGCCAAACAACAAAATTGTAATTGAAAATAATTTTCAATTTTAAAAAGTCCAAAAAATGGAAAACATCAACATCATCGCTACACTTTTTGGAACACTAATCACCTTACTACTCTCGATTGTGGCTTATTTTATCAAGCAATTACACACCGATTTTAAGAGTATGGAAAAAGATTTGGTTGAAGTAAAAACGATGGCTTTAATCATCAAAACCGAGTTCAAAAGTGGAAATGATTTGCTCAACCAGAAAGTAGAATATTTAGAAAAAAGAGTACAAATAATTGAATTAACAATCTTAAAAAGTCAAGATTATGAAAAATAAAAATATGAATGTCGTGGATAGAGCATTGGCTCCTACTCCAAAATGGTTTAAAATTCTTCGCAGTGTTGGAATTGCTTTGGCTTCTGTTGGTGGAGTTATCATCGCTTCACCTGTTGCGTTGCCTGTCGGATTAGTTTCGGCAGCTGGATACTTGGTACTTGGTGGAAGTATTATTTCGGTGGTTTCTCAAACGGCGGTTAAAGCTGAAGAGCAGCCAGAACCAAAGGAATAAAAAACCAATAAATTGACTTTAGAAGCTCCGTATTTCGGGGCTTCTTTTGTTTAAAGCAGTCAATAAATGGCAATTGCTTTGCTTTTCGCCGTTTTATTTAAGTGGTGCAATCATATTGCACTTATGTATTCCTTTGCTTGGGATTGAGGAGCAAACAATCCTAGTCCATTTGGACCAGGATTGATTTATTTTTTGTGGTAACGGTATAAAATGGCTCTGCGAAGGTCATTTATAAGCATCATATCCTCTTTGTATTGCTTTTCTTTTTTCTCCAGAAGTTTGAGAGCTGCAACATTTTTTTGGTGCTGCTCGTGTTCCACCATCATCAATCTAGATTGTGGATTGAATTCTTTTTTAAAATCATTTAGACGTAAAAACGGAATTACTGAACCAACTAAATGCTGGTGCCAAAATTTTGTTTGCCATAAACTATACGCAATGAAAAAAAGACTTTCGCAGTCCTCTTCGTTTTGAAAAATGATAACAAAACTGTTAGTAAATGGCTCTTTTTGTGGCTTTCCGCTGTTCATCCCTTTGTTAAGTAGGAATAAATGAGGTTTTGAATAAATCGTTCCAACTCGGTGAGTTTTGATGATAAAATTGGTCATAACTTTCGGCTTTAAAAATTGATTAGATTTTCAATTTTTCGCGGATTTTCTCTTGAAATGCAGGTGTGCCTCGCTACGCTCGACCTATAAAATTTTTCAAAAGAAAAAAAAGAAAAAAAGAAAGCCGTCTGTTCAAGTGGAAGGTTTCAGATAAAAAAGTTTTTAAAAAAAAATACTACCCGATACATCATCGGAAGTATGAGCGTGAAATCGGAAATGGGTTTTGTTGCGAACCGTTATGGGTGGAGATTTTTTTTAAAACCCGTAGGGCTTGAACTTGCTTTTTTGTAAACCTGAAACTTAGTTTTGCTCTCTTTTTTTTTATTTTTTATTTTGAATATCCAATCCAAATGTTGTTGTTTAATCGGATTTTAGCTGAAGGAATGAGTGTTGAATTGGAAGATAAAACGTCTTGGAAGTGTATCAATTTTTTGTAGATGGATGACAGAATATGATAAGAAAGAAGGTGTGCTTTATCCATCTGAAAAATTGATACTCTTCCTTCTACTATTTGATTTTTGAGGATGCTTAATCGTCTTATGAAATGAGAAGTTTCAATTTAAACGGAAAGTTGTACTGAAAATGGAAAGCATCTTCAAAAAACAATGCATTATAATACCTAGTGCGACGGTGCAGTAGCGCGTGCAAGTGTATCATTTTTTTATTTGCTTACTGGGATGTTTCTGATTGCTTTTGTGGAAAAGTTGATGCCATAGATTTGAAAGAAAGACAATGCTTCAAGTTTATAATACTTATTATTAGGAACGGTATGGCATCGGCTTTTCCGCTGAAGCAATTATTTCGGATTTTCTGGCAAATAAAACAATGATACTCTTGCTGGCTTCTCTTGATTTTGTGGGTGTTGAAAAATGCTTATTCCTATATGGTGAATGTTAGAAATAGAGTTGATAAGCATTTTACAACACTTACAAAAGCAATGCATATACTACCGATTTATGCGTAAAGATGCTAAAAACAGTTACCGTGAACGTTCTGGAAAGCAAGTATAACTGTAAAGTTTCCGATGAAATGGCGAACGTTGTTGAAGACAGTGGCGAAGGGTGGTTTTTTGAGTAGCCGGCTGGTGCGATGGAAGCTACTCAAAAAGTTGCCCTGGAGCCACTGGCAAGCGCGTTGGGTGTGGCGGCTGTTTTACATAAATGATATTATAGCTTCATTGCAAAAACCAAAAAAACAATAAAAACGCTTTGTAATGAACTATAATGCCACATTATGTAAAGAAGCTTGGGGAAAAAAATTACTGGCGCAAGTTGCGAAGCGTACGTGTTTTTTCTAAAAACTGTGCCAGTAATTTTTTTTGGAGCGTTGGCAAAGGAGTGGCAATTGAAATGTAAAACTTCCTTTGTATTACAGAATGAAAAAATATATTCTCACTATTGGAAAAGTAATTAACGAAATGAAGCAAACAAAGATGTGAGTTTAGGAATACTTGAACTAAACGAGGATTTTGTGCAGATGAATGAGATAATGAATTTTAAGAAAACACTTTCAAAATATGATAAACATTTAAAAATCAGGTATTTATGTTTTTTATAAAAATTATTGATAAGTTTTAGTAAATGGATGAATTCATCCAAAGAAAAATTATTAATTTGTGGTGTTAAATTTTTTATATGAATGATTTCAAATTTTTAGAACATGATATCTTACATTCTATAAAACAGTTACACTCAAGAAGCGTTAAAATAATTAATAATGAAAACAGAAAAGGAAATAAATAATTTAAGTAAATTTTTAAGTTTAATACTCAGACATAAACCTGAAACTATTGGGATAGAACTTGATGAAAATGGTTGGGTAAATACAAATCTTCTATTAGAAAAATCTAATCAATACAATCATAAAATTGATTTTGAAACTTTGAAAATTATAGTTGAAACAAATAACAAAAATAGATTTAGTTTTAGTGATAATTTTGAAAAAATAAGAGCCAATCAAGGACATTCATTAAATATTGAATTAGGTTATTTGCCAACTAAACCTCCCAGAATTTTATATCATGGAACAGCTGAAAGAAATGTAAATTCTATATTGTTACATGGCTTAGATAAACGAAATAGGCATCATGTTCATCTTAGTCAAAATATTGAAACTGCGATAAATGTTGGAAAAAGACATGGAAAACCATTTGTATTTAAAATTCTTTCCGAGAAAATGTATAATGATGAATTTGAGTTTTTCGTTTCTGAAAATGGGGTTTGGTTAACTGAAAAAGTGCCAACTATCTATATTTTGGAGAAAAGTTGTTAGACAAATTAATATTGTGATTTTTATCTATCTTCTTCTAAACTTCCATTTGTTCGGAATAATTTTAATTCCTTCAATAATCTCAATGTCGTTTTTAACTAATAATTCTCTGATTGCATCTTCTTTATATCGAAATTGTAAACTTAAATCTTTGATAGTTATTCCTTTTAAAAAAGTATTTATTATCAATTTTTTATCTTCTTCTTTAATGAAATATTTATCATCAATTTTTTGATTTAAAGCAATTTCTTCTTTGAAATTAATTAATGTATCAATTATTGCATCTAAATTATTTGGATTAATTAAAATTGAATTTTTTACATCATTTCCAATATTTTGAATGATTTTAATGTATTCATAACCATTCTCTTGTTTGTAAATTTGGATAAACAAATTGCTTTTTTCAAATTGTAATTTATGCGACCTTACTAATTCGTCCATATCAATTTTTTTAATTAATACTCTTTCTTACTTGGAATAACGCCTCGAATTCCGCCTCTTGGATTTTCAACATCGCCTTTATATCTGGGAATAATGTGAATGTGACAATGCCAAATTGTTTGCCCAGCATCTGCATTTATATTGATTCCAATATTAAAACCATCAGGATTGTATTTTTCTTGAAGAATGGTTTTTACTTTATTGGCAACAATCCAACAAGCGGTTTGTTCTTTTAAAGTTAAATTAAAATAATTTGAAACTAATCTTTTTGGTACAATCAAAGCATGACCCTTTGAAACTGGAAACTTATCATAAAATGAATAGACAGTTGCTGTTTCAACAATTAATTCTCTTGTTTCTTCTCCAACTAAAAACGGACTTAAATCAGCATTTCCTTTGTTTAATGTTGTATAATGCTCATATTCATATATTTCACAATTATCATTCTTGTAAATTGACAAATAAGCTAGTTTTATCAAACATTGATACGTTTCTTTTTTATGGACTTTATGAATTCTAAATCCTTCGTATTGAATATCTCTGCGAACAGCAAAATATGCTTTTCCGTTTGGCTTAAGAAGATTTGAAACGTTCATTAAAACTTCTGCTTGTTCTTCGGGAAGCAAAACATTTAGAACATAAAAGCATAAAATAGTATCATATTTTTGGGTTGGAAATGCTGGAAAATAAAATGGATCATATCCATCAATATCAAATCCTTTAATTTTTAATAATTCTACATCTTTACCAATACCACAACCAAAATCCAAAACTTTACCTTTTATCTTTTTTTGATTTAGTAAAATTCTTGCTGGATAGGAAAGAGAAGTTCTTTCTATTGCTGTTAAATGGCTATTTTGGTTTTGATTACTCATTCATAAATAAAAATCCGTTGTTACTTGCAATGGTAATCAATGGCTGAATTGTATTTGAAAATTTATCTTTTTCAAAAGCTTCAATATTTGGAAAAATAGTTAGAAACTCATCCATATATTTACTTTGAGAATTATGATGTTTATTGATTTCAAAAGCTATCTTTTGTAAATCATAAAATTTATCAAAATGTTTATCAAATAGAGGAAGTTTGTCGCTTTTTGAAGAATTAAATTTCTTTTCAATTGGTAATAAATTCCAAATCAAATCATGTGAAACAAAAGCATGAGGTACGAAATGGTCTAACGCATAATTCTTTTCATCAAAATACAATTTTGTATTTGTGAAAATGCAATTTATTGAACCTAATTCTTTGAAAACTAACTTCCAATATTCATTAGTTTGCTTGGCTAAACCATTTCTAATTGCAGGTTTTATCAATTTACTTGGAATATCTGGAACATTTGGATTTCGAGTTTGAAGAAATAAAGCCAAATTCCAATAGCAATAATCTTTTAATACTTTTGCGTTCAGTTTTAAATAATTTATCCAAATTGGATTAATTACGATAAAATCTTTGTGCAAAGCATACAAACTATCGTTTACGAAAGTTTTTGAATCAGAATAAATTCTGTTCTTTTGCTGATTTTCCGTTTCATTTTTTATAGAATTAAACCACGGTGATAAAAATTTATAAGGAACATAAGTGTCAAAGTGGAATAATTGTGTAATTATTTCTTTTTTTTCTGAATTTTCTAAACAGTAATTAATATCACTTTTTTTTGCATCTATTGTTAATTCTTCTTCATTTAAAATTGTTTCAACTGCAATTTGAAATTTATCAGATTTACCAAAAGATAATTTAAAATAATTAATGGTGTACCAAGAATTACTAATCATCCTTGAAAAAATCTTCTTTTTTTCAATTTCTATATTTCCTTCCTCAACTAATTCAATTAATGCTAGAAACCAATAAAATTTGTAAGTAGCCGTTGTGCTTCCGAAAACAGATGCAAGTTTATTTATTGGTAAATTGTTTGAAGTTGGAAGTATCATTAAAAGTTTATCTGTTTGGTTGCTGACTTAATTGACTTTTTAATTTTGGAGTCAATAAACACTTTATTTCTTTTTTCTAACAGTTCTTGAATTAATAATTTACTTTTTGTTTCAATTATATTACTATTCTCTCTAAATTCTTTTATTGCGATTTCACAAGCTTTACCTAAACCAACAATCAATGGTGTATTATAAGTTCCTGCTCTTAAACCGTTTTCTTGACCGCCACCGTGAAACAATGGAGTCAATACAATATTTTTATTTTTGTATAAAATACCAACACCTTTAGGAGCATTTAATTTATGACCGCTAAAACATAATAAATCAATGTTATTTTCTAAAACATCAACTTTTATTTTACCTACTGCTTGAGTTGCATCACAAAAAAAAGGAATGTTGTTCTCCTTTGCAATTGAACCAATTTCTTTTATAGGTTGAATTATTCCAGTTTCATTATTTACATACATAATGCAAATCAAAAATGTATCATTTCGGATTGCTTCTTTCAAATCATTTATTGAAATTAAACCATCTTTATCTACATCTAAGTAAGTAACTTCAACACCTTTTGTTTCTAAATATTCGCAAGTTGCCAAGACCGCTTTATGTTCGGTTTTAACAGTAATTATATGATTGCCTTTTTCAAAATTTGATTCTACAAAACCTTTAAGGGCAAAATTTATAGATTCGGTAGCACCTGAAGTAAAAATAATTTCACCTTCATTACAGTTAATTAATTTCGAAACTTGTTTCCTAGATAACTCAATTGCTTGTTTTGATTCTTTACCAAAATCATGATTGCTTGAAGCATTACCATAAATCTCAGAGAAATAGGGTAACATTGCTTCAAGAACTCTTGAATCGACACTGGTTGTACTTGCGTTATCGAAATAATTTATTAACATCAATACTTTTTGGAATACAATAATACGAAAAAGCAACGGAAAGAAAAATGAGGAAAACCGTAAAAGTAGGAAAATAGGGAAAAATAATGCAAAATAATTTAGGGTTTAGGGTGTAAGGAAAAAACGCTTAAAAGATTTTTATTTTTCTAGGAATGAAATAAAACAGATTTATCGGGAAGATTGGGTGCAAACTGGGTTTTGTGGTTTATTAATTTGCATTAATAAGTTCTTATGTTTCTCGATATATTTTTTGAAAAAAAATAAAAAATGTTTCTGTTGAAAAGTGGTTACACCACCTTACACCCTCAAAGTGAAGTAGAAAGGTGCTTTTTAGTGAGAAGTGAATAGTAGTTAGTGATTAGCATTTTTTTGAGTAAAAAGAAAAAAGTGGAACTTTTCTGTTCCACTTTTTTGTTGTTTTTTATTCTTCGACTTCTTTGTTTTTTGCATCGACTTCTTCGTATGAGAATTCTTTAACTGCATAAACTGGTTTTCCTTGCCGCATTAATCTTGTAAAATTGTGTTTTTTTAATGCTTTTCCCAATTTATTTATTGTACCATCATTTAGGTTCAACTTTGTTCTGTCGGCAAGTTTGGCAGCTATTTGAGACGCATTTAAAAATAGTGTTGCTTCTTCTTTTGGGCAAGGTTCGAACCACGTTAATAGTAATTCTTCTTCTGGACTGTGCAATTGGTATTGTTCGTTATTCTCGGTGATGGACTTAATTTCTTCCTGGTCGAACCAGTATCTAAAACCACTTTTTAAAAGAAACAACGCTTGTGAAAAAGCTAGATTTATATCTACATCGTGCTGGTATTTAATGCCTTCTAACTCAAAACAAAGAAAACGTCTGCTTCCTGTACTATCGTTTAAGAACTGTGCTGTATTGACACTTCCGGCAAAAGATGCGCGTCGTGGCATAGTTTCGTTGTTATGTCCGTATGCTTTTCTCATTCTGATTTGGGTTTTTGTGATGATTTCTTTTAGGGATCCAATTTCAGAACGGTTTAGGTTTTCGAGCTCGTCCAAGTTGATTAACATACATTCTGACAGCTGCACCAATGTATCTTTGTTGTTTGGGTTTATGGTTCCGGAAAATAGATATTCTTTCAAAGGTTTCGGAACGAGTTTCTCCACCCAAGTTGTTTTGCCTAATCCTTGTTTGCCACTAAAGACAATAACCGTGTGATTGATTACTTTATCATCAAGAACACAACCAACCATAGCCACTAACCATTTTTTAAAACATTGCTGCCAAAGTTCTTGTTTTGTTGTGGTTATTGTGTTGGCTAATTCGGTAATGTAATCGGTCTTTTCATCGTAAGTAGGTAAATTGAAAAAGTAATCTTCAAACGGATTGAATAGTTCGCAAAAATCAGAATACAATAAGTTTCTTAATGAAGATAAATTGGTTTTAATTCGACCTTTTAGACATTCTCGAAGCATTGAATTTTCTATAAAATCATTCATTACATTCCACTTCTTTTTACCGAAATATTGGAACTCTAATTTGCCTGAAACGATGTTGTGACGAAATACATATCTTGTTGATAAAAACAGCTCTAAACGGTCTATTTGTGTTGGTTTTGGTTTGTCTTCGTCGTCGTCCTCATAGGAATCAGCTCCAATTGAGTTAGATTTTGTTCTCGTTTCTTTAGTACTATTTTTAGCCACCCCGACCTTCGGCCACCCCTCCAGAGGATGGGAATCTTTAGCGAATTCGTGAATGTTTCCGTAGGCGCTGTGAACGGTTTGTGTTACTTCTTTTTCGTCATAGCCAAAGTCTGTTAGTATGAAGCTTAGAGCTTCGTTTAATGAAATGCCTTTTCGGTTTAGGTTACACGCGAGTTGGTGTACGAATACGTTTCGGCTACCTGTCGCGTATTGCACTTTTTTTTCGGTGAAGCGGATGCAGTGGTTGTAGATGGCTTCGCTGTTGTCAGTTGTCGGTTGTTGAGTTCCCTCGACTGCGCTCGGGATGACAGTTTGGGCAGACACTGAAACAAGTTCAGTGTGAAAGGTTGAAGCTTGTTCGTTTAGGTATAGATTTTCATCCCAGGAATAAAAGCATAGTCTTGTTAGATCTTTGCCTGATTTGTCTATTTCTAGTTTTAAAATGGCCTCATAATGTGCTTGTACCTTTAGGAACGTTTCTTTGTGTTCGGTTTTTGGTGTATCGATTTTGACTAGAATTTTTAAGCCATTACCTGATGGACTAATGAAACACGCATAAGTAAACTCACTTTGTGCCGCTAGGCTCTTTGCATTTTGTAAATCGGTTGCACTTAATTTGTCAATGTCTAATATTATGAATTTTGAATATTCTGTTAGGAATTCCAATTTACGACCACCAACAAATTTACCTGAAGGTGTGAATGCTGGAAGTGATTTTTTAGCTTTGTTGTATGCTTCTTCTTTTTTTTCAGATAAAGATTTACGCAAGTAAATGATGCCGGGTTTGTACTTTCCTGTTTTAATTTCCTCCAAAATTGTTGCAATTGTTTTGTGTTCTACAACTTCGTTGAAATTCTTGAATATTGTTACCATTTAGGAGTAATTAATGATTAATAGATAGTGAATAGTTTTTAAGTTTGTGCCTGTCTTACAGACACAAACTTCACAAGTTCCATTACAATCGCTCATACTATCGTCCTTTGAATGATTTGTTGTAATGCTCTTGCAATAGCTTTTCAACATCGGAAAGTTTGTAGTAGATTTTGTTTCCAACTTGACTGAATGAAATTTTACCTTCGTCTCTCCAGGTTTGAGCTGTACGTTTTGAAATTTTCATCAGTAAAAGGAATTCTTGATTGTCTAAAAAGGTTTCCTTCTTTGGGTCAGCCTTGATAGAGATTTGGCTTTGAATTGTGTCTAATTTGCTCATTAGATCTGTGAACTGGTCTTTTGTGAAGATAATTGCATCCATTTTTTAAAGATTTAAATTGTTATGATGCAAATGTGAGAAGTAGTAAAAAGTCCAATAGTCCTGAAATGGTCTTTCAGGACTATTTTGTTTTAGAGCATTTTGTCGATGTCTATTCTTTTATGGGGCTTCGGTCGTTTTTCTGTTCTTGAAGGTGTTAGTATTGTTTTGACTGTTTCAGGACTTATATCTTTTCCGTCTTTGTCAACATAGGAATTTACGATAATTGCTACTAGGTCATTAACCGAACCATCAATCATTGATTTGCCATCTACAAATAACTCTCTCGTAAACTGGTAATGAATATCAATAAACTGGTTTAGATTGCAATTGATTTGCATCTTTTTGAATGGTAATTGGTTTAGATTTTGTTCTCTTTTGGTTTGTTCTACAGCTGCTTGCAATTTTTGTAAGGCATAAATATGCTCAATTTCTTTAGCACATTGTACATCATACATTGGCGTTTTTTGATTGATAAATTCGATGCTTGCTTGTTGGTATTCGAACATTTCTTTGGTCAACAATAATATTTTTTCTTCATCTCGTTGACAAGTAACCAATTGTTTTTTGATTTCATAAAACGAAAAATGACGGTCTTCACTTTCGGCATTTATAAACTTCTTTGGTGTTTTTGCAACTGGTTCTTTTACGCTCGAAGATTGCAGCTCTGAACGTTTTTTTTCGATTAGAAAGTACAATTTATTGTATCTACTCATTGCCGTTTTGGAGCTGAAAAAAGCTTCATTGTTGGCTAATAGTTTTTCGAGTTTACAAATCCATACCTCTGGGTTTTTTACCTGGTTGAATTGATAATCGATAAATGCAGGAAATTGAGATTGTTTGAGTTCTAATATTTTTGCAATTAAGGCATTGCAATAACTTTGAATAGTGATTTTATCTTCGACAATAATATCAAATACAGGATTTTTGGCTTGTGCCTGAGGCACTGCCAATAATTCTACAAACTCTGCGGTTTGCATATTTTGATCCTTTGAATTCAATTGTAATATTGTCTTTTTTGTTATTCATTTATTTAAAAATTGTAATTAAAAGCGGTTTAAAATTTGATGTTTTCTTGTTGCTGTTTGGCTTGTAAAGAGCAATCATCTTTTTTTCGATTTGTTTGCTTTAAAAATTACTAGATTTCTATTTTGCAAATGTAGAAAATAAAAAAAATCCTTGTTAAAGGATTTTAAATGAAGTTATTAACAATCGGATGAAGTCAATAAAATAGGGACTTTACACTCGCTAGTAGTTTGATATTGATTTTTTTTTATTTTTAAATTTTGATTGGAATTACTGTTTTAGAATTTCTAATAATCTGTAATTAATGTATATTTTTTCTTTGCCAACGGTTTCACTTTTTAGAAAGCCTTTTTCTTCTAAAGCGATTAGATAATTTCCAATAGTTTTTAATGATGCTAGACCTTCTGCTTCTAATTGTTGTCGTTTTGTATATGGTAATCGGAATAATGCTTCTACCAAATCTTTTGAATATACTTTTGGTAATTTTTCTTGAATTTCAGCAGCCATCGTATTCATCAATTCTTCAATTGCTGTGATTTGTTTTCTGCCTTTTAACGCTGTTTCTTCGACCATATCTAACATATACATTATCCAATCTTCCCAGTTGCCCTCTTCGGTTACTTTACGTAAATTGTTGTAATAGGCCGCTTTGTTGTCGATGATGTAATTACTCATATACAACGCTGGTAAATCTAATAGCCCTGCCAATTTTAAATATAATAACAAAATGATACGTCCGGTCCTTCCATTTCCATCAAAAAACGGATGTATGGCTTCGAATTGGTAATGAATAATTGCCATTTTTACTAATGGATCTATTTCGTCTTCTGCGTGAATGAAGTCTTCTAGATTTTTTAATTTTTCACGTATGGTATTTTCTCCTTCTGGTGGTGTATAAATTACTTTTCCTGTCGCTGGATTTTTTAATTGTGTTCCAGATGCGTTTCTAATGGAAGCTGTATTTTCTTTTATGATTTGTGCTAATTTGATAAACAAATTGGTCGTTAAGAAAGGTCGTTTTTCGATTTCTTGAAAGCCAAACCATAAAGCGTCTTTGTAATGCATTACTTCTTTAGTCGCTGGATTGTCGTATTTTTTTTCGGCTATGGAAGCCATAAACAATTCGTCTTGGGTTGTAATGATGTTTTCTATTGCTGAACTGGCTTGTGCTTCTTGTAAATTGATGGTGTCAATAAACAGCGTTGGGTTTGGCAAATTGGTTATCGCTCCTTTTAGTTCGGATAAAGCTCTACTGGAAGTAATTAGCTTTTTTAAAATTACTTTGGTTTCTAAATCGGTATTAGGTGGTACTAACGGTAATTCGTTATACGGTTTTTCCGGGTTATAATTTGCTGCCATAGTCGATGTATTTATGAAAGTCAATTTTAGGATTATTTACCTTCGTTTTATTTTCGAGAGTAAAAATAGTAAAAAATTACCTTCGAAATGATTTTCGAGAGTAAAAAAATGAAAAAATTACCTTCGTATGGAATTTAAAAAGTAGAATTGACTGAAATTTACCTTCGTTCTTTTCTAAAAGATGTAATTGTCAACTGCTTTGTCTAATTCTTCGCTGATGATTTTGGCATATATCTGCGTTGTGCTGATGTCCGTGTGGTCCATTAATTTAGAAACGTGCTCAATTCTCATTCCGTTATTTAATGCATTGGTCGCAAAACTGTGTCGCGATAAATGGAACGAAAGTGGAAACGGTAGTTTCAACATTTTTCCCATTCGGTTGAGTTGGAAATTAGCGGAATGATTTTCTCTTTGTGATATGAAATAACGTATTTCTTCACTCTTGTTGTATGATTTTTTATCTGTAATAATTGGGAAAATATAATCATCTGGTTGTGCATCTTCTTTGATGTATTTATTCAAAATATCAATCGCCACTTTACCAATTTTAAACTGGTGTAATCTTCCTGTTTTGCGAATTACTTTTTTTATTCTTTGCTCTTCGCTATTGTAATTGGTATATTGCAGCTCGATAACATCGCTAAATCTTAATCCTCCGGCATAAATTGAGAATAGGAATAAATCACGCCATAAATCGGCTTTCTTTCCTTCTTTGAGGTCTAAATTGGTTAGTTTTTCGATTTGGTCTTTGTTTAGGAATACTCTTTTCTCGGTATCTTTTTTTAATGTCAGTTTGTTGAATGGATACATATATTCTGGAATGATGTCTTCTTTAATTGCTTCCTTGAACATTATCGCCAAGATCATTATAGAATAGCGTTGCGTGGTTGCTCCGTTTTTTAGAATATTTCCCATATGAGCCATATAGTCCTTTAAAACCGAAACGGTAATGTCATCAAAATAAACATCCTTGCTGCCTACATAATTTTCAAATTTCTTAGTGTAAAGCATATAATTTTTATAGGTTCCAAACGAAACGCTGCCTTTTATTTTTTCACATCGAGCATAAGCATATTGAAAAAAGTTTGGCACTTCTTTTCCCTTGATGGCTTCTTTTAGTTTTTTGATGGAAACGGATTTTATCTTTCTTTCCATATCGGCAACCTGACCTTCAGCATCTGCAATTTTTTGAGATAATGCAGCGTTCATCCTTGCACTGTTGGGATGGTTCTTTTTTACTTTCTGCTTTACTTCATCCCACTCGTTCTCTTTGAGCTTCACTCCAGCAGTGATAAATTTCGTTTTTCTATCTTTTATAATTCGGATATACAAAGGGCTGTGACCAGTTTGGTCTGCCTGATGTGTTCTTAAAATTAGTTTAATTGATGCCATAGTGTTAGGAAATTAGAAATGTTGTACTATATTTGTAAAGCAATGCAAACGAGTGAAAGTATTGTAAATACTGGGTTTTCAATTGGGTGCATCGTGATACGAAGGTACAACATTGGGTACAACAAAACAAGTATTTCATTGCTTTTTTATGCTTAAAATTGCATTGTCAAATTTTATAAAGTCAATGAATACAACACTTTAAGTGCAATTGAGAACTGGCAATTATAAAATGATGATAACAGCGGTTTGGCGCAATTGGGGTTATAGGCGAACTTTAAAGTTGGTTTTGTACTTGGAAGTTCAGTCTTTAATTTATACATTTGGCTAACCAAATCCCCAACTGACGCCAAGCCACGAGACGTTAGTGGCAAGCATAGGACGACCGCCACGCAAAGAATAATACGACAAAAAATGAAATTAGATATTACGTTTAATGTATACACAGACGCAAATGGTGGCGACCCAGACAGCACAAGTCCGACACTTCGTTCATATCATAAATTGTTATGGAGTAAACCATTGCCAAACGGACAAGCTTTTGAATTAGACAACAATAAAAGCGGAACGTATTTATATCACAAATCGAAACTTGGAGAATACAATTTGGGAAGTGATGCTATTACTCACTCATATAGAAACCAGACAAGAAAGCAATGGTTGATAAAGCAAATTCCAAACGAAGTAAACGAACTTTTTGACATTGGTTCGACAATTGGTGCCTACACACTTTTTCCGAAAAATAAAATAGACAACAAGTTTACAATCAATCAAGCTCGTGGAGTAAACAGCTTAATTGACGACAGGTTTGACCTGACTTTGGAATGTATCAGACTTTTTTACGCAGGACAACAAAGTCCACTTTACGACACATTTTTAAGATATAAAAACTTCTTCGACTTGTTTGAGAATTTTAGAGGATACATTGACTTCTTTTTACTGAATGACCTTGTTGACGAGAGTGAGAATATTCGGTTTTACTTGCCATTTGACAACTTTAAAACAAAGCCAACATTTACAGACGTTGACGAATATCTTGTTTATAAAAAAAAAGTAACGGACTTCATAAATGCACGAAATAAACGAATTGACAATTATGCAAACCAACGAAAATCAGAATAGAATGCCAGCCACTAACAGGCGTTTGGCTCAATGGCGGGTGAAGTGGTTAATTGAACATTCTACCTCGCATCAACTTTTGTGGTACATTGACAGTTTTGTGCTCCGAAATCCGCCACTACGCCAAGCGCCAAAACGTTGGTGGTAACTTTATCCGAAAATAACGAAAAAGGAATGAAACAGAAACTATATAATTTATCTTTAATTGGTTGGTTATTAACAACATC
>NZ_PQNY01000023.1 GCF_002917885.1 Flavobacterium croceum DSM 17960
AAGAAAAAACCACGAAGTTGAAACATTCATAATTCTTTCTTAAATAAACAAGGAAAAATTTCTTCCGGAATTTTTCTGCGTATAGCAGGCAACGTTCCCGCGCTTTGCGAGGTTGCGAGCTTCGTAACCGAGTATTTTCTGTTACTACTAAATTTCTTGCGAAAGATAAACGTGAATTTACCACATAATTCGCAATCTCGTAAAACGTGTGTTGGCAGTAGTTATTTTATTCCGAATAGTTGTATTATTTCTAGTACGTTTTCAGTTTTTTTGAGTTGCTTTTCTAAATCGTTAGTATTCTTGTCAATTAAAAAATTCATCTTCAACGCTAAATTCAATCTTGTTTTTGCAAGTTCTATTTTTTTATCAATGTCATTTTCTTTGTTTGAAATATATTCAGAAATATAAGCTGTAGCAATTTCATATGATTTATAAAGATTCTTCTTTATATATTTAACATTGTCTTGTTCTCGATATTGATATTTTGTAATTACAAGTTGATTTTCGGATTTAAAATCTTGATTTATGTAATATAGTTCAGATTCTTTTCTCTCTTGTATCTGTTTTAACTTTGCATTTTCAGCTTCGTTTGCCCATTTTTTTTCTCTTTCAACCTTTTCAGTTTCTTTTCTTTTTGCTTCGGCTTCGGCTTCTTTTAGTTTTTTTTCTTCTATTTCTTTTTCTTCTTGAGTTGGAACTCTTTTTCCTAAATTGTATTCAGTTTTTGATTTTAAAGAACCATCTTCATTATATTCAAACCAAACCTCATTTTTTTCATCATTTACAAATTCTCCTTCTTTCATTTTTGATCCTAATTCAAACCATGAAATATATTTTCCTTGAAGTTTACCATCTTTATCAGAAATATATTCTGCTAATTTTTTTCCACTTTCATATTTTTCATAACAATTTCCAATCTGTAAAACTTTTTTTTCAATTCCGTTAGAATAATATTCAATGAAACCTATCATTATACCATTTTCATATGTTTCTTTTTTCTTAATAAAACGTTTTCCTTCTCTTGAATAATCAAAGTAAGTCTGTAGCCCATCAAGTTTACCATTTTTATAATTAAAAGTTCCTGAAATTTTTCCTAAACTTTCATTTCGTGCTTTTTCATATTGAAGCGAAGCTTCATCTGCTCCATAATATGATGTAGATTTTCCGTTTTGAATATTATTGATATAATTTCTTTCTACTAAAAGAAAACCATAACTGTCATACAATTTATAATAACCATTAATTGTTGTTGTGTTAGGTTTTACTTGATAAACTTCTTTTAGTTTTGTTTTATAAATTGGGTCATAATATGTTTTTATTACAGATTGCGAGTAAATGTAATTTGTTAGTAATAAAAATAAAAATGATATATTCTTCATAAGATTTATTTAGTTAATGGATTTGCATGGTTTTGAGTATAGATTATCAAAGGCTGTTTCGATTTGTTCTCTAATAAATTGATTACTTCCTTTCATTTTGATAATTAAAATTGTCCATTCCCAATTTTTGTATGGTTCTTGGTTAATATTGACACCATAATTATTTTCAAATATTTTCAGGCAAACTTCAAAATTTGTACTTCCTTTATTTTCTCTATAATAATTATTTGAAAGATGACTTAATAATCTTTTTTTTGTATGATATGAATGACCTCGATATATTGCTTTATTATTATTAATTGTAAAACTACAATTATTCTCTACAAAAGTATGATTAGTTAATATAACATAAAATCCTTCTCCATAATGAGCTTTTTCAATTTCAGCTTCATTATTAATGTTTAGAATTTGTATATTTTCAAAAAGTTCTGTATTCAATTCAATTTCTTTCAAAAAGTTTTCAAAATCAAAAACAATATTTTCTTTGATTTTTTCTAACTCGACTTTATATTTATGTATGATTTTCTGCACGGATTTTTTATAATTACTGCCAACGTTTCGGGGCTTTGTGTCAGGTGGGGGATAAATAGGTACTTACTTTCAGTTTAAGACGAATGTATGTTGATATTACTGAACCTTCAATTTAGCCCAAAAGCCCCACTTGCACAAAACCCCTGTTGTATGAAGCCATAACTTTTCACATTCCAATTTTCACATTTTATTTAGTTTTCAAATTTTTGTTAAGTGTGTATTTTACTGGTGCGGTTGTCTTATCTATTTTGGCAGGAGCTTATTCTAATTTGGTGGTTGTCTTATTTAGTTTAGCAGTTGTCATATCTATTTTGTCATAAGGTTTATTTGCTTTGGCGGTTGCTTGTTTTACTTTGGCGGTTGTCTTATCTATTTTGGAAGTTGCTTTGTATATTTTGTTATAAGGCTTATGCAGTTCGACACAAGCCTTATTTAGTTTGGCAGTAGCTTATACTTTTTTGAATTTAATTTTTGCGATTGCTTTGTATTGAACTGAATTACTATCAAGGATTGTAAACAAATAATCTTTTGCTTTGTTGAAGGTGTCCACTAAATTGTCTTCTGATAGATACATAGAATTGTTGCGAATGCTACGAGCATTATTTAAAGGAACAAAAGTATTGGCAACGCTTTGCGTTGCTTGCAACATTTGAGCTTTTTCTGCTTGCAGTGTAGCAATTTGATAATCTGCTTCGTTTGGATTGTAGTTTGGCGTATTTTGAAGTTGTGAAATCAACAAATCATAATTATTGGTGCGTTGGTCGTAACTCATTTGTGAGGTTGAGTGTTGTGTTTGCTCTTCTGTTGTGTCTGTTGTTGGGGCATTGGTTACTTTGCGAATGCCTTTTAGTTTTCGAGCTATTGTCATAAAATCTTCTAATTGAGCTGGTGTTACGCCTTCTGTTGCTTTGTATGCTTTGCGAAGTTTTGTTATTTTTTTGCTAACTGGTGCAAAAATATTTTCACGATTATCAACTGCGATAGAGTAGGGAGCAACTAATGTATTTACACTTTCTTGATGTGAAAATGAAGTTGTATAAATGTTTTGCAAGTTTGTTAAAAGTAATTTTGGATTACTTGGGTTGTATATTGCACCTAATTGAGCAATATAGGTGTTCAATAGATTTGCGTTTGCAATGTTTTTAGCGTGTCCTTTTTCAGATGTAGAAGCCATAATTTTTAGTTTAAATGATTAGTTTACAAATGTATAAAATTTGATTATTTGTTTTTGATTATCTTTTTTACAATTGTATCGAGTTCTTTTTGGTTTTGATTGATGAATGTTAATCCGTCTTGAATTAAATTTTTGATGTTTTTAGCAGAGGTGTTGTCCATTTCGGGTGATGCGTTTATTAAATTTGGCATTAAACGATGGTAGTTTTTAGCGTTTCTGTTTCCGATTGTTTCGTACATTTTTTGTAGTTGGTAATCTACTGTTTCCACATTAGAAGAAAGTAAAATATCGATAAGTGGTGTTATCCATTTGAGTTTTCCTGCGTTGTCAAAGTCTTCAAATTTGTAGGGTTTTAATACTGTTCCTGTTCCTACAGAAATTATTATCATATCATTAACCGTTGGGTAATCTGTTTTTTGTGGATTGTTTAGTGCTTTTGAAAACTCAATTTTTCTAGCTTCGGCATAGGCACAAAGTGCAGGATTATTGGCATATACGCCACCATCTATAAGTGTGAATTGTTGGTTGTATAACGATTTTATTTGTGCAGGTTCAAAATAGGTTGGAGCTGCCGCAGTGGCACGACAAACATCTTTTACAAAAAAGTTTTTGATGGGTTGTGTGGCGTTATGGCTTGTAAAAAATTGTGCTTTTCGTGCTGTAATATCATATGATGTTATTAAACACGGTTTAGCTAATTCTTTGAGTTCTAAATTACCAAAAACTTCTTCTAGTTGTTTTTCTATGTTTTTATCGGATATTTTTTCTTTTAGTAAACCGAATGGATTTAATACATGTTCAAAAAAGGAAACATTAAATATTTCGTTGCCTTTTTTTGCATATAAATTAAGGGCACCTCTAAAAACTCGTTTTGTGATGAGAAATAGGTATCTTTTAAAAGAATAAGGCATTTTTAAAAATCATCCGCAGGCGTAGCCGTAGCTACGATGAGGACGGATTTATAAAAATAACGCAATAATTTTAAAAGAGAACATTTTGTAATAAAAAGGAGTTTTTAGAGGTGCCCTTAAGTGCTTCTTCTACTGAATATTTTGCCTTTTTATTGCCATCTGGAAAAAGAAGCAAGGCAGTAATAAGCCCCCCTGTGCTTGTGCCTGCAATTAGGTCAAAATAATCGCCAATTTTGGCATTGGGGTTGTCTTGTTTTTGTAGTTGTTCTTCGATGTATTTTAGAATTACGCAGGAAATAATGCCACGAATACCGCCACCATCGAGAGAAAGGATTCTGATTTTTGAGCTCATTGTTTTAGAAAAAGGATTAAAGATGAAAGAAAAAAGATAATCATAGACTATAACACTACATAACCGTTTTGTCTTTTTTTAGTTTGTATAGTTTTCGCCAAGAATTAAAACCACGTTTATCGAAATGAGGTAGGTCTTTAATGGTTTTCCAGTTTCCTCCCCATTCCCAACCATACTTTGCAAAGATTTTTACGCACTCGTACCAATCTGCAACTTGGTCGTTGTCCCAATCTTTTTTGGTGTCCCAGGAGGCTGTTTTGCCATCTATGATTAAGCAAATATCCACTGCAAAGCCATAATTATGTACACTTTGCCCTGCTTTGGCGTTGGTTACTTTATTGCCCATTGGCTTTTTGGGTGTTTTGCCTGCTGGGTTTACTTTGGTTCTGCCCAATGCGTAGAGTTCTTCTTGCTCTTTGAAAGTACGCAAACCTTGGGTAATTCTTACTTTTGCTCTGCCTGTAAGAGCTGTATTGCATTCTTGGATAATTTTTGTTACTTCTTGTCTTACGGAGGGATGAAGTTTTGCGATTTTGTCTGTTGTGGGTTTGTTCATTAAGGTATGCTTCATTTATTTTAAAAGATACTTTTTAAAAAATAGATAGATAAGAAATGATAAAAATGTGGATATAATAAAGGAATCCATAATCATTATAGAGTAGGCAATAACTAATCCATAATATTTATCATCATATGTTATTAAAGAGTTGATAAAAAGAGATGCTAAATTTATGATAAAAAGTATAATAAAAAATAGAATAGATTTTCTAAGAATATTGTATTTTAATTTTCTAAAAAGGAAAAAACTTAAAATCATATAGATACCATAGAAAATTAATCCATAAACATAAATTGGATTCATTGCATTACCATTTTCCGATTAATTCTATTATACTCTCTGAAATATAATCTAAAGCAGACTTTTTATTTTTAATAATATTATTAAACATATCACCTGCATTCCAGTGATTTATATTCATTGATACATTAATATCTGCTCCTTTTTTTACAATCCATCTTTCTCCGAACTCTTCTGCAACTTGGTCGTTGTCCCAATCTTTTTTGGTGTCCCAGGAGGCTGTTTTGCCATCTATGATTAAGCAAATATCCACTGCAAAGCCATAATTATGTACACTTTGCCCTGCTTTGGCGTTGGTTACTTTATTGCCCATTGGCTTTTTTGGTGTTTTACCTACTGGATTTACTTTGGTTCTGCCCAATGCGTAGAGTTCTTCTTGCTCTTTGAAAGTACGCAAACCTTGGGTAATTCTTACTTTTGCTCTGCCTGTAAGAGCTGTATTGCATTCTTGGATAATTTTTGTTACTTCTTGTCTTACGGAGGGATGAAGTTTTGCTATGCGGTTGCGGGTTGGTGTGTCCATAGGTTAATCTATTTCTAATTTTTGATTCCCTTTCTTTATTCTATCAAATAATTCATTTTTAAATTTATCATCCTCATAACTATCTTTTATATATTTATTTGGATATGATTTAAGTGTTTTGGTGTCAAACATAATAATAGGTATATTTTCATCTTTCCAGGTTACATAAAGAATATTGTCGTAACAATGAATTTCAAAATTATTAATATTTTCACTTGTATTATTAGTTATTCCAAATTGACTATAACAATCTTTTAAAGATTTATCTTTTTTTAATATTTCAAAATATAGAGGTTGTGCCCAGTCAAATTTTGAATATTGAGTTATTTTTATTGAATATTCTGTATTACAAGGATGGGAAAGAACACCTATATCTCTACCTCCTTCCCAAGTTAGTTCGTATAAAAACCACCAAACGAACCCTATGATAATGAGTAAAATTACAACTATTCTAAATATAAATTTCTTTTGCATAACTCATTATTTTGGTCCTGTGATTGGAGGAATACCTTTATGAATATCAAATAAGTCTATCCAATCTCTAAAAGTATCATTATCTTTTGGGTAGGGTTTAATTTCTTGAAATTCTTTTGGAAATACTGGATTTTTACAGTACTCATTATCAAAAAATCGTGGTGTAAACTTTTTATTCTTGTATTTGGAAATGGTAAAAGTACCTGGGTATTTCTTATAGATTTTAGCAGATTTATCTGTACCTAATTGTTTACATAGATTATCTAAAATATAATTTTTTGTGAGTTTTGGTCTTATTACACTATAAAAACCTAATAGGTTTGAGACTAAATCAGCGGGTTCAAAAGAAGAACCAGATGTAGGATGAAGACTTTGTAATTGTTCAAATTCTAATGATACTTCTTGGAATATACTTAAAGCTATTTGTTCTTTAGTTTTTAAAGATAGTCCGTATTTTACAAAATACTCTTTTGTAACACCGATAGATAAACCCAATTTTACAATATCTTGTGAATAAATAACTTGAAAACCATTTTTCCATTGTGATTTTACTCCACTTTCATTTTTAATCTGTTTCCATAAATTGTCTGCTCCTATATCAATTCTTTTACGCTTTGTTTTTTCAAAAGCGTGTGATGTATCTACCCAACCACAATTACAAGTATATACATATCTTGGTTCTTTTTTCTTTTTAGGTTCACCTACTATTGCTCTGTAATATTCATCATCACCTAAGTTTAAATTTTTATTTGAATTAAAAATATCATATTCTTTATTATTATATCTTACCTTCCAATAAATTTCTATTTCATCACCGCTATCATCCTCAATATAATCAACATAATCAACTCCAAAAAAAACAGACGATTCTACTTTTTTATTTTTAACAATACCTTCTTGATATTTGTTCAAATTTGTATTTCCTAGTGGTTGGTCAGTATCATACATTAAGAATTTCAATCTTGTATTTTCAGGTATACCATTACAAATTATTCTATAAAATACTAAATCACCAATTACTGCTTCTGTTATTTTATTTTTCCTTTCCTTATCAGAAAACCATTCACAACTAAAACTTATTCCACCCCCATCATCTTCTCCATTTCCATCTTCTCCCTCCCCAAAAAATTTTCTTCCTCCCCAATTCCCGAGTTTACTATCAATTCCTGCTTCTTGCTCGAAGCGAAAAATGCTGTTGCCTATTTTTTTATCTGCCATATTTCTGTAATTTAAAAATTAGAAAATAGAGGAATGGCTTTTTATCGCCACTCCTCTTATTTTACATTTGTTTTATTGCAATTCTCTTTTTAAATCTTCCACAGAAACTTCCGCTACAGTTTGGCGGTTTTTGCCTTTGGTAGTAAGCGATATTTTGCCATCATTAATGTCTATATTCTCAATCATACGGCTTTCTATCTTGGCTACTCTGTCGGCAAGTTTGGTATCCTTTTCAGCAGTTCCAATGCCCAATTTGGCATCGTTTGCTACCAGTTTTTTGGTAGATTGGGTTTCGCAGGTATCCAAAGTTGGCAATCCTGTTGCATCTACCGAAACACCGCTTTTTTGAAGTGCTATCAATTGGGTAGGCAAAGTAGTTGTCCAAGTTTCCTCTACGGTGTATTCTTGTTCTTTTAGCTCATCTACAATAGAAAGATATAATGGATTTCCGAGTACAGGCATTTGTCCGCCGAGCCAAATCTGTCCTGTTGTTAAATAGTGCATTACGGCTTCTTCAAAGCCCGGTTTTACTGTAACAATTACCCTTGCCATTCCTGCCTGCATAAACGAACGGAAAATAGCATCGTTGCTTTCAAACTGGTAGAGGTCTTTCCACTCGTCTTTGTTTGCCCAATAGTAGGGATAGAAATTGTAACTCATTAAATTCCATTCAAAAGCCTGTTCCATAAATTTGATAAAACTTCCATAATCGTCCATTTTCTTATCCAAATTCACTTGGAAGTTGGTAAACGAAGCATTGTCGTTGTACATTTTCAATCCGAATTTCTTCACAGAATTAGGGTTGGTGTGGTCGAGCAAATAAGAAATACAGTTTTCTCTCAATACATTTTGTTCAATCTGACGATAGAAAAGAGGATTGCTGTCTAAAATTTGTATTCCGCTTGCTTGGGCTTCGGCTATGGATTGGTTGTATTCTGCCAACTGGTTGTAATAGCCTTTGAGAATGGCTTCAAAAGTTTTCTTCTGCCATTCTACTTTCGCACTTGCTGTAAGTTTGCAGGTTACAATCAAATTGAAGTTATAGGTAGCAATGTCCCAAGTAGTCATGGTTATTTTTACTTCATTCTTGATTTCCGTATCAAAATTAGAGGCAAAAATCGGCATTTCGGCAGTTCTGTTCGGTATTCCTATTCGTTTTGTTCCTATGTAAATCACACCACCCATATTGTTCCAAGTAGCAGAATGGCTTCCATTCATTGGGTCAAAATATCCTTTTACAGTATCTACGGCATATTTTTCAGGAATTTTAATGGCAAATTCTCCTGACTTGTGCCATCTTCCATCATTGCTCCAATCTTCTTTCAAAAAGGATTGCGATAAATTGATATAATTTTCAGGGCAAACCTCTACATCTGCATTATATTTGGAAGCCAGTAACTGATAATTATTTTCATTGATTTTGGTAAAATCGGTATAGCCTGCGGTTCTTGGGTCTATCGGTTTTTCTATGGTAGTTGCATTTGCATTGCTTTGGCTTACAGCCATTCCCAAACGATGCAGTTTGCTCGGTTGAGGTATCATAAATTCATACATCAGGCGTTTGCCATAGTTGTAAATCTGATTTTTATAGATGGCATTGATGAACCTGAAAACACCCGAAACGTGTTCTCCGCTTTCGGTATTGTCAAAACGGTGGTTGTTTTCTTCGGTAAACTCATCGGTGGTTTTTACCGTTTTTTCATTTTTTACCCTCGAAACAATACGTTCCATTGCACGCTGGGTAATTTCTTTGGCTTGGTTTACCGCCTGTCTGTTGCTTTCTTCTTTAGATACATTGGAAGCGTAACTTGCCCCTGCATCAATGGTTGTATTTCCCCAAGATGAGCGAACATCTACATGAGCCGCAAGCTGTTTTTGTTCTTGCATTAACTTGGCTACTTCCGTTTGCATTTCAAAACGTTCTGTAGAAGTAGTATCGTTTACTTTTTCGGTTTCAATTTCTGTACTTTCGGTTTCAATTACTTGAGTTTGATGAAATTTAGTAGTGATTTTTTCTCTCAATTCACGAGCCATCACGTTTTCGATATGAGCCACTTCTCCTACTTCATATTTGCAGATTTTAGAAACTACTTTTTTGTAATCGGCAATACCTAATTGTCTATACCCGAAAGTATTCGGAATAAATGAATTTTCATCGGTAGTTTCTCCGCCTCCTGTATCTGTTCCTCCTTTGATAACTAATTTACCACTATAACAACCCGATAAACTAAAAGGATTTACTTCAAAAGTATAGGTTTGTCCGTTGGTAAAAATGATATAGCCCGAAATTCTTGTAGCATTGCTGTTGGTTGAATATAGCAAACCAGTGTTATACATTTTGCTCAAAGTCAATACGTTTCCATTAAGCGATTGATTGAAATAACCGTTAGTGTTTGTTCCGCCAGAACTGTAATGCAAATGATAAATAAACTGCTGAACTGTGTAATTAGAATTTGGCAGTTGTATCGTCATATATGGAATTACATTTCCGTTAGCCAAACGGGTAGTACAGATTTGAAAAGTAAAATCATTGGTTTGTAAGGTGTTTCCTTTCAAAGTAATGGCAGTATCTCCAAAAGCCAATACTTGTTCTGAAATTTGTGTTTTATCTACAATTTTCTGATGATTATCCCTTAAATTGTTCTTTAAAGATTGTTTAAGTTCAGCAAATGATTTAACTTTTTTTAAATCTACCTGATTAGATAATTCAGCAAAACTATCTTCTGAAAGATGCTCTTGCAATGATTTAAGTTCAGGTTCTTGTGAAAAATCAAAGACAAATTCAGGCAGTTCAGGATACTCTACATCGGGCTGGTTACAAATGTCATCGGGATTATAATTTTCGTCTTTTGGTTTTTCGCAAAGTCTTCTTTGCTCTTCCTTGTATCTTTTTTGATAGTCTAAAATAGTTGGTTTTATTTTCTCTTGATAGGCTTTTAATTCTCTGTTGTAGGCTTCTTCGTAGGTTTCATAGTGAGATTGTTCTATTCTTTTAAGTTCCGACAACAAAAATTCTGCATTTTCGGTTGCAATTTTGGCTTCGGCAACTTCTTTTGCCTCCAACAATTCTTGCGGAACAAATCCAATCAATTCTTTTTCTCTTTCAGCAAGTTTTTGAGTAGTAGTATTGCTAGTAGGAGTTGTATTTTCTTCAAATAATTCTACTGGTAATACTACTTTTGCCAAAATCAACTGTTTAGCCGTTTCTGCATCAAAGGTTTTTCCTATGAAAGACGATTTGTTTTTAAGAATATTATTGAGTACAAGCAGTTGGATAACTGCTTCTTTCACATAGAAATTCTTTTGGGTAAGTACCTGATAAAAAAGATTATCCCAAAGTTTGAGCTCAAATTTTAAATCTAATGGCTGTAATCCATTCATTTTTTCTGCCAGTTCCTTTGGGTCGAGCGTGCTTTTGTTTCTTGCTACCCAGTCGGCTACTTTGAATAAATCAGGATTTAATGCCTCAATTTCTTTTTCATCTAGATAGGCAGGGAAATTTGCCGATGCAGCACGCATTGCATTCCATTTGGTCTGGCTACTGGCTTTGTTTCGTTCTGCATTGAAAAATGCTCCTGTCTGATTGTCGGGATGAAAGATAAAACGCTTGTCTTGGTTTTCTTTTTTTGTTAGTTCTGCACTTCGCAGACTTACAAAACGAAATAGTGTCGTTTGGTTGTTGATTTCTTGATTTTTCATTTATTGTAATTTAATTTGTTAAACGTTATTTTAATTTTTTTGTTGTCATTGATCGTCTGTCGCTCAATGGTTTCATACAACGGGTCAGGGCTTTGCGAAGGAGCGGAAATAGAAGCACAAATGTTCAGTTTAACACTACCGTAGCATAAGCCATTTTCTATTTGCTAAAATAAAAAAAAGGAAATAAAAATGGCTTATGTGGTGATAGAATTACTGTTGTTGAACTTTGCTCTTAACCCGCTCTTTTGCAAAACCCTTGTTGGTGGCAGTTTTTATCACATTATTACATCAGTAATCTTTTGTCCTCACTTGCCGAGATAGTGTTTCTCAAATTGGTTAAACTAGAAATAGACGTTTTGTTAAGATATATTTATTGTTTTTTCGGAATTCCAATAGTGTAGATTACAAATCCTGTTTTTGATTTTTTCTTGTTGAAATTCCATTCAAAAGCTGTATTATTTTCAAGAGAATTTATCAAATTTCTCATTTCTTCAGCCGTGTAAGTTCTTAATGCAGAAACAATTCCGTCCCACAAAACCACAAAAGGGACAATAGGGATTAAATAGGTAAAAAATAACCTGCTCCATCGAAAAGGACGAATAAACGGTGTTGTGAATAAAACGCTTACAGGCGAAAGCAACATAGCAACTATACTCGGTAAGCTTCTGTCTTGAATTTCAAAAACTGCAATAGGTTGATTGCTGTTTATGGCGTTTTGTAAAATCATTTTTGCATTCTTTGGTTGAAAATGATGAAAAGATAAAAACATTGTTCGTAAACCTTTTAAGTTTTCTGGAACATTTTTAGCATTAATTGGTTCTGAATGATATTCAAAAATATCAGATTGATTCGTCGTATGTTGAAAAGCTTCAATATTAGGGAATAAATCCGTGAACTTTATCCTGATTTCGAAATTTTTTTTCTGTAATTCTTTACCCAACCAAACTAATCCACCACCACCACCAGAACCTAAATCAATAATTTGTGTTGTGTTGCTCTTTTGTAAAGTCTCATTGATGACATCTACAACTGGTTCATAAACTTTGGCTTTGTTTGCTAGGTACTGAAGAAAATCTGTTACATAGTTTCGTAATAATTGCGGAAACCACTTTTGGTCTTCAAACTCAAATAAATGTATTCTTTTTGTTTTCATATTCATTTGATTTTATAATTTTAGGCCAAATGTACAAAAAAAATTAGACCAAATGTTCTAAAAATGAAAGAAACTAAAAGAAAAATTCTCGATAAGTCATTGGAATTATTTAATAGAGATGGATTTACAACTGTGTCAATTAGACAGATAGCATCTGAACTGGGTATTAGTCACAGTAATTTGATATATCATTTTAACACAAAAAATGACATTGTTATAGCATTGCATCAAGAATTATTAGAGAAAGCAATAACGCTGAATGAAACAACAATTCACCATCCTAATTTTATAGAAAGTTTATTCAATTCGACAAAAAATGGTTTTAAAATATTGTATCAATACCGTTTTTTAATGATCGAACTTAATACTATTTTAAAAGAAAATGAAAAGCTAAAACATATTTTTATTGAAATTGAAAGTATAAGAGCAAAAATGTATAGAATTGTTATAAATCGAGCAATCGAGGAAGGATATATGCGAGAACAGGAATATGACAACGAATATGATTTCTTTATTTTGACAATAAAAATTTTCAGTGATTCCTGGATTTCTTCATCGGAAATTTATGAAACAACTTCAAGTCAAGAAATTATTGAGAAATACTGTAGTTTGTTTGTCAAGTTGTTTTTTCCTTACCTAACAGCAAAGGGTAAAAATGAATTTTTAAA
The DNA here is from genome assembly GCF_002917885.1 of Flavobacterium croceum DSM 17960. Lineage (GTDB taxonomy): Bacteria > Bacteroidota > Bacteroidia > Flavobacteriales > Flavobacteriaceae > Flavobacterium > Flavobacterium croceum. The sequence continues at coordinate 12,942 of NZ_PQNY01000023.1, forward strand.
CTTCTGATTTTTTGTTGAAACTATAATTTCAATTCATTTATATTTTTCTGTGAGTTTGAGTTTGATACGGTTGTTATAAAATTGCCACCAACGTTTCGCGGCTTCAAGAAGTGGCGATGAACCAAGACCAAGCCTTCACAAATATAAACAAAACTTTTAATTAAAAACCTTTCCAATTTCTGATAAATCCCGTGCCTCGCCATTTCTTGAAACCGCTGTTGGTGGTAGTTTTTTTAGTAGATTAATATTTTTGTTACTAAACCTGATTTTTTACCATAAAATATTATTGAATGATTTTCTGAAGAATTATATTCATAATCAATACTAAAATAATTTTGACCATTAACAAATCCTTTGCTTGTATTTCCTATTACACTTCCTTTTAAAAAATCATTTTCAATATTAAATTTGCCACCATAAAATAGGTCTTTTTCATCAAATTTTTGTTTAATTATTGGATAAAACCAAATAATAAATGACTGTCCATCTTCATATGCAATCCTATATTCGCCCCATTTTGTTTTATAAATATAAGCATCATAAGATTTATCTCCACGATGTTCTAATAATTTACCTTTTGGTTTTCCTAATAAATTTTCAATATCACTTTCAAAACCTCCTAATAATGAAAATGCAGGTGCTTGATTTCCATAATTTGGATTTTTAGATTTTTTAGCCGTAATACTTTTATTTTTGAGATAAGTTGAACAAACCGAGTCTTTTAATTTCATTGCTTTTAGATGTTCATCTTTATAACGTCCATCGTAATCATAAATATAATTACTAACAATTTCAAGTTGATCACAAGCAAGTTCATTTTCTTTGTCTTTTAAATATAATTTAGCTAATTGAATTCTATTAAAATTTAATCCATAAGCATCATTAATTGAGCTACCAATTTCCATCATTTGCTTTAAAGATGAAATTGCAGTTTTTAAATCATTTAGTTTTTCTGATATTTTTGATTTGTTATTAAGTAACAATATTTTTTGGTCATTATTAAGAAGAAATTTGGGGTTAGAAATTGTTGTTAAATTTGAATTTGAAATAATTTCATTTAGCAAATCATTTGCTTTCTGATAATTATTGTTTCTATATTCTTTAGTAATTTCATTATTTTTTGAGTCTAATTCGGTTTCGCCTTGTGAAAACAATTTTGCTGATAACAACATCATTATAAATGTAATAAAAATTTTATGTTTCATTTTTCTACGATTTTTCATTAAAATTACCACCAACGTTTGGCGGCTTCACGAGGTTGCGAAGTTCGTGACAGCATATTTTCTACTAAAGTAGAAAATAATTGCGAAAAATGTACGTCGATAGACTACATTTTTCGCAATCTCGTGAAACCGCTGTTAGCAGTAGCCATTATTTTCTGAAGTGTTGTATTTGTTTTAGTCTTATTATTGCTCCGTCTAAATCGTAATCTTTTCTGGATAATTGTTCAGTTAGTTCATATTCTCCAAATTTCAATCTTTTTATTTTCGGACCTTTATCTATTAAATTATATTCTCTACAAGATTTACATCTCACAATAAAGAAATCTGATTCAGGAATTGTTTCATCTTTTTCAAGAATAAATGTCTCAAGTTTAGAATTGCATTTTGTGCAGCTTTGTGATAAAGTTTCTACTATTTTTTCTTTTCCTTTTAATAATTCAGAAATTTTGAAAAGTGAATTTAATACATTTCCATATAGCCAATTATTGAGTTCGTTCTTAAAATCCACTTCAATGATTTTTGCGATTTCATAATAATAATCACAAACAAATTCTTTCTCTTCGGTATCCAATTCTGCTTTATTTAAACTTTTTAAGTTTTGGCTCAAAGTTGTTTTCAATTGTTTATTTGTTGCTTGTTCTTCTACTAGTTTTAATAAAGAATTTAGACAATTATCAAAATTATTTTCTAATTGTTCGCATAATTCAGAACTGGAAGGATTTAATCCTCTTTTTTCCCATTCGGAATCAGCAAATTTTTTCATTTGCAGTAAATATTTTAATCTGTCGAGCTTTGAAGAGGTCATTGTTTTCTACGATTTTTCGGATGGTTACTGCTAACGTTTCCCGGCTTGGAGCAGAAGCGAAGCCAGCGAACGGCTAAATTTCTGCTAAAGATAAAATATTTTCGTGAAAAACGTACTTCAATTTAAG
>NZ_PQNY01000024.1 GCF_002917885.1 Flavobacterium croceum DSM 17960
TCATTTTATTTTAAATTGAAGTCTGTTTTTCACGAAAATGTTTATCTTTAGCAGAAATTTAGCCGTTCGCTGGCTTCGCTTCTGCGTCAAGCCGCGAAACGTTAGCTGTAATAGTATCCGAGCAGAACGCAAAAACTTGAAAAACAACAAAATAAAACCAAAAATAATAAAAATATGGATTTAAAAGACCAACTTAAATTAATCGCAGACAGAACAAAACACAAAGAAAGTATTCAAACTGAAGAAGCAACAAAAAATGCTTTTGTAATGCCTTTTCTTCAAAGTTTAGGTTATGACGTTTTTAATCCATTGGAAGTTGTTCCAGAATTTATCGCAGATATTGGAATAAAAAAAGGAGAAAAAATTGACTATGCAATCTTTAAAGATGGTCATCCAACAATTTTAATAGAATGTAAAGATTGGCGTCAAAACTTAAATGTTCACGACGGACAATTGTTAAGATATTTCCACGTTTCAAAAGCAAAATTTGGTTTATTAACAAACGGAATTGTTTACAGGTTTTATTCTGATTTAGTTGCTCCAAACAAAATGGACGAAAAACCATTTTTGGAATTTAACATTACCGAAATTAAAGACAACCAAATTGAGGAGCTGAAAAAATTTCACAAAGCAAATTTCGATGCTGAAAGCATCGTAAATACCGCAAGTGAAATGAAGTATATGAATGAATTGAAACATTTGCTTCATCAAGAACTTACCGAACCAAGCTCAGAATTTGTAAAATATTTTGCAAAACAAGTTTATCCAAGTGTTGTAACTGCAAAAGTTTTAGACCAGTTCACAGAATTGACTAAAAAATCTATTCAACATTATATTAGTGATTTAATTACTGAACGTTTAAAAACTGCATTATCAAAAGAAGACGAAAAAAATAAAGTTGAAAATGAAATTTCTGCTGAACAAAATCTCGAAGATATTAGCAAAATAAACACAACGGAAGAAGAACTTGAAGCATTTTTAATCGTAAAAACTATTTTGCGCCAAAAAGTTCCTGCAACAAGAGTTACTTATCGTGACGCTCAATCTTATTTTGCAATATTTCTTGACGATAATAATAGAAAAGCAATTTGTAGACTTTATCTAAATGGCGGAAAAAAATATATTGGAACTTTAGACGAAAATAAAAAAGAAACGAAATTTGAAATCGGAACTTTGGATGAAATATTTAATTATTCCGAAATATTATTAAAAACAACAGAATTATACGAGAAATAAACGTTTAAAAAACAACTACTACAGCTAACAGCAGTTTGCAGAAATGGCGGGTTTTGGGCTTAATTTAAAGTTGATTTTGTACTTGCAAAGTCAGTGTTTAACCGAAAGTTTTAGGTTTCCTTAATCCGCCACTTCTGCAAGCTGCAAAACGTTGTATGAAACCATTGACCAAAATTGCGCATAAAAAAGAACGTAACCAAACTAAATAAAGACAGAAATTAAGATGACAAAAAGACATTTACTATCATTATTACTAATTATTTTATTTCAAAATCAAGTTTTTTCACAAATAAAAATAAGCGGACAAATAAAAAACGAAAAAAATAATCCTGTTGAGTTTATTGAAATTCAATTACAAAATAAAGATTCAATAATATTTAAAAGTGAGCTTACAAATGCAGAGGGAAAATTCATTTTAGAAACTGAAAAAGGAGAATATTCATTGCTTGTTAGACAATTAGGCGGAATTTATCACAAACAAAAGATAAGTGTAAACCAAGATACATATATAGGTATAATCAATATAACAGAAAAAACACAGCAACTTCAAGAAGTTGTAATTACTTCAAAAAAGAAACTTATAGATAGAAAAGTGGATAGATTAATTTTCAATGTAGAAAATAGCATCTCCGCCTCCGGCGGTGATGCTATCGATGCTTTAAAAATTACTCCTCGTGTTAAAGTAAAAAATGATAATATTTCAATGATTGGAAAAAATAATATGTCAGTAATGGTTGATGATAAACTTATACTTTTAACGGGTGATGAACTTATTAATTTTCTTAAAAGCATTCCATCTGATAACATTAAAAGTATTGAGGTTATTACCACTCCACCAGCAAAATACGATGCGGAAGGTAATAGTGGTTTGATTAATATAAAACTAAAAAAGTCTAAATTAAATCAATGGAATGCTTCTTTAAGAAGTTCATACATTCAAAGTACCTACCCAAAAGGCTCTTTTGGTGGTAATTTTGATTATCAAAAAAACAAACTTTCTTTATATTCAAATTTGAATTATGTTAATGGTTCAAATGCTCCAGTTGAAACAAATAAAATATATTATCCTTTGGGGTTATGGAATGAAGAAAACAAAAGAAGAGATTTCCAAAATTCTGTAAATGGTAGAATTGGAGCAGATTATAAAATATCTGAAAAATTTTCAGTTGGTATGCAATATTTAGGAAGTTTTAGCAAACCAAAAATTGCAGAAAATAGTTTGACTACTATTTACAATCAAACAAACTCTCAAATAGATTCTTATATAAATACTTTATCCGAAAATTTAGGCAAGAATAATAATCATTCTCTAAATCTAAACTCCACAGTAGTTTTTGATACAATTGGAAGAAAAATGAATATCAATTTAGATTATTTTAAATTCAAAAATGATGATAATAGAATTTTTAATACCATAAATTTATTATCTGCCAATAATACCAGTTTACAAGATATTCAAAATTATTCAGCTAAAATTGATTTTGAACATCCTCTAAAATGGATTAATTTAAGTTATGGTGGGAAATTATCTTTTATTAAAACTCAAAATAATGTAAACTATTTTGACACAACGTTAGGTAATCCAATTTTTGACCCAACCCAAAGTAACGAATTTAATTACGATGAAAACACGCAAGCAATTTATCTAAATGGGGCAAAAAAATTAAATGAAAAATGGGAAACTCAATTAGGTTTTAGATTAGAAAACACACAAACAGAGGGGGTTTCCAAAACACTTAATCAAAAAAACACAAATTCTTATACAAAATTGTTTCCAACATTTTACCTTACCTATTCACTAAATGAAAAAAACTCATTTTCAATAAACTATAATAAAAGAATAAATAGACCTTCTTACAATAGATTAAATCCGTTTAGATGGTATAGTAATCCATTTTCTTACACAGAGGGAAATCCATTTTTGCAACCATCATTTTCAAACAATTTAGAATTAAACTACACATTTAATGATAATTGGTCAAATAGCATCTATTATTCTCATACTGATAATGGATTTGAACAAATTACTATTGTGGATAACACAGATAATATTCAAAAAACAATTGCACAAAATTTTTTCAAAACAACAATAATAGGTATTTCAGAATCATATACTTATAATAAATTAAAATGGTTATCAAGTACATTTTCATTTGATTGGAATTATAGCAAATCAGAATCTTTGATACCAATAACAAATCAAAATTTAAATGGTTCAAATGCTTATTTTTCAATAAGTAACGATTTTAATCTAAACAAAAACAAAACATTACTTTTTAATTTTTCTTATTGGTATAACTTTAAAGGAACTTCTGATTTAGATAAAAACAATTCTTATAGTCAATTAGATGCCTCAATTAAATATTTTGCCTTTGACAAAAAATTACAAATAAGTTTCAATGCAAATGATATATTAAGCACAAACAGACCTATTTACACCAGTTTTACCAATAATATACAAATAGATTACAAAAATTATTACGATGTTAGATTATTCCGTTTATCACTAGTTTACAAATTTGGTAACAAGAATATTAATGTAGAGAAAAAAGAAGTTGGTAATCAAGAAGAAAAAGAAAGAACCAATTAATTGATTTATCATTCGGAGTATTTTGTAGTGTACAATGCAAAAGAAATGAATTCTAAATAAAAGGCATTCGTAAAGTTAATAACGCACCAACAACAGACACAACAGAGGAGCAAACGCAACATTCAACATCACAAATGAGTTACGACCAACGTACAAATAATTACGATTTGCTAATTTCACAACTTCAAAATACACCAAACTATAACCCTAACGAAACAGAATATCAAATCGCTACACTGCAAGCAGAAAAAGCCCAAATGTTGCAAGCAACGCAAGGCGTTGCCAACACTTTTGTTCCTTTAAACAATGCTCGTAGCATTCGTAACAATTCAATGTATCTTTCCGAAGATAATTTAGTAGATACTTTCAACAAAGCAAAAGATTATTTGTTTACAATCCTTGATAGTAATTCTGTTCAATACAAAGCAATCGCAAAAATTAAATTCAAAAAAGTAGGACAAGCATAAAAAACAAATAAGGCTTATGCAAAACTGCATAAGCCTTATGCCAAAATAGATATGCCTTATGCCAAACTAAATAAGCCTTATGCCAAAGTAAATATGACAACTGCCAAAATAGATATATCTTGTGCCAAACTATATAAACCTTATGCAAAAATAGATAAGCCTTGTTCAAAAGTAGATAAGGCTTATGTCAAAATAGATAAGACTTGTGCACCAGTAAAATAGGCACTTAACGAAAATTTGAAAACTAAATGAAACGTGAAAATTGGAATGTGAAAAGTTATGGCTTCATACAACAGGGGTTTTGTGCAAGTGGGGCTTTTGGGTTAAATTTAAGGTTCAGTAATATCAACAAACATTAGTCTTAAACCGAAAGTAAGTGCATCTTTAACCCCACCTGACACAAAGCCCCAAAACGTTGTATGAAACCATTGAGCAACAGAGCGTAAAAGAAAACTAAAAGAAAGTCATAAGATTAAGGTTTAAGTTCAGCCAACATATAGGCAAGCCGTAGAGCAAAACAAATAGAAACCATTAACTTTTGATAGAGTAATATAGTTAAACTACACAAACCGTTGTTAAATGTATTATACAAGGCAGACTAATTTAAACAATTATTAATTTCAAAGATATGTGCTAGTTTGCCCACATATTGGAGAAACAAATTTTTACTAAAATGAAAAAAGTAGAAGAAATCAAAAAATTTTTAGAAGTAGATGAATTGTCAAAACTTGAGCAAGGAGCGTTACAGGGTGGTCAAGCTGAAGGAAAGCAAAAAATTCAACAAAGACAAAGAAATGAAGATGATGGAACTGCAACTGTAGGAGGTCCTACTCAAAATTAATGATTATGAAGAAGTAGTTTAAAAAACTACTTCTTCTTTAAAATTTAACAATTTATGAAAACAATATTCGACAAGAACTTTTGGAATGAATTTATTGATGTAAATGAGAATTTCAACCAAGCATGTGTTATTGAAAATGCTTTCAATGAAAATTTTAAAAATTCTTTATATCAAGGAGTAACAGAATCCTTTTATAATAGAGTAGAAAATAATAATTTAATTAATGGTTTTAGATTATATAATGATAAAGGAGAATTAGTCAAAAATCAAAATACAATTGAAATTTTTACTAAAAATCCTCCAAAAGAAAATGAGGATATTATTTTATATTTTGAGAGAATTATAAAAACAAGATTTGGTATAATTATGAATTTTGGAGAAGTTTTTTCAGAATTACTAGGTAAAAATATTTTTCAGGCTTTAGAACCTTTATATAAATTAGTTGGTTACCCTCCGTTAGGAAATGAAATTACAATTTTTATAGGTAATTATGGTTGGACTCCACTTGGTATTCATAAAGACCATACTGGAGAAAATGTATTACATTTTCACCTCGGACCAGGTAGAAAACAAATGTATATTTGGGACGATGAAACCTATGAAAAACTTGTAGGGAAAAACGTTATAAATAATAAAGAAATTGAGCCAATATTAAATTATGCGAAAAAATTTGATTTTGGAGAAGGAGATATTTTTTATATGCCGTGGTTTGTAAACCATGTAGGTTATACAGAAGATATTTCAATAGGTGTATCACTTTGGTTTCATAGTTCTGATATATTTTCATATTCAAAGAAAGTAATTAAACACTTTTTAACTCAATTTATTCCTAATGATACGAGAATAATACCTCCTCAAATTGATTATTTGAATAACCATGACACCTATGAGTATTTTAAAAAGAACATATTAAAAACCCTCAATAAAGAAAATCCAAATTTAAATGATTTTCTCATGAGTATATATTTGGATTTTAAGTATTCTCTTTTTAGTAATGGTGGCTGGGCTAATTGTCCTCCTGAAAACAAAATTGAAAGTATAGATTACACTTATTTTGAATATAAAATTATTGAGTTGTCCAAACCCTTTAAAATTATATATAATAATTTCAATAATGAAAAATTAGATATTTATATAAGAGGCAGAAAAACGAGAATTAAATACTTTAAAGACTTTGAGAATCTTTTAAATAAACTAAACAATGATGAAAAAATAGTAGTTAATGATTTTATAGAAACACTAAGCATACCAAAAGAAGCATTTTTATATATCCTTTTAACTCTTTATAAACATAGAGGTATAGTAATAATTGAATAAAATTTAAAAAGTAAAAAATATGAAATTAAAAATTTTAATGATAATGTTTACAATGTTTACATCGCTTACATTTGCCCAAAATGGAACAGCGAATGCAGTAAGCAATAAAAACTATATGTTTGCAGAATCCTATGGTAATAGTAATTACGCTTGTAGTATCACTTTTAAAAAAGAGTTTAAAGATTCTGTACAAAATATTTTGAACACCAATTTTGAAAATAAAGAACTTTTTAAAAAGAAAATAGTTTGGAAAAAATTCAAAGAAGATAATGACCCTAATAATATTTTTTATGTAGAATTAAAACAACGCTCTCTAAAAATTGAATGGAAGAATAATGATAAAGCTAATATTGAAATAGTTGAAAAATTAAAAAAAATTAGCAGAGAAATCATAGAGTCATTAAATAAAAAATAAAAGATGGAAAATTTTTATAATCATTTACAATTTCCTCAACTTCGAGAAATTATTTCAAATTATAAAACTATTAAAGAAGAATTTGTTAACCTCAATATACCAATAATGAATATTGACAGAGAAAATAAACATTATCAAGAAGTTATTAGGGAGGTAATTCTTCAAGTTAATAATGGAGGTGATTATGGCTGGGTAAAAGGTTGGGGTGTTGAAGGAGGTAATGATAATTGGCTACAATTAGGACTATATTCTTACGATAGTGAAGTCAATAATTTTATCTTAGAACCTTTTTTAAGAAAATTTATGCCTAAAACGTATGAAATGATAAAAAAGGTTAATAATTTGTTTATGTGTGCTATTGTTAATTTAAAAAAAAGAACATTATTAACTAGACATTCTCATCCGTATATTAAAGAGTTAAATTTATTACAACTTCATTTACCTTTAATTACCGCAAAAACTGAAAATTACAATTATATAAACTGTAATGGCGAATTTAGACAACATATTGAGGGCGGACCTATAATATTTGACGGCTCATTAGAACATTTTGCATTAAATGAGTCTGATGAGGATAGAATTATATTGTATATTGAATTTAAAAATAATAAATCATAAGGTTTCCAATTCTCATTTATTTGATAATGTCTATTTCTTTTAATAAAATATTATTTTCCAAGCCCTCACCTGTACGTCAGTTAGACGCTATGGATTGTGGTCCTGCCTGCCTTGCATATATTTCAAAGATATATGGTAAAAAATACTCTTTACAATATTTACGAGAAATTTGTTATATATCGAAAAGAGGCGTTACTCTATTAGGAATACTTGAGGCAGGTAAAGCTATTGGCTTTGAAGTATTTTCAACTAAAGTAGATTTAGATACTATAATCAATAAAGTAAAATTATACCCTTGCATTATACATTGGGATCAAAACCATTTTGTAGTTTTAAATAAAATTGTAAAAACGAGAAAATCAAAACTATATTTTTATTTAATGGATCCAAGGTCTGGATTTATAAAACTAAATGAAAAGCAATTTAGAAATGGGTGGTTAGGAAATAACGATAAAGGTATTGTAGCATTTTTTGAGCCTAAAGATGAATTTTTAAATATTTCGACAGAAGAACAGAAAAAAATTAATTATAAGGAGTTATTATCTTTTTTGCAACCTTATAAGAAAAAATTTGTATTACTTATTTTCCTTGTATTTGCCAGCTCTTTAATAACTTTAGTATTTCCTTTTTTCACAAAAGAATTAATTGATAATGGTATTTCACAAAAAAACTTAAACTTAATTTCTTTAATTCTTTTAGCTCAATTAAGTCTTTTTTTGGGTTCAATGATAATCAATGTAATTAGAAATTGGCTAACATTATACATAGGTACTTATGTAAGCATAAATCTAATTTCTGATTTCATAACAAAATTGGTAAAACTACCAATGAAAAATTTTGATAATCATATGATAGGCGACCTCAATCAAAGAATAATAGATAATGAAAGAATTGAACGTTTAATAACATCAGAAAGTATCACAACATTTTTTTCTATATTTTCTTTTTTAGTCTTTTTTGTAGTTTTAGCATATTTTAATATTATTACACTAGTAATATACTTTGCCTTAACTCTTATAGGCATACTATGGTCAATATATTGGATTAACAAAAAGAAAATTCTTGATTTTTATGAATTTCAATTAAAATCCAAAAATCAAGAATCCATATTTGAAATTTTTAGTGGCATAAGAGATATTAAACTTTTTCAACTTGAAAATTTTAAACTCACTAAATGGCAAAGTGTACAAAACGAATTATTATCTTTAAACATAAAAATTCTTAAAATTGACCAAATTCAAACTTTTGGGTATCAATTTATAAATCAATTAAAAAATATTATTGTAACCTATTTTGTGGCAATATTAGTTTTAAAAGGAAAAATGACTTTGGGTACATTGTTAAGTATTTCTTATATTATAGGTGAAATGAATAGCCCCATAGCTCAACTAGTTTCATTTATTAAAAAATTACAAGAAGCAAAGTTGAGTTTTACAAGGCTTTCTGAAATTTCAACACAACTACCAGAAGAAAATAATTTTAACAAACAACTAAATACAAAAAGTAATGAAGGTATAGTAATAAAAAATTTATCGTTCTCTTATGAAAACATACAATCATCTATCGTCTTAGATAATATAAATATTACTATTCCAAATTCAAAAGTTACGGCTATTGTTGGTCATAGCGGAAGTGGTAAAACTACACTTATGAAAATTCTTTTACGCTTTTATGAACCAACAAAAGGTAAAATTTATTTCAACGGTGATGATATACTGGTAATCTCTCCAAATGATTTACGAAAACATATTGGCACAGTTTTACAAGATGGATTTATTTTTTCAGAGACAATAGAAAGAAATGTTGTAACAAATAGCGAAGAAGCAGACTTAGGAAAGTTAAATAATGCTCTAAAAATAGCTTGTATATTTGATTTCGTAAATTCACTACCACAAAAACACAACACAATAATTGGCAGTTTAGGTAATAACTTATCAACAGGACAAAAACAAAGAATTTTAATTGCTCGTGCCATTTATAAAAATCCAAACTATTTATTTTTAGATGAGGCAACATCGGCTTTGGATTCTAAAACAGAAAAAATAATACATAATAACTTAATAGAGTTTTATAAAAATAAAACTGTATTAATTATTGCTCATCGTCTTAGCACAGTAAAAAACGCAGATAATATTATTGTTTTAGATTCTGGTAAAGTAGTAGAATCAGGAAATCATAAAGAACTTATCGAAAAAAAAGGTGCATACTACGATTTAATAAACAATCAATTAGAACTAAGTTAAAGTATGAATGATATATATAAAATAGTAAAACTAAATGAAAAGGAATACTCTTTTGATACAGATTTAGGGTTGTCATACTCTATTGAATTAAAAAAGTCAAATTATTTTTATCTTTTAGAAAACAATAACAAAAAGTATATTGATATTTTCCGCTTTTCAATTTTTGATAGAGATTACCCTATTGAAACCGACTATAAAGTACGAAATACAATTTTATCTTTCATATCAACTTATTTTCAAAAACAAAACAACGATGAAATATTATTTTTCATAAATAACGAATTTGAAACAAATAATTTTTCACATAGAGCAAAAAGCAGATTAAAATTATTCCGAAGATTATTTAGAATATCAAATAAAAATTCTGAATTTGTTTTTCTAACAAATGAACATTTTATTCTAAATCATAAAGAATACAAAATGGATTACATAGGAATAATAGTTAAAACAAAATCACCTTACTATAACAATATTATAAGGACATTTACAAAATTTTGTCACGAAAACTCATACCAAAAATTAACTCAATAATATACTGAAAATGAAACATCTATTTACACTCATATTATTCATTACATCTCAATTTGTTTTTTCACAAGTAGATAGCACAAAGGTTACACAATTAAAAGAAATAGTTGTAACGATTGAAAAGAAAGCCGTAGAACAAAAAGCAGACAGAATTATCTACAATTTTTCAAGTCAAACATACCTAAATGCTGGAACACTAATGGAAGGCTTAAAAAAATTACCTGGACTTATTATTTCAGACGTAGCTGGTATGATGTATCAAGGGAAACAACTTGAAGTGTATATGGATGGCAGACCACTAAATATGTATTCCGATGAGTTAAATACTTTTATTGAAAGTTTACCCGCAAATACCGTTGAAAAAGTAGAAATAATTACGCAACCCGGTGCCGAATTTCCTGCTACTTCGGGCAATGCCATTATAAATATTATAACCTCAAAAAATGCAAAAAAATATATAAGCACTACTTATTCCAATGGCTATGGTTTTACAAACTATGAAAAATCAAGACACCGTTTTAACAATAGTATTCTAATTAACGCAAAAAACAATCTATTTGCTTGGCAAATACAACTAGGTCAAAGTTATAGCGAAAAATATCAATCAGACATTTTTAATTCTTCAAGCCTATTACTTTCTAATAGTCTTTTAGATAAAACAAACAGACTTTATTTTATTAAAACAGGCTTAAAATTTAACTTTAAAAAAGATAGATTACTAATAAACTACGATTTTAATACCACAAATAACAATTCAAAACTTGATGCTTTTGGGTATAACTTCTCATCAAACGATTTAAATAAAAACAAAAGAAACTTCAATGATGTAATGATAATCTATCAAAAAAGATTTGAAAACATTTCAAAAAAACTAGATTTTAGCCTAAATTTTAATAACAACAATAATAGCTACAATTTATTTTCCTTTAATAACAATTTAAACATTTTAGAAAACAAATCAAATTATAACTTTTATCAATTTAAAACAGATTTTTCAAATGAATTTAAATTTTTAGATAAATCAAAATTCAGCACAGGTATTTTAGCAGATAAATTAGACTTCAATACAAAAAACTTTAATACAACAAATTTAGAATACACAAGAAACACACTAGCGGTATATTCAGAAATTCAATCAACTTTAAAATCATTTGACTATATTTTAGGAGGAAGATTAGAATCATACGAAATATATGGTAATACAGATGTCGATAAACTAAATACATTCAAACAAACTCGTTTCTTTCCCAATGCTACTATTCAGTATAATTTATCAAATGACATATTTATAAACGCCAATTACAACAAGAAAATAAACTTACCAAATACATCATCGTTAAATCCAAACAATACAAGTTATCAAAATCAAAATATTACATTTTTTGGAAACCCAAATCTTACCCCTACAATTTACAATAACTTTGAAATAAAATTCAGTGCATTAGAATATTTTACGATAGGATATTCTATAAGCAATGTAAATAATCAAATTGCAACAAGAATAATAGAAAACAATAGCGGAGTTGCAAACATTACCGAGAATATTCCAAAAGCAACCATTCAAAATTTTAATTTTGGTTTACCCATTCCATTTATGATTTTTACAAAAGGACTTAAAAAAACATTAGAATTTGACTTTAATCCAGATAAAATTAATTTTATTTATTTTTATACAGATTATCAGAAAAACAAAATAGAAGGAATTGCCACAAAAGGATATTGGAACTTTAATATTATGATGCAAATTATTTTACCAAAAGAAATAAACTTTACAACAAACTTCAACACCACAACATTTGGAGGTAATTATTTCTATTATTACATTGCAAACAATAGACTAAATGAACAACTTGATATAACACTATCTAAAAAATTTCTGTCAAACAATTTATCTATTTCCTTGTATTATAACGACATATTTAATACAAATTATAAAAATATTTCAGCTATTGGTACAGATTACATCTATAATAACAAATATGACTCAAGACGTATAGGATTTTCATTAAGTTATAAAATTCCATCAAAAAATAAAAGTATTAAAGAGGAAAATATTATTCCAATAAACAATAAGGAAGAAAAAAATACCGATAAATAATACAGATATTTATTCGCCTAAATTTTATACTTTTGTAATTATTAACCAATTAATCTAAAAAATTATGGCTTCTACTTCCGAAAAAGGGCACGCTAAAAATATTGCAAATGCAAATTTACTAAACACTTATATTGCTCAATTAGGTGCATTATACAATCCTAGTAATCCAAAGTTGCAACTATCAAACTTACAAAATATTTATACAACATCTTTTTCACACCAAGAAAATGTAAATACATTAGTTGCACCCTACTCCATTGCAGTCGATAATCGTGAAAATATTTTTGCACCAGTAAGCAAAAAAATAACAAAACTACGCAAAGTATATAAAGCCACAGAAGGAGTAACACCTGCACAATTAGAAGATTTTATGACCATTGCTCGTAAACTAAAAGGAATTCGTAAAGTAACCAATGCTCCAACAACAGATACAACAGAAGAGCAAACACAACACTCAACCTCACAAATGAGTTACGACCAACGCACAAATAATTACGATTTGCTGATTTCATTACTCCAAAATACACCAAACTATAATCCAAACGAAACAGAATATCAAATTGCTACATTGCAAACAGAAAAAGCTCAAATGTTGCAAGCAACGCAAGGCGTTGCTAACACTTTTGTGCCTTTAAACAATGCTCGTAGCATTCGCAACAATTCAATGTATCTTTCAGAAGACAATTTAGTTGATACTTTCAATAAAGCAAAAGATTACTTGTTTACAATCCTTGATAGTAATTCAGTCCAATATAAAGCAATCGCTAAAATTAAATTCAAAAAAGTAGGTCAAGCATAAAAAACAAATAAGGCTTATGCAAAACTGCATAAGCCTTATGTCAAAATAGATAAGCCTTGTGCAAAACTAAATAAGCCTTATGCCAAAGTAAATATGCCAACTGCCAAAATAGTTATGACTTGTGCAAAACTAAATAAACCTTATGCAAAAATAGATAAGCCTTGTGCAAAAGTAGATAAGGCTTGTGCCAAAATAGATAAGACTTATGCACCAGTAAAATAGGCACTTAACAAAAATTTGAAAACTAAATGAAACGTGAAAATTGGAATGTGAAAAGTTATGGCTTCATACAACAGGGGTTTTGTGCAAGTGGGGCTTTTGGGTTAAATTTAAAGTTCAGTAATATCAACAAACATTAGTCTTAAACCGAAAGTGAGTGCATCTTTAACCCCACCTGACACAAAGCCCCAAAACGTTACCAGCAATTTTAAAACGACAACGTTAAAATGAAAATAGACGAAAATAAATTTCCAATACTTGGTTGCATAAAAAACAACAAACTAACGGACAAAGTTTTTGATATGTTGGACAATTCAGGTTTTGACGACAAAGGAATTTCTGACATAAAACCAAGTTTTGACTTTTTTAATGGCAAGCAATTGCAGATAAACTACATTTCAGCTACAATTCACGAAAAGTTATCAGACACAAACAATTTCGTAAAAGCAAAATCACTACTTGTTAATTCACCAGAAACAACAGGATTATTATTGTTGCCTGAAACCGTTTTGCCTGACTTTACGAACGTTCCTGAATATGTAGATGTTGACCCAAAAGATTATCCAATAAACGCTATTTTATATAGTTGGTTATCCTCAAACAATCACGACAAAATTTCAAATAAAAGCAAACTTGAAGACTTACAAAGACGAATTAAAGCAGGAGAAACGCCACCGCCTGGAGCTGATTGGGACAGCTATATGCGAGATTTACAAGATGACGAAGATTCGTGGGATGAGGAAAGTAGAACGTTAATAATTATTCCGATTCATAGTGACAGAATTACGCAAGCAACAAATCAATACGAATTAACGAGCAATGACGAAATTTATGGTTGGGAATATAGCGAACGTGAAGGCAGAGCGTGGTACGGAAAAATACACGACTATGTAATGTCATTCATTTTGTTTTACAATTTCACAGAAGCAGAAACACATATTGTTCACGGAAAAGAAACTGGACAGCCAAGACGATTAAAGCTGAACGATGAAAAATTTCTAAATGAAACTCTTAACAACATTGAAATTATAGATATTACCTACTTCACAAAACTAATTAGAACAGGCGAATTTGGTGTAACAGGACATTTTAGAGTTCAACATTTTGGAGTGGGTAATAGCGAAGCAAAAATTGTATTTATTGACAGCTATAAAAAAAGTGGCTACACACGAGGAGCAAAAATTGATAATAAATAAAAAACTGCTGGTAACAAGGGTTTTGCGTCAGGCGGCCTGACGTGCAAACTTGAAGCTATGTGCTTCTAATTAACTTTAGTAATAAATTGAAACTTTGTGCTCCGAAACCCGCCCGAACGCAAAGCCCCAAAACGTTGTGTGTCAGTTTCGGAAGAATAAACGCCGCAGACAACAATTCGGAAGAAAAAATATCAACTTTTTTGTGTTTTTTTAGAGACTTTTAACCA
>NZ_PQNY01000025.1 GCF_002917885.1 Flavobacterium croceum DSM 17960
TTCACTAATTTCCTTTTCGCAACTTGCAAAAAGTATAATTGTTACGATGAATGTGATTTTTTGTAGTTTCGTCATAATATATCTGCCAACGTTTTTCGGCTTGGCGATGTGGGGGATTTTTAGCACTAAAGTTCAATATTATTATTGCTGTTGAACCTTGCACAAATGTTTCAAGTAGCACTTCAGCCGCCATATTGCCAAACCGATGTTATGGGAAGTGCTAATCTTCGTCTTGTGGTATTGGTTCGTTATTCATAAATGCTTCAAATGAGCCAATCGGTGCAAAGTCAATGTTAATAATTGAATAATTGTCTTTATCTCTCCAAAGTCGAACACTGTCTGTTCCTTTTTTTTGTAACCATTCACGAGTTACTAATTTCCTGTCTTTTAAGCCTAAAACATCAACTAAAAGCCATTGTCCGAGTGCCGATTGTCCGTAACGTTTTCCGTTTTCATCACGTTCAGTGTTACTTCCTGATTGCAAACCTTTCATATTGCTTTGCGTTACCAAAGACGGAATTTTTTTGCCGTTTGGAAGTTGCAAATAAAAACGAACTTCTGGCTTATTTTCCTTATCGCCTTGATAATTTTTTTGTTCATTTTCAAATTCAAAAATGTCTTTCGTGAAAAAGTTTGGGTGTTTTTTGTGAAATTCTCTCGGAATAGGAATATAAACTTCGTTTAATGGTCGTAAAGTTTCGCTTCCTTTATTTTTTGGTGCTGCGTTCCAAGCATTTAATCCCGATTTTTCTTCAACTTCTTTTGATTGGTAAGAATAAAGTGGAAGATAAACTTCAACGATATTTTTAACAGCAACTTTTGCCTTATCAATAAAGTTAAAATAAGCTTCTAATAAAAATGAAAATGGGTCTTCAATGATTTGAATATCAAATTGATGAAGTAAAAAAGTGTCTTTTTTTGATGAATCGAATTTTTGATGAATTTGTGAATCTCCAAATGTATATTTATAATCTTTGTGTCCGTCCGACCAAGAAAATGCAGTTGGTGTTAGATTAAATTTTTCAAGTTTGTTTAAATCAATCAGAGGATAAGCACATTCGTTTATTACAAAACGACCTTCATCACGAGTTACATAATGATAAATGTTTTTGTTTTCTGATAATCCTAAACGCTCGTAATCACTTCTCATACGCTCGTTTTTGATTTCTGAAATTTTGTAAGCTAATGCTTCAACATCTTTATTTTTAAAAACTGCGTTGATGTCATTTTGGTAGCGTTTGAGTTGCATTACTTTTTGAAAAGACGGTTTGCTATTCATCCAAGTTTTTAAACCAATTCCAATTCTGTCATTTCCGAAAACAGAAACAACATCGTGAGGTGTGTTACCAATATCTGCATTTTGGCTGTTAAAAATCTTTGCAAAAACGGTTTCCTGAAATTTGGAATCAAGATAAGGAATCATATCGCCTTGCTTTTGGCGAAAAAGATTAGATAAAGCTCCATAAACTTGTAGAAACTTTATGTATTCTTCTCTTTGTTCCGTAGAATATTGTTCCCAAACACTCATTTACAAAACTTTTATTATCTCATTACTAATTCTTTCAATCAAAGGTGTTGTTACCGAATTTCCTGCCTGCATATAAAGTTTGCTGTTTGCGACAGGTGGCAAAATATATTTGTTCATTGGATAACCTTGAAAAGCAAAACATTCTTTTGGAGTTAGTTTTCTAATTCCAAAATCATCTTTTATCAATGGCACGTTGTGTCCACCTGCACCCATATTTGCGGTCAAAGTCGGACAAACATTACTTTTATTTTCTCTCACATAAACTCTACGCCATTGATAAACAGTGTCCTTTTTTGTAATCGTTTTTGCAAGTTCAGGGTAATATTGATGATTTTCAGGATAATAATATTTATCGTCTTGTTTACCTTGTTCCAAAATGTCGTGAATTGTTTTTGTCAATTTAATTTCGCTTGGAAACTTAAATTTTTTATATTTTTTAACTTGTTTCGGGTCGAAAGCAACGATAAAAATTCTTTCTCTATTTTGTGGCACGTTTGCGTGTGTCATAGAATTTAAAACTTTATGAAACACTTTGTAACCTAATTTTTCTTCTAAAATTTCAATAATTACTTTAAAGGTTTTTCCGTTGTCGTGAGAAACCAAATTTTTGACATTTTCCAAAAACACAACCTTTGGTCGGTGTTTTTCAATAATTTTTTCAATATCAAAAAATAGCGTTCCTCGTGTGTCGGTAAATCCTTTTTGATAACCTGCAATCGAAAATGCTTGGCAAGGAAAACCCGCACACAAAACGTCAAATTCTGTTGGAATATAGTTTTTAATGCGTTCTTTCGTAATATCTCCAAATGGAATTTCACCAAAATTTTCTCTATAAGTTTTTTGAGCGTCTTTGTTCCATTCACTTGTGTAAACGCATTTTCCACCAACATTTTGCATTGCAATTCTAAATCCTCCAATTCCTGCAAAAAGATCAATAAATTTGAAAGTATAATTTTCTGGGGTTGGAAACGGAACGTTTTCAACTTCAAATAAAAATTGTTGTAGAGCTTCTTCGGCTACAATAGAAACTTCGATTTCATTTTTGTATTCAACGTAATTTTTTAAGACAGTGAGAGCTTCGTCTTTGTAGTATTTTGAAACTCCGTTGTGAATGTTGTGAAGATAATGAGTTAAAACAGCTTTTTCTTCTTCAAAAGGTTCAATAAGTCTAATTTGATAACTTTTGTCATCAAATTCTTCAATGCTTATTTTTTCTTTTATCAACATATTTTGTTCGCTTAATCATTTCAAGTCGCAAGTTAAGAATTAAATTACATTTGCGTTACAATTGGTTTATTTTTTGCCGAAATTTCTTTAGATGACCGAGCGTTCAAAAAGCATTTCCCATAACGTTTCGGGGCTTTGCGTTCGGGCGGGCTTTTTAGCACTACAATCGATACGAAGAACCGCACTTCAATTATACACAAAATTGTCAATAGAAGCACGTCACCCCGCCTGACGCAAAACCGCTGTTAGCCGTTCGCCCTTTTTTCAGGTCGTTATTTGTTTTTTTAATTGTCGTGTCGTTGTCTTTATAAATTCGTCTTTGTCTTTTTTTGCTTCTTTTATCATTGCTTTTATGTCAGCTGGAATATCAAAATGTTTTTCTGCCCAAATATGTATTTCTACAATTATAGGTAACAAATCTATTGATTTTTGAGTAAGCCTATACAAAACTTTTGCCTTGCTGTCTGGGTGTTCTAACTTTTCAATGAGTTTGTTTTCTTCTAAACTTTGAAGTCTTGATGCTAAAATATTGGTAGCAATCTTTTCCTCTGACTTTAAAAAGTCGCCATAGGTTGATTTATTAGCAAACATCATATCTCTGATAATGAGTAGCGACCACTTGTCGCCAAATATGTCAAGTGAGCAACTAATAGGGCATTCCGACCTTTTTTTATCTTTTTTCATTTTTTTCTAAATAATTACTTGCATTTTAAAAGTTGTTTGTATATTTGCACTTGCAATATGCAAGCAAAAATACAATAAAAATTTAAAAGTAAGTAATGAAACAAACAATTTTAATAACAGGTGCATCGTCAGGCTTTGGTTTGATACTAGCAACCAAGCTACACGAAAGTGGTTACAAAGTTATTGGTACAAGTCGCAACCCAACCAAAATGCAAGTGCCTTTTAAAATGCTGGCGTTGGATTTAGCCGATGATAGTTCAATAAAAACTTTCAGCAATGAATTGTTTAAGCATATATCTCAATTAGATGTATTGGTAAACAATGCAGGTTATTATTTGTCGGGGCTTGCCGAAGAAACAACGATTGAGCAAGGCAAACAACAATTGGAAACCAATTTTTGGGGAACAATAAAACTTACAAATGAATTATTACCACATTTTAGAAAGCAACGCAATGGGAAAATAATAACTGTTGGTTCAATTATGGGCTTACTTAATTTTCCAAGTGCTGCTTATTATGGTGCGTCCAAACACGCTTTGGAAGGTTATTTCAAATCGTTACGATTTGAGTTGAATGAATTTAATATTAAAGTGTCAATGGTTGAGCCAATGGGGTTCAAAACTGGCATTATTAGTAATTCTTTTGAGGCAGAAAGTAAAATTAATGACTACGATAATTACCGAAATAAAATAGAAAGATTTTCAAAAGATATATTTGAAAAATCGCCCGAACCAACTCCTGTAATAAATACCATAATAAAACTAATTGAAGATAGTAATCCAACATTCAGCCACCCCGTTGGCAAAGGGGCATCTTTGTTTTTGGCAATTCAACACTTCGCATACAAAACATTTGAAAATTCAATAATTAAAAACATCAATAAATTCAAATAAAATGAGAGCATTCACAGTAAATAAATACAGCAAAAAGGAACCATTACATTTAACAGATGTAAGTGAGCCAAAAGTAAACGAAAACGAAGTTTTGGTTAAAATCCATAGTGCGGGTGTAAACCTATTAGATTCATTGATTAGAAATGGCGAATTCAAAATATTTCTGCCCTACAAAACTCCATTTGTAAACGGTCACGATATGGCTGGTATTGTTACAAAAGTTGGGGCAAAAGTTTCAAAATTTAAAGTGGGTGATGAAGTTTATGCAAGACCTGCTGATTTTAAAATTGGTACTTTTGCAGAATATATTTCTGTCAATGAGAATGATTTGGCTTTGAAACCTAAAAACATTTCAATGGAAGAAGCCTCATCAATTCCATTGGTTGGACTCACTTCTTGGCAAGCACTTGTTGAAATAGCTAAGTTAAAAAAGGGGCAAAAGGTTTTTATTCAAGCTGGTTCAGGTGGTGTAGGAACTTTTGCAATTCAATTGGCAAAACATATAGGGGCTTTTGTAGCTACAACCACAAGTTCGTCAAATACTGAATTAGTTAAAAATCTTGGTGCCGATTTAATTATTGACTATAAAACACAAGATTTTGCAACAATTTTGAAGGATTACGATGTCGTTCTTCATAGCAATAGAGAAGCAAAAGTGCTTGAAAATTCTTTGAAAATCTTAAAGCCTGGAGGAACTCTTATTTCTCTTACAGGTCCACCCACAGGTGCTGTTGCTAAAAATTTGGGTTTGGGTTGGCATTTTCAAATTATTATGAATTTGTTGAGTTTGTCGGTAAGAAGAAAAGCTAAAAAACTCGGTGTCAATTTTAATTTTTTATTTATGAAAGCAGACGGAAAGGCTTTGAGTGAAATTACAAAGTTGATTGAAGCTGAAAAAATCCGTCCTATAATTGATAAGGTTTTTCCGTTTGAGCAAACCAATGAAGCATTGACTTATGTTGAGTCGGGTCGTTCCAAAGGCAAAGTTGTCATCAAAGTTCAGTAGTTTGTCCTGTTGCCCTATGTTTGCAGTGTCTCTCATAGGGTGACGGCTAACGTTTCGCGGCTTGACGCAGAAGCGAAGCCAACGAGCGATTTAATTTCTGTTAAAGATAAACATTTTCGTGAAAAATAGATTTCAATTTAAGAGAAATTGAGCTATTGCGCCAAACCGCTGTTGTGTGTTCGGTTGCGAAAAATAATCTTCCCTTTTTTTAGTCAGTTTCTTTCGCTTTCGACGTCAATTTTTCCGTTTTATAATTTTCTTAAAATATTTCCCTTTTCAACTTTCCGCTTTCTGCTTTCCATTTTTAGATTTCGTATCGTTGTTAGTTTTTTTAGTTCCTAAACATTTTTAATTCCGCAACGTTTAGAAGCAAACTTTTATTTGTCCGTTTCTTAAATTTGAGAAATGAATTTTGGTTGAAAGTCTCTAAAAAAAAACACAAAAAAGTTGATATTTCTTCTTCCGAATTGTTGTCTGCGGCGTTTTTTCTTCCGAAACTGACACACAACGTTTTGCAGCTTGGCGAAGTGGCGGAAATCGAAGCACAAATGTTCAGTTATGCACAAAAGTTCAATCGAAGAACTACCGTTGAATTTAGCATTAAACCCGCCATTTTGCCAAACTGCTGTTGTGCGATCGCCCTTTTTTATTCCGTTCATTTTTTCAAATATATTTCATCTCTCACATAGCTGTTATTCAGCCAAAAGCAATGTTTTGTGTATTCATTTTCTTTTGTCAATTTATCTTTTTTAGGTAACGAATATGTGTCGGAAGCATCTTTTGCGTGAGGCCGAACGTGTGATATTTTACTAAATTCTTTGTTTGGAAAATTAGTTTCACGACTTACTTTTCCATTTTTGTCTGTTTTGAAACCTTTTACTATTTCTCCCTTTGCAACGATTTGTTGTGTTTTTGTCCAAACTTTTTCAACTTCTAGCAAATCTGTATAAGGCATATTCCAAAATTTTACTTTTCGTAAAACCAATTTTTCGTTTTCAAATTGAAAGAATACAAACAAAAATTTATGTTCTAAAATGTCTTTAAAATCAGAGTTTTCCCAATCTTCATTTACGATTTCTTCGTACTTGAATGTTGGAAAAGAAATGTCTTCTTTTGGCAAATTATTTTCTTTTAAGCGAACAGTTTTTACAATAATTTCTGCTTTTTCAAATTCTTCAATTTCTTTGTCAAGAGAAATTCCAAGAATTGATTTTGTCAAGTTAGCATAAAAACTTTTTGCTTTTGTGTTGATTTCAATTTTCAAACTTTTCACAATTTCCTCTTGTGTTTTTCCGTAATATGGTTTGAATTTTGAAATTACAATTTCTTCAATTGTCTGTTTTTTTGCAACAGCAACCGATGAAATTAATTTACCATAAATTTCCGTTGGTTCATTTGCAATTGATGCAATTATATGATTAACATAACCTTGCTTAAATGAATATGCTCTTTGTTTTGCAGGAATTTCAGAAAAAGGTTGTTTTCTTACCGATGAAGCGTTTGCACCTTTGGTGCAAGCTCCAAGATAAAAAGTGTCGCCTTCCGAAAGTTCGTGTGCTTTTCCGTCAGCAATTTTTTTAGTGATTGTTTCCCAATCTTTCTTGATGATTTCTAAATCTGTTGATGGAAAACTCCATTCGTCAACCAACTTTATAATTAAATCCAAAATGTCGTAACCAGCTTGATGCAAATAGAAAATCAAAAGAATGCTTGCATTCTTTTTAATGAAATCACTATTTTCAAAATTTTGGTTTACAACATTAAAGTAATTGATGATGTTTAAAACCAATCGCTCTTTTGAACGATATTCATTATTTTTAAGTTGTTTTAGAGGCGAAGATTTTAACTCCATTCCAATTTGAGTAAAATCGGCTTCTGCTGTTGAATTGGGTTCGTAACCAAAGTAAAATTTTTCTAAAACTTGTCCAAAATTTCCTTTACCTGAATAAGAATGCTCCAAAATTGTTGGGTCACAAACTTGGCGTAAAGATTTTCCTTTCAATTTTTTTGCGTACTCAATAACAGAGTTTTTGTCGCTCGGATTATACGGTAACTTCATTCTTTATTTTTTCTGTTAGAGCAATTCCTATTTTTTCTATGACACCAACAACCAAAGCATTTCCCATAAAAAACGCTCGTTTTGTGTCTGAAATTCCGTTTAATTTTGTGTGATCGTCCGGAAACATATTTAAACGCTCTAATTCTACTGGCGATAATCTTCTAAAACCTTTTGACGTTTGAATAACATGTTTAAATCTTGATGCAGATTTTCCGCCTTCGCCTGTTATAATTGTTCGTGATGGTTTGTCTAATGGATCAGGAAAAATCATTCCACCTTCGCTATAATTGTACTCAAAACCGTCTGCATTTTTACGCATTTCTTTTTTCGGACCTTTCAAATATTTCCATTTGTCAAGTTCTTCATTGCTGATATAAAATTCTTCGGTAACTTCTCCGTTTTGGATTAAGTCTTTTAAAATTGTAAATTTTCCCTCGTAATTTGGTTGTGTTTTTATGGTTGTAACATTTCCGTCAATCATCAATCCAGAGTTTTCAAACATTCCTGTTTTTCCGTTTTTATTGAAGTTTTCCGAAATAGAAACAATGTCGCCTTTTAGTTTAAATTCTTTTGGGAATAGTTTGTTTTCGGTTGTTACAGGAAAAGAATTTGCCAACGTTCCGTCTTCCAAAATCCACTCGATTGTTTTAATGTTTTTAATGTTTTCGTAAATTTCGGTATTGTTTAAATATGCCAAAATAAAAATTCTTCTTCGTCTTTGTGGCATTCCAAAATCAGCAGCATTTATTACTCGCCATTCTACAGCGTAACCTAATTCGTTTAAACTTTGAAGAATAATTGCAAAATCTCGTCCACGTTGTCCTGATGGCGAAATTAAAAGTCTGTCCACGTTTTCAAGAAACAAGTACTTTGGTTTGTTTTCTTTTTCTGAAAGAATTTTGTGAATTGACCACCACAAAACGCCTTTTTTACCGATTAAACCTTTAGAATTTTTCAGTGTTGTTGCAACCGAATAATCTTGACAAGGAAAACCGCCAACCAACAAATCGTGGTCGGGAATTTCAGAAACTTCAACGCTTGCAATATCTTTGTTGGAATGGTTGTCCATACCAAAACGATTTTCGTAAACAGCAGATGCGTGTTGAATTTTTGTTGAAGGTTCCCATTGATTGCTCCAAACAACTTCGTAAGGACTTTCAAATTTTTCTTTGTAATTTGAAGACGCAGATTTTCCGTTCCAGCCTTCTAATCCAAGTCTGAAACCGCCAACACCTGCAAACAATTCGACAACTTTTATTTTATTTTCCATTGTTCACAGTTTTTAGGTATTTTACTTTTTCTTCAGCAACTTTTAGGATTTCAATGTCCGCTTCTTCGTCTAAAATTTTATAAGCGATTTGGTCGCTTAAAAATTCAGTTTGCAATTCTTTTTTATCAACATTAAAATATTCAGCAACTTGACTTATAATTAATTTTGTTGGTTGTCTTTCGTTGCGTTCAATTTTCGCAAGTAGGGAAGTGTCCATTTCCAAATTTTCAGCAACAGTTTTTAAAGTCTGTCCCGTTTCCTCTCTCAAACCTCTCAAAAGTTCGCCAAAAGATGTATGTTTTTTAATTGTAGTCATTTGGTCATATTTTGTCCAAAGATACAATTATTTTTAAAATGGACAAATAAAGTCCAAAATATTTTCGGAAGTTTGGTTTTTGCGATCAGTTCGGCAAGGGTGTCGCACAACGTTTTGCCGCTTTGCGTCTGTTGCGAGCTTCGGAACTGATTATTTTCTGTTAAAGATAAAATTTTTTGCGAAAGATAAACGTCAATTTTGCACTTTTCTCGCAATAGCGCAAAACGGCTGTTGTGCGATCGCTAATGTTTTACTTAAATATTGTTTTAAATAGAATTTTTACGATAATTATTATTCCGCCAATTATTAAATATTTTTTCCATTTAAAATTATTGCTTACACTTTTTTCACTTAAGTTTAATTGAAACACTTTGAATTCAGTATTTTCAAAAAGGTCGTCAGCTTCTTCTGTTGCAATTTCTACTCCGAGTCTTCTTTTGGCAACTTTAAATGTAAAATCTTCCATAAGTTGGTCTTCGGTGTAGAAATCATCATCATTTTCATCTTTCCATAATAATTGCTCGTTCTCTTCGTACGATTTTTTATAAATTTCAATTTCTTCTTCAAAACGGTTTCCAAATTCTTGCTTCATTTCTTCAGCAACAATTTTAAGGCGTTTCTTTTCTCCGTTTTGTATTAATGAATATCCATGAAAATTTACTGAACTCACACAACTAACTGTTACTATTTCAGCTTTTGGAAATATCTTTATTAAACTTTTTTCATAATCTGCTAGATTTAAGTTTTTGCTTTCTTCTAAAGATTTAGTTGTCAATAAATATCCATCACAAATTATTAAGTTACCGTTATAATAACCTATTCCAATTTGATTTTCTTGCGGATTTAGGATTTCATCAAACGTTGTATTTTCTTTTTGCTCAAAATTTTCGAAGCCTAAACTTTTTAAAAGTTCATTTTCATTTGAATAATTTTCCTTATTTTCAATTATTATTAATGATGTATTCCATCCCATAATGTTCTTTTTTAAGTTCGTTTTTTTTTAGTGTCGCACAACGTGTCGCA
Organism: Flavobacterium croceum DSM 17960; assembly: GCF_002917885.1. GTDB lineage: Bacteria > Bacteroidota > Bacteroidia > Flavobacteriales > Flavobacteriaceae > Flavobacterium > Flavobacterium croceum. Next base: position 10,007 of record NZ_PQNY01000025.1, read on the forward strand.
GCTACACGAGGTTTGGGGAAAAGTACGCCTTAATTTTCGGTTAATGACTGAACTTTCAAGTACAAAAGCAACTTTAAAGTTTGCCTAAAACCCAAATCTCGTGTAACTGCTGTTGTGCGTTCGGCTATTATCTTTAATCAGTTAAGTAAAAAGTTTTGTTCAATTGAATTTTTCTATGTTTTGCCTCCATCGTTTTTGAGGAAACTTTGAGAACTATTTTCGGATTTATTTTGCTTTGGCATAAGTGAATTGATTTATATTTTATGCTTGTTTAATTTTATAAATTTATTTTTCTATAACCTTTGACGGAATTAAACCAGGGCAAGCTTTGCATTTTACAGCACAACAAGCCATCCAATCCCAAGCCACAATACCAAAAGAGACTCCATTACTGCCATAACTTCCCTTTATTCCAAATCCGATGTTTTTAATATTTGCTACTTGATAACTTGCGCCAACTTCCCAAAACGGCTTAACCTTTTTTTCGGTAACATTGTATACATTTTTATAAAACACCGCTGCATCATACAAATCAATTTTTATGTTCCTCTCGCTACCCATACGAACACCTCCTAATACACTAATTTCGCCTTTATAATTTTTACCTAAAAAAATACTTGGTCCAGCAGCAAAATTAAATTGGCTCCAGCTTTTGCTATAGCTACTAATAGCTGTAAATCCATTTCCTTCAAAGGTCTTTGCAAAAGATACTATTTCTTTCTCATTAGTTTTGCCACCATTAAAGCCTAAAGTAGATTTTATACCTAATGTATTTCCCCATCGGTAATTTACACCAGCGTTTAAACCATTGCCTGCAAAAAGTGGTTTAGTATCTTTCGTATTAGTACTATTTGTAGAAATTAAATACCCAATTTCTGCACTCCAAGAACCGAAAGGTTTTTCTTTTTCTTTTTTGGTTTGAGCATTTAAATTAATTGATAATATGCAAATTACAAGAATTGAGATTGATTTTTTCATTTTATTGTTTTTTTAATTGGTTTCTGTCTTTTTTAGCTGACGCACAACGTTTTGCGGCTTGGAGCAGAAGCGAAGCCAGCGAACGGCTAAATTTCTGTTAAAGATAAACATTTTCGTGAAAAACAGACTTCAATTTAAGAGAAAATGAGCTTTTGCGCCAAACCGCTGTTGCCTGCTGTGCGAATCTGCGTTTTTTCTGTTGTCTGTCGAGTAGTTTTTTTTTCAGATTTCAAGTTTTTTTCCGCTTTCGCTTCTAAAAAAATTTTCCGCTTTCGACGTTTCAAATTTTCTTGTCAGTTTCTCCTTTTAAAATGTTTGAGATTTCACTTTTTAAGCACAATTTCCCTCAGGTTTTCTGTTAGATTTCAGTTTTTCTGTCCGATTTCGTTCAGCCGTAATTTTCTGATAAAGTTCCGACAAAAAAAAGAAAAGCAACGAAGTAGAAACAATCATTATTCTTCCTTCAAAAAACCAGGAAAAATTTCTTCCGGAATTTTTCCGCGTATAGCAGGCAACGTTTTGCGGCTTGACGCAGAAGCGAAGCCAGCGAACGGTTAAATTTCTGCTAAAGATAAACATTTTCGTGAAAAACAGACTTCAGTTTAAGA
>NZ_PQNY01000026.1 GCF_002917885.1 Flavobacterium croceum DSM 17960
TCATTTTATTTTAAATTGAAGTCTGTTTTTCACGAAAATGTTTATCTTTAGCAGAAATTTAGCCGTTCGCTGGCTTCGCTTCTGCGTCAAGCCGCAAAACGTTGTGTGTCAGTTTCGGAAGAATAAACGCCGCAGACAACAATTCGAAAGAAGAAATATCAACTTTTTTGTTTTTTTTTCGAGACTTTTAGCCTAAATTCATTTCTAAAATTTAAGAAACGGACAAATAAAAGTTTGCTTCTAAACGTTGCGGAATTTAAAATGTTTAGGAACTAAAAAAGCTAACAACGATACGAAATCTAAAAATGGAAAGCGGAAAGCGGAAAGCGGAAAGTTGAAAACGGAAATATTTTAAGAAAATTATAAAATGGAAAAATTGACGTCGAAAGCGAAAGAAACTGACTAAAAAAAGGGAAGATCATTTTTCGCAACCGAACACACAACAGCGGTTTGGCGCAATAGCTCATTTTATTTTAAACTGAAGTCTATTTTTCACGAAAATGTTTTATCTTTAACAGAAATTTAGCCGTTCGCTGGCTTCGCTTCTGCGTCAAGCCGCAAAACGTTGGTGGCTACACTAAGCCAAAATTGCGCATAAAAATAAACCGCATAATCCTAATAGTCGAATTTAATCAAATATGTATATTTGTCAAATGAAAAAAATCGTTTTGACACTATTTCTTTGCATTCTTTTTAGTTGCAATCAAAAACCTGATAAATTACCATTTCTTGGCAATCCAGTTGTTAATGGAAAAGATACTATTTATCCCAAAATACATGATTTTTCTTTTATTGACCAAGACAGTATAACTGTAACAAATAAAACTTTTGAAAATAAAATTTACGTTGCCGATTTTATATTTCTTTCTTGTCCTACAATCTGTCCAAAAATGCATACCGAATTATCAAGCGTTTACAATATTTATAAAAATAATCCCAACATACTATTCATTTCTCACACAATAGATCCAGAACACGATACCGTTGAAAGACTAAAAGCCTATACAAAAAGTAATAAAATATCCAATAAATGGCATTTTGTAACAGGAAACAGAGATAGTATTTACAGTATTGCAACCAAAAGTTATTTTGCAACTGCCTACAATGACTCTAAAGAGCCAGGCGGTTACGTTCATAGTGGAGGATTTTTATTAATTGATAAAAACAGACATATAAGAGGTGTTTACGATGGCACTAATCCAGAAGAAACCAAACGCTTAATAAGAGATATTAAAGTATTATTAAGTGAATAGAAAATGTATCTTTGCAAAATGAAAAAAGTAGTTGTTTATTTTTTACTTTTTATTTTTACTATCCAAAGCACTAAAAGTTTGTGGATAATAACTTCATTTCAAATAAACAGAGACTATATAGCTTCAAATTTATGTATCAATAGATTTGATAAAATTCCAACCTGTAAAGGGCAATGTTTTCTTATTAACGAATTGAGCAAAGAACAAAAAGACAATAAGAAAAATCTAACAACAATCGAAAAAGATAGTATTTTCATTACTCCACAATTTGCTCTAATACCAACTCCAAAATATTTTAACAGTAATTTAAAAAGTAAATTCAGCTTCCATAAAGCGACTAAATACCCTTCCATTCTTTTCCATTTTGAAAATCCACCCGAGTTAGTATCATAAATTTTAATAATAATTATTAATTTAAAACTAACCAATTATGCAATCAAGTTTAATCTCGATTTGCAATTTGGGGGATTTTAGCAACAGTAATTATGATATTTTTTATGATTCCCTAAAAGGATTTAATACTAAATTTCCATTCGTTGAAGAATCACACAAACAAGATTTTTATTCAATTTTGTTTTTAGATTCTTGCCATGGTGAAATTGAAATTGATAATCATAAAATTTATTTTAATTGCCCTAAAGTTGTTATTATTCAACCTAATTGTATTTTCAAAATAAATTTACATCCCGATACATCAGGCAAAATTATTTCGTTTACCGAGACGTTTTTTTCATTGCGTTACAACAATAACTCTTTAAATGATTTTTCGTTTTTTGAGAATGGTTGTAAACCTTATATGTCTTTAAATTCGTTTCAAAAAGAACATTTACAAACATTTTTTGAATTATTTGAGTATGAATATAGTGCGATACTCAAAGACAAGACAAAAGTACTTCGTTCCTATCTGAACATTTTATTAGTTCAACTGGAACGCATTTACAATCCACAAATAATTACAAAAACTCACAATAGCAAAAACGAAAAAGTTAAAGAGTTTGAAAAATTAGTAGAACAACATTTTAAAGAACATAAAATGCCTTCGTTCTATGCCGAAAAGTTACACGTAACACCAAACTATTTAAACAAAATTTGCAAAAGCGAAGCAAGTAAAACGGCAGGTGATATTGTTAGAAAAAGAATAACGATAGAAGCACAACGACTTTTGCATTATACTAACTTATCAATAAATGAAATAGCACACGATTTAGGTTTCGAAAATGTATCCTATTTTATAACCTTTTTCAAAAAGCAAACATGTACAACACCAGAACAATTCAGAAAAAATGCAAGTCATTAAACAACAATTAATCGTTAAAACAATGAAAAAAAATCAAATTTTATCCGTTCTCTTATTAATCTGTGTTTCAGTATCAGCACAGTTTACACAAAAGCCATTGCCTTATAATTACAATGCTTTAGAACCATTTATTGATGCACAAACAATGGAAATCCATTACAGTAAACATCATGCATCTTATGTGAAAAACTTAAACATTGGTGTCGTTGGAACTGATGCTGAAAAAATGACTATTACAGAAATTTTTGCTACCATTTCTAAATTAAGTCCTGCAATACGAAACAATGCTGGGGGGCATTTTAACCACGAATTCTTTTGGTCAATTCTTACCCCAGAAAAAAACACCAAGCCATCTGCCGATTTAGAAAAGGCAATTAATGAAACGTTTGGAAGTTTAGAAACATTAAAAGAAAAAATGAATGCAGCGGCAACTTCTCGTTTTGGTTCGGGTTGGGTTTGGTTGTATGTCGGTCAAGATGGAAAATTAGCCATTTGCACTACAGCTAATCAAGACAACCCATTAATGGATGTAGCCGAAAATAAAGGAATGCCTATTTTAGGAATTGATGTTTGGGAACACGCCTATTATTTAAAATATCAAAACAAACGAGCAGATTATTTAACTGCAATTTGGAATGTGATTAATTGGAACGAGGTAAGTAACTACTACAAAACAGCTACTCCTAAAAAGAAAGGGAAATTTGATGATTGGCAAGCTTTAAAAGATTTTCATCAAGTAATGTCACAAACCTTTCATCCTAGTGAAGAAGGCAACTTGCAACCAATTAAAGAACGTAGCGGAGAAATGGTTCAAAAAGCCGAGTTATTAGCAAAATCGATTATTCCTGCAGAGTTTAATTCAAAAGAAGTTGTGGCAGCTGTAAAGAAACTAGAAACCGACAGCAAAAAACTAGACAAATTGGTAAAGGGTAAAAAAACCGACAAAGAACTTACTGAAGCATTGTCAAAATTACACGATGTTTTTCATGAAATCATTGGATTATGTAGTAACGAAGACCATCATTAATAAAAAAGTATAAAATGAAATCGCCATAAACAAGTCGTTTGCTTGCAAACACCTATGAAAATAGCGATACATATGCACCACTAAAAAATAAAATTTACATATGAAAAAACTAATTTATCTGTTATTAATTGTAATAGCTTACAGTTGCAACAAAAAAGAAGCCAATGTAGTGAAAGAAACTACTAGCGTTATTGAACCAAAAAATCCCTTGAACAAATTAAAATACGACAACAAAATCGATTTCTATTGTAAAATGGATATTACCAAATACGGAGTTAGCGATACCACACATTACAACGGAAAACTTTATGGTTTCTGTGCTAAAATGTGTAAAGATGAGTTTTTGAAAAATCCCGAAATGTATTTGGCTAAAAAGTAAAACAAAAGGATTGAAAAACGAAATTAACAAGTGTAAATAATTAAAAAACAAAGCTGTATTTTCAAACAAAGCAGGAAGGTTAGAAAAACTTTCCTGCTTTTTTAATTTTAGATAAAAAAGTTGAAAAGAAAAACATAAGGAGCGATTATCAAAACTATCGAGGCTAGATAATGAGTTAATTTTGCAAAAAATTTAAATACAATAAAATGAAAAAATATTATTTTCTAACACTCTTAATTTCCACTATTAGCTTTGCTCAATATTCCGAATTTAATTGGAATGCAAATGGAATAACCGTTGCTGGTGGAAATGGCGCAGGAAGCAATCAAAATCAATTAAATTTTCCTTACTCGGTCATTGTTGATACAAACAACAATTTATACATTACCGACACGCAAAATCATAGAATACAAAAATGGACAAATGGAGCAACTGAAGGTTTTACGGTTGCAGGAGGAAATGGTGCTGGAGCAAATGCTAATCAACTAAATACACCAACTTGTGTTTGGGTAGATGCAAATGAAAATGTATATGTAATGGATGCGTTTAATAATCGTATTCAAAAATGGGATGTTGGTGCAACTTCAGGTACAACAGTTGCTGGTGGAAATGGCGAAGGTGCTGCTTTAAACCAATTCAACAAACCTGGAGGATTTTATTTCCGAAACAATGCTTTTTACATTGTAGATGCTGGAAATAATCGCATAATAAAATGGATTTTAGGCGAAACCTCTGGTACAGCTATTGCAGGTGGAACTTATGGGAGTGCCGCTGATCAACTAGCAAATCCAACAGTTAATGGTACTATATACGTTGATGCTAATGAAAATCTATACGTTACCGATTATATAAATAACAGGGTACAAAAATTTGCACCGGGAAATACAAATGCAATTACTGTAGCGGGTGGAAATGGTTCTGGAACAGATCCTAACCAACTTAGAGCTCCAAATGGAATTTTTATGCTTCCTAATGGTAGAATGATGATATCTGAATATACTGGAAGAAGAATAAATATGTGGGTGGAAGGTGAAACTCAAGGTACGATAGTCGCTGGAGGAAATGGTAATGGAAGTGCTCCAAACCAATTTAAAAGCCCAAGAGGAAATTTCATTGCTGCAAACGGCGATTTATATGTTACTGATATGGCTAACCATAGAATTCAAAAATTCACTAAAATTCCTTTTACACCAACTTGCAATGACAATCTTGGTGGTGGTTTAGAACCATCGTTTGTAACGTTCAAAATTAACGGAACAACTTTCGAACACAATACCTATACTGAACCTACAGAGTATTATCATGCCTATCCTCAAACCACAACATTAAACGCAGGTCAATCCTATGATTTTTATACTTTCACATCATCAGAAGCGGTTATTGGCATTTGGATGGATTACAACCAAAACAACATTTTTGAAGAAACAGAATATACCCAATTGGTAAACAATATGTTTTCACAAAACACTACCAGTTTTACAGTTTCAACTACTTCAAATTCTGGTTTAATAAAAATGAGAATTCGTTCAAGAGCTTATGGTAGTACTATAAACAGTACTGATGCCTGTTCTTCTTTTGGCTCTGGCGAAACAAGAGATTACATTTTTACGGTTAATAATAGTTTAGCTATTGAAGATAAACCTATAAATAACAAAATAAAAGTTTATCCAAATCCAACATCAGATTACATAAACATCGAAACTGCATCTGAAATTAAGAACGTTGCTGTCTACAATATGATGGGGCAACTGGTTTTAAATACGGTTTCTAAAGTAGCGGATATTTCAATTTTATCAAACGGTACTTTTATTCTAGAAGTTACTTCAATTGATGGTCAAAAAAGTAAAAGTAAAATAATCAAAAAATAAAAACAATAGGATTGAAAATCTAAATCAACAAGTGTAAATAACAACAAATAAAGCACTTTTTTCAAACCAAGCAGGAACGTTTTTCTAAACTTCCTGCTTTTTTGTTTTTAGATTTTAAAGCAAAACTAAATGAAATTTGTACCATTAAAAATTATGTCATTATGGATTTTCCAATGTTTCATTTAGATTGGCTCAACAACAGAATGCTTATTGCAATCATTGCCATTCTACACGTTATTATCAATCACGGTTTAGCCGTGGGTTTTATGCCATTTGTTACATGGTTAGAACAACGAGGTGTTTCTCGTAGCGGTAAAGACCAAATCACCGATTTAGAATGGGATAAAATGGTTTACAAAATAATGAAAGTAGCTTTTATTATCACAACTACTATCGGTGCCATGACTGGAGTTGGAATATGGTTTTCAGTAGCACTCGTTAGTCCTGCTTCAATAGGAAGTTTAATTCGAGTTTTCTTTTGGGCTTGGTTTACCGAATGGATTGTTTTTGTTACAGAAGTAATCCTAATTATGGTTTATTTCCTTACTTGGAAAAACAGTAATAGTTCTTTAAAAGCTAAAATACGACACATTAATTTCGGTTGGTATTTGAGTATTTTCTCTTGGATTACGATGGCAATCATTGTATCAATTCTTGGTTTTATGATGGATCCAGGCAATTGGCAAACGCATCATTCCTTATTGAATGGTTTTACCAATCCAATCTATTTACCACAATTACTCTTTAGAACACCAACAGCTATGCTCGTCGCAGGTATTTTCGGAATGTTTTTAATAACACTTTTTACTAAAAAAGATACCAATTTAAGAACAAGTGCCGTTAAATATGCTTCAAAATGGTTATTGCTTTGGGCACCTATTTCGTTAATTGGAGCTTTCATATACTACAGAGCAATGCCCGAAGCAATGACTGCCAATTTAAGTACAGCAGTTGGAACCATAACTTTTGCTCAATATTACAATACATTACTATATGTAGCTTTCGCAGGTGCAGGATTAACTATTATAATTGGAATAATCGGAGTTTACAAAACAAAATTACTAAAACCTTACATGGTTGTTATTCCAGTAGTAACAGCAATTGCCTATTTAGGTTTCTTTGAAAGAGTAAGAGAATTTATCCGAAAACCCTATGTAATTAGTCAATATATGTACTCCAATCTTTTACTAAAAGATGATTATGTGGTTTACAAACAAGACGGAGTTTTAAAACATGCCACTTATACAACTGTAAATGAAGTTACAGAAGAGAACAAAGTTGAGGCAGGAAAAAATGTTTTCACCATTGCTTGCAGTCGTTGCCATACGGCACAAGGTGTGAACAGCGTAGTATATGTATTCGACAGAATGTATGGTGGTACAGGTAAACCTTTAGACATTGCTTCAATGGCAGCTTATATGCCTAATATGCACACTGGTCGAACTTTTATGCCCGAATTTCCTGGCAATGAAAAAGAAGCCGAAGCATTAGCAACCTACATAAGATATCTACAACAAACAGGCGATGTTTTAGAAGGCGCTCAAGAAGAAGGCATTACCATAAACCCTAATAATACAGCATCAGCTTTAATTAATAAAAAGAAATAATATGTTAACAAGTTTATTCATAGCATTGCAAAGTGCCACACCAGTTCCAAAAGATATTCCGTTACCGTTGCCATTGCCAGAATGGTTATTAATTTTTCTATTAGTAGTTTCATTTTTAGTACATATTTTATTTGTCAACTTAATGGTTGGAGGTTCATTACTAACACTTTGGTCACAAATAAAAGGGCTGAAAAATAAAGAATACGATATTTTAGCACACGAAATAGCAACTACAATTACTGTAAATAAAAGTATGGCAGTTGTAATGGGGATTGCTCCATTACTGTGTATCAACGTGCTTTATACCATTTATTTCTATTCAGCTAATGCACTAACAGGTTTAATGTGGCTGGCAGTAATTCCGTTAGTAACAGTAGCATTTTTACTAACCTATCTTCACAAATACACTTGGAAATTATTAGAAAATAATAAACCAGTACATATCTCAATTTTAGCTGTTGCAGTAATCATTTTTTTGTTTATTCCGTTCATATTTCTAACCAACATTAATTTGATGCTGTTTCCAGAAAAATGGGCATTAGTCAAAGGTTTTTTTAGTGCAATGACATTACCGAATGTTTTTCCAAGATACTTTCATTTCATTTTTGCCTCTTTATCAATTACAGGTTTATTCTTGCATTGGTATATGGGAAGAAAGAACTATCCGTTTGATACTATTTTTCCAACTTTTTCTCGCTACGAATTAAAGAAAAAAGGTTATTCATTAACATTAGTAGCTTCGGTTATTCAATTTTTAATTGGTCCATTAGTTTTATTAACATTACCTTCTAAAGGATTAGGTTGGAATTTAGTTTTGGTGATTTTTATAGGTGCAGCAATTGCCATTCCTGCAATGTGGATGATGTGGAAAGGAATTCAGGGAGACGAAAGAACCATTGATAAAGATTTTAAAAAAGTATTGATTTTAATGACAATTACTGTTGTCTTTATGGGTACTGGTCGTCAAATATACAGATCGAACGCTTTAGAAAAACACCGTGAATTAGTTCGTTTAAAAACAGATGAATTCCAACAAATTAAAAAAGACGCCATTCCAAAAAGTAAAGAAGCGAAAGCACAAGAAAGTACAGCAAATTTAACGGAAGCACAAAAAGGAGAAAACGTATTCAAACAAAACTGTACGGCTTGTCACAAACCCGATGTAAAATTAGTAGGTCCGCCAGTTATTGAAATGGCTTCCATATACAAAGGAAATAAAGCAGGGTTACAAAGTTGGATCAAAAAACCAGGCAAAAAAAGAGCAGACGCACCACAAATGCCAGGTTTTGAATCCCAATTAAATCAAGAACAATTAGATCAATTAGCAGAATATATTCTAACTATCAAATAAATTTAATATGTCAAAATTATTTTATGTCGTTCCAATAGCAGTAGCGATAGTAGTCACTTCAATAATAATATTCAATCAATAATCAATAATTAAAACTTTTAGGTATGACACAAGTATTAGTAATTATGGTTTTACTCTTTGTTTTCTTCTCTGTATATTTTATGATAAAAATAAAAAATACAAGTGTAAGACTTACAAAAAGCAAAGAGCTAAACAACGAGGAAAACAAATTAGAAAAAAAATACCAATTTATTAAAGGTCTTTTCTAAAGATTTATGCTACCATTATGAAGAAATACTTTTGTCGTGAAAAGTAGCATTTCCATAATTATGCATTTCATTTTGGTTAGTTTAAGAAAGCCCTACAATGCTGACTCTGTAGGGCTTCTTTTAAATCTTATAGAAACACCAATTTTCTATAGCTATTTATAAAGTTAAAAAGTACTAAAATCCCATAAATACTTTAGTCTAATTGGTCAAAGCCCTGTTAATGGTAAAACATTTCAGGGCTTTATTTTTAAACACATAATACTAAATATTTTATTATTCTAAAAAAATTAACAAATTTTTAAAATTCAATACAATACTAGTTTAAAACTATTTTCGTTTACAAAATTTATTAACCATTTAACTCTTAACATTATGGCATCAACATCCGAAACAGGACACGCAAAAAATGTAGCAAATTTTCAAGACTTAATTGAGTTCGTTACAGGGTATGGAGCAACCTACAACCCATCAAAAAACAGTTTAAAACTTCCGCAACTCGTTGCTTTAAAAACATCAGCCGAAAGTAATTTAGCAGATGTTATTGCAAAAAACACAAATTACAACAACAAAGTAAATGAGCGCATAACCGCTTTCAGCGGTTTAAAGTCATTTTCTACTCGTTTGATCAATGCTTTGCAAACTACCGATGCAACACCCGAAACAATCGGCAACGCTAAAACATTTAATCGCAAAATGCAAGGTAAAAAGGCATCATCAGCGCAAACACCAACTGACCCAAACACACCAGCACCAACAACAATTTCAACAAGTCAGCAATCTTACGACCAGCTTATTCAACATTTAGCAGGATTAACCTCAGTTTTAGAAGCAGAACCAAGCTACACACCAAACGAAACCGATTTGCAAGTAGCAACTATTCAAGCAAAAATTGCAGACCTAACAACAAAGAATACAGCCGTTGCAACTGCATACGCAAGTGTAAGCAATTCAAGAATAGCAAGAAACGAAACGTTATATTCTTCAACCACAGGATTAGTTGAAACCGCCAACGAAGTAAAAAAATACGTTAAGTCAGTATGACACAAACAAAAAATTTGGAGTACTTGATGAAGGTTTTATCTGTGGCGGAAAATGTGGACAAGGATTCAGAATTTATATAAAAAAAGAAAACGGAAAATGGAAAGTTGATAAAGTTGAAGGAACTTGGATTTCATAAAAAGAAATACATCTGCCAACAGCGGTTTCAAGAAATGGCGAAAAATGTAGTAAATTCACATTTTTCTTTCGCAAGTTTCTTTATCTTAGTGGAAAATTAAGCGGTTACGAAGTTCGCCACTTCTTGAAGCCGCGAAACGTTAGCAGTAACCATCAGAAAAATATGGCAATAAAAGACAAAACTCGAAAAATAGTATGGTTAAAATCTGGAAACAGATGTGCTATTTGTAAAAAGCATTTGGTACAGAAACTTGAAATTGCAGATGCAAATTTTATTGTCGGTCAAGAGTGTCATATTATTTCTTGAAAAGAAAAAGGACCAAGAGGAAAAGTTGCAAAATTGAGTGATTACGATGATAATAGCAATTTAATTCTACTATGCGCAAATGACCATAAATTAATTGATGATTTTCCCGAAACTTTCACATATGAGTTATTGGTTAATTTAAAAGAAAATCATGAAAAATGGGTTGAAAATGCAATAGAAAAAGATTTACAAGATTATATAAGAAACGTTAACAATGCAGAAGTTCTAGATGAGATTAAAAATCATGTGCAGTTAGATATTATAATAAAGAATGCTCATTTTTACTTTTTCGATTCAAGTTCTATTACTGATACAAATTTATCAATTGAAGTGAGTGAGTTTTTTGATAATCTTAGAGATTTATCGGATATTTACTCAGACATAGAAATTGCCGATAAAACAAGATATTTGATTGAACATGAAAAACATATAAAGAAATTTAATGAAGTTGGAATACGTTTTTTTGGAAAAGACTTAATCAGAGAATATAAGTTTTTAAACAACCCTAAAGACAATTACAAAGTAGCAATGATTGTAGCCTTTAATCCAAAAGTAAATCCTGATTCTATTCAAAACGGAAAATTAACAGTCAAACTTCCTGATAACTTTTCTCCAACAATATAAATGGCTACTGCTAACAGCCGTTTTGCGCTATTGCGAGAAAAGTGCAAAATTGACGTTTATCTTTCGCAAGAAGTTGTATTTTAGCAGAAAATAAGCAGTTCCGAAGCTCGCAACAGACGCAAAGCGGCGGAACGTTGCCTGCTATACGCGGAAAAATTCCGGAAGAAATTTTTCCAGGTTTATTAAAGGAAGAATTATGAATGTTTCAACTTCGTGGTTTTTTCTTT
>NZ_PQNY01000027.1 GCF_002917885.1 Flavobacterium croceum DSM 17960
TCTTAAATTGAAGTCCGTTTTTCACGAAAATGTTTATCTTTAGCAGAAATTAATTCGTTCGCTGGCTTCGCTTCTGCGTCAAGCCGCAAAACGTTAGCAGTAATATTATGAAAAACATAATTTTAATACTTTTACTTTGCTTTACATTTTTTAGTTGCCAAAAGAACGAAAGTGTTTTAGAAACTGAAGAAATAGCTCTAAATTCTGTTTTTAATTCAGTTGTAGATTCGGTTTATTTAAAACTAACAGAAAATAAAACTATTTCAAGAAATTTAAAACAAAAAACTATTGTAATTTATGATAGTCTTACAACTGACAAACCTGGATTTGTACAATTTAAAGCAAGATATAAAACAATCAAAAACCTTCACTTTGACACAATTTCCGAAAAAGTAAAACCGAAAATTGACTTACTAAAATTAGAAAAGGAAGCAAATTTTAAATATTTACCAAAACTATTTATAAGTCGTGATTCAATAAAAAAGAGTTTCTGGAACTCTAAACATGCACTTACTGGAGTTTTGTCGTTTTCTAAAATTTGCTTCGACGAGCATAGGAAATTTGGAGCTTTTAACTGTATTTACTCGGAAGGAGATATTTATAATGCAAAACATTTTTTAGTATACATAAAAAGAGAAAACGGAAAATGGAAACTTGACGAAGTTACTAAATTTATAAGGCATTACTAAAAATACTACTGCTAACACACGTTTGGCGCAATTGCGAATTTTGTGGTAAATTCACGTTTATATTTCGCAAGAAATTTTATCTTTGATAGAAAATAAATCGTTCCGAAGCTCGCAACTGACGCCAAGCGTGGGAACGTTGTATGATACCGTTGAGCGACGAAATGCAAAAGAATTAATACAAAATAATTTCAAAACAAAAAACAATATGTACGACGAAATACAATCTTGTGAAATTTGTAAAATTCAAGATATATTTGACACAGCTTATGGTGTCATTAACAACAAAATATACTGTTATTCTTGTATTGAAAAACATAATTTAAAAGATACCGACAAATTAAAAAGAGAGGAATATTCAAAAAGAGTTAAAGTACATTTTTCAAAATTCTATAAATACATTGACGAAAAATATAAAAGTAGAGATTTAACTATTGATTTATGGGATAATGATTACTCATATTATAATAAGTGCGTAGATGAAACTAAATCAGAAATAGCACACTTATATTCTTTAATTGAAGTTAAAAAGGAGGATATTAGCAAATCAGAAAATATAGAAAACGATGAAGATATTTTTAAATTAAAGAATGAAATTAACTTAATTAGTAAAAAAATCTCAAAACATGAAATTTTTTTAGAGGAATTGATTAAAACTGCGTTTCATGAAATTGAGAATTTTTACTTGTCTAATAAACCAAGTCTAATTTAATATAGATTCAATTATGAAAGTACAAAAGGCAAACTTAACTATTGAAAGTTTTCGTAATATGAGTTTATCTATGCTTGAAGTGCTATTAGACGATGATAAAACCTATCAGGGTGTAACAAAAACAATTTTTCTTGAAAAAATAGAATCAGTTTTTACATTTATTAAATCTAAAGGAAATACTAAACTAAATAGTTTTAAAGGAAATTGCTCCACAAATTGTTTTACTTGTAATCAAAATAAAAAAAGAAATTCAGGATATTTATTTGTTGGTAATAATTCCGACTTTTATATTCCTTTAATTTTTGAAGAAAAAAACAATGAAATAATTGATATTTACATTTGCAATTCATTTAATGCTAAAAAAGTAATTGAACATTATTACTACGTAAACTTTAATGTTTTTGACGATGAAAAATTCAACTTTAAATCTACGATTGAATATCTAACAATCAATCAAAAGTGTACAGACGCAATTAACGAAATTACTTCAAAGAAAAATGAAATTTTAAGTATTGATTTTCTAATATATTTTACAGAAAAACACAACGAGCTTTTTAAATCATTTAACTGTAGTCCTGCAAATTATAAAAACTATAATGAATTTTGGAAAATTTACGGGTATTTCAAAAATGTCATAAATTCTTTAAAATATGAAAGTTTAGCAAAAATAGCGTGTAATGAATTCTACGAAATTGAAAAGTCAAACGTTGAAAAATTAAAGAAATGGGATTCTAACTATAGACCTAAATTATACAGTAATATTTGTTTGTCAATGTGGGACAATCATTTTGAATTAGACAAAATTGATTTAATAGAATATTTCGAAGAATTTGGTTATAAGATTGAATTTGAAAGTTTTAAATACAGCTATGAATTTACAAGACATATATTTAAAATGGACGAAATATTAAATAATAACTATGCTGAATAAATTACGGCATCATACAACAGCGGTTTGCAAAAATTGGGGTTTTGGTCTTGAACTTACACATTGTTTTGTACTTTTGTGGTCAGTGATTTACTGAAAGTTAAGGCTAACCAAAACCCCAACTTCTGCAAGCCACGAAACGTTGGCAGAAACCAGTTGAAGAATCGCAGAAAATAACAATCTGAACTTAATGAAAGAAGAATTTTTAATATTTCAGAAATTTAACTCTGAAATTCAAGCCACAAATTTTGGAAGTTTACTAACCAAAAATAAAATTGAATTTTTAATTGAAAATATTTCTGTAAATTTTGATCCAATTCTTTCAAATAACGAATTTGGAAAAGAATATTGCGTAAAAATTAAAAAGAATGACTTTGAAAAAGCAAATGACATTTTGCGTGAAAAAGCAAAAACTGAAATAAACGAAATTCAAGATGATTATTACTTGTTAAGTTTTTCAAATAAAGAACTAATTGACGTAATTGAAAAAAGTGATGAATGGAATAAGTTCGACGTAGAACTTGCTCATAAATTACTAAAAAAAAGAGGAAATGAAATTACATCTGAAGAAATAAACGAATTAAAAAAACAGCGAATTATTGAATTGTCAAAACCTGAACAAGGACAAACTGTTTATATAATTATCGGTTACATTTGTGCTTTTCTTGGCGGATTATTAGGGATTTTTATTGGTTGGCATTTATTGACTTACAAAAAAACTTTGCCCAATGGAAACCAAATTTATGCTTATTCAGAAAATGACAGAAAGCAAGGAAACAGAATTTTAATAATAGGCGGAATATTTATTGTGGTTTGGATTTTTTACAGAATTTTGAAATAACAAAATATTCTGGCATCTGCCAACAGCCGTTTTGCGCTATTGCGAGAAAAGTGCAAAATTCACGTTTATCTTTCGCAAGAAATCTTATCTTAGCAGGAAAATACGCCGTTACGTAGCTCGCAACAAACGCAAAGCGGCGAAACGTTAGCAGAAATATTTAGACAACCACAGTATAAAAGTCATGAAAAAGATATTACTCTTATTATCATTATTTACATTTTCGTTTTCTTATTCACAAGACTGGAAACTCTTATTCGAAACAGAAAGTGAAACTTACTATTACAAACCAAACACAAGTGAAACTGCTTGGATAAAAACAATTTCTGAAAAACAGAGAAACATAGAAAAAGGGGTTGAAAAACTAGATGCATACGAAATTACTCTCTGGAAATTTGATTGTGACTCTAAAAAGTTAGGAGTTATTTCATCAAGTATCTATTCTAAAGATGGAAAAGTTTTAGACAGTCTTAAAATTAAAGAAACAGTTATGAACTGTATAAGTCCAGAATCAATTCGAGAGAAGTTACTCAAAGTTTTTTGTGAAACTAAATAAAAACACTTCTGCTAACAGCGGTTTCAAGAAATGGCGAAAAATGTGCTAAATTCACATTTTTCTTTCGCAAGAAATAGTATCTTAGTGGAAAATATGCGGTTACGAAGTTCGCCACTTCTCGAAGCCGCCAAACGTTAGCAGTAATACTAAAAAAACGCAATGAATTCAAGTGAACAATTTGAAAATTTTGAAAAAATTCAAAAAAACTTTTTGAATGGTAAAATTGCACAATTCATTGATGTTTATATTAGAAAAAATAAAGTTTGGTCAGCTGAACAAATACATTCAGAATTTTTAGAAAAAGTGAATTTTGAAATAGAAAATAAAGTTTATTCTGTAGAACCAAAATATGAAAACTATGTCACGGAAGAAAACAAAAAAGAACTTGAAAAAAAACATTCCGCTTTAAATTGGCTAATAACTGAAAATGGTAAAAAATTAACTTTAGAAAGATTTAATCAAAAATTACAAAACACTAAAGTTATTGCAGATAGAAAAAGTCCAATTATAGATAGATTAAGTTTTGGTTTCAAAAATGATGAAAAATTATTTTTTGAAATTAATCATGGCAGAAGTGGAAAATATAGTTATCTTCAATCAAAAGAACTTGAAAAGGTAATTGTTAATCCTTGGACAATAAAACATGTGAATTTAGAATTAACTGAAAAATTTAATTGTAATATTTTTAACTGCCTCGAAAAATTATCAACGAGCTATTTGGAAAAAAAATTTGTTGAATATTGGAAACTAAAATATAGTTCTGAAGAAAATCCAGCATTAATTCCCGAAGTTTGTGGTTTATCTTCTAAATTTTATTATTTCACCTACAAAGACAATATTTATAGCACAAAATCAGAGATTCTAGAAGAAATAACAGAGCGTGTTTATATTTCCAACTTTCGGTATGATTTTTTATTAGTAAACTTTAAAAATCAGAAAATAGCATTTATTGAACTTGATGGTTTTGAACATCATAAAACTAGAAAACAACAAACAATAGATAGCATAAAGCGAAATAATGCTTCAAAGAATAAAGTAGTTTTATTTACTTTTACTTCAAAACGTATAAATGAGGATATCGAATCTGTTTTTAACGAACTAGATTCATTTTTAAAGTAAAAAAGTACTACTGCTAACAGCCGTTTTGCGCTATTGCGAGAAAAGTGCAAAATTCAACTTTATTTTTCGCAAGAATTATTATCTTTAACTGAAAATTTGGCGGTCCGAAGCTCGCAACAGACGCAAAGCCGCCTCACGTTGGCGGTCACTTTACCGACGACAAAAAGACACAAGAAAATTACAATGGGAATATTTGACAAACTTTTTGGAAGCAACAAAGCAAAGATAACAACAGCTAATCCAGACAATAGCAGACTTTTTGATTTGCTGGAAATTTACAGAGTACAAAACGGACAAGGCGACACTTACAAAAATGTTATTTTAGAATTAATGAATGGAAATTCATTTCTACTTCTTCCTTCAGAAAATGACGGCTCTAATTCGGACACTTAGACAACAACTCAAAAAGACACAACACTAAAACTTACTTGTGTATTTAACTTGGACGGACTGAAAGTTTTAGGTGCGTTCACAGACGAAAATGCTTTGTTAAGTTGGGCAAAGAAACCGACACAATACACCGCATTATCTTCAAAAGACGTTTTAAAACTTTGCGAAGAAAATTTAATTGAAAGAATTGTAATAAATAGCGACTTGCCGACTATGTTCGTGTTGGAACGTAATCGTGAAAATATCAAGACTGATACAATAAAAGAAGAAACAACTGTTCAAATTGGCACACCTAATCGACCATTAGACAATAAAGTAATCTCAAAACTTATAGACCAATTTAAACGTATTGACACAATTCAAGAAGTTTATCAATATGGACAGACAAGAAACGATGAATTTAGCCTTGTGTTAGGATTTAAACTTTCAACAAACTCAGACAATGCAAAGACAGCAACAATTAACGCAGTTCAAACGGCATTACAAGGTGAGAGCATTGACCAACTACTTGACTTGTTTTTTATAGAAGACGAGAGTTGGTATCGGACAATAACTAATGTAGAGAACTCATTTGTTTATAGAAAATAGAATGATAAAAAAGCGAACCGCCAACATCGTATTGGCAATAGGCGGACTGAACGGCTTCGTATCAACGGAAGTGCAAAATTCAACTTTTGTTCTTCGATTAAAAATTAGTGCTAAAAATCCCGCCCATCGCCAATACGCAAACCGTTGGCAGAAACCCTTGCCCACATTACGCAGAAAAAGATATGACTACAAAAATTTTATTCTTTTTAATTCCATTAGCTACTTTCTCACAAGTAAAACTTCCTACTACTCCACAACCAACACAATTTCAGCATTACGGAAATCATAGTTTTGGTACGCCAACAAATATGCAACCGCCAAATCCAATGACTATTTTTTATGGAACTGACGAACAAAAAAGAATAAATCAACAAAACCAACAAATCATTCAAGAAGTTCAACACAACCAACAACAAAGACTTGAAGCCCAAAACCTACTAAGAAAAGAAATCAACCAGCAAAATCAAAATAAATCAATAAACTATAATTTACCAAGTTTAGCCAACAAAAAAGGAACAGAATTTTATAGACAAGTTTTTGACGAAATGCTTACTTTAAATGTAGAAAACTATTCCATTAAAGATGTAAACTTCAAAATTGAGAACGCTTACTTTGAAAACAAACTGCAAAAAGAAGAATTTAACAAAGTAATAAAACAATCCGCAGATTTTATTCTTTCAACAATGAAAGAATTAAAATATGATTTAAACAGTAATACTGCAAAAAATTATATCCTTTTCCAGTTCTTTTCAGAAACCTTACAGCTAAAGTCAAACAATAAAAAACATCTTCCTTTCAAATACGACTTTGAAGATTATATGGGTATAAAAGATTACTCTAAAATGTTTGTCACAAAATTAATTAATACCCATTCCGGACAATGCCATTCAATGCCTCTACTCTACTTAATTCTTGCTGAACAAATTGGAGCAGTTGCCTATTTGTCACAATCGCCAAATCATTCTTATATTAAATTTCAAGACGATAAAGGAAAATGGTATAACATTGAATTAACCAATGGAATGTTTACTGTACCTTCATTTATTCTAAATAGCGGTTTCATTAGTTCAGAGGCAATACAAAACAATATTTATATGCAGAATATGACTAAAAAAGAATTGCTGTCGCAATTCTTTACCGATTTAGCATCAGGTTATATTCATAAATTTGGCTACGATGAATTTGTAGAAAAAGTAACCAATAAAGCATTAGAATTAAACCCAAACAGTATAACTGCCAATATGAATAAAGCAAATTTTAATACAGAACACTTAAAATATGTTGTCAAGTTATTAGGAATTGACCCAGCAAACCAACAAAGTAGAGAAGAAATTTTAAACTATCCACAAGCAGTTGAGATTTTAAGAAATATGCACAAACAATATGACGTAATCGATAATTTAGGTTTTCAGCAAATGCCAGCCGAGTCATACGAAAAATGGTTAAGTTCGTTACAAGCTAAAAAAAACAAGCAAGATAATGAAAAGGAAAAAGAAACCTTACAACACCTAACCAAAACACTTAATGAAGCAAAAAGAAAGATGGATTTAAAAAGCAAAAGATAATGACAAAATATAAGTTTCTACTATTATTATTTTCCTTTTCTAAATTTTGTGCCAACGCACAAATTAGAGAATCGCAAGAAAAAAAATTTGAGCAAAGCTACACTTTGCTCAATAGCATGCTTGTCAATGAAAATAACTATAGTTTCAAAAAAGCCGTTTTTTCTGTTGAAAATGCGTTTTTAGATAATCAACTTGACACAATATTTTTAAACAAACAAATCAAATCATTA
Organism: Flavobacterium croceum DSM 17960; assembly: GCF_002917885.1. Classification (GTDB taxonomy): domain Bacteria; phylum Bacteroidota; class Bacteroidia; order Flavobacteriales; family Flavobacteriaceae; genus Flavobacterium; species Flavobacterium croceum. The sequence goes on from NZ_PQNY01000027.1 coordinate 7,613, forward strand.
AATAGTTTGTGTAATTCTATCATTAATGAAAGAGAATTGAAATATTACGAAAAAGACAAAACTACTGTTAATAAATGGGCATCAGTTTTTCAAGTAATGCACGACACTATTCCTGTAAACATCAACGATACCATTTACAGATATATTCCTTTTGGCTATGATTTTAACGATGTTTTTGGTCATAAAACAAGAGAAAATTTATTTGTTTCAAAACTTTTACAAACCCACAAAGGAAATTGTCATTCATTACCCTATTTATATAAAATTCTTTGTGAAGAATTAGGAACAAAAGCCAATTTAGCACTTGCACCAAATCACATTTACATAAAACACCGTAGCATAAAAGATGGTTGGTATAATACCGAGCTTACAAGTGGTATATTTCCAATTGATGCGTGGATTATGGCATCGGGGTTTGTTCACATCGATGCCATTAGAAATGGTGTTTATATGAAAGCATTAAATAACAAAGAAAGTATTGCTTTAGTTTTAATTGATTTAGCAGACAATTACAACGCAAAATTTCCAAACAACGACGGAACATTCGTTTTAAAATGTGCCGAAACAGCAATTTTAAATTATCCAAACTTTGCAACAGCTCTAATTCTTCGAGCCGAAACCCACAAAAAACAAATGAAGAAAGAACAAAATCAAGAAAAAGCAAAACAAATGCTTCTTGATTTAGAAAAAGAATACACATACATTCACGAAATCGGTTACCGCAATATGCCCGAAGATATGTATCTCAATTGGCTAATTACATTAAAAACCGAAAGAAATAAGTATGAAAACACCACACTAAAAAAATAATATTTTAAAAAAGCATCAAAAAATAATATAAATTTACAATTCAAATAGCAATGTATGAAACTAACTAAACTACTCGTATTTATCATATTACCTCTTTGGAGCTTAGGGGGCTTCGCCCAAGAAAAACTATCTAAAGAAGAAAAAGAAAGACGAGAAAAAAACATACAAGCAGGAAATCCATTTGCAAAGTATGGTAGCAAAGCCCCCGTTGCCACATTAAGTAAAGGGAAATACCTTGAAGTTCACGACCTTGATAGTATTGTAACAATCGGAACGAGCCGTTGGCACGTAAACAACAAAAAGATTGTAGGAGATATTATAGTAGACAGTTTAAACATAGATGCACAACCCATTGGCGATGCACCAGGACGATGGATATCTCCAGACCCATTAAGTGAAGAATTTCCTAGTTGGTCGCCTTATAATATGTGTTACAACAATCCTATAAAATTTGTTGACCCTGATGGGAGAGCAGCCGATGATTGGAGAAATGCTCAAGGTCAGCAAGTTTATGACCCAAACGCAAATGGTGGACAAGGTGCTTACACGAAATATGCTACAGCACAGGATAAAGAATTTGGTAATGCTTTAAAAAATTCAGGAGAAAGAGGAGCATCACGATTTAATAGTTTAGTAACTTCAAAAACAAAAATTGAAGTTGAATTTCATACAAATGATAGTAATACAGGTTTAGGTTATCAACTTGGTTACACAGATATTGGAAGTGAAGGAAATGGCTACACCACTAATAGCGACGGTAGCATAACCGTAGATAAAGCAAAAATTGATATTTATGTTGGTACTGCGAACATTTTCGTAAAAGATTTAAAAGATGGTAAGGTTGATTTATCAGGGTCGACACAATATCAACAAGAAGGAGCCAAAACAATCATGGATAATAATTTAACAGGAAAAGATGTTGCTGTAGCTACTTTTGGACACGAAATTGACCACACAAACGCAAATAATGCCAAAATGCAAATTAGAGAAAAGGCTGGAAAACCAACAACTGGTTTGGGTTCTGAACTAACACCACAAATAACATCTTCGACTATTTTAAAAGATATAGCAAAGAAAAAAGAATAATATTATGAAAAAATATATTAAAATTTACTTATTTATTTTATTATCATCAATGAATGTAAATTGTCAATCTACCAAGAAATTGACCTTTCAATCAATTGAAAAAGATTTAATTATATTTTTGATAAAAAACAAAGACATAATGGAAAATGAAATAAAAGATTATTACAATGGCAAAAAACATTTAAACATCTTCGGCATACAAAACAATTATTATAAAGGAGATTTAAAAGAAGGTATTTATAGTTTTTCTCAAACAAGAACACATTCAAGAGTTTATTTTTTAATAATTGAAAAAGATACTATGCAAATATTAGATATTTCTAGTAGAGAAAATTTAGATATTTCAATTAAAAATACCCTTGATTTTTGTGAAAGAAATAAATACTGTGAAGAAATTACAGTAGATTATATTTCAAGACTGACGAGAACATTTTACAAAAAAAATAAAAATCCACAAGCAGGTATGGATGTAAATTGCGAAAGAGGAATAAAAACAACTAAAGACTTGCCATAAATATGAAAGCTAAATTAATTCAAAAACCAAAAAAATTATGCCTTCAACATCAGAAACAGGAAATGCAAAAAACGTGGCAAACTTCCAAGTTTTAATTGCTTTCGTAACAGCTTATGGTTCAATACCAATAACTAATGAGAAAGTATATAAAATACAAAAATAAAATACTCCGATTCATGTTCATTTTGTTAGCAATTTTTCTACTACTTAAATTGTCAAAATATTTATATTATAATGTTTTTGATGATTATTTAAAAGAAAAAACTTGGCGTCAAACTATTAAAAGAATAGAAAAAAAGAAATGATAAATTCTTTCAATTTAATTAAAGCAGGAAAATTATAATATATTATGAAATCATTTACACTACTTTTTTGTTCCTTTATTATTTTTTCCTGTAATAAAAATATTATTAATGATGAATCCAAAATAATAATTAAGTGTGAAAAAATTATTATTCAAGACAGCATAGATGATAATGAGATAGCTTTTCTAATATCATATTATAACCCAACCGAAGAGAATATAGATATTTATGCAAACACATTTTCTAATAAAAAAAACTACAAAAACATTGGGATTTTTATAAAAAATAGAGGAGTTGAAGTTCCATTAGAACAATTCTTACCAGATAGTGTTTTTAGCATTCAATCGAAATCAAAAATTAAATTATTATATTCGTATGGTAAAAAGTGTTCTTCATGGAAAAATATTTTTTCAAAAGATAAAGCAATTACAAAACAGCTAAAAAAAATTCATTTATTTTATAAACCTACCAAAATAAATACTAATAATAACAAACATCCTATAGAAGTAAATATAACCCGTTGTGCATTATTAAGCGAGATTTATTTTTAAGTTGTTAATGTTTCTTTGAAATACAAATTTATTAAAAAATTGAATAGAAGTTAGAGTTG
>NZ_PQNY01000028.1 GCF_002917885.1 Flavobacterium croceum DSM 17960
TTGAATTTTTTTTTAAATTATTTTCTCAACACCTTTTTTCTTTCGCAGGACAGCAAAGATAATACCTTTTCTAATCCTAAACAAAATTATTTTCTTACGATAAATCTTTCTATGAACGTCGCCTATATTGCGGGTGCAAATCTACAACTTTTTTAACCTTTTCCTAATTTTTAATCAACCTTTTTTATATATTTTTTTCAAAACACTGATTACTCGTGTGTTATTTTTAAAATTTTATTTGAAATCTAAAAACTTTTGTAAGAAAAAAGAGCTGTTTCAAAAATGAAACAGCTCTTTTTGCACTTTATTATACTCTTAAATTAAGTTTCTTGATATAACAATACGTTGAATCTCGCTAGTTCCTTCGTAAATTTGAGTGATTTTAGCATCACGCATCATACGTTCTACATGATATTCGGCTACGTAACCATTTCCTCCATGTATTTGCACAGCCTCGATTGTGGTATCCATAGCTACTTGTGAAGCGTATAATTTTGCCATTGCTCCCGATAATGAAATGTCTTTTCCTTCATCTTTTTCGGAAGCTGCTTTTAAACATAGCATTTTAGCAGCTGTAATTTGTGTAGCCATATCGGCCAATTTAAATGCGATAGCTTGGTGTTTAAAAATTTCTTTACCAAAAGCCTTTCGTTCTTGTGCATATTTTAACGCTAACTCGTAAGCTCCTGTTGCAATACCTAGTGCTTGTGATGCTATACCTATTCTTCCTCCATTAAGAACATTCATTGCAAAATTAAATCCGAAACCGTCTTCGCCTATGCGATTTTCTTTAGGAACTTTTACATCTGTAAACATTAAAGAGTGTGTATCGCTACCTCTAATTCCCATTTTCTTTTCTTTTGGCCCTATCTCAAAACCTTCCCAACCTTTTTCTACTATAAAAGCATTGATACCTTTGTGACCTTTTTCTATATCGGTTTGTGCTATTACTATATATGTAGAAGCAGTACCTCCATTGGTTATCCAGTTTTTTGTCCCGTTTAATAAGTAATAATCTCCTTTATCTATAGCGGTAGTTTTTTGTGAGGTTGCGTCTGAACCTGCTTCGGGCTCGCTTAAACAAAAAGCTCCTATTACATCTCCTTTTGCAAGAGGCACTAAATATTTTTGTTTTTGCTCTTCGCTAGCATATTTCTCCAATCCTGCACACACTAGAGAATTGTTTACCGACATGATTACTGCCGCAGAAGCATCTACTTTGGCTAATTCTGTCATTGCTAATACATAAGAAACACTATCTAGACCTGCTCCACCATATTTTGGATCGACCATCATACCTAGAAACCCTAATTCTGCCATCATTTTAACTTGTTCGGCAGGAAATTTAGAATGTTCATCTCTTTCTATAACTCCAGGTAATAGTTCGTTTTGTGCAAAATCGCGAGCTGCTTGTTGTATCATTAATTGCTCTTCGGTAAGATTGAAATCCATATTAATAGAAATAAATTATTGTTGATTTTATAATTTTGGAGTTCAAATGTAGGAAGAAATTATTAATATTTCAAACGTTTTCGTATTTTTAGCCAATGAAGAAACAAGTATATCATGTACTCGGTATTATGTCTGGAACTTCACTAGATGGGATTGATATTGCCGAGATTTATTTTGAAATAAAAAATGACACCTGGAGCTTTACTTTAGGTAAATGTGCCACAATACCTTATGATGAAAAATGGGTAACTCGTTTAAAAAACGCTATATCTTTTACTCCAGAAGAGTTAGATAGTCTCAATAATGAGTATACCTTATTATTAGGCACGATTATTAATGAGTTTATTACGAGTCATGATATTCAAAACCTTGATGCTGTATGTAGCCATGGGCATACTATATTGCATCAGCCTCAAAATGGTTTTACATTGCAAATTGGTAATTTGCCTAGTGTGGCTCAATATTGCAACCAAAATGTAGTGTGTAATTTTAGGGTACAAGATGTAGAGCTTGGTGGTCAAGGTGCACCTTTGGTTCCTATTGGAGATAAAATTTTGTTTTCGGAATATGATTTTTGTTTAAATCTTGGTGGTTTTTCTAATATTTCATTAGAATTTGAAAATAAACGAATTGCTTTTGATATTTCGCCTGTAAATACGGTGTTGAATTTCTACGCCAATCAATTGGGGTTCAATTTTGATAATCAAGGAGCTATTTCACGCGATGGTGTAGTAAATCTAGATTTACTTAACAAATTGAATGCTTTGGAATATTACAAAACCCAATTTCCTAAATCGTTGGGGTTTGAGTTTGTAAAAGCAATTGTATTGCCGCTTATTGAATTTCATTCTATTTCTACTGAAGACAAAATGCGCACTTTTACAGAGCATATTGCGTATCAAGCTTGGCAGGCTCTTACCAATTTTAATTTACTGAATAAAAAAATGCTTATTACGGGCGGTGGTGCTTACAATACTTTTTTAATAGAACGACTACAACATTATGTACCAGAACTCACAATAGTTATTCCAGATGCCAAAACATTAGAATACAAAGAAGCTTTAATTTTTGGATTGCTTGGCGTATTAAAATTAAGAAACGAAATTAATGTATTAAGTAGTGTTACAGGCGCAAAACACAATCATTGTAGTGGTTTTATTTATTCAATTGATGCGTCTTAATCATATATTTTGTTATAGGTTTTAAATCTTTTCCTGTTACAGGATGTTTAGCATCTTGATTTAAACCATACTAAACTATTGTTATATACCCATTAAACCTTAAATGGTAATTTAGTTTTTAAAATATTAATTAATTTTTTAATTTCGGGGAATGATACTACGAAACGTACATTCCCCATTTTTTATAGGTTTTATAGTCCTACTATTTTTTACTTCTTGTTCCAAAAACACCAAAGAAACAATAAGTTATAAAACATCAATAGCAAAGGCTGAATCTTTTCTTGAAAGTCAGACATACGATTCTGCTTTTTATTATTACAACACCATAAAAAACCTTTGTAACGAAAACAACGATACTAAAAACATCATTTACCCTATGCTTAGAATGGGTGAAATACAAAGTGTACAAGGCGATTTACAAAGTAGTGAAGAAACATTTACAGAAGCATTACCCTATTTAAAAAAGAATCCTCAAAACGATTATTTAGCATTTTTGTATAATAGCTTGGCGATGATTTATTTGGAACAACACAATCCGAATGAGGCATTTAACTACTATCAAAAAAGTTGGTCTATTACCACCGATAGTTTAAAAAGATGTATTTTGAAAAATAATATAGCTTACAATTATATGAAGCAAAAAAATTATTCAAAAGCTATTACACTGCTCAAATCATTAAAAAACAGCGATACTTTAAAAAATCACGATACCGATTGGGCAAGAGTGCTTGATAATCTTGGCTTCTCATACCTTAATAAAAACAATTATACGAGCTCTAAAGAATATTTGGAACAAGCCAAAAAAATACGTGAAAAGGCAAAAGATTCGCTCGGTCTTACCGCATCGTTTATTCATTTGGCCGAATGGTATAAAAATTCAAACCCTATATTGGCCAATCAACATGCTTTGTACGCTTTAAAAACAGCCACCAAAGTAAAGAATACCAACGACCGCCTTGAGGCTCTTTCGTTTTTAATACAACATGAAAACGCTACACTATCAAAAAAATATGCCGTACTTTATTTAAAACTAAATGATAGTATTACAGGCGTACAACAAAAAGCTAAAAATCAGTTTGCTAAAATAAAATACGATTCTAAACAAGCCTTGCTAGAAGCCCAACAGCAAAAAGCAATGAAAGAATATTTTATACTTGGGTTAATTTGTTTTGTATCATTTTCTATCTATATCTATTACAGAATAAAAAAACGAAATCTAAAAAAACTACAAGAAACCACATATACTACCGAAATCCGAATTGCAAAAAAACTACACGACGAATTGGCAAACGATGTACACAACACCATTACCTTTATAGACACACAAGATTTTCAAAAACCTGAAAACAAAGAACACTTACTACACAACCTAGATACTATATACCATAGAACACGAAATATTTCTAACGAAAATAGTACTATAGATACAGGTAAAAATTATTTTGAAAACTTTAAAAGCATGGTAGGCTTGTATCAAAACAGCCAACGCAACATACTATTGCAATTTGAAAATTTTTATGTAGAAAAAATAAATCCAGAGCTAAAAATAATAGTATATAGAGTAGTACAAGAGTTGCTTGTAAACATGAACAAACACAGCCAAGCCACACTCGTGGTGTTGAAAATTGAAAACACAAAAAAAACACTATATATAACTTATTCTGATAATGGTGTAGGCACGCAAAATAAAAATTTTAAAAAAAATGGCATTCAAAATGTGGAAAACCGTATTTTTTCTGTAAACGGAACCCTTACTTTTGACACCCATAAAGGAAAAGGATTTAAAACACACATTAGTATTCCGTTATAATTATGTTTACAAAAATATTGGTAGCCGAAGATTTTGACAGCATTAATATTGCCTTAGTGCAAACCCTACAAACCTTAGATATAGATACTATAGAATATACAAAGTATTGCGATGATGCATTATTAAAATATAAAAAATCGATTGCCGATACTAATCCATTCGATTTGGTAATAACCGATTTATCGTTTGTACAAGATTATAGAGAAGTAGCCATAGCATCGGGCAATCAGCTTATTGATGCCTTACGTGCCTTAAACCCAAATGTAAAAATACTTGTTTATTCTGTAGAAAACCGTGCGCACAATATTCGGTTACTTTTTGAAGATAAAAACATCAATGGGTATGTTCACAAAAGTCGCAACAGCATAAGCCAACTCAAAACAGCCATTACACATATATATAATGGTAGTAACTATATTTCGCCAGAACTAGAACACCTATTACACAAACAAAATAACTTAGAAATAGATCGTTATGATATTTCTTTACTACAATATCTTGCTCAGGGCAAATCTATAGACGATATGGCAACTACATTTTTACAACTCAACATAAAACCCAACAGTAAAAGCTCTATAGAAAAAAGAGTAGCCCGCCTTAAAGATCTATTTAAAGCGCACAACAATATTCATCTTATAGCCATTGTAAAAGATTTGGGAATTATATAGACCTAACTTTTGGTTCACTGTTTTAATCTACACTTGTAGCCTTTGGCTTACATTGTTTGAGTATTTATAAATGAGTCTATTCTTGAAATAGTAGCTTTAGCATTTTAATTTCTCTTTTCGTTCTTCAATATTCGTTACTTCAATATTTGTTGTTCGTTGTTCATTGTTCGTTGTTCAATATTCCTTGTTCTTTATTCCTTATTCCTTCCTCTTTCCTCTTTCCTCTTTCCTCTTTCCTCTTTTCTCTTTTCTCTTTCTTCTTTCTTCTTTCCTTTCCTAAAAAAAACTTCTCTTTTTACGGAAAACCGTAAGGAATAGTATTTTATATGATATAAACTTGCGGTATCAAAATGATGTAAAGCATTTACAATTTAAAAATTTAACACCCAAACTATGTCAAACTTATCAAACAATCGCATTAACACTACCGCTACAGTTGCCCAAATTACTGAAGCTAAAAACAGCATAGAGGCTGTAATGACTATTTTACCTTTTTTAACAGGATTAACAGTAGACGAAAGAATTTCGCTACCTTCTATCGATGTAAGCAACAAAGCCTTTACCGAAGATGCCATAAACGCTGCCATAAACAACACAGGGTTATTACCTCAGTATATTTCGGTAAATGCGATGCAAAACGACCTAACACTTTTTTCCCAACTAGACGAACTTATTATTGTAGTAAAACAACTTCTAGAACGACTAGAAGACACCCAACTATTAGCAGGAAGCGAAGCTTATGTTTCGGCGCTTATGGTATATAAACTCTTTGGTGCTGCTGCCGACGCTGGTGTGCCAGGCACAGATGCTATAGTAGCACAACTTAAACAACGTTTTACTAGCACAGGCAATACAGGCACGCCCCCTACGCCTACCCCAGCACCATAAGTAGTACACGGGAGTAGTATAATTGGGTACATACACAACTATTTAAAATCTATTTTAAACATAACTTGTAGTATAACAACGTTTACAAAGCAAAACACTGTATGCTATAAATGATAAACCTACATAGTATTGGCTATTACAACCAATAGCATACAGTATAATACTACATAACAATAAGCATAATACAACACAAAGCACATAAAAGCCCATAATCTATATATAATAAACACCTATAAAATACATAAAAACAATACACTCCATACAGCATAACCCTATACACTATATAGTAAAAGCCTATACACTGTAGCGTATTATGCTTCTATTTTTAGCTACTAAGTAACTATGATTGATTCCAGTAAAAAATACCAGAAAAACAAACCCGAAAATATGCCTCATGTAGGCAACTTTATTAATTATTATATAGTAAATCAAAAGCTTAGCAAAGCACAACTTGCCCGCGATCTCGATGTGGGAAACAGTACATTAAACCAATATTTTAAAAACGAATCGATACAACTGGCAATACTCTGGAAAATAAGCAAACTACTCAACCACAACTTTGTTGCTCAGCTAGCAGAATACCTCTACTTGCCCTACAAAACCAAACAAGAACAAAAACTTGAAGCTCATATAGCCCTTTTGGAAAAAAGAATAGAAGTTCTTGAAATAGAACTAAACGTTTATAAAAAAATACACGAAAAATAAAAGCACAAAAGAAGATTTGAAAATCATTAATCAGTACTAACATATTACATTGTATTGGCTGCAATAAAAAATTAAGATTATGGAACACACCAATGTTCAACAAAGGTCAAACAGCCGAAAAAAGCACTGTATGTTGCGATTGTCATACTAGGCTGGCAACCCAAGGCTACTATTATATGGCGTCAAATATGAAAGAATTTAAAAACCACGAAGTTAGTAATGCCCTAAAAAAAATACAGCAAACCAAACGTTGAAAATATTCTTTGTTACAAAAAACACTTTAATCCCAAAGTATTTATATACATTTCTTTGGCTTTATTGTTTCAACCTTTTATAAAAATAGTACTTGGCAGAACTCTTTGGAATATTGTAGATGTAATTGTAGCTTTGGCATTACTAATGGGTATACAAACCCCTGCAAGTAACCATAAAAATGAATCGTAATAAACTATTCTTACTCCTATATATTCTATTGTACGCTTGCACATGGTCGTATGCGCAAGTAAAAATACTCTCATGGAATGTAGAAAACTTAGGCAAATCGAAACCCGATAGCACCTTGGCATTTATTGCCAAAACCATAAAAGAATATGATATTGTTGCCCTACAAGAAGTAGTTGCTGGCTATGGTGGTGCACAAGCCGTAGCTCGTTTGGCTGACCAACTCAACCAAACAGGTGCAAAGTGGGACTATACCATAAGCAACCCCACAACAAGTAGTAGTTACAAAACCGAACGGTATGCCTATTTGTGGAAAACTTCAAAAGTTAAAAAAATAGGCGAAGCTTGGCTAGAAGATAACTATGCCGTAGAAATAGACCGCGAACCTTATTATTGCACATTTCAATACCAGAACAATACTTTTACCTTGGCAAATTTTCATGCTATTACCAAGAGTAAACAACCCGAAACAGAAATCAAATATTTTAAATTTTTACCTGCTCAATACGCCAATAAAAAACTAATCTTTCTAGGCGATTTCAATTGTCCGCAATCGCATACTGTATTCAATCCGTTGAAAAAAATGGGGTACCAATCTGCCTTTATAAACCAAAAAACCACGCTCAAACAAGAATGCAATACTACAACGTGTTTGGCATCAGAATTTGATAACATTTGGTACAACACCCAACACTTTACAATAAAAAACCCAGAAGCACTGCTGTTTTACGAAGCTTTTGATACTTTGGCAGAAGCCAAAACCATTTCAGACCACATTCCCATTGCCGTTACATTGTTTGTAAAATAAATTTTTGTAGCATAAAACCACTATTTGGTTCTGTACAAGTCATTGCCAAAAAGTAAAGAACAGGCTTTAAATAGTCAAAAAAGTTTTTACTACTTACTTTCAAACTTAACGCTTCAAAACTTATATTTGCACAACAAACTAATACCAATATAATGAAAGATTTACTCAAAAAATTTGAAAATAAGCAACCCGAAATAGTGTTTAACTGGAAAGATAGCGAAACAGAAGCCGAAGGGTGGACTGTAATAAACTCGCTACGTGGTGGTGCTGCGGGTGGTGGAACACGTATGCGTAAAGGACTTGATATGAATGAAGTACTATCGTTAGCCAAAACTATGGAAGTAAAATTTACCGTATCGGGGCCTGCTATTGGAGGAGCCAAATCGGGTATTAATTTTGATCCAAACGATCCCCGCAAAAAAGGAGTTTTACAACGTTGGTACAAAGCCGTTTCTCCATTACTAAAAAGTTATTATGGAACTGGTGGCGATTTAAATGTAGATGAAATTCATGAAGTAATTCCGTTTACCGAAGAGTGTGGCGTATGGCATCCGCAAGAAGGCGTTTTTAACGGACATTTTAAACCTACCGAAGCCGATAAAATAAACCGTATAGGGCAATTGCGTCAAGGTGTAATTAAGGTTATTGAAAACCCTAAATTCTCACCCGATGTTTTAAGAAAATATACCATTGCCGATATGATAACAGGCTATGGTGTTGCCGAGGCAGTACGCCATTATTACAATACATTTGGTGGCGATTTTGTAGGTAAAAAAGCAATTGTACAAGGTTTTGGTAATGTAGGTTCTGCGGCCGCATTTTACCTAGCCGAGATGGGCGTAAAAGTAATCGGTATTATAGATCGCGATGGCGGTATTATAAACGAAAATGGTTTTTCATTTGAAGAAATGCGAAAACTATTTTTAAACAAAGATGGCAATAAATTGGTAGCCGAAAATATGATTCCTTTTGATGAAATAAACACCAAAATATGGGGTATGGGCGCAGAAATTTTTACCCCTTGCGCTGCCTCAAGACTCGTAACCCAACATCAACTAGATACTATGATTGCCTCTGGGTTGGAAGTTGTTTCGTGTGGTGCTAATGTACCATTTGCAGACAAAGAAATTTTCTTTGGCTCTATTATGGAAGATACCGATAGCAAAATAAGTCTTATTCCAGATTTTATTTCCAACTGCGGAATGGCACGTGTTTTTGCTTATTTTATGGAGAAAAAAGTACAAATGACCGATGAGGCTGTTTTTTACGATACTTCTGAAACTATAAAATCAGCGATTGAAAAAGTGTATGCTAAAAATAATTCTAAAACCAATATAAGTGCTACAGCTTTTGAAATTGCTTTACAACAACTCGTATAGTTTGTAAACAATAAATACAAAGTAGCAGCGTTTACTATATACATGAAAAAGACCACAAATACCGAACATAAACCTGTGCTAAACGATTCATCAAAGTCGTTTATAATAGCTACTTTAGTGTATGGTATCATTATTTGTATACTATTTTTTATACGGTTTTGGCCTCCATCAGATGCTGAACTAGCCCTACTTGGTGGCGGTGGCGGTGGTGGCGGAAGTTTGGAACTAAATTTTGGTACTACCGATTTTGGTTCGGGAGACAATAAAACAAGTGATGCGTTTGATGTTGATGATAGCAAAAGTGAATCGGCTACTACGAATAGTGCTGTTGAAGACGAAATTATTACCGAAGATGATGTTGCTGCTCCAAACGATGCCGTGATTAAAAAAGTTGAAAAACCTAAAACACCTGTAAAAACGCCTACAAAAACTATTCAGCCCAAAGATACTAAACCTAAAATATCAAAAAACACCGACGATATTTTGAGCAGTATTAAAGGTGGAAAGAAAAATACTGGTGATGGAAATTCTAATACTAAAGGAAACCAAGGTTCAAAAAACGGAAACTTAAATGGTAAAGGGTATTATGGTGGCGATGGTGATGGCGATGGTGGTGGAAAAGGTAAAGGAAAAGGTGGCGGAGATGGCGATGGTGAAGGTGATGGCAAAGGAAAAGGAAAAGGTGGTGGTACAGGTTCGGGAGTTGGATATAGCCTCGGAAACAGAAAGCCTTTAAGCAAACCAAACCCTGAATATAATTGTGGTAATGAATATGGTACCGTAGTTGTACTTATTGAAGTAGATAAAAATGGTACTGTAATAAAAGCCACACCTGGGTATAAAGGCACAAAAAACCCTGATAGTTGTTTGCTTGCCGAAGCGAAAAAAGCAGCTTTAAAAACCAAGTGGCAACCTAGCCCCGATGGAGCCGAAAGACAACAAGGTACAATTACTTACAATTTTTTAATTCGTGATTAACTATAAAAGAATCTCAAAAAGGCGATACAAATAAATCATAGCCCTGATTGAAGTGGCATCCTTTCATAAAAAAGCAAAAACCAGTTCATTTAAAGTATTGAAATTTAAATAATTAAATTTACTCATACTTTCGCAAGATAAAATCACACAATATTTTTG
>NZ_PQNY01000029.1 GCF_002917885.1 Flavobacterium croceum DSM 17960
TGGTTAAAAGTCTCTAAAAAAACACAAAAAAGTTGATATTTTTTCTTCCGAATTGTTGTCTGCGGCGTTTATTCTTCCGAAACTGACACACAACGTGTCGCGGCTTCAAGAAGTGGCGATGAACCAAGACCAAGCCACTACAAATATAGACAAAACTTTAAATTAATAACCTTTCCGATTTCAAATAAATCCCGTGCCTCGCCATTTCTTGAAACCGCTGTTACAAGAAGCCTTTTATTTGTCTGTTCTAATTTATTTAAGGTTTGTATTTAGTGTTTTACTTTTTATTATTATATTTTTCAGGTGCGTTATTAGGGTATTACTATTCATCATTAGTTTTTTCAGGTTCAATATTAGGATTTGCGGATACGTTAATAGGAATTGCAGGTTTGCTATTATTAATTTACTATGTGTTATTAGAATTTTCAGGGTTAATAATAGGGATTGCAGGTTTGTTATTTAGTTTTTACTATTTGTTATTATTGTTTTACCTTACGTTATTATAAATCTATGATTGATTATTAGTATTTTACTATGGCTTATTGTTGAAAATAGAAAGAATAAAATAAAAGGGCGGTAGCCCTTTTATTTTATCTCTTTTTTATTTTGTTTCTTTAAATTGTAGTTTTACGATTGCGTTGTAATATGGTTTTCCTGCATCTCCTAATGATTTTAAATAGGATTTAACATCTTTAATTAATTGTATTACATTAGTTTCATTGTTATATAAAATATTGTTTCTGTTTGCTCTTGCAGTTATTAAGGCATTCCCTGCTGAGTTTACTGCTTGACTTAATGTAACCAAATTTGAATGCAATGCTTCTAAACTTGCAATTTGTATTTCTGTTTCGTTTGGTGCGTATTCTGGATGTGAAGCTAATTGAGTGGTGTATGTGTCTAAATTAGCAATACGGCTGTCATAACTCATTTGAGAAGTTGAAATACCATCTGTTTCTGTAGTTTCTGGGTTTACTGATTTTGGTTTTTGGTCGCCACGAATTTTTTTAGCCTGATTGGTTATATTTTCTTTATCTGTGGTTGAAATGTCTAATGATTTTGCAAAATTTGAAGATTTTGTCATTAGTTTTCCAAGAGGTGCAATAGCCAATTCACGAGCTGAAACTGCATTTTTATAAATTGGTTTTTTATAGTTTAGTTCTGTAATTACAGTTTGTAATGATGTACGAATAGGGTAGAGGTTTACTAACTGAATTTTTGCGTTTGATGGATTATAAAGCGTACCCATTTCTTCTAAAATTTGGTAAGCGGTACTAAAGTTTGCCACATTTTTATTGTGCCCTGTTTCTGAAGTTGAAGCCATAGTGTTATAAATTAATTGGTTATAAAATACAAATTTATACTTTTTTATTATAACGTAAATCTAATTTTAAACAAAACTTGTCGTGGTCTTAAATTAAAGTTTGTTTCTACATAACTAAAATCGCTAATGTTTATTGTTCTATAATTTGTTGTATTAAACAGATTTGATAATTGAAATTCTAAATCTATTTTCTTTTTAGAAATTGTATATCTATATATTAAATCTGTGAATAAATTTTCGGTTCTTTCTGTAAATAAATTGTTATTGATATATTCTGATTTTACTGCAAAATATTGATTTTTTGCTGGATAAATGTTTAAATTTAAAATATGGCTTTGTTGTGTTACTGTTGGATTATCTTGGTTTTGAGTTTTATTTTTTGAAAATGTCCAGTTAGCTTGATATTCAACATTCATCTTGTCAGTAATGTCTGTATCAATTTTATTACCAACTACCAAGCTTTGATTTTTTATATCTGTTAAATTGTTATTTAATAATTGTTGAAAACTTTGAAGATTAAAGGTTGCATTTAGGGTAATATTAGATTTTATTTTGCTGTAATATTTACTTGCTCTTGTTGAAATATTATGATTGTTTCTGTTATTATCTTGTTCAATTGCTTTTAATTCAGAGGCGCCGTTAGTCGAAACTTGAGTTTGATAGAGTAAATTATTTACACTTTTACTATTCATGTACATTACATTCCAAAACAGCGTTTTAATTGGGTTACGGTAGGCAATCCCTATAGAAAAATTTTGATTAGTAATTTGAGGAATTGGTGCATTTATGCGTTGTAAGTTTCTGTAATTTTGTAAAATGTAAGCATAATGTATTTGATTTATTGTACCAAATTGATTGGTAAAATTGATTGAAGAATTAATTTTCCAAAATGAGTTTACGTCATAGATTGCTGATAATCTCGGCTCAAAAGTTACCTGATTGAGATTTTCTGATGACTGCAAAGGGGTGTCTTTGATTTGAAAGTTATGATGATTTATTGGTGTTGTTAACTCAAATCGCCATTTATCTTTTTTATATTGAGTTGTAATATTTAAATAAAATTTAGAACGAAACCAATCTAAATTATTTGAAAATTCATTAACTAAATTAAAGTTTTCCGAAGTTAGAATTTCACTATTAAGTTGTTGATTTTCTATTTGAAAGCCAATTTTTGTTTCTACAGAAAATCTTTTTATTAGTTTTGTAAATCCAAAAGAATTATTAGTATAAAATGTTTTTAAATCAACTTGTTGTGTAACTTCATCATATGGTAGATTATTGTTTATTAAATTCTCAAATTGACCTGGGTTTACATTTAATGTTTGGGGTGTTTTGTTTAAACCTATGTAAGAATTTAAAGTTATCATTTGTTTACCCAAAGGAAAAATGGTTTTTAGTTGGTTTGAAATTCTAAAAAATTCGTTACTTAACTGTTGTTTTAATTGTTGGTTGTTTAACAAAATAGTTCCTCTCTGACTATCCCAAAAACCTTGAAATTCTAAACTATTTTTAAAATAATTCTTGCTTGCATTTTTTTGTAATGTTAAATTAGTTTGCAATGAATTGAAAAAAAAATGATTTTGCTTTTCTTCTAAAATAGTAATGGTGTTTGTTGGTGTGATAAATTCAGTATTCGTAAACCCATTTTGTTGCTGATAATCATTCAAATAAGATAAATTTACACGCAATTCATAGTCGTTTTTTAATTTATGTAAATAGTTGCCAGACAACAAGTGAATGTTATTATCTAACCATCTTTTTTCTGAAAAATTTGGTGTAGCTAATTGCTGAATGCCTAACCAATCTGTTTTTTCTGAATTATTTTCAAATTGATTGAGTAAATCTTCAATGGTATGTTTTTTTAATTGTGATGCCACATTATCGCCTGTGTTATTTGCTTGATAAGTTGTAAGCATTTGCTTTTTTTTGGTAAATAGCATTGGTGTAATATTTGCATCCCAAAGCAATGGACTAAAGCCACTACCTAAACGAGCTTGTCCCGTGAAGGTATAAGCATTTTTAAGTTTGATATTTAGAGCCGCTTGGTCAGAAAATTTTAAACTATCTAACGCTTTAATAGGTTGATGATTTTCTAAAATCTGAACTTGAGTAACCTCTTTAAAAGGTAAATTTTCATTAGCTAAATTGTATTTGCCTTCAAGCAAATCTAAACCTTCAATATAATATTTATTGATTGGTCTTCCTTGATAAAGAATTTTACCATCACTCAAAACTTCAATGCCAGGCATACGTTTTAATACATCTCCAATACTTCTGTCTTGTTCTTTTGAAAAAGAATTCACAAAATATTTGATTGTATCTCCTTTTTGTCTAATTGGTGATGATTTTACAACTACATCTTTTAATTCAAAAACTTTTTCTATTAAAGTAAAATTTTTGTTTATTGATTTGTTTTCTATAGTTTCGGTTATGGTTTCATAACCCATGCATCTTACTTGGATATCAACTTCTTCGTAAGATGATGGAAATGAAATAGAATAATTACCATTATTATCAGATATATTATATGTAATAATGTTTTCGGTAGCCTTTTTATAAATCAATACGTTCGCTTTAGAAATTGTATTTCCGTTTTTATCTTCAATTTTTCCCTTAATAACAATTTGAGAAAAGACACAATTACTAAAAAGAATAATAATCCACAAAATTTTTTTCATCAATCTTCTAGTTCTAAAGGGTTGTTCTCATACTTCAATTTTTCTTTCGCTCTTTGATCACCTTTATCAAGTAATTCTTTTGGAAAAGTCATACCTCCAGAATTCAACATTGAAGAAGGCTTTTCTCTATATTTTCTTTTAAGCTCTTTATATTCTTTTTCTGATATCTTAATATGATTAAAAATTTCATCTTTTGTATCAAAGTATGTGTTATCCTTTTTTAAAGATAAAATATTAAATTTATAATGATTATTAGTATCATAAATTGAAAAAATTAAACCAGGCAAGCCTTGAAATTTATAAGGACCATCTGAAATGCTAATTTCAGTAGAATACCAAGCTATATAATCTCTTCCAGCGAATGATGCAGTTGCTTTTTTACATTTATAACCTAATATCTCAATTTCTTCGTTTTGTAGCACCCAATCTATTTTGTTCATTTGCTTTTCAAAACTATAAATATCTAGACCTATCCTATCAGAAAATATTATTTTGTCATTATTATAATCTTTAATAATCGTAAATAAAAATTTAGATTTAGGTCTTGATTTTATTATTGTTGTTTCATCTGAATTTTGCAGACCATTTAACATATTTCTTAGCTTTAGATTGTTACTACTAATATAATAGGAAAAATTTTTAGATATTTTTAATATCATTTCCTCAGATTTTATATTTATAGTATCTTCTTTATTCTCTTGATATGATAAGTTATAAATGATTTCGTATTTTAAAGTATCTTTTAGATTATTTTGCGAATGTGTAATGTTTAGTAAAAATGTAAACATTATTATAAATATTAACTTAAGTTTCATAATTTTATTTGTTTTAATATTGAAAAAGATATGGCTGA
Source organism: Flavobacterium croceum DSM 17960 (assembly GCF_002917885.1). Taxonomy (GTDB): domain Bacteria; phylum Bacteroidota; class Bacteroidia; order Flavobacteriales; family Flavobacteriaceae; genus Flavobacterium; species Flavobacterium croceum. Next base: position 4,853 of record NZ_PQNY01000029.1, read on the forward strand.
TTACCAGCCATATCTATAGTTAATTTAACATCCTGTAAGATCTTCAATGATTGCAGCAGCAGTCATTACGGCACCAATGGTTGTATAAACAGAACTATCATAATAAACATTCCACACGTTACCACAACTATCAGTAAATTCAATCATCTTGTCTATTTTAACAATTTTAACAATTTTAAAATTGCTGTCTTTTAGCATTTCAGAAAAAGTTTTAATGTCAATCACTTTAGATTTAACATTTTCAATTTCGTTAGAAATCACTGATTTTTGGTTAGATAAACCATTATTTGCAAAAGCAAATGAACCGATTAGCATAAATGCTAAAGAAAAAAATACATTTTTCATAATTTTAGTTGGTGTTTCCATCTTCTGGCAGGACAAAGACTTCCACGTTAAGTTTGTTAATATTAATCTGCCGTTTTCGTTAATCAAAACTTAAATGTAAAACGAATGTAAAAGTAAATTATTATTAAATGGTGTTTTTTCTTATATTTTTAACATGCCTATACGTTGGCTTCACGTTTAATTTTACACGCTTACTTCTTTTTAATCGTCCTTTTTATCCGTTTCGTTCTCATAAGGTTTCTTGTAACGTATGGTGCTTTGCGAAGGCGGGGCTTTTAACCACTAAATTTAATTATAAAGATGAAAGATATTTTTAACGATAATGTCCATTTGAAAACGGTAACCCCCGCTTTTGCAAAGCACGTGTTACCAGCAGTGCCTTCATCGGAGGTTTATTTGGAAGATTGTGTACGGGCATTAAAACGCTTTAACGATAACCATTTCGATTTGGCAATAGTTGACCCGCCTTATGGGATTGATGATAAATTACAATTCCACGACACAGGAACGACTAAAAACAAAATGTATGGTAAAAAAAGGTGGGATACCGCAATACCTTTAAAAGAATACTTTGATGAGCTTATGAGGGTAAGCAAAAATCAAATAATTTGGGGGGGTAATTATATGACAGAACATTTAAAACCATCAAGAGGATGGGTATATTGGCAAAAGTTTTCACATAATAACACGAAATATTCTCACGGCGAACTTGCTTGGACATCTTTTGATAAAAAATTAAATCACATTAAAATTACAGTAGACGGTATTTCAAGAATTGATGATGTAATACACCCAACTCAAAAACCTGTTAAATTATATGATTGGCTGCTTCTTAATTACGCAAAGCCAAATGATTTGATTTTAGATACCCATTTAGGGAGTGGGAGCAGTAGGATTGCAGCGTATAAAGGAGGGTTCAACTTTGTAGGATTTGAAATAGACCAAGAATATTATGAGAAACAAGAAAAGCGTTTTAATGACTTTAAAAGTCAATTACGGTTGTTCTAACGAAGCGGTAACTGGCATTGCTGGTAACGTGTCGCAGCTTGCAGAAGTGGCGGATTAAGGAAGCATAAACTTTCGGTTAAACACTGACTTCGCAAGTACAAAACCAACTTTAAATTAAGCCCAAAACCCGCCATTTTTGCAAACTGCTGTTGTGAGAAGTGCTTATTATTTAGAAAATCTTGAAAATACTCCGAATTTGTTTACATTATCTATCAAGTGTTGTATTTCAAGTGGTTTACTCCAATTACGATGAATCATTCTGTGACAATTTGAACAAACTGGTGTTAGATTTTTTACTGCAACTTCTAAAGTGTTTTTTATATCTTCATCTGCATATGTAAAAATAGGTTTTGTATGATGAATTTCTATAAATCCTGCTCCAAGTTCTGAACCATAAAAATCTGAAAAGTTGAAAGTACAGCAATTGCAACTAATACGATTATCAACTGTGAAGTATTGTATCGCATAATCTCTCAATTTTTTTGAACGTTCATACATCGCAACTTCAGTAACTCTCTTCATTCCTTCTGAAATGATTATGTTTTCATCAAAAGTTTCTACTTTTCTTTCTCCTTTTTCAATTTTCTTAAGGTTGTCTTTTATGTCATTATATTCGAAATCATTTGTCAAAAGATATTTAAGTTCAAGTCTGTGTTCTCTTAAATACAAGTGTCCTTTTTCAGTTATAAAAAGAGGACTTCCTGATTTAGAATCTCTCGCAATAAAACCATTTTTGACAAAAGGTCTTTTACTAGCAGTTAAATTCCTTACAATTTGAGAAAAATAATCATCAGAACGATTTGCTAATATTTCTAAATCATCACCAGATGGTTTTAAAATATCTCTCAACATATTGGATAACTCTGATGTATTTATATTACCATTTCTCATACTAATTAAATATAAAGCAGGTAATCTTAAATCGTTCTCGTAAATTCTTTCGCTCATTAGTAATTTGTGATTATTAAATGTTCAACATCTTTATCATTTCTATTCATAAAACTAACTAAATATTTTTTATCAAATGAATTGATATTTAATCCTTTTTGGTCATAAAGACTAAAAATAAAATCTGTGTTTTTTATTATCATCATCCATTTTCCTTCGCACTTATTTATCATAAAATTGGCTAGACGTTCTTGGTCAATTCTTGTAAATTCATTTTTAGCATAAGTACTAAATTCGCTGTCATATGGTGGGTCAAGAAATATAAAATCATTTTTTTTAGGTTTGTGAAGATTGAAAAAATCTTCAAAATCAAGATTTTCTATTTTTGTGTTTTCAAGGAGTGATTTTAATTCTTTTGTTTTTAGATAATCAATTTTTTTAGAATAGTTTTTTCTATTGTATGCAATTCCTCCATATGGAACATTAAAATCTCCGTTTGAATTGTAACGGAACATTCCACTATATGCAAAGTTTCTTATGAATAAAAATATAGCAGATTTAAAAGCACTCTGAATATTATATTTTTCTGTGTTATTGTAAATATGTCTAAAGTGCATATAAAATGCACTTTTCAATGCAGTTTCAATATTGTCTAAAATGTCATTATCTGGTAATTTTGATTTTAGCAGTTCAAGTTCTTTCATTCGCTTTATTTTGCGAACTAAATTTACTTTTATTTCTTTGATAAAATTTTCAATATTGAAATTAAATATTGTAGAAAACATTCCATTAAATTGTTCTGCATTTTTTAGAATGAATTCAAAAAGAATATCTTTTAATTTAGTTTCAGTTATTTGATTTTCAGAGAAACTTTTGTAGGTTTTTATAAAAAAATCAGCATTTTTTTCTGTTACAAAAGTTAGTAAATCCCAATTGTGAATTATTTCTTCAGTTGCGTGAAAAAATACTTTTCTATCTTCGTTAGTAATGCTACGATACAGTGAAATTAATTCTTCTGATTTGTCATTTATAAAATACTCATTTGCTTGCAATGCAGTATATACAGCTCCGCCACCAACAAATGGTTCATAATAATTTGAAAAATTTTCGGGTAATCTTGGAATTATATATTTTAGTTCTTGTTCTTTTCCGCCTGCCCATTTTAGAATTGGATACAACTTTTTAGAAGCCTGATAATTAGAGATTTCTAATCCGGTTTGGTTGTAAGTTTCAATTGGTTCATTTAATATATTTTCCATTCTCCAAAGTTATTAAATTATATTAAAATTCCAAGACTTTTCTTAAAGCACAGACGTCAAAAAGCATTTCTCACAACGTTTCGCAGCTTGCAGAAGTGGCGGATTAAGGAAGCCTAAACTTTCGGTTTTTCACTGACTTTGCAAGTACAAAACCAACTTTAAATTAAGCCCAAAACCCGCCATTTTTGCAAACTGCTGTTAGCCGTTCGGTTTTATTTTTTTAATTAATTCGAGTTAATACTTCAACATCAGTAATACCTGAATTAAAAAACTTCTCTTTTAGTGTCGTATTTGTAAGTTCCATTATTTCACCATTAAGAGTTGGCTGATTTGGATAAGATACTGTTACAGAATTATTGTTTTTAGTCCAAGTTCCTGTACTAATTGTTTCTTGACAATTAGGATTGTTAAATTCGTGACTTTTAAGAATTCCACCAGCAAGTATTTCGATGTAATCTTTAGTACAACCTGCTGTATGCTGGTAATCTGTAAGTATTTCTTGATTATTTGTTATTGTTCCAACTTTTGTGTATTGCCATTTTCCTTCTATTGAAACAGTTACAGTTTCTGGAGTTGGATCACTTTTACTACAAGAATATAATCCGAAAAAGATAACGGGAAGTACAAGAATAATTTTTTTGAATTTTGTCATAGTTTAAATTTTAAGTTTTTTTTGAATTTAAGTTAGTAAAATTAATATATTTAGTTGTAATCATTTATTTTATTCTATGTTTTTTTGAGCGCTCCGCCAAACTGACGGCTAACGTTTTGCAGCTTGGCGAAGTGGCGGATTTGAAGCACTTACTTTCTTTTTAGAACTAAACTTCTTTTGAAAACCGAATGTTCAATTTAGC
>NZ_PQNY01000030.1 GCF_002917885.1 Flavobacterium croceum DSM 17960
CTTAAACTGAAGTCTGTTTTTCACGAAAATGTTTATCTTTAACAGAAATTTAGCCGTTCGCTGGCTTCGCTTCTGCGTCAAGCCGCGAAACGTTGTGTGTCAGTTTCGGAAGAAAAAACGCCGCAGACAACAATTCGGAAGAAGAAATATCAACTTTTTTGTGTTTTTTTAGAGACTTTTAACCAAAATTCATTTCTAAAATTTAAGAAACGGACAAATAAAAGTTTGCTTCTAAACGTTGCGGAATTTAAAATATTTAGGAACTAAAAAAACTAACAACGATACGAAATCTAAAAATGGAAAGCAGAAAGCGGAAAGCGGAAAGTTGAAAACGGAAATATTTTAAGAAAATTATAAAACGGAAAAATTGACGTCGAAAGCGAAAGAAACTGACTAAAAAAAAGGAAGATTATTTTTCGCAACCGAACACACAACAGCGGTTTGGCGCAATAGCTCATTTTATTTTAAATTGAAGTCTATTTTTCACGAAAATGTTTATCTTTAACAGAAATTTAGCTGTTCGCTGGCTTCGCTTCTGCGTCAAGCCGCGAAACGTTAGCGGTAATTTTTACCAAACTAACGTATTAACCGACAAAAAGAATTTTTTCAAACAAAAAAACGTTTTAAAAAGATAAATAATGGGGAAAATAAAATGTAAATGTGGACATATTATTGTAGACCAGACTGATAACATTTCATATAAGGGATATATTCTACCAGATAGCAAAGTTCTAAAAGTTTTAAATGTTTTTACTGAAAGCATAGATAATCTAACAGATTCAATAATTCAAAATAAAAGAGATAAATGGATAAAAGAAAATTTTAGTGATTCATACCCAAAAAATTTGAAAAATTCTGATATGATACACGATTTAATTATAGATATTTTAGTTGAAACAACACAAGATATATTTGAATGCGAAAATTGTGGAAGGATTGCAATTGAATATGGAAATGAAAACAAAATAATTTTTTTTAGTCCTGATAATACTGACACGAAAGGAATTTTTAATGAATAAAAGTAATATGAACGTTCACAAAAAAATGCAAAAAGAAAATCAATATACTAATTAACTTCATTTATCATTAATAATTTGTTTTGAAGTTAATTATGACTTAAAAAATGAATTTCAAAAAAAACTACCGCTAACAAGGTATTGCCAAAAGCGGGGTTGAAGGAATTCTATTGAACTTTTTTACTATATTTGAAGTGTGGTATTTCTATCGAAGTTCGGTGCTATAAATCCCCGCCTTCGGCAATACCCGAAACGTTGTGCGATATCCCGCCAAAAATTGTGCTGACAAGCAGATTTCCAACTTCTTTGAATCTTGAAGAAACTGAATCCAGACCAAACTAAAAAACTGCAAAAGGTCTGAATTCATTTTCTGTAAAACGGACTGAAACAAAAAGCCAAAGTCTGAATATTAACAAAAATTTTTGGCGGAATATCTTCAACGGAAACAAATATTGCGTTCCAAACTTTGTGAATAAAAGTAACGCCGACAAAAACTTAACGGAAAAAAATTTTAAAATAACGGAGACAAATTTTCGGTTTTGAATTTTAAAAACTTTGTGAAAAAAAAACTTGCCTGACAAAAATTTGCGCTGAAAAATGCAACTTTGACAAAAAAAAAAGCATAAAACTGCGTGAAAAAAATTCGCAACCTGTTTTTAAAAAATTTTTGGAATTTAACAGACAAAAAATTGAAAATTCAAAAATCTGAAAAATTAAGACAGATTTGACAAAAAAACACGGAATATAAGTGAGAAAGGCACATCGCACAACATCGGTTTTGCAAAAGCGGGGGTGAAGTTCTCTTGAGTTGAACTTTTAGTTAATTTAATCCGCAAAAAACCATTTCGTTTTTTTATTTTTTGTAATTTTGAAAAAACGAAAATGTTTTTTGCTTAGGGAAGTTTTCAATAAAAATTTCAGGTGTAAAAGCCCCGCCTTCGCAAAGCCGTTTCCCGTTGGCAGCAATTTTATGAAACAGAACGTTAAATATTTAGCATTTATTTTTTTTATTATATTTCAAAATGCATTTAGCCAAGAAAATTCTGAATGCAAATTTTTTGAAGCATATGATGAACCTGCATTAGCATGTCTTGATAAAAATGAAAATAAAGAAAACACAATCTATCAAATAATTGAATGGACAGCATTTGGGGATGATTATATAACTAGAATCGAAAAGAAAAACAACACTTATAAACTTATTAGAAAGTTAGCTCCAAAACCAAAATATATTGAACAAACTGATAGTTTTAAATCCGAATTCAAATATATTACAAATAGAAAATTAACAAAAAAGGAATTTAATAAATTCATAAAAATTTATGAAAAGTATAATCTAAATAATATTGAAAAAATTGAAATAACGATAGATTGTTTTGATGGTTCTGGTATACTTTTTTACATTTTTGAAAATGGTAAATACAAATTTCTTAGAAATGGAAATTGTCAAGAAAGTAATGAAACATTAAATAATTTCTCGAATGAAGTGAATGTTTTATTTAAATTTTAAAAAAAACTACTGCCAACAGCCGTTTCACGAAATTGCGGGGCTTGGGATTTATCAGAAATGGTAATTTTTGAAACTAAATTTTGTCTATATTTGTAATCAAAAGTGTTGAAAATCCGCAACTTCGTGAAGCGGCAACACGTTACCTGCAAGCGTACCGAACGACACCGACAAACCTCAACAGACGGAAATGATTTATCAAAAACACATACCGAAATTTCCTCTTGACAATTATATTGACAGTATAATTTATATTGAAGGAAATAACAAAGGAACAGGACTTCCTAAAACCGCTATGAGTTTAATTTTTAATCTTGAAGACAGCTTTAAACTTTTTACTGACAAAGAATTTACAAAATATATTGACTACAAAAAACATTGGGTTGCAGGACTTCAAACCAAACCAACAAATGTAGAAAGCTATGGAACAAGCAAAATGTTGGTGGTTCAGTTTAAAACATTGGGAGCATTTATTTTTCTTAACGACCCATTACACTATTATACTGACAATTATATTTCGCTTGACAACATTTTCAACAAGGAAGCAAACGAAACTTGGGAACAATTACAAGAGGCCCAATCTTGGAACGAAAAATTCTTATTCGTTGAGAATTTTCTCTATCGCAAATTATTGACAAACAAACTACCCAACAAAAAACTTATTTCAACCATAGAAATATTATTGGACAACCGAACGAACTTATCTATAAATGAAATTTGTAAACAGTTTAATATCTCACGAAAACACTTGAATAACCTGTCAAAAGAATATGCAGGTGTTTCGCCAAAAATGCTATCGTCTTTGAATAGATTACAGACGACATTAAAAACTATTAGTTCTTCAAAATCAGATAAACTTACAAATGTTGCTTACGAGTTAGAGTATTTTGACCAAGCACATTTTAACAACGATTTCAAAAGGTTTACCAATATAAAACCCACCGAATATGTAAAATTGGTAGAGCAAAATCCAACGATGAAAATTGTCCCACATTTTATCCCTTTTCGATGATGGTTACATTTTTACAATTTCCGCCACAAAAGTTGGACTACTTTTGCAGTTCATTTAATAAAATAAAAATATGAAACGAAATATTCTTTCAGTAGTTGTAGGTTTGGCAACAGCCATAATAACTTTCTTAATTGCCGAAACCATTAATGGTAATCTGCACCCAGCACCAACAACATTGGACTACAAAAACACTATTGCAATAAGAGCATTTTACGAAAATCAGCCAATTTCACTTTGGTTATTGGTTTTAGCAGGTTGGATAATTGGTTCATTACTTTGTGGGTTTTTAATAAAACTTATTAGCAAGTCAGATAACAAGAAACTTCCCATTATTGCAGGTTGTATTTTGACACTTTCAGCAGTAGCCAACTTTTTCTCTTTGCCTCACCCAACTTGGTTTATTGTAGTTGGTTTACTTGTTTTTATTCCCTCAACATTATTAGGACATAAACTTTACAAACTCAAATCAAATGGACAATAGCAAAACATTTGAAAAACTGAAATCAATTTTAAGCCAATATGAATTGCAATTATCCATATTGCACGATAAGGCAGACAATTATTACCTAAACACACCAACAACTGAAAGCAACAAAAAAGCAGAATTTTTTGGAGCAGTTCAGATAAAGAAATCGTATGTAGCTTTTCATTTAATGCCGATTTATTATTACCCTGAATTGTTTGACGACATAAGCCAAGAACTCAAAAACAGAATGCAAGGTAAATCCTGTTTTAACTTCAAAGACATAGATGACAAGCTTTTTGAAGAACTAACAGAATTGACAAAAAGTGCATTTGAAAGATACAAAGAATTAAAAAAAATTTAGTTACTTTTATAGCGACATACAGACCGAAGAAAACGCCAGCAGGTAACAGGGGTTTTGCAAAAGCTGGGCTTCAGTGCTAAATTGAACATTTGTACTTTCTATTAGCTTTTGTGCTAAATTTGAACATTAGTACTTCTAATCCCAGCCTTCGCAAAGCCCCAAAACGTTACCTGCAAGCTTAAGAGAACCATAAGAATCTATAACAAAACTTCCATTTGAATCATTGAATTATCTATCTCAAATACTATTTTTTTTTGGAGCTATTGGAGCTTTTAACAGTCTAATATTAGCGTTCCATTTATCATTGAGTAAATCTTACGCTAAATTAGAAAATAGACTTTTTGGGTTATTTCTACTGATATTAAGCCTTAGAGTTTTAAAGTCTTTGTTCTATTCATTTTCTACTGAAGAGCCTATTTGGTTTTTACAATCTGGTCCCGCGTTTTTTTTACTTATAGGCCCTTTGTACTTTAGTTATGCGTTAAGCATTATTAGCCCTAACTCATTTTGGATAAAACATTGGAAATCCCATATTGCATTTTGGGTTTGTGTAGTTGTTTGTTTAATGTTTTTTATTCCTTTTAAAGACTATAGACAACTTCACAAATCAACGATTTTACCAATTATAAATGCACAATGGTTTGTTTACATAATAATTTCAAGTTTTTTTATTAAATCAAATTATGAAAGTTCTCTAAGAATTAAATGGCTGATAACTGTAAAAACTTCTGTACTAATTATTTGGGCTTTTTTCACATTTATTTCCTTTGATTATTTTGTTGGAGGTTCGATTATATTTTCGACAATATTTTATTTATCCTTTTTATTTTTTCTTATCAACAAAAAAATCACTTCAAAGGTATTTGAGAAAAGAAAAGTGATAAAAAGCATAAATATCTCAAAAGAATCAGAAAAATCAATTGAACGATTAATATCATTAATGATTTCTGAAAAACCATATAAAAATCCAGATTTAAAACTTACTGATGTAGCTCAAAATTTAGATATATCTTCTCACGAATTATCTAAACTAATAAATGAAAATTTACAAATTAGCTTTACAGAATTCATAAATAAATATAGAGTTGAAGAAGCTAAGCTATTAATAACCACAAAATCAAATTATACAATAGAAGCTATTGGGAATATTTCAGGATTTAATTCAAAATCAGCTTTTTATAAAGCTTTTAAAATTCACACTGGTACTACACCTTCAAAATATGAATCTCAAAAATAAGTTCTTTTTTATAAATCAGAACTTATTAATACAAGCGTAATTGTTCTTCTTTTTGAGATTTAAATAAATTTGCATCCAGTAAAAAGCTTTCAAAATGAACATGAACAGATTTATCCTTTTATTACTAATTTTCTTTACTACCAGTATTTGTTATTCACAAGAAAAAAAATCAATTAAAGAAACTATCATTAAAACTTATTATAATGATATCAATTCTGCAATTAATCATTATAAAAAGCTGAAAAAAGAAACGTCCAATGAGTATAATTTTGAGGATGAAAATGAACTCAATAATTTGGGATATCAATTATTAAAAGACAATCGAAAAGAGGATGCTCTTAAAATATTTGAATTATTAGTTTCTGAATTCCCCAACTCATTTAATGCTTATGACAGTTTTGCCGAAGCTTATTTTTTAAACGGCAATAAGGAATTAGCCATAAAAAATTATATAAAATCATTAGAACTAAATCCTAAAAATGAAAATGCCGAACGCTTTATAGTAAATGTAAATTATGAATCACGAGATAAAAATAAATTCAAAATTGGCTATACTAAACAACAATATTTGGAGGACTTAGATGAATTGGCAAATACACTAACCACTGTAAATCCACACCCTTATAAATTTATGCCGAAAGAAGATTTTTGGCGAGTTGTAGAAGAAAAAAAGAAATTAATAACAGTGACTACAACTTATAGCGAATTTATTTGGCATTGCAGTGAATTGGTTGCCAATATAAATTGTGGACATAGCTCTATTCCTATGTATTTTATACAGGAAAGTGAAATGCTTCCTGCCAATTTGCGTTTCCCTATAGAATTGTATAATATTAACGGCAAACTATATGTTGTAGATGCCTTAATCAATAAGAAAATGGTAAAATCTGGAACAGAAATTCGTTTAATAAATGGGAAAAGTAGCACGGAAATTATTAAAGATATTAATAAACACATTAGCTCACAAGGGAATGTTGGAAATGCCGTAAAAAGGCATTTATTCAATGGGCAATCAACGGCCATGATTCCATACTCCTTTGGCTTTCCAAAAAGATATGAAATAGTTATTAAAGGCAAAAAGAAACCATTTGTATTAAATATGTTAGAAACATATCAATTTCAACTAAAAAATCTAAATTCTTGCAAAGAAACGTTATGCCTTGATTTCATAGGAGAACAGAAAAACACAGCCCTTTTTACCATAAAACATTGGGATTTTTATGGTAATAGGTTTTCAATTATAAAAAAATTCATAGATGACAGTTTTACAGAAATTAATAATAAAAATATAAAAAGTCTAATTATTGATGTTAGAGGAAATGGTGGTGGAAATTCTTGGGGTGCTTCATATTTATTACAATATTTGGCTGAAAAACCTTTTACATATTATAAAGTAGCACCACCCAATGATGCTAAACTTAAACCATTCACACCTTTTGATAATAGATATAAGGGAGCTGTTTATTTTTTAACAGACGGAAGAGCTTCATCAACTACAGGTCAATTACTTGCACTTGCCAAGCATCTCAATATAGGTACCATTATTGGAGAAGAATCAAATGGAGCTGTTTTTTATACGGCTGGACAAAAAATGTTAAGTCTTAAAAATACAGGAGTATTCTATTCAATAGGAAGATATACTCATATCACTAATGTTGATTCTATTTCGGAGAACGGAGGCGTTCTGCCACATTACTATAGTGTACAAACTATTGAAGATTATCTACTTGATGTAGATACTCCATTAGAATATACTATGAAACTTATTCAGAATAAATAAAACTTAAGAAAACCAAAACAATGAGAAGAAGCATAAAACTTTTACTTACAATTTTTATCTTTAACGTATCTTACGGACAGAGAACTGAAACAGTTTACCTGAATGAAAAGGACAGCACCTCAAATATGTACATCGCTGTTTTTCCAAAAAATGAAATTGTAAAATCATTTATGGTACTGTTAGATGGTTTTGGAAATTCACCAAATAGTGTATTATCTCAAACCGAAATTCCAAAATTTGCTTCAAAAAATGGCATCTTGACAATTATGCCCGTTTTAAAGACAGGCTCTACATATTGGGGAAGTGATAAGGCTTCTCAAGAATCCCTAAAAGAAGTTATTCAACTTGTTGTTTCTAAATATCAACTCAAAGACAAAGATTTTTATATTGGAGGGTTTGGAATTGGCGGGACTTGTGCTGTTAAATATTCTGAATTAGCAGTTCAAGAAAATTATGAAATTAAACCGAAAGCAATTTTTGCAATCAATCCAATTCTCGATTGGGAACGTTATTATAATGGAGCAAAAAGAGTTATAAGGCTATCAGATACTACAAAAGTTAATGATGAAATTTTCTATATGATTAGTCGAATAGAAAAAGAAATGGACGGAACAACAGAAACAGCATTGAAAAATTATCATTCACAATCACCGTATTCGTTCTCTGACACCACACAAAAAGCAATAAAAAACTTAATTGAAATTCCAATTATGATTATTTCAGAACCTGACATTCAGTGGTATTTAAAAGAACGTAATTATGATTTATCATATAGCAACATCATTGACCAAGTAGCAATGATTAATGAACTACAAAGGTTAGGTAACAAAAATGCTATTTTGATTACGACATCAAACAAAGGTTACAGAATGCCAAACAAGGTAAGACATCCTAATTCTTGGAGTATTGCAGACCCGAAGCAAATAATAAAATGGATAAAGAATCTCGATAACAAAGCCAGCAGGTAACAGGCGTTTGGCAAGATTGCGAATTTGTAGTAAATTCACGTTTACATTTCGCTATAAATTTTATCTTTGATAGAAAATAATCGGTTCCGAAGTTCGCAACCTCGCCAAGCGCCGAAACGTTATGTGCCATATTATGACCGAACACAAACTAAAAGACAAAACTAAATGAACATAGGAATTTTCACATACGGAACACGAGGAGATTTACA
>NZ_PQNY01000031.1 GCF_002917885.1 Flavobacterium croceum DSM 17960
TACAAATTTAATAATAGAGAGTGGCAAGACGAATTAGGTCTTAATGTAACTGCAATGGACTACCGTCAATATGATAATGCTTTAGGTCGCTTTAACTCGATTGATGCCTTATCAGAAAGAGCCTATGACATATCGCCTTATCGCTTCGCTTTAAACAATCCAAATATCTGGATGGATCCAACAGGATTATTTGAAACTAGAAAAGAAGCTAGAGAATATAGAAGAGAGCACGGCATAAGTGGACGTATATCTAAGCAAAGCGATGGTACTTTTGCAATTAACGATAAAAAGAACGGAGTTAGTTACTCTAAAGGAGATGATTCTAATTTCGGAATGGATGCACACGCAAATGACGGAGTAATCGAATCCGTTTTAGTGGAAGCAACAACTAAAAAAGGTGAAAGTAATTTTGTGTCAACTGGTAAAACCATTAATGATTATGCAGGTTTAGGTTTAGCTCCTGTTGAATATATTCCGGGTTCTTTTAGACTAGGAACAGCCAATCAAGCATTTAGTCCTAAATATTATGCTAATTGGACAACTGGTAATCAATACACGAAAGTTACAACCTTAAGTAAACTAGGAAAAGGGATTGGTTATGCAGGAGCAGGAATAGGCTTACTTCTAGATGCAAAAGGAGTTAGGAATTACTATGATCCTAAATATGGTCCAAATAGTCCAAATTCTGTTAATCCTGGTAAGGCAGGGCTAAATACAGGGATGGCAGCTTATGGTTTATGGATTAATCCAATAGCCTCAATTTTTTATAGTGGTATAGATACTTTTTATCCTGGTGGATGGGTTGGAGCTTCTGAAACAGCTACTCGAACAGAAAATCAAGAACAGAAAATGACAGGACACCCATTTTTAAATAACTCAGCTATTAAATTCTAACTATGATACTATTAAAAGCATATCAATATTTTTTTTATAAACTATATAGCTTTTATGAAAATTCTACTTATTCAAGATGGTGGAGTGACTGGAAAGCTTATATAACAATATTAGCTTTAAGTATATGGCTTTATTGTGCTATCGATACTTGTTATCATTATTTTTTTGATGTACCTATGGTTTCTTCTGATGATACAATAGACTTAGGAATGCTAATATTTGGTTTTATTGTTAGTGTTATTAACTGGTATTTATTTATATTTCAAAATAAGTGGAAAGCCATTGTAGAGGAATTTGACAAATTATCCATTAAAGAAAATAGAATTGGAGGTATTATTGTTTGGGTTGTAATTATATCAATAATAGTTTTTTATTGGTTTTATTCAATTCCTTTATTAGGTAAACTAAAATACGAATAGTAAAATTATATAAACTAAAAACCACTCCTTATCCGAGTGGTTTTTTCTTTTTAAAAAGCTTCGTTCTATTGTTAAATAAAATTAGATGCTGTTTTATAGTATCTTTTTTAGTGTAAACACTGTCTTTTTTAGGAAAGGTGTAGCAACCGCAAGGCGAAATATTGTACCAACGGTACTCAAAATTTAAAAGTTCAAGAGTATCTTTTTTTGTTTGGGCAAAAGCAGAACCGCAAACCAAAATCAAAACAAGCGCAACTATTTTCTTCATCTTCTTTAGGCTTAAAAACTCACTTTACCGTCTAATAGATCTTTCATTCTTTTTTTGGTAAGCATCGAATTAATAATTTTAATCAAGGCATTTTTTTCTTCCTCATCTAGTTGATTAATCAGCATTAGTTGCTCGTTTAGTTCGTGGTTCTGTAACTCTACCACACTATTTTCATTATCGTTTAAAAGTGTATCAGCTGAAACTGCAAACACTTTCATTAGTCGTTGTACAATATCAATAGACGGCAATAAATGACCGTTCTCCATTTTAGATAAATGAGTAACGTGTATGTGTATTTTGTCGGCTAGTTCCTGTTGGTTCATATCGGCAGCTTTACGCAAAGCTTTGATTTTTTCGTTGAACTTCATATTATAAAGTGCTATTGTTTCCTGCAAATTTACCATAAGTTGAAAGTTTTTGATATTAATATTTACTATAATGAAATTATATTGCAATATTATGAAATAATATTATATTTTTGCTTTCAAAATAATACATAAATATATTGAAGAATATTCAACAAGATTGTAAACGATGGAAATAGCCGTAATCAAACAAAATTTATCATTAGAAAGCATCTTACACCATTACAATTTAAAGCAGGATAAAAACAATATGCTCCGCTGTCCGTTCCACGAGGACAATACAGCGAGTTTACAGGTGAGTTTTAGTCAAAATAAATACAAGTGCCACGCTTGCGATAAAAAAGGCGATGTGATACAATTTGTCCAGGATTATGAAAAGCTAACCAAACACGAAGCACTAAAAAAATGTACGGCAATGATAGAAACAATACAACCAGTTAAAAAAGCAACTACAATCATACCAACACCAAATCCAGTAAATGAACAGGAAAGAATGTATTTTCTTGAAAAAATGTATTTAAGTTTTAGAAAAGGATTATTAAGCAGTCCACCAGCTAAAGAGTATTGCGGTAGTAGAAATTTAGATTTTGATAAATTAGAGGTTGGTTTTAATAGTGGGCAGTTCCATCACGGAGCAAGAAAGGATGAAAAGTTAATCAATGATGCGTTACAATGTGGACTTTTAACACTGGCAGGAACTAACAGTAGAACAGGCGGACAAGCCTATAAACCTTTTGGAAATAAGGGTATTGTGTTCCCATTAAAAAACAGAGAAAACCAAATTGTTAGCTTTTATTTTAGATCAACAATTAATAATGAAAATTCAAAACATTTTTATCTGAAGAACAGGCAGGGGCTATATCCAAATTATCCAAACCCGGACACAAAAAAATTACTGCTTACCGAAGCTATAATCGACACAGCCAGTTTGTTACAAATAGACGAGATAAAAGACAATTACACATTACTTACAAGCTACGGAACTAATGGACTAAATGACGAAATCCTAAACGCTTTAAAACCCTTAAAACAATTAGAAGAAATCATATTCTTTTTTGACGGCGATAAAGCAGGAAATGAAGCCGTTACCAAATACGCTGAAATTTTGCGAGAGTTACACCCAAAAGCCAAAATAAGCCAAGTAGAAACCCCACAAAACGAGGATATTAATAATTTAATACAAGGACACGAAAGAGAAATTTTAATCCATTTAATCGAGCAAAGAAAGGAACTACCTTTTTTATTTTCAATTGAAGATAAAAGCAGTATTGAACAAGAGCCAGTACAACCAAAAGTTACTCCAGAGGCAAAACCAAAACAACCCAATTTAGAAAACACAATAGACTTTTTAAAACAAGATAATCTACTACAAGAATTAAACAAGCTGATAGAACAAAGCGGAATAGTTGGAGAAGCAAACAGCCGTTTATTACTTTTTATCATTGCATCAAGCTACAAAACAAAACAGCCATTACACGCCATAGTACAAGGAAGTAGCGGAAGCGGAAAAACACACCTTATCAGCAAAATAGCCGATATCATACCACAAGAAGACGTACTTCGATTTACAAGAATTACCGAAAGCAGTTTGTACAATTGGGGAGAATATGAGTTAGTGAATAAATTATTAGTTATTGAAGATTTAGACGGATTAAAAGAAGAAGCAATGTTTGCAATGCGTGAGTTAATCAGTAATCAAAGGTTAAGTAGCAGCGTATCAATTAAGGATAAAAAGGGAAATATCAAATCAACCAAAAAAGAAGTAAAAGGCGTATTTAGTTCACTCTCTGCCACCACCAAAGGCGAGATTTACGAAGACAATATGAGTCGTAGTTTTTTATTGGCGGTAGATGAAAGCCAGGAACAAACAGACAAAATAATTAATTATCAAAACAAGCGTATAGCAGGAGAAATAAACGAAAGTGAACAGGAAAAAGCAAAAGAACAATTACAAAAAATAATCAGAGCTTTAAAAGTAGAAGAAGTACAAAATCCGTATGCCACACAAATACAACTTCCCGAAAACGTACACAAAAAACGAAGATTAAACGAAATGTTCCAAAGTATCATCAAACAAATAACGATTATAAATCAATACCAAAGAAGAACCAACAACGGCAGAATAGTAACTCAAATTGAAGATATAGAAAACGCAGTAGAAATACTTTTTGAAAGTATAATATTGAAAATAGACGAGTTAGACGGCAGTTTACGACAGTTTTTTGAGCGATTAAAAAAGAAATTTAAAGCCGATGATTTTACACGTTTTGAAGCAATGGAAGCAACAGGATTTAAGAAAACACAATTACAACACTATATCAATCAATTAGTACAACTGGAATACTTAAAGCAATACGGACACGGCAACAAAGGGTATAAATATAAAATCTTCCACTTTGATGATATACAGAGCGTTAGAAAAAAACTAAAAGACCATTTTATAAAACAGATCCAAAATCTAAAAGTGAACACCAACGAACGCTAAACGGAAACAAAACGAACACTAAAAAAACTGTAAAACCTTAATTTATAAGAAAAAACCAAAAAAATAACTCTAGCGTTCGGTCAAAATAAAAAGTATAACCTAAAAAACATAATAGATGATGATAGAAAATACAATAAATGACTTTAGAAGAGAATTATTAAACTTGGGATATAGTAAAACAGCAGTAAATAATTATCCGAAATACGCACAGAATCTACTGGATTACATAAAAGAAATACCTCAAAAAATAACCGATACCCATATAAAGAACTACCACAAATACCTACAAACAAAACCCAATCAAAAAAGAAAAGGAGTTATAAGTCCAAGCCACATCTACAGCCAACTACTGGCCATTAAACTCTACTTTGAATATTTAGAAAGAACCAAGAATATAAAACGAAATCCCTACAATTTACGAATAAAGCAAACTACCAAAAGCGAACGGATAGTATTTACTCAAGAAGAAATTAAACTACTGTATCAAAACTGTCAGAACATCATAGAAAAAACAATATTACACTTGTGTTATGGTTGTGGACTCAGAAGAACAGAAGTAGAATTATTAAATCTAAAAGACATCAACTTTGAGCAAAAATTATTATTCATTAGAAAAGGTAAAGGCAAAAAACGCAGAGTAATACCACTTACCGAAGCTATTGTCAATGATTTTAAGGACTATTTTACAGAAACTGAAATTATCAGAAAAGAAGACCAGGAAAGTTTTTTAATCAATATAAACGGCAGTAAAATGAAAGGCGACAATGTGTATAATTTATTTAAAAGAATCCTCAAAAGAACCCAAAACATAGAACACGAAAACTATTGTCTGCACTCGCTTCGCCATAGTATTGCCACACACTTATTAGAAAATGAAATGAGTATTGAAATGGTACGGGATTTTTTAGGACATACACAGCTCGGAACCACACAGATTTATACACGAATTAATTTTTTTAAAACAAAGTTACACCAATGAACATAAGGGATTATTTAAGTAAAAGTCTAATGCAAAGTTCAGTAGAAAGCTATCTTTACGACATTAATAAATACAAAAAGAACAATAAAAATGCAGACAAATACGACTATCAAAAAGTAATGCAGTATATAGAAATAGTACGAAATGAGCATAGTGTAAATAATGTAAAAAGAGTAATTGCTTCTATCAAAAAATATTATGATTATTTAATTGAAACAGGAAAAAGAAAAGACAATCCAGTCAGAGCCATAAGAATACGGGACGGAAAAGCAAACCCAATCCAATTACAGGATTTATTCACAGAAAAAGAACTACAATTACTGCTAATCCCAAGAATAGAGCGCTATCCGTTTTTAACCAAGAGAAATAAAATTATAATGGGTTTATTGGTTCATCAAGGGTTACGAATTGGAGAAATAGAAAACATAAAAATAACCGATATAGATTTAGAAAAAGCTACCATACAAATACATAAAACAGGAATAACCAAAGAAAGAAATTTACCTTTAAAAGCCGAACAGATCCTTTTGCTATATGAATACATCAATCACGACAGAAATCAATTAAAAACCTGGAGAAATAATGAGAATGCTTTATTACTGGGTAAGCTTGGAACACCGATAAGAAAAGAAGATGTTGATTATTTAATTAGCACCTATCAAAAACAATCCAAAAAGAAATTAACGGCAACCACCATAAGGCAAAGTGTAATAGCCAATTTACTTACCAAGAATAATGATTTACGAGTAGTACAATATTTTGCAGGACACAAATCTCCCGATACTACTGAAAAATATCGCCAAACAGGCTTAAATGCACTAAAAACGGCTATTGATAAAGTACACCCAATCCGATAATTAAAAGCGGTTTGCTTCGCAGAAGTATTTTCACCCACCCAGTCCAACGCTCCCCACCGCACAAGTGGTTCTCCCACCGCATCGGCACTTGTTTTCCTCCACAGCAAGCAAATAAAAACAGGATTTTTGTTTTCCCAAAGCCCATCGCGCACAAAAAATCCTGTTTTTATCCGCTTACTTCCCAAACCCAAAAACAAGAGCCGAAAACCCCACGCCACAACCACTCCCAAGCTATGTTACATAATGCATCGAGCATTATAGTGCAAGAAAAAGAGTTAATAATTGATTTTTTTGGTTTTTTTCTTTCACTATAATTTGCACTATGTAAAATAGCCCCGCCCCAACGCGCCCGCCCGATTGCCGACGCTACTGCCCACGCACTACGAATGTTTAATTTATTTAGTAATGACTTTGCACAAAAAAAGCTTCACAAAAAAGCCAGCTACGGTGGTTGCCGTCTTTCTTTGCTCGTTTTTTTGCACAAATCATCACTAAAAGGTAGTAGATTGTGTGTTCAATCGCCACAAGGCTATGCTCATTTTTTAGGAAGATTGCCCAGGAATATTTTTTTTCAATTGAAATATAGAATTAGGACAATCTTCCCAAAAAATCGAGCGCCACATTTAAACCAATCAGCCGACTATAGGCAAACTCCGAAGCTCATTTTGTACCTGCTTTTGGATAATGGGTAAATCAATCCAACTTTTTTTTCATCTGAAGGAAAAAGCAAGGTGTGTTTTTATGGACACAAAAACCAGTTTTAGCCGACGATGTTCCGTAGATGTCCCGAGGATAAGCCCACCATAAGCCCACTAAAGCCGACTTTGTCCAAGGGATAAAAAAAGGATAAACCAACTACATCAAATAGTTGACTTATCCTTGAAATAATGATTATAAAACGATATAAGCACAAAAAAAGCCTTCCGAGAACGGAAAGCTTTAATTTTATAGAAAGTGTCTTAAATCTTAAAAAACTTCCACTATACGCATTGCGTTACCTTGAGCCAGTAAGTAATCTACATTATCAACCTTTTGGTAAAACTCAATACCCAATCCACAAATTACACTAATGCCAGCTTCAGGAATCAATCCGCCAGGAGCGGTTGCAGTTAGTGTTATGGTCGTACTATTGTTGTCAATAGGCTGTATCGCACTATATTGGGTTATTCCTATGCTGTTTTGCTCCGGTACATCAGGTTCATAGCTTAAGGTACTGCTGTCAAAACTGTAATCAGACAACCAACCCACAGCTCCGGCAATACGGAAGCCTGTAGCACCGGCAGGCGCATTGATAAAGTTTTTAGGCACAAAGGCAGGAATAGTAAAAGTAACTTCTACACGGTCGGCATCGGTAGTAACGGTGTGAGGCGCATTAAAAACTGATGTAAAACTAATACGCTCGTTAAGCTCCAAACCTTTTGCCTGTGTTTTGTTGGTACTCAATGCAATAGGTCGTTCCCCTCTCACCCCTGAAGCTTTAGCGTTTATCGATTTAAAAAGCCTGGTTAAAGAAGCGGTCAATGTGCTTCCGCCCATCGTCTGAATAACACTGCTTAAGGCAGTTCTAAAAGCTTTACCCACTTTGGCAGCACCGCCAAACTCGGCATTGTTCTCTCGGGTTCTCACAAAGTTCGCCCCTGTTGCAATCCTTTCTTTGGTTGGCCCTCCTGCGGTTCTGGCCAAATACTCACCGTTAGAAGTATAGAAACTCATACCTCCAATGTTACCAACTAACTTGATAACGCCTTTTTGCTTGCTCATAATAATAGAATTTAATGGTTAATAAAGAATAATTTATTATCACTGGTATTGCAATATTAAATTCAATTCTTATGCCGAAAACACTTACAAAAAAGTTAAAATATTACTAAATCTTTTTTTTCAATTGAAAAGAAAAAGAGTACTTTTGACCGATGGGATGCTTGAAACTACAGACTTACACCACTTTGCATATTGCTCACACGAGCAATATTTTAAGCTCACGCGAGGGCAAAAGTTGTGCAGGACTGTACAAGTA
>NZ_PQNY01000032.1 GCF_002917885.1 Flavobacterium croceum DSM 17960
TTTGTTTTCCGTTTTAAATCGTTAGACTTTACTAAATGTCCGCTAAACTTGAACCAAACTTTACTCGATTTCAGATAAAATTCAGCCGTTAGTTTTCTAATAGCTCAAAAAAAGTGGACATTTCGTCAAGTCTTAAAATTCAAATGGTTGTTCAAACTAAAATGTTTGACTTCTGAATCTCGTCGGAAGTATGGCACACAACGTTTCGCGGCTTGACGCAGAAACGAAGCCAGCGAACGGCTAAATTTCTGTTAAAGATAAACATTTTCGTGAAAAACAGACTTCAGTTTAAGAGAAAATGAGCTATTGCGCCAAACCGCTGTTGCCTGCTGTGCGAATCTGCGTTTTTTCTGTTGTCTGTCGAGTAGTTTTTTTCTTTCAGTTTTCGAGTTTTCCGAGTTTCTTTCGCATCTAAAAAAATCCGCTTTCGACGTTTCAAATTTTCTTTTCAGTTTCTCCTTTTAAAATGTTTGAAATTTCACTTTTTAAACACAATTTTCCGCAAGTTTTCTGTTACATTTCAGTTTTTCTTTCCGATTTCGTTCAGCCGTAATTTTCTGATAAAGATCCAACAAAAAAAAAATAAAAGAAAAAACCACGAAGTTGAAACATTCATAATTTTTTCTTTAATAAACCAGGAAAAATTTCTTCCGGAATTTTTCCGCGTATAGCAGGCAACGTTTTGCGGCTTGACGCAGAAGCGAAGCCAGCGAACGAATTAATTTCTGTTAAAGATAAACATTTTCGTGAAAAACAGATTTCAATTTAAGAAAAAATGAGCTATTGCGCCAAACCGCTGTTGCCTGCTGTGCGAATCTGCGTTTTTTCTGTTGTCTGTCGAGTAGTTATTTTCTTTCAGTTTTTCAGTTTTTTTCCGCTTTCGCCTGTAATAAAATTCCGTTTTAGAAGTTTCAAATTTTCTTGCCAGTTTCTCCTTTTAAAATATTTGAAATTTCACGTTTTAAGTAGAAATTTCCGCACGTTTTCTGTTACATTTCAGTTTTTCTGTCCGATTTCGTTCAGCCGTAATTTTCTGATAAAGTTCCGACAAAAAAAGAAAAGAAAAGCCACGAAGTTCGAGTATTCATTATTCTTCCTTTAAGAAACCTGGAAAAATTTCTTCCGGAATTTTTCCGCGTATAGCAGGCAACGTTTTGCCGCTTGGCGAGGTTGCGAACATCGTAACCGAAATTTTTCTGCTAAGATAAAATTTCTTGAGAAACGTGAACGTAAATTTACCACAAAATTCGCAATCTTGCCAAACGGCTGTTAGCTGTTGTAGTTCTTTTTAAATTTCAATTTCCTCGTCAGTTTCAGCAATAATTTCTTCTGCTTTTTGTTGGAATTTTTCCCATTCAATTTGTTTCTGCTTATCTTTTGAAATTGCTTCTTCAATAGCCAAACTTTCTCTGTAATGCAAAGCCTCTGCTGTCATTGTCCATTTTGCATTTATTTCCATTTTGTCAACTTCTGCTTTTATGTCAGAAAGATTAACTTTAAAGAATTCTTTTCTAGGATTTACTTTATTCATTTGCATCAACATAAATTTCTTGTGAAGTTCTCTTTCCAATTTTGGAGCGTCATCACTAAAAATCATTGAATGCACATCAAATTCAAAAGGAACACTTGCGTCACCTAATTCTTTAATTCTATCTAAAGGTTCTAATCTTCTTGTCATTCCGATTTTGAATACGTTTTCTCCAAATGAGCCAATATTAGAAATTACATAAACATTTCCAGATTTTGTTTGTTGAGCCATTGAAATTGCTCTTTGGTTTTTATCTTCTGCAATTTTCAGTTTTTCTTCTAATTCTCTTAATTTTTCTTCAAATTTAGACTTTTGTTCATCGTTTGCTTGGGAAACTTCTTTCTGTGCTTTTTCTATTAATTTTTTAAGTGTTTCTTCTTCTTTTTGAGCTTCACGGATAGCTTTTTCATATTCTCTTCTGGCTTTTTCTTCTTCACGAATTTGTTCTTTAATTCTTCTTTGCTCTTCTTGTTCTTGCCATTTTAATTCTTGTGTAATTACAGCCCATTTTAATTCATCAATTCTTGCATTTAGATATTCTTCTGTAATTACTGCATTTCTGAAAGCTTTACCATTATTGTTTACAACTTGATAAGCATCTTTTATTTTTTGTTCCAAAGTTCCGTAGTTGTCTTTTTTTACTTTTGACAAAATACTGTCAACTTTACCATTAAAAGCATCTAAAATAAAATTAATTGCAATTTCTTTTCTATTCGCTTCCACATAATCGCATTTTGCAGAAGTTCCGTTATTTATCATTAAACGAGTTTTTTCTCTAGAAAACTTTAATTTTTCTCCAGCTTCTGTATGCCCAAATTCTTCGGCTAAATCGTCGAGTAAACTGAAAGTTGGAATTAAATATTTATCTCCGTATCCCTCAATTATATTTTTCATTGCTTTTGCAGTTTTTTCAAGTTCTTTTGAATTCTGCATTGCTTTATATGCGTCACCTGCAATTTCTTTAGCTTTGATTTCAGCTTGTTCAATTACTAATTTTGCTTCTGAAGTTGCGTTATTTAATAAGTTTATTGCATTTTGTTTAAAATTTGTTGCGTCTACATTAGCTTTTGATTTAATAGAGCTAGCTTCTAAAACTGCGTTTTCCAATTCTTTTTTTGCGTTTTCTAATATTTCACTAGCTTCTAGATTTGCTTTAAATAAAATATCTTTTGCTTTTTGTTCTGTATCAACTATTCCTTGATATTTTTTTAAAGCATTATTATTATCTTCCAAACTCTCAATTTTTTGATTAAGATTTTCTCTTTCTTGTTCAAAACTTTTAATTTTAGCGTTTAAACTATTTATGATGTTTTGTAAATCATTTATAGTTTTTTGAAATTTGTTTTTGTTAGAGATTAACACAATTATTAAAACAATAACTGCAATCAAAAGAATAAAAGTCATATAATCATTTTTTAAGGTTTTGTTTTTCTACAACGCTCGGATACTATAACAGCTAACGTTTTGCGGCTTGACGCAGAAGCGAAGCCAGCGAACGATTTAATTTCTGCTAAAGATAAAATATTTTCGTGAAAAACAGACTTCAATTTAAGAGAAATCGAGCTATTGCGCCAAACTGCTGTTGCCTGCTGTGCGAATCTGCGTTCTTTCTGCTTTCAAGTCGAGTAGTTTTTTTCTTTCAGTTTTTTCGCTTTCGCTTTTAAACAAAGTTTTCCGCTTTCGGCATTTCTGATTTTCTTGTCGATTTATTCTTTTAATATGTTTCAGGTTTCACTTTTTAAGTACAAATTCCTGTAAACTTTCTGTTAGATTTCAGTTTTTCTTTCCGATTTCGTTCAGCCGTAATTTTCTCATAAAGTTCCAACAAAAAAAATAAAAGAAAAGCCACGAAGTAGAAACAATCATTATTCTTCCTTCAAAAAACTAGGAAAAATTTCTTCCGGAATTTTTCCGCGTATAGCAGGCAACGTTTCGCGGCTTCAAGAAGTGGCGAACTTCGTAACCGCTTATTTTCTGCTAAGATAATATTTCTTGCGAAAGAAAAACGTGAATTTACCACATTTTTCGCCATTTCTTGAAACCGCTGTTAGTGGCTGGTTTTATTATTTTTCATTCTGTTTTTTGTTCCAATGTTTTTCACAATCAGAACAAATATTTATCTCATTAACTTCTAATACATTATAAATTTTTCTAATATTTTGTGCTAAAAATCCTAGATAAATATTTTCAGGTAAATTTGGTTTGTAACCAATAGTTTGACAAATTACACATTCATTTAACCATTTCCTCATTTCAGGAAATTTCTTCGCATAGTTTTCATTATCTTTTCTAAATGAAGTCATTTTATAAATATTCAGTTAATGAATTTTTTAATTCTTCAATAAGTTCTGCGTCCATATATTTATAAATATCTTGAATCTCTAAAATTACTATTTTTTTATTATTCATTTCTTTAGGGAACTTTTCTAGTAGTCTTTCATGATGCTTTTTTTCCATTACAAAAATAGTGTCAGCCCAAATAATATGGTTTGCATTAATTCTTATTCTTGCTGAGTTTTCTGTTCCAGCTGATTTAACCTCATAATTTGGATTATTTTTAAAGATTGTTTCTGCAGTTAAACTTCTCCATTTATTTCTGCTACATACAAATAATATATTTTTCAATTTAGTTCTTTTTTGCACAATTTTGAGGTAAACTTGCCACTAACGGGCTGGCGCTTGGCGAAGTGGGGGAAATCGAAGCACAAATGTTCGATAAACCACAAATGTTGATAGAAGTACGAATGCTCAAATTTAGCACTTCTGCCCCCATTTTGCCAAACCCTTGTTAGTGGCTGGGCTATTATTTTCATCATTTTCTATCATTATACTTGTCTGCGTTTGAAAAATGAATATTATGTGAAAAAAGTTCTCTAATTGTTGCTTTTATACCAATTGGCTGTCTTGTATTGAAATCATAATCACTCAAGATTATCAATTTTTCATATTGCTCTTTAAGCCAAATGTATTTTTTAAATATTTCAGGACTCTCAAAACTTATATCAAGACCTTGTATAATAACTTTTCGAACATTGCTTAAACTTGAAGTCATTTTTTCAATAGTCATTTCAGTCCAGCTATCTATTACTTGATAATAATTCATTTGGTGAAAACCAACACAACCATCTTCAAATCTATCTATGTATTGGTGATAAGGGTATCTATTCTTTTTCTGTTCCAAAGGATAGTTTAATTCCTTTATTAATTTATCTGACAATATTATTCTTGGATATATTGCACTTTTTGCTTCAAGCATATACGCTTCAATTAATCCTTGTCCAAAGACGGTTCCTTTTTCGTTATGAATTATATCGCCTATTGTAATTCCACCTCTAATAAGTATGCCTTGTTCCATTAGAACTGAACCAATATATGCTAAATTGACAATTAATGTTGAAGTCATTTCATTAATATTATTGTCTGTCTTAACAGATACTACAATACTGTCTGAAAATGAAGTACTATTAGTTTTGCCTCTAATATCAAATTTATCAACACCTTTTTTTTGAGCGTCTTCTTCTATTTCAACAAATTTTAAGTTCCATTTTTCTGAAGTTTCCCAGTCTTTTATATATTCTAAAACAGAAAATAGCAATTCTATTTTTGCAGTATCTTTTTCTGACTGTTTTACAATTTCTTTAAAACCAAGAATGTCAATAAAGGCAACTATTCTTTGTTCATATTTCAGTTTTGTTGTCGTCAATTTAAAATTTTATTTTTTAGATTAGGAGTCACGTAAGCCTTGCCACTAACGTTTTGCGGCTTCAAGAAGTGGCGAACTTCGTAACCGCTTAATTTTCCACTAAGATACTATTTCTTGCGAAAGAAAAAGGTGAATTTACCACATTTTTCGCCATTTCTTGAAACCGCTGTTAGTGGCTGGTTTTATTATTTTTCATTCTGTTTTTTGTTCCAATGTTTTTCACAATCAGAACAAATATTTATCTCATTAACTTCTAATACATTATAAATTTTTCTAATATTTTGTGCTAAAACTCCTGGATAAATATTTTCAGGTAAATTTGGTTTGTAACCAATAGTTTGACAAATTACACATTCATTCAACCATTTCCTCATTTCAGGAAATTTCTTCGCATAGTTTTCATTATCTTTCCTAAATGAAGTCATTTTATAAATATTCAGTTAATGAATTTTTTAATTCTTCAATAAGTTCTGCGTCCATATATTTATAAATATCTTGAATCTCTAAAATTACTATTTTTTTATTATTCATATCTTTAGGGAACTTTTCTAGTAGCCTTTCATGATGCTTTTTTTCCATTACAAAAATAGTGTCAGCCCAAATAATATGGTTTGCATTAATTCTTATTCTTGCTGAGTTTTCTGTTCCAGCTGATTTAACCTCATAATTTGGATTATTTTTAAAGATTGTTTCTGCAGTTAAACTTCTCCATTTATTTCTGCTACATACAAATAATATATTTTTCAATTTAGTTCTTTTTTGCACAATTTTGAGGTAAACTTGCCACTAACGTTTTGCGGCTTGACGCAGAAGCGAAGCCAGCGAACGGCTAAATTTCTGTTAAAGATACACATTTTCGTGAAAAACAGACTTCAATTTAAAATAAAATGAGCTATTGCGCCAAACCGCTGTTGTGTGACGTGCTAAATGTCAGGCTGTTTTCAGTAATTTTTCGGTTTTTTGCTCCTTTTTTTTCAGATTTTCTTCCGTTTAGTTTCAGATTTCACGTAGCTGTTTTGTGTCATATTTCCGATGAGTTTTTAAGTTGAGATTTTTCAGGTTTTGTTTTTCATTTTCAACCGTTAGACTTTACTAAATGTCCGCTAAACTCTAACCAAACTTAGTTCGGATTTCAGATAAATTTCAGCCGTTAGTTTTCTAAAAGCTCAAAAAAAGTGGACATTTCGTCAAGTCTTAAAATTCAAATGATTGTTCAAACTAAAATGTTTGACTTCTGAATCTCGTCGGAAGTATGGCACACAACGTTTGGGGCTTTGCGTTCGGGCGGGATAAAACGCACTAACGCTTTGCTAAAGTACAAAAGTTTTTTAAATGCACAAAAGTTGAATTTTGCACTTCTGCCCGCCTGACGCAAAACCCTTGTTACCAGCTGCCGTATTATTTTCGATTATCTTTAGTTTGTCCATTTCACATAACTATTTATATGTTCAGTATGTTCCCAAATTATTTTTAAAGTATCTTTATCAACTGAAACTATATGTCCTTCTTGAGTAAAATCATTGTAATAAATTTTCAAATTATTGTCAATAAGCTCGTAAGGCATATTTCCATTTCCGTCATAATCAACGACAAAAAATGATTTATTTGTCAATTCAAAATCTGCGTGTGGACCTTTTGGGTCTAGTGTCCAAATACCAAAAAGTAAGTTTGTGTCAAGTTTTGTGTTAATAGTTGATTTTTTAGGTTTAACAATATTTTCAACATCTAAATTGTCGGAATTATAGTCAGAAACAGTTAAATTTTTCAGTTTGTTTGGATTTGCAAGTTCGTTATAGCCGTGATTTACTGAATCTAAAACATTTGAATTAGTTAAATTGTTATTTTTTGTTTGCTTGTTATTGTTACACGCAATAAAAAAAAGTGTCAGAAATCCTGCCAAAAACGAATTTATATGCTTTTTTTTGTTGATCATTTTTTATTGTTTTTTCAATTCGTGCAGTTCGGTCAAACGGTTGCTGGTAACGTTTTGCGGCTTCAAGAAGTGGCGAACTTCGTGACTGCTTAATTTTCCACTAAGATAAAAAAACTTGCGAAAGAAAAACGTGAATTTAGCACATTTTTCGCCATTTCTTGAAACCGCTGTTAGCAGTAGCTATTTTTTTGATTCCCATAGTTCTAGCATTGATTTCAAATCATTGTATTCTTCTGCAAAAGCTCCATCAAGTTCATATTTACCATTAAATTCATAAAAATATTTTCGTGCATTTTTGTTTTCAGAAATACTTGCGATAAAGAGTCGGTTTACAAGTTCCATTTTTTCGTTGTTTAATTTTTGATTTGCGTTTTCATATTCTTCTAATGTTTTTGAAATTTCTTTTTCTGAATATTTTCTTATGTTTTTGTTTAAAAGATGTTTTTTGATTACTTTATCTTTTACAAAATATATTTTATCAATTCCCCAAATATTAGTTTCGTAGTTTCTGTTCTCTTTAGTTGGCAGATTAATTAATTCTTCTACAAATAAAGTGTCTTTACTAACTCTCAAATTACAGTTTTGAGTTGCGTCCCAAAAATCAATTATTTTGTTTTCTCCGCAAACTGAAAGTACAAATTCTGAAAAGTCAACTGGATTATTTTCAACATTTCTGAATCCACACAATGCAATACTTTTACCATTAGATAATTTGTAAATTGTGTCAGATTTTGTTTCAGTAAAATCATTTTTTGCACAACTACAATTATTATCGATACTAGTTTCGTTTTCAGAAAAAGTGTCTTTTTGTTTTCCTTCTGGATTTGCAATTAATTCTCTATTTTCATTATATTCTGTGTCATTTCCACTTGTTTGTTTACAAGCAAAAATTACGAATAAAATGCTAAATGTCAATATTTTAATTTTTGTTCGCATATAGTTACTGCTAACGTTTTGTGGCTTTGCTTAGTGGCTGAAAAATAAGCATTTAGCCTTGATTAATAAATTATTTTTACTGATATTCACTGTCTTTTTTATTTTG
>NZ_PQNY01000033.1 GCF_002917885.1 Flavobacterium croceum DSM 17960
TCTTAAACTGAAGTCTGTTTTTCACGAAAATGTTTATCTTTAGCAGAAATTTAACCGTTCGCTGGCTTCGCTTCTGCGTCAAGCCGCAAAACGTTGCCTGCTATACGCGGAAAAATTCCGGAAGAAATTTTTCCTTGTTTATTTAAGAAAGAATTATGAATGTTTCAACTTCGTGGTTTTTCTTTTCTTTTTTTGTCGGAACTTTATCAGAAAATTACGGCTGAACGAAATCGGTCAAAAAAACTGAAATGTAACAGAAAACGTGCGGAAAATTGTGCTTAAAAAGTGAAATCTCAAACATTTTAAAAGGAGAAACTGACAAGAAAATTTGAAACGCCGAAAGCGGAAAACTTTTTTACATGCGAAAGCCAAAAAAAATGAAAAACTGAAAGAAAAAACTAATCGACAGACAACAGAAAAAACCAAGATTCGCACAGCAGGCAACAGCGGTTTGGCGCAATTTGGGTTTATAGCTTTATTTAATGTTTGTTTTTTATTTGGATGTTTAGTCTTAAAACAATATATTTGAATTATAAATCCCAAACTGCGGCCAAGCCGCAAAACGTTGGCAGTAATTTTGCCGCAGAAACTAAAAAAATATGAAATTAAAATTACTTTTTATATTGATAATTATTTTTGCAAGTTGCAAAAACAGTTCAAATTATGAAACAAATTCAGAAGATGAAAATTCAACTGAATATGTAAATGATGAAAATACAGATACTGAATTTTCTGCCGAAGAAAGTGAAAGTGATGAAGAAAATGAAGATTATGGAAACGAAAGCGAAGATGAAAACTTATCTGAAACTAAAGATTATGAAGATGGAACTTATGATGCAAGTGTAGATTACTACAATCCGAAAACAGGATATTCAGCAACTTATGATTTAGAAGTTGATGTAGAAGATGGTGAAGTTGTTAGAATTAATTTTCCCAAAGGTGGTTGGCTCGATGATGATGTTCATCCATCTGAAAGTAGATTAAGTCCTGCTGAAATAGATGAAGATGGAGAAGCAACAATGGAAGACGAAAACGGAAGAACTTTTGAAATAAAAATAGATAACTAAAACCTAAAAAAAGTATGAAAAAATTATTATTCACGATATTAATTTTAGCAATATCAAGCAAAACATTTTCCCAAACAGACGATGAATTTCAATATGTAACTTCCTCAAAAAGTGGCAATGAAGTTTATATACATTTTGAAAAAGATAATTACGGAACAAAAGAATTTTGGTTAAAAATGACAGAACCAATCAAGACAACTAAAAATAAGAATGGAAAAATTATAAAAACCGGTGGTGGATATTCACTTGAATATATCACAATGGATTGTTCTGAAAAAGAATATGGTTCTTCTAACGCTGTAAAATATGACAGAAATGGTAATCCAACACAACGTCCTGACTATTATGACACTCACGGAGAAAAAATTATTCCAGGTTCTGTTATGTCAGCCGTTCATAAATATATTTGTGAAACCGAATAAAAAAACTACTGCCAACACACGTTTTGCGAGATTGCGAATTATGTGGTAAATTCACGTTTATCTTTCGCAAGAAATTTAGTAGTAACCGAAAATACTCGGTTCCGAAGCTCGCAACCTCGCAAAGCGTGGGAACGTTAGCAGAAAATTTTTAATAACTTTGCGGCAAAAAATAGGTCTTTAAATAAGAAAGGGGAAAATAAGCCGAACAGAAACCCTAAAAAACGATAGTAGGCAAAACTTAATTTTTTTATTATGAAAAAAGTTCTTTTTGTGGGATTGCTGTTAGCAGTTTCTTATGTTGGATTTTCACAGACTTCTGATAAGTCAGTAGAAAACAAATCTGTTATGTGTCAACTTTACCGAGTTTTTATCGGTGATGACTCAGCAGGTTGTGGCGGAGGTGAAAGAGTTTGTTGTGCTAACACAAATTTAAACTTTGCTTAAGCATTTTTCAGGGCTATCATTAAGATAGCCCATTTTAAAAATTAATATTTATAAAGATGAAAAAAAAAATAATACTTATATTCATAATAATAATATCTTCCGTACTTCTTATGCTTTTTTTTATTCAAAATAATAAAAATAATATTCAATTACAGTTGAACACTGAACGGATAATAAAAGATAGTTTAATATTAGAAAAAACAATTAACCTCGATAAAAAATTAAGTGTTATGAAGTTAGCTTCTAATGAACTATATTTTGTAAGTTGGTCACAAAACAATCAAGGTAAATTATTTAAGTATAGTATAGAAAATGATTTTTCACACGAAGTGATAGATTTAAATCAGAAAGAGGATACATTAAAAATTATTGGCAATTATTTAATAGATTTTGATACTATATATTATCATGATAAACTTAAAAATTCAATTATCAAATCTTTAAAAAATGGAAAAATAATTGATTTATTTAATTATCCGAAACAATTCTCAAGAACAACAAAAATTGGTGATGAATTTATAGTTTCTGGTTGGGATAAAGAATATAATATTTACTTTGAAAAGCTAAACTTCAAAACAAAAAACATAAGTAAAATTAATCTTAAAGATGACTATCTTAATTCATATAAAAATAATGGGATTGCATTAGATGGAGTTTATTATTCAAACAATAATTATACAGTAATGTTGCCTTACTCTGTAAATAGAATATTTATTTTTGATAATAAATTGAATTACACTGGAAAATTAGATTTAATTTATGGTAAATTAGACTTTAACTATCGAGATACTAAGGATAATAGTATTTACATTGACCCGAATAACTTAAACCCCAATCTTTCTTGTTTTATTGATAATGATGATTTTATTTATATTTTAACAGATCAATCTACACAATGGGATAGTTCAGAAAAATGCTATATAGATATTTATAATTTAAAAAATAAAAAATATGTTAAAAGCTATAAAATAAATGATTACAAAGGTTTTAAACCTCGTCACATTATTAATTATAATAATAAATTGATAGTACTTTTTGAAAAAAACATTAACATATATTCAATCCATAAAAAATGAAATATAAATTATTAATAACATTTCGATTTCTTCTTATAGTAATGTTTTCATATACTCTTATACACAAGTTGTTTGATATGGAAACTTTTATGGACACATTAAAAAAATCAACAATAATAGAGGATAATCAAATAGAACTTATTTTCTATATTGTTCCAATTCTAGAATTTTCAACAATATTAACTTTATTTTTTTGGAAAAGAATTGAAGGTTTTTATTTTTCATTTATATTAATGCTTTTATTCACTATATATTTAATAGCGTTAAACAATTTTAGTTTATATAAAGGTTGTTCATGTGGCGGAATATTTAATAAATTAAGTTATTTTGAACATTTAGTAGTAAATTTTTTCTTCATTTTTATATCTTTAATTTCAATTATACTTTTTGAAAAAAAAGAATAAATCTTCTGCTAACACAGGTTTTGCAAGATTGCGGGTTTTGGGCATAATTTAAAGTTAGTTTTGTTATCTTTGAGTTCAGTGTTTAATCGAAGGTTTCGGCTTCTTTAGTCCGCAACCTCGCAAAGCCTGGGAACGTTAGGCGACAGTTAATCAAAATTTGACGAATCATGAACCTCAAAAAAGCACAAGAAATTATTGATGAAATTATTGGTGAAAATTATGTAATTTACAAAACAGAAGATTCTGAAAAATATACTTTTGCATATTATAAACATCTAAATTATGATTGCGATGACCAACGAGGTCGATTAATTGGAGTTGGACCAGTTGTACTTATAAAAGAGACTGGAGAATATAAACTATTGGGGTCTGGAGAAATGGTTTTTGGTGATTACTTTGATTTCAATCAGAACTTTGAAGAACCGATTCCATTAAATTCTGAAGAGATAATGGCTAAAATTATCCGTCATAAATATGTGAATGAAGATGACATGTTCGAATTACAAATTGATTGGGAATCCAAGTTTGGAGATTCAAATTTAAGTATAACTTACAGAAAAGAAATAGACTTTAAAAAATATTTAGTAATAAATTCTCAAAATATGGAGTTCTTAAATTTTATTAAACTTTTTTGGACTAAATTAGGTCTCAATTTCGAAGTCCTAACCGAACAAGAAATTTTACTATCAAGGAATATAACCGTCGCCTAACAGCCGTTTCACGAAATTGCGGGGTTTGGGATTTATCAGAATTGGTAATTTTTGAAACTATATTTTGTCTATATTTGTAATCAATAGTGTTGAATATCCGCAACTTCGTGAAGCGGCGACACGTTAGCCGTAATGTTACCAAAAATGACGAAAACCAAACAATTATAAAAAATAATGAATATAGAAATCCCGAAATTTCACGAAACGTTTAACCCAATACTTGAAATTTTAAGTAACGGTGAAACTATTCACACAAGAGAAATGCAAAAACTTGTAATAGAAAAATATTTTTCAAATTTAACAGAAGAGCAATTATCTGAAAAAACTAAATCGGGAGAAAATTTAATAAATAATCGAATTGCTTGGGGAAAATCATATTTAAAAAAAGGCGGCTATATTTTTTACCCAGAAAGAGGACATGTTAAAATTACTGAAAAAGGATTAAAACAGAAATCCGATTTATCATTAAAAAATGTTGTGGAAGATTCTGGAATTGTAAATTTTTATTCCGAAGAAAATCAGAAAGACAATAACGGAAAAACTGAAATTAAAGAAATAACTACTTCTTCTCCACAAGATTTAATTGATAAAGGTTTTTCACAAATTGAAAGTGAAGTTAAAAACGACCTTTTAGATAAACTCAAAACTATAGATCCATATTATTTTGAAAAAGTTATATTGATTTTACTTAAAAAAATGGGTTATGGAGAATTTATCGAAACTTCAAAATCAGGTGATGGTGGAATTGACGGAATAATAAATGAGGACAAACTAGGTTTAGATAAAATCTACATTCAAGCAAAAAGATTTAGTGAAAATAAAGTTAGAGAAAAAGATATCCGAAATTTCATTGGTGCAATGAGTGGAGATACGAATAAAGGCGTTTTTGTAACAACTTCATTGTTCGATAATGGTGCAATTGAAAAAGCAAAAAATGCTCATCATAAAATTATTCTTCTTGATGGAAATAAACTTGTTGATTTAATGCATGAGTTTAATGTTGGAGTTCAAATAAAAGCAACTTACGAAGTCAAACAACTTGATGAAGATTTCTTTGAAGAACAATAAACACTACGGCTAACAGGCGTTTGGCAAGATTGCGAATTTTGTAGTAAATTCACGTTTATTTTTCGCAAGAAATTTTATCTTTGATAGAAAATAATTAGTTGCGTAGTTCGCAACCTCGCCAAGCGCCGGAACGTTGGCAGATATTATTGAAAAAAATGAAAAAAGAGAATATTAAAAGTAATTTAGTCTTTCTTGACACGATTTTAAAAAACATTTTAGATAATTCTATAAATTATGAAATAGAATACGATGAATTGTTTATTAAAACTTTTAAAATCAGTTTTTTTGAAGAAAAATCTAATTTTAAAAGTAAAATAGTTTCATTTGTTCAAAGCAAGAAAAATCTTTGGGAGTATGATTTTGAATTACCTGAAAAATATAACTCAAATAATGCTAAATATTTAAAAGCATTAGATTTTTTAGAAAAAAATGAACTAATCAAATTAAATGAAAATGTTAGTATCACATATTTAGGTATAATAAAATTATCAAAAGATGGTTTTTATGGAGAATATAAAATGGAAAGAAATTCTAAGTATCTTCAAAAACTAGTATGGATAGTCTCAATTTTAACATTTGGAATTGTTCTTTGGCAATTTATATCAAAAATAAATTTAAAATGCATCTAAACATAAACATAGTAAAATGAAAAAAATATTAATACCATCAATCTTGCTTTTAAGTATAATTTCTGTTTATAGTCAACAACAGTTAAAAACTAATTATTACTCTTCGATCTATTCAACTCCTTTCTACAGTTGGAAAGAAAATAATTCAAAAGAACCAAATAAGTTGTTAGATGTTCAGGAAAACACAATGATTAATGCGATTGAATTTTACATGATAGGTGATGAAAATAATTATGTTGGGGATTTAAAAGTTGAATTTAATGGTGTTACGGGTTGGATGTCAAGTATAAATTTTAATACTGAAGAGGTCAGAAAAGTTAAAATGATAAATTATGAAGCATATCAAATAAAAAAAGCTGAGAAGGAGAGAATACTAAAAGAAGATTTAGAAAAAGAAAGAATAGCATCAGAAGAAAAAAGAAAAAAAGAAATAGAAGAGAAAAAAAATAGAGATATTGAAGAAGCTAAACAGAAAGCTATATCAGCTAGGTATGTGCCTGCAAACAATAGTTTACCAACGAATAATCAAAATGTAATTCAAATGATAAAAAATGATGGTGGGACATTTACAATACCATGTAAAATAAACAATCTTTCACTTAAATTTATTTTTGACACTGGTGCTAGTGATGTATCCATATCTCTTACTGAAGCATTATTTATGTTTAAAAACGGATATCTAAATAAAGATGATATTATTGGCAAAGAATATTATTCAATTGCTAACGGCGACATTACAGAAGGCACAACAATCAATATAAAAAAACTTGAATTTGGAAATTTCACTTTGTATAATGTGAAAGCTTCAATCAGTAATGAATTAAAAGCACCATTACTATTAGGACAATCAGCACTTAGTAAACTTGGAAAAATAATAATAGACTAT
Organism: Flavobacterium croceum DSM 17960; assembly: GCF_002917885.1. Classification (GTDB taxonomy): domain Bacteria; phylum Bacteroidota; class Bacteroidia; order Flavobacteriales; family Flavobacteriaceae; genus Flavobacterium; species Flavobacterium croceum. Next base: position 6,707 of record NZ_PQNY01000033.1, read on the forward strand.
AAATTAGGTACTTTAACCATTATTAAATAATAACATCTGCCAACCGCCGTTTGGCAATATGGCGGGTTTAGGCTTAATTTGAAGTTGGTTTTGTACTTGCAAAATCAGTCATTAACCGAAAGTTTAGGCTTCTTTAATCCGCCACATCGCCAAGCGGCCAAACGTTAGGCGTCATTTATCCGCAGAACTTAAAAAGAAAGAAAACATGAAAAAAATACTGAATATTATTATTGTATTGTTCTCGTTTGGAACTATGTTTAGTCAAAATGAAAATCTTAACCAAACTAAATATCAATTTGCAAAAAATGTTTTTGAAAAAGAGTATTTAAAAACAACTTATGAAAAGTTTGACGGAAAAATAATAATCGAAAACGAGACGACAATTAAATATGATGAAAAAACTTTAATTATTCCAAACTTAAAAAATGAATTTAAACTAATCTTCACAAAGGGAATTTTTTATCCAAATATTGTAACTGGAAACCAAATTGCCGAAGTAAAGACGAAAATTGAATTGGAAAAAATGACAGAAAATGAAAGAGTTTTTTATAATATGACTAGAACTGATTCTTTAACTATTGGAAATTTTGACGAACTAACATTACTTAATCCAAATTACCAAACTAAACGATTCTTAATTTGGATATACCGAAAAGGAATGGCGAATCCAACTGAATGGTATTTTGAATTACAGAATATAAAAGCAAACGAAAAAACAAATCTAATCGAATTTATAGAAAACGCTGAATTGACATTTATCAAAAAAGGAACTATAATAATTTAAACGAACGCCTAACAGGCGTTTGGCAAGATTGCGAATTTTGTAGTAAACTCACGTTTATTTCTCGCAAGAAATTTTATCTTTGATAGAAAATAATCGGTTCCGAAACTCGCAACCTCGCCAAGCGCCGGAACGTTGCCTGCTATACGCGGAAAAATTCCGGAAGAAATTTTTCCTTGTTTATTTAAGAAAGAATTATGAATGTTTCAACTTCGTGGTTTTTTCTTT
>NZ_PQNY01000034.1 GCF_002917885.1 Flavobacterium croceum DSM 17960
AATAGATCCAATGGCTGAAAAAGGGCGTAGATGGTCTCCTTATTGTTTTGCTATGAACAGTCCATTAATTTTTGTTGACCCAGATGGAATGTGGCCATATCCAGTTTATATACGTTCATTTATTTCTACATCTACTGTTGCAGGTGGTACATTTAGAGGTGATGGAAGAGGAGCTTCAACAAATACAAATAATGTTACATCTAGAGTAACGCAAAGTTATGTAGTTGATCCAACTAAAGGAACGGTAACAAATAAATCAACAACTAGTGATGCTACTGTTGCATATTCATACCCAACAGGAAATCCAAATATGCCTTTAGGTCCAGCAGTTGATAAAGCTAAGCCAACGCAAAGTTTTGAAACAACTAACACAAAAAACTCGGCAGGAGACAATATAACAACTGTTACTTCAAATTATACAGCGAAAGACCCTATTACACCATCAATTGTAACGCCTGAAATAGATATGCATTCTACAATATCTATCTCTGAAAGTTCTAAGACAGGAACTGTTAGTGTATCAGCATCAATAGTTGGAGATAGTTATCCAAGTACAGAAGCATTTATTCAAGATGCATCAGGTAAAGTAGGTGTGTTTATAGGAATAAGTATGGAACAAGGTGGTTTACTTGATTTATATGGAGATAATAGAAATCAATTGATAGATGTTAACTTCCAAATAACCACTGATGGGAAAGGTAATTTTACAGGTGTAAAACAAGGTGATACTACATATACTATCGAAGATTGGAATAAACAATTTACAAAAGGCAATTAGATGAAAAAGGCATTAATAACGTTTGGAATTATAATTATAATAATCATAAGCTATTTGTTTTGGTATTATACAAGCAGTTCAGACGATGAAATACATCTTTTACCTAAAAACTTTAAAGGTATAGTAATAATACGTTTTAACGTTAATAACGGTAAAGATGAACTTTATGAGAATGGCAAACGAGTATACGAAATACCACAGAATGGAATATTAGATACTAAATTTGGCTTTGACGAAGGATGGAGTTCTCCACCAGAAATTTATTATTTAGATGGAGATAAAAGAATTTCTTTAGGCAAAAATAAGGTGTTCTCAATGAGAAGTGGTGTTGCAATAAGCGATATAACCAATAAAGAGATTAGTTTTTCGACATATCTTGTTTGTGAAGAAAAAGAACAAGATAGTTTATTTAATATTAGAGAAAGATTAAATGTTGCTGACGCTAAATAGTGCATAATAATACTTTCTAAAACTAAAAAGCCACTTCAAATTGAAGTGGCTTTTTTATTGAAATCATTATCCGTTTAAATTTTTTTGTAGGTCAGTTTTAAGAATATAAGCACTTATAAGGCTTTTAATAACGCTAATATCTTTATCTTCTAATGATTGAACTTTGTTAAACATTGTTAGCAGTTCGGTATCTTTAATTTTGTTTTTGGCTTGTTGGTCAGAACTTCCATAAATCAACGCATCAGTTGAAACGCTCAAAGCTTCAGCAATCTTTTTAATAACTTCCAAAGTAGGTTGGGTTAAATCTCTCTCATATCTTGAAATATGGGTAGAGTGCATCCCGATAAGGTCGGCAAGTTCACTTTGTGAAATATTTTTTTCACTTCTTAATTCTTTTAAATGTTCTCCAAAAGAAGCCATATAAAACAGTATAAATATTGGTAAATAAGTCAAATTGTATAGCAAAAATAGGTAAAATAAAAGCATATAGTATAATATTTTTATAATTACATAGCATATAAATTTTGTTGATTAAATCATATTGTATAAGTTTGTAGTCAATTATGCTTACTATAAAACTTATTAACAATGGCAACCAATCAATTAAACACCCAAAACCCAAACCAATTAGAATATCAAAACCAAATGCTCAGAATAGCAGTATTAGGCGGTATAAGGTTAGATGGATTAGACAGAATGCGTGTAACAGTTAAAATACAGGGTACGGAAGCAGACAGCTTGGCGGTGCGTCATAATTTAGATCTCTACAATGATACACAAGTTGAAAAACTAATCAGAAAGACAGCTACCAAACTCGAAATCGGTACAAGTGTAATTGAAGCCAGTATTAACGAACTAATAGAAACATTAGAGAAATACCGTTTAGAACAATTAGAACAAACCGACCAAAAACCACAAACCAAACAACTTACAGAAAAAGAAAAAACCGAAGCATTACAACTATTACAGTCTGAAAATCTATTAACCATAACCAATGAACTAATAGGACAAAGCGGAATTATAGGCGAAGAAATCAACCGACTAATAATGTATTTAATCTTTAGCAGTAGAAAAAGAGAACAGCCGTTACATATTATTAGCTTAGGATTATCAGGAACAGGAAAAACACACCTACAGGAAAACATCGGAAATCTAATCCCAGACGAGGAAAAAATAGAAATCACCACTTTATCAGAAAACGCATTTTATTACTTCGGTCAACAGGAACTCAAACACAAACTTATATTAATAGAAGATTTAGACGGTGCTGAAGGTGCATTGTACCCCATTAGAGAACTACAATCCAAAAAGAAAATCAGTAAAACAATAGCTTTTAAAAATACCAAAGGCGAAACCAAAACCACTAACATAACCGTTGAAGGTCCAGTATGCGTGGCAGGTTGCACCACCAAAGAAAGTATTTACGAGGATAACGCCAACCGTAGCTTTTTAATCTACCTAGACGAAAGCCAAGAGCAAGACGATAGAATTATGAACTACCAAAAATTAGTAAGTGCCAATAAAATCAATATAGAACAACAAATCAAAGCCAAAACACTATTACAAAACTCGCAATATTTACTAAAATCAATCAAAGTAATTAATCCGTATGCTGAAATGGTAGAACTGCCAAAAGAAGTATTAAAACCAAGAAGAACAAACGCACATTATCTGCAATTTATAGAACTTATAACCTATTACCACCAACACCAAAGAGAAATTAAACACGACCAGGAAACAGGCGAAGAGTATATAGAAACTACCATAGAAGATATTAAAAATGCCAATGCACTAATCAAAGAAATTATCATACGAAAATCCGACTTACTTACAGGACATAGCCGAAACCAATTAGAGAAATTTAAAAGAACCTTAAAAAATCAAAGTGAAATATTTACTAATCAAACCTTACGCAAAAATCTGAAAATAGCCAAGACCACAGCACAACGCTACTTAAACAACTGGCTTGATACATCAGTAGTAAAAAAGTTGCACGATAAGGAAACCCAAACCTACAGCTATCAAATAATCAACAGTAAAGAATATCAAAACCTAGAGCAAGAAATAGAAACGGTATTAAATAAAGTAATTGTATCCATCGAGAACCGAACCACCGAACTACTACCGAACCACCAAGAAACAAAACCACCTAAAGCCAAAGCTACAAAGCAAAAAGCACAGGCGAACCACTAAACCACAAAAACAGATAAGAGGACTAAAAATAAAATCCAATAAGTATGAAAAAGTTACTACTACAACAGGCAAGCTATAATTATCTGGAAAATGCTTTTAAAGAATGGTTAGATATCTTGGGTTTTGTACAAGCAACGGTTTACAATCTGCCAACGGCTGTGAGAGAGTTTTTGTATTACTTGGAGCAAAATAACATCCATCAAATTAATCAAATCCATCACGAGCATATAAAAAACTATTACAATTATCTAATCAGCAGAAGCAACCAAAAGCAAGGCGGAGCATTAAGCACCAATTACATTAATAGTCATTTTTGGGCGTTAGAAAAGTTCTTTGAGTTCCTGCACCACAAAGGCACACAAAACCTGCCAGAAGTCAATCTAAAAAGGCTAAAAATACAAACCTTAGAAAGAGAAGTTTTAACACAAGAGGAAATAAAAGAATTATATACCATAGTAGAAAATCAAGAAATCCAAACCCAAAAACAAGAAGCACTAAACTACCAAGACAAAGTATTATTAACGATTTATTACGGTTGCGGACTACGAAGAACAGAAGGAATAAACGTAAACGTTGATGATATTAATTTTGATACAAGAGTACTACACGTTAAGAAAGGCAAGAACAGTAAACAGCGATTAATACCCTTTAATAAAACAGCCTCTAAAATATTACAAGATTGGGTTTTTGAATACAGAACCATACTAATACAGGATAAAACAGAAAGCAAATTATTTATCAATCGTTTTGGAAAACCATTAACAGGCGGAACATTAGGCAACAGATTACAACGAATAATAAACCAAAGCGATAACATACAACTCAAAGAAAAAAACATCACACTTCACAGTTTACGCCATAGTATAGCAACTCACTTATTAGCCAACGGAATGGACATCCAAAAAGTACAACGGTTTTTAGGTCATAGCTCACTTGAAACTACTCAAATTTACACACACTTAATCGAAGAAAAACAAGACTAATTACTAATCACTATTTACTAATCACTTGAAAAATGGACTTCAAAGCATATTTAAAACAACAAGAATTAAGCAAGACTACAGCCGAAATGTACCATTATCAAACTATGAATTTTATTAGCTTTTTAGATAAAGATAATACAGAAGTTGAGAACTGTACAGAAAAGGAAATAATGTTATACTTGGCTCATTTACAAAAACAAGGCATCGCATCAGAAACAAGAAAATTAAGGCTATCGGCACTAAAACACTTCTTCAACTTCCAAATAGAAAACAACCAAAGAAAAGACAATCCAGCCAATAGAATAAAACTACAAGGCGGACAAAAACAGAAACTCTATCCAATACTAACACCACAAGAACTACAAAGCATTTACGAAAATTACCTAGTCCCAAAAGAAGATGATCCAAGAAGTCACCACAATTGGTTTAACGCTTATAGATTGAGCAAAGAAAGAAACAAGGTTATTATAGGTTTATTATTTAATCAAGGCATCACAACGGCAGAAGTAAGCAGAATTACAACCGATAGTTTAGACTTACGAAATGGAAAAATAGACATCACAGGCGGAAGAACAGGAAAAGACCGAACACTGGAACTGAAATCAAGCCAAATAATGGATTTAATGGAATATCAATATAAAACTAGAAACGAACTACTGAAATACCACAAAGAACCAACTAAACAATTATTTTTAAGTACTCCAGCATCAGGGCAAACACAGGTAAACGATGTAAACGCTTTTAATATCTTTAAACGGCTAACCGATGAACTAAAAGAACAAAACCCAAAGTTTATCAACTTCCTGCAAGTTCGGGCATCAGTTATAACGTATTGGCTAAAGAATTACAATCTAAGACAAGTACAATACTTTGCAGGACACAAACGAATTATATCGACAGAAATGTATTTAATCAACGATATAGACGACTTGCAAAAAGAAATCGACAACTTCCACCCAATAGGATAATAATAAAAAAATAGGAACGCTTCGCTGACGAGTTTGCACCCACCCAGTCCAACGCTTCCCAACGCTCCAGTGGTTCTCCCACACCATCGGCACTTGTTTTTCCCCACAGTAAGCCAATAAAAAAAGGTTTTTTGTTTTCCCAAGCCCATCGCACACAAAAAAACCTTTTTTTATCCGCTTACTTCCCACGCACAAAAAACAAGAGCCGAAACCCAACGCTCAACCACTCCCAAAGCTATGTTACATAATAAGCCATTATAGTTCAAGCCCTTTGGGTTCGCTTCGCCTTGAAACTATAAGCTCATTATGTAAAATAGCCGCTCTCCAACGCACCCACCCACTGCCGACGCTACTGCCGACGCACTACGATTGGTTAATTATTTTAGTAATGACTTTGTACAAAAAAAGCTTCACAAAAAAGCCAGCTACAGTGGTTGCCGTCTTTCTTTGCTCGTTTTTTTGCACAAATCATCACTAAAAGGAAGTAGATTGTGTGTTCAATCGCCACAAGGCTATGCTCATTTTTTTGGAAGATTGCCAAGGAAAATCCGATTATAAAACAACGTTTGATTAATGGCAATCTTCCAAAAAAATCGAGCCAAAAGTTAAAGCCAATCAGCCGACTACAGGAAAACTCCGAAGATGGTTTTGTACTTGCTTTTGGATAATGGATAAATAAAAACGATTTTGTTTTGAAAGTCAGACCAAGATAATACAACCATTAGCCGAGGATGTCCCGTAGATGTCCCGAGGATAAGCCCACCATAAGCCCACTAAAGCCGACTTTATCAGGGGGATAAAAAAAGGATAAATTAACCACATCAAACAGTTAATTTATCCTTGAAATAATGATTTTAAAGACTTGTAAGCATAAAAAAAGCCTTCCGAACTCGGAAAGCTTTAACTTTATAGAAAGTCTTTTAAAACTTAAAAAACTTCTACTACACGCATTGCATTACCTTGAGCCAGTAAATAATCAACAGTATCTACTTTTTGGTAAAACTCGATACCTAAACACGCAATCACACTAACGCCAGCATCAGGAACCAATCCGCCAGGAGCGGTAGCCGTTAGGGTTATAGTTGTGCCGGTGTTATTGATAGGTTGAATAGCACTATAGGAAGTAATCCCCAAACTGTTTTGCTCTGGTGCATCAGGCTCATAGCTTAGTGTACTCTCGTCAAAACTATAATCCGACAACCAACCCACAGCAGCCGCAATACGGAAACCTGTAGCACCTGCGGGAGCATTGATAAAGTTTATCGGAATGAATGACGGAATAGTAAAGGTAATCTCCACACGGTCAGTATCTGAAGTAACCGTATAAGGAGCATTGAAAACCGAAGTAAAACTAATCTTATCGTTAAGTTCCAAACCTTTAGCCTGTGTTTTGTTAGCACTCAGTGCAATAGGACGTTGTCCTCTTACGCCTGAAGCTCGTGCATTAATCGACTTGAATAGTCTGGTTAGAGAAGCGGTTAAAGTGCTACCGCCCATAGTCTGAATAACACTGCTTAGAGCAGTTCTAAATGCCTTACCTACTTTAGCAGCTCCGCCAAACTCGGCATTGTTCTCTCTGGTTCTCACGAAGTTCGAACCTGTTGCAATACGTTCCTTGGTCGGACCTCCTGCGGTTCTGGCCAAATACTCACCGTTAGAAGTATAAAAACTCATACCTCCAATGTTACCAACTAACTTGATAACGCCTTTTTGCTTACTCATGATCTAAATATTTAATGGTTACTAAAAAATGAGTAAAGCTATCTTACATAGTATTGGTTTTAAGTTGATTACTACAAATAACGTGCCAACCAAAAAACAATACCCAAATCAAGGGTAACTAAAAAACAACCGTATAAAGCTAAAAAGTATTAGAAAAATTACTACTTTTACCTCACGTTCTTACAAGGAAAAAAGCAGTTTTTGTAGATTTTGGGAGATAGGAAAAAGAGAAAAGCGGTCAAAAAAACGGTTAAAGGCATACAATTAT
>NZ_PQNY01000035.1 GCF_002917885.1 Flavobacterium croceum DSM 17960
TTTAATGGAACGGCCTTTTTGTATATTTGGCTTCAGTCCTTATGGAATGGTTTGGGAACAAAAATCCCCAACTTCTTAAAGCCGGCGGGACGTTGTAGGCAATTTTACCGCTACGTCGTGAAAAAAGTACTTATTAAAAATTCATTTTTATGATAAATAATACAATGAAATTATTTTTATTAACTTCAGTTTTGTTCATTTTTATTTCTTGTAAAGAAAGTAAAGAAACAAAAGAAAATGAAAATGAAACCAACCAAAACATGAACGGTTCAATAAGTGTACCTGACAAAAATAATGTTGAAGGTGAAATAAATAATTTGAAGATAGGTTGTGGTTTTAATTATAATCTAAATAAAGCAGAACTTAAAATATATTACCCACGAGAACGAGAAATAAAAGTTATAGAAAACATTATTTCTTATTCTGGTTTACCATTAAATTTTGAAATATATAGTGGCGATATTCAGAATGCTGTTGCTACAATGATTGATAACAAACGTTATATTATTTATGATCCTAAATTATTAAGTTTTACAGATGAATATTCAGATAGTTATTGGAGCTCTATTTCAATATTAGCGCATGAAATTGGTCATCATTTATCTGGGCATACTTTAAACAACAATATTAGTAACCATGATATTGAACTTCAAGCTGATAAATTTTCAGGTTTTGTTCTATACAAAATGGGAGCTACACAAGAACAAGCTACTAATGCTATGAACTTATTAGGTAGCGAAGTTGATTCAGAATCACATCCAAATAAAAGAAGAAGAATTCAGGCAATATTAGATGGTTGGAATGAAGCAAGTAAACAAAGATATCAAGGAGCAATACCTCCACCACCAAATGACAAACCTGAAGATTTTTATGAGTTTACAACTCCTATGCTAATAACTAAAGAAAAATTAGATTTTGCTAAAGAAAATTATCCAGATTGGTACACTAACAACAACGAATATTTATTTGGTGTAGTTACAGAAGTTGATTTAAAAGAAGGCTTTTTTAATATTAGAATATTAAAATCTACAAAAGAATTTCAAGAAGGTTTTAGGAAGATTGAAAATGAAGATTGGAAAGTTTGGATTGACACATATCATTTTGGTGAAGATAATGAAATGTGCCATGCATGTCAATTTAATTTTGAATCTTTAATTGTGCCTGGAAGAAGATTAAAATTTTCAATGGTTGAAAGCTGTCCTGACTGTGGTACTTCTATGAATGGAGTATGGTTTTTAACATATGCTAAAGCAATGGACAATTCATCTTTTTAAAAACCAAATAAATATAAATTATGAGAGATTATGGAATGCTTTTAGAAAAAACTATTGAGGAATATTGGGGACAACCTAAAACACCAATCTATTTCGCAAACCTTTATGGTGACAAATTTGAAATGCGTGCAATTTTATTTTCGTTGGTAACATACGAAGTTAATTATAAGCCTTCTGAATACACTGAAGAAGAATTGCGTATTTTAAAGGAATATGAACAAAAATGTTGGAATGAAAATCAAACGCATAACGATAATATTTCAATACTTGAATTTTTAGCGAAACATAGGAAATTAATTTAAAAACTGCCTACAACAGCGGTTTTGCGAAATTTGGGCTTTTGGGCTTAATGGAAGGATCTTTTTGTATATTTGACTTCAGTCCGAATGGAATGATTTGGAACAATATAAACCCAAACTTCGCAAAGCCGGCGGGACGTTATGCACAATCTTAAAACCGCACTCCGAAAAAAAATATAAATTTGACAGAAAACTTTACTATTGAATTAAATGAACGTACTCAACCAATACATAACATTTCTAAAAGAATATAAAAAGCTACTCGAAAGAGGAGTAAAAGACGTTCTGAATTCAACTGTTTCCAGTAACTTCATTTGGATTGATGAAATAGAAAACTTCATTGAATCTGGAATATGTGAATCAACCTTAATTGATATTTTTTCTCCAAAATTCAAAAAACAACCTCTAGTTTTCTCTTTACAAAAACCAAATAAACCAAACATACAAATCCCAAATAGATTTATAGAAATCATTGAGTTTGACGAAGCTAAAAATAAGTTTGAAAGTATTAGCGGGAATGAAGAAGAGCTCATAAGTTTTCAGAATTCAGTAGAAGGAAAAGTTGAAATAGAAAAATTAAAAAGGTTTAAGAAAGAAAAAGAGATTCATTCAAAATTATTTAATTCTTATGATGACATAAAATTTGATTCAAATCTTGAAATTGTTTTAAGTATTGGATTAATACAGTATTCTAAGCAAGATAATAGAGGAAATCTTTCTAAAACTAACCAACATCTTTTTCATTTCCCTTTATCAGTAGAAATTGGTGCGAAAAATATTGTAAAAATTTCATTTTCGGAATCCGAAAGTCCTTATCCTGACTTTTTTTTTCTGAATAATAATAACGCTGTAATTAAACAAAATTTATCGAATGTAATTGATGCATTTGAAAGAGAAATTCAAAATTTTGGGTATGGATATATTTTTGAAAAAGATTTCAAAGATTTAATTGTAAAATCTATTCAGAAAATTTCGAGTAATTCAGAATTCGAGAATTCAGTTTACAAACCAGCAAGTGACCATTTCAGAGAAGATTATTTTAAAATATCATTTTCTCCTGCAATAAATATCAAATATAGAAAGCCTCGCTTTTTCGAAAAATTAACGGATTCAATCATCAAACATAATGATGAAAATAAAATAGAAGCAAAACTATTTAATTTATTAGTTAGAAATCCAGAATCATCAGGGAACAATTTTTATACAAAACCTAACTATTTTAAAGACGAACTTTTTGAAACCTATAAAGACAAAGCTAAAAACCTAAATGGAGAAGAGGATTTTTCTGTATTTTTTCCTCTTCCATTCAACAAAGAACAAAAACAGATTTATGAAAATTATTTAAAAAACAGATTAACGGTCGTAACAGGACCTCCAGGAACTGGAAAATCTCATACAATCGTAAATATACTTTGTTCTTTGTTAGCACAAGGCAAAAGAGTACTTGTTACCGCTCAAACAGATAAGGCTTTAGAATCTCTTTTAAATAAAATTCCAGAGACATTCGATAGTTTAATTTTCACTAAAATTGAACTAGAAAATCTAGGAAAAGATGGAAAAAAAAGATTTTCACTAGAAAATAGCATTGGCAATATTTCAAAAATTCTTACAGACAACTTTTATCTAAATGTTGAAACCAAAATTGAAGAGTTAGACAATTTAAAAGCTGAATATGTAAAATTAAAATCCGAAATTATTAGAGCTCTTGAAAAAGAATATCTAAAATATAATTTAAATGACACTTTTAAAGATTTAAGAGCTTATCAAATTGTTGAAAAATTTGAATCAAAAGAATCCGAAGAATGGAATTGGATTAAAGATGAACTAACAAGTGAAGCTATATCCAATTTTGACGTTATAAAAGATGAGATTTTAAAATACAAACAATTAGTTGGAACAGAAATCCGATACAATAATGTTGTTAATATTGACATCTCAACAATATTAAAGAATTTAGAAGATTTTGATTTTAAAAACTTCCTAATTATTAAAGAACAATACATCAATCAATTAAATTATTTAGGATTAAATGAGTATTCCAAAGATAAGGTGTTAAAAATTCAATTAGAGAACATTACAAAAATTGCAAATGAATTTTCTAACTCGGATATCGTTCTCAAAAATATAAAGGAATTAGAGAATCTACAGAAACAACTAAACAATAGGTTTACTCAAGAAAACATTACAATAAACAAATCGTTCAGCAATCTAACTGAAAACGGAACAAAATATCTTTTAGACATTGAAACTTACCTATCATTTGCTGAAAATGGAAAAGCTGGATTTTTTACTAAACTCACCAATTCAAATTTTAAGCAAGTTTCATATTTAGAGCAATTTACCGTCAATGGAAAAAAATGTAATACTAAAACTGAAATATTACAGTTAAAATCGGCAATTGAAAACCTCGTTATAATCAGTAAAAATTTCACATTGTTGAAACAAAATGGTTTCTCATTATCTTATGATGACAGCTCTAATCTATATGAAAAGAGCTTGGTTTTAAATGAAGTTTTAAAGAAGATTGAAATAAATAAGGAAGTTGTTTCTAAAATTCAATTCAATGCTGACTTTATCAATTTTTCAGAATACACACAAATTAATTTGTTTGACATTGATAATTTATCAAAAAAAGCAATTTCATTTAAAGACGACATTAACAAATTAGCAAGAATAAATCATCAATTAATTGAGAAACTTGGCGTATTAAACAACATTGATTCATTAATTGAACAATCTTCATTAAAAGATGAATTCTCAAAATTTTTACCTGTTGAAAAAAATGAAGATGTACAAGATTTTGAACTTTTAAAAAATAAATTTTTAGAAATAGGCAAGCAACTTGAGGTAGAACAAACATTTCTCAACCTAAAAAAATATTTGAGAGATTTGCTCCCGAATACTTTTGATTCACTTGAAAATATTCCTAATCATTATATTTCAAAAGAAAATTTTGAATATGCTTCTGCCTACAGATTTATTAAAGAAAACGAATTCATTGATTTACAAAAATGTAAAGAAGAATTATCGTTTATCAATAAAAAAATATTCCAAGTAAAATGTGAGATTTTATTTGACTTAGCAAAGTCAAACTTTAAAAACAAGTTTGACAATTATGAAATTGATGCTTTTATAAACCTACTTAATAGTTACAAATTTGATTACTCACAGAGTTTAAAAAAAGGTATAAAGGATAACGCAAAGTTTCAAATTGCAATTAGAAAAAAAGGCTCTCAAATTAGTAAAAACCTTTCTTGTTGGGTAATGAAATTTAATGATGTTTTGAACTCATTAGAACACGAGCCAGAAATATTTGATTGTATTATTGTTGATGAAGCAAGTCAGTTAAATTTCAATAGCGTTTTATTAGGTTACTATTCAGAAAACATCATAATTGTTGGCGATAGTAAGCAGACTTCACCAGATGCAAGTATGGTTGATTCTAATTCATTCAATCACATAAAAGACAAGTTTTTAAAAGACTTTTTGAAAGACGATATTATTCAAATTCGTCCTGACACAAGTTTGTTTGATTTAGCAAAAATGGTCGCTGGCAGGTCTGATTTATTATTAAGAGAACATTTTAGATGTGTTCCTGAAATAATTGAATTTTCAAAAAGAGAATTCTATGATAATTCTTTGCGACCTCTGAAACAGATTAACTCAAATAGACTTAATCCAAAAGAAACTATTTTTGTTAACGATGCATTCACAGAAGACAAAATTGTCTATAAGGAAATCGAAGAAATTAAAAAATTTCTTCAAAGAATACTAAAAGACGAACAATATTCAAATAAAACCATTGGCGTAGTAAGTTTAGGATTGACAAAACATACTGAAAAACTAAAAGACATAAAAGAGGATTTAGCCAATGAATTCGGAAAGGAGAAAATAGATAAGCATAAACTTATCATAGAAGATTCTCCAAAATTTCAAGGAGATGAAAGAGATGTTATGATTGTTTCTCTTGGAGTTGCATTAGATTTTCAGAAATTGAAAGAAAACCAAAATGCAAAACCTCGAGCAATTATTAGTGACCAAGATGAATTTAAAAAAATTAATGTAGCATTAAGTCGGGCGAAAGAACAAATGATTTTATTTCATTCAGTTGAGCATAACGATTTACAAACAAATGACTTTAGAAATAAAATCTTAAGTTTCTTCAAAGATGAAGCAAAACCAATTTCTCAATTACAAATTGATAACAACAATATTGAAAGATACCGACACAATGTGCCTGAACCATTTGACAGCTGGTTTGAATGTGATATTGCCAAAGCACTTATTGAAAATGGGTATAGTTATATCCAACCACAATACAATGTAAAAGAAGCTGAACTATTTTATAATCATAAACTTGGAAAACAAGTTTATATTAACTTTAAAATTGATTTAGTCGTTCACAATAACGGAAAAATGATTGCTATAGAATGTGATGGCGACCCCTTTCATTCACTTCCTGAAGATGTGGCTTATGATATTGAAAGACAGGAATTTTTAGAACGTGTTGGATGGAAAGTGTATCGTGTACTTTATTCAGCATTTAAAAGAAGTCCGCAAGAAGAAACACAAAAAATCATTGATTTTATTGAAAAAAACACGAAGAAAGACCATAAAATAACAATTGAAAAACCAATTGAATTAAAAGAAGAATTTGAAGATGAAATAGAATTTGAAAATGAGGAAGAAATATCTGAATATGTTATACCTAAACATAAATCATATATCGACATTTTAGAGGAAAATACCGAAACATCTGATTCTATAAACCAGTTAAATGGCACCACAGCAACAAATCATAAACACAAGTCATTTATTGATATGATTGAAGAAGATTTGGAAGAATCAAATCAGGTAAATCTATTTTCCTATGATAGCAAAATTCTTTGCTACTTTAATCTTTTCAGTGACAACACATATAAAGTACAAGAACATTCGGAAGAGAATTGTTTGTTTTCATTACCTATTGACGAAAAGTTTAAAGATGGCTTTCTTCTTCAATGCTACGACAATGGACATATAAACAAAGTCTATGTAAATTCTATACTGGAAAAGAGAATGAATTATCATTATTCTAATGGCAAAAATCCAAATGCTAACATTCTTTATCTAAAATTGATTGAAGAAGATGCGATTATTGCTTTAAAAATAAAACGAGGTTTAGAAACTGTTTTTAAAGCTCATAAGACTGAAAATATTTCAAATAGAGAACTTTTGCATTTACAAGGTTACAAAGTTGTATATCAAACGACTGAAAATATTGAATACAAAATTTTACCAAAAAACATTTATGAAGGTATAAGACGATTAGTCTTCACAAGTTTTACTGCAGAAGGGAAATCAGTTCACAACAATTACTATGAAAATGAATGGAAAATAATAGAGCAATTTATACCAAAATTAACCGAATAAAAAGACTGTGCATAACAGCAGTTTGGCAAAATGGCGGGTTCAGTGCTAAATTGAACATTCGGATTTCTAATAAACATTAGTGCTTAATTGAAAGTAATTGCTTCTAAATCCGCCACTTCGCCAAGCTGCAAAACGTTGTGTGCCATACTTCCGACGAAATTCAGAAGTGAAACATTTTAGTTTGAATAACCATTTGAATTTTAAGACTTGACGAAATGTCCACTTTTTTTGAGCTATTAGAAAACTAACGGCTGAATTTTATCTGAAATCGAGTAAAGTTTG
>NZ_PQNY01000036.1 GCF_002917885.1 Flavobacterium croceum DSM 17960
CTTAACCACAACTGCACACTTTTCGCCTCGTGCGAGCGCATCAGCTCGCGCGAGCGATGCACTATTTTAAATTTTGGCTCGTATGTTAGTTGTAATGCTCCCATTGATAAAGCCAAAAATACATTTTATTTTTCATTTGAGTGTTTCAATTGAAAAAAAATATGCGTTTGTTTTTGATTGGATTTGAAGTAATTAAAATCGCTTTTGAGCGTGATTTTAGCTTAAATAAGCCTCGTTTTATGGCTGGCTTATACTTTGCTTGTTTTTATATCAAAGTGCTTTTGTTTGGATTATTTCTGTAAAACATCGTTTTTATATCCATAACAAAAAGTGGGCTCTAGTGGGCTTATGGTGGGCTTATCCTCGGGACATCCTCGGGACATCGTCGGCTGAAGTATAAATTATTTTGTTCTTCAGATGAAAAAAAAATCAACTTTATTTTATCGATAATCCAAAGCAAAAAAGCCGGAACATTAAATTTATAACTAAACTCGGCTGATTGTCTTTACTTGTGCGCTCGATTTTTTTGGAAGATTGCCATTAATCAAACGTTTTTTTTTAATCGGGTTTTCCTTGGCAATCTTCCAAAAAAATGAGCATAGCCTTGTGGCGATTGAACACATAATCTACTTCCCTTTAGTAATGATTTGTGCAAAAAAACGAGCAAAGAAAGACGGCAACCACTGTAGCTGGCTTTTTTGTGAAGCTTTTTTTGTGCAAAGTCATTACTAAATAATTAAATCTTTCGTAGTGCGTCGGCAGTAGCGTTGGCAGTGGGTGGGAGCGTTGGAGAGCGGCTATTTTACATAATGAGCTTATAGTTTCAAGGCGAAGCAAACCCAACGGGCTTGAACTATAATGGCTTATTATGTAACATAGCTTTGGGAGTGGTTGAGCGTTGGGTTTCGGCTCTTGTTTTTTGAGCGTGGGAAGTAAGCGGATAAAAAAAGGTTTTTTTGTGTGCGATGGGCTTGGGAAAACAAAAAACCTTTTTTTATTGGCTTACTGTGGGGAAAAACAAGTGCCGATGCGGTGGCAGAACCACTGGTGCGGTGGGGAGCGTCGGACTGGGTGGGTGAAAATACTTCTGCGAAGCAAACCGCTTTTTTTTATTTGGGTTTTATTTAATTGGGTGATATTGGTTTACTGCTTGTTGTAACGCTTCTAATTCTGTTTGTTTGTATTCTTCTGTTGATGAACTTCTACGATGTCCTATAAATACTTGAACAATTCGCAGATCATTATTTGATTTTAGTAAATTGGCTATTACGGATTGTCTTATTTTTAATGGTTGTATGTGTTCTTCTTTTGGCTTTTTATCGTTTATTAATCTGCTTATTCCGTGTGGGTTTAGTGCTGTTCCATACTTGGAAGTTATAAAGTATTCTGTTTGTTTTTTGGTATGTTCTAAAAGTGTTTTTCTTGCTTCTAAATAGTTGTAAAATAATAAGATTTGATTGGCTTGTAGTGGTAGTGTTCTTGCGTTGGTTTTGCCTCCTTTTTCAATGAAGATTTCGCCTTTTTCTAAATTTACTTCAGCTACTTTTAAACTCGTTATTTCCTTTACTAATAAGGCTTGATGTATGAGTAAACTTATAATTACTTCATCTCTTAATTGTATGGATTGGTTTTTAGTTTTATAATTTGTGAGTAATGTTTCTAATTGATTTTTAGTATAGAGTTTTTCGACTGCAATGGCTCTGTTTATTTGGTCTTTTAAGTATAATTTTTGACAAGGATGGTCTTTTCTTTGCTCGGTTTCTTGTAAATATCGGTAATAGATTTTTATAGCAAATAGATTATTTCGGAGTGTTTTTGGACTTACGTTTTGTTTTCGTAAATAGTTGATATAGTCTAATATATCTTTTAATTTGGCTGTTTTTGCTTTACCATTTTGATAATTTGTGTATCGTTTTATGGTGCTTTTTAGTCCTGTTGTTCTGTAATTTTCTTTTATATAATCGTCAAGAGCTATCATTTTTCAAGTTAATTAGTTGTTCACGCATTTTTTATTGTTTTTTTTCAAAAGTGTTCACGAATGCTTCGCATTTGGTTCATTGATATATGAGTGTAAGTTTCTGTGGTTTCTAACTGGTTATGTCCTAAAAAATCTCTAACCTTTTCTAGTTCCATTCCGTTTTGTAGTAAGTGTGTTGCTATTGAGTGCCGAAGACTGTGTATTGATAGTTTGTTAATTCTATCTTGTTTTATTTTTATTCTTTTTAGTAGTTGTTTTAGGATTTTATTATACGTCCATTCCTGCATTTTCCGACCTTTTGAGTTGAGTATAAAAGTGTTTTGTTTTCCTTCTATACTTTGTAAATACTCTTGTAAATCTTGTGTTATTTTTTCGGTTAATGGGATTATTCTACGTTTGTTAAACTTGCCTTTGGGAACAATTAAAATATTTTCTTTGGTGTAAATATCTTGTTTGGTTACTGCTACTAATTCCGCTACTCGAAGCCCACAACCATACGCTAAATGGATGATGATTGTTTCTAATGGATTGGCTACTTTGTAGAGTTTTTCTATTTCGTCCTGGCTTAAAAATTCTCGTTTAAAATCGCTTTGGTAATTCCTAGGATAACTGATATTTATTTGTAGTGGTTCTTTTAATTTTCCTGTATCGTAGAGCATTTCAAAATATAATTCTATCGCTCTGATGTGATGTATAACGGTGTTGATGCTGATTGTTTTTTCTTTGTATTTTTTGTTTGGTCGTTGTTTTAAGTAGTAATAATATTGGTTAATGTGTTCTTCGTTTATTTGTTCAAAAGATAGTTTTATAAAGTCTAAAAATTCTTTTACTTGTCCTGTTCTATTGTGTGAAGTTTCTTCGTTATATCCTTTGATTATTAAATAGTTTAGATAGTTTTTTAAAGTTTCATTTGTCATACTTTTTAGCTTTATGATACTTTTATGGTTGTACTTTCTTGGAACTTGGAACAATAGCACAGTTTGCAGTGTTCAGTTATTAGTATTCAGTTAGTTACGCTGATTTTAATTGTTTCATTATTGTTCCGTATTGTTTCATACTTTTGTTTTTAGGTTCTCAATTTGTAATAGTAGTTTGTCTTTTATTCGTATTCTCATTCGTTGATAATCGTCCCAATATTCTATTTTATAGGTTATTTTTCTAAGGTTTCCCATATGTTTACTGCTGATGTATTCCAACTCTAATAAATGATTTATGTATCTTGAGCATTGTGCTTTGCTGATGTTTAGTATTTGTCTGATTTCTCTTTGTGTAAATTCTTTTTCTTGGGTTTTTAGATGCTTTTTTACTCGTTCAAAAAACTGTCTTAAACTGCCATCTAATTCATCAACTTTGAGTATTATGCTTTCAAAAAGTACTTCTGTTGCTTGTTCTAAATCTTCTATTTGTGTGATTAGTCTGCCGTCGTTTGTGGTTTTTCTTTGGTATTGATTGATGATGGTTATTTGCTTAATAATGCTTTGGAACATTTCGTTTAATCGTCTTATTTTGTGTACTTCTTCGGGTAGTTCTAATTGGGTTGCATATTGATTGACTACGTCATATTCTTTTAAAGCTCTTGTAATTTGTTGTAATTGATGTTTGGCTTTTTCTTGTTGTTTTGGATCTATTTCTCCAGCGTATTTTTTATTTTGGTATTGGATTATTCTTTTGCTTTGTTCTTGGCTTTCATCGACTGCTATTAAAAAACTTCTACTCATATTATCCTCGTAGGTTTCGCCTTTGGTGGTGGCTGATAAACTGCTAAAAATGCCTTTTACTTCTTTGTTGGTAGATTTGATATTTCCTTTTTTATCTTTTACACTGGTGGAGCTGCTTACTCTTTGATTTGAGATTAATTCTCGTAATGGATAAAGGGCTTCTTCTTTTAATCCGTCTAAATCTTCGATAACAATAACTTTGTGGACCAGGTCGAACTCGCCCCAATTATACAAACTACTCTCTGTAATTCTTGTAAATCTAAAAACATCTTCAATAGGCATTAAGTCTGCTATTTTACTGATAAGGTGTGTTTTCCCGCTTCCGCTACTTCCTTGCACTATGGCGTGTAAAGGGTGTTTGGTTTTGTAGCTTGATGCAATGATATATAATAATAATCGGCTGTTTTCTTCTCCAATGATACCGCTTTGCTCTATTAATTTATTAAGCTCATTTAGTAAGTCTTTTTGTTTTAGAAAATCTATATTTGTTGGTGGTTGTGTGTTGGTTGCTGTTGGTTTTTTAGGTTGTTCCGTTGTTTTGTCCTCAATTGAAAAAGAAGTAGTTATTTCAGTTCTTTCACTAATTAAGTGTAGTAAAATTTCTTCAGTATGTCCTTGAACTAAACTATTTATATCTTCATTCTCTGGAGTGTTTACTTTGGTTATTTTTATACTTGGGTGGATTTCTCTAATTACTTCGTTGTATTTGTTTATGGCTTCGTTTCCAGCAGTATCACCATCAAAAAAGAAGATGAGTTCTTCTAGTTGCTTTAATTCTTTTATGGCTTGTAAATGCTCTTCCGTTAGTCCGTTGGTCCCGTATAAACTTAATACGCTGTAATTTTTAGTAATTTCTTCAACTTGTAATAACGTTGCTGTATCTATTATGGCTTCTGTTAAAATAAGTTTTTTAGTTTCTTGTTTTGGATAGTTTGGATAAAGTCCTTGTCTATTTTTCAGATAAAAGTGTTTGCTTTCTTTCTCGTTTAATGTGCTTCTAAAGTATAAACTCACTACTTTATTTTCTCTATTTTTTAAAGCAAAAACAATACACCATTTACCAAAAACACCGTAAGCTTTCTCACCTGTGCGACTTAAAATGTTTTTATCAATTAGTAATCCATATTCTAAACACTGATTTATTAAAGTTTCGTCTTTTCTTGCTCCGTGATGGAACTGTCCACCGTTGTAACCGACTTCTATTTTTTTAAAGTCTAAACCTCGAGATTGTAAATAGTCTTTGGCTGGTTTGCTACTGCTTACACCATTTTTAAAATACTGGTACATATTACCCAAAAATTGCTCTCTACTTAAATCTTGCTGATACCTTTCGTTTTTGTTAGGTTCTTTATATCCTAAAATTTCTACCGCTTTGTTAATGGCTTCGTGTTTGGTGCAGTTTTCTTTATGCAATATAAAATCAATCACATCGATACTTTTACCGTGTGTTTTGCAGTTGGAACTAAAGCAATATGCCGTTTGTGTTTTGTAATACACTTGAAAACTTGGGGTTTTGTCCTGATGGAACGGACAATTTAAACGACTTTGTTTGTCGGTTTTTAATCCGTAGTAATGCAGTACGTTTGACATTGAGAGCTGCTCTTTTATTTGAGTGATTTCCATTGTTTACAAGGTTAAAATTATTTTATGCCTTAAAAAGTATTTTGCAAATATAATTAAATTACTTTAAAAGGTAATTTTATTTAATATCAAAATTCAATTATTTACATCAATAAGTATATTTTGTATATTTGTTGCGTTAAAAAGCATTAATATGGATATAGGTAAAAACATAAAAGCAATAAGAGAGAAAAAAGGAATGTCGCAGAAAGAGCTCGTTAATGCTGTTGGACTTGGTGCGCCTATGTATAGCCGTATTGAGACAGGAAAAGTAGAACCATCACTTACTACGCTTGAAAAAATTGCTAAAGCATTAAATGTTAAACTAACAGACTTATTTGAAGCTGATACAACTTTAGACGATGTAAACTCTTATGATGCTTCGTTAATAGAAAAAATTAAACTAGTTGAAGAACTAAACGAAGAAGAAAAAAAGATGGTGTTTTCTTTTGTTGATGCGCTAGTTGGCAAGAAAAAATTAAAAGATGCGCTCTCTGGAGTGTTGAACGATGTAAAATAATAAAGCCCCGATTTCGGGGCTTTATTATTTTTAATTCATTAATTCTGTGCTGGTGGAGCTTTCGGCATATCTGAAGGATAAATAATTTTCTCTCTTCGTGGAATAGAAAAATAACCATCGTTATTATATGCTTTAGGTCTAATTTTGTTATATTTTTCAGCACTTAAAACTATATAACTTACATTAATTGTTTTAAAATCTTCTTTTAATTTATATGTAGCCTCGTTAGAAAAAAATAATTTTAAACTATCATTTTTAAAGCTGTAAAAGAAAGGTTCTAATCCTTTAACTACATCAATTGTGTCTGTCCTTTCCTTAACTCTTTCTTTATTTGTTGATATTACTGTAATTTGATTATCATCTGTAACACCCCAATTTAAAGAGTTTATATATATTTTTTCTCCTTTACTCGAAACTAATTCTATTGAATTAAAAGTATCCTTTGTAGTTGATGAACAGCTAAATAAAGTCAATAAGATTAATATGTTTTTTAGTATGCACATTGTCTTTATAATTTTTTATTACCTGCGTTAATACCCTCTTGTATTCTTCTTCCAGAATAATTTTCTTCTCCATAATATGGAGCAGGTCCAAATGATGCACCATATGTTAGTATTCTAAAAATATTAAATTTAGATAATTTACCAACTTGATAAGCACCTGCTAACTTCATATAGGTTGTTCCACTTATACGCTGTCCTTGAATAGTCCCTGTAACTCCATTCATTCCAGCTAAATAATTACCTGCTGAACGTGCTGTTGCAAATTTACCATTTAGTAATCTTCCTGTCATTGGGCCATCTTCTGCCCATCCTAAAGCATTGGTTTTTATATCTAAAATCCCATTACTTTTAGACTCTTGCATTGTTATTGTTAAATCTTGATTATTAGCGTGGTCATTACCCCAATCAATCAATGGTTTCCAATCTGCCCAATCATCTTTAGTATAATGTATTTTTCCTTCTGCTCTGTCGGTATTAGGCACAATAAATTCATCCCAATATGCAGTTTCCCCCATTTTTTCTCCACCTGCTGAAGTTGACTTTTCGTGTCGCTTATCAATTTGATATTTTGTAGGAGTTCCACCGTCAGCATTTTTACCGTGTTTATAGACGCCATTATCACCATCATTATAAACAGCTATTACATTACCTTGTTCATCAGTATGAGTTGAAGGTGGTTCTGCACTCATCCCAGTTGGGTCTGTGTAATATAGAGGATTGTTGTTACAAAACGCATACGGAGACCAGTTTGGAGTTTGTTCCGCCAGTGGGTCAACATGTCTCCAACGGACAATATCAGGCATATAGCCACGAGCTCCATAATCATATTCATTCAAACCGAGTTCATCCTGATATTCTTTGGAGTTATATCGATA
>NZ_PQNY01000037.1 GCF_002917885.1 Flavobacterium croceum DSM 17960
TCATTTTATTTTAAATTGAAGTCTGTTTTTCACGAAAATGTTTATCTTTAGCAGAAATTTAGCCGTTCGCTGGCTTCGCTTCTGCGTCAAGCCGCGAAACGTTGGGCGACAGTTTACCAAAAAAGAACGAAAAAAAATGAAGAAAAAAATTTGTTTTGTAATTATGGGATTTGGGAAAAAAACCGACCCATCTACTGGAAAAACTCTAGATTTAGATAAAACCTACAAAAATATTATTCAACCTGCTGTTTTACTTTCTGAATATGAGTGCGTAAGAGCGGACGAAATTCAAGATAGTGGCATAATAGACAGAAGTATGTATGCTTTATTAATTCAATCTGATTTAGTTATAGCTGATATTTCAACTTTTAATCCAAATGCAATCTACGAATTAGGAATTAGACACGCTGTAAAACCTTTCTCTACAATCGTAATCAAAGAGAAAGAAGGAAGAGTTCCTTTTGATTTAGACCATACAAGAACTTTCAAATATACTCATCTTGGAGAAGATATTGGAAGTGATGAAGCAGAACGTTGTGTGAAAGATTTAAGTAGCTTAATTAATTCCGTTGCCAAAAATCAGCAAACAGACAGTCCTCTTTACGAATATTTTAATTCAATTGAACCACCTAAATTACCTGATGGAGAATTCAAGAGTATTATAACCGAACTTGCTGACAAAGAAAAACATATTTTTGCTATTGTCGAAAATGCAAAAAGTTTAATGGCAGAAAATGATTTTTTAAATGCTTTCAAGTATTGGGACAAAGCAAGTAAAATAATAGAAAGTGAAACATATTTTATTCAACAAAAAACACTTTGTAGATATAAATCAAAAGAGCCGTCAGAACAAC
Organism: Flavobacterium croceum DSM 17960; assembly: GCF_002917885.1. Taxonomy (GTDB): domain Bacteria; phylum Bacteroidota; class Bacteroidia; order Flavobacteriales; family Flavobacteriaceae; genus Flavobacterium; species Flavobacterium croceum. The sequence continues at coordinate 855 of NZ_PQNY01000037.1, forward strand.
TTGCGTTGTCTGACGCTTTAAATATAATTGAAGATTTGTTGCCTTCTAATGACCCAGAAACATTGGGAATAATTGGAGCTATTTATAAACGCCTTTTTGTTCTAAATGATGATTTAGAGTTTTTAAATAGAGCAATTGATAATTATAAAAAGGGATGGAATATTAGTGAGAATTATTATACTGGAGAAAATTATGCATTTTGTTTAAACTTAAAAGCAAGTAAAATTGAAGAAAGCGATGAAAAAATTTATTGCAATTATGAGGCAAAAAAAACAAGAGAAAAAATAATTCAAAATTTAGAAGAAATATTAAGCGATGATGAATTCGAAAACCGAATTGATACAAAATGGATTTATGCAACATTATCACACTGCTATTTATCAATTGCAAATCTTGAAAAAGCATCTGAATACGAAAAAGAATTCTTAAACAACTCATTAGATTGGGAAAAAGAAACGTTTGAAAATAGCAAAAAACAATTAACAGAAATACTTTAATAAATAGTTATGGCAAAAGATTATAAAATTTTCATCAGTCATTCTTGGAAATATCCTGATGACTTAAAAAACTTAAGAAACTTGTTAAATCAACGTGGTTATTTCAATGTTGAATTTCAAGAAGCAAGTCAGGAAGAACCAATAAATTCAGCAAACGCTGCTTACATTAAACAGGTTTTGAAAAGTAAAATTTTAAATTCTGATGTTGTCTTGGCAATTTCTGGAATTTACGCATCATATTCGGATTGGATAGAATGGGAAGTATTAACATCTTACAATAATTCAATTCCTATTATTGGAGTTGCACCTTGGGGTCAAGAAAGAATATCTAAAACAGTAACAGATTATTCGGTTGTGGATGTTAGGTGGAATACAGAAAGTATTGTAGAAGCAATTAGAACTCACGCTAAATAACAAAACCGATCGCCCAACAGCAGTTTGGCAATATGGCGGGTTTTGGGCTTAATTTAAAGTTGGTTTTGTACTTGCAAAGTCAGTGTTTAACCGAAAGTTTCGGCTTCCTTAATCCGCCACATCGCCAAGCTGCAAGACGTTGTGCGACACCCTAACCAAACTGACTGCTAACATTGAGCTGACAACAAAATCAGAGACAAACGAAAACCATTTCTAATAATTTTTGTATTTTAGCATCTTAAAATAATTTGAAAAATTATAATGAAATTAAAAGAGAAAATATCGCTTGAAAAAGTATTTGAAAAAGAATACAAAGTAAAACTTGTTGAACTTGAAAACAACAAGGAAGCAGTTATTACTCATTTTTTGCACAATAGCAAAAATGGAGTTTCTCAATTTTTCAAAAAAGATGCTGTAAAATACACGAAAGAAATTTTACAATACGAATACCCAAAAGAAGAAATTTCAAACATTGTTGCGGAAGAAGCTTTACAATATGGAATTTTTGACACATTTGACGTTCCATTTCCTCCTGTTGAAAATCCTAAATTTAAATTTATTGACCTATTCGCAGGAATTGGCGGTTTTCGTTTAGCAATGCAAAACCTTGGCGGAAAATGTGTTTTCACAAGTGAATGGGACAAAGATGCAAAACGAACTTACAAAGCAAATTTTGGTGAAAGACCTTTTGGTGACATTACAAAAGAGGAAACAAAAGCCTATATTCCAGACGGTTTTGACTTGCTTTGTGCAGGTTTTCCTTGTCAAGCATTTTCAATTGCTGGAAAACGTGGAGGATTTGAAGACACAAGAGGAACATTATTTTTTGACGTTGCAGAAATCATCAAACGCAAACAACCAAAAGCAATTTTTCTTGAAAATGTAAAAGGTTTACGAAACCATAACGGAGGAAAAACTTTAGCCACAATTCTAAATGTTTTACGAAACGATTTAGGATATTTTGTTCCCGAGCCAAAAATTGTAAATGCAAAAGATTTTGGCGTACCGCAAAATAGAGAACGAATTTATATTGTTGGATTTCATCCAAGCACAAATGTTAAAGAGTTTAATTATCCAAAACCTTTGAACAAAAAAGTTGCTTTTTCTGACATTAAAGAAAAGGAAGTTCCAGCAACTAAATACTTTCTTTCAACTCAATATGTTCAAACTTTAGTTAATCATAAAACTCGACACGAGGGAAAAGGAAACGGTTTTGGTTATGCCATAATTCCCGATGATGGAATTAGCAACGCAATTGTTGTTGGCGGAATGGGAAGAGAAAGAAACTTGGTTTTAGACCACAGAATTACAGATTTTACACCAACAACTCATATCAAAGGAACTGTAAATCGTGAAGGAATTCGTAAAATGACACCAAGAGAATGGGCAAGATTACAAGGATTTCCTGACGAATTTTTAATTCCAGTTGCTGACGCATCTGCGTATAAACAATTCGGCAACTCCGTTGCCGTTCCTGCTATTCAAGCAACTGCAAAGGAAATATTAAAGCTAATCGGAATTAAGAAATGATAACAGGAAATAAAGGGGAATGGAGCGAAGTTTATACGCTTTTAAAAGTCATTTCTGACAAACAACTTTTTGCAGGCGACAGCAATTTAAACAAAATAGAAACTTTGATTTTTCCAATAATCAAGGTGCTTCGTGATGAAACTAACGGAACATTTGAGTTCAGTTATGATAATGATTTAGTAATTGTAAAAAACGGTGAAGAAGAAATAAGAATTTCCGTTTTAGAGTTTCAAAAACAAGCTCATTTTTTGCTTACAAAACTTAAAGAAAAAACAAACGCAACTTTTTCAATTCCTGAAATTGAAAGTTTCATCAACTCTTTTGACAGCCATTCGTTGAAAGCAAAATCATCTGTAAAAAGTGATATAAGAATTGTAATTCACGACCAAAGAACAGGAACAAATCCAGAGCTTGGCTTTAGTATAAAATCACAACTTGGCGGTGCTTCTACTCTATTAAATGCAGGGAAAACCACAAATTTCATTTTCAAGATTGAAAATTTGACTTTAAGTCAAAATCAAATTTCCGAAATAAACGCAATTGAAACGAGAAGCAAAATAAAGGACAGAATTGAAAGAATATTAGAATTTGGAGGAAATCTAGAATTTCAGAAAACTGAAAGTTCAATTTTTGGAAACAATCTTATACTGATTGATAGTGCTTTACCAAAAATAATTGCCGAAAGTCTTAAACTATTTTTTACATCAACATTTTCGACAACAATTGAGTTAACAAATCAAATTTCGACAACAAATCCGCTTAACTACAATTTAGAAACCAATCATCCATTTTATTCATACAAAATTAAACGTTTTCTTACAGACATTGCATTGGGAATGATGCCATCAAAAGTTTGGACGGGAGAATTAGATGCAACTGGAGGATATTTAGTTGTAAAAGAAAACGGGGAAGTTTTATGCTATCACATTTACAACCGAAATGAATTTGAAGATTATTTATATTCAAATACAAAATTAGAAACTGCAAGTAGCACTCGACACGAATTTGGGAAAGTTTATAAAGAAAACGGACAATTATATTTCAAACTTAATCTACAAATACGTTTTAAATAAATAAATGGACAAAAGGGCGATCGCACAACAGCAGTTTGGCAAAATGGCGGATTTAGTGCTAAAATCAACGGCAGTTCTTCGATTGAACTTTTGTGCAAAACTGAACATTTGTGCTTCGAAATCCGCCACTTCGCCAAGCTGCAAACCGTTGTGCGATATTTACCTAAAAAACGTAAAAATGAAAATAATCCAAATTTTAGTTTTAATTTTTTTCTTGATTTGTTTGACAAATTGTAAAAACAAAAATCAAGTAAATGATAAAATAGAATATAATGAAATTGAATTAATAGATAAATTTACAAATAAGCTTAAATTAGATTACGCAGATAAGTTAACTGTTGCAGAGATATCTCCATTATATATTGGTAAAATATCTGAAGAAATAAAAATATCTTATCAGAATTATAAAACTGTTGAAAAAAATCAAACTTTTAAGAAATATAAATTTCCAAAACAAAACTCATTAGAAATATTTATTGATACAACAAGGATAATTGGAATTCCAATGGGATTATATGAATATTCTAAAACAGAAAAAAGAAATGATAAAATTGCAAATCCAATTTTTATAAAAAACATTAGTAATGATACTTTAATAATTGGTTACGCAGAATATTTACCTATAATTATCGAAGCGAAAAACAGAAATGGAGAATGGCGACCAATTCAAGAAAGAATGCGATTTATGTGTGGAAATGGTATTGTAGATTTTTATTGTCCGCCAAACAATATTGTCATTAGTGCAATGCAAAAATATGGTGGGAATTTTAAAACCAAACTTCGTCTTAAGTACGAATCATTTGCTACAAAATCAAGCATATTTTCAAATGAAATTAATGGAGAAATTAATGAAAAACAATTCGTAAAATAATAAACATCGCACAACAGCCGTTTCACGAAATTGCGGGGTTTGGGATTTATCAGAATTGGTAATTTTTGAAACAAAATTTTGTCTATATTTGTAAACGATAGTGTTGAAAATCCGCAACTTCGTGAAGCGGCGACACGTTGTGCAACAGCTTAACAGAACTAACGCTGAAAACACAATGTTTAGAAAATAAACTGAACAGAGAATGTTAAAGAAATGGTTAAGAAGTAAACTTTATAAGTTTTTACAAGCCGAAGAATATATAAAAGATGATTTTGACAAACAGCATTTAGGATTTGTATATCTTGGCATAACTTCGATAGAAGACCACGAGAAAATTAAAAAATATTACTTTGAACATAAAATACATAAGATTAATTTAGAGGTTTGAGTTTACCACTTTTAATATCTTTTAATTGTGTTTCTATAAATTGTCTATTGTGAGGTAATAAATTTAAAACTTTATCTAAATCCTCATCTGAAAGTTTAATAAGATAGTGAAATTCATAATCTAAAAGCTCATTATACTTTACTAACCAAGGCATAGAAAGCTCTAAAATTTTATCTTTTACACTTTCTTCAGAACGTTTAAAAACATTTTCAATTTCCTTTTTATGTTCTAAAGTTAAATTTTCAATTTTTAAATCTACGTTCTTTTTAAATTGTTCAACATCATAATGTTTTATTATACTTTCTAAAGTTGAAACATTTGTTTTTAAAGCGGTTATTTCAGAATTTTTAAAAAATATAACTAATCCAATTAATGAACCGATTATAAAATTAATATAAGGCATTGCTAAGTTTGTAAATTCTGTAAAAGACATATTAAAATATTTAAAATTGGAAACCAAAAGTAAGAAAATATTCTTAAATTAGCAGAAGAAAATAAAGCCGATTGCACAACAGCGGTTTTGCAAGATTTGGGCGGAAGTAATAAACTGAAAATCAGTTTTGTACTTGGAAACATTAGTGAAAAAATTAAAAATTGGGAAGGCTTTCCCCAAACCTCGCAAAGCCACAAAACGTTGTGTGCCATACTTCCGACGAAATTCAGAAGTCAAACATTTTAGTTTGAATAACTGTTTGAATTTTAAGACTTGACGAAATGTCCACTTTTTTGGATTTTTAGGAAACTAACGGCTGAATTTTATCTGAAATCGAGTAAAGTTTGGTTCAAGTTTAGCGGACATTTAGTAAAGTCTAACGATTGAAAATAGAAAACAAAATCTGAAAAATATCAACTTAAAAACTCATCAGAAATATGACACAAAAAGCTACGTGAAATCTGAAACTAAACGGAAGAAAATCTAAAAAAATGTTCGAAAGACGGAAAAATTTCTAAAAATAATCTGACATTTAGCACGTCACACAACAGCGGTTTGGCGCAATAGCTCATTTTATTTTAAATTGAAGTCCGTTTTTCACGAAAATATTTTATCTTTAGCAGAAATTGATTCGTTCGCTGGCTTCGCTTCTGCGTCAAGCCGCAAAACGTTGCCTGCTATACGCGGAAAAATTCCGGAAGAAATTTTTCCTGGTTTATTAAAGAAAAAATTATGAATGTTTCAACTTCGTGGTTTTTTC
>NZ_PQNY01000038.1 GCF_002917885.1 Flavobacterium croceum DSM 17960
GCAATAGCCGTATTGGCAGATGCCCATGCACCACCCGATATAGAAGCGGTTAAAGATGATGTACTACCGACACAAAGCGTATTCGTACCTGAAATCGTAGCAGGCGCACTAGGACTAGTCACCGTTATGGTATAATGCGATACCACGGCAGGACACGCGCCCGAAGCAGGGATAGTATAATCGATAGACACAGAACCCGAAGCTACAGCCGTTACAACCCCTGAAGCAGAAACCGTAGCAATAGCCGTATTGGCAGATGCCCATGTACCACCCGATATAGAAGCGGTTAAAGATGATGTACTACCGACACAAAGCGTATTAGTGCCTGAAATCGTAGCAGGCGCACTAGGATTATTAATGATTATAGTTCCGTTTTTGGTATCATTAGTGGTGCAACCAATTGTACTAATTGTATAATTGTATATTCCGCTAGTAGTTGGAGTTCCACTAATAGTTGTTGTGTTTCCAATAGTTGTATAGCTTACTCCAAGGGGCAAACTACTTACATTTATATTACTTGGTGATCCTGTATAATTGTATGTGATAGGTGTAATGCTGCTATTAAAGCATATAGTCTGATTTGAAGTTGCAGGAGCAGATGTTTGTGTAAGCGTACAAATATTTCCTGTAACAATAATTGTGATATTTTTTTTGATTTGACATAAATATTCGTCTGTTGCAGTAACAGTATATACATATGTTCCAGGAGTAAGAAACGGACCTAAATTTATAGTATTTGTTGCGATATTCCCAATACAAGTCCCAAGAACAGCACAAGCATCAGGTCCAGGATCTGTTACACTTGTAAATGTTGTTGATTGTGGAGATATTGCCGGTCCTAATCCAGTATGTGTCCAATTTACACTATTAATAAGTGGAGTTACGCTTGTAATGGTATTGTAACATGAATTAGGAAAATTTATTCCCCAACCTGTTAATACACCATCATCAAAAACAACATAATCGGTTACCTTTATTGTCCACAATCCATTCATTGGAGCACCTATTAGTGAAGACATTGGTTGTGTCGAATTATAAAGTTGCGGTATATAGTACTGCCCTAATTCACAAGGACCACTATATGTTGAGCAAGAAGTGGATGTGTTCGTGTAGCAAGTGCTACTTGTCCAAGCGACACCACCACTATTCGTTACAGAATATGTTGCAGGACATCCAGGAACTCCATCATCATTTCCATTTACACAAGTTCCAAAATTAGAACCTCCTCCATGTCTATTAAATAGCATTACGCTTTGTCCATTGGGAGCTATTAATTCTATTGATATATCAGAAGCAAAAGAATGCTCCATGCTAAAAGAAATAGTAGGATAACAACCTGCAGAAACGGTTTGACCAATAGGAAAAAATCCAGCCAAGTTCAAACTAGAAGTATAACTCACACCAGTTCCATCGGGTAAGCTTAAAGGAGGGGTGTTAAAACTAGGCGTTGATTGTGTAATGGTTTGAGATTTTACACTTCCTGTTAATGATGTAGATTGTCCAACGGTTAAATTTATTGTTGGGCTTGTACTATCAATGAATAAAGGTGTTGGAAGAATTTTTACTGTTCTTATGGCAGATGTTGTGCTTAAGCAACCTAGTGGATTTGTTCCGTAATTGTTATCTCTTACAGATAATTTCACATCATAAATACCTTCGCTTGGAAAAGTATGTGTAGTAGTTGGGGTAGTAGTTGTAGTCGTAGTTCCATCTCCCCAAATCCATTCATAAGAAGAAATACTGTGCCCAGATGGGGAATAAGAGCCACTAGCATTAAAACTGTGTGTAAATGAACCTGGAGTAGCAGATGATGGCGAACATGTAACGATAGTTGAACCAGATAAAACAGGTATAGGTGGATTACATGGTACAATACATGATATTGTAGCTACCCAACCTGCTTTTTGAATACTTGAATTGGATGTAAATCTAAAAGTAATACAGCCTGTAGCATCAGTAGAAATAAGCTCAAAAGGACTTAAAGAACCGCAAAATGTGGCATCTGGAGATGTTGGATTTGTTATCGTAGAACTATACCAAACATCTAGGTAATCATAACAAGTTGCACCCGAGCCTTCAGTTACAAAAGAGCTAAAAGATATTTTTATTTTATTTCCAGGTATTGTTGGACAAAAAGTAATGGTGCTACTTTGATTTGCAGAATAATTCATACTCGAACCACCATTATCTACAAATGTACCTCCACAAGTACTAATAGTTCCATTAGCACCATTGAGCATAGTATAGGTTTGAGAAAAACCTAATAGAGTTGCGATAAGAGAAAAGAGAAGTAGTAGTTTTCTCATGATATTGTTCTAATGTACTGCAATGAATAACTTGCTGTATAAAAATAATGACACCAAATCTAACAGATTAATCAGTAAAATACAAAAATAATCGACAAAATACTTATTTTTTTTAAAAAATAGGAAAAATCTTAAAATTTTATCATTTTTTGAATATGCATTATTGTTGCTGTAGAATTTGTGAAGTAGATTTAAACTAAATTTTAGTAGTAGATAATCAACTTTGTAATTTTTTATATGAGTACTCTAAATTTGTAATATTTATACTATAAAAAATACATTTTATAGTGAATTGTGTAACCAATAATTGTTTTTAAAGGGTAAAAAATGCTTTTTGTAGATTAGTATTGATTTTTAACTTATAATTCATATAATTATGTTAAAATTTATATCTTTGCAGGGCAATATGTTTTGTGGCTTATGCTTTACATTATGCTGGCAACATAATGAAAAACAGAAGTTTTTCAAAACAATCTATATATAATTCCAAACAACAGGAACAGAGAAAGCCTCTGCTTCCAAATTTTTTAATTAATTAAATTTTAATTTTAAATTAAATTTATGAGAAACAACTATTTTTTAAGATGGACTCAGCGTATGATGTTCTTGTTTACACTTTTGTGTGGACTAAGCATGGCGGCTCAATCTTCATTTAGTATTAGTTTCCCATCGTTTTCATCAGCACCTACAGCCAATCCAAGAAATTTGGTGGTGTGTAATTCGTTTTCGAAATTACAGGTTCAGCTCGATGTTACAACAGCCTCTACTACAGGAGCCTCTGTTACGATACAGTTAGGCGCCGGAGTAGAATATGTGCCGGGTTCGGTGGCTGTAGTAAGTACAAACGCGGGATTAACTATAGTAGACGATGGTGGAACGCCAAACGCACCTAAGTTTAAGGTAGGTCCAAATGCATTAGCTTTGGCAAATCGATTGGTTTTTACTATCGACAGAAAAGCTACGTGTGCTACACGTACAGCAGCTTTAGCAGGTACGGCGTTCAAAGACACGGTAACGGGAAGTATCACAGGAGCTACGGCAACAACCGAGGTATCTTCTACCTATTCGGTAACGTACCCAGTATTCAGCTTTTCGCAACCAGCTACGCAAACCAATGCAGGGGTAGGAAGTACTTACTCAAGAACTTTTACTATTACAAATGGTGGTAATGGTCCAGCTACGGCGGTTTATTTTGCTATAGACTATGCCTCTACTGGGGCACAAGCAGTGTCTGTTACACTTACAGGTGGTACAGGTAGTTCTGGTACCCCAGTTGTATTAACTCCAACATCTACTTCTGGTACTATAAGTTATTATGCCATACCAGCAGCTAATTTAACAGGAGGAGATCTTGGTTTTGGAGAGACTCTTGTGGTTACAGAGCAATATAAACTATTAAAATGTAATGCTGTTACTAATTATTCTGCAGGTTGGGGTTGTGATGCCGCACCAGCAAATTGGTGTCAAACTGTAACAGGTACTGGTAATGTAACTATGGCAACAGGTAGTGCAACATATAATGTTCATACTACAACGATTTTAAATTTTGTAGATATGTGTACACCTTTTGCTATAAGAAATGCTTATACTAATAGTGGAACAGGTGCTACAGCTGCAGCTACTATGTATGATGTTATTCTTAGAAAAGGTAATGCCTATAATGATGCTACAGCACTTTCTGGGTTACAAACGTTATACAACTTAAGTACAGTTTACGTAAGAAACGTTGCTGCAGGCACCAACTCTGCGGCAATTCCATATACATATACTACCTCTGGTAGAATTCATACTATAGATTTGAATAACTATTTTACTACAGATCCAGATGGAGCAGGTGTTGGTCTAGAAGATGTTGATGGGGATGGTTTTTATGACGATTTACCTCCAGGGAATACTGTAGTAACAGAAATAGATATAGCTGTTGATTGTCCTGCAACTTGGACATGTGCAAACAATAGTTTAACTCAAGATTCTGTTGGAGGAGATATTAAATATCACACCATGTGTGATAAATCTACCTATGTAACTCCATTATCTAGATCGGGAGGAGATGCGTTAAATCATAGAAAAATATCTTTAGTACCCACAGGATATATTCCTGCCAATGTTAATCCAGGTACACCTTTTGATGTTAATATTGGTATCTCATATTATGATATGTACAATTACTTAAATAGAACAGGTAATACCAAATATGAGTATCAAATTACAGTACCTACAGGTACTACAGTAACGGCAGCAAAATGGGCAAATGGAAAATACAATCTTTCAACAGCACTTAACACAGTTACATTTACCCAAGTAGGTAATTTAGTCACCATTGTTTCGCCAATAAATGCAACGGCTACCTCTGGTTGGGGTTGGGTAAAACTTACCATGACTTATGACTGCTCTGGAGGGTCTAATTTTGTGATAAACTGGAAATTGCTTGAACGTAATAATGTAAATACAGGGTGTAACTGTAGAGCGGAGCAAGTATGCGGAACACTTACAGCACTAGCAGCTTGTGCTGCTCCATATGCAGCAGGGCCAAGTACTTCAATCCCTGTAGTGCGTAGAGCAGATAATTCATTAGGTTGGACAGATTATACACTTACTACCCGTCAATCGGCAAGTAGTATTTCTGCCTACGATTTGTCTAAAGCATTATATCTTGATGAAATTGAAATTTCTGCAAATGCTACGCAAAACAATGCAGCTTCAAACCTTTATATCTATTTAGAGTTGCCAAAAGCGTCAGGAAATACAAGTAAACTTACACCTATTAGTGTTGATGTAGTAGTTAAACGCGGAGGAACCTCTATAGCTACAGGTAATTTAACTTCGTTTTCTCAAACAGAGTCTACCACCACAAAACAAATAGTTACATGGGATTTAACTTCTTTAATTCCTTCTGGAGGTTTATTGGCAGGAGATATAGTAGAAACAAAATCACACTATACAGTTGCTACCAATAATTTGCCTAACAACGATGTGCAAAGTGGAACTAACTGGTATTTTTACAATTTAAATGGTACTACCAAAGAATCTTGTAATAATTTTATTCCAGAAATGTATTTAGTAGGAACCGCTTATAGAAATGGAGCTTCAGCAGGTCCTGTTCCAGCAGCTTGTACGGCACTTTCACCTTATGGAGGGCACTTTATTGCTAGAGGATTTGATGATGCTGGTTTAAATTATACAAACGAATTTCGCCCTGTGGGTTATATCACTAAATATGAAATAACTATACCAACAGGGTATGAACTAGTATCTTGTAGTTACACACCTTTATTGGGTGGGGCTAGTGTTGCCATGACGCCAACTTCGGTTTCTGGTAATACTTATGTATATGATAATCCAGGTACTTGGGTTGCGTATCGTTTATCGGCTACAGCACCTCAATATGGAGCTTACATACGTCCTATTGTGCAACCTACATGTGGAGCACCTTCAAATACGCAACCGTTTGCAACCAAAACGTATTATAAGGACTATTATTACCATTATGCTACAGATGTTGTGCAACCAACCACTTGGGATGTAATTCATAACCTTAATATATCTTCAACATACAATCAAACTACTGCTCCTAAAATAACTTTAACAAACCAAACAGGTATAGTACAAGCTTCAAAACCAACAGAGAGTTTTACTATACGTATGGCTTCGGTAGGAGGTTCGCCAGCGCCATACAGATGGCTTTCTGTGCCTACAGTAGCTGGTGTAACACCTATTCAGTTGGTTGATTTGTCTACAAATACGGTAATCATGCCTATTACTTATGCAGGAGGTGTATGGTTTCAGTTAGGTACAGCAGGTCAAGCTATTAATACTGATAAAGATTACAGATTAGATTTTTCTTATACAACTTGTAATACTACTACATTTGCTGTAGAAGGCGGTTGGAACTGTTCTGCTTACCCAACAGATCCATCTGCTTATACTTGTGGTACAGCAGATGTTACTTTACCATTTATACCTCAAACAGCAGAGGTACAAATCAAGACGGAAGCACAACCTACATCTGACATTAATTTATGTACAAATTTATACTATGAGTACCGAATTAATTCAGCAGGCGCAGGAAACACGGTAGACAATACCTTCACGATAGATTTACCAGCAGGAATGAGTATTGTAGCGGGATCATTACAAGCACAATACCCAGTGGGTACAGGCTCATGGGAGACTGTAAGTACCAGTACAGCAGGTACACAAACCACGTTAGATTTAACCACACATACAGCATTTCCAGCACAAGGTTTACCGGGAACATTAACCGATGGTGGCGTAGCCAATTCACGTTTAATGGGTATCCGTTTCAATGTTGTTACAGACTGTAACTTTATAGCAGGCTCTAACCTTACATTATCAGCAGGAGCAAACCGTTCTTGTGGCGCACCTGCTACAGGTGATGGTGTAGGCTCAGCATCGTTATCAGTAAAA
>NZ_PQNY01000039.1 GCF_002917885.1 Flavobacterium croceum DSM 17960
TCCTTAAATTGAAATCTATTTTCACGAAAATGTTTATCTTTAGCAGAAATTAAATCGTTCGCTGGCTTCGCTTCTGCGTCAAGCCGCAAAACGTTAGCGGTTATTTTAAGAAAACCTCGTATTTAAAGAAAAAATAAATGAAAAATGTAATATTTATTATTCTAATCTTAAGTAATTTTTGTTCGTTTGGGCAGAATGATTCTTTAGAAAAAAGAATAATAAATCTTGGCAAAGACAACACCAAATTAATTAAATCGGAGAATATTAATCTTGACAGTATTAAAGTTAAAGTTTTTGTTTACGAAGACAGAATTGAAACTGAGAGTTACTTTGAAAAAAGTGAAAGTAAACTTAATGTAACTTATTTATTAATTGGAAATTCTTATGAGAAAATTGTAACTCGAGAAAATTATTCATCTTTGCCAGAAGATTTTTGGCGAACTTATATTTACAAATTTAGAAATGGTAATATAGTTGACGAAGAAGAACGATTGTATTCTAGTAGCAAAATGCACGGAATTGCTGGACATATTGCAGATGAAGTCAATGAAAGTTACAGTAAAACTCTAAATTCAGAATTCTTGAAAAAATATGTAGTTGAATTATTTACAAAAATAAAAAACAACCGCTAACAACGGTTTTATTCAATTTTGCAGGCTTGGTCTTTTTCTATCTTGGAAGTTTTTAAATCAAAAATTTGTCTATATTTGTTAAGGCTTGGTTATCAATCAGCAAAACTGAAATAAAGCCGCAAAACGTTAGCAGTAACCTCTGAAAAACTGACAAAATGATTGACGAAAAATTAGATTTCAGATTATTAAAATTCAAAAATGGAAAACCTTTTTTTGCAATAGTAAACCTTGAAGTTTATAGAAGTGACATTGGAAATGAAATCATTGAAGAATATTGCGGAGAAGGTTGGTTAAGGCAAGGTAATATTGAAAGTGTTCCAATGAAAGGTTATGAAGATTGGAAAAAAGGTGTGAAAAATGGTTTGGAATTTGCATTATCAAAAAGTAGCGAAAAATGGAAAGTCAAAATAAAGAAAGTAGAAGGTAGAATTGGAACAGACACAAATCCAACAATTATAGGTTTTGCTACAATTTTAGCTTTTTGCGAACAAACAAAATTGAAACTAGATAGCGAAATAATTGAAAAAATTGAAAATTTCACATTCAAAAGTTGGGAAAATAAAAATGATGAAAAAATACCGAATTTTATAAATTTAGAATATGAGAGATAAGGCTACTGCTAACAGCCGTTTTGCGCTATTGCGAGAAAAGTGCAAAATTGATGTTTATCTTTCGCAAAAAATTTTATCTTTAACAGAAAATAATCAGTTCCGAAGCTCGCAACAGACGCAAAGCGGCAAAACGTTATCTGCAATTTTAAACCGACAACCGTGAAAAACATTTTATATTATCCATACATAAACATTCCCAAAAATGATTGGACTGTAAGAACATTGCTTTATTATGACAATATTGGCACAATTGTTCCGCAAGAATATATTTGGGAACCCGAAAAAAGTTATGATTCGTTTATGTGGGAATTAGTTAGAATGTCTTTGGTTACACCGATAAATCCAATTGAAGTCTTTGCCAATCCTTGGGAAGTAACAAAACCTTTTATAACTCAAATCAGCGAAAAAAAATTATCTCTTGAAAAAGCACAAAGTAGGTTTAAAGAAAGTGATAAACATACTTTAATTAACACTCAAAAATTTAGAACAGCGAAAATTCACGCTGACAAATTTGATAATGAGGTTTTTTATAGTTTGGAGAACCTTGGCTTAGCAAAAAGAGATGATGGAAATTGGTATTCAGTTGAAACGAAAACCGCAGACCAACTTATGAAATATACTGCGACTTTAGTTGGAATGAAAACTAATAGAATACCAACGACAGATGAGATGCGACCTCGTTTCTTTTCTTCTAGAAACTTTAAATATCAAAGAAAAAGAGAAACTATTTTAGAAAATTTAATCCCTTTTCCTGAACAAATCAATTTACACAAACTTTTAAATTTCAAAGAAAATCACTCTGAATTATTAGCAGCATTAACTAACAAAGTTGAAAAACTAGTTTTAGATGACCAAATAAAAGAGGGAACAGATTTATTTAATGAAAACATTAGAGAATTAGTTATAAGAAAAGGAGAATTGACAGCCAAAATGAACGAAAGCCAACTTGGTAATATTATTTTTGGAACAGCGTGTGGAATTATTGGCGCAGTTAAAGGCATATCTGAATCTCAAAATCTTTCCGGCGTTTTGTGGGGACTTCCAGGTTTTGGAAATGCAATTTATTCAGCGTTAAAAATAGAAAATGCCGAAAAAATTTTTGATCAAAGTGGAATGAAATATCTTGCTTTAATTGATAAGAAACTGAGATAACAAAACTGCAGATAACAGTGTATTTGCAAAAGGCGGGGTTGAACAGCGAATATGAAGACCTGATGCATTTAGTCGCAACTTGCTTTTCATATTACATTTTTTCGTAGATTAGTAATCTGCAAAAGCAATTTGCTTCCTTCGGTCGAAATTGAACTTTCAGTTAAATTTAGCCCGCCCTTCGCAAATACTTTTTCCGTTGGCAGTAATTTTACAAAGACACTTAGACAATGATAGAAACAGATAGAAGAGCAGAACAACAATGGAAAAAATCCGACATTAGTTACACCAACTATGTAAATTTCATTTCTTCTAAATCTGATAAATTTAAATTGACTTTAATTGACCTTTTGTATGTTTCAAACTTCAAAGGCGGTTATGCTACAATAAATGAACCTGAAGAAATTATCAAAGAAAAACTTATTGTTTATGGACAATTATTTAAAGAAATAGATGAAAGGTTTTACAACAAGAATTTAAACAATCTTGATGACAATGAAATAACTGAACTTATAACATTTTCAGAGAAATTAATAAGACTAACAGACTATAAAAGCGAAAATAAAATTGATGGATTTAGCGTTTCTTTTTTGACTGCGTTATTACATTTCTACTTTCCAAATTTATATCCAATATTAGACAGACGTGTTTTGAATGGACTGAAATTAATCACAGAAACCGACCTTGATAAACAAGGACAAGTTAAAAAATTAAAAGACTTTTATTCAAAGCTCATTTTGGAGTTTAAAAAGAGAACAAGAACTCAAACAATTAGAGAACTTGACAAAGAACTATTCATAACTAAATTTTAGACAGTGCATTACCAAGAAAAAATAGACAAAATATTTGGGAAAGGAAGTTTATGGAAACATAGAACTTTAAGAACATTATTTGACCCAAATTCAAGTGAGTACAACCAAACAACAATGGACAAAAAACTTGAAATATTGAAGAAAATTAAAGAAAACGAAATTGACTTAACCGAATTGCTTAATGACTACAAAGAATTTTACACAGAAGAAAATAAAATTCACGTTGTAGATGTTGCTGACGAAGGACTTGAAATACTATTGAAACAAGAAACGAAATAAAAAAAACTACTGCCAACAGCAGTTTGGCAAAATGGCGGGTTCAGTGCTAAATTGAACATTTGGATTTCAAATCAATATTAGTGCTAAATTGAAAGTGAGTGCTTCTAAATCCGCCACTTCGCCAAGCTGCAAACCGTTAGCAGTAATGGTAGGACGACCCAACCGACAACAATAGAGAATGAGAAAAACGACATTTAAAATATCAAAAATGGACTGCCCATCCGAAGAGCAAATGATACGGATGAAACTTGCCGACTTGACAAACATCAACTCGTTGGACTTTGATATACCTAACAGACAACTGACCGTTTTTCACACAGAAAACCATGACCAAATTTTTCAGCGACTTGACAACTTAAAATTTGATACTTCTCTTATTGATAGCGTTTCGGCAGACAATTACATTGCAACAACCGACAACACTGACCGTGAGAAAAAATTGCTTTGGCAAGTTTTAGCCATAAACTTTTTCTTTTTTGCACTTGAACTTACGACAGGTTTTATTTCAAACTCAATGGGACTTGTAGCGGACAGTTTGGATATGCTTGCCGACAGTATTGTTTACGGACTTGCACTTTTTGCAGTTGGCGGAACAATGACACGAAAGAAAAATATTGCAAAATCGGCAGGTTATTTTCAATTGACACTTGCGGTTTTTGGTTTTATAGAAGTTATCAGACGATTTGTTGGAACGGAAACAATTCCAGCATTTCAGACAATGATAATTATTTCAATTCTTGCTCTTATTGGTAATGGACTTTGTTTGTATTTACTGCAAAAAAGTAAAAGCAAAGAAGCTCATATGCAAGCAAGTATGATTTTTACTTCTAATGACGTAATTGTAAATCTTGGAGTAATCGTAGCAGGCGGACTTGTTTACTTGACAAACTCAAAATATCCTGACCTTATCGTTGGGACAATTGTATTTTTCATCGTTGGACAAGGAGCATTTAAAATCTTGAAACTATCGAAATGACGGACGAAAACAGAACCACTACTGCTAACATCGGTTTGGCAATATGGCGGCTGAAGTGCTTCTATAAAACATTTGTGCAAGGTTCAACGGCAGTAATTCTATTGAACTTTAGTGCTAAAAATCCGCCACATCGCCAAGCCGAAAAACGTTGCCTGCAAGCTTAAACCACCTCGATATGAAAATCATAAATACTTTTATCAAACTGACAATTATCGGGTCAACTGTCTTCCTTTCATGTTCACATAAAAGTGGTGAAAAAGACGAAATGACACTCTCGGCTCGGATTAATAATTGGGAAAAAGATGGAGATATAAATTATTTGCTAATCAAAACCTCTTTAACAAATTCCTTGTCCGACACAGTTACATATATTAGTATGTCATGTTCTTGGCAAGACTCATATACTACTGACACAAAAGATTTATTCATTTCTGTGAATGAATGCGACAAAAATGTTCCACAACTTATTAAAATTCCACCACACAGCAGACGAGACACGGTAATTAAATTAACAACCAAAAAAAATATTAGACAACTAACAGGATTACGATTTAGAATTGGCTTCAACTTTATAAGGGCTAAAAATAATAACGAGATGTTTTCCAAAGTTTCGCAGCTACCTAAGATGAATAATGTTATTTGGAGCGACACATTAGAACTAAAATAACCCCTTTCAACAAAATCAACTATTAAAATGTTATTAAAAGAACTCATAGGGAAAACTATCACTGATATTTTTGAAATATCAAAATGCGAACATAGAGGACTTGATAAAAGCGAATGTTTTGTGGAATTAGACAATACCACTATAATTGGCATACCTTATAGTTTTGCAACTTCCGAAGATGAAGTATCGGTAAAAAAACTTGATGAAAATGCAATTACTATTTTTAAAAACTTGGATGAACTACACCCTATTTATCATATCAATAAAGAAGAAAAATCTATACCAGAAATTGCTAATAAGCATGCAGAGAAGAAACCGACTTTATTTGAAAAAGCAAAGCATCTTATTAGCAGAAAAAAAACAATCATTAAGACAAAATACATTAAAGAATATGATTCTTATAAAGTTGAGTATATTGAAAATAAATTAAAACATATCAAGGGTAGAGCTATCAAAGACCTTATAACTTTTGGTGGTGATGACGAAAAGTATTTTTTTGAATTGGACAATGGCTATTTTATAACGGAAACAAACTTTTCACCAAACGGGACTGGACAAATTGGAATTAATCAATATGAAAATTTAGCTGATATTATAAGTTGGAAAGGAAATGATTTTAAAAGATTATCAAACAGCATATGAAAAGCCAGCAGGCAACAGCGGTTTTGCGAGATTGCGAAATATGTGGTAAATTCACATTTTTCTTTCGCGAGAAATTTAATAATAATAGAAAATACTCGGTTACGAAGTTCGCAACCTCGCAAAGCCGCGGCACGTTACCAGTAAGTGGCGAACTGTACGCAGAAAACCTATTTGACCGTTGAATAGTTTCTGAATTTATGTCCACTTCTACTCTACTTTTTTATAAGCTTCTGAGTATAATTTAATGTTCAGTTTCTATTTAACAGAAACCAAAAAAGCGGACAAAAATTCAGCAACATTTGAAAG
>NZ_PQNY01000040.1 GCF_002917885.1 Flavobacterium croceum DSM 17960
AAAAGTGGACATTTCGTCAAGTCTTAAAATTCAAATGGTTGTTCAAACTAAAATGTTTGACTTCTGAATTTCGTCGGAAGTATGGCACACAACGTTTCCAGGCTTTACGTCTGTTGCGTAATTTTAAGACTGGCGTTAACAAATATAACGAAAACTTTGAAAGAAAAAACATGATTAGAAGAAAAAAAAATAAGAGACCAAGTATCCAAAAAAGCCCAAGCCTAGCAATAGCGTAAAACCTGTGTTAGTGGCTGTTTTTTATTTTAGTTTAAATAATTTTATAAGTTTATCTTCTCCGTTTTTAATTTCGATTGTGTCTGAAATATATTCTTTTTTGGAAACAATTATTGTAATATCAGAACAACTAAACAAACCTCCTGAAATATGATGAATTTCGAAATAGCCATTTTCATCAGAATGTTGAATAAAATCTTTTCCAACTTCTTTGATTTCTACGTTATTTATTGGTTTTTTAGTTTCTTCGTCTACAATTATTCCGCTTCCATTTTGTAAACAATCACAAGAAATAAATAGATTTATAAAAACTATTAGAATTATTAAATATGCTTTTTTTAAGTTTTTCATTTAATTAATTTTTCCACAATTATTATTAAAATCATTATTCCGAAAATAATTCCGCCAACTTTCAGATACAATTTCATTGCTTTTTTTTCATCTCGGTAATCAGATGTCAGAATTGTTTCAGTATTTGCGATAATCTTATTTTCGGTCAAAATTTTGTCTATTTTAATTCTGTCATCATTTTTTATGAAGTATCTAATTCCACTTTCAAACATTGGTTGATTTTCAATATCGCAATAATATTCAATACTTTGCTTTTCGAGTTCGCTTTCAAAGATTATTTTGTCTTTCGGCAAAACATATATTTTTACGTTATTTTCAAATAATATTTTAGGTGTGTTTACTTTCATTTTTGCGTCATTTCAGGCAAAATAGCCACTAACGTCCCGCCGCTTTGCGTCTGTTGTGGGATTTCAGCGACGAACATCACAAATATAGACAAATTATTGATTTAAAAAATTAAGTTTCGGAAAAAAAACCGAACCCCACAATAGCGCAAAACGGCTGTTGGTGGCTGCACTTCTTTCCACCACAAAATTTCTATTTCAACGAGGTTAAAAGATTTCTAAAGTAGGTTGCTATATTTCTAAAACTGTATGCTCTAAATCTAAAACTGTATGACATATATCTAAACTTGTATGACATAAATTTAAAGGTTTATGACATATATCTAATTTGGGTTATTAGTTTTCTAAAGTATTATGACATAGTTCTGAACTTGTTTAAGATATTCTATAAGCTGGTTGGTATATTTCTAAATAGGGTAGTGGGTTTTCTAAAATGGGTAGCAATAAACCAAAAACATAAAAGAATAAAACTTATTGCGTGAGCAATAAGTTTTATTCTTTTTTTTCTCTTTTTTAATGTTGTTGCTTTATAATCGAGGTTTTGAAAACTCTATACTTTTTACTTGTGCATATTG
This sequence comes from Flavobacterium croceum DSM 17960, assembly GCF_002917885.1. Classification (GTDB taxonomy): domain Bacteria; phylum Bacteroidota; class Bacteroidia; order Flavobacteriales; family Flavobacteriaceae; genus Flavobacterium; species Flavobacterium croceum. The sequence continues at coordinate 1,505 of NZ_PQNY01000040.1, forward strand.
CGGACTTGTTGCACCAAAAACTGACTTAACGTACTTTTTAACTTCTAAAGCGGTTTCTACTAATGATGTAGTAGAAGTATATAATGTTTCGTTTCTTGCAATTCTTGAATTGCTGATGCTTGTATATGCAGTTGCAACGGCTGTATTCTTCGCTGACAAGTCGGCAATTTTAGCTTGTATAGTTGCTACTTGTAAATCGGTTTCGTTTGGTGTGTAGCTTGTTTCTGCTTCTAAAACCGAAGTTAAACCTGATAAATGCTGAATAAGTTGGTCGTAAGATTGCTGACTTGTTGAAATTGTTGTTGGTGCTGGTGTGTTTGGGTCGGTTGGTGTTTGTGCTGACGATGCTTTTTTACCTTGCATTTTGCGGTTAAACGTTTTAGCGTTGCCGATTGTTTCGGGTGTTGCATCGGTAGTTTGCAAAGCATTGACTAAACGAGTAGAAAATGACTTTAAACCGCTGAAAGCGGTTATGCGTTCATTTACTTTGTTGTTGTAATTTGTGTTTTTTGAAATTACGTCTGCTAAATTACCTTCGGCAGATGCTTTTAATGAAATAAGTTGTGGCAGTTTTAAACTGTTTTTTGATGGGTTATAGGTTGCTCCATACCCTGTAACGAACTCAATTAAATCTTGAAAGTTTGCTACATTCTTTGCGTGACCTGTTTCGGAAGTAGATGCCATAATTTTTTTGGTTTTGAATTAATACTTAACCAAAAATAATAAAAATTGTTTTTTCTTACACAATTGATACTAAAATAAATAGCTAACCGAAAGGTTAGCTATTTATTTATTATTTGCTTACAACATTTTTTGTTGTTTCTATTTTTCTGTCGGCATATAAAACAACATCTTTGATTACCAATTTTTGAATGGCAGTAATAAAGGTTTCCATTATTTCGTAATTTGGTTTGTTGTTGTGGATAGGAAGTTGAATTTGTTGATTTCCTATAATTTTAATATTGTAACTTGAACTACCCCAAGAAAATGAACTAAATGATTTTGTCATTGTTGCAATAAAAAATTGTGCATTTAATTTGTTGAACTTTTTATCTTTAGATTTTACAATTTTAATTTTATCTCCTGTAAAATAAGGTTGCTCTTGATAAAACATTGTGGCTGTATCTTGACCGAAAGAAATTGTATTTCCATCGTTTAAATATTCTTCATCTTCGTTTATAAAACCACGAATTCCATTATTTAAACTTGTTCTTACGACATAGGGTTTTCCAGTTTCTGAAATAATAACTTTATTAGCATCAAATCGTTTTTTATATGATTCGATGTCAAATAGATTTCCAATATTAAACTCTTTCCAATTGAGTTTTCCGTTTTCAAAATCTTCTAAAACTTTTTGTTCTTCTTTTGTTAAGTAGTAATCCTTTAGACCAGAAGCTAATAAAAAAGCTTCCAGCTCAGCTATACGCTGAGCTTCCAGCTCAGCTATACGCTGAGCTTCCAGCTCAGCTATAAAGCTTTCCATAAATTCATAATCTATTTTTCCATTTTTAATTGGTAAATTAATTATTGAATTTTTTAATTCTATTTTAGTTGCTTTGTTGTTATAAGAATATTTTGTTTTTATTACTCTTTCTATTGCACCAATTATAAACATTTGATTTGTTTTATTTAATTTTTCGGATTGCAAAACGCTTGTTGCACCGTGTCCGTCTTTTAAATAAAAAGGTGTTTCTAAATAAATAATATTTTGATTATTAGAATGAATAAGAATTGTTGGTTTTCCTTTTTCGTTGTTTAAAACTGTTTTTGTAAGTTGATTGTATGAAATGATTCCGTTGTTTGTGGTTGCTTGACCATAAAATGGATATATCATTTCAGTTTCGTCTGTTAGTTCTTTCAGTTTTAAAGGATCAATCTCTTTTTGAGGTTGCCAATCTAAAACATCTTCAATTTTAAAATCTCCCCACTCCACTTTTTGTAATTTTTCGTTGAGTAGGGCATCTACTTTCCCAAGGTTTCGTTTTCGTTTTGTTGTTTTAGTATGTTAGAAACTTCCCAAGCAAGGTAATCGCCAACGGTTTTTTTGAAATCTTGTAAGGTTGGTTTTGTATCTATTTTTTGGTATTGGTCGTAATTCCAATCGTTACCTGCATTGGTTATCACGCTCATTTCGACAGTTTGTTTCAAATTCCATAATGTATCTGAAACATTGGCTGTTAAACCATTTTTATAAATTTCGATAATGTCGTTATAGCGTTGTACTGGGTTGTCGAGTTCGATAATGCCACGTTTGGTACGTTTGTAACCATCGTTGCGGAAGTCGATAAATTTTACTTGTTTTTTATAATCGTGTGGTTTGCCTGTGTGTTCGATTACATAAATAGAAGTTTGTACACCTGCCATTGGTTGGAATAAATCAATAGGCATTTTGATACTTGCTACTAATTGGTTTTGTGCTAAAATAGCTTTGCAACTTGCCACGCCACGACCGTTTCCTGCTGAATCTTGAATGATAATTGCGGCTTTGCCGCCAATTTGCATTTGAGCCAAACCAAAAAGGATAAACGGCATACCGTTTTCTTTGAAACTAAATGGTGGGTTTAGTAATAGTTTATCTGCTTGAAATTCTTGGTACAATTTTAATGGTTCGTTGAATGATGAACCTTTACGGATGTTACTCGAACCATCGCCACGCAAAATCATATTTGTAGATGCGAGTGTAAACATTTCGGCATTAAGTTCAACCCCAAGTAATTGATTTTTTTTGATTTCTTTTATTTTCTCGATGGCTTTGGTTGTATTCTTGCCATATTTTTGTTCGGCACAATCTATCATTAATTCCATTGATGAAATTAGGAAACCTGCCGAGCCTGTTGCTAAATCCATCACTTTAGAGTTTTCGTCAACTTCTAAAATTTGTGTCATCATTTTAGTAACATAAGGAGGAGTTAAGACAATACCAATTTCTTTTCCGTCGCCTAAAGCATATTTTAAAAACTCGGAATACATTTCGCCCATAATATCGATATGTCCGCTCATAGCATCGATAGACTGAAAGATATATTTGTGAACGTAGGTAAATATTTGTTTGTTGACGCTTGAAACTTCTGGCAATAAATCGCCAACGATTGCGTCTAAATCTGTTTTTGTATCTCGGTCGTTATCTTTGTTGATTTCCTTGAAAGACGACATCATAAGATGTAGTTTGTCTTGCGGAATTTCTTTTAATTTTAGATAGTTTTCAATTTGTGTAACAATGATGTCGCCATCACGTTTATTGTCAAGATTGATTCCTTTTAAGTCTTCTGGAACTAAACCTTTTTCAACATCTTTATCAATTATAATTTCTTGCATTGCCAAAAGCATACCCGAAATATACAACACACGTTGAGGAGCAGTAATGGCGTGGTTGTTCATTAACTTGTTTAGCTTTTTGGCGTGTTCTTGTAGTTTGGCTTGCGAGTCAATAAGGATTTTATGTTTCTCGTCTTCTGTCAGATTTGCCACTTTGTAAAATTCGGCAAATGATTTTTTAGATTCTAAAAAGTCTAAAGTTGTGTAGGTTTCTACTAATTTATAGGTTTCATCGGTTGCACCAAAAACGTAATATACTTGTATAGTTACATTAGTAGGATTGTCGCCTGAAATTCCGATTGCAATAGCTTCTTTGTATTTTTTGCTCATTATTGCACATTGTGCATAATGGATAGCTCCGTTTACAGCAAAGTTTTTAACAGATTTTATATCGTTTTTGATTTTATCGCCATTGGTTGAAGATAATTTACTCGCACCTAATTTGTTTTCGATTAAAACTGGTATATCAAAAGTTTCTAAATGAAAATCGGGTTTCCAAGATTTACCTTTTTCGGTTTCTCCTGCTTCTTCGAGTTCGATGCGTTTAATAAGTACACCTTGTTGAATAGCATTTTTGAGATAATCAGACATTGCAGATTCTACAGTATATTTAGTTTGTTTAATTCTTGCAAATTCTGATTTTACCCAATCATTAACGTTATCTTCTAAACTCCAATTTTTCATTTTAATTAATTTCTCAGTTTTGACAAAAATAGTTTTTTTAAACGATTTTAGAAGTTTTTCTTTCAATTAAAGAAAAACAAAAAAAAGTGTTTTGCGAAAGCAAAACACTTTTTTTTTTCTATTTTTTTTGTGGTTTTTTTTCTGCGTTGCTATCGTCATAGTGTTGCCACCAACGTTTTGCGGCTTGACGCAGAAGCGAAGCCAGCGAACGGCTAAATTTCTGCTAAAGATAAACATTTTCGTGAAAAACAGACTTCAATTTAAAATAAAATGA
>NZ_PQNY01000041.1 GCF_002917885.1 Flavobacterium croceum DSM 17960
TCTTAAATTGAAGTCCATTTTTCACGAAAATGTTTATCTTTAACAGAAATTTAGCCGTTCGCGGGCTTCGCTTCTGCGTCAAGCCGCGAAACGTTATGGGCAAGTTTGCAGAAAACCTTAATAATCAAGAATATAATACGATTTAAATGAATAAAATAAAAATTGTTATCTGTCTTATTTTTTTGTACAACAATCTAAATGCGCAATCTATTTCAGCACATGGCAGTTTTTCCTTATTTAGATGTAATAATGGAACAGTTCAAGCGACAGGTATAAATATTTATGGTCAACTCGGAGATGGAACTTTTACAGACAAAAGTGTCCCGACTCAAGTCAGCGGATTAACTGTTATTATTGAAGCTGTTGCTGGCGGTGTTCATTCACACTTTCTTAAAAATGACGGAAGTGTTTGGGCAGTAGGTGGTAATAATAATGGTGAACTTGGAGACGGAACAAACATTTCTAAAAATATTCCTGTACAACTAATTGGACTTACTGGAACAATTAAGCTGGCCAACGGAGATTTCAATTCTTTTTTTGTCAAAAATGATGGAAGTGTTAGGGCAACGGGATATAACTATTTTGGACAACTTGGTGATGGCACTAATATCAACCGGAATACTCCAGTACCAATAAATTCACTCACAGGGATTACCAGCTGTAGTGCAAGCCAATTGCATTCTCTCTTTCTAAAGAACAACGGAACTGTTTGGGCAACAGGTTTCAATCAGCAAGGTCAACTAGGTGACGGAACTAATATCCAAAGATTTACTCCAGTGCAATTACTTGGGCTTTCAGGTATTACTTCTGTTGCGTGCGGAGCTGTACATTCTCTTTTCTTAAAAAACGACGGCACTGTTTGGTCTGTAGGCGGAAATCAAAACGGGCAACTTGGTGATGGAACTTTTACGGATAAAAATTCTGCGATTCAAGTGTCTGGACTTTCAGGAATAATAGCAATTTCTGCTGGTTATTATCATTCTCTTTTTTTGAAAAATAACGGAACCGTTTGGGTTGTAGGCGGAAATAGTTACGGACAGCTTGGAGATGGAACAACATTAGATAAAAATATACCTGTTCAGTTGAGTAGCCTAACAGGAGTAATTGCTATATCAGCAGGTTCTGAACATTCATTATTCTTAAAGAATGATGGAACAGTTTGGTCAGTTGGACTTAATGAATTTGGTCAACTTGGAGATGGAACCAATACTAACAGAAATATTCCTATTCAAATTACTCAAGTATGTAATGTAACGTTAGAAGCTCCTGAAAATGATATTGAAAATGGCATTTCTATTTATCCAAATCCCTGCAAACAAGAATTATTTATAGACTATCATGAATACCCAAACACAACTATAGATGTATTTAATATTCAAGGTCAATTGGTAAAAAGTATATTATTAAAATCATTTCAAACCATATTACAAATTAATGATTTAACAAACGGTGTATATTTGGTAAACATAAAAAACTCTAAAGGAAAAACATTTAAAAAAATTGTTAAACAATAATTATAAAACAAAACCAGCCCATAACAGCCGTTTTGCGCTATTGCGAGAAAAGTGCAAAATTGACGTTTATCTTTCGTAAGAAGTTGTATCTTGGCAGAAAATACGCAGTTCCGAAGCTCGCAACAGTCGTAAAGCGGCAAAACGTTATCGGTCAGCTTAAAAGACCACGCAACAAGACAATGACAAACTAAAAATGGGACGATACGACCGTTCAATAAAAATAGCGTTTGACAAAACTTCGGGAGAAATTCTCGAAGCAGACGAAGTATTTGATATTAAAACGGATGCCTTTGAAATAAGAAAAAAGTATCACGAAAAAAATTTGGCACTTTCCTGTTGCGAATGCGAACAAGACCTAATGGTTTCGGGAAGTAAATATGACAGACTTCATTTCAAACATAAACCAGGACATAGTTATTGCATTTTAGCAGACGGACAACTTACACCGCAAGAACACGAGCGATTTACTAAAATTTTAATAGCAAAAGAAAGTGATAGACATAAAGAACTAAAAAACAAAATTGGAGAGCTACTTAAATCTATTAATGGAGTTGACTTAAATTCTATTGCTATTGACAATAAATTCATTGTTAAACAAAATGGTAAAAGACGACCTGATGTTTATTGCAAGTTTGAAGACAAAGAAATTGTTTTTGAAATTCAACTTTCCGACTTATCACTTGGTTATATTTTAAGTCGCTATGAATTTTATAAAGAACACGGAATATATTTAATTTGGATACTTGACAACTTTGATGTCCGTAATCAAGGAACTTTAGAACGTGACATTAAATATCTAACCAAATATCAAAACTTCTTCAAGCTTGATGAAAAATCTGAAAGTTTAAAACTTGAATGTGAATACAAGTTAGTTTATCTAACTAATGACAATAAACTGCTTACGGAATGGCGTAAAAAATCTGTTTCATTAAACGAGTTAAAGTATGACAATGAAGTTTTCCAAGCATATTATTACAACTTTGGTGACAACAAAACAAAAACTGAATCACTTCAAAAGAAAAAAGCCGAAGAAATAAAAGAAGCTGAAAGAATAAGATTTGAAAAATTAAGGTTGGATAATGCAAAGAGCAAAGCCAATCACGTTAGAAATTTAATTGCAGACTTCAGAAAAAGAAAAATTCAAAACTATAATTCAGTAATTGAAGAACTTGAAGAAATGGATGACTTTGAAATTAAAATTCTTAATGAAGTTTTAAATCTGAAAGGAAAAATTGTCGAAAACAAACCACCATTGATTAAATGGATAAATGAAGCAAAACAAGAAGATGTTGTATTTCTTGAGTTTATTTTAGGAACAGATAAAATTGAACTTGAAATAGATAAAACGGATGAATTAGAAAGAACAGCACTTCAATCAATTATTTTAAATGACAACATTCACAATTCATTACCAATAAAATCACTTTTTAAAGCAGGATATAGATTAACAGAAAAAGACTTATTTTTTTTAGAACAGCTACAGAATACTAAAAAGGATTTATTGGCAGATATACATATTTATAAATTATGCAATAAATTGACTGAAAAAAGTTTGGTTGATGATGTGTTTAATTTTTCCAAACTACTATTCATTATCGAATCCGCAAGACAAGATGAATTGATTTACTATAATTTCACAGGAAACAAATGGATTTCATTTGCTAATAATGCAATTCAATATTACAGCGAATATTGGGAATATTTAGAATTATCATTTAAGAGATTTGGGCTTTGGGACAAACTTATTCAACTCGACAAAAAAGGGACGTTTCAAAAAAAGGTTGAAGCTTTTTACTCTAAAATGCCAAAACAGAAATACGACTTTGATGAAGTTTTTAATGACCTTTATCCAGAAATTGAATATGAAAATTAAGATGAAAATAGACGGAAGAAAAGAAAGCCGAACCGATAACAGCAGTTTGGCAAAATGGCGGATTTAGTGCTAAATTCAACGGCAGTTCTTCGATTGAACTTTTGTGCAAAACTGAACATTTGTTCTTCAAAGTCCGCCACTTCGTCAAGCCGCAAAACGTTGTGCAATATGCTACCAAAATTGCGTAAAATCGACAGCTAATAAAAATCTTAAACTTTTTTTTCATAAATTTGCGATAGACAAAATAATTAAGATTATAAGTGAGTAAAATTGACGAAATACCAGTTATTATAGACATTCCAAAACAGGAATTAGACAAGTTTGATGCACTAATCAAACAGTACAGAACTAAGTATATTCGTACTTCACAGGAAATTGTGGAATTTGCTCTTGCTCAAAACCAAGAATATTTAAAACAAATAAAATCAAAACACGTAAGTAAATGTATATCAGAACTTCGTGAAATAGTTTGGCAAGAATATCTTTTGGACGAAGTAAATTTTAACGCAATTTTAATGCGGGATTTGCACAAACTTTTAGAAACACCAAAAGATATTTTAGAGGTTTTACTCAACAAAAATATAACAAACAAAAAAGGTGAAGAACTTATTGAAACTGTAAAAGAAATTTGTGGCGAATATGCAGGACGAGTTTTCCCATATATTTACAGACTTTCTTTAAGCAACACGCAATCAAGACGTTCGCGAGCAGGAAAAAGTTTTGAAGCTATTATTTATAAAATTTATGAAAATTTAGGTTATGAATATGACAGCCAAAGTAAAGTTGGTCGTAAAACATTTGACTCACTTGGTTTAGGCAAAAAAGTAGATAGCATTTTACCAAACATAAAATGCTATGCAGAAAGACGAAATAAAACCATAATTGGTACAATGAAAACTTCATTGCGTGAACGTTGGCAAGAAGTTGCGGAAGAAATTGAGCGAACAAAAATACCTGAAATACATCTTTTAACAGCAGACGAAAGTATACCAAAAAGTAAAGCCCAAGAAATGGCAAATCACAATATTATTGTGGTTACATATGAATGGGTTGCTAATTCCGACACTTTAAAATCAATGAAAAACATCATTAGTTTTGAAGAATATTTATTTGAAGAAATTCCTAACATTTTAAAATTTTGGAATGAAAACAAGTAATAAAATAAAAATAATTGACCTTTTCGCAGGTATTGGAGGCATCAGACTTGGTTTTGAATTAGCTTCTAAAAATAATATTGACTGCGTTTTCACAAGTGAATGGAATAAATATTCTGTTGCAACTTATACTGCAAATTTTAACGATTTGATTGTTCACGGAGATATTACACAAATCGATGAAAAATTAGTTCCAGAACACGATATTTTGTTGGCAGGTTTTCCTTGTCAACCATTTTCACAAGCAGGTCTTAAAAAAGGTTTTTCAGATACAAGAGGAACTTTATTTTTTGATATAGAACGAATATTAATTGCAAAAAAACCTCAAGCTTTTTTACTTGAAAATGTAAAGCAATTAAAAGGGCACGACAAAGGAAAGACATTAGCTACCATTATTGAACATTTAAAAAATATTGGTTACGAAAACGTTCAGTATGAGGTTTTAAAAGCAAGAGAATTTGGACTTCCTCAAAACAGAGAAAGAATTTATATTGTTGGGTTTTTAGACAATTCCGTTAAGTTTGAATTTCCAAAACCAACTAAAACACCTACAAAAGTAGGTGATATTTTGGAAAAAAATGTTGATGAAAAATATACAATTTCAGACAAACTTTGGGAAGGACACCAACGAAGAAAGATTGCAAATAAAGAAAAAGGCAAAGGTTTTGGGTTCGGAATTGTAAATGAAAATTCCGAATATACCAATACAATTTCTGCTCGTTATTATAAAGACGGAAGCGAAATTTTAGTAGAACAAAAAGGTAAAAATCCAAGAAAATTAACACCTAGAGAAGCAGGTCGATTACAAGGTTTTCCAGACAGTTTTGTCATTCCTGTTTCTGACAATCAAGCGTATCAACAATTTGGAAATAGTGTTGCTGTAAATGTGATTGAAAAAGTAGCAGAACAAATGCTAAAACATATAAAACTAAAAAAGATTGAAAACAAAAAGCACATCGCACAACATCGGTTTGGCAATATGGCGGCTGAAGTGCTTCTATGAAACATTTGTACAAAGTTCAACAGCAGTAATTCTATTGAACTTTTGTGCTAAAAATCCGCCACATCGCCAAGCCGAAAACCGTTGTGTGCCATACTTCCGACGAGATTCAGAAGTCAAACATTTTAGTTTGAACAACCATTTGAATTTTAAGACTTGACGAAATGTCCACTTTTT
>NZ_PQNY01000042.1 GCF_002917885.1 Flavobacterium croceum DSM 17960
AAAAAAATGAGTTCTGATTTTGATCAGAACTCATTAAAAGAAGGCGGCGAACCGAGCTCGCGAACACGCCGTACCAATAACAAAAAAAAGAGGTTATCTTTTCAGATAACCTCTTAATAAAAGAAGGCGGCGACATACTCTCCCACATTACTGCAGTACCATCTGCGCAATCGGGCTTAACTTCTCTGTTCGGAAAGGTAAGAGGTGAGCCCCGACGCAATAACCACCTTAAGTTTTTCAGGCAATAGGCATAAGCCACAAGGCATAAGCTTTTTGCGTGAACCATTAGTCTTTTGGCTTTTGCCTCTTGCCTAATGGCTAATATTTTAACATACTGAGATAAAAATTACAATCTATAAGAGAAAGTTTCGCTCCCTTGATTGCTCAAGGGAGACTTGTTAATAAGCTTACGGGTTATTAGTACTACTCGGCTATGACATTACTGCCTTTACACCTATAGCCTATCAACGTGGTCATCTTCCACGACCCTTAAAAGAAATCTCATCTTGTGGTGGGTTTCGCGCTTATATGCTTTCAGCGCTTATCCCTTCCCGACGTAGCTACTCTGCAATGCCCCTGGCGAGACAACAGATACACTAGAGGTCAGTCCAACTCGGTCCTCTCGTACTAGAGTCAGATCCACTCAAATTTCTAACGCCCGCAGTAGATAGAGACCGAACTGTCTCACGACGTTCTGAACCCAGCTCGCGTGCCACTTTAATGGGCGAACAGCCCAACCCTTGGGACCTTCTCCAGCCCCAGGATGTGACGAGCCGACATCGAGGTGCCAAACCCCCCCGTCGATATGAGCTCTTGGGGGAGATCAGCCTGTTATCCCCGGCGTACCTTTTATCCTTTGAGCGATGGCCCTTCCATGCGGAACCACCGGATCACTATGCTCTACTTTCGTACCTGATCGACCTGTATGTCTCTCAGTCAAGCTCCCTTATGCCATTGCACTCTACGCACGGTTACCAAGCGTGCTGAGGGAACCTTTAGAAGCCTCCGTTACTCTTTTGGAGGCGACCACCCCAGTCAAACTACCCACCAAGCAATGTCCTCTCTTTTGAGAGTTAGGCCTCAGATAAGCAAAGGGTGGTATTTCAACAATGACTCCACAACGCCTAGCGACGCCACTTCATAGTCTCCCACCTATCCTACACATCACTTATCCAAGGTCAATACTAAGCTATAGTAAAGGTGCACAGGGTCTTTTCGTCCCACTGCGGGTAATCGGCATCTTCACCGATACTACAATTTCACCGAGCTCATGGCTGAGACAGTGTCCAGATCGTTACACCATTCGTGCAGGTCGGAACTTACCCGACAAGGAATTTCGCTACCTTAGGACCGTTATAGTTACGGCCGCCGTTTACTGGGGCTTCAATTCAATGCTTCGAATTGCTTCTAACATCTCCTCTTAACCTTCCAGCACCGGGCAGGTGTCAGGCCCTATACTTCATCTTACGATTTTGCAGAGCCCTGTGTTTTTGATAAACAGTCGCCTGGACCTCTTCACTGCGGCCAGCTTACGCTGGCGACTTTTCTCCCGAAGTTACAAGTCTATTTTGCCTAATTCCTTAGCCATGAATCTCTCGAGCACCTTAGGATTCTCTCCTCAACTACCTGTGTCGGTTTACGGTACGGGTACTTATAATCTAAGTTTAGAGGTTTTTCTTGACAGCCTTTAGGTACACTATCTCTTTGTCCGAAGACTCCGAGTACTATCAGTCTTTGCCACATTTTACGGATTTGCCTATAAAACGTATAGCTACAACCTTCAACGAACTATTCCGTCAGTTCGCGGTACTTTCACCACTGTGTCACCCCATCACAATTATAAGTAGTACGGGAATATTAACCCGTTGGCCATCGACTTCCCCTTTCGGGTGCGCCTTAGGACCCGACTAACCCGCAGCTGATTAGCATAGCTGCGGAAACCTTAGTTTTTCGGTGTGTGGGTTTCTCGCCCACATTATCGTTACTTATGCCTACATTTTCTTTTCTAACTAGTCCAGCATGCTTTACAACACACCTTCAACCCTGTTAGAATGCTCCCCTACCACTTGTATTTTCATACAAATCCATAGCTTCGGTAGTATACTTATGCCCGATTATTATCCATGCTCGTCCGCTCGACTAGTGAGCTGTTACGCACTCTTTAAATGAATGGCTGCTTCCAAGCCAACATCCTAGCTGTCTGGGCAGACAAACCTCGTTTTTTCAACTTAGCATACATTTGGGGACCTTAGCTGATGGTCTGGGTTCTTTCCCTCTCGGACATGGACCTTAGCACCCATGCCCTCACTGTTATTCACCATTATATAGCATTCGGAGTTTGTCAGGAATTGGTAGGCGGTGAAGCCCCCGCATCCAATCAGTAGCTCTACCTCTATATAACTTGATATAACGCTGCACCTAAATGCATTTCGGGGAGTACGAGCTATTTCCGAGTTTGATTGGCCTTTCACCCCTACCCACAGGTCATCCGAAGACTTTTCAACGTCAACCGGTTCGGACCTCCACTATGTGTTACCACAGCTTCATCCTGCCCATGGGTAGATCACACGGTTTCGCGTCTACCACTACTGACTATGCGCCCTATTCAGACTCGCTTTCGCTACGGATCCACATCTTAAATGCTTATCCTTGCCAGCAACGGTAACTCGTAGGCTCATTATGCAAAAGGCACGCCGTCACCCCTAAAGGCTCCGACCGCTTGTAAGCGTATGGTTTCAGGATCTATTTCACTCCGTTATTCACGGTTCTTTTCACCTTTCCCTCACGGTACTGGTTCACTATCGGTCTCTCAGGAGTATTTAGCCTTAGCGGATGGTCCCGCCAAATTCAGACAGGGTTTCACGTGCCCCGCCCTACTCAGGATACCACTATCCTTATCTTCTCTTACCTATACAGGACTATCACCTTGTTTCGTTTACCTTTCCAGGTAATTCTAGTTCAATCCGCAAGAAATGTCGTGGTCCTACAACCCCAATATTGCCGTAACAACATTGGTTTGGGCTAATCCGCGTTCGCTCGCCACTACTTACGGAATCACTTTTGTTTTCTTCTCCTCCGCCTACTTAGATGTTTCAGTTCAGCGGGTTTGCCCTCCTATCGGAGTAATACATCTTCAATGTATTGGGTTGCCCCATTCGGATATCTACGGATATAATGGATATGTGCTCCTCCCCGTAGCTTTTCGCAGCTTATCACGTCCTTCTTCGCCTCTGAGAGCCTAGGCATCCCCCATACGCCCTTATTTTGCTTATTAATTTTTTTAATTTAAGCTAACAGCTAATAGCTGAAAACTTTAATATTATGCTTTCTACTTTGTTTGTATTTTCTTATCTCAATATGTCAATGAACGTTTTTTAGGCATTAGCCAATAGCCATTAGTTATACCTTTATTTAGAACTAAACTATTGCCTAATGGCTATTGCCTAATTACTAAAACTGTGGAGAATAAGGGAGTCGAACCCTTGACCTCCTGCGTGCAAGGCAGGCGCTCTAGCCAGCTGAGCTAATCCCCCGTCTTTTTAGTAAGAACTAATCAGCATTCAGTAATCAGTTGTGATGTACTGTGTACTGCAAGCTGCATACTGTAAACTGGTTGCTCAACCTCTAAAATTTCCTCTATCAAATTTAGTAGTCCCGGGCAGACTCGAACTGCCGACCCCTACATTATCAGTGTAGTACTCTAACCAGCTGAGCTACGAGACTCTGTATTTGATGTATTTTTTGAATTAACAGCGAGAGTAAGTCTATTCACTTGTTTCTCTAGAAAGGAGGTGTTCCAGCCGCACCTTCCGGTACGGCTACCTTGTTACGACTTAGCCCCAGTTACTAGTTTTACCCTAGGCAGCTCCTTGCGGTCACCGACTTCAGGCACCCCCAGCTTCCATGGCTTGACGGGCGGTGTGTACAAGGCCCGGGAACGTATTCACCGGATCATGGCTGATATCCGATTACTAGCGATTCCAGCTTCACGGAGTCGAGTTGCAGACTCCGATCCGAACTGAGACCGGTTTTATAGATTCGCTCCTGCTCGCGCAGTGGCTGCTCTCTGTACCGGCCATTGTAGCACGTGTGTAGCCCAAGGCGTAAGGGCCGTGATGATTTGACGTCATCCCCACCTTCCTCACAGTTTACACTGGCAGTCTTGTTAGAGTTCCCGACTTGACTCGCTGGCAACTAACAACAGGGGTTGCGCTCGTTATAGGACTTAACCTGACACCTCACGGCACGAGCTGACGACAACCATGCAGCACCTTGAAAATCGTCCGAAGAAAAGCATATTTCTACGCCTGTCGACTCCCATTTAAGCCTTGGTAAGGTTCCTCGCGTATCATCGAATTAAACCACATGCTCCACCGCTTGTGCGGGCCCCCGTCAATTCCTTTGAGTTTCACACTTGCGTGCGTACTCCCCAGGTGGGATACTTATCACTTTCGCTTAGCCACTCAGATTGCTCCAAACAGCTAGTATCCATCGTTTACGGCGTGGACTACCAGGGTATCTAATCCTGTTCGCTACCCACGCTTTCGTCTATCAGCGTCAATGTAGTGTTAGTAACCTGCCTTCGCAATTGGTATTCCATGTAATATCTAAGCATTTCACCGCTACACTACATATTCTAGTTACTTCACACTAATTCAAGTTTAACAGTATCAATGGCCGTTTGATCGTTGAGCGACCAGATTTCACCACTGACTTATTAAACCGCCTACAGACCCTTTAAACCCAATGATTCCGGATAACGCTTGGATCCTCCGTATTACCGCGGCTGCTGGCACGGAGTTAGCCGATCCTTATTCCTACAGTACCGTCAAGTTCCCTCACGAGGGAGTGTTTCTTCCTGTATAAAAGCAGTTTACAATCCATAGGACCGTCTTCCTGCACGCGGCATGGCTGGTTCAGGCTCTCGCCCATTGACCAATATTCCTCACTGCTGCCTCCCGTAGGAGTCTGGTCCGTGTCTCAGTACCAGTGTGGGGGATCTCCCTCTCAGGACCCCTACCCATCATCGTCTTGGTAAGCCGTTACCTTACCAACTAACTAATGGGACGCATGCTCATCTTGTACCGTTGGAACTTTAGTATTTAAATGATGCCACTCTAATACACCATGGGGTATTAATCCAAATTTCTCTGGGCTATCCCCCTGTACAAGGTAGATTGCATACGCGTTACGCACCCGTGCGCCGGTCTCAAGGCTCCGAAGAACCTCTACCCCTCGACTTGCATGTGTTAGGCCTGCCGCTAGCGTTCATCCTGAGCCAGGATCAAACTCTTCATCGTATGTTTTTATTATTTTTGAGCTGTGAATATTCAAATCTTTCGACTCTCTTACTCTCTCTTTTTTGCTGTCAATCCAATATATCAATGAACTTGTCTTTTCTATTCTTTTTCGC
>NZ_PQNY01000043.1 GCF_002917885.1 Flavobacterium croceum DSM 17960
ATTTGAAATCGGAAAGGTTTTTAATTTAAAGTTTTAGCTATATTTGTAAAGGCTTGTGATAAATCATCGCCACTGAAGCAAGCCGCGAAACGTTAGTGGCAATTTTTTGAGAACCGAAAAATGAAACATATTTTATTCGTATTAGTGACTTTTTTGACTTTGGCTTGTAACGGACAAGAACCAAAACAAGACAAATTTACATTGACCGTTTCGCCAATTATTGACAAAGCTGACAAAGCCAATCTGTTAATTATTGAAACTTTGACTGAATTTCTGAAAACTAAAAATGCTTCATTGACAGAAAATAAATTTTGGATACAATCAGATTTTCAAAAGTTCGTATTTCCTTATCTTGACATTTACAACATAGAAAATTCAAGGTACGGAAGCGATTTTTTTAGACCAACTTTAATGGAAATTATACCGACAGAAAAGCCAAGTCAAAAAGTTGTGAAAATTGCTTTTATCGGACATAATAATGAAACGAATGAAAATCAGCTAAAATCAATTTATAACCTTATTGCAAATATTCAACAAGACAAAGTTTTGTTCAGTAGATATCTTGACTATACAACTCAAAACTGGAAAACTGAAACAAAAGAAAGTTTAAACTATAAAATATCACCAAACAAAACCATAAACAAAACTGAAATCGCAAAACAGCAAAAAGACATTGACAAAATTTGCAATTTCTTCCAATGCAAGCCAATAGAAATTACCTATTATTCTTGTATGAACCCAAAAGAACTTTTTGAAATCAAAGGATTTGACTACAACCCAATGATGTATGTTGATAAATCGGGTGGACTTGCTGATTATGGAAATATTATATTTTCAGGAAATAACTCAGAAATCTATACTCACGAAATAATTCATATTTATACAAGTAATCTTTTTCCTAAAATTGATAAATTTATTGACGAAGGTTTGGCTACAATTATGGCAGGAAGCGGAAAATATAGTTATGAATGGCACAGAAAAAAACTTGACAAATTCCTAAATGAAAATAAAGATTACAATTTTGCGATACATACAGACATATATGAAAGAAATTATTTTGAAAACGAAACTTCAATTCCATATTTGACTTCTGCCTTAATTTTGGAAAGAACATTAAGAGTTTATGGTAAAGGGAAGTTAATGGAATTATTAAAGTCTGAAAATGAACTTTGGACAACTTTAAAAACTATAGGTTTGACAAAAGAAAATATAAACGAAGAATTACGAAAACAAATAAAACTGCCACTAACATCGGTTTGGCAATATGGCGGGTGAAGTGCTTCTATGAAACATTTGTGCAAGGTTCAACAGCAGTAATTTTATTGAACATTTGTGCTAAAAATCCGCCACATCGCCAAGCCGCAAAACGTTACCAGCAATTATATGAAAAACAGCATAAATAAAGACGATAGACCATAAATGAAGTATAAAAACATAAGAGAAGAAGAGCTAAAAAACAAAGTTGGTGCGGACTGGTTTAAATCATTTGACACAACAGAAATTCTCGGAAATATAGATTTTACAGTTTTTCCAAAACAAGATAGTATTTTTGGACGAACACCTTTATTGTGGGCAGAAGCAAAAACAGGAAATTTTGACGTTCCAACAATGTTTGTTCAATTAATTCTAACAATTGGAAAAGCACGAACATTTGACAAAACTTTGCCTCCAGCCTTTTTAGGTGCTTTTGACTTCAAAAAAATTGCTTTTGTTCCATACATTAGTGTTCAGGATATTTTCTATTTAAATGACTTTAATTGGAATGTTACACCAAGTAATCACGAAACAAAAGAATTCAAATTAATTAAGGATCGTGTTGAAGCAACACTTAAAAAAAACACAACTGTTTACGATTATGAAAAAGACGAAAAAGACCTTAAACACTTTATCGCAAACAATATTGCAAACTCAACAGAAACAGCTAAAATAAGGATTGACAAAAATAATTTTATTCCTATTTATTTGCGTTGGCTTGATATAGTAAAACCAACAATTGATGTACATTGGGACGAACTGAAAAAATCGGGAATTTTAGATAGTGATTTTTATTTGGCAGACCTTTTTGTTGACGACAAAGACACTCAAAAAATTGACGACGATATTACACTTCGTGATAATTTGTTTGTAATTTTTCAAAACCAAGGTTACAAAATAGCCAAAGAAAATATAAAGCAAATGTTTGATGCAACAATCAACATTCGCAATAGAGAAGCGTATCAATTATTTTGGAAACGCTACAAAAGACCGCCAATAAAAGAGTTTCAAGAATATATAATTGAACGTAGAGATTTACTTGTTCCACAAGATATTCGAGAAAGACAAGGTGCATTTTTTACACCAAGAATTTGGGTTGAACTTTCTCAAAAATATCTTGGAGATTTATTAGGAGAAAATTGGCAAGATGAATATTATATTTGGGACTGTGCCGCTGGCACGGGCAATCTTCTTGCTGGTTTAACTAATAAATACAATATTTTCGCAAGTACACTTGACCAAGCTGATGTTAAAGTTATTCACGAAAGAATCGACCACGGTGCAAATCTTTTGAAAAACCACGTTTTTCAATTTGATTTTCTAAATGACGATTTCTCAAAACTTCCACAAAATTTACTTGAAATAGTAAATAATGAAAGTAAACGAAAAAAACTTATCATATACATAAATCCACCTTATGCAGAAGGCGACAATGTTCGTGGTATAGGTCGCAAAGATATTCACGTTAGCAAAATACATAGCAAATATCAAACGCTAATGGGTAAAGCAAGTAGTGAAATGTTTGCGCAATTTTTTACCAGAATACACCAAGAAATCCCTAACAGCGTGCTTGCAGAATTTTCAAAGTTGAAAATTCTGCAAGCACCAAACTTCTCGGATTTCCGAAAATTCTTTCGAGCGAAGCTCGAAAAATTTTTTATAGTTCCAGCCAATACATTTGATAATGTCAAAGGGGATTTTCCAATCGGGTTTTTTGTTTGGAATACAAGTAAAAATGAAATTTTTGAGCAAACAATTGCAGATATTTACGATGCAAAAGGAATTTTCATTGGTTCAAAAACAATAAACTCATATGATAATTCAAAATACATTAGTGATTGGCTTGAAATAAACTCAAAGAAAAACTCAACAAACTATATTGGTCATCTTGCGTCAGTTGGAAATGATTTTCAAAATCAACGTATGATATTTATTGATAATGAAGAAAAAGGAAGTTGGAAAAAAGGCGGTAGACACACAAGAATAACAGTAGAAAATTTAATTTACACTTCTATCTATTTTGCAGTTAGAAAAGTAATTCCTGCATCGTGGTTAAATGACAGAGACCAATTTTTATTTCCAAACGAACATTGGGAAAACGACAAAGAATTTCAAAGTGATTGCCTTATTTATACAATTTTCAATACAAACATTCAATCAAGATTTGGAGTAAATCATTGGATTCCGTTTACTGAAAACGAAGTAAATGCAAAAGAAAGATTTACAAGTAATTTTATGTCTGACTACATAAACGGAAAACTGAAAACAGAAAATATTGATAACTTATTTGGTAATGAAAAAATAGAATATAAACCATTACATTTTTCAAACGACGCAAACGAAGTTTTAAATTCTGGGCGAGAATTGTGGAAATATTACAATTCATTTAATGCAACAATTGCAAATGCAAGTTTATATGACATAAGAGAATTTTTCCAAGGTAGAAATGAAAAAGGCAGAATGAACTCAAGAAGTAATGACGAAAAATACACAGAACTAATCAGTGATTTAAGAAATAAATTAAATGTATTAGCGGACAACATAAAACCGAAAATATACGAATATGAGTTTTTAAAAGAATAACTGCTGGTAACAGCGGTTTTGCGAAATTTGGGTTTTAAGGCTAAATTTAATGTTGGTTTTGTAATTGCAAAGTTCAGTCTTTAATTTATACATTTGGCTTACCAAATCCCCAACCTCGCAAAGCGCCGGGACGTTGGCAGTAACTATAAAAAAACAGACCGGAAAATGATAGAAAAAAAGATAAATTTATTAATTGTAATATTACTATTTTCTCTAAAAATTAATGCACAAGAAAATGAATTCACAAGAAGCTCAATTAAAACTGGAATCGGAGTTGGAATAAATGATGGAATTGAAGAAAGTGGATTGGGTTTTGTTTATTCAGTTGGCTATCAAAAAAGTTTTGGAAAAAAAGAAAAATTCAGAATTAATCCTAATTTACTATATGGAGGTTTTAATTCTAGCGGTATAACTGATACTCGGGAACAATTTTTCAGAATTACTTCAATTGGTATGAATGTAAATTATGATTTGGTTAAATATAAATCAGTTTCACTATTAATAACTTCTGGCGGATTTTTAAATTATTCTAGAGGTTTATTTGGAACTGGTGGCGAAAATGAAATTAGAAACTCAAGATATTTTAATCAACTATATTTTGGAGGAACTGCTGGGATTGGAATTAGAATAAACTCAACCAAAAGTAGATTTGCGTACGAAATAAAACCATTAAATGTACAAATTGGAAATAAAGGATTTGTGCTTGGTTACATAATGTTCGGAATGGACATCAAAATAAAAAAATAGCTACTGCCAACAGCGGTTTCAAGAAATGGCGAGGCTCGGGATTTATCAGAAATTGGAAAGGTTTTTAATTAAAAGTTTTTGTTATATTTGTAAAGGCTTGGTCTTGGTTCATCGCCACTTCATGAAGCCGCGAAACGTTGTGCGTCATACTACCGCAACAGAATAGAAAACTGAAAAAAGTAATTAATTAAAAATAAAAAAATGTATCAAAAATTAACAAAAAATCAAT
>NZ_PQNY01000044.1 GCF_002917885.1 Flavobacterium croceum DSM 17960
TCATTTTATTTTAAATTGAAGTCTGTTTTTCACGAAAATGTTTATCTTTAGCAGAAATTTAGCCGTTCGCTGGCTTCGCTTCTGCGTCAAGCCGCAAAACGTTGTGTGCAAGCTTTTGAAAAACCGAACGTAAATGATTGAAAATAAATTTATTGAGATATTTAAATTAAACAATTCATATCAGAATTGGAAAAAATCGAATGTGAAAACAAAGCTTTCACATTCGATAAATTTGTTGGATAAATTTTCTGTCGTTTACGATAATGAAATTAATAAATTACCTTATAGACTTAATTTACTTGATGACTTATCAACAAATGAAAATGCTCATAGCAAGTTTTTAATCAGACTATTACAACATCAACCAGCTTTAATAAACTTTCTAACATTCATAAATAATAAAAGCGAAAACTTCACATTTGATGTTAGCATCGTAAAAAAACCAATTCTTACTTATGAAAAATTAAGAATTGATGGTCTCATCAAAGAAAATAATAAATATGCAATTATTATCGAAAACAAAATACATAATGCAGTTGAACAAGAACATCAAATTGGTAGATATATTAATAAATGTAAATCAATAGGATTTAGCGTTGAACAAATTTTTGTTATTTATTTAACTAGAACTGAAAAAGACGGTCATTCAGAACAAACTTGGGGAACTGATTATTCATTAGCCAATTTTAATAAACGATATTCAAAATTATCGTATAAATCAAAAATTCTTCCTTGGCTGGAAAGTTATTTGGTTACATTATCACCAAAAGAAGAATTAATTAAAAGTGCAGTTGTACAATACATAGATCATTTAAAACATTTTTTTAATAAAAAAGAAATATACTCAAAGATGAACACAGAACTACAAAATTTTTTAACAGCAGAATTAAATCTAAATACTGATAATGCAGAAAATATAGAAGTTGTTGAAAGAAAAATAAACGAAATTAGCAACTTAAAAGAGCAACTTGAAGAATTAGCAAGAGTTTCAAAGAAGAAGTTATTTGAAGATTGGAAAAAGAATTTGGATGAACGTTTTGAATTTAATGAAAAAGAAAAGTTTAATCAATCAAAAGATTCTTTTATCAAAACTGGTGTCATACTGGAATATAAAGGTAAAAAATTTTCTGTCTTAATTGAACATAATTACAAAGCAACTTATTTCGGATTTGGAAGACATTTTGCAAGTGAAAAATTTGAACCAGAAATAAAAGAGTTTTTAGAAACAATTATCGAAAGTGAAAATTTGAAAGTTGAAGAACCTTGGTGGTATGGTTGGAAATATACTTCATTTAATGATGGATATTTAGAATTAGAAAATTTAATACAAATTGTTAAAGAGAAAATTAGTACTTCGAAGTAAGCCTGCACACAACAGCGGTTTCAAGAAATGGCGAGGCACGGAATTTATCAGAAATTGGAAAGGTTTTTAATTAAAAGTTTTGTTTATATTTGTGAAGGCTTGGTCTTGGTTCATCGCCACTTCTTGAAGCCGCGAGACGTTAGTGGCAAGCTTAAAAAACGACAGACCGAATGATATTACTCATAGACCTTGATGGGACATTAACGGACACGGCACATGATAAATTCAAACCGTATAAAGACGGACTTGAAGAAACCGACCTTTCTAAAATTCCGCTAATTCCCGGAGCAAAAGAGTTCATAAACAAACTTCAATCAGACGGTCACAAGCCTGTTATCATTTCAGACAGCCACCCAAAATATGTAAACAAAATCGCCAACGACATTTTCAAAATTCTTGCATTGAGTTTAGCGGACAAACCCAATCCGACCAAAACAGCAAATTATTTGCAGACAGCTTTGAACGGAGAAGCGTCCAAAGAAAATACAATTGTAATTGGCGACACTTGGCTTGACATTGAAATGGGCAGAGCCTTAAATTTTCCGACCGTTCTTACAAATTTTTACACCGCAACAAGCGAAGAAAACAGAGACGGAATTGGTCAAGACTGGAAACACTTAAAAAGTGGGGCAACATATTTTGTAAACAAATTTGAAGAAATACACGATATTCTGCTTAACCCTTTACAAAATCTATTAGCCGTAGAAGGTATTTTTCAAAGCAAGGACACAACTAAAGCAGTTCGTTTCAAAACAACAAAATATTCTGAAAGATTTATTGCATACAGAACACTTGGAAGACAACAAGCTGGAGAATGCGATAAGTTTGCGGTTGCAGACAAATACTTTGAATTTCAGCGAGCCGACCGAACTCAAGAAACATTGCAAAAACTCGGCAAAGCAACTTCCAACTTTCTGTCTTTTGTTCAGCAAAGTATGCCAAATGTCAGTTGGGACTTTTTCACTTTTGTATCAGATAAAAAAACAACTCAACCACCAAACAAACTATCAGAGTTGTTTGATTTAGTTGAAACAACAATCCCAAAGCAAAAATTTATCCTTTGGACTGATGAAATTGAAGGAAGCATTAGAAACCAAAAGGATTACAAAAGCAGAAAAGAATTTGTTGATAAACACATTTTCCTTTCAAACGACACAGACCTACAAGGCAAAAACATAATTATACTTGACGACCAATTCACAACTGGCGGAACAGCATATTCAATTTGCGGAAAGTTCATAGAAAAAGGCGTAAAGAATATCATTTTCGTAACTTTGTTTTATCTTATCACAACAGTTGAAAGCGAAAGAGTTTGTCCTCATTGTGGAACAAAACTGCAAGTGAAAGTTAACAGAAATAAAGGAACACGTTTTTTATCTTGTGTTCCTCAAAAATTTGGTGGTAAAGGGTGCGGTAATTTTATAGAGAACATAGTTTAAAATGAAGGACAATAATAAAATAATAGGAATAATTGCACTGTCTGAATTAAAAGGCATCGGTCCTGCTTTTGTAAAAAAGGTGGTTTCAAAAAACACGTTTGAAACCACTAACACAATTCAAGAAATTAAAGAAATCATCACAGCCAATAACAAACAGTTTGATGATGACATAATTTATGAAGCGGTAGAAAATGCCAAAGACATTTTTTTTAAATGCAAAGAAGAAGGCATTACAATAATAGAATTCACAAGCGAAGACTATCCAGTTCTTCTAAAAGAAATTAAAGACCCACCATCTGTTATTTATTGCAAAGGCAATCTTGATTTACTTTACAATAAGACAGTTTGCATCATTGGAACAAGAGAACCGAATGAAAATGCTGTAAAAATTTCAGAAAGAATTGGTTCTTTTTATTCAAATACAAATTGGGCAATCTGCAACGGACTTGCGGAAGGAGTTGATAATTTTTCTATAAAATCAAACGACAAAATTCATAATAAAGTTATTGGCATTTTAGCAGGCGGACTAAATTATAACACTAAAAAAACACTACTGAAAAAGACTGCTGAAAACGCTGAAAAGACTATTGAAAGTGGCGGACTTTTAATTTCAGAAATGCCACCAGACAAAAAAGAAGACACATTCACGGTTGTAAAATCTTGCAGAATTCAAGCAGGATTATCAAACGGACTAATTTTAATTCAAAGTTCGTTGGACGGTGGTTCACGTTTTACGACAAAATCATTTTGCGAAACTCAAAGACCAATTGCAGTTATCAATCCAGTTCAGTCAGACATCGACCTGCCAACATATAACGCAAACAAAGAAATTATTCTTAACAGCAAAAAAGGACTTTCTAAATTCACAGAATTAAAGGAAGACAAAATACAGACTTCAAAAATATTTGTAATCAAATCAAAAGACGACTACACAGAATTTGAAAATTTAATGACTAACAGACCAAAAAATATTGAACAATCAAACACGACATTATTCGGTTGACAGAAGAAAGCCAGCCACTAACAGCGGTTTGGCAAAAGTGGCGGTTCAGTGCTCCGCAGACATATTTGTGGTTAATCAAAGTTTGGTTCTCCGCATCAACATTTGTGGTAAAATCGCCACCTTCGCCAAGCCGCAAACCGTTGTGTGCCATACTTCCGACGAAATTCAGAAGTGAAACATTTTAGTTTGAATAACTGTTTGAATTTTAAGACTTGACGAAATGTCCACTTTTGTGAATTTTTAGGAAACTAACGGCTGAATTTTATCTGAAATCGAGTAAAGTTTGGTTCAAGTTTAGCGGACATTTAGTAAAGTCTAACGGTTGAAAATAGAAAACAAAACCTGAAAAATCTCAACTTAAAAACTCATCGGAAATATGACACAAAACAGCTACGTGAAATCTGAAACTAAACGGAAGAAAATCTGAAAAAAGGTTCGAAAGACGGAAAAATTTCTAAAAATAATCTGACATTTAGCACGTCACACAACAGCGGTTTGGCGCAATAGCTCATTTTATTTTAAATTGAAGTCTGTTTTTCACGAAAATGTTTATCTTTAGCAGAAAATAAATCGTTCGTTGGCTTCGCTTCTGCGTCAAGCCACAAAACGTTGGCAGTAATATTAAAATCCCGTAATCAGAATGACATTTTCTAAATTAATGACTCTTATTTTTCTTTTAATATTTGCGGAAAATTATTCG
>NZ_PQNY01000045.1 GCF_002917885.1 Flavobacterium croceum DSM 17960
CTTAAATTGAAGTCCGTTTTTCACGAAAATGTTTATCTTTAGCAGAAATTAAATCGTTCGCTGGCTTCGCTTCTGCGTCAAGCCGCAAAACGTTGTATACCATTTTAGAAAAACAGAACTCAATGAAAAACATTTTTACTTCTTTAATAATTATTTTGTCTTTGAAATTATCAGCTCAAAAAATTGATTACTCGTTCCCTGAAGGTTATGAAAATGAAATATCAAAAAAAGATTATACAGATTTAGTAAACGAATCTGTAAAAGCTATTTCTAAAAATTATAAGGTAGTGTCAGTAGAAAAAGGAGTGATTGAACTTGAAAAGGGACAAGACTATAATATCCTAAATCTTCATAATTTAATTTTAAAATGCTCTGAAGTAGGAAAAGAAAAATGGATTAGTTTGATTAATTCACATTTTGACAGCATGTATGAATCAATGGAAAAGCAAAAGCAACTTGACCAAAACAAATTTGAAACCTTGATTGATTATTTAACCATCCGAATTTACCAAGAGAGTTTTGTTATTCAAAATGGAGGAATTGATAATCTAATAGCTAAAAAGGATTTGGATGGAACTTTTTCGGTATTAATGCTAGATTTACCATCTGCATTTACTCCTATTAAAAAAGATATGTTTAATTTATGGAACAAAAAATCTGACGAAGTTTTTAATATTGCTCAAAAGAATGTTAACAAGCAAGAATTTACTAAAGGTACAGAAACAATAGATGCTGATGGTCAAAAAATTGATATTAGTTTTATAGAAAACGAAAACTATGGAGCTAGCATTGCACTTGACTTAAAAAATAATGCACCAGAATTTATAGGGGAATTAGGTTCTGTTATTGCTATTCCAAACAAAGGAATTGTTAATATTTTTAAAATTTCCAAAAACAAACCTTTAGACTTTATGTTATTTATTCAAAAATGTAAACCTATTGTAGAAAATTTTTTCAATCAACATCCTCAACCAATTTCTAAAGATTTTTATTGGTATTATAGTGGAAAATTCACAAAAATAAACATAGCTGAAAAAAATGGTGAATTTATTGTGATTGCACCTATTGGACTGACTGAATTAATGGCTGTGAAAAAATAAAAACGGCATACAACAGCGGTTTCACGAGATTGCGAAAAATGTAGTCTATCGACGTACATTTTTCGCAACTATTTTCTACTTTAGTAGAAAATACGCAGTCACGAACTTCGCAACCTCGTGAAGCCGCAAAACGTTATACGACAGTTTATTCAAAATTACGTCCTAATATGAAAAACTATTACCAAATTCTTGGAATTGAATTTAATGCCACAAATGAGGAGATAAAATTAGCTTATAGAAAACTTGCAATAAAATTTCACCCAGATAAAAATTTTGGAGATAAGTATTTTGAGGATAGATTTAAGGAAATACAAATTGCATATGACGCTTTGAGTGATAATAATTCTCGCAAAGAATATGATAAAAAATTATTTGAGTTTTATCGAGAACGCTTTGATTACAAAAAAAATGAACCTGTAGTGAAACCTAATGGTTCTTACGATTCAAAAAATTATCAGAACACGAAAAATACAAATAATAATACTGATAACACAAATAAACAAGAAAATAATAATGGCTGTGGTAATATCTTTCTATTAGCATTTCTTTTTTTAACATTATGGTTTTCATGGAAGCAGTTTTCTAAAAAATCAGCCGGATTAAGTACTAACACAATTGATTATGCTGACTCTACTTTGATAAATATAGATTCAGCAGCAGTTGTTGCAGATACTGCTGCATATGCAATTATTGATTCTACTGATGTAAATAAAAATGATGCAGAATATCAAAACTCTGAAAATATAGAAAGACCTGCTACATATTCTTCCTTGAATAATGGAGATTCTCCTTTGGTTGATTGTTTTGGTAGAGGAAAATATCAAAATTCTGCATATATAACATTTCAAAATAGTAATGAAACTGACGCAATTGTTTGTTTAGTAAATTACTCAACTAACGAAACAATAAGAAATCAATATATTAAAGCAGGAACAGATTTTACAATGAGAAAAATACCAAGTGGAACTTATTTTTTAAAAGTTTATTATGGGAATGATTGGAATCCTGAAAAAACAAATTTTTGTGGTTCTAAAGGTGGATTTAATTTTGATGAAAGTTTTTCAAAATCTGACGGATATAGCGATTTAATTGAAATCGAAAATACAAGTTCAAGTTATACAACAGGAACAATTACACTTTATAAAGTTGCTAATGGAAATATGAATTCTGAACTAATCAGTGAATCAGAATTTTTCAAATAAAAACCGTCGTATAACAAGGTATTGGCAAAAAGCGGGATTAAAGTCTTAATTGTACTTTTTGTCTTTTTTTGTCGCAAAAAATACTTTTCGTCTCACTTTTTTTTAGTAAATTAGTTTGACTAAAAAGTATTTTTGCTTAGTTCGGGAATTATTGAAATTTCAGTTGTAAAAGCCCGCTCTTCGCCAATACTTTTTCGTTGGTGGCAAGCTTAAAACAACAATCGCAACAAGACAGGAAACAAATATAAAAAGTATAAAATTATGACAGACGTAAACGATACAGTCGGACTTAAAGACTTACTCACAACAGCAAGTCCATTAATTAAATCTTTGGTAGACACTTTTGTTGCCCCAAAATTGGTTGCGTTTAGAGATAAATTAAAAGACAATAAAAATATAAATCTAGTACCTACAGAATCTCATTTTACAGAATATTTTCATAGAACATATAAAAAATTAGCTGTTGTTAATACGCTTGTTTTTAATAATTCACAACGATTTTTATCTGATATATTTCTACCATTGACGCTTACTAATACTAATGATAAAAAGGTTAAAACTAAAATTAATGGTTTTCCTTCTTCAATATCTGATGAATATGGAAATATCCTTATTACAGACACAGCAGGTATGGGTAAATCTACATTGATGAAAACAATCTTTATAGATGTCATTAATAAAAATATTGGAATTCCTATTTTTATAGAATTAAGAAGATTAACGACAGAAAAAAAATTACTTCAAGAAATTCAAGAACAACTTAATTCAATTGACAAAAACTTTGACAAAGATTTATTACTTGAATTACTTAGCGAAGGAGGTTTTATTATCATACTTGATGGTTTTGATGAAATTCCACTAAACGATAGAGAAAGTGTAACTACTGATTTACAAGAATTTATTTCAAAAGCGTCAAACAATCGTTTCTTTATAACTTCCAGACCAGAAAAAGCATTGAGTAGTTTTGGACATTTTCAAGAATTTAAAATTGACCCTCTAACTAAAAACCAAGCTTTTGAACTACTCAGAAAATATGACAGCCAAGGTCAAGTTTCAACTTTATTAATCAAAAAACTTCAAGAAAAAGAATTAGCTAATATAGAAGAGTTTCTCACCAACCCTTTATTAGTTTCTTTGTTATTTACAGCTTTTGAACACAAACAAGCAATTCCTTTTAAAAAATATCTTTTTTACAGACAAGTATATGATGCAAATTTTGAATCACACGACTTAACAAAAGGTGATTCTTATACACACGACAAGTATAGTAAATTGGAAATTGATGATTTTCACAGAGTTTTAAGACATATTGGTTTTAACTGTTTTAAGATACAAAAAATTGAATTCACAAAAGATGAATTATTAAAACTAATTAATGAAAGTAAAGAGTTTTGTGTTGGTCTAAAGTTTAATGATTCGGATTTTTTACTTGACCTACTAAAGACTGTTCCATTATTCACTCAGGATGGCAATTACTATAGATGGTCACACAAATCATTACAAGAATATTTTGCAGCACAATTTATTTATCTTGATTCCAAAGACAAGCAGAACATAATTCTTTCAAAATTATACAATCATATAAATCTTGAAAAGTTTATAAATGTTCTTGATTTATACTATGATATGGATTATAAAACATTTAGAAACATAATTGAATTTGATTTACTTAAAGAATATAACTCATTTCAACTTTCTACATATTTAGACAATAATGAGGGAATTACAAATGATGATATTATTAAAAGAAAAGAATTATTGTTTTTATATGATAGTTATTTGTTTAAAGCTGTACCTGAAAATGGAAAACAACCGTTTGAAGACAATAAACTTAATAAAATGTTAAGTGAATTTCAGACACAAAATAAATTTGACAGAAATAGATTTTCGGGTTTATTAATTACAAATTCAAAAACTGACAACTGTTATGTATTACATTATCAAAACCCAAAAAGCTCTATTCTAAATTTGTTACTTAACAAAAAAAATTCCATAGTAACGCAATTAGGTAGAAATCAAAAAGACGATAATATAGTATTAGATTTTACTTTTGAAAAAGAATATTACCCTAACCCGTTGTGCATTATAAAAAAAGTTGCTCAAATCATTAATAATGATTAAATTGTATTGACTTTCAAACAATTACAATAATGAGCAACCTTGAAG
>NZ_PQNY01000046.1 GCF_002917885.1 Flavobacterium croceum DSM 17960
TTTGTTTTCCGTTTTAAATCGTTAGACTTTACTAAATGTCCGCTAAACTTGAACCAAACTTTACTCGATTTCAGATAAAATTCAGCCGTTAGTTTCCTAAAAATCCAAAAAAGTGGACATTTCGTCAAGTCTTAAAATTCAAATGGTTGTTCAAACTAAAATGTTTGACTTCTGAATTTCGTCGGAAGTATGGCACACAACGTTCCGGCGCTTGGCGAGGTTGCGAACTTCGGAAACGATTATTTTCTGTTAAAGATAAAATTTCTTGCGAAATATAAACGTGTATTTACTACAAAATTCGCAATCTTGCCAAACGCCTGTTGTGTGTAGTTTTTTTTATTTACAAAAGTCAATTATATAATTTCGAACTTTAAAATTTCTTAAATCACCAACTTTTAAAAATGAATTACAAGCTTCATCATTTTTATTTACAGCTAAATATGAAATTCCTAGATTAACAAAAGCCTCACTGTATAAAAAACCTAATCTTTCTTTTATAGAATTTAAATCCATAATGTTAAGTTTTTCATATTCAGTAATTGCTTTATCAAATTCGTTATTTTCAAAATGTAATTTTCCTTTTTGGTGAATAGCATAAAAGTCTTTCTCTATTTTTTCAGTTAGACCTTTATACATTTGAAAAAAATTAAAGTTATGTTTTATCAAAAAGTCTTTACCACTTTCATTTTTGAAATATATTTCGGCTTTATTTAATGCTACAATAAACTCGTTATCAAATGATTTTGAAATACCGCTTAAAATTTTAATATCTTTAATTTTTCCTTCTTTTGTTAAAACAAATTCTGATTTGAATAAATTATTTTTTGTTGATTCTGATGTATATTTCGAAATGTTTTTTCTTAAAAAATCTTCAAATGTTAACTCGTTATTGAATTGTGGTTTATAAATTTCATTTGAAATGTAAAGTGTATCTTGATTTCTTATTTCAATGTTTGATTTGAATTCAATGTTTTTACTTAAAAAGTCTTCTTTTTTTGATAGAATTTGGATTTTGTTATCACCTTTTTCTTGAATTAATAAATAGTTATTTTCGAATGAAAAAAGTAATTCTCTAAAATCTAGTTTTATTGAATTATTTGTATATCTAGCATTGAATTTTTGATCATTTATTTTAATAGAGTTTGTTAAAAAATCATATTTGGTAAAAGTAGAATATAAAAGATGATTTATTTCCAAAGAATTTCCATTTTCATAAACGGTTTTTTCTAAAATCCAAGTTCCATTTAACTTTTGGGAATTAGCACTTATAAAAGTAATAAATGTTAATAGTAAAAATATTTTCTTTCTCATTTCTTTTAAAATTACACACAACGTGTCGCCGCTTCACGAAGTTGCGGATTTTCAACACTTTCGTTTACAAATATAGACAAAATTTAGTTTCAAAAATTACCAATTCTGATAAATCCCAAACCCCGCAATTTCGTGAAACGGCTGTTAGCAGTAGGCTTTTTATCTTCCGCTTCCCCAATTTGGATTTATTTTTTGCATTTCAGCTTCTAAATTTCTTATTTCATCTTTTATGATATCAATATCGTTTTGAGCTGAATTTATTTGTTCGTTTCTTTCAGAAGAAGTTCTTAACAGTTTAAATGCAGAAACATTATTTAATTTCTGTTTTGCAATTTCCAAATTTTGATAATTTACATTTAGTTGTTCAACTATTTCATTTATTCTTTTTTCAAGTGCTTCTTTTTTTTCACGAGCAATTCTATTCGCTTCAATTTTTTCTTGTTCAGCTAAACGAGCATTTTGTTCTTCTAATTCTTTTTGTTGTTGATTATAAGATTCAGTTTGTCTATTTTGTTCCTGTAATATTTCACGATTTTTATCTTGTAAATTATTGAAATAAGTTAGACCAATTATAATAACTAATGCTCCCAAAATTGAATAAAAAATATTTTTTTTTAACCCTAATATTTTTGTTGGTTCTTCTTCCTCAAACTTATTTTCGGTTTTTTGATTATTCTCAAATTTTGGTGGTGGCGGTTGTGAAGTAAATGAATTTATTGGTGGAGGAATTGATATTAAAATTGATTTTAAATCCTCAATTTCAGCTGCATTTTTCCAATCTTCTAAACCTTCAAACCAAACTTTAGTTTCTTTAGAAATTTTTTGAGCTTTTAGTTCTTCAAAGTTAAAAGGACCAAGTTGCTCATTTTTAACATAAATGTAATATTGTTTCATAAATAATTAATCTGTTAATATTAAACTTTATTTTAAATGGTTGTTTTTACACGATTTTTAGAGAAGCTTACTGCTAACGTTCCACCGCTTGCTTTCAGTGGCGATGAATTAGCACTAATGTTTAAATTTTTCCTTCTGTTTGTTTTTCTCTGCCGTTTTTTACAACTCCCAAGCGTAGCCATTGAAGCAAACGGTTGTTGTATGGCGTTATTTTATTTGTAAATGTCTGAAATTTTCTTTACTTTTGCAAAATAATTAGCCCAACTACGTCCAATTCGTTTCACCTTTTAGATGTAGTTGGGATTTTTATTGCTTAAAATTGAGGAGAAGCAGTAGCCTCGTGTAAGACAAAACTGCGATTTATTAAATTAAAAACAGAAATATATGGTTGAAATATTACCGTTGTTAATTTTCATGGTTTTATTAATAGTTATCCTGAGAGAAACTAAAACCAACTAATTAAGGCTTCCACACCTTACTAATATAAAAGTGCTTTCCGAAGAGCTTTTCAGCTTTTATTCCTCCTGTTCCCGCAGGAGGTTCTTTTTCAAACACTTATCATTTTGACAATGCAAAATTAAACAAATTTATTAAACTACAAAATATTATTCGTTTTTCATATTCAAAACATCTTCACCATCTTTTCTAAACACAGAGCCTGTTCTTCTCCATTTCATTTTTTGTCCATCAACACAAAGAATATAAACACCATTTCCTAATTGTTCAGAAACTTCAAGTAAAATTATTTTTTCTTGTTTTACTCCCATATCTACAGAAATATGTTTCTTTAAGTCATCAACTGTTGAACCCATTCTTTTCCAAGAACTACTTGTGTTATATTTTGGTTCTTTAAAACCTGCTTCAATTGCACAAGTGTTTTTTGATTCTGCTTTTGATTCATCATAACTCCAAGTTTTGTTTGATTTTAAAATGACTTTCTTTCCGTCTTCTGTTGTTGCTTTAATGTCTTGTCCAAAAGAACAAACTGAAAATAACGTTAATCCTAATAAAAATAATTTTCTCATAATTGTTTATATTTACATTTTTAAATTAATACTTTTTAATATGACTAAAATTCAATTGCACGATATTGTTGTTTTCAAAGCTACTCCAAATTCAGGAGAAATGGTTGTTATTGATGTTAAAAATAACTACAGAAACTTTCCTTATGCTAATTCAGAAAACCCTGTTATTTTTGTTAAATATTGGGATTCAAAAACTAACTTATATAATTACGATAGTTTTTATGCAAATCACTTAATAAAAGTAGATAAAGAATAAACTTTTTCTTCTACCATTAAATTAGTTATATAATCGTAGTATTTTTTAAATTCTTCCATTGTACGGCAGTTTCTAAGTAATTCTTTGATTATATAACTTTTTGTTTCTATTTGTATTTCTTTCTGCGTTTCTTCTTTCATAATGACATACAACGTTTTGAGGCTTTAAGAAGTTGGGGATTTGTAAGCCCGAAACTTTCGATTAAACACTGGAATTCAAAAGTACAAAATAAACTTTAAATTAAGCCGAAAACCCCAATTTCTTAAAACCGCTGTTAGCAGTAGTGCTTTCATTTTTTACTCTTATGCTTTTTTGTAAATATGTTTTTTTTTTCATTTTTTTTCATTCAATTTAAAATGATTTTGATAAATGTTTAAATAAAAAACTTAAACATAGTATAATTGGTAAAGCTAACCAGCCAGTAAAGTAAATTTCTACACCATCTTCACCTGTTCCGTAACATAACGTTTCTGCATCAATATATATTCTTGCTAAGCAGGCTTGTAAACAAAGATATTCTATAAAATTAAAAAGAGTCAGTTTTGTCAAAGTTAGATTTTTAGTTTTCATTAGGTTTTTAATAAAAATAATCGGCAAAGTAAAAGCTAAAAAACTTGTCAAAATCCATACTAAATTCCAATAATTAACACAATTTAAACTAATTTTTTCTGTCAGATTTTGAAGTGAGAAAAACAAGTTTCCTGTTAATCCAGGAATAAAAATTGCAATGAGACAAAAAATTAATGTAGGTTTCAAAAAATTAGATTTCATTTTT
Organism: Flavobacterium croceum DSM 17960; assembly: GCF_002917885.1. GTDB lineage: Bacteria > Bacteroidota > Bacteroidia > Flavobacteriales > Flavobacteriaceae > Flavobacterium > Flavobacterium croceum. The sequence continues at coordinate 4,262 of NZ_PQNY01000046.1, forward strand.
TTGTCTTTTTTTGTCGATTTTGTTGGTTTTTTGGCGCATTACTGCTAACGTTTTGCGGCTTGACGCAGAAGCGAAGCCAGCGAACGGCTAAATTTCTGCTAAAGATAAACATTTTCGTGAAAAACAGACTTCAATTTAAAATAAAATGA
>NZ_PQNY01000047.1 GCF_002917885.1 Flavobacterium croceum DSM 17960
GCTTGGTGTTGATCTTCCGAGCATGAAGAGTTGTTTGTTGGTTCACAACCACAATTGTTTACCAATTGTGATTCGCCATATCCACGTCCTGTTAATCTTGAGCGGCTGATGCCTTTCTTAACCAACCAATCTATCGTTGCTTGAGCACGTCTGTCTGATAAAGCTTGATTGTAGCTTTTTGTATTTCTACAATCTGTATGTGAACGTACATCCAATTCCATACTTGGGTGTTCTTCCAATAATACCAATATCTTAGCCAATTCTACAGCGGCATCTGGGCGGATGTTTGATTTGTCTAAATCAAAATAAATCATCTCGATTCCCAATTGCTTCGTTACATTGTCTCCTTCTTTTAACGGTTGGTTACCACTCACTAGTGGTGCTCTTTCGTTTTTAGGAGCGATATCGGCTTTGGTTACACCTGATTTGGTGGCTGTGGTTACTGTTTTCTCTACAGCATTGTAGCCTTCTTTCTCACCTCTTACAGTGTAGGTTGTACCACAATCTACCACGCCAAAGTCATACTTACCATCTTTGTCTGCTTTTTGTTCTTTGATGTATTTCATTTCTGAATCTGTCAAAATAACCGTGGCATACGCTATAGGCTTGCCTGAACTTTGGTCTGTTACTACTCCACTTAGGGTTTGTTCACATGGTTCTGGGATTGATTTATCTTCTTTAAATTTGTAGATATCATCACTTCCTTCGCCTGAGGCTCTATTTGAGGTAAAGAATCCGTTTTTGGTAGCTGTATCAAACAAGAATGCAAAATCATCACTCGAACTGTTTATCGGTTCTCCTACGTTTTGTGCTCTTGAAAAGCCTCCTTTGCCATCTGGTTTAGATACAAATACATCTAAACCTCCTAAACCTGGGTGACCTTCTGAGGCAAAGTATAATTCGCCTGTTGCACTCACAAATGGAAAGGTTTCTCTTGCTTCTGTATTGACCATTTTACCCAAGTTTACTGGGGCACCATAGCTGTCATCTCCATTGATACTTACTTTAAAAATATCCGATAAACCTCTTGTGCCTGGCATATCTGAAGCAAAGTACAACGTTTTCTCATCGGGACTTAATGCAGGGTGTGCTACACTGTATTGGTCGCTATTAAAAGGTAATTCTTTTATATCTTTCCAACTACCGCTCACAGAGTCTAAAGTGGCTTTGTACAATTTTAAAAGCGTAGTTTGCTTTTCGTCTTTACCTTTTTTACCATTGATGTAATTGTTTCGGGTAAAGTACACCGTTTGTCCGTCTTTGGTAAATACAGGTGTAGACTCATGGTATTTTGTGTTTAACTTACCACCAAATCGTTCTACTTTTCCTAGACTGCCATCACCTTGTAGTTCGGCAGCATACAAATTGGTGTAAGGTTCGCCATTCCACAAAGCTTTGCTGTTTTTTACAGAACCTGTATCTCTTGCCGATGCAAATACTATTTTCTGACCGTATAATGCACTTCCATAATCCGATTTACTCGAGTTAATTCCTGCATTCTCTATAGTATATCGTCCTGAGTTTTTCTTGATGATATCCAAATAGTTCTTTTGGTCTTCTGCCATTTTTGCTCTGGAGTCTTGTTTGTTTCTTTTGTAGAAATCCTCCATCACTTGATCGGCTTTTACATAGTCTTGTACCGCTTTTAATGATTGGGCATAACGGTAGTAATACTCGTTTTCTTTACTCTCTGGCATCGCAAATAACTCGGCATACCATTTGGCTGCATTTGTATAATCGGCTTGAAAGTAATAAGCATTACCTAGTTTCTTTAACATATCTGCTGATTTGTAGCCTCGCTCAAAAACTCTTTCGTAAGTTTTTATCGCATCTACATACGCATACTTTTCATATTGCTTGTCGGCCTCGGCCAATTGTACTTTTTGTCCATAACTAGACAAAGACAATAAACCGGCAACTGCTACATATTTTAGGGTATTTCTCATACTGCTGTTTTTTAGAAGAATCTTGGTGATACAATTCTATCGGCATTCTTAAACAACTCAAATCGCAAGAATACCTCGTGTGATCCTGAATTGTAATTCGCCAATTTCGTGGTTTCCATATCGTAGCCGTAGCCTATGTATAGACCTGGGGTAACTTGAAAACCTGCCATAGCACTCACTGCAGCGCTCCATCTGTAAGCGGCTCCCAATATAAATTTATCGTTAAACATAAAGTTTCCTGATAAGTCTAATTGCAATGGGGCTCCTTCGGTTACTTTGGCCAAAAACGCAGGTTTGAATTTTACGCTTGAGCTTACATCAAACACATGTCCTCCTATTAAATAGTAGTGCATTCTATCCATGTAAATCGCACGGTCGTTATCTGAATACTTCTTCGATTGTAAAAAGTTCGGTACAGATAAGCCTACATAGGTCTTATCTGAATGTAAATAAACGCCTGCTCCTACATTAGGGATAAACTCATTGTTTATCGATTGTAATGCCAAGTCATTTGACGAATACATATACAACTTATTTCTATCGAAGTTGAATAACTCTGCGGTTCCTTTTACCCCAAAAGAGAGTTTGTATGTCTCTGATGTAGGTATTGTATACGATATATCGGCCGAGATTTTATTATCGCTTGTTGGACCTATGCGGTCGTTTACAAACGATAAGCCTACACCCAATCTAGAATTGGCTACAGGGCTACTAATAGCCAAGGTATTGGTTACAGGTGCTCCGTCTAAGCCTACCCATTGGGTACGGTGTAAACCAAAAACACTCAACACTCCTCTACTGCCTGCATAAGCCGGATTGATATTGGCCGTATTGTACATATACTGCGTGTACTGAGCATCTTGCTGAGCTATAGCATAACTGCTGGCAAGGAGTACTAAAGTGGTTAAAAATATTTTTCTCATCTTTTTAAACTTTTTTTAATATCTCATTGGGATATATTGCAATCCCAATGAGAATTAGTGTTTTATCTATTAATATATAAATATCCGGCTCTCTCTTTAGTGATGCCTGAGGCATTTACATATTTTAGAACGTAGTAGTATGTACCGGTTGGTAATTCTGAGGCTTGTTGGATAGTTTCTCTTCCATAAGATACTCCCTCAAAATAGTTACCGTTTGAACCATATCCTGTTGTATCGTATACTTTAACGCCCCAACGGTTGTAAACTTCTAATGTATTGTTTGGATAGTTTTCTATTCCGCGTATTACTAATACATCATTGTCGCCATCTCCATTTGGTGTTACTGCATTAAAGATTTCGATTCCGTCTTCTGCCGATGGGTTACCTGCATTTGGCTCTAGATAATCTGGTGTTCCGTCGTTATCTATATCTGATGGATGTGTTGGATCTGGGCCTATTTCTACGCCATTGGTTAATCCGTCGCCATCACAATCGCCATTTAAGAATGCTGCTGATTGAGCTACTGTTACATGCTCTTCTACTGCATCACATCCTACTAATGGATTAGTGCCATCTGCAATTTCTTGTCCGTTAGTTACTCCGTCGCCATCACAATCTGAAGCAAGCCATTCTGCACTTGGTGCAACGGTAGCATGCGCTAGGTTAAATGAACATGGGTCTAATGGATCTGTACCATCGGTTTGTTCTGTAGCATTGTTTACTCCATCTCCATCACAATCTAATGTTGGATTGTCTACACATGCGCCTACTGTTACACAGATCGTCGCTGCGTTAGAAGCTAATCCTTCTACATCTGAAATGGTATAAGTAATACATGATGTAAAGCCTAATATAGATCCTACCGGTGTAAACACTACTTGACATGATGCATTGAGCGTATAAGTTCCTTCTCCTGCAACAGTAAAGCTTGTTTGCTGACCTGCTGAATTTGGATCTAAGTCTATTGAACATGGGTTTAATGCACTGTCTACATCACTGTCGTTTGCGCCTACTGGTATAACAATTGGAGTCTCACTTGGTGTAGTTACTGTGTCATTTACGGCAACTGGTGCATCATTTACACAGGTTACAGTAAAGGTTACTGTAGCAGGTGCACTACACAATCCGTCTGAATCACACAACGTATATGGTAAACTTGCTGATCCGCAGAAATTATTGGCTGGATCAAACATTAATTCGCCTGTCGTTGGGTTGTAGGTCCAAACTCCTTCAGTAGTGGTAATCGTAGTTTGAACACCCGGTGTTGATGGGTCTAAATCTACTGTATGCCCTGAAGTTGGTGTTGGGTTACCATCTGGATCGGTATCATTCGCTAGAATGTTTACAACTCCATTAGCC
>NZ_PQNY01000048.1 GCF_002917885.1 Flavobacterium croceum DSM 17960
GACAGAATAAGTGTAAAAAAAAGTATGATAAAATTTTTCATTTCAATTTAGCAAAATATTTATTAGGATTCGTGGAAAAAGCTTGCATATAACGTCTCGCCGCTTTGCTTCTGTTGCGAAGTTCGTAACGGCGTATTTTCTGCTAAGATACTATTTCTTGCGGACACTGAACGAGAACTTACTACAAAATTCGCAATAGAGCAAAACGGCTGTTGGCAGAAGCCTTTTATTCTTTTATTTTCCGTTATGTTTTGTTGATCTTTAAGAATTGAGTTTCAGATTTAAATATATGTAAGTCGGACAAGTATAAATATAATTCAGATTACAATAAATGTAATTTAGATTTCAATATATGTAAGTCGGATTGATATAAATATAAATATGACAAGTATAAAAATAAATGCAAAACGCATTTATATAACTGCGGAGCAGATATATATTTTTGCGGTAGCAATAAATATACATAGGGAAGGGAGTTTTTTTTTACTGCTTGTCATATTTATTATTAATGTTTTGTTATTTCTTTTTCTTGGTAAATTCTATTCCTTTTACTTGAGCAAATTGTGGACTGGTTGCGCCAAAAACTGACTTGATGTATTTCTTTACTTCGGTTGCCACGTCAAATAAGCCTGTGTCAGTCCCGTAAATTGTAGTATCTCGTGCAATTCTTGAATTACTTACGTTAGTGTAAGCTGTTGCAACCGCACTATTTTTAGCTGTTAAGTCTGCTTGTTTAGCTGTTAAAGTGGCAATTTGTAAATCGGTTTCGTTTGGAGTATAGCTTGGTTCTGATTGTAAAACGGATATTATACCCGCTAGATGCTGAATTTGTTGGTCATAAGATTGTTGACTAGTTGAAATGGTTTTTGGAGCTGGTGTGTTTGGATCGTTTGATATTTCAACTGCCTTAGATCTAATACCTTGCATTTTTTTGTTAAATGCTTTCGCATCTGCTACTTTTTGTTCGCTTGCATCAGTCGCTTGTAATGCGTTTATCAACCTAGTTGATAGTGATTTTAAATCTTTGAAGGCTAAAACACGCTCGTTTACTTTATTGTTGTATGTTGTGTTTTTTGCAACTACATCGGCTAAACTTGTTTGTGATGCAGTATATAATGCATTAAGTTGTGGTAATTTTAATGAGTTTTTACTCGGGTTGTAAGTTGAACCGTAACCAGTTACGAAAGAAATTAAATCTTGGAAGTTTGCAACGTTTTTTGCGTGTCCTGTCTCGAAAGTAGAAGTCATAATGTTAATTATTAGGTGGTTATAAAATCAAAAGTAATAAATTATTTGTTAGATAAAGAGATGAAACAAAAAAACATATTTAAAGGCTATTGCCTTTAAATATGTTTTATCATTTTTGTTAATTTAGTTATTGAACCGTAAATTCTATTTTACCTTGATTATTTACTCCTTCAATGTTAGTGTCTAATCTAAATCTGTTACATTTATCACTACCTTGGAATTCAAAATAATCAGCAGAAATAATAGAATAAAAACCTACTCTGTTTAATTTAATTTTTACTTCAAGTTCATAGTTGCCTGTTACTGAATTATAAGGAATTTCAAACCAATTAATGTTGCTTCCTTGACTACCTTTTATAAATGTTAGTTGATTATTTTGAAATAGTAAACTATTTGTAATTAATAATGCCGAATTATCATTAGTTTGCCCAAATAAATCTACTTGATTACCATAATAGTTATTCGTTGATGGAATATCTACTTTAAGGGTTATAATATCACCTTGGTTATAAGTTGATTGTAAAGGAAAAATTTTAATTAAATTTTCTTTTTTTGCAATGGCAGCTAGGTCATTGCAATCTACTTCACCTGGGCAACCTACAAGGGTTGTCATTAAAAGAAGTAATCCTATGATATATATATATTTAAAGTGGGTCATAATATGAGCTAAATAAAATTCTTATTTGTGAGGCTTGATTTGGATATGCTGTAATTAATGCGTTTCTTAAATTTGATTGATTATTAATATTAGATTCTAATCTATCATAAATAGGTGTTAAATCAAATTGATTGTTTGGATTACCAATAAAAGCATTATCAATTAGTTGGGTAGCAGGACTTCCATTTCCATATCTTCTTATAGATGCGGTTCCATCAATATTATTATCAAGTAAATCCCACATTATGCCATGCATAAACCAATGTTTATCATCATAAGTTGTTATTGAAATAGGCGTTTCAATTTGGTTAAAATTTTCAAATGTAGACGTAATATTAGTACTTAAAGTACCACTTATGTAATTTGCATACGGAGAGTAAATTTTCGCTTTACCATAGTAATACTGGGCAATCTTAAATTCTGTTAAATTTCCCCATCCTTCTGCTAGTGCTATTCTATCTGCGGCTTGGTAAGAAGGCATACTTCCATCGGAATATGGATCTCCGTTAACAAATTGATTACTAATTTCACTGGCAAAAACTTGAGCCCAAAACCAATCACCTGCTTTTGATGCGTGAGAATAATGACCTGACTCGTGAAAAACTGTTTGATGAATTCTTATAGTATTACTTGTTGTACCTTCGTTAGCTCTAGGTCTTAAGCCTGCGTAAATTTGGTCAGGTCTTAAATGAGAGGGTAAAATATTTATAATAATGCTTGAAATAGAATTAACCATAACATGCCAGAAGTCAGCTTGTCCCATATTTGCTACAGATGATAGTGTTGCTAGTTGCCTATATTTATATAACATAGGAGTGCTTGCATCTTTGCCTTTTGCCCAAGCCCAAACATTAGCATAGCTAATAGTATTTGATATTCCATTGTTATTACAATAATCAATATATTTTCTTAATCCGTTATGAATGGTACCCTTATACCATAGATGTCCACCTTCTAAATCAATACCAAATATACCAGTATGCGGTTCGTTATATTCTATATATTTTGTTATACCATTATTATTTCTAGACACTGTCATCAAATGGTCAGAGACCCAAAGACCTAAAACTTCATTCCAAGTTTTTCTGATTGTTGCGGTATATCCTCTCCATTTTGCTCTAATTCTAACTTTTCCTCTATAACTGTGAGATGCTGAAAAATAACCATTATCATCAGTATATGTGTAGTGCCACCATAAACTTCTACCATACGAAATTTCTGCTTGCATTAATGGGTCATAAACATTAGTTGCAGTATTTTGAACTTTTACATAACCGTCAGGAGTAAATTTTCTTCGAGCCATAAAGTTACCTAATGTCAGACCACTTTTTACAGCTTCAGCGTTAGATTTTATCAAATATTCGGGTAAATTGTCTGTTGTTAAAAAAATGTCATCAACTTCTAAGTCTTCTTTCCAATCAGCAAAAAACATAGATATTGTCTCAATATCATATTCTTCATCTTTTGGCTGATATAATTCATCTAACACTTCGTAGGTAATGCCTTCAGGAAGTTGATAACCAACAGGAATTACTGTATATGCTGGATAAAATAAATCTTCTTCGCTTTTAGGGTATACATAATAATCTCCTTCAGTAATAATTTCATAATCCATTGGATAGTCTTGTAAAACAGGAGTGAAGTCTTCACTTTCTTTATCCAAATTATCTAACTTTTCTAAATCTTCAACAGATTTAGGGATTATTTTTATGTATAAATTTGTAGGTTTAACTACTTTATCTTTGAATTTAGAATCACTAATAATTTCATTGTAATAGTCAAATGCAGCCTGCATATTCTTTACAGAATATGGATTTTTTAATTGTTTGCCCAAAACAATTTGTGTTTGTACATCAGGTTTGTCATTTTCGTTTTTTCTCATAGTGAGATTTGATTTTTTAATAGGATTATTTCCAATATCACTGGTAAAATCCTCTTTTTGACAACTGAATAATGTTAGCGTGGTTAATAAAACACTTAAATACTTCTTCATAAATTATATAGTTTAAAGGTTAATTTTTTTAAAACGAGTAAAAAATTATTTTATTATGTAATTTTTCAATAAGGTTTCTGCCAACGTTTCGCGGCTTGACGTAGAAGCGAAGCCAGCGAACGGCTAAATTTCTGATAAAGATAAACATTTTCGTGAAAAAGTGACTTCAATT
>NZ_PQNY01000049.1 GCF_002917885.1 Flavobacterium croceum DSM 17960
TCATTTTATTTTAAATTGAAGTCTGTTTTTCACGAAAATGTTTATCTTTAGCAGAAATTTAGCCGTTCGCTGGCTTCGCTTCTGCGTCAAGCCGCAAAACGTTAGCTGAAACCGTCTGAAAAAACTGCAAAAAAGAAAAAAATGCTTAAATCAAAACTTAATTCTCTAACAAAAACTCTTGAAAATTTGTTAATGGAAATGTCTGAAAAAGACATTCTCGATTTATCAAAAAATGATAATGGAGTTTTTAATGTTGTTGTGGATTTACACAATGAATCATTTTCTACAATTGTTTGGAATGATGAAAAAGCGAACTTTGATTACTATCTAATTTATGTAACTAAATCTAATCGAAAACTTGAAGGATACTTAATTCAACTTCAGCCTCTAAAAAGAAACAGAAATGAATTAACAAATCTATTTGCGAATTTTATTGGAACAAAGTTTAATAAAAGTGAAGAAGAAACTATGGGAGTTTTTAATGCTTTTCAAGACCAACAAAGAACAGTATTTGAAAGAAAAGAATATTTGACTTTTGGTGATGAAATAAAAGATTTAGTCAAAGATTCTAAAGCAAGTTTAATTGTAAAAGGTAACAAATTGCCATTATATGTTCCGTTTGCAAAAAAACATAAAGCTGAAAAACTCGACAATAATACCAAACATAAGAAAGAAGATTTAGAAAATTATGTATATATAATGCATAATAAGTCAAATAATTATTATAAAATTGGTAGAAGTATAAAACCCGAACACAGAGAAAAAACTTTACAAGCTCAAGAACCAGATATTATTTTAATCGAAAAATGGATTGCACCTGCAGAAATTGAAAGATTACTTCATCAAAAATACAAACCAAAAAGAAAAAGAGGTGAATGGTTTGAACTAGTTGAAGATGACATTGAAGAAATTAAAATATTTATGTTTGAAATAACTAACAGAAAATTGACAAATCGCAAGAAAAAATAACGGCATCAGCTAACACAGGTTTTACGCTATTGCGGGTTTTGGGCTTAATTTAAAGTTTCTTTTGTATCTTTGAAGTCAGTGCAAAACCGAAAGTTTCGGCTTCTTTAATCCGCAACAGACGTAAAGCCTGGGAACGTTGGCAGTAATTTTGCCACAGAATCCGAAATCGAATATAATTGAAAAAATAAAATCCAATACAATGAGTGTTTTTAATATTTTTAAAAAGAAAACGGCTGAAATCAATAAGTCACAAGAAGATAAAATAATGAACTTTTACATTTATGGTTTTGTAAAAAGTAATCCTAATTTTAACTTTAAAGACCAAATATTAGCCAAAAAATTATTCCAAAAAATTATTGGCGAAAAAGGCGGAATAATTATCGGTAATTCTTTTTATCCATATTGTTTAATTGATGAAGATGGTTGTAGTGTTTGGGATTTTGCATTTTTATATTTATTAAAGAACAACCCGAATTTTAAAGAAGAATTAAAAAATAAAGATTTAACTTTATTGGAATTGTCTTCTAAATTCAATAAAATAAATTTGTGGGAAGATGATACTAGATTGACCTATGAAGAAAATCCTTTTTTCGGAAATGCAGTTCCGTTTATAATTCCATTTGTTGTTTTTGATAATAAACGTGATACAAATTTTGACAAAATGATTTTAAAAGAACTGAAAGAAAATGGTAATGCACAAAATTATATTGATGAGATTACTTTAATTTTGAAAGAGTTTATGCCAGAGACAACTTTTACTTTAGGATTTGACGAATTTAAAAGAGAAAATAAAAGTAAAATAATTGATAATTTTATTAATGCAAAAGCACTATTTGGAAAATAAAAAAACTACTGCCAACACACGTTTGGCGCAATTGCGAATTTTGTTGTAAATTCACGTTTGCATTTCGCAAGAAATTTTTTCTTTAACAGAAAATAATCAGTTCCGAAGTTCGCAACTGACGCCAAGCGTGGGAACGTTGTGTGCCATACTTCCGACGAGATTCAGAAGTGAAACATTTTAGTTTGAACAACCATTTGAATTTTAAGACTTGACGAAATGTCCGCTTTTGTGAGTTTTTAGGAAACTAACGGCTGAATTTTATCTGAAATCGAGTAAAGCTTGGTTCATGTTTAGCGGACATTTAGTAAAGTCTAACGACTGAAGAACGGAAAAAAACGGAAAAATCTCAACTTAAAAACTCATCGGAAATATGACACAAAAAAGCTAAGTGAAAACTGAAACTAAACGGAAGAAAATCTGAAAAAAGGCTCGAAAAACGGAAAAATTACTGAAATGAATCTGACATTTAGCACGTCACACAACAGCGGTTTGGCGCAATAGCTCGTTTTTTCTTAAATTGAAGTCACTTTTTCACGAAAATGTTTATCTTTAACAGAAATTTAGCCGTTCGCTGGCTTCGCTTCTGCGTCAAGCCGCGAAACGTTACCTGCCATTTTAAAAACAACTATGAAAACAAGAATTTTAATCTTAATTTTAATCCTACATTTTAGTTGTGGACTTTTAGCTCAAGATGAATTTCAAGTGTTAGAAAACCACACATTTAGTTCCATATACGATACTGATATTGACCGAACTGGTAAATCACTCGTTAAACTCAATGATGGCGTTATTTCGCTTTCTGAAACAAAATATGGAAAAGGAATAATAGCTAAACATGATTTCAATGGAAAAATCATATGGGAAAAATACTTTGACGATGAAAGAATTAATGATATAGAGGTTTACCAAAATTATATATATGCAGTTGGTTATAAGTATTCAAATAGTAAAGCTTGGGTATCAAAAATTGACTCCAATGGAAATATTATATGGGAAAAACTACTTAGAATACAATACGAAAATGAAGTTTGTAAAATTTCAATTTCAAAAAATGGTGAAATTTATTTATTATGTGAAATTCAAAAATCAAGATTACCAATAAAAATCAGTTTTAAAAAAAAATTTCGCAACCTAATATCTTTTAGATCTAGAAAGAAAGACAACTTAGAAAGTCAAATCGCTATTGTAAGAATTGATGATGAAGGCAAATGCAAATGGAAAAAAATTTTTGGTAAACAAAAAAACTATAACACTTATTTTGCAGGAATAATTTCATCAAACGAAAATACCGTAGTTGCAACGTTCTCCTTTTCCGAATTTAAAGTTGGAGCTAAAGGCACCAGAATAGTTATTCTTGATAAAAATGGTAAGCCGAAAAGTGTAATTAATCATCAAAATAGAATATTTGATGTTATAAAACATGATGGAAATGAATTTCAAACTTTTCAAGATAATGACCAAACAAGATTAGATAAACTTGATACAATAATTATCTCTAGAATTGGAAACCAGAAATTAGTAGCAGAGAAAATGTTCATTTCTAAATTCCATTCTTTTAATATAACTTCACAACTTTCCGATGACCAAAATTCACAATATTTTGGTGGTTCTGTATTTAATTATGAAACATTAGGAACCTTATGGGATAATCATGAAGATATTTATATTATTCAACTTGACACCAATTTTAAAATAAAACGAGAATACCAATTCAACTTAGAAAGCATTGACCGAATAAATGATATGCTAATGATTGATAATAAGCTATATGCAATCGGAGAAAGCTGGACAAGTGAAAATGGTAAAATAAAAATACAAATGAGATTAATAGTCTTAAAATAAAAACGTCAGGTAACAGGCGTTTTGCGCAATTGCTAGTTTTGTGATAAATTCACGTTCACGTTTCGCAAGAAATTTTATCTTTAACAGAAAATAATCAGTTCCGAAGTTCGCAACTGCGCAAAGCGCCGGAACGTTGTGCGTCATACTACCGCAACAGAATAGAAAACTGAAAAAAGTAATTAATTAAAAATAAAAAAATGTATCAAAAATTAACAAAAAATCAAT
>NZ_PQNY01000050.1 GCF_002917885.1 Flavobacterium croceum DSM 17960
GCTAAATTGAACATTTGGTTTTCAAATAAACATTTGTGCTAAATTGAAAGTAAGTACCTCTAAATCCGCCACTTCGCCAAGCTGCAAAACGTTATGTGCAACCCTACCGAACGACAGTGCTAACAATTAACAGACAGACAATTAAAAAAAAAGACATTATGACAACAGCAATCAAAATATTCAATTCAATTCTAATTCTTGTAGCCGTTTTTATGGGACTGAAACAAGGCTATGCAATGTTGACAGCAAAGACAGAAATGCTTGAAATGTTTGGCAAATGGAATTTTAGCAAAACAGCAGTAATGATAAACGGAGCAATCACAATTATTGGAGCATTGCTTATACTTCACCCAAAAATGTTTCTTTGGGGTAATTTTATAATGGCGGCAGGTATATTAATGATTATTTGTTTTCACCTTATAGATAAAGACCTAAAAGGCGTTGCAATAGAGTTGCCTTTTCTCTTGCTGAATTTAGTAATCATCTACTTGCAACATCCACTTTCAAAAACAAACTAAAATGAACAAATTATTTTACACATTTTGTATTTTTACAGTTTTAAGTTTTACAGCTTGTGGACAAGCCAATACAAATCAAAAATCAACAAAGCAGAACAACAAAATGGACACTTCAAAACTAACAAACGAAACAGTAAAAAATGCTTTTGATGCTTGGCAAAGTGGCGACAGCAAAACCTTTCTATCATTCTTTACTACTGACGCAAAATTGTATGATGATGGAAACCCAAGAGACTTTTTAAGTTTCGTAAAAGATGCTTGCGGACACGAAAAATTTACAAGCATAGACAAAGTAGAAAATAACGGACTTGATATTACAGGTAATTTTCACACCGAAAGTTGGGGAGACTTTAAAACCTATTTCAAATTTCAAATCAATGCCGAAGGAAAAATAAACCGTTTAGATATTGGACAAGCACATTAATGCAAAATATTTTAAACTACATACACAAACGAAAATATGAATTATTGCTTTTTGCTTTAATTCAACATCTTTTTATTGGCATATTTTTAAACGACTTACCTTTCTACACAAAAATAATTTGGCCTATAAATATGGTCATTTTAGGCATTGCAAGTGTTGGCGTTTTCATTGAAAAAGGTAGGTGGAAAAACGTCATTCAAAATATACTTTTTCTACTTGTTTTGGTTTTGCCAATTGGTTTAACTTTTTGGGGCAACAATCCCAATTATTTTATTTTCCTAAACTTTGGCTATGTTGTTTTCTTCCTTTTTATTTTTTGGGAAGTGTTAAAATATTTAATCAAACCAAGCTATATCAATACCGATATTATTTCGGCTTCGGCTTGTGGTTATTTTTTATTGATAGAAATAAGCACATTCCTTTTACAATTTTTCGTCTATCAAAATCCACAATCATTTAAAGGAATTGATTTGTCAAACCCAGCCTCAACTTATATGGATTTGGTGTATTTTAGTTCCATAACACTTACCAGCATTGGCTTTGGCGACATTACACCAAACACACATTATACTAAACTAATTACCTCATTTTTTGGCATTGCAGGGCAATTTTATTCGGTGGTATTGGTGGGTATTTTAATCAGTAAATTCACTTCAAATAATTCAAAATAATGCACAGCGGTAAATCATATAAACTTTCAGAATTTTTGGTTTGGACAAAACGAACCATATTTTGGCTTTTAATTTTAGGCATTGTTCCCACAATTTTATATCAAGTTGTGGGTTTAAAATGGTTAGCAATTCCTTGGACAGTTGTTGCATTATTAGGAACTGCAACTGCTTTTATTGTTGGTTTCAAAAACACACAAACTTATAATAGAACTTGGGAAGCACGGCAAATTTGGGGTGCAATACTCAACAGTAGCCGAACTTGGGGAACAATGAGCCGAGATTTTTTGAATAATCCAACCAAAACAGAAGAATTGGTTTATCGCCATTTTGCTTGGCTTACAGCCTTGCGTTATCAAATGAGAGATAGCCGAGTTTGGGAAACAACTACAAAAGCTCATAACGAAGATTACAAAGCGTTTTATTCTGTTCCAGAAAAAGAAAGTCCATTAGAAACTGAATTAGCAAAATATATTTCGGCAGACGAACTGAAATATATTTTAACAACCAAAAACAGAGCGGTTCAATTAATGAGTTTACAATCTAAAACATTGAAAGAACTTTTTGCAAACAAAGAAATTGATAGTTACCAATTTGTAGAAATGGAAAAAATGGTAAAAGATTTTTATGATAATCAAGGCAAAAGCGAACGCATAAAAAACTTTCCTTATCCACGACAATTTGCAACAATCAATACATTTTTCATCAAACTATTTTGCTTCCTTTTACCTTTTGGAATGCTCAAAGAATTTGACAAACTCAACGAAAGTATAGAAGGAATAATGAAAGGAAATATGGTTTGGTTAGTAATTCCATTTAGCGTTTTAATTTCTTGGGTTTACACTTCTTTAGAGCAAGTTGGCGAAAGCACCGAGAACCCATTTGAAGGTGGAGCAAACGATGTTCCTATTTCGCAAATGAGCCGAACAATAGAAATAGATTTAAGGGAAATGCTTGGCGAAACCGATTTACCACCAGCTTTACAACCGAAAAATAATATCATTTTATAATTAAAATTCGCAATGAGCAATCAAAATTTAGACACAGTAAAAAAATGGTATCCAAATGCCA
Source organism: Flavobacterium croceum DSM 17960 (assembly GCF_002917885.1). Lineage (GTDB taxonomy): Bacteria > Bacteroidota > Bacteroidia > Flavobacteriales > Flavobacteriaceae > Flavobacterium > Flavobacterium croceum. Next base: position 2,682 of record NZ_PQNY01000050.1, read on the forward strand.
AAACAACAGCAGACACCGTAAACAAACTATTAGATGTGATAGAAAATAAATTGGGCTTACAGCCCAATCAATTAATGCACGCTGATAGTATGTGTTGCGATGATGTAAACGCTATTCAATATCCACCAAGAGCATACGAAATGCTTGGCCCTTTCAAAATGGGCGGACTAAATGGTTATCCGTTTGCAGGTGTAACAGGGATGAACGCTTTTGCACACCACGTTCCCGAAGACGGAGCAGTTGTAGTGTTTTATGCACCACATATTGGCATTACAAAAGACGGAACAATTGGCGAAATTCATAGATTCGGGCAATCAGAAAATTCTGCTTGTTGTGGTGCAGCCAAAGGTGCATTAGGCAAACTTTTGAACAACCAAATTGAGAAAGATAACATCACCGATTTGGATTATCAAATGAACACCATTGAACAAATATTTTTGAAACAAGCAGACAGAATTAAATCAGCAGACAGTCAAATATTTGAGGCAACCGAAGTAATGTATGAAGCCATCAATGAAAGAATTGAAGAGTTAGTTTCTAAAACAAATTATCCTTGTAAATATGTGGTTTTAATTGGTGCAATCTTCATTAATGGCGACAAAGATATGGGTTCATTTTGCTCATACAAACGCTTTGACTATATTGACTTGACGACAAAAGAACGAACCAATTTAATGGACGACTTTTATGCGTAGAAAAAAGGGCAGCACATAACAGGGGTTTTGCAATAGTGGGGCAGAAGTGCTAAATTGAACATTTGGAATTCTAATAAACATTTGTGCTAAACTGAACATTTGCGCTTCGATTTCCCCACCATCGCAAAGCCCCAAAACGTTGCCTGCTATACGCGGAAAAATTCCGGAAGAAATTTTTCCTTGTTTATTTAAGAAAGAATTATGAATGTTTCAACTTCGTGGTTTTTTCTTT
>NZ_PQNY01000051.1 GCF_002917885.1 Flavobacterium croceum DSM 17960
ATTTGAAATCGGAAAGGTTTTTAATTTAAAGTTTTAGCTATATTTGTAAAGGCTTGTGATAAATCATCGCCACTGAAGCAAGCCGCGAAACGTTACCAGTAATTTTACCCAAAAATCGTAAATGGACAATTTAATAATTTATAGTTTAGGTTTCTTAATATTACTTCCGATACTTATTGGATATTATTTTGACTACAAAAACGACCCGAAAGAATTCAAATTATCATTAAAATCTTTGTGGAATAAACGCTCTTCAAAAGCTTTACTATTTCTAATAATTTATTTCAGTTTTGTTAAAATTTATGAACATAATATCCCATTAAATAAAAACAAAGGAATTGAATTTAATTCGACAAGAGAGAAAATTGGTATTCCACTAATTGGAAAAAATTGGGAAATAAATGATTCAAGATATAGAACAATATGGTCAAACGTTGATTCAACTGATAGACATTTTAGAAAGACAATTGAATACGGAATATTGAATGCGAAAACTGAAACTGACTTTTATCAAAATAAAAAGCAAGTTGGAACTTTTGCTTGGTCTGTTTTCAGCTTTGAAAATGATACGTTTGAATACTTTATAGAAAAACCGAATGAAGAAATATTTTCAGTCACAGAAAAAGGGAATTTGAAATATGAAAAACCGACAATAGAAAAGAGAATATCTAAAGTCGAATTTGAAAAATATATAACTGAATAAAAAAACTACTGGTAACAGCGGTTTGCTTCAATGGCTACTTCCGGATTTTCCTTCGGAAAATCCGCTGCTGAATGGAATGTTTTGTTATATTTGTAATGGCTTGGTGTTGGTGCAACGCCACTGAGAGCAAGCCACAGAACGTTGTGCGACACTTTGGTTGAACGAAACGAAAAAGAAATGAAAATTAGAAACATCATATTTTGCTTAATTACAATTTCAATATTTTATTCTTGTTCTACGAGTAAAATATCTGAAAGTGAAATATCGAAAATTAACGGAACGTTTGAAGCAAACAGTTCTGATGGTAATACACATAATAATTTAGTTTCTTTATTAAACCGAAAACTTTTAAAAGATACTTTAGATGATAAGCCAATTAATATGTATAAATTAGAACTTAAAATTATCGATAAAAAACATATTGAAATATCAACAATAAGTGAAGAAAATAAAATTCTAAATAAAAAGACCTATAAATTTAAAAATAAAAATGAATATATCATTTTGAAAAACCAAAACACTAAACCAATTTTAATTCCATATGTTGCAGGTGCGCTTGATGTGACAAAACTGAAACTCAAAACAGATGAAAACAAAAATTTAACCGTTTTAATTAGTCAGCATCGGTCAGGAGGAGCATTTTTAATACCAATGGGTTGGTCTAGTGAAAAGAAAATTGAAACTTTTAAAAGAATTGAATAAAAGCGATCGCACAACAGCCGTTTTGCGCTATTGCGAAATAAGTTCTAAATTCACGTTTATCTTTCGCAAGAAATTGTATCTTTAACGGAAAATATAGCGTTCCGAAGCTCGCAACAGACGCAAAGCGGCGAAACGTTAGTGGCTATACTATCTGAACACACCGAAAAAACAAGAAACATAAATAAAATAATAAATGGCAAGTATCAAAATTAAAGACTTTTTCAATGGTAGATTTTTTGAAATACCAAAATATCAAAGAGGTTATGCTTGGGAAATACAAAACATTAGAGAACTTTTTGAAGATGTTGTAGAATCTATTGAATCAAATTCTAATCATTATATTGGAACAATTGTACTATCAAAATCTGAAGATGATGATGAAAAATTTTACGTTGTTGATGGACAACAAAGAATTACAACTACAACTCTAATTATAAGTGCATTAATAAAAAAACTTACTGAAAAAGATCAGGCATATTATGAAAGATTTTATTTAAAGGAAGATGAAAGATATAGATTGACACCTTTAAACCGAGATTGTAAATTCTTGACAGACCTACTAGACAGTAAAGTTGGCGAACCACAAAATAAAAGTCAACGTTACTTAAAAGAAGCATACGAAGAAATTAAATTTAAAGTTGAGAAAATAGATGATAAATTGAAGTTTTTAAAGTCTGTTGAAAAACTAGAAGTTATGGAGTTTGTTGAAAATTCAGAAGGCGATGCTATTAGAATTTTCCAAACTGTAAATGATAGAGGTAAACCTCTATCTAATATGGAAAAAGCAAAAAGTTTACTTATTTACTTTTCAAATAGATATTTAAATAAAAAATTAGACAATCAAATTAACGATTGTTTTAGTGATATTTTTGAAATCTATGATGATATAAAACATTTAGGTGAAGATTTAAATGTAACGCTAATCAAGAATAAAGAATTTAACGAAGATAATTTAATGCGTTATCATTTTGTAAGTTATAGTGACGAAAATTATGACCCAACTGCGTCTTACGTTTTACAATTTCTGAAAAACAAACTAACAAATTTTAGAAATACAAGTAAAACAGAAAACTATCAAGAAATAGAAGATTTTATAAATTCATACACAGAAAGTTTAAAATCATTTTTTGAAAACTGTAAAAAAGTAATTGAAAGAGCAAAAACAGAACCAAAGTATTTTAAACTTTTTGTAGTTTTAAATTTATCAGCCACTTTGTATCCACTAATTGTAAAATTAGAATCATTGAACTTATTAGATAAAAACTTGGAAACAAAAAATTATGAAAAATTTACTTTTTTCGATTTAATTGAATTAATTGAAGTTAGGGTTTATAAAACAAGAGCAACTGACCCAAAAGCAGATATTTCAAGATTAGTTTTTGATATAGATAAGAAAAGACCAATTGACATACAGAATTGGTTACTTTGGTTTAATGGTCGTTGGATGTCAAAAGAAGAATTTCAATCACGAATGTATGGATGGATATTTGGAAATCGTGCATTAAACCATATTTTTATTAACTATTGTGAAAGTTTGAAAAAGAAAGAATATAAAATTACTGAACTTATTGCTATATCAAATAAAAATCCAAATATTGAACATATTTTAGCTCAAACCCCAACTTTTGCTCCAAGAGCATTAGGATTTAAGAATAAAGAGGATTTCATTGATTATGAACATAATTTAGGGAATTTAACAATTCTTGAACGTAGTTTAAATTCAAGCATTCAAAATAAAAGTGCTATTGACAAAGTTGATGCTTATGGTAAAAGTACTTTCATAATGACAAAAATGATTGGTTCAGAAATTGACACAAAAAAGACATTTACAAAAGCTGAATTAAACGAAAGAACAAAACTAATAGCAGAATATTGTATGGAAAGATGGTGGTGCTAAAAAAGTACAGCCACTAACAGCGGTTTCAAGAAATGGCGAGGCAAGGGATTTATCTGAAATGGAAAAGGTTTTTAATTTAAAGTTTTAGTTATATTTGTAAAGGCTTGGTCTTAGTTCATCGCCACTTCATGAAGCCGCAAAACGTTGTGTGCCATACTTCCGACGAAATTCAGAAGTCAAACATTTTAGTTTGAACAACCATTTGAATTTTAAGACTTGACGAAATGTCCACTTTT
>NZ_PQNY01000052.1 GCF_002917885.1 Flavobacterium croceum DSM 17960
CAACTCTAACTTCTATTCAATTTTTTAATAAATTTGTATTTCAAAGAAACATTAACAACTTAAAAATAAATCTCGCTTAATAATGCACAACGGGTTACCCTATTATAATAGATGATTCCAAAAACAATGAATTAAATTCAACGAAAAATTTTAAAATCGTTAATAAACTTTTAGAAACAACAAGAATTCAACCATTATACATAAATCATTATAATGCATTAAAACAATTGGAAATTATTGACAAAAATATTGTACAAGAAAAAGACAATGATTTCCTGTTATATGGAATATAAAGCCAGCCACCAACAACGGTTTTGCGAAATTGGGGCTTCAGTGCCAACTTCAACATTTGTGCTTATAATAAGCATTTGTGCTAAATTGAAACACTGCGCTTATAAATCCCCAACTTCGCCAAGCCTAGAACGTTGTGTGTCAGTTTCGGAAGAATAAACGCCGCAGACAACAATTCGGAAGAAAAAATATCAACTTTTTTGTGTTTTTTTAGAGACTTTTAACCGAAATTCATTTCTCAAATTTAAGAAACGGACAAATAAAAGTTTGCTTCTAAACGTTGCGGAATTTAAAATGTTTAGGAACTAAAAAAGCTAACAACGATACGAAATCTAAAAATGGAAAGCGGAAAGCGGAAAGTTGAAAAGGGAAATATTTTAAGAAAATTATAAAACGGAAAAATTGACGTCGAAAGTGAAAGAAACTGACTAAAAAAAGGGAAGATTATTTTTCGCAACCGAAAACACAACAGCGGTTTGGCGCAATAGCTCATTTTATCTTAAATTGAAGTCCGTTTTTCACGAAAATGTTTATCTTTAGCAGAAAATAAATCGTTCGCTGGCTTCGCTTCTGCTCCAAGCCGCGAAACGTTGGCAGACATTAATGACGAACGAAAACTAAAACATAACAATGAAAATTAAAACCATTCTTTTTTTATTAGTATTTACAACATTATGTAATGCTCAAATTATAAACATCCCAAATATTAATTTTAAAGCGAAACTTTTGGAAGCAAGTTCAACAAATCAAATTGCGAGAGATATTAATGGAACTTATTTTAAGATTGACTCAAACAATAATAATGAAATTGAATACACTGAAGCAGACGATGTTTATGAATTAAATATTAGTAATCTTAATTCTATTCAAAGTGTTAAGATTTCTGACATAACGGGATTGATTCATTTTTCCAACTTAAGAAAGTTTCATTGTATTGATAATTTATTAACAAATTTAGATCTTACATCTTTTGCTAATCTACTTGCTATTAATTGTGGATTCAATCAACTTACATCATTAAATATTAGCGGTTTAAATCAACTTGAATTTCTTTCGTGCGAAAGTAATCAAATAGTTAATTTAGATTTAAGTAACAAGCCTAATTTGGTAACTTTATACTGTGAAAATAACAATATTTCAAATTTAAATTTAAATGAACTTATAAATCTTATTTATTTAACTGTAAGCGGTAATCCTATTTCAATATTAGATTTTTCTGGAATATACAATATAGAACATCTTCAATGTATGTATACTAATATTACAAATTTAGATGTATCTAATCAAACAAATTTAGATCTCATTATGTGTGGAGAAAATCCATCTTTAGAAAAAATATTTATGAAGAATGGTAAAATTGAATCAGGCTTAAATTTAATAAACTTACCTAACTTAAAATATGTTTGTGTTGATGATCTACAATTAACAACAATTCAAAACAATATCAATTTTTCAAGTGGAAGTTTAAATTGTTCAGTAAATACCTATTGTTCATTTTCACCTGGTGGCACTTATTATACGATTCAAGGACAAAATAAATTTGATGCCAATAATAATGGTTGTGATAACAATGACATAATTTGTCCAAAATTAAAATATTCAATTACCAATGGAACAGATATTGGATATTTAATTTCGAATATCACAGGATTTTACTACATTCCTGTTCAAGCTGGAACTCAAACTATTACTCCTATTATTGAAAATCCAACTTATTTTAATGTATCTCCAATTACTTTTAATGTTAGTTTCCCAACAGCAATAAGTCCATACAATCAAGATTTTTGCATTACTGCAAATGGTTTTCATAATGATTTAGAATTAATGTTAATTCCTATTAATACTGCAGTGCCAGGTTTTAATGCTAAATATAAGTTAGTTTTTAAAAACAAAGGAACAACTACACAATCAGGCACAATCAATTTTACATTTGACGATAGTGTCTTAGATTTCGTTTCAAGTAATCCTAATGTTTCAAATCAGTCAACAGGCAGTTTAAATTGGAACTTTATAAACCTTTTACCTTTTGAAAGTAGAGAAATTGATATTATATTAAACCTCAATTCCCCAACCGAAACACCATCGTTGAATAGTGGCGACTTATTAAATTCTTCGGCTACTGTAAATGGACAAACTGATGAAACTCCAAATGACAATATTGCAATCTTAAATCAAATCGTAGTTAATTCTTATGACCCAAATGATAAAACTTGTTTGGAAGGAACAACTATTACAACAAGTATGGTTGGTGAATATGTTCATTACTTAATTCGATTTGAAAACAATGGAACAGCAAATGCACAAAATATTATAGTAAAAGATATGATTGACATTAATAAATTTGATATCAATACATTAATTCCAATTAAAGGAAGTCATAACTTTGAAACAAGAATATCAAGCATAAATAAAGTCGAATTCATTTTTCAAAATATAAATCTTCCTTTTGATGACGCTAACAATGATGGATATGTATCTTTTAAAATTAAAACAAAACCAAATTTAGTTGTTGGAAACACTTTTAGCAATTCGGCAAATATCTATTTTGATTATAACTTTCCGATAGTTACAAATAATTACACAACAACAATTCAAAACACATTGGGTTTACAAGAAAATGATTTTATCAATAACATTTCTGTATATCCAAACCCTGTAAAAAATATTTTAAATTTCAAAGCAGAAGATAATATTTCAAAAGTTGAAGTTTATGATATTTCAGGAAGAATTTTAAGTTCAAATTCGGTTTCTGAAAATAAAATTGATTTAAGTGAATTAAAAACAGGGAATTATATTTTAAAAATTTACATAGAAAAAGGAATAATGAAAACTAAAATAATAAAAGAATAACGATCTGCCAACACAGGTTTTGCAAGATTGCGGGTTTTAGGCTTAATTTAAAGTTTGTTTTGTATCTTTATATTCAGTGTTTAACCGAAAGTTTCGGTTTCTTTAGTCCGCAACCTCGCAAAGCCTGGGAACGTTGCCTGCTATACGCGGAAAAATTCCGGAAGAAATTTTTCCTGGTTTATTAAAGAAAAAATTATGAATGTTTCAACTTCGTGGTTTTTTCTTTTATTTTTTT
>NZ_PQNY01000053.1 GCF_002917885.1 Flavobacterium croceum DSM 17960
CTTCAAGGTTGCTCATTATTGTAATTGTTTGAAAGTCAATACAATTTAATCATTATTAATGATTTGAGCAACTTTTTTTATAATGCACAACGGGTTAAATATAGATTATAAATCCATATATTATAAAAAAGAAATAAACATTGAAGAAGCTTTGAATCTCATAGGAGGAAAGGTAAAGAAGTAAACACTCTAAATTCCTAGCTGTAAATCGGAATTACAAGAAAATATTTGAAACAATTAATGAAAAAGTTAAAAAAGAACCTTAAATATTTATATGCAAATTATTTTAATATTTATAAGACATTATTTATTATGCCTTATAGGTACTTTTTTTAGATATTTATTCAAAAATATAATAAATATCATAAAAAACAACCCTGAAAATGAGTTAAAATATGCTTTTGTTGGTTTCCTATTTTTAGGAATTATACTTTTGATACTTATTTGAAAAAGAAAGACAAAAAACATGAAAATCTTAAAAAGAATTAAATTAATGTATTTATCAATATTAATTCTGACTTTATTACAAGGATGTAAAAAAGAAAAAGAGGAATATCTTTTTTCCCATAAAACAACTAATACTTATTATAAAATAGTTTATGAAAATGATACAATTTTATATATAACTATTTCAAAAAATAATAAAAAGAAAGAAATTGATACTACTTTGCTTTATAAAAAATCAAATAAATATTATCATTATAAGAATGATCTCTTTTCTGATTTTGATGAGAGAATATGGCTTTCAACAAAAAAAGACACTTTTTATAATTACAACATAAGAAATTCATTTTACTGCAGAATATCAAAGATAGGAGAAAATAAATTCAGAACAACTTATGCTAATTATGATAGTTTAACCTATAAGTATCGTCATTCTATCTATTATGATAATAATTATAACATATATAAAATAGAGACGGTGAATAATAAAGTAAAATCTGTTTTTACAAAACAATAATTTTTTATTTTTATCAAATAATTATAAATTAAATTATTATGGCTTCAACATCAGAAACAGGACACGCAAAAAACGTGGCAAACTTCCAAGATTTAATTGCATTCGTAACAGGTTACGGAGCAACCTACAACCCAAGTAAAAACGCACTCAAGTTACCACAACTTACTGCATTACTCACAGCCTCACAAGCCAGTTTAGCCGATGTTGTAACCAAAAACACAGCATACAATAATAAGGTAAACGAACGTGTTGTAGCATTCAAAGATTTAAAATCACTTTCAACAAGATTAATCAATGCATTACAAACAACCGATGCAAGTAAAGAAAAAGTGGCAGATGCAAAAACATTAAACAAAAAAATGCAAGGCATTAGAGCTAAAGCAGTAGAAACCCCAACAGACCCAAGCACACCCGCACCAAACACAATTTCCACAAGCCAACAATCCTACGCCCAACAAATTCAGCATTTAGCAGGTATTATTTCTGTTTTACAATCCGAACCAAGTTACACACCAAACGAAACCGATTTACAAATTGCAACCTTAACAGCAAAACAAGCCGACCTAACCGCCAAAAATAGTGCAGTTGCAACAGCTTACACCAATGTAAGCAATTCAAGAATTGCACGAGACACAACAATTTATGGAACAGACACAGGTTTATTTGACATAGCAACCGAAGTAAAGAAATACGTTAAATCAGTTTTTGGAGCAACCAGCCCTCAATTTGCACAGATAAAAGGAATAGTGTTCACCAAGAAAAAGAAATAACAAAACATAAAATATAAATATGACAAGTAGAAACATAAAACCCCATACCAAATTTATATATATTGCTACCACAATAATATATATATAATTCACAATTATATAAATGCGTTCCGCATTTATATTTATGCTTGTCATATTTATATTTATATTAATACGATTTATATTTATTGCTATCTGACTTATATCTATTTTAATCTTATTTGTATTTATACCTGTCTAACTTACATATACTAAGCCCAGAAACATAATTATAAAAAAATTGAAAACCGCAACAGAAAGAAATAAGGGCTTCTGCCAACAGCCGTTTTGCGCTATTGCGAGAAAAGTGCAAAATTCACGTTTATCTTTCGCAAGAAGTTGTATTTTAACAGAAAATACGCAGTTCCGAAGCTCGCAACAGACGCAAAGCGGCGAAACGTTACCAGCAAGTTTGACTGAACTGACCGTAAATAAAGGGAAATACACAAAAATGAAACTGAAAATAACTTTAATACTTTTGATTTGTTTTTCAAAAATCTATTCGCAAAAAATAGAAAGAGAAATTGGCGAAATCAAAATTACACAAGAAGGTTATTACTTTGAAAATTATATAAAATCAAAAAAAAGAAAAGTATCAAAATCAGAATTTTATTTTGATAATTTTGGAATAATTCTTGAAAAAGTATCTTACGGAAGACAACATTATAATAAACTTAATGTAATTGGGGATATTGAACAATATTCTTATGAAAATGGAAAGTTAATATCTAAAAAACATTGGATTTCCAGTTGTGAAAATCAAAATTTTTCACTCTACAACACTGAACTTATTTATGACGAGAATAACTTATTAACTAAAGAGATTTCTTCAAATCCAATATCAGAACCATTTGTCTATAAATATGAAAAGAACAAAATAGAAATTCATTCAGGTAATTTCTACATTCAAAAAATATTCGATGAACAAAAAAGAATAATCGAATGCAATCAAATTTTTGAGGAAACGAACAAAATACGTTGGCAATATTTATTTGAATATCAAAATAATTGTAGAATCGCAAATTTTCAGACATATTATGGCGATGGAAAAGATAACTCAAAAAAAGAGATAATAGTTTTTGACAATGATAATCGAAAAATATCTAAAGAAGTCATAGATTATGGCAAAACAAAATATATTTACAAATATTCAGAAAATGGAATAATCGAAGAGATTGCTGAATATGAAAGTTTATTAGAAAAAGAAGAATATAAATTATTGCGTTTAACAAAGATTAAAATAAATAAATCGCCGAAAAAACTAACAAAAGAAATCATTGAGAAAATAAACTCGGAATTAGATAACGTATAAAAAACCTACTGGTAACAGCAGTTACAAGAAATTGCTAGGCATGGGATTTATCAGAAATGGTAATTGTTGAATAAATGTTTTGTCTATATTTGTGATAGACAGTGAATGAAGTACGCAACTTCTTGTAGCTGCGACACGTTACCAGTAAGTGGGCGAACGGTACTCAGAAAACCCATTTGACCGTTGAATAGTTCCTGAATTTATGTCCACTCCTACTCTATTTTTTTAGAA
>NZ_PQNY01000054.1 GCF_002917885.1 Flavobacterium croceum DSM 17960
TATACTATCCCTGCTTCGGGCGCGTGTCCTGCGGTGGTGTCGCATTATACCATAACCGTGACTAGTCCTAGTGCGCCTGCTACGATTTCAGGTACAAACACTCTTTGTGTCGGTAGCTCATCATCTTTAACCGCTTCTATATCGGGTGGTACATGGGCTTCTGCCAATACGGCTATTGCTACGGTTTCTGCTTCAGGGGTTGTAACGGCTGTAGCTTCGGGTTCTGTGTCTATCGATTATACTATCCCTGCTTCGGGCGCGTGTCCTGCCGTGGTGTCGCATTATACCATAACGGTGACTAGTCCTAGTGCGCCTGCTACGATTTCAGGTACGAATACGCTTTGTGTCGGTAGTACATCAACTTTAACCGCTTCTATATCGGGTGGTATATGGGCATCTGCCAATACGGCTATTGCTACGGTTTCTGCTTCGGGGGTTGTAACGGCTGTAGCTTCGGGTTCTGTGTCTATCGATTATACAATTCCTGCTTCGGGTGCTTGTCCTGCAGTGGTATCGCATTATACCATAACCGTGACTAATCCGAGTGCGCCTGCTACGATTTCGGGCACGAATACGCTTTGTGTCGGTAGTACATCAACTTTAACCGCTTCTATATCGGGTGGTACATGGGCATCTGCCAATACGGCTATTGCTACGGTTTCTGCTTCGGGGGTTGTAACGGCTGTAACTGCTGGTTCTGTGTCTATCGATTATACTATCCCTGCTTCGGGCGCGTGTCCTGCCGTGGTGTCGCATTATACCATAACGGTGACTAGTCCTAGTGCGCCTGCTACGATTTCGGGTACGAATACGCTTTGTGTCGGTAGTACATCATCTTTAACCGCTTCTATATCGGGTGGTACATGGGCTTCTGCCAATACGGCTATTGCTACGGTTTCTGCTTCAGGGGTTGTAACGGCTGTAGCTTCGGGCTCTGTGTCTATCGATTATACTATCCCTGCTTCGGGTGCGTGTCCTGCCGTGGTGTCGCATTATACCATAACCGTAACTAATCCTAGTGCGCCTGCTACGATTTCAGGTACGAATACTCTTTGTGTTGGTAGTACATCAACTTTAACCGCTTCTATATCGGGTGGTACATGGGCATCTGCCAATACGGCTATTGCTACTGTTTCTGCTTCAGGGGTTGTAACGGCTGTAACTGCTGGTTCTGTCTCTATCGATTATACTATCCCTGCTTCGGGCGCGTGTCCTGCGGTGGTGTCGCATTATACCATAACGGTGACTAGTCCTAGTGCGCCTGCTACGATTTCAGGTACAAACACTCTTTGTGTCGGTAGCTCATCATCTTTAACCGCTTCTATATCGGGTGGTACATGGGCTTCTGCCAATACGGCTATTGCTACTGTTTCTGCTTCAGGGGTTGTAACGGCTGTAACTGCTGGTTCTGTCTCTATCGATTATACTATCCCTGCTTCGGGCGCGTGTCCTGCCGTGGTCTCGCATTATACCATAACCGTAACTAATCCTAGTGCGCCTGCCACGATTTCAGGCACGAATACGCTTTGTGTCGGTAGTACATCATCTTTAACCGCTTCTATATCGGGTGGTACATGGGCTTCTGCCAATACGGCTATTGCTACTGTTTCTAACTCGGGGGTTGTAACGGCTGTAGCTTCGGGTTCTGTGTCTATCGATTATACTATCCCTGCTTCGGGTGCGTGTCCTGCGGTGGTGTCGCATTATACCATAACGGTGACTAGTCCTAGTGCGCCTGCTACGATTTCAGGTACAAACACTCTTTGTGTCGGTAGTACATCAACTTTAACCGCTTCTATATCGGGTGGTACATGGGCTTCTGCCAATACGGCTATTGCTACTGTTTCTGCTTCAGGGGTTGTAACGGCTGTAACTGCTGGTTCTGTCTCTATCGATTATACTATCCCTGCTTCGGGCGCGTGTCCTGCCGTGGTGTCGCATTATACCATAACCGTAACTAATCCTAGTGCGCCTGCCACGATTTCAGGCACGAATACGCTTTGTGTCGGTAGTACATCAACTTTAACCGCTTCTATATCGGGTGGTACATGGGCATCTGCCAATACGGCTATTGCTACGGTTTCTGCTTCGGGGGTTGTAACGGCTGTAGCTTCGGGTTCTGTGTCTATCGATTATACTATCCCTGCTTCGGGCGCGTGTCCTGCAGCGGTATCGCATTATACTATAACCGTGACTAATCCGAGTGCGCCTGCTACGATTTCAGGTACGAATACTCTTTGTGTCGGTAGTACATCATCTTTAACCGCTTCTATATCGGGTGGTACATGGGCATCTGCCAATACGGCTATTGCTACGGTTTCTGCTTCAGGGGTTGTAACGGCTGTAGCTTCGGGCTCTGTCTCTATCGATTATACTATCCCTGCTTCGGGCGCGTGTCCTGCCGTGGTGTCGCATTATACCATAACCGTAACTAATCCTAGTTCGCCTGCTACAATTTCGGGTACGAATACTCTTTGTGTCGGTAGTACATCATCTTTAACCGCTTCTATATCGGGTGGTACATGGGCTTCTGCCAATACGGCTATTGCTACGGTTTCTGCTTCAGGGGTTGTAACGGCTGTAGCTTCGGGTTCTGTGTCTATCGATTATACACTGCCTGCTTCGGGCGCGTGTCCTGCCGTGGTGTCGCATTATACCATAACCGTAACTAATCCTAGTGCGCCTGCTACGATTTCAGGTACGAATACTCTTTGTGTTGGTAGTACATCATCTTTAACCGCTTCTATATCGGGTGGTACATGGGCATCTGCCAATACGGCTATTGCTACGGTTTCTGCTTCAGGGGTTGTAACGGCTGTAGCTTCGGGTTCTGTGTCTATCGATTATACACTGCCTGCTTCGGGCGCGTGTCCTGCAGTCGTGTCGCATTATACCATAACCGTAACTAATCCTAGTGCGCCTGCTACGATTTCAGGTACGAATACGCTTTGTGTCGGTAGTACATCAACTTTAACCGCTTCTATATCGGGTGGTACATGGGCATCTGCCAATACGGCTATTGCTACGGTTTCTGCTTCGGGGGTTGTAACGGCTGTAGCTTCGGGTTCTGTGTCTATCGATTATACTATCCCTGCTTCGGGTGCGTGTCCTGCAGTCGTGTCGCATTATACCATAACCGTAACTAATCCTAGTTCGCCTGCTACAATTTCGGGTACGAATACGCTTTGTGTCGGTAGTACATCATCTTTAACCGCTTCTATATCGGGTGGTACATGGGCTTCTGCCAATACGGCTATTGC
>NZ_PQNY01000055.1 GCF_002917885.1 Flavobacterium croceum DSM 17960
TCTTAAATTGAAATCTATTTTTCACGAAAATGTTTATCTTTAGCAGAAATTTAGCCGTTCGCGGGCTTCGCTTCTGCGTCAAGCCGCAAAACGTTGGGCGTAATATTAAAAGACCGAATGAAGAAAATTGAACGAAACGCACTAATAGTTTTATCTCTTATATTCTTGACAAGTTGCTCTCATTATATTATTAATGAAGCTGGTTACACTCGACCGCCTAAAAATTACAAATTCAGTTATAAAAAGAATTCTGCTAAACTGACAAATAATGAAGTTTTAGACACAACAGTAGTTTACTATTTACATAACAGCAATTACTATAGAAATAGCAGCGAATATAAGAATAGCGACCATTATATTAGGTTTTACTCAGACGGTAGATTTAAATTGCAAGGAACTAAAGAGATACCTAAAACAGAAGACGTAAATAATATTAACAAGGGGATAATTGGTTACTATAAGCTGAAAGGAAGAGTTATTAAGCTACAAATATATGGGGACATTAATGGCGGTTCAGACCAGCTAGAATTTGGATTAATTGATGAAAAAGGAGATTTGATTTTACTTAATGAAAACCCAAGGACAGACTTTTGTATTGGATATTCCGAAGACGCTATTAAACGGAAAATAGCAAAGTCTTCCTTTTTTAATCCTAAGAGGTATGAAAAATTGAAAATTGATGGTATGACTTATGAAACTCCAAATTGGTAAAAATACTACGCCCAACACGGGTTTTGCGTCAGGCGGGCTGACGTACAAACTTGGAGCTTTGTGCTTCTAATAAACTTTAGTAATAAATGGAAACTTTCGCGCTCCGAAACCCGCCCGAACGCAAAGCCCCAAAACGTTGTGCGTCATTTTGCCTATCGAAAAATACTCATTATGAAATTACCTTTAATATATTTTCTATTATCCACATTAACGGTTTTTAGCCAATCATTCGAAAAAATCAGAAAAAATGAAAACCTTAAAAAATACAGTAGTGTAGAAATTATAAGTTTTTACAATAACAAAAAGAAAACAGGTTGGTCTAAAAAAATATCTTTAAAAGATGGCAAAATAAATAGTATTAGAAATTACAATAAATCAACTTTAACATATCAAGCCGAGTATTTCTATGATGAAAAGAATGATTTGGATTTTGAGATTGTAAAATATGACATCAATAAAGGCAAAATTAATGACACAATAAATTACTCATACAAATACAATGATAAGAATCAATTAATTGAACAAGAAGTGTTAATAAAAGAGTTTTTCTCAAATTTTAATTCTCAGAATTTACCACAAACAATTGAATCTGGAAAATCTGCTTTTGATTCTCTATGTGGTTTTAGAAAGGAACTGATTTATGATATTAAAGGGAACATAATACAAGAAAAAGAATACTCTAAAATTGACAATCAAATAAAAACTAAAACTATTACATATAAATATGATGAATACAACAATGTAATTGAATTAAATAGAGTGTCTTCACCAAATGAAAAGTATCCAATTATTATGATTGGTGGACCCGCACAATTTGAAAATGAAAAATTTAGATATGTTTATAATAAAGATAACCTTTGGGTAGAGAAATATAGGATTGTTGAAAACAATGAATACTTAATCCTAAAACGGAAATTTAAATAAAAACGAACGCACAACAGCGGTTTCACGCAATGGCAGGATAATTGCAAAATTCATGTATTTCTTTCGCAAGAAATATTATCTTAGCAGAAAGAACTCAGTCCCGAAGTCTGCCACTTCGTGAAGCCGGCGGGACGTTACAGGCAATAAGTAGAGACACCCTGCAATTAACAATCGGCAGACAAAATGAGTAGAACATATAACACAATTGGTTCACTAACGACTTTAAAATCACATTTGGAAGAAAACAATATTTCAGACTTTAAATCATTAAAGGAGGTTATTGATTTTCAACACTCGTTTGCAACTTCCCGGCAGCAATTAATAGCTCATCATAAAAACCTAATTGAAGAAGAAAAAAACTTGCTCAATTTGGAATTGAAAGACTTAGATACAGCAATAGAAACAAAGCGACAACAGACAGAACAAATATTGACAGACGAAATTGAAAAATTTAAGCAACAACTTAATATTTCAATAAACAATAATCCCACAAACTTATTGCAGAAAATAACCAAATTTTTAAGAGTTTGGGATTTAAAAAGAAAAATCAGAAACAAGGAAAATAATTTTGACAGTAACGTAAAAAGGAGAATTAGTAACCTTGTTGACAATTACCAAGAAAAGAGCAGTCGTCATCAATTTATAATTTCCAATGTAGATGAAGCTGTAAAACAGAGCGTTCATAATTCTTTATCAGAACTTGAAAGAAAAAAAACTGTAATTGACAATCTAAACAGTTTCATTTATGGTGCTTTAGGAGAGCAAAAGGTAGTTAAAGCATTAGAAAATTTATCGGACGAATATATTTTAATTAATGACTTTTCAGTTTCATTTTCGCCTGCAATTTACAACAGACAAGAAAATGATTACATAAAGTCAGTCCAAATTGATCATATTCTTGTAGCACCATCTGGAATATTTCTTATAGAAACCAAGAATTGGAGTGAAAAATCTTTGGCAAATTTAAGTTTACATTCACCTATTCAACAAATAAGGCGAACAAGTTTTGTTTTATTCAAGTTGCTTAACAATGAAATTAGTAACTATCATTTACGTTTAAACAAACATCATTGGGGCGACAAAAAAATATCAATCAAAAACCTTATTGTAATGACTAACTCAAAACCTCAAGAAGAGTTTCAGTATGTGAAAGTCTTAACTTTAAATGAGCTTCTTGGATATATAAAATATTTTAAACCGTCATTTTCAAGTGACGAGACACAAAGAATAGCAGACTTTATATTGCGTATAAATGAACAAAAAGTAATTGAAACGAAATGACGAACAAAAATCTTACTGCCTGTAACATCGGTTTGGCAATATGGCGGCTGAAGTACTTCTATGAAACATTTGTACAAAGTTCAAAAGCACTAATTCTATTGAACTTTTGTGCTAAAAATCCGCCACATCGCCAAGCCGCCAAACGTTGTGTGTCAGTTTCGGAAGAATAAACGCCGCAGACAACAATTCGGAAGAAGAAATATCAACTTTTTTGTTTTTTTTTCGAGACTTTTAG
>NZ_PQNY01000056.1 GCF_002917885.1 Flavobacterium croceum DSM 17960
TTAAATTGAAATCCATTTTTCACGAAAATGTTTATCTTTAACAGAAATTAAATCGTTCGCTGGCTTCGCTTCTGCGTCAAGCCGCAAAACGTTAGCAGAAAGATTTAGAAAACCGCAGAAAATATGGCGATTTGGATGCAAATTATTGGTAAAAGAAACCTAAAATCAATTGAATATGAGAGAGAATATTTTTCTCAAATTCTGAAAGACATTAATTCATCTTTCTTTTCTATTAATCAAGATGAAAATGTTTGGAAATTAAATGAAAGAGAAGGAATGGAATTCTTTGAATATAGATTTTCTGAGGAAACAACTTTAGATTCAATTAGAATTACTTTTAATAATTCTGAATTTATTGATTTCTCGGGTTCATTTGAGTATTTTTCTACTTATTATAAATTTGTTGATTACGAAAACAGAAAATCAACTGAAGAATGGCGAAAAATATTTAAAACTATAGCAAAGGCTTATGGAATAACTGAACTATATTATTTTTCAGAAGATTTTTTTCCTCTCGAATATATTTATGATAACGAATCCAAAGCAGTCGAATTGTTTAACTTATTAGAAAATGGAAAAGAAAGTAAGGAATTATATAATTTGAATTATGATGAATATTTTGTTGAACAAATTATACAATAATCCTTCTGCTAACAGCCGTTTTGCGCTATTGCGAGAAAAATGTAAAATTGGTATTTATCTTTCGCAAGAAGTTTTATTTTAGCAGAAAATACGCAGTTCCGAAGCTCGCAACAGACGTAAAGCGGCGACCCGTTAGCAGATAGTTTAAAAAAACAGAACGTAAAATACAACAATTTAATAATTTAACTAAATTTATAATGAAAAGTAAAATTTTATTATCATTAATTATTAGCCTAATTTACTCAGTTGGTAACTCTCAAACCGCAAGCATAGAAAAATCTACTTTCGGAATACAAACTGGAACTCTTGGAATATGGGTACATAACGAATCGAAACTTACAAACCAAATTGCATTAAGAACAGAACTTGGAATGAATACTGGAATATTTGGCGGAGATTTTTACCCGAAAACTGGTTTTTTAATGACTCCAGTTATAACTGTAGAACCGAGATGGTATTATAATTTAGAAAAGAGACAATCAAAATCTAAAAACATTTCTGGAAATAGCGGAAACTTTGTATCTCTACAAACAAGTTATCATCCAAACTGGTTTGTAATTTCTAATTATGACAATTTAAAGACTTTTAATTTAGTAACCATAATTCCAACTTGGGGAATAAAACGAAATGTTGGAAAACATTTTACATACGAAACTGCAATTGGAATTGGTTATGGTCACCAATTTAGAGAAAATTATGGAGATTTGGAAGGTGTTACTGCAAACTTACATTTGAGAGTTGGATATAGATTTTAAAAAAACCATCTGCTAACAGCGGTTTCAAGAAATGGCGAAAAATGTGGTAAATTCACATTTTTCTTTCGCAAGTTTTTTTATCTTAGTGGAAAATTAAGCGGTTACGAAGTTCGCCACTTCTTGAAGCCGCAGAACGTTAGCAGTAATGCGACCGCAGAACAACAAAATCAACATAATATTGAAAATATATGTATAATGATAATTATGAAACTTGTGCCGAAACTTATGTTACTTTGAGAATTTATAGTGATGAGCAAAGCCCAAACGAATTAACAGAATATTTAGGAATTCAACCATCAAAAACACATGTAAAAAGTCAGAAAAATGAATTACAAACTAATAAGTCAATTGAACATAACGGTTGGTTTTTAACAACTGATGGAAAAGTAAATTCAAAAGACAGCAGACGACATATAGATTTTTTAGCTGACAAATTACTTCCAATAAATTTTAAAATAAAAGAACTTATTAGCAAAGGTGCTAAAATAGATATAAGTTGTTATTGGTTATCAGAAAACGGACAAGGCGGACCAACCTTATCACCACAACAATTAAGTAAACTTGGGAGTCTTGGACTTGACTTTTGGTTTGACATATATTAGAAAATAAAAGCACTACTGCTAACATCGGTTTTCACCAATTGCGAGGCTTGCGCTTGCTATTTAGTTTTTCATGGAACATAATCTGGTAACTACAATTTTATCTTTCAAAGAAAAGTTGTAGTTTTGTTTTGGTCTGTGCTTGCAGCAGCAACTGGTGAAAGCCGAGAACCGTTGGGCGATATTTTGCGAGTAAAGGAAGAAAAACAACTATAATTCATGAAAAACAAGTATTTAATTATCATATCATTTCTAATATTTCAAACTAATTATAGTCAAAAGAATGTGAAAATGATTTCAGAGTATGGTTCAACAAACGATGAAATTAATAGTTTGATGCTTTTTCAAAATATTAGTACTGAAAAGTTAACTTTTGAAAGTAACGAACTGATTGGGAAATTTTATGAAGTTAATTTGAAAGAATACAAAAACGGAAAACTCATAAAAAAGACTAAAATATTTGATTATTCAGGCGATGAATATTTTAAAATTGACACATCATACACATCTTTTAAATTTTTTAACAAAATTGAAGATGATAAATTGACAGTTTTTATTCAATCACCCAAAATGTATGGAGAAAAAAAAACATTTAAGTTAGAAAAAGGAAAATCAGAAGACTATCTTTTGAAAGATTTTCAAGGCGAAAAAAAATTCGTTAATGTTTCATCAAACGAAGAATTCCCAATTCTAACAATTATAACTCCTTCACAACAAGAAGAAACTAAAGGATCATATTGTGATGTTGCGCAGTCAGAAATTGCACCAGAAAAATATTGGGAAAAATTTGAAATTCCTCATTATTTTGTAATATCAATGAAATTTAAATAAAAACATCGCCCAACAGCCGTTTTGCGCTATTGCGAGAAAAGTGGTAAATTCACGTTTATCTTTTGTAAGAAATTGTATTTTAGCAGAAAATACACAGTTACGAAGCTCGCAACAGGCGCAAAGCGGCGACACGTTGCCTGCTATACGCAGAAAAATTCCGGAAGAAATTTTTCCTTGTTTATTTAAGAAAGAATTATGAATGTTTCAACTTCGTGGTTTTTTCTT
>NZ_PQNY01000057.1 GCF_002917885.1 Flavobacterium croceum DSM 17960
AAAAAAGCCACGAAGTTCGAGTATTCATTATTCTTCCTTTAAGGAACCTGGAAAAATTTCTTCCGGAATTTTTCCGCGTATAGCAGGCAACGTTTTGTGGCTTTGTGTCAGGCGTGAGCTGATGAAAAGCAATTGTTTATATTAATTTATTTTTTCTTTTTAATGTGGTTTGGTATTTTCTCACGCTTGCACAAAACCACTGTTGTAGGTAGTTGTTATTCTAATCTAAGTAAATCAAAGTACATAAATCTATGTTTTTCATTTTTATCTAAATCGGATAAAAATAGAAAGTCATTCTTCAGGTAGGTATTAATCTGTATTTCTTTGTTCAAAGAGTCTAAAATTATCAACCTACAGGCTGGCTTATGCTGTTCAAAAGTCCAATATTTTATAAAATCTAATAATTGATGTGATAACCCTTTACCTTGAATTGTTTTGTCAATACCTAATTGGGTTATTTTGACAGATGGATATTGCCTAATTCTTTTATTGTTAGGTAAATTTATCTTTCTATGTAACTTATTCCAAACACTATTTTCATAACGAATGTCATTAAGACAATCATTTGATATTGAAAAGAAAATTACAACTTCATCTTTATTATTTTTAAAGACAAAAGTGTTAGTCATTTTTTCATTTTGAAAATCAACGGAGTCCTCTTTAAGAAATTTATTTATTTCATTTTCACCACAGTCAAATGAGTCAAGATTGTCATTTTCAGACAATTCAAAAAAGTTAAAATCAAAAAGATTCAAAAGTTTACTTTTTATTAGATAAAACTTTTTTTACTAATACTGACATACTCTCTCTCCTTGAAGCAGATACTTTAATAGAACTATTTTTAGAAAGGGACGTGTTAAATTGCTTAGAGGCTTTACCACTTAGTGTTGGAGTTATTCTGATAGTTGTTGCCATTTCTAACATATTAAAGTTAAAATATTTTTCAAATATACTACAAATTTTATTCCAAAGCATAATTTTTTCTGTTTTTTACGCTTCGGTTATCGTACAATTACCTACAACGGTTTGCAGCTTGGCGAAGTGGCGGATTTAGAAGCACTTACTTTCAATTTAGCACTAAACTTCAATTGAAAACCAAATGTTCAATTTAGCACTGAACCCGCCATTTTGCCAAACTGCTGTTATATGCCGTTTTTATTCATCGGTCAATTCTTTTTGCGTTTTCTTCGGAAGTCCTGAAACAACTAAACGATAAGAGTTTAATATCCATTCTTTCATTTGTTGGTCGGAAATTTTCCCCGTTGTTTTTACACTGTTCCAAAGTTTTTTGTTCATATAGTAGCCTGGTGTTACTTCGCTGTATTTTTCTCTTAAAATTATAGCTTCTTCTTGGTCGCATTTTAAGTTTAGAAACTCGAACGTTGTTAAGTCAGTTGCACAAAACATTTTTCCTTTAACTGAAAACACAAGTGTTTTGTCATCAAAAGGCATTTTTTCTTCTGCACTTTTTAATGACAAACAAAAGTTTCTTACGTCTTCTATATTCATAATTAGTCCACTTTTTCTGCAAATCCAAGAATATAACCGTTTAAGTCTTTTAAGTAAAATTCTTGCATTCCATACCAAGTCGTTTTTAGTTCAGTTAATTCAATATTTCTACTTTTTAGGTCTTGATAGAATTCTTTTATGCCTTCTACATCCATATAAAATGAAACAGTTGCTCCGATATTCAGTCCTTTTGAAAAAACAACATCATTTTTAAATGTGTCTGAACGTTGAAACATAAATTCTACGTTGTCTTTCTGTATCATTGCGTAAACATACTCTTTGTTTTCTGCAAAAGTTTGATCAATTCCGTCTTGTGTTTCGGGAACTGCCATAATAAGGTTGAAACCGAAATTTTCTGTGTAAAAAGCAACCGTTTTTCTAATGTCGGACACTTCAAAGTTTGGTGAAAGTTTACTTATTTTCATTTTTTTGAATTTAAAATTAAGCCACAAAATTACTTTTAATCCATCTTTGATAATTGTAAAAATCGGTCGTTTTTGTTTTGGTTTAATACTTTTGGTGTTGCACCTGTATATTTTCTGATTTCTTTTATGAAATGAGCTTGGTCAAAATAATCGGAATTGGGATTTAGATTACCGTTTGAAATTTCTTCGTATGTAGCGTTGCAACGCACAATGTTTAAAAACTCTTTTAGCGTAATACCAAATTGTGTTTGAAAATACCTGTTTATTTGTCGGCTACTCCAAAAAACTGTGCTTGAAATTTCAGCAACTGTTTTAGTTTTTTGTTCATAAACGGAATCAAATAATTTTAGCTTTCTGCTGTCAATTTGCTTTAAATGCTTTATTGAAGTGTCTAAATTGCTCGTTATTTCAGAAACAAATTTTTCAAATTCATTAGATTTATATTTGTCAATGCTCCAAAATGAAAAAGGCAAGTTCACAATTGAGTCTAAAATTGATTTTATCTCTTTTTGGAAGATATATTCAATGGCTATAAGTTTAAACCTAATAGCGAAGAATTTAGTGTTATTAGGAATTTGTATGTCTTTCGGTTTTGTCCAAATTCCTGTCAGTTTAACAGTTGTCAATGTTTCGTTCTCAAATTCTGCAATTAAGTCAAAGTAACCGTCTGGTAAAATGGTATGTTGAATTTCTGTGTCAGTAGTTTCGTAATACCAAAAACACTTCACAAAGTTGTTCAAAAATCCATTCGGCTCAATTTCTCTGTATCTCATTGCAGTGTCGTTCTAAAATGGCATATAACGTTTTGTGGCTTTGCTTAGTGGCTGAAAAATAAGCATTTAGCCTTGATTAATAAATTATTTTTACTGATATTCACTGTCTTTTTTATTTTG
>NZ_PQNY01000058.1 GCF_002917885.1 Flavobacterium croceum DSM 17960
GCTTAATTTAAAGTTGGTTTTGTACTTGCAAAGTCAATGTTTAAACGAAAGTTTAGGCTTCCATAATCCGCCACTTCTGCAAGCTGCAAAACGTTACAGGCAACCGTTTGAACGACAGTGCAAACATTGACAAAGTAAAATTTAGACGTTGAATGACTGTCCCATTTTGGACATTTAACAACAGACTTTTTACCTTCAACTTTTGTTCAATTTTTAGAATTTGAGTTTAAGGATAGTAATTCAAGTCTAACAAGACGTTGTGAACATTTGGAATACATTCAGACGATTAACTAAAACAAAAGCATAAAAATGACAGTAAACAAAATCATATCAACAATTACTGAAAATCTTATTAAGTATCCTAACATTAAATTTGAGATAGCTAATGACGATGAACTGAATATTTTTAAAGAGAATAATGACGGCTTTGATATTTGTATTCAAACAGCTGACAGAGAAAATACAATGTACTTTGACAAATTTCATTGGCACTATGACAACAATGAGGAAGAAACTAATGAAATGCTTGACCAACTCATTTTCGCTTTGGCAGGTATTTCAAGAATTAAAGAGATTTCAAGAAATGGCAAAGCATTTAAGTGGACACTTCAAATTCAAGATAAAGAAAATATTTGGCACGACAACGGAACAATGGGAATTATGAATTTCAACTTTTTTAGTAAAGCAGAAATAAAATACTACCAGAACAACTTGCTACCAAAAGAAAAACTATTTGAAGACACATACGAAGAACAGTAATTAAGGACAAAACAAATACGGCAGCCTGTAACATCGGTTTTGCGATATTGGGGCTGATGTACTAAATTTGAGCATTGGAATTCTATTGAGCATTTGTACTAAATTGAACATTTGTACTTTGAATTCCCCAACATCGCAAAGCCGAAAACCGTTGGGCGACAGTTTCGAGCGACAGAAAACCGAAAGTTGTACGAAACCCGAAAAAAAAAGAATGAACAAAATTTACTAATCTTAAAACACGAAAAAATGGAACAAAAACCAAAAATGGCTCTTTGGAAAAAAGTATTAATTGGCATTGTAGGAACTTTTACAGTCTTATTAATTCTTTCAAAATTATTCCCAATCAATTATTACGAAACAGGAATTGATTATTATAACAAAAAGAATTACAAGAAAGCATTAGAAAATTTCAGCAATGTAGAAAGTTCTGACAAAAGTTATAAAGACGCAATTTTAAAAATTAATGAAATTAAGCCGATTGTTGATAGTTTAATTAAAGTTGAAGAAATTGAAAAAGAAAAAAAGCAAATTGAAAAAAATAACTCTGGAGTTACAGAAGAAAAAGTAGAAGCAAAAGAAACTGAAAAAACTGCGAACTCGACTATTGAATCAACAAAAGATGAAGGATTAAAAGGTACAGTTGGACAATCTTATAATGTTGGTTCATTAACATATAAAGTAGAAAGAGTTAAATTCAAAAAATTTATTGGCGGTTTATATACTCTAAATAAAGCTGATGGTGTTTTTGTAATAATTACATTGACAGTTACAAATAAATCCCATAAAGAAATAAATATTGATAATTCATACTTTAAATTAACCGACGAAAGTGGAGCAGAATATGGATATTCACCAGATGGAACAGCATCATTAGAATTGTCAGAATTTCCAGGTGAAACATTTATGGGAATGTCATTAAATCCAAATGTTGCCAAGAAAGGAAAAGTTGTTTTTGAAGTTCCTTCAAAAAATAAAAATTATAAATTAGTATTTACTGACCCATTTTCTGGAACATTTTTAGAAATTGATATGAATTAAAGTAAGAGCAATTGAGGAAAACCGTAAGTTTTCTAAATTCAAAACATATATTTTTACAACAAATTAAACATTAAGTAATAAAAAATCTAAAAAATGGCAGTATTTGCAATCCCAAACCCAAAAAAAACAACTCAAGTAGATTTTCCGATTGAGAAAGTAAAAATAAGTGTTAAAAACATTAGTCTACTTAATAAAAAGTACAAATTCACAAATTCAAATGAGATATTTAATCAATATACTTATGAGGCAACCGAATTTTTAAGTATGGGTGTTTATATTGACATTAACCTGAATACCATAACAGAAAACAAAACTGAAATTACAGTTGAAGTAAGAAGAAAAATAGGAACGTTTAACGAATCATATGAAGTTACAAATGCAAACCAACATTTAGTAAACATATATGATTGTATAGCAAAATTAACTACCAAAACGAATGAAGAAATTGAAGCATTACATAAAGAAATTGCAGATAGTAAACTTCCAAAACCTAAACCAGTAAAACCTACAAAAGTAATTGAGGAATCATCCATCAAAATAGAAAAAGAAAAAAGAAAGATAGAAATTGTAAAATCAGACATAAATGCAAATTTTACAACAACATTATTATTGTGCTTTTTTTTAGGTTTATTTGGTATTCATCGTTTTTACACTAAAAATTATTTTATGGGTTTTATCCAATTAATAACATTAGGTTGTTTTGGAGTTTGGACATTAATCGACTTTATCCTAATTCTCACTGGTGCATATAAAGATGGAGAAGGAAATTTATTAAGAAAATAAAACCGATCGCCCAACAGCAGTTTGGCAATATGGCGGGTTTTGGGCTTAATTTGAAGTTGGTTTTGTATTTGCAAAGTCAGTGTTTAATCGAATGTTTAGGCTTCCTTAATCCGCCACATCGCCAAGCTGCAAGACGTTGTGTGCCATACTTCCGACGAGATTCAGAAGTCAAACATTTTAGTTTGAACAACCATTTGAATTTTAAGACTTGACGAAATGTCCACTTTTT
>NZ_PQNY01000059.1 GCF_002917885.1 Flavobacterium croceum DSM 17960
AAAGAAAAAACCACGAAGTTGAAACATTCATAATTCTTTCTTAAATAAACAAGGAAAAATTTCTTCCGGAATTTTTCCGCGTATAGCAGGCAACGGTTCACGGCTTGGCGATGTGGCGGATTTTTAGCACAAAAGTTCAATAGAATTACTGCTGTTGAACCTTGCACAAATTTTTCATAGAAGCACTTCAGCCGCCATATTGCCAAACCGATGTTGGCAGTAGTTGTTTTTGTTTCGTGTTTAATATCCATCTTCTCGTTCCGATAACCATTGTCTATATTTGTTTTTAAAGTTTTCCTTTGTCAAACTGTCTTTTAGCACAAAGTCAACGCCACCGTCATAAGGTGCAACTATAACTTTTTTGTCAAATGAAATAAAAAAAACTCTTGTGTTGTCATTTGCAATTTCCCTTAAAAGTTTGTCGTGATAATTTGGTTTCCAAATAGTCTGTGCAAATGCAGGTCTATAAATGTCAGGCTCATCATATTGTTCAGCGTCAATTTTATGCAACTCAATGTTGTCAAGTCGTACAAATGAAAATTGCTTAAAGATTTCTTCTTCGTCAGTTATATGAATTTGTCGGTCGTCTCCCCAATTATATTCACCTGTCACAATTAATATTGGAGGTTCAAGTCCGAATAAGTCTGTAATAATTTCGTTTTGTCGTGAAAGAAGAACTTGCCATTCGTTTTCGTCTTCTGGATAACGCTTTGATTCAGGCAAACTATGAATTCTAAACCACCTGTCAGTATAGTCGTGTTTGAACAGATACGAAATCGGAACTGTGTCTGGGTAATTTAAAGTCCATAATTTTTGAAAATCTTCTTTTGTCATCGTGTCTGTTTACAATTACTGCCAACGAACAGGGCTTTGCGCAGGGTTTTGCCTTGTGCAAAATCCAAGTTGTACGAAGTCCCGAAGGGCTTCGTGCTGGTGCAAAGCCCTGTTCGTTGTACGGGAAGCCCGAAGGGATTTCCGTACAACGTTTTGCGGCTTCAAGAAGTGGCGATGAACCAAGACCAAGCCTTTACAAATATAACCAAAACTTTAAATTAAAAACCTTTTCTATCTCAAATAAATCCCGAGCCACGCCATTTCTTGAAACCGCTGTTAGCCGTTCGGTTTTCTTTTATACTTGAATTAATGTTTTTCACTATTTTTTTAATTTCTAAATTACTTTTGAATTTGCAATTTATTATTAAATATTTTTCTCTAAAATAAAATATTAAGTATTCATTAATATTTTGAATCTCTGTAATTTCGGAATTTTCTATTTCTTTATCTCCTAATTTTGAATTATAAATTATTTTATCGCTTTGAAATTTCACTGTTAAATTGTCATTCAATAAATTTTGTTTTGAGTAAAAATTTTTCTTGTACGTAAAATATATGTTTACTGGATATAATAGTAAAATTATAACTTTAAAATAACCATTTGAGAGCAAATTTTTTAGACTCAACAAATCTTTTGTAAAGTTTCCTTTTGATAGAATAACAATTACTAAAAAAATCCATAATAAATCCCAAAATAATTTTGTGCTTTTAATTCGGATTCTAAGAATTAATATAAAATATTCTTTAAAGGTTAATTTAGATTTGATTGTAATATTTTCCATTATTTATTTTTTTAATTTTCTGTAGATGAAGTACAAAATTTCTACTGATAAGGTTAAAATTAGTCCAACAATCCATATTCCAAGAAACAATGAAACAATAGGAAGTAAGCATTTAGGGTTTTTTATTGGTTGAAGAAAATTTATAATAAATGGTATAAGAAAATATATTAACAATGCTAATATTAAAATAATGGATTTCTTAACCTTTAGTTTATTACTATCAATTTTAATGTATAAAATTAATTGAATAAAGGGCATTAAAATAATCAAAAAAAGAATTAAGTAATTTATTATTTTGTCCATTTATCCATTATTTCTTAAATTATTCTTGATTTTCTACGCTCCGCCAAACTGACGGCTAACGTTTGGCGGCTTCATGAGGTTGCGAAGTTCGTGACTGCGTATTTTCTACTAAAGTAGAAAATAATTGCGAAAAATGTACGTCGATAGACTACATTTTTCGCAATCTCGTGAAACCGCTGTTAACAGCCGTTTTTATTTGAATAATTCTTTAAATACATTTCTTTTCTTTTCATCAAATAATTCTTTGACAGAAACTTTTTTCTCTTGCTTAATCCAAGTGTTATTTTTCAATTTAAAAATGTATCCATAGAAATTATTGTCCGCGTCAACTTTTAAGTTATCGTATTGATATTTTTGATGGAAATAAGAATTTCCTTTTGAACTTTTAGAAATATATAATAAGACATATTCAGATTTTTCAAAATTTGGTCTTCCATAATGATCATATGCTACAAATTCAACGGTGTCATTCTCCACACGATTATAAACATTTTTGAGAACCAAATATTTACAACGAAAACCAGAATCCATTATATATGATTTTCGTACGATTTTCTCTCCAGTTAAACTATCAGTAGATATTACTTCTTTTTCTTCAGCATTTGGATCGAACTGTGTTACGGATATTTTCTTGCCAACAAAAGCAAAAAGATTTACATTTTTATCCTCAGAATTGAAATCGTCTGTCATTTTCTTTGCAGAAGAACAACTGACTAGAATACATACTAAAATTGTAACGAAATATTTCTTCATATTACGGAATTCCAAAATGGCTGTTAACGTTTCGCGGCTTCAAGAAGTGGCGAACTTCGTAACCGCTTAATTTTCCACTAAGATAAAGAAACTTGCGAAAGAAAAATGTGAATTTACTAC
>NZ_PQNY01000060.1 GCF_002917885.1 Flavobacterium croceum DSM 17960
ATACCTACAGTTTCAGGCGTAACAATAACCCAAGTAAAAGATATCGCCACAGGCACAATCCTTACACCTATTACCTATACAGGAGGACAATGGTATCAAATAAATGGTGCTAGTGGTTTAGCCTCCGGAAGCTACAAAGATTACCAAGTAACATTTACATATACAACTTGTTCTGCTACAAACATTGTAGTTGAAGGCGGTTGGAACTGTTCGGCATATCCAGCTACACCTACCGATTATATGTGCGGAAAATCTACGATTTCTGTAACGTTTACCCCTGCGGTGGCACAAGTAACCCTTGTAGCAGTAACCGAGCCTACTGCTTCGGTAAACCTATGTAGTTCGAGTTTGTATCAAGTACAAATAGGTTCTGCAGGGGCAGGAAACACAAAAAGTAATACAGCAAAAATTACATTACCAAATGGTGCTTTTATTACCTCAGGAACTCTACAAGCAGAATACCCTAGTGGTTCAGGAAGTTGGTCTGCTGTAAGCTCAACTACAGCGGGTAATGTAGTAACTGTAAATTTAGCATCACACCCTAATTACCCAAGTAGTAATGGAATACCTGGAGTATTACTCTCGAGTACTTCCACCGATAGATTTATGAATTTACGTTGGGAAATATCTACCAATTGCGATTTTTCTAGTGGTACTAGACCTGTAATTTCAACAGCCGCAAACAATGTATGTGGCGGTACAGCGAGTGGATCAAATATAGATTTAAGTTTAAAACCTATTAATATAACAGGAGCTAATGCACCTTATACTACATATAACACTGTTACCACACCGACACTAACTACTTGTACAACTACCAATAATACCGTTTCTTTCTCAACGATTATTCTAGATGGTACCACTACCAGTTCCGAAATCATTACAATTACCCTGCCACTAGGCGTAAGTTATACCACAGGAAGTTTTGCTTGTAGTTCTACATTATGCCCAACTTTAACGAGTGTAACTACCTTAGGCGATGGCAGACAGCAATTGCTGTTAAATATGCCAACAGGAGCTACGCATGGCGATAATCTAACGTACAGCATTAACGTAGGATTATCAGGTTTTACAGCAACTTGTGGGGCGAATACGATTGAGTTAAAATCTTATTCTAAATTTAATAGTACTATAACATGTCCTACTGTTCCATCAGGAACTTGTCCGTCTATTAATATTCTTACAGGTTCTAAAAATGCAACAATCACAATAACTAAACCAAGCTTTACACTAGCAATAAAAGGATATAGACAAAATGCAAGTCCGAATACCTATCAAATAGCATTAACTTTAACAAATAATAGTACTGTAAATCATCTTTCAGGAAATACATTAACTATAAATTACTATTGTTCAGATGCTAGCGGAAATCCTACAGGAGGCGTTATAGCAAGTTCTAATTTTAGTGCGAATATCAATGCCGGAGCCAATTATACACACAACACATCGTTTACTACAGCAACATGTAGTTATGCTAATGGTATCGTAGCTGTATTGTCGAATACAAGCAATTGTATTTGTAGCACTGCTTCGGTACGTTTAATACCGAGTTATTTAGATGCTATAAACGATACATTTACAGTAAATGGATGTACCGCAAATCCTAGTAACGTTACAAATGTACTAGCCAACGATTTATTGAAAGGAGTAACTCCTACAACCAGTAATGTAACTATTTCGTTTGTGAGTAGTTCTAATGCCAATATTGGTCTATCTGGAACGAATGTTACTGTAGCCTCAGGTACAGCACCGGGCGTTTACACCTTAACATACCAAATATGTGAGATAGAAAACCCAGCAAATTGTGATACAGCAGTAGCAACAATTACTGTAGCAGCAGCTCCTAGCGTTGTTATATCGAGTCCTACTACTACTTGTAATACTAGTATTGTATTTACCCTAACAGGAACAGCACCATGGACGGTTACTTACACAAATGGTACTACACCAGTAACACTATCTGGAATAGCTAGTTCTCCATACACCATTACAGTAAACCCAAGCAATACGACTACCTATACTCTTGTATCAGCATCTGACGCATATTGTAATGCACACAGCAGTGCTCTTACAGGTAGTGCTACGATATCGGGTACTAAAACATGGCTAGGCACCACAACCGCTTGGAACAATACCGCAAACTGGACAGGAGGTTCTTTACCTGCCGCTACAGACTGTGTTATTATTCCTACAACAGCAAATAATCCTATTGTATCAGGTTCAAGCTTTGTCGCTTATGCAGGTACACTTACCGTGCAGAATAATGCTACATTAGTGGTGAATAGTGGCAATACATTAGCTGTAACCAATTGGGTAAATGTAGCAACAACAGGAACTTTAACTCTAGAAGACAAAGCCTCTTTGGTGCAAGTAAACAATGTAGCCAATACAGGAAACATTATTTACAAGCGCAATACGTCTATTACACGTAATGATTATGTGTATTGGTCGTCGCCAGTAGCTTCATTTAATGTGAGTAGTATTACATCACCATTGGTATCAGGTCCTATATATATATGGAATCCTACAGTAAATAATCCTAATGGAGGGCAAGGAAATTGGAATGAATCTACAGGAGCAACAATGACCGTTGGAAAAGGCTATATTGTAAGAGGTCCGAACGCATTTAGCGCATCAACAGCTTCAACCCTTACAGGTATATTTACAGGTGTACCAAATAATGGTACTATAACCATACCTGTATCAAGAGGTACAGACACCAATACAGCTACCCATTACGGGACCAATGGTGCTTTGATTACCAATTA
>NZ_PQNY01000061.1 GCF_002917885.1 Flavobacterium croceum DSM 17960
AGCTTATTTCCAGCCGTTAACAAATATTTTTTTCAAGTTAGATTTTTTGAGAAATTCCTTATTAGTGTTCGGTTTTTCAACAATATCTGCTAACGGTTCCAGGCTTTACGTCTGTTGCGGATTAAGGAAGCCGAAACTTTCGGTTTAGCACTGACCTCAAAGATACAAAATAAACTTTAAATTAAGCCCAAAACCCGCAATAGCGTAAAACCTGTGTTGGCAGAAGATTTAATTGTCCGTTTCAATTTTCACGTTTCATTTCGGCTTTCAATTTTGGTTAAGTGTCTAATTTTATTGGTGCGGTTGTCTTATCTATTTTTGCAGAAGCTTATTCTGTTTTGGCGGTTGTCTATTTCAGTTTAGCAGGTGTCTTATTTACTTTTGCACAAGGTTTGTTCATTTTGTCAGACGCCTTGTTTATTTTTACCTATGTCTTATCTATTTTGTCCAAAGTCTTTTTCGATTGAGCCAATGCTTTGTTCGATTTGGACAAAGGTTATTTTATTTTTTATATAAGCAATCATTGAATTGAAAATAAAAGCAGTTTTGGCTTCGCCAAAACTGCTATTTGTTTAATCTGGTTTTACAGTAATTGTAATTTCTTCATTGAATTTATATTCGCCTTTTTTGTAAGTTTCTTTGTTGGCTAAAACAATTTCATATGTATAAATGCCTTTTGGTAATTCAAAAACACATTCTTTTCCGTCTTTTTGGATAACCATTTCTTTTTTAATAATGTTATCTTCTAAGTCTTTTCCACTAATTATAAAAGTTATTTTGTCCGCAAGTTTGTTTTTAACACAAACACTTTCAATGATTTTTGAATTAGTTTCTTTAACTTCTGATTTGTCTTTTTTCAAGAATGATAATCCATTTACAAGTATTTCTCCGCCTTTTAATACTTTGTCAATGTCGGATTGAGAGTAAGAAAAAAAGGTAAACATCATTAAAATTATTAAAATTTTATTTTTCATTCTTTTAAAAGTTTATCTATTTCAGCTTCTGTGCTGAAAATTAATGTATTTTTTTCTGTTTCAAACATTCCATCATATCTTATTTTGCCATCTTTTATTATTATCAAATGAGGAAAAGTATTGAAATGTAGCTTATTTTCAATCTCACTTGATGATTGTGCATATACTTTTTTAAATTTATATCCAATACTATCCAAAATTTTTATTGTAGTGTTAAATTTATCTCTTTTTAATGGAAAATTTACAGCGTAAATTTCTACTCGATTATTTTCCTTGTATTTGTTATGTAACTCTTCTAAATCGGGAAATTTTTCAAAACAAATACCACAAGAAGTTGACCAAAAATCAAGTACAATAATTTTATCCATTTTTAAATAAACTCTTTTTTTATTATGTTCAAGCAATGTTATCGCTGGAAAATTGATGTTTTTTTCTGCGTCTTTATTTGATACAAAAATAAAGATTGTGTTAAAAAGATAATTTGCAATACAATAAAATGCAATTAAAGCTAAAGGAATGATTAATATATACCTTTTTTTTAAATAGCCATAAGCGAGTAAAGAACTTACAGGAATAAAAATTAAATACTGTAAAGTTCTTGAAAAATCATTGCCTAAAAAGCCAGCTATAGTAAACAAAAGTAGCATTGGAGCAATTAAAAAAAAACAATATTTATATTTTGTTTCATCGAAATTTTTTAAAAAATAAATCGTTATAAGAAACACTGATGAAAGTGTTAATAATATCATTAATTTATGATTTCCGTCAGTGATGACACCAAAGAGGATGTATAATAAAATTAATGCAATACCTATTAAAATTAATTTTCTTTTTTTCATAATGCATTATTAATATATTTAAAATTACAGGTTGTCGAAAAAATGACAACCTGTTTGAATTAATCTATAAACATAGTACGCATTGATTACAACTTTGCATCCATAAAAAACCACAACCATAAGATGTACGATTGCAATTTGTTCCTGTCTGTCCATCATGGAACAAACACCATCTGCAAGAACAATCTCCTCTTGCGACTGAAGAAGTGCTCGCATCAGTAAATAAATTCAAATTTGCTAAGTCTATTATTATTGTTTCAGGAACTGCTTTTGTATCAATAAATTTCCCGTAAAATTTATAATCTTCTAAAGTCTCAAACATCATTCCAAAATCTTTCATAGGTGTTATTTTTGCAAGATTTACAATATTTTGCAAAAACTCTTTTGATTGATCTCTATTAACACCTTGTTCAATACTATTTTTAATTTTCGAAATATAATTTTTATGTTCATTAGGTAAACTTAATGATAATAATTGTTCTATTTTTTCAAGCCATAATTTTTTCTGTTCACCTTCTGAAAGTTTGTTGTAAGCAACAACAGCTTCTTTATGTGTTTTGCCTTTTAAAAATTCAGTTCTCAAATTTTGAGCATTTCCTAAAATACTAAACATAACTATAGCAATTAAGCCGAAAATTAATTTTTTCATAATAGATATTTTACCTTATTATTAATACGGACTACCGCAAGGACGACAACTTTAGGCACAATTTGGGTTTTAAGTTAGATGTACCGCCCCGCTGGTTTACTCGTTTTTTCCTGTGTTAAAATACTAACCGTTTCTTCAATTTCCTTGCTTAGTTCAATTTCTGTCTGCAAGCGATTTTCCGACAACGCTGGTCAAAATTTTCTGCCAACGTTTCGCGGCTTGACGCAGAAGCGAAGCCAGCGAACGGCTAAATTTCTGTTAAAGATAAACATTTTCGTGAAAAACAGACTTCAGTTTAAG
>NZ_PQNY01000062.1 GCF_002917885.1 Flavobacterium croceum DSM 17960
CAAACTTTACTCGATTTCAGATAAAATTCAGCCGTTAGTTTTCTAATAGCTCAAAAAAAGTGGACATTTCGTCAAGTCTTAAAATTCAAATGGTTATTCAAACTAAAATGTTTCACTTCTGAATTTCGTCGGAAGTATGGCACACAACGTTCCGCGGCTTGCAGAAGTTGGGGATTTGGTTAGCCTAAACTTTCAGTAAATCACTGACCACAAAAGTACAAAACAATGTGTAAAGTCAAGACCAAAACCCCAATTTTTGCAAACCGCTGTTGGCAGACGTATTTTTTTTTTTTTTAGTTGTTTACTTTTTCAAGTTGTCCAACTTTTTTCCAACTTGGATCAATATTTAATGCAACAGCAATATAAACATCTTTTCCATTGCCTCTAAATGCAGTTCCTTTATTCATTTGCGCATTTATTTCATTTGGCGTTAAATTGTACATTGCTCCAGTTATTGGGTCAACAATTATTCCTATCAAACCACCAAATAAGATATTTCCAATGTACCAAGCATTGAATTTTTTTGTTAGTTTAGTTTGATAAGTTTGATAACCTTCAAGTTTAATCATAACGCTATGCTCACTTTTTCTCGCAAGTTTTATTTCAAATGGTGTTTTGCCAACTTCTACTTCATCAATGAAGATAGTTGCTGTTGATGGATTACTTGAAAACTTTACGTTTTGTTTTGAACCAGATACGATTGTTGCACAACTTGAAAATAATAATAATGTAATCGCAATTGAACTAGAGATAATTGTTTTTCTCATTTTTAAATAAATATTAAGGATTAATTAATTTGTAATTGATATTGTGATAATTTTGTCACATCGCCTTCGTAAAAATAGAAGTCAACTTTAATTCTGTAACAAGACGAACCTAAAATACTAGGTTCTTTTTTTTCTGTAACTTTCACAATATTTGCACCTTTTTCACGTGCAAGATTTCTAGCGTTTTTAAGATTTGTGTTAAAATCACAATCGGTTGAAAATCCAGTATCTCCATATTTAGCGTTTCCGATTTTTTTTGCATTTTCAGGAACTTTATTTTCCAAATCTAAGAATGCAACTTTATTTTCTATTGTTAACGGTTTTAGTTGTTCTGTAAAACTCGATTTAACACTTGCTCCACAACTTACAAGCAAAAATGTCACCACTCCAAATAATAATTTTCTCATTGATTTTCTGTTTTATTTCTGTTTTATTTCTGTTTTATTTCTGTTTTATTTCTGTATTCTGGTTCTCGAATATGTCTGCCAACGGAAAAAGTATTGGCGAAGTGCGGGCTTTCGAAGAACGAAAAGTTCAAGGAAGACCAAACGTAGCGAATGCTTTTTCAATACTGCTAACTTACAAAAAAATGCAGAATTGAAAAGCATGAGCGGAATAATATTTGTGCTTTTCAATTTTACACTTTCCCCCGCATTTTGCCAATACTATGTTAGCTGTAGTTGTATTTATTCGTCTCGATATTTACCTCTTACAGTTTTCAGCATTGTAGTTATTGCTTTATAAGAAAACCCAAAAAACAATAAAGCACTCGCAATTACAATTTTTGTTGATAATTTGTATCCGCTTAAAAAACTAATTAATATCAATAATCCAGCAATTGCAATTATTGAGTAGGCAGCTGAATAAAAATATCCTGATCTGTTTTCATACTTAAATTCACCGCCATTTAATTTATACATTTTTTCAATTGAAATATTAGCAATTTCGGGGTTGACTTTTCTAACATCAGAAGTTAAATTTTTGAAAATTAATTCTCTCTTTGTTCCAGACTTTATCGCGTTATAAAGATATTCGAAATTTTTTTCGCTTAGTCCTGCATTAATTAATTCAATCTTTAAATTAGTAAATTTTTTATCCATAGTTTTGGTACAATTACAGCTAACGTGCCGCCGCTTGGCGACAGTGGCGACTTTTTAAATAATTTGTTCTAAATATAATCAAAATTTCAACTTAGTAATTTCCGTCTAAGAAAAACAAAACTAGCCATTGCGCCAAACGGCTGTTGGCAGTAGTGTTTTCTATATTTCTAATGATTTTTTAAATTCAGTTTTTTCTTCTACTTCGACTATTCCAAGCACATACATGAGATTTTCTAAACTTATTATTCCTTTTTTGAAGTATAATTTTAAAAGTTCTTTACATTCTTGCATATCGTGATTTTGGTCTTGTTGATAATTTATTTTATATAGTTTCCCGTTTATTAATGTTATTTTTATTTCGTTTTCGACACCATAAGATTTTCTTCCAAGCATTACATACTTATTGTAACTTTTCATAAAGTTTAAAAAATCATCATTTGTAATTTCAATATTTTTTATATCCTTTATTTTTATTACTTCGTTTTCTATTAATATTTCTTCTTCACTTAGTATTATTTCACCTTCTATTTTTCCCTCTAATGGACGATATCTTGCGAAACTTGTCCAATTAAGAAACATCGATATTATCATATAAATTAAAGAAATCCATAATAATGAAACTTCTAAATTGTGATATTCTTTGTCTTTAAAAAAAATTAGGTGAATTAATCCTGGAGTTAATAAAATGACTTGTACTAAGTACAATTTATTATCAGTAACATAAAATTTTTTGTCTTTTGTGTAAATCTTAAATTTAGCCATAGTTTTTTTCAGCGTAATTTTTTTCAACATTACTGCCAACGTTTCGCGGCTTGACGCAGAAGCGAAGCCAGCGAACGGCTAAATTTCTGTTAAAGATAAACATTTTCGTGAAAAACAGACTTCAGTTTAAG
>NZ_PQNY01000063.1 GCF_002917885.1 Flavobacterium croceum DSM 17960
GCTTTAACTTTAACACAACCAACCACACAAAACAACGCTGTTGTTGGAGGCACATATACAAGAACATTTACCATTACCAATGGCGCAAGTGGTTGTGCTAATGCAGTTCATTTTAGTATAACCTATCCAGGAGCAGGAATACAACTTGTTGATTTAAGCTTAGGAGCCACTCATTTAACTCCTACATCTACAGTAGGAAACACGAGTTATTTTACCATTCAAGGTAGTTTGCTTACAGCAGATACACAATTGTGCAATGGCGAATCGCTTACTTTTACCGAAACATACAAAGTAAAAGCTTGTGATGCTGTAACAAATTACGCCACTGGATGGGGTTGTAGTGCAGCTCCAGCAAGTTGGTGTACTACAACAACAGGAATTGGAAACATAACTATGGCAGAAGGTGTGCCCATTTTCGGTAGCTTTAATGTTGTACGAACTGGTCTTGTAGATTCTTGTACTAATTTCAATTTAATTGTTACCTATAAAAACACAGGGACTGGAAACTCAACAGCAGCTACTATGTATAATGTAAAATTAAGACTTGGTGCTGGAGCAACTTTAGCTTTATCAAATTTCAACTTTTCTTTTCTTCGTTTAATGTCAGGTACTATTGGAACATTAACCAACATACCTGTTACTAATGGACAACCCGTTTCTACTTCGATTGCTTATATAGATACTACAAATAATGCTCTTTTTACAAGCGATCCAGACGGCGCTGGAGTTGGACTTGAAGATGTTGATGGAGATGGCTTTTATGATGACTTACCGCCTGGTAATACCGTAACTATTAATTATGTTATGAGTGTGAATTGCAGTAAATATTTATGTAACCAGGAACATAGTGAATATTATTCTTTATATGGAGATGTACAGCATACTACCATGTGTAGTAGTGCTATTGAAACACCAACAAGACTTACGTCTAATACATTTAATCAGCAAATATCTACGTTAAGTAATAAAAGCTACGCTCCTTCAAATATTCCAGGGAATACTACCTTTAGAGCACGTTTTTCGGTAGGATATTATATTTTAAATAATGTTTTAGACACCTCAAATACAAGGTATATTTACGAAATAACACTTCCAACAGGAGTGGCTATGGTTGGTACTGGAAATATTTCATGGAGAAATGGACAATATCCTAATAATTCGACTTCAGCAGGAACTAGTGTAACTGCTACAGTTTCTGGAAGTGTATTGACTATTCAATCTCCTTCTAATGCTGTAGGTTGGATTGAAATTGATTTGACAACAGATTGTAGTGTAATAACCCCTAATGCTCAAGGTGTTTTTACTACAACCATTCCCTTCAAATTTAAAAGATTAGACAATATTGTAACAGGCTGTTTATGTAATGCAGAAATTTTCTGTAATTCGTTAGTATTACAAAATATACTATGTCCAATTACTTGTGCCTCTGGAGGACCTACAACTACATCTTCTCTTGTAGAGAGAGCTTCAAATTCTTATGGATGGACAGACAATACCTTATCAACCATACAATCTAAAAGTAGTATTTCTACTTATGATTTATCGAAAGCATTATATCTTGATGACATTGAAGTTTCATCTAATGCCACACAAGGAGCAGCTTCTTCCAATTTATACTTGCATTTTAGTATCATAAAACACAAAGCTCCTTATACCGAAAACAAGATAACTCCAAGCAGTATAAATCTTACTATTAAAAGGGGTGGTACTGTACTGACTTCATCAACTCTAAGTGGTACATATTGCACAATAACTTCTGGTTCTGCAGGTTCACCTGTAGAATACTATCAATATTTAGACTGGAACTTATCATCTATACTTCCTCCTGGTGGTCTTTTACCGAATGACGAAATCATCTCAGTAGCTACATATCAAGTGAGTAGTAATAATTTGGCAACACATGATATTCAAACTGGCAAATTAATGTATTTTTATAATAAAGATGTTAGTAATAACAAATTATACTGTAACACAGTGGTGCCTGAATTATATCTAGTTTCCCCTGTAATTACAGATGCCCACAATGGAGGTGTTTATCTTACAGCTAGTTCTTGCGATGTGATGAATGTAGGAGCTGGAACAAATTATTATGCATATAGATTTGATGCAGGCGGAACAATATTTTTAAATGAAATTCGCCCAGGCTTTTTACCTACTCAATATGAAATAACTTTACCTACTAATTATGAATTAGACAAAGTAGTTAATTCAGATTATGGAGGGACATTAACCCCAGCTAGTATTTCTGGAAATACCTATACATTTAATTTATCGGTAAAAAGCTACCCTATAACTGTAACTAACACGTATAGTACAATTTTTACTGTATATATAAAACCTACATGTGGATCAATAGCTTCTGGAGAAAATTATTTATCAAAATTATACTATATTCCTCAATATTATTATCATAAAAAACAAGCTAGCTTACCTACTCCAAGTACACTAAACAAAACATTATCCATAGCCTATAATAACGATAGTCGTCCCGAAGTAAGTTTAACGAACCAAACGGGAAGTATCCAAGCGACCAATACTACAGAGAGTTTTGTATTTCGTATGGCAAGTATTGGTACCACTAAGGCTCCTTACACATGGTTTTCGATACCTACAGTTTCAGGCGTAACAATAACCCAAGTAAAAGATATCGCCACAGGCACAATCCTTACACCTATTACCTATACAGGAGGACAATGGTA
>NZ_PQNY01000064.1 GCF_002917885.1 Flavobacterium croceum DSM 17960
GCTTTAACTTTAACACAACCAACCACACAAAACAACGCTGTTGTTGGAGGCACATATACAAGAACATTTACCATTACCAATGGCGCAAGTGGTTGCGCTAATGCGGTACATTTTAGTATAACTTATCCAGGAGCAGGAATACAACTTGTTGATTTAAGTTTAGGAGCCACTCATTTAACTCCTACCTCTACAGTAGGAAACACAAGTTATTTTACCATTCAAGGTAGTTTGCTTACAGCAGATACACAATTGTGCAATGGCGAATCGCTTACTTTTACAGAAACATACAAAGTAAAAGCTTGTGATGCTGTAACGAATTATGCCACTGGATGGGGTTGTAGTGCAGCTCCAGCAAGTTGGTGTCAAACAGCAAGTAATATAGGTTACATTTCTATGACGTCTGGTACTCCTGCATATTTAGTTCATAAAACAACTATTTTAAATTATGTTGATATGTGTACTCCTTTTGTAATAAGAAATGAATATACTAATTCTGGTACTGGCGAGTCTAAAGCAGCTACAATGTATAACGTAAAATTACGAAAAGGAACAGCTTACGCTAATAACTATTATTTATCAGGTTTGTCAAATTTATATAATTTATCTACAGTATATATTAGAAATTCTCTTTTAGGGACAAATACAAGCGCAATCCCTTATACATTTACTGGAGGAATTCATACTATTAATTTAAATAATTATTTTACATCAGACCCTGATGGCGCTGGAGTAGGATTGGAGGATTTGGATAATGATGGTTTTTTTGATGACTTGCCTCCAGGTAATACAGTAATTACAGAGATAAATATTACTACAGATTGTCCAACTACTTGGTCATGCTCCAATAATAGCTTAACTCAAGATAGTGTTGGTGGCGATATTCAATATCACACTATGTGTGACACAAATAATTATATTACACCATATTCTAGATCTGGTGGAGATAGACTTAATCATAGAAAAATATCAGTTTCCCCGTCAGGGTATATACCAGCGAATATACAGTCTGGAGTATCTTTTGATATAAATATAGGAATCACATATTATGATGTATATAATTATTTAAATATTTCAGGAGCAACTCGATATGAATATCAAGTAACTGTACCTTCTGGAACTATTGTAACTGCTGCAAAATGGGGTAATGGTGAATATAATCCTACGGGTAGTACGTCTATAGTTGCATTTACTCAAATAGGCAATTTGGTTACGATAATTTCTCCAACAGTTGCTACTGCTACAACAGGTTGGGGTTGGGTAAAACTTTCTATGACTTATAACTGTACTGGGTCAAGTAATTTTTCATTAACATGGAAACTGTTTGAAAGAAATAACATTACTACTAATTGTAATTGTAGAGCAGAACAAGCTTGTGGTACATTAACAACACTAGCTAATTGTACGACTACTTGTAGTGCTGGACCAAATTCCTCAGTACCCATTGTTTCACGTACCAATAACTCTTTAGGTTGGACAGATTATACTTTAACAACAAGACAAAGTAAATCTTCAATTTCTGCATATGATTTATCTAAAGCACTATATTTAGATGAAATAGAAATACAAGGTAATGCAACACAATTAAATGCATCAAACAATTTATATTTGTATTTTGATTTACCTAAAGCTTTTGGGAATATAAGTAAATTGACGCCTTCTTCTTTAGATATACTTATAAAAAGATCAGGGATTACCTTAGTTAATACTACTACAACTTCATTCTCTCAGTCTTTATCAACATCAACAAATCAAGTTATTTTATGGGATTTGACATCTGTTTTACCTCCTGGAGGGTTATTAGCAGGAGATGTAATCGAATCAAAGTCAAGGTATACTGTTAGTACAAATTCTCTTCCAAACTATGATGTTCAAAGTGGAGGAAATTGGTATTTTTATAATTTGAATGGAAGTTTGAAAGAATATTGCAATGCGCTTGTTCCCGAAATGTATTTAGTTGGAACAACATACGTAAATACTCCTTCCAATGCACCTTCTCCTGAATCTTGTTCAAGTTTAGTTCCGAATGGAGGAATATATATAAGAAGAAATTTCAATGATGCAGGTCAAAATTACTCAAATGAATTCCGTCCAGCTGGATATATCACAAAATTTGAAATGACTATTCCAAATGGTTATTCTTATGTTTCATGTAGTTATGTCCCTTTACAAGGAGGATCGACTATAAATTTAACTCCAACAACAATATCTGGAAATACTTATGTATTTGAGAATACGGGTTCATGGGTAGCTTATAAATTAGGTGCATCTTCTTCTCAATATGGAGCAAGATTTATTATGACAGTACAACCAACTTGTGGAGCGGCTTCTAATACACTTCCTATATCAACAAAAACTTATTATAAAGATTATTATTATAATTATGCTAATAATGCTGTACAACCAACAACTTGGGATTACATAGTAAACTCTAATGTTCCATTAAATTACATAACTAGTACTGCTCCCGAAGTAAGTTTAACGAACCAAACAGGAAGTATCCAAGCGACCAATACTACAGAGAGTTTTGTATTTCGTA
Source organism: Flavobacterium croceum DSM 17960 (assembly GCF_002917885.1). GTDB lineage: Bacteria > Bacteroidota > Bacteroidia > Flavobacteriales > Flavobacteriaceae > Flavobacterium > Flavobacterium croceum. The sequence continues at coordinate 2,537 of NZ_PQNY01000064.1, forward strand.
TGGCAAGTATTGGTACCACTAAGGCTCCTTACACATGGTTTTCAATACCTACAGTTTCAGGCGTAACAATAACCCAAGTAAAAGATATCGCCACAGGCACAATCCTTACACCTATTACCTATACAGGAGGACAATGGTA
>NZ_PQNY01000065.1 GCF_002917885.1 Flavobacterium croceum DSM 17960
GAAAAAACCACGAAGTTGAAACATTCATAATTTTTTCTTTAATAAACCAGGAAAAATTTCTTCCGGAATTTTTCCGCGTATAGCAGGCAACGTTTGGCGGCTTGGCGTCAGTTGGGATTTGTGTTTCACAATATATTGATTTAAGACTAAACATCCAAATACAAAACAAACATTAAATAAAGCCATAACCCCAAATTGCGCCAAACCGCTGTTGCCTGCTGTGCGAATCTGCGTTTTTTCTGCTTTCAAGTTGAGTAGTTTTTTTCTTTCAGTTTTCGAGTTTGCTGAATTTCTTTCGCTTGTAAAAAAGTTTTCCGCTTTTGGCGTTTCTGTTTTTTTGTTTCACACTATTTTACTTTTTAAGCATAATTTTCCGCAAGATTCCTGTTAGATTTCAGTTTTACTGTCCGATTTCGTTGAGTTGTAATTTTCTGATACAGTTCCGAAAAAAAGAAAGAAAACCACGAAGTTGAAACATTCATAATTCTTTCTTTAAGAAACTAGGAAAAATTTCTTCCGGAATTTTTCCGCGTATAGCAGGCAACGTTTTGTGGCTTGACGCAGAAGCGAAGCCAGCGAACGGCTAAATTTCTGTTAAAGATAAACATTTTCGTGAAAAAAGGACTTCAACTTAAGAGAAATTGAGCTATTGCGCCAAACCGCTGTTGCCTGCTGTGCGAATCTGCGCTTTTTCTGCTTTCAAGTCGAGTAGTTTTTTTCTTTCAGTTTTCGAGTTTTCCGAATTTCTTTCGCTTCTCAAAAAAATCCGCTTTCGACGTTTCAAATTTTCTTTTCAGTTTCTCCTTTTAAAATGTTTGAAATATCACTTTTTAAACACAATTTTCCGCAAGTTTTCTGTTACATTTTAGTTTTTCTGTCCGATTTCGTTCAGCCGTAATTTTCTGATAAAGATCCCAAAAAAAAAATAAAAGAAAAGCCACGAAGTTGAAACATTCATTATTCTTTCTTTAATAAACAAGGAAAAATTTCTTCCGGAATTTTTCCGCGTATAGCAGGCAACGTTTGGCAGCTTGAAGAAGTTGGGGAAAAGTAGGCGAGTAGTTTCGGTTAAAGACTGAACGTTACAAATACAAAACCAACTTTAAATTTAGCCATAAACCCCAATTTCTTCAAACTGCTGTTGGGCGATCGTTGTTTTTTTGGTCGGAATATTTTCCAATTAATATTTTTTTCTTTTTAAACCCAATTCCACTAAAAATTGGTTTCTCACTTTTTAAATCAAGCCAAGTTAAATTAAACATTTTTTTGTTTTCTATATCTCTTTCGATAATTAATTTTGAAGCAAAGGTATTTTCATCTTCTAACCAATTTGTAGTATATTCTGCTTCAAATTTTTCTTTGCAAAATCCTTCGTTAATATTTGCACTTTCAACAATGAAATTTTTTAGTCCGTTATTTATAAATTCTCCTAATAAATTTCCACTTTTTGTTTTTGTGAAATAAAATGTTCCGTAAATACTCATAAATTATTCTGCTTGTTTGTTTAATTTTAAATCTGTTTTAAATCTCGTGTTTACGGATTTTCCATTTTTTTGTGCAGGAATCCATCGAGGCAATATTTTAATTACTCGTATTAATTCTTCGCTACATCCAAAACCAACATCTTCTATAATATTAAAATTTCCTGTTGAACCATCTTTATAAATTGTAAATTCAACAACTAATTTACCTTTAATTTCTTCTTGTACATCTGGATATTGAAACTTAAGTTTAATATTATTGTAAAATTTATCAATACCGCCTGGAAATTCTGGGAGTTTGTCAAGTTCTTCAACAGAATAAATTTGATTTTCAATTTTTTGTTTTTCTTCTTCAGATATTTTTAACAGTCTGTAGCTTTCTTTTTCTTGAATTGGTTTTAAATCATAACAGATTTTTTCAAATTTTTCACGTGCATGTAATTGATTTAATTCAGTTACGTTTTCTCTTGCTTTTCGTAGCCATTTTAATCGATTTTTTTCATAGCCACCAACTTTTCCATAATAATCAATAATAGGTTCAACGTTTATTGTATCTATCGTTACTTTATTCGAATAATTTGTATACTTCATAATGGCTTTGTAATATAAAATATTACTTGTAGAAGTCATATTATTTTGAATATTATTTAATTGATATATGCTTTTATTTAAGGTTTCTAATTCTAATGTATCTTTAACGTGATTTTTAAGACTTTTTGTAGATTCTAATACTTTTTCAATTTCGATTAAAAAGTCTTTAGTTAAATCATAATCTGTAACAGGTATAGATTTGATTAATTCAGATGACTTATATTTATCTTCATTATTTTTAAATATGTAAGAATTTTTTATTTCACTTTCTGTCAAAGGTTTAGTATTTTTATATTCGGTTTGTGCAACAGATAATATTGAAGTGAGAATAATTATTGAATTTAAAAATATTTTTTTCATTGTTTTGTAAAGAATCGATTTTGAGATAATTAAATTTATGTACTATTTTCACGTTCTGCGGTACAATGTCGCCCAACGTTTTGCGGCTTGACGCAGAAGCGAAGCCAGCGAACGATTTAATTTCTGCTAAAGATAAACATTTTCGTGAAAATAGATTTCAATTTAAAAA
>NZ_PQNY01000066.1 GCF_002917885.1 Flavobacterium croceum DSM 17960
TGTTATACAGCGAGTACATCAGCGGTAACAATCAATGTATTGAGTAATGATACCACAGGCGATGTTATAGTACCATCAAGAGTAAGTTTGGTAGCTCCGGGCAGTGCAACAGGAGTAACAACCGACGCACAAGGCGATGTAACAGGCTTTAGTATATCAGGCGAAGGAACTTGGGCTGTAAATAATTCAGGACAAGTAATCTTTACACCAGCGAGTGCAACAGTTGTAGCACCAACGGTAGTTTCGTATCATGGATACGATGCTCAAGGAAACGCCTCAAACAATGCAACGATTACATTAACAGGAGCAAGTGTACCAACCAATACAACGAATCCAGCCTCAGCATGTACACCAGCAACGGTTACAGCAACAGCGAGTGTACCATCAGGTCAAACCGTAGTATGGTATGATGCTGCTACAGGCGGTAATGTAGTAAGTTCACCAACATTGAGTGTAGCAGGTACAGTAACGTATTACGCAGAAGGCCACAACGGTACATGTGTAAGCAATACACGTACAGCAGTAACGCTAACACTCACACAAGCACCAAATGCAGGAACTTTAAGTGGAAGCCAAACGATATGTGTAGGCGGAACCACTACATTTACGAGCAATGGAAATACAGGAGGCGTATGGACCTCTTCAAATTCAGGAATAGCTTCAGTAGATGCTAGTACAGGAGTAATTACAGGATTAGCTGTAGGAACGGCTACCATTACATATACCGTAACAGGAACAGCACCGTGTTCAAATGTTACTGCTACGAGAACTGTAACAGTAAGTGCAGCACCAAATGCAGGAACGATTAGTGGTACTCAAACGGTATGTGTAGGTAACACAACAGCATTTACTACTACAGGTACAGGCGGTACATGGAGTTCATCCGATACAGCTGTTGCCACTGTAGACAATGCAGGAGTAGTAACAGGAGTAGCGGCAGGTACTGCTACAATAAGCTATACCGTACCAGCAGCAGGCACATGTCCAGCAGCATCTTCAACAAGAACGGTAACGGTAAGTGCAGCACCAAGTGCAGGTACTTTAAGTGGTACACAAGCGATATGTGTAGGTGGAACTACTACGTTTAGTTCTACTGTATCAGGCGGTACATGGACAAGTTCAAATACAGGAGTAGCTTCAGTAGATTCAGCAACAGGCTTAATCAATGGATTAACACCAGGAACAGCTACTATTACATATACTGTACCAGGAACAGGAGGATGTGCCAATGCAACCGCTACAAGAACGGTAACGGTAAGTGCAGCACCAAATGCAGGTACGATAAGTGGAACCAATGCGATTTGTTCAACAGGAACTACGCAATTGACCACTACAGGTACAGGCGGAACATGGAGCATTACACCAACCAGTGTAGCTACGATTAATGCTACTACAGGATTAGTAAGCGGTGTAGCTGCAGGAACAGCGACAGTAACCTACACCGTAGTAGGAACAGGCGGTTGTGCGAATGCAACAGCTACCTATACTATAACAGTAACCGCAGCACCAAGTGCAGGTACTTTAAGTGGTACACAAGCGATATGTGTAGGCGGAACCACTACGTTTAGTTCTACTGTATCAGGCGGTACATGGACAAGTTCAAATACAGGAGTAGCTTCAGTAGATTCAGCAACAGGCTTAATCAATGGATTAACACCAGGAACATCTACTATTACATATACTGTACCAGGAACAGGAGGATGTGCGAATGCAACCGCTACGAGAACGGTAACGGTAAGTGCAGCACCAAATGCAGGTACGATAAGTGGAACCAATGCGATTTGTTCAACAGGAACTACGCAATTGACCACTACAGGTACAGGCGGAACATGGAGTATTACACCAACAAGTGTAGCTATTATTAGTGCCTCAGGATTAGTAACAGGACAAACAGCAGGAACAGCAACAGTAACCTACACCGTAGTAGGTACAGGTGGTTGTGCAAATGCTACAGCGACGTATACTGTAACGGTAACTGCAGCACCAAATGCAGGTACTTTAAGTGGTACGCAAGCGATATGTGTAGGTCAAACAACTACATTTACAAGCAATGGCAATACAGGAGGAACATGGAGTTCATCAAATACAACAGTTGCTACTGTAGATAGCGCAACAGGTGTTATCACAGGACAAACAGCAGGAACAGCGACAATCTCTTACACTGTAAAAGGAACAGGAGGTTGTGCCGATGCCGTTGCAACAAGAACGGTAACGGTAACTGCAGCACCAAATGCAGGCACGATAAGTGGAACCAATGCGATTTGTTCAACAGGAACTACGCAATTGACCACTACAGGTACAGGCGGAACATGGAGTATTACACCAACAAGTGTAGCTACTATTAGTACTTCAGGTTTAGTAACAGGACAAACAGCAGGAACAGCAACCGTAACCTACACCGTAGTAGGCACAGGAGGATGTGCTAATGCTACAGCGACGTATACCATAACAGTAACTGCAGCACCAAATGCAGGCACAATTTCAGGCAACCAAGCGATATGTGTAGGTCAAACGACTACATTTACCACGACCGGTACAAGCGGAAATTGGAGTTCATCAAATACAACAGTTGCTACTGTAGA
>NZ_PQNY01000067.1 GCF_002917885.1 Flavobacterium croceum DSM 17960
TGTTATACAGCGAGTACATCAGCGGTAACAATCAATGTATTGAGTAATGATACCACAGGCGATGTTATAGTACCATCAAGAGTAAGTTTGGTAGCCCCAGGTAGTGCTACAGGCGTAACAACCGATGCACAAGGCGATGTAACAGGCTTTAGTATCTCAGGCGAAGGAACTTGGGCTGTAAACAATTCAGGGCAAGTAATCTTTACGCCATCAAGTGCTACAGTTGTAGCCCCAACGGTAATATCCTACCATGGTTATGACGCACAAGGCAACGCATCAAACGATGCAACAATTACCTTAACAGGCGCTAGTGTACCAACCAATACTACAAATCCAGCTACAGCATGTACACCAACTACGGTTACAGCTACAGCAAGTGTGCCATCAGGGCAAACGGTAGTATGGTACGATGCCGCTACAGGCGGTAACGTAGTAGCTACACCAAGTTTAAGTGTAGCAGGTACTGTAACATATTATGCAGAAGGTCACAATGGTACATGTGTAAGTAGTACACGTACCGCAGTAACCTTAACATTAACGGCAGCACCAAATGCAGGAACATTAAGTGGAAGCCAAACGATATGTGTAGGCGGAACCACTACATTTACGAGCAATGGAAATACAGGAGGCGTATGGACTTCTTCAAATTCAGGAATAGCTTCAGTAGATGCTAGTACAGGAGTAATTACAGGATTAGCTGTAGGTACAGCTACCATTACGTATACCGTAACAGGAACAGCACCATGTTCAAATGTTACTGCTACGAGAACTGTAACAGTAAGTGCAGCACCAAATGCAGGAACGATTAGTGGTACTCAAACGGTATGTGTAGGTAACACAACAGCATTTACTACTACAGGTACAGGCGGAACATGGAGTTCATCCGATACAGCTGTTGCCACTGTAGACAATGCAGGAGTAGTAACAGGAGTAGCGGCAGGTACTGCTACAATAAGCTATACCGTACCAGCAGCAGGCACATGTCCAGCAGCATCTTCAACAAGAACCGTAACGGTAAGTGCAGCACCAAGTGCAGGTACTTTGAGTGGTACGCAAGCGATATGTGTAGGCGGAACTACTACGTTTAGCTCTACAGTATCAGGCGGTACATGGACAAGTTCAAATACAGGAGTAGCTTCAGTAGATTCAGCAACAGGCTTAATCAATGGATTAACACCGGGAACAGCTACTATTACATATACTGTACCAGGAACAGGAGGATGTGCGAATGCAACCGCTACAAGAACGGTAACGGTAAGTGCAGCACCAAATGCAGGTACGATAAGTGGAACCAATGCGATTTGTTCAACAGGAACTACGCAATTGACCACTACAGGTACAGGCGGAACATGGAGTATTACACCAACCAGTGTAGCTACGATTAGTGGTACAGGATTAGTAAGTGGTGTAGCTGCAGGAACAGCAACAGTAACCTACACCGTAGTAGGCACAGGTGGTTGTGCCAATGCAACGGCTACCTATACTATAACAGTAACTGCAGCACCAAGTGCAGGTACTTTGAGTGGTACGCAAGCGATATGTGTAGGCGGAACTACTACGTTTAGTTCTACTGTATCAGGCGGTACATGGACAAGTTCAAATACAGGAGTAGCTTCAGTAGATAGTACTTTAGGTACAATCAATGGATTAACACCAGGAACAGCTACTATTACATATACTGTACCAGGAACAGGAGGATGTGCGAATGCAACCGCTACAAGAACGGTAACGGTAACTGCAGCACCAAATGCAGGCACGATAAGTGGAACCAATGCTATTTGTTCAACAGGAACTACGCAATTGACTACTACAGGCACAGGAGGAACATGGAGTATTACACCAACCAGTGTAGCTACGATTAATGCTACTACAGGATTAGTAAGTGGCGTAGCTGCAGGAACAGCAACAGTAACCTACACCGTAGTAGGCACAGGTGGTTGTGCAAATGCTACAGCGACGTATACTGTAACGGTAACTGCAGCACCAAATGCAGGTACTTTAAGTGGTACGCAAGCGATATGTGTAGGTCAAACAACTACATTTACAAGCAATGGCAATACAGGAGGAACATGGAGTTCATCAAATACTACAGTTGCTACTGTAGATAGCGCAACAGGTGTTATCACAGGACAAACAGCAGGAACAGCTACAATCTCTTACACTGTAAAAGGAACAGGAGGCTGTGCTGATGCCGTTGCAACAAGAACGGTAACGGTAACTGCAGCACCAGTTGCAGGTACAATTAGTGGTACCCAAGCAATATGTGTAGGAGGTACAACCCAATTAAGTTCAACAAGTGCAGGCGGAGCGTGGACTATAGCACCAGCTGCTACAGCTTCCATTACGAGTGGAGGTTTAGTAACAGGATTAGCCGCAGGAACAGCAACAGTAACCTACACCGTAGTAGGAACAGGCGGCTGTGCGAATGCAACGGCTACCTATACTATAACAGTAACTGCAGCACCAAATGCAGGCACAATTTCAGGTAACCAAGCGATATGTGTAGGTCAAACGACTACATTTACCACGACCGGTACAAGCGGAAATTGGAGTTCATCAAATACAACAGTTGCTACTGTAGA
>NZ_PQNY01000068.1 GCF_002917885.1 Flavobacterium croceum DSM 17960
TGGTTAAAAGTCTCTAAAAAAACACAAAAAAGTTGATATTTTTTCTTCCGAATTGTTGTCTGCGGCGTTTATTCTTCCGAAACTGACACACAACGTTCCGGCGCTTGGCGAGGTTGCGAACTTCGGAACTGATTATTTTCTGTTAAAGATAAAATTTCTTGCGAAATATAAACGTGAATTTACTACAAAATTCGCAATCTTGCCAAACGCCTGTTAGTGGCAGTGCTATTTTTCTTCTTTACTTAATTTGTCAAGTTTTAATGCGTATTCATCTAATATATCATAAATTTCTTTTTGAGTTTTGCCAGAAGCCTTATCATCCCAATCAGTGTTTATGACAAAATATCTTCCTATTTTACTATTTTTATCAAACCAAATTACTGAGAACATTCCTGGATCTCCTCCAGTATGTCCAAAATTGCCTGTTGAACCAAATCCCATTAAAACACCCATATTATACTCATCACTATATTCGCTTGTGCCTCTGTCTATAAAATTTTCAGAATTAAGTTGTGGGGTAAAAAGTTCTTTATAACTTTCTTTACTCAATACTGTTCCATTACCTGTAAATCCTTTTATCAGTTCACAAATATATTTACTCATATCATTGCTTGATGTTATAATACTTCCATCAGGATAAGTTACACAAGTGTAATATGGATAAGCTGTTTTTTTGTCTATATAAAGCCTTGAATGTTTTTTCATATCTATTGAGCGTAAACCCCAACCTGTACTTTCCATCTTTAATGGTTGAATTATATACTTCTCTGTAAACTCATTAAATTTTTCTCCTGTTGCTTTTTCCAAAATCAATGCAGCCAAAGTTGTTCCCATATTTGAGTATTCAAATATTTGACTGGGTTTGTATTCAGTAAATGTATTTGGTTTATACCATTTTCCGTTTTCAGTTAGTACATTTACTAAAAAATCCTCCATTGATACTTCTGTAGATGGTGAACTAAACTTGCATACTCCAATGTCTATTTTTAAATTTTTTTCTATATTTATTGTATCAAATAATAGCCAAGCTCTATGAAGATACTCTTCGTTGTCACGAATTGAAGAAGTATGTGTAACGAGTTGTCTTATTGTAATTGGATTTTCTCTGAATTTTGGATTTTCAATTTTGTAAGGCAAATACTTACTAATTGGGTCGTCAAGTTTTAATTTGCCTAACTCTTGGGCTTTCATAATTGCTATACCTACAAATGTTTTCGAAACTGATGCAATATTTTGGATTGTATTTTCTGTATATTTTTCTCCTGTTTCTACGTTTGCATATCCAAAACCATTTTGATATAAAACTTCCTTGTCATTTGTCAATGCAACACCAAACCCATTAAAAGCACTTTGGTTACTAACTTTTGTGATTTTTTCGGTTAACTCGTTTTGAGTTTTAATAAATTCTTCTGAATGCCCTTTTCTTTTTGTTGCACATGATGAAATTATCAATGATAAAATGCCGATTAAAATAGGTTTTGTCATATTTTTTTAATTTTTTTATTCATTCTGCGGTCGCATTGCCACTAACGGTTTGGCGCTTGGCGAAGAAGCGGATTTCGAAGCACTAAACTTTCTGCCAGCACTGAACTTGATACGAAGCACAAAGATTCATTTAAGCACTGAATCCGCTTTTTTGCCAAACGCCTGTTAGCGGTTCGGGCTTCTTTTTCTTCGTCAATATATTGTCTGCTTACCCAATTCATATTTAATCAAGTATGTCTTTTAAAAATACTTTTGTGCTGTCGATTGAACTATAAATGTATTGTCCATTTCCATATTCGTCTTTGTTATAAGTAAAGACGAGAATACTGTCTCCAAGTGTTTCTGGCTTAAACCAATTTTCGTTTGCAAGAGGTCCATCTGTATTCCAACCTTTTGTTGAAACAATTTCAGTCTTAAAGTCGTGTAAACTTAAAATTCGTTTTAATTCGTCTGGGCAAGTTTCAAAGTGTAACCAAATAGCATAGTCAATTTTTGGAACAACTTGGTCTTGGAAATTCAAAATCTTAATGCAGTCCGTTTTTCTTTTGTCAAACAGTGCGTCATAAATTTCGTCTCCCGTTCTTGGTCTTAAAGTTTCAGTTACCTTGTTATAGGTCTTGCTTACAAACTTGAAACCTGTCCAAGCCGTCAAACCGATAAACGCAAAAAATAATAGCAACGAAGTCAGTTTAAGTTTCTTATTCTTTTTCGTCAAACCCAATATGAGTGTCACGAGAAAAAGCAAAAAAGCAAGTCCTGAAATTACTGTCAATATTATTAATTCCTTCATCTATTATTTCATTTCGTTGTCTGTCGGTTGTGTCGTCATAGCCTGACCGCTAACGTTTCGCGGCTTGACGCAGAAGCGAAGCCAGCGAACGGCTAAATTTCTGCTAAAGATAAACATTTTCGTGAAAAACAGACTTCAATTTAAAATAAAATGA
>NZ_PQNY01000069.1 GCF_002917885.1 Flavobacterium croceum DSM 17960
GGTATATGGCGTTGGTAAGTCGGTTTAAATTATCGTATTGATAGCCGTATTTGCGCAATACATTGTCGGTTTGTGTACGCCAATAGGTTTCGGCTATATTGCCGTTGTAGAGCGGTGTAAATTAAAAAACCACACCGTTAAGATGTGGTTTTTGGTGTTATTTTCTTTGTGGGCACGAGCAAGATGCTCGCGCTAGCGGGGGGGTCGCCATAATTATAAACAACACGATCTTTTTTCATTAAAAAGCCAACGACCATCATAGCAATAACAACTATTGCAAGCAAAATAAATCCTTTGTGTTTTTTCATAAATTACTCCAATAATTTCAACTCTTATTTGCCTCAGTAAGTGTTATGGTCTGAAATTTATTCTCTTTGAGTACTTTCTTTAATATTATTCTGTCTTTATTTATTGAATTAATGATATAGGTTTCCTTTTCATTTTCCCCATCTATCTTTAAAAACATTAATATTTCTTTGTTAAAAAGTGCGGTTGTATAAAATCCACTTTTTATAAATTCTCCCTGTTTATCATAAAAATCAATTTCTGTTCCGCTAAATTTTGCATCAAGGTCTTTAAAAAACCATGTTTTAGAGGTAAGAATATTTTCAAAAGTTGACTTGTCTATGTTTGTAAAGACTCCTTCAGATAGCGCAAAATAATTTCTCACTTCATCATTATTATGGAGAGTCAAGGTATTGTCCTCATTATATGTTATTTTAAAGACTGATTTACCATCCAAAAACAAATCGTCTCCCAAAATATCGTATTTATGAACCGAATTACTAAAATTTAAAGAAACTTTATCCTTCTCAAAATCTAATATAATTGGCATAATAGTAGCTTTCCAAGAAGATTGAAAACTATTATCATAGACTAACCATTTTTTTTTTGTAATATCCATTATTGAATCTTTATCTATCTGAATTTCTTTTTTGCAAGATACTAAACAAAGAACTGCAAATAAGTAAATAATTTTTTTATTGATTTTCATTTTTTAAAACTTAATTACTCTGTAAATAATTTCTTAAACCAATTTATCCAAACTGCAGATTTTTCATTTACAGTTTTATATTGATATGTATTTGCAGTTATTGTAGAACCAGGTATGTATTTATTTAATTTAGCTTGTGCTAAAGTAGCGAAAATATAAGGAAGTGTCGAATCACTAACTGTTAATTTGTGAAACAAGGGGCTAGACATCACTTCTTCAATCATCATATATTGTGTCGCAGTTGCATTTAATACCATAGTACACTTGTCAACCGTATTTTGTAGCCCATAAACTTTCCCATCTTTACTAGAAATAGGCACACCAATTTCTAAGCTAAAAGAGCTTTCGTAAGTGGTCTTTGTAGCTGCGTCATAAATAGAAAAATATAAGTTTGTAATTCTTGCCGCTCTAAATGTCTTGGTTACATTTTTGAATTTGAAAGATTTCTCACTTAACAAATCCATATTGCCGGGTTTCTTTGGGTCTTGTTGAAATTCGGTGGGAGTTAGGACATTTGTTAATGTTGCTGTTGTTTCATTTTCTTCATTTTCATTATCCTCTGTTTCTGTTTGATTAGTAAATGTATATGTATAAACATTACCGTCATTTGGAGTTGCATCCCATAATTGTTGAGCCCAATCAGGTAACTCTCCGTCTGCACCACTTGGGTCTTTCCAAAACACTGGATTATTATCAAAAGCACAATATGGAGACTGGCTATGATGAGTTATTGGGTCTTGAACGACCCATCTCGCAATTGCTGGGTCATAATCTCGCATATCCATGTCGTACATGTTAAGCCCCAACTCGTCTTGTAGCTCAATTCCTTGGTACTTATACTTGTAGGGGTCTTTATTTACTACACTTGCCGCTCCAATATAGTAATCCATATTGCCCTTACCTCCAACAATATATTGGTATTCTTGCACATTATACTTTTCGTGTTTCATACCAAAAGGGTAGTAGTTGTTCTCGCTAAGTATTTTGAGCTGTTGGGTTACAGGGTCTTTACTATAGCTTAATCGTATGTTACCTAAATGGTCTGTATAATTGTATACATAGTTGTAATTGTTTATGCCATTTACTACGGTATTGTTTACATAACCTTCGGCAGTAGGAAAAAACTTTAATACAGCATTTTCATACTGATAGCCTGTTAAATAATCGGTAGTTGTAATTGTAGTGCCGTTTGTTACCACTTTTTTTACTTTTTGCCCTGTTGCATCGTAAAGATACACAATATTTTTAGTTGTTCCTGCAAAAACAATTTTTGTTGGTAGGTTTAAATGGTTGTAGGTAATGCTTGTAATATTTTTATTGGCATCTTTATACATATTGCCATTGGCATCATAATAAAAATCTTGAGTGTTTACTACATCTTTAAAACCTGTAGGATTGCCACTTATATCTTGTACG
>NZ_PQNY01000070.1 GCF_002917885.1 Flavobacterium croceum DSM 17960
GAAAAGCCACGAAGTTCGAGTATTCATTATTCTTCCTTATAAGAAACTAGGAAAAATTTCTTCCGGAATTTTTCCGCGTATAGCAGGCAACGTTTCGCGGCTTCAAGAAGTGGCGAACTTCGTAACCGCATATTTTCCACTAAGATAATATTTCTTGCGAAAGAAATACATCAATTTAGCACTTTTCTCGCCATTTCTTGAAACCGCTGTTAGCAGATGGCGCGGTTATTTTGGTGTTATTTTTAACGCAGACATAAGAATGTGCATTTCGCTATATGTGTAATTTCTATTGTCCTTTTCTTTTGATTTGATAGAGTTTTCAGCATTTGAAATAGCTTGTTTTAATAAACCATTAGGCTTTCTTTTTAATGTTAACTCATGATTCAAATTACCGACACTTCTAAAATACTTTTCTGTTTTTTCATATTGTGGACGATATTTTTGAAGTTCAAGTTCTATCTCTTTATAGGATGCGAATTCTTTAGTAGTAGCTTGTTGTGTAAAATGAAATAGAAACCAAAGTTCAATACATCTCTCTGTTTCAATAAAAACTACTTTGGTGAAACCATTTTTTTTACTGCCAATTAGTTTTTCGTGATATTTATTTTTCAAGTTTAAATAATCGTTAAGATTTTTTCCTTCTTTTTTGCTGTCCATATCAATAAGACAGTAAACTTCATCATATCTTTCGTTAATTGATTGTTTTATATTGTCCTCTAATTTTTTTAAGCTAGAGGCTTTAACACCTAGTTCTTTTGGTTTGATTTGAAATTCTGTTAATCCTTTTAATGAATCAATATAATACTTTTCAGTAATTCCTTCACCAATTACAGCTATTGCCTTAATTTTCTGCTTCATATTTTCCTGAATTTAAAAAAGTTGAGCCTAATAATGGTTTAGCACCTAATTTTCCAATTCTGTATGCATTCAATAATGATAGATTTTTATGTATACCCATATCTGAAGCACGATATAAAATTGATTTAGATGTTGATCTTTCTTTTTCTACAAACCAAACCATGTCTCTTCTTATCATCCAATTTTCATCAAGCAATAATTGGTTATGAGTTGCAAAAATAAGCTGCGAATTACAGGAAGCTTGTAAATATGTTTGAAGATAGTGTAGGAGTAAGTCATAATGCAAACTATCTTCCAATTCATCTTCCATTAATATGTTTTCTCCTTTTTTTAAATCATAAAGTAATCTAGCTAAACGAAAATAAGTTTGAGTTCCAGAGGATTCCATTCCAAAACTGATTTGAAATTTTTCACTTTCAGTTTCATGTAAAAAAACAATCTGCTTTTGAGGTTTAAGAAGTCTTTCTTTTATTGCTTCGCTCAACTCATTATCATCTTGAATTTTATTGCGTATGTCTTTAGGTATTTTGAAATCGACCAAATTGAAATCCGAAATGTTAAAATCGGCTTTATTTAGCAATTCTAATATTAAACTTTTAATTTCTGGGTTACTTTCAGCTTGCTCAGCAATTTTTTCACTATCCTGATGCACGTTCAGTTCATGAACATTATTTTTAATCCAGTCGTAAAGTTCTTTCATTACTAGTGGAGCATTAATGTTTTTTTTATTTAATGTTGATAATACAGTGTGATTATGTAGAGTATCTTTATTAAAATCATCGCGTTGTTTTGCTTTCATTTTTAGAGTACTTCCAAATTGAATAGGTTCTCCAAAATTTCTAACATACATTTCTGAAAGCACTCCACCATCACTTGTGTATTTCATTTTCTCATATAAAATAGAAGTGCCATTATGAATTAGTTCATATTCATATTTTTTTCCATTTACCCAAAAAATTATATGATATTGTGTTGGTTCATTTTTCGTTAATTCAAAAGGTTGAAATAGACCTATTTTTTCGTCCTCTTTATCAAAAGGAGAAAATATAATCATCCATAATGATTGAATTGCCTGAAGCAAATTTGATTTTCCTGAAGCATTTGCTCCATAAATAACAATCATTTTTAGTAACTTAACTCCACTTTTTGGTTCAAATATTAACTCATCAGATAAAGTTTTGTCAGAAGTAGCTGTAAAAGAAATGGTCTGCTTATCTTTAAAAGAGAGAAAATTTTGAACTGAAAATTCTTGTATCATATCTTTAATGTGTTAAAACGTATTTTTTTTACAAAAATAACACTTAATTTTCACAAAAATAATTTTTTTAGAGTTTTATTAAGGAAATTGGTCTTTATTGCAGAATTTTGAAGCGCTTTCTGCTAACGTTCTAGGCTTGGCGAAGTTGGGGATTTATAAGCGCAGTGTTTCAATTTAGCACAAATGCTTATTATAAGCACAAATGTTGAAGTTGGCACT
>NZ_PQNY01000071.1 GCF_002917885.1 Flavobacterium croceum DSM 17960
CTTAAATTGAAGTACGTTTTTCACGAAAATATTTTATCTTTAGCAGAAATTTAGCCGTTCGCTGGCTTCGCTTCTGCTCCAAGCCGGGAAACGTTGTGCGTCAGCTTAAAACGACAGCATACAAAACAAACAAACAGACAATAAACAGAAAATATGAAACATATTTATTACAACTTACTTTTTTTACTTGTAACATTGACAAGTTGCTCAAACGCATCAAAACCGAACGACCCTATTCCAAAACACGAAACTTTTAAAATTCAATCTAAACAAGTTGGAGAAGAAAGAGTAATCAACGTTTGGACACCTGAAAATTATAAAGCAAGTAAAGACTCTTTGCCAGTAATGTATATGGCAGATGGAGGAATAAAAGAAGACTTTCCGCACATTGCAAATACTTTGGCTAAACTGATAAAAGAAAACAAAATAAAACCTCTAATACTTGTAGGAATTGAAAACACACAAAGAAGAAGAGATTTAACGGGATTTACAGAAGTAGCGAAAGACAAAGAAATTGCAACAGTTGTTGGTGGTTCAGAAAAATTTAGAGCCTTTATCAAAGACGAACTTTTCCCAGAAATTAGCAAACGATACAGAACAACAACTGAAAAAAGTATAATTGGAGAATCTGCATCAGGACTTTTTGTAATGGAAACATTTTTCTTGACACCTGAAATGTTTGACAATTATATCGCTTTTGACCCTTCACTTTGGTGGAACAATCATTATTTGGTAAGGACAGCAAAAGAACATTTAGCAAATTTCCCATCTACTGAAAAACGAATTTGGTTTGCAGGTTCAAACGCAGAAGATGTTTCGCCTTATACAAAAGAATTAGCTGAAATTTTGAAGGCAGAAAATCTAACAAATATTAAATGGAAATTTTCTGACGAACCAAAAGAAAAACATACGACAATTTTTAGAGCAACTAAGGAGAAAGCAATTATTTGGACACTCAACAAAACTGAATAAAAAGCCGAACGCACAACATCGGTTTGGCAATATGGCGGCTGAAGTGCTTCTATGAAACGTTTGTGCAAAGTTCAACAGCAGAAATCTATTGAACTTTTGTGCTAAATTTCCGCCACATCGCCAAGCCGTAAAACGTTACAAGCAATTATCTAAAAAATCCGCAAAACAGAAAAACATTATGAAGAAAATAATCATTTGCTCATTACTAATTCTTGCTTTGACTTCATTCAAATCGGTTGGCTCTGCGACTGCTCATTTGACTTGCAAATCTGAATCTGGACGAACTACATTCAAAGCAGAAATACAAGATATAGATGAAGGAATTGAAAAAGCGGAATTGACAATTGACGGTGTAAAACTCAACTTTACAGAAGATGAGAGCTCAAACATAGTTTTTGATTCCAAAAATGGTGTTTATACAATCGTCATCGAAAGCAAAAGTCAACTTCAAAAAGATTTCTCAAAGTTTAAATTCTTAAAGTTTTGGGCAATTCCAAAGACATTTAAAACTATTATTGAAAATAATACTGAAGGAAAATACGAATTCAAAGCAAGATTATATTCAACAGAACCAAGAAAAGGTAAAGATTTGCAAACGCCAGAAATTGAAATGAATTGCAATTTGGAATATAAAATATAATAACTGCTTGTAACAGCGGTTTCAAGAAATGGCGAAAAATGTGGTAAATTCACATTTTTCTTTCGCAAGAAATACTATCTTAGTGGAAAGTTAAGCGGTCACGAAGTTCGCCACTTCTTGAAGCCGCGAGACGTTGCCTACTATACGCGGAAAAATTCCGGAAGAAATTTTTCCTGGTTTATTAAAGAAAAAATTATGAATGTTTCAACTTCGTGGTTTTTTCTTTTATTTTTTTGTTGGATCTTTATCAGAAAATTACGGCTGAACGAAATCGGACAGAAACTGAAATCTAACAGAAAACGTGCGGAAATTTCTACTTAAAACGTGAAATTTCAAATATTTTAAAAGGAGAAACTGGCAAGAAAATTTGAAACTTCTAAAACGGAATTTTATTACAGGCGAAAGCGGAAAAAAAACTGAAAAACTGAAAGAAAATAACTACTCGACAGACAACAGAAAAAACGCAGATTCGCACAGCAGGCAACAGCGGTTTGGCGCAATAGCTCATTTAATTTTAAATTGAAGTCTGTTTTTCACGAAAATGTTTATCTTTAACAGAAATTTAGCCGTTCGCTGGCTTCGCTTCTGCGTCAAGCCGCGAAACGTTGTGTGCCATACTTCCGACGAAATTCAGAAGTCAAACATTTTAGTTTGAACAACCATTTGAATTTTAAGACTTGACGAAATGTCCACTTTT
>NZ_PQNY01000072.1 GCF_002917885.1 Flavobacterium croceum DSM 17960
TCTTAAATTGAAGTCCGTTTTTCACGAAAATGTTTATCTTTAACAGAAATTAATTCGTTCGCTGGCTTCGCTTCTGCTCCAAGCCGCCCAACGTTGGGCGATATTTTGCCGAAACTCATGGAAATTAAGAACTATTCAAAAAAATGGATGAAAAAATTAATGAAGAATATCTACTTGTTTTAAAAAAAAACTCTGAAAATTTAATTTTTGTAGATTACGAGAATATTGTGAATCCAATTTTATCAGAACAAATTGAATTTAATTCATTTTTCTCTAAAAGTAGTTCAACTTTAAAAGAATTAATAAGTCTTATAGATGATAGCAAATATCTTGAAAAGCTATATTTTTTTCATAAATATTGTGTAAGTCTTATTGGAACATATCAACAAAAACTATTCTCAAAAACAGAAATAATTAAGCAAATTAAAACTCATATTGACTTATTTGAGTTAAAATCAAGAAATGAGGAAAACTTTAATGAATACGAAGCTGTTTCTGAATATTTGCAAGAAATTAAGAATGAATTTGAAATTAGATTTAAATCATATGCAATAAATATTTCTTATAAAAAATGTATAGAAGATATTAATATAATTTCCTTTTCTCATAGAAGTGCAGGATGGTCAAATCCAATTTATAATCTAAATGAAAATTTTTCAATTGAAATTAAAACAAATTTTGGTTTTGGAAACTCAAGCTATTTTTATACTATAATTAAATATAAAAATATTGAAATCACACCATTTTCTGATTGGATAAATTATGAACACGCAAAATTTTCAGAAATAGTTCGATACACAAGAATTTATACAAGATATATAAAACATCTAAAATATAATTCTTATAAACCAAATATTGAAAATTACTATTGGGAAGATGCAATGACTTTTGCAAAAGATGCTTGCAATTTATCAATTACAGATGAAAGCAAATTCATTGAAAAATATATTCTTGACGAATGTGAAGAAATGGTTTACGGTTTAGAGAATATATTCCTAAAAGATAAATTCAATTTTATCGATAGAGAGACTAACGGTCATTATGAGGTAAATAAAAAAGGTCATTATTTAATGGAATTTCGTGGAGAAAAAATTAGTGGATCATTGGAATTTGTTAATAAGATTTTAGCTTTTAGAGATATTACTAAAGTCGACATATTCATAACACGCTTGGAAAATTGTAATAAAAAAATTCAACCATATCTTTTGAAAGAAATTGAAACAATCAAAGACGAACTTAACGTTTTACAAAAAGAGTTTGAACCATTAAAACCAATTTATAAAGAGTTATCCATAAAAGATGAAAATTATAATAATGAATTCTTAAAAATCAAAAGGGAAATAATAAAAAATTGTAGAGAAAAAGGAATTGAATTTGACGAAATTTTATATTTCTATAAAAAAAACACTTCTTTTCCAGAATATGAAGAATTTCATGAAGAATTTAAAATTATAAGTGAAAAGTACAACAAACTAAATCAAACAATATCAAATTTAAATTTAGTTTTCTCAAAAATAAAAGAATATGAAACAAATATTCAAAAATACTTTTCGAAAGAAAAATAAAAAACATCGCCCAACACACGTTTGTGCTAATGGCTAGGTAATTTTTGTTCAGAAAACAATCCGCCAAATCAATTATTTGTGTATTTTTGGTTTGGCTAGTAATCAAACTACGCCACTAGCACAAGCGCGAGAACGTTGCCTGCTATACGCGGAAAAATTCCGGAAGAAATTTTTCCTAGTTTATTAAAGAAAGAATAATGAATACTCGAACTTCGTGGTTTTTCTTTTCTTTTTTTGTCGGAACTTTATCAGAAAATTACGGCTGAACGAGATTGGACAGAAAAACTGAAATCTAACAGAAAACCTGAGGGAAATTGTGCTTAAAAAGTGAAATCTGAAAGATTTTAAAAGGAGAAACTGAAAAGAAAATTTGAAACGTCGAAAGCGGAAAACTTTTTTACAAGCGAAAGCGAAAAAACTGAAAAACTGAAAGAAAAAAACTACTCGACTTGAAAACAGAAAAAACGCAGATTCGCACAGCAGGCAACAGCGGTTTGGCGCAAAAGCTCAATTTCTCTTAATTTGAAATCTATTTTTCACGAAAATGTTTATCTTTAACAGAAATTAATTCGTTCGCTGGCTTCGCTTCTGCTCCAAGCCGCGAAACGTTGCCTGCTATACGCGGAAAAATTCCGGAAGAAATTTTTCCTGGTTTATTAAAGAAAAAATTATGAATGTTTCAACTTCGTGGTTTTTTC
>NZ_PQNY01000073.1 GCF_002917885.1 Flavobacterium croceum DSM 17960
TTTACTTCAACAAGTAAATTGACAGTTCCTACCGATGTTCCTTTAAATTGCAGAGATGTAGAGCCAAGTGAAATTGGCGCATAAATTCCTAACTGTACAGGCGTGTTATTAGCAAGTACTTGTCCATTACCTGTAGAGCCTGACGCTACTGTATAGCGTACTTGATAAGTTATGCTATTATCAACGGCTATTTGTGAAAGGAACACATTAAAATCTTTTTGCGTATTTAAAAACAACGAACCATCGCCCGATGTGGATAAATTAAAATCTGAAGCATTAAAGGTTAATGTTTTAGTTACACTAGTGCTTACTGGAGGCGTTTGATTATTGGTTACTGTAAAAGTAACATTGTGATTGCCTGCACTTGTACCTGTATACACTCCTGAGAAAGAACCAGGCACAATGTTTATAGCTTGCCCATTGGTATAGGTTGTACCATTGTACACAAAATTACCATTACCTGTAGTGGTAAATAACATAGTATAGTTGGTTTGTGCTGTACCGCTTTGCGTTAATACAAAATTAAAAGGTATTGAATTACCAACCATTGTTGATGAAAGTACATTGTTTGCCGTAAATGTATAAGTACTGGTGTTTTGAGTTGCGTTTATGGTTATTACTTGAGTTGCTTCTACTAAAGTAAGAGCATTTCTTACAGTAAATAATATTTTTACTGTACCTATCGTAGTTGCGGTAAAAGTTCTATTATAAGAACCTATATTTACAGGTTCCCATACATTGGTTGAAACTGCATTGGAACCATTAGAGATAGTTCCATTACCTTGTTGAAACACGTATTTCATTTCATAGTTCGTTCCTGAGGGGGTGCTTTCAGTTATGTCAAAATTTATTGGAGAACTCTCCCCTATTTGCAACGAACTATTTTGTGCAGCTGCACTAAAAGTATAGCTAATACCTGTTACTCCAAAGGTTAATATTGAGGTATGTACAATACCATTATTATCTTTAACTTCACAGGTTATTGATACATTACCTACAGCTGTAGCTTTGAATTGATACCCATTATTACCTAAACCAATAGGATTATAGGTTCCATAAGAGATAGGAAGATTGTTTTTAAAAATTTGTCCCGAGCCTGTAGAACCTGAATTAAGTGTAAATTTTACTAAATAGCTGTTGTATGGTGCTGTGGTTATTTGTGAAAGATATACGTTGAAATCTTTTTGCGTATTTAACAATAATGAACCATCGCCCGAAGTCGATAAATTAAAATCAGGGTATGAGAATGTAATATCAAAGGAAGTTCCCATTGATATGACAGGTAAAGTATTATTACTACAGTTTAATGCAACATTGTGTATCCCTGCACTTGTTCCTATATAGGTCATATTAAAAGCCCCCGCACTCATAGCAAAGGATTGTCCAGGCGAAATATATACGCCATTATATACAAGAGTACCTGTGCCTGATGTGGAGTAAGTCATGGTAAAATTTTGTTGTGCGGGACCTATAGTATTTATTGAGCCTGAAATAGTAGCCGTATTACCAATGGTAACATTCGTAAGATTTGGACTAGCAACTAAAGTATAACTGCTGTTTTGAATATTCAAACCAACCAATTGACTTACTTCTTGTAGCGTTTGTGTGTTTCTTACTTTAAATAATATATTAATATTTCCAACTTGCGTAGAATTTAGCGTTCTAATAAAACTTCCTACATTAACAGGATACCATACTCCTGCGCTTAATGCACTATTATTATCATAAATTGTTCCTCCGCCATTTGGAGAGCTAGCTTGAAATAGAAACATCATTTCGTAAGTATTACCCGATTGAGCACTCTCTGAAATATTGAAATTTAAAGTCGAAGATTGTCCTACATATAATGACGAAGGTTGCGCTGCAGCACTAAAAGTAAAAGTAACCGCCGTTACATTGAAAGCTACAGTAGAAGAATGTACAAGACCATTACTATCTTTTACTTCAACAAGAAGATTTACAGTTCCTACCGTAGTTCCTTTAAACTGTAGCGAAGTAGAACCAAGTGCAATAGGCGCATATACTCCAAGTGGTACTGGTGTGTTGTTTGCAAGAACTTGTCCGTTACCTGTAGAACCTGATGCAATAGAATAGCGCACTTGATATGTTATCGCATTATTTTGTGCAATTTGTGAAAGGAACACATTAAAATCTTTTAGCGCATTTAAAAACAATGATCCATCTCCTGAAGTCGATAAATTAAAATCAGGATATGTAAATGATATTGTTTTGGTTATACC
>NZ_PQNY01000074.1 GCF_002917885.1 Flavobacterium croceum DSM 17960
GAACAACTACTATCCTTTTGGTATGAAACACGAAAAGTATAATGTAGAAGAATCTGTTTTTATTTCTGGTAATAGAGGAAGTTTTGGTTACTATAAAGGGGCAGGAAACAGTACTTCTTCAGTAACGTACAAGTATAAGTATAACGGTAAAGAATTACAAGACGAGCTGGGGTTGCTTAACTTATATGACTATGGAGCAAGGAACTATGACCCTGCAATTGGAAGGTGGATGAATATGGATGGGTTTTCAGAAAAATATTTTCCTTTATCTCCTTATACATACGCTGTTAATAATCCAATGTTTTTTGTTGATCCAGATGGTAATTACATAGAAATTTATTATGGTCAAGATGGGAAAAGTCATTATACATATAACTATGTAAAAAATAGAAACTACTCAGAAATTAAGGACCCATTTCTAGCTGATGCATACAAAGCCTTAGATGCCTTATATAAAGCATCTAATATTGAGATTGATGGCAAAGAAATTAATGTTATACAGACACTTATGGATGATACGAGAGAATTGTCAGTTGTAGAAACTACTAGTGATGAGTTACAATCTACTTTTGCTAAAGATAGAGATTATATAAGTAAAGGGATGTGGAATGCTAGAGGTGAGGAGGGTAAAATTTTAGGAACAGTACATTTTAATACTTCTCAAGCAATTAGATATGACGATATAAATGATACAAATAATGTAAAAGATTTTTATGATAAGAATGGGAAGCTTAAATCTACAGTTAAAACTAATTCTCCAACAGCATTATTGGGACATGAATTTGTACATGCCTTTAATTGGTCTCAAAATAAAACAGATTACATAAATAGAGTTCGAGATACTTCTACAAGAAATCAAACACCTTGGTTTAAAAATGCAGAAGAAGCAAGAACAACAACATTATCTTCTCAAATAAATATAAACCTAGGAGAACCTTCAAGAAGTAACTATCATGCAGAAGGTATAAAGGTTCCTAATGTATTATCTAACAAACCTAGCAATTAGAAATGGTAAAGAATGTATTTATAATGATATCAATGATGTTTTTTTCATGTGGGTCAGTAAAAAGCATTAAGAATAATAACGCAGATAAAATTATAGCGATAAAATTTATGGGAACAATACATACATTCCCTTCGACCTTAGATGAAAAATCATTCTGGGGATATAAAGATGAACATGTTAAATTAATTATTAACCAAGACAATTTTATTGGTGAAATAATAAAAAATATTGGAACAGAAAATTATAAAAATCTTAATGATATCAAATATGCATTTTTGGTAACTAATTCTTCTACTATAGATACATTATATAGTGATGAAGATTTAAAAGATTGGACTTTAAAAAGAAAAGGTAAAGATTATCACTACTATGATGAAGAAGGTAAGTTGGCGAAAAGCCTAAGACAAACCTATTCTTTTTTTAGTGATTGTTGGTAATCTCCGTTAGCCCGAGCTTAATGTCGCCGTACAAGATATAAGTGGCAATCCTACAGGTTTTAAAGATGTAGTAAACACTCAAGATTATTATTATGATGCCAATGGCAATATGTATAAAGATGCCAATAAAAATATTACAAGCATTACCTACAACCATTTAAACCTACCTACAAAAATTGTTTTTTATAATGATAATTTTTCAAAAATTGAATACCTTTACGATGCTAGTGGTAAAAAACTAAAAAAAGTGGTGTACGTATCTGGAACTATCATAACAACAGACTATCTAGATGGCTATCAATATGAAAATGCCGTATTAAAGTTTTTTCCAACTGCCGAAGGTTATGTAAATGCAACACAAAACAACAGCAGTTATCTATTTAATTACGTTTACAACTACACCGACCACTTAGGTAACATAAGATTAAGTTATGGTAAAGACCCTGTAACGGGTACAACAAAAATTATTAAAGAAAACAATTACTACCCTTTTGGACTTTCTCACAACAATTACAATATGAGCCAAAAAACATATGTTAAAACAAATGGAAATAATGCTCTTGTTCCTTGTCAAACTTGTCCTAGAGGGTATCAATATCGATATAACTCCAAAGAATATCAGGATGAACTCGGTTTGAATGAATATGATTATGGAGCTCGTGGCTATATGCCTGATATTGTCCGTTGGAG
>NZ_PQNY01000075.1 GCF_002917885.1 Flavobacterium croceum DSM 17960
TCTTAAATTGAAGTCCGTTTTTCACGAAAATGTTTATCTTTAGCAGAAATTAATTCGTTCGCTGGCTTCGCTTCTGCGTCAAGCCGCAAAACGTTAGTGGCAAGGCTATGACGACACAACCCGTCAGACAAAATCGGGTTCTTTTTGACATTTTATATTTTAGCAGTTGCTTAAATAAACAAATTGACTACCTTTGTGCTATGGACAACAATTCTTGTATAAGACAACAAGCGGACATTAAACAAATAAACCGCTGTAAAGACCGAGTTTCAGAACTCAACGGCTCGTTTGACTATTTATCGAACGGACTTGAATTGGCAGGAAACAACGTAAGACTGAAAATTCTATTTCTGCTCTATGAAGAAAAACGACTTTGTGTTTGTGATATAAGCGACATTCTCGGTATGACAATTTCAGCAGTTTCACAACACTTGAGAAAACTCAAAGACAGAAAACTTATTGAAACCGAACGAGAAGCACAAACCATTTTTTACTCGTTGACAAAAGAGTATGAAAAAATGCTGAAACCGTTTTTCAAAATACTTGACGAAAACAAAATATTAGAAACATTATGAAAACAGACAACAAACTAATCGGAGCAGGACTTTTAACAGCAATTGCAGCTTCATTGTGTTGCATTACACCTGTCTTGGCTCTCATTGCAGGAACAAGCGGACTTGCTTCTACTTTTTCTTGGCTCGAACCTTTCAGACCGTATTTTATCGGTTTGACAATTTTGGTTCTTGGTTTTGCTTGGTATCAAAAGTTGAAACCTAAAAAGCAAATTGACTGCAACTGTGAGACAGAAGAAAAACCAAAATTCATTCAGTCAAAAATGTTTTTAGGAATTGTAACAGCATTTGCAATCGTTATGCTTGCCTTTCCATACTATTCAAGCATTTTCTACCCAAAGAAAGAAAAGCAAATCATAGTAGTGGACAAATCCAATATTCAAAAAGTAAAATTTACGATTAGCGGAATGACTTGTGCGAGTTGCGAAGAACACATAAATCACGAAGTAAATAAATTGACAGGAATAATAAGTTCAAACGCTTCATATGAAAATGGAAATGCAATCATAGAATTTGACAACTCAAAAACAAATATTTCTGAAATCGAAAAAGCAATAAACTCAACAGGATATTCTGTAACCGACAAAAAAGAAAATTAAAATGGAAATCAAATTACAATCAACAATAACTTGCCCCAACTGCGGACATAAGAAAGAAGAAACAATGCCGACAGACGCTTGCCAATATTTTTACGAATGTGAAAAATGCAAACAAGTTCTAAAACCAAAACAAGGCGACTGCTGTGTTTATTGTAGCTACGGAAGTGTTGCTTGTCCACCAATTCAGCAGGACAAAAAATGTTGCTGACAGACGGAAAACAAAGAAGCCCAGCCACTAACAGCGGTTTGGCAAAAGTGGCGGTTCAGTGCTTCGTATGACAGTTTTTCGTAAATTTGAAGTGTGTGCTTCGTATGAACATTTGTGGTTAAATCGCCACCTTCGCCAAGCCGCAAACCGTTAGCAGTAACCTTATGCGACAATGCACAAATCATCAATAGTTCTTAAACTTTCAGCACCATCGTATTCTTCAACTTGAAAAGCCGTGCCGACAGGTAGCCAATGAATTGACAATCCATCAGAACCACCAGCATAAATATCAATGCCTAAATTATCTTTTACCCATTCATCATCAATTTCGTCATTCCTATTTTGCTCAACCATTTCAACCAATTTAGGATGAAATAATAATTGCTGATGTTCTGTGTTCCAAGAATACCAACCTGCACCAAATCCGTGTGAGATAAGCACGGCAACTTTTCCATCTCTAATTACTTTTTCCATTTTTATTATTTGTTTTGTACGACTGACCGAAAAAAGGCTACTGCTAACATTGCATTGCCAAAATTGGGGCAGACGTGGTTAATTTAAACTTTTGTACTACTATTAAACTGCATTGCTAAATTGAACATTAGTTTTTCAAAATCCCCAACATCGGCAATGCTTTTACGTTGTGCGTCATACTACCGCAACAGAATAGAAAACTGAAAAAAGTAATTAATTAAAAATAAAAAAATGTATCAAAAATTAACAAAAAATCAAT
>NZ_PQNY01000076.1 GCF_002917885.1 Flavobacterium croceum DSM 17960
CTTCAAGGTTGCTCATTATTGTAATTGTTTGAAAGTCAATACAATTTAATCATTATTAATGATTTGAGCAACTTTTTTTATAATGCACAACGGGTTTATATATAGTAAATTTAAAATTCTTATTTTTGGTCATAATTCTTTCTAATTTAAATTTTTTATGAGAAAATTCTTTCTAATTTTTACTATTACAATTTTGTCACTATGTGGATTACTTATTTATATTAATTGGAAATTTTCATTGCTTTTACTTATTGTGTTGCCATTACTATGTATTGGCGTTTATGATATGATTCAGACTAAACATGCTGTTCGTAAGAATTTTCCTATTATTGGTAGACTAAGATATTTACTTGAAGATTTTGGACCCGAAATCCGTCAATATTTTGTTGAACCCGATACAGACGGAAAACCTTTTAATAGATTACAACGTAGCTTAGTATACCAAAGAAGTAAAAAAGAAATTGATACACAACCATTTGGAACTCAATTAAATGTTTATCATACAGGTTATGAATGGATAAACCATAGCATAAAAGCGATTCCATTTAAAGAGATAGATACAAACCCTCGTGTTAAAATTGGTTCTGAACAATGTAGTAAACCTTATTTAGCAAGTTTATACAACATCAGTGCCATGAGTTATGGTTCATTAAGTAAGAATGCTATTTTAGCTTTGAATAGTGGTGCAAAACAAGGAGGGTTTTATCATAATACAGGAGAAGGCGGATTATCTCCTTATCATTTAGAACCAGGTGGCGATGTGGTTTGGAATATTGGAACTGGATATTTTAGTTGTAGAGATACTCATGGAAACTTCAATTATGATGCTTTTGTAGAAAGAGCCACCAAAGAGCATGTAAAAATGATTGAAATAAAATTTTCTCAAGGTGCAAAACCTGGGCATGGAGGTATATTGCCTAAAGAAAAGGTTACCGATGAAATTGCAGCTATTCGCTTGGTTGAGAAAGGTAATGATATTGTTTCACCTCCTAGACATAGTGCTTTTACCAATCCGTTGGAATTAATGGAGTTTGTAAAACTTCTAAGAAAAGGTTCTGAAGGTAAACCTATTGGAATAAAAATTTGCATCGGGAACAAATCAGAGTTTTTATCGATATGCAAAGCAATGATTGAAACCAATACATACCTTGATTTTATTACTGTAGATGGTGGCGAAGGTGGTACAGGTGCGGCACCTCAAGAATATTCTGACCATGTGGGTATGCCTCTACGAGAAGCTTTAGCCTTTGTTTATGATTCTTTAAAAGGATTTGGATTAAAAAATCAAATAAAAATTATTGCGAGTGGTAAAGTAATTACAGGATTTGATATTATTAAAAACTTGTCAATTGGTGCCGATTTGTGTAATTCTGCTCGAGGTATGATGTTTGCTTTAGGTTGTATACAAGCGTTAGAATGTCATAAAAACACTTGTCCTACAGGTGTTGCTACGCAAGATCCTAAACTAGCAAAAGGTCTAGTACCCGAAGAAAAAAGTATACGAGTAGCTCGTTTTCAACATGAAACAGTAAAAAGTGCTATGGAGCTTATGGCATCTGCAGGAATTAAACATCCAGACGATGTGGATAGAACTGTTGTGAGCACCAGAATAGATATAACAAAATCTATAACATTTGAAGAAATGTATCCAGAACTAGAGTTAGGTTGCTTATTAAATGAAGCTACAGTTCCAAAAGATTTTATTTCTCATTGGAGAAAAGCTTCAATCAATAGTTTTTAAATAATTATGAATACTTCTTTACAAAAATTCAAATAACTTGGATAATCTGACCTGTCCTAAAAAATCGATACAGATTAATAAGACAAAAATAGATAAGTTAAACAGCATCAAAAACGTTTTTGATGCCGTTTTTAGTTTTATA
>NZ_PQNY01000077.1 GCF_002917885.1 Flavobacterium croceum DSM 17960
GAAAAAACCACGAAGTTGAAACATTCATAATTTTTTCTTTAATAAACCAGGAAAAATTTCTTCCGGAATTTTTCCGCGTATAGCAGGCAACGTTTTGCAGCTTGGCGAAGTGGCGGATTTTGAAGCACTTACTTTCAATTTAGCACTAAAGTTCATTTGTAAACCAAATGTTCAATTTAGCACTGAACCCGCCATTTTGCCAAACTGCTGTTGTGCGTTCGTTTTTCTTTCCGTTATTATTTGGTCCAATTTATTATTTGATTTTTGAAACTTTCAAGTTTTACAATGTAAAATACTGAAAACAAAATAATCCAAGTAATAGAGACTAAAAATAATGCGATAAAATTTAGTCCATTTTCTTTGTTTTCAGAATACATACAAAGAATTCCCAAAATAATTGTCCCAATGAAATTATAAATCAAAGCATTTTTCAAAGTCATTTCAATCGTTCCTGTTAAAAAATTCCAACCTATAAGTTTGTCTTTTATTATTATTTTATTTGGCTCATCAAATTCAATTTTTACTTGTTGAGCAAGTTCCAATTTTACAAAAATTGAATTGTTTTTTTCTGAATAATTATAGTTATATTTATTCAGGAAGTTTAGTATTTTGTCTTTTTCCATTTTCTATTTATTTTCTTCTCGATTCTTTAAATCTCTAATATTTATAATTATTCCAATCATCAACAGTAAGTTAGATGCAATTCCCCAATAATTTCCGTTTTGTAAATTCTTAAAATCTAAATTATAAATATTTATTATCAATAGAATTGCACTTGCAATTAATAACAGGTATGCTAATTTTAGTTTGTTCATTTGAATTAGTGTTAATTTTTAGTTTCGTTTTCGTTCCGCCAAAATGACGCACAACGGTTTCGGGCTTTGCGTTCGGGCGGGTTTCGGAGCACAAAACTGTCAACCAGCACTGAACTTGAATAGAGGCACAAAGCTTCAAGTTTGCACGCCACCCCGCCTGACGCAAAACCCGTGTTAGTGGCTGCCCTTTTAATATTTCTCTTTACGTTCGATTGTTCCGTTTTTATTATAATATGTCCATGTACTGTCTTTTAACCAAATGTCATTTTCAGGAAATGGATTTTCTTCTGTCACCGTGTCCTGACTTACATAGTATTCTATTTTTTCTGTCTGACCGTTGCTATATTGATATTTCACTTGTCTGTACCGATGTCCGTTACTGTTATACTCATAAGTCGATGCTGGACTTTGAGAATAAGGCAAAACAGACCATATAAAGAAAAATGCTAGCATTGGACCAGGTGTCGAAAATGCTAATGAAATCTTGTCAATGGTTGTCTTAGCCTTAATTTTTGTCAGCCAGAACAATAGGCCAAGTAGAAGTCCACCAATTAACCAAAATGCAGGAAATAAAAATAAATATCCTAACGAAGCACTTTCGTCATGTTTAATGTCTATAACAAAGTAAACAGTAATTGCAGTATAAATGATTGCAAAAACTATTAAAGTTTTATTAGGTTTAACTATGTTGTTTTTTGTCGTCATAGGGTTGCCACTAACGTCTCGTGGCTTGGCGTCAGTTGGGGATTTGGTTAGCCAAATGTATAAATTAAAGACTGAACTTCCAAGTACAAAACCAACTTTAAAGTTCGCCTATAACCCCAATTGCGCCAAACCGCTGTTGTGCGTTCGTACTTTTTTTATAATTTGTTTTTCATTAATTGGTTCAACTTGTTTTTTAATTCTAAAGTTAATTCTACTTTTTTG
>NZ_PQNY01000078.1 GCF_002917885.1 Flavobacterium croceum DSM 17960
CACGTTCTTACAAGGAAAAAAGCAGTTTTTGTAGATTTTGGGAGATAGGAAAAAGAGAAAAGCGGTCAAAAAAACGGTTAAAGGCATACAATTATAAATATAACTCCAAAGAGTACCAAGACGAACTCTCTTTAAATGTTTACGACTATGGCGCAAGGAATTATGACCCTGCAATTGGAAGGTGGATGAATATTGACCCGCTGGCGGAGAAACATCCTGAAATATCTCCATATATCTATTGTAAAAACAATCCTGTAGTTTTTGTTGACCCTGACGGTAGAGATTTTGGTATATATATAGATTTTGTAAAGGGGACAGTTACTATTAAAGGAACATACTATGCCACAAGTGCAGATCAAGCATCTGCTAATCAAGCTACTAATTACTGGAAAAATCAATCGGGTAAATTCAATTATAGTTTTACTGACGAGAATGGTAATAAGCAAAGTTTTGCAATTAATTATGACTTATCTGTTCAAATTGTAACTCCAAATGCAGGAGAAAGTGATCTTGCAGCTTTAAATAGAACTTTAGATGGAGATATTTCTGGGGAAGGTAATGTGTACAGGGTTCTTCCAGATGCTCAATTTGATCCAAATACAAATGGCTCAACATCTATGAATTACGTTACTGTTAGAAATTCTAAAAAAAGCGCAGATACTGGTAGCCACGAAGTTGGACATTCTTTAGGAATTTATCATTTTGAGAAAGGTCTTATGACAGATAGTTCTACAGATCCAAACAGAACAAACAATGTTTATCCTGAAAATGTTTCTAATACTGTATATTCCCCCATAAAAAGTACAGCTTCAGAGCCTGAAAAAGTAGCTAAACCTAGAGGAGGAGCAGGTAGAGCTACTTTACATTTAGAAGGTACAACAGACCCAAGAGCTCCTCAAACAAACAAAGGATATAGAAGATTAAGAAATGGTACAGTTAAATAAATTATTTATTATATTTAGTTTTAGCTTCATTATTTTTAATAAAGCCTACTCCCAAACTGGTGAAAGGTTTTATATAACAAATGATACAATCATTATAGAAAAACCTATTGTAATATCTTTAAAAAATATTGATGGTATGTTTTTAATAAGTGAAGATGATTTAAAAAAAGATTTAGATGTTGTAAAGCTCATGAAAAAAGATAAATTGTATCTCTTTAATAATGATGTTTATCGATTTTTAAGTCTTAAAGAACTTAATAAAAAACCAAGATATAGTGAATGTTTATTTGAAGAGAGCTATACCTATAGTGATAAAATCAACATAAAAAAACTCAATTCTAAAATTCTGAAATTTAGAATAGGGTTGATAAAGATAGATTACTATAATGAAAAAACTTTAACGGTAGATAAAGGTAAAACTATTTTTGATAACAAAAACCATTTGTATTATTGCAAAATTTTATTCCCTTTATGTGAATAATATATATAATGGTGTATTCTAGATTTGGTGTTATTAGATTTGTAGATATTAATTGATTGATTATCAAAGCCACGAGCTGCCACTCGAATCCTTTCGCGTGGTTATTGAGCCAATGGCAATATGTATAAAGATGTAAACAAAGGCATTACAAGCATTACCTACAACCATTTAAACCTACCTACAAAAATTGTTTTTACTGGAACAAATAGAAACATTGTGTATCTTTACGATGCAACAGGGCAAAAAGTAAAAAAAGTGGTAACAAACGGCACTACAATTACAACTACCGATTATTTAACAGGCT
>NZ_PQNY01000079.1 GCF_002917885.1 Flavobacterium croceum DSM 17960
TTACAACTAACATACGAGCCAAAATTTAAAATAGTGCATCGCTCGCGCGAGCTGATGCGCTCGCACGAGGCGAAAAGTGTGCAGTTGTGGTTAAGTATTGACCCGTTGGCTGAACAATATAGACGATGGTCGCCTTATAATTATTGTGTTAATAACCCTATGAGATTTGTTGACCCTGATGGTATGGGCGTAAATGATTGGAGAAATGGTAAAGGTCAGTTAGTTTATGACCCAAAAGCCAATGGAGGAAAAGGAGATTATACCAAAAATGCTACAGCTCAAGAAAAATCATTTGGAAATGCATTAAGAAATTCCGGTTCTGAAGGTCAAGCTAGTTTTAATTACTTAGTTAGTGAAAAAACTCATGATATTTATATAACGTTTGATAGTTCTAATTATACGAGTAACGAATTAGGGTATAATTTTGGAGAAACCAAGAATGAATATAAAACAGATAGTAAAGGAAAAGTAACTGCTATAACTAAATCTGAAATTAGCATAAATACAGGAACTTCTGATCAATTTGTAAAAGATGCTAAAAACGACACTTTAGTTAATGGAGTTAGTGAAGAGCATGAAGTTGAAGCAAAGATGGTAAAAGAAGGCAATCTTACATCAAAAAATGTTACTGTAGCTACGATGGCACATGAATTAAAACATACTACTGTTGAAAACCAACAAATGATGAATAATGAAAAATACTCTATAGGAACATACAATCCTAATAACAATAGTGAAACTATTCCTCAACAAGCAGAACAGAAAGTACTAACAGATTTAATGAATAAAAAATAAATTGTCTATGAAATTATATTCTTTAATAATAATATTTATAATCTTTTCATTTGATGGATATTCACAAATAGTTAATATTTCCAGAGATTCAATCACAAATAAATTGATAGATTTTTTGATTAAAAAAGACGAAATTAAATCTAATCAAATTGAGGATTATAAAAATCATAAGCTTAATATAACTTTTATTGGCATGTTGAATGGTTATTCCAAAAATGAGTTAATTGAAGGATTATATTTCTTTTCAAAAGGAGCTAGTCACTCAAGAGTTTTTGGTTTAATAATTCAAAAAAGTGATTTTGTTATTTTAGATCTTTCGAACAGAGAAAGTTTGAATGAAGCTATAAAGCTAGTATTGGACTATTGTGAGCAGAATAAATATTGTGTAGAAATCACTAAGGATTATATAACTAAATTGCTTAAAACATATTATAACATTAATAAAAGTCCTTACTCTCCTGGAGATGTAAATTGTAGAAAAAGAATAACTGATATTAAGAATTTACCATAATGTTTGGCTCCCCCGATAGCGGGAGCATCTTGCTCGTGTCCACAAAGAAATAAAAAATAAAACTACATCTTAACGATGTGGTTTTTTAATTTACTCTCTCTACAACGGCAATACAGCCGAAACCTATTGGCGTACACAAACCGACAATGTATTGCGCAAATACGGCTATCAATACGATAATTTAAACCGACTTACCAACGCCATATACC
>NZ_PQNY01000080.1 GCF_002917885.1 Flavobacterium croceum DSM 17960
CTTAAATTGAAGTCCGTTTTTCACGAAAATGTTTATCTTTAGCAGAAATTAAATCGTTCGCTGGCTTCGCTTCTGCGTCAAGCCGCAAAACGTTGCCTGCTATACGCGGAAAAATTCCGGAAGAAATTTTTCCAGGTTTCTTAAAGGAAGAATAAAGAATACTCGAACTTCGTGGCTTTTCTTTTCTTTTTTTGTCGGAACTTTATCAGAAAATTACGGCTGAACGAAATCGGACAGAAAACTGAAATGTAACAGAAAACGTGCGGAAATTTCTACTTAAAACGTGAAATCTGAAACATATTAAAAGAATAAATCGACAAGAAAATCAGAAATGCCGAAAGCTGAAAACTTTGTTTAAAAGCGAAAGCGGGAAAAACTGAAAGAAAAAAACTATTCGACAGACAACAGAAAAAACGCAGATTCGCACAGCAGGCAACAGCGGTTTGGCGCAATAGCTCAATTTATCTTAAATTGAAGTCACTTTTTCACGAAAATGTTTATCTTTAGCAGAAATTTAGCCGTTCGCTGGCTTCGCTTCTGCGTCAAGCCACAAAACGTTACCAGTAATGCTATGACAGACTACGAACTTAAAAATATCGACCCAGAAGACATCGAAGACTTACTCGTAAAAGTTGAGACTTCGTTTGACATCAAGTTTGTTGGTGACGAGTTAGTTCATATCACAACCTTTGGACAACTCTGCGACCATATTGCAAATAAAATAAAACTTGACAATTCGGACGACTGCACAAGTCAACAAGCGTTTTACAAACTTCGTGACGCAATTTCATCGACACTTCAAATTGACAATAAGACAATATCGACAGATTTTCAACTTGCCGACCTTTTGCCAAGACAAAGCAGACGTTCAAAGACAAAGAAATTAGAAAGTCATTTAGGTTTTAATCTAAATATTTTGCGACCACCACATTGGGTGACGGGGACGCTTGGAATTTTACTTCTCGCATCTCTCGTTGGACTATTCTTTAATTGGCAAATCGGACTTATAGGACTTGTGTTTTCTATCACTGGACTTTGGCTCGCAAATAAGGTCGGAAACGAACTTGACTTACAAACAGTTGGACAAGTTGCTGAAAAAATGACGAGAGAGAATTACTTAAAATCAAGACGAAATCCAATGACATTTAATAAAAAGGAAATTGAAAAAGTCTTGACCGACTGGTTCAGTAACGACCTTGACTTAGACAAAAGTAAATTAACAAGAGACGCTAAATTTGTATGAAGACAGAAGAAAGCACTACTGGTAACAGCCGTTTTGCAAAAGCGGGGGTTTCGTGCTTCTATGACAGTGAAGTGCTTAATTCTAACTTTGTGCATCTAATGAAGTTTAGTGCTGAAAATCCCCGCCTTCGCAAAGCGGCAAAACGTTGCCTGCTATACGCGGAAAAATTCCGGAAGAAATTTTTCCAGGTTCCTTAAAGGAAGAATAATGAATACTCGAACTTCGTGGCTTTTTT
>NZ_PQNY01000081.1 GCF_002917885.1 Flavobacterium croceum DSM 17960
CTATAACCAATGGTGCTTCTGGACTAACAGTAACGTATTACAACAGCCAAGCCGATGCTGATGCAGAAACTAATGCGATAACCCCTTCAAATACTTACTTAGGCACACATGGAGAAACAATATATGTACGTGTAGAAGATAACCTTACAAGCTGTTATGCTACTACTACATTGTTGCTACAAGTTACACAAGGTCCTGTAGCCAATACACCATCACCATTAGAACGATGTGATGACAATAACGACGGATATAATATTTTTACATTATCTAACGCAACGGCGCAAATAGTAGGCGGAAGTTTACCACCAGGAGTATCGGTAAGTTACCACCTTACTCAAGATGATGCCACTTTGGGAGCCAACCCATTGGGTAATAGCTACAGCAATAATACCCCATGGACACAAACCATTTATGTTCGTGTATATTACACCCTTACAGGTTGTGCAAACTATGTACAATTGCAATTAATTGTACACCCATCACCCGAAGCTACAATCCCTAGTGATTACCATGCTTGTGATGATAATGCAGATGGTGTAACTGCTTTTAATCTTTCTACAAAAATCAATGAAATTTTAGGTAGCATCAACCCTGCTACACATACAGTACATTTCTATACCGACCAACCTTCGGCAGAAGCAGGAGGAACTAATTACATTAGTAATGTAACAAATTATTTTAATACAACACCAAATACACAAACCCTTTGGGTTCGTGTAGAGAATATTGCTACAGGTTGTTATGATGTAGTACCTCTAGTACTTGTTGTAGACCCACTGCCTATTGTATTAACACCACACTACCAACAATTTGAAATGTGTGATTATACAGGAGCTGTAGGATTTGAAAATTTTGACCTAAACAGTCAAGTAGCTTACATTTTACAAGGACAAACGGGTATGCAAGTAGACTTCTATCCGAGTTATACCGATGCTGTAAATAATACCAATGTTATAACCAATACGGCTTCTTACCAAAACTTATACCCGTATGTACACACTTTGGGTATACGTGTAACCAATACTACTACAGGATGTTATAGTATTTCTACTATGGATTTATATGTGAATGAGTTGCCTTCGCCAGTAGCTCCAACACAACCATTAGCCGTATGTGATACCGACCAAAATAATTGGGCTATATTTAACTTATGCGATCCTACTTTTTTAAGTACTATTCAGCAAGGTGAAAACTATATCCTTACCTTTCATGCAACTATACCAGATGCTCAATTAGGATTGAATCAATTACCTTGTCAGTACAACAACAACAATGCTGCCGTACAAATTATTTACATCAGAGCAGAAGACCCAGATACAGGATGTTACAGCATAGTACCGCTTGAACTTAATGCGCACCCTAAACCGTATATGCCTGTTCTCACTAATTTAGAAGTTTGTGATTATATAGGAAATACTCAAGATGGTTATGCTTATTTTAACTTGTCTTTGCAAACACCTGCTATTTTGGCTG
>NZ_PQNY01000082.1 GCF_002917885.1 Flavobacterium croceum DSM 17960
AAACGTTATGTGCCATATTATGACCGAACACAAACTAAAAGACAAAACTAAATGAACATAGGAATTTTCACATACGGAACACGAGGAGATTTACAACCTTATGTTGCATTGGCACTTGGACTAATGGACAAAGGACATAAAGTAACACTTTCAGCAACAGAAGACTTTAAAGAATTTGTTGAAGGATTTGGCGTAGCTTTTCAACCACTTTGGGGAAATGCTGAAACAATGATGAACTCTAACGAAGGACGAAATATTTTACAAACTGAAAACGCTATAAAGTTGATGAAGTATTATTTCAAAGTACTTCACGACAACAGAGAACCATTGCGAAAAAGTTATTATGATGCCATTTCAAAAGTTGATTTCATTATAGCCAACTCGATGACGCTACCAATTGTAAGTGCAATTGCTGAAAAACAAAATAAGAAAGTAGCATTGACTTATTTTATGCCACCAGTTGTACCTACAAAAGAATTTCCATTAGGCGACTTTGATTTTTTCAATTTTCCTTGGTACAACAAACTGACCTATAAAATTGCACAAAGTTTTTTTTGGAAGTTTATTAAGCAAGATACCAACGAATACAGACAAGAACTTGGTTTACCTATTTTAAAAGAAAATTTAGTTACTTATCTTGACAAACAAAAAATATTAGACCTATATTGCATTAGTCAATCGTTAATTCCACAACCAAAAGATTGGGAAAGCCATCATAAAATCACGGGATTTATAAACATTCCAAAACATAAAAGATATGAACATTTTTTGGACAAAACACCAACAGAACTTACAGAATGGATAGATCAAGGCGACAAGCCAATTTATATAGGTTTTGGAAGTAATGGAGTTGGTAATACTGAAAAATTCATTAAAATATTGACAGAAATTTTAGTACAGACCAATGAACGCATTTTGTTTTGCAAAGGTTGGTCACAGTTTGCCAATTTACCCGAACATAAAAATCTATTCGTTACAAAATATGTAAATCACGAAACTATTTTACCGAAATGTAAAATTGGTATTTTTCACGGTGGAGCAGGAACTTTGGCTACAATGTTAAGGCACAATTTACCTGTAATCATTGTTTCGTTTTATACAGACCAACCAACTTGGGGAAAAATAGTTGAACGCAAGAAATTAGGTGTTCATATACCAGTTAAAACTTTATCGGCTGACAAACTAATTTCGGCAATTCAAAAAGTTCAAGCAAAGGAAATAGAAAATAATGTTTCAATAGTCGGACAACAAATCAGGAACGAAAACGGACTTGACAATGCAATAACTGAAATTGAAAAATACTTTAATGACACAAAAAAATACGGCACATAACAGCAGTTTGGCAAAATGGCGGGTTTAGTGCTAAATTCAACGGCAGTTCTTCGATTGAACTTTTGTACAAAACTAAACATTTGTGCTTCGATTTCCGCCACTTCGCCAAGCTGCAAACCGTT
>NZ_PQNY01000083.1 GCF_002917885.1 Flavobacterium croceum DSM 17960
CAAACTTTACTCGATTTCAGATAAAATTCAGCCGTTAGTTTCCTAAAAACCCAAAAAAGTGGACATTTCGTCAAGTCTTAAAATTCAAATGGTTGTTCAAACTAAAATGTTTCACTTCTGAATCTCGTCGGAAGTATGGCACACAACGTCCCGTGGCTTTGCGAAGTTTTGGGATTAGTTTTCCCAAAATTAACGATTTAAGATTAAGTTTACAAATACAAAACCAACTTTAAATTAAGCCTTAAAGCCCAAATTGCGCAAAGCCACTGTTGGCAGTAGTTCTTTAATTACAATTATTTTTATATAATTCTATACCATTAGTTTGTCCCAAATCAACTAATTCTTTCCAAGTTTTACAAGCATTTTCTTTATCTCCACCTTCATAGTATGCTGCAGCTTTATTGTATAATGCATCTAAATTTTCAGGATCTGTTTTGAATGATTCTGAAAAATATTCTGCAGCCTTTATGTATTTTTTTTCAGAGTATGCATTAATCCCTTTTTGGAATAATTCACCTGATTTTCTCATATCTTCAAGTTTTCTTCTATATACAAAATCAAATTCTGAGATATTATTAGCAAAGAAAATCATTTTAATACCTTTGAATATTTCTGTTGATTCGCTTCTAAAGATAAATGGTATTTTAATTGATTCAAATTTTTCAAAGTTGGTTAAATCCCAACTATTAAATGAATTGTCAATTATGGTAGTAACGATTTCAAGTTTAGATATTTTTTTTGTGCTTGAATAATCTATGTCAGATGTCACTAATTTTTTACTTGGAAAAATTGTCAAAGAACCAATTAAATCAAAATTAGACATATCACTTTTAAGAACTTTAAATATCTCTCCTTCAATGCCTACATTTAATTTTGGAGTAAATAATTTAGTCGCAATTATATTTTTGTCTTCTTTTCTTTTTTCTAGTTCTTTAGCATACAATATTTTATCATTTACTAAATAGAAGCGTTTTAATTTGTCATTTTCTAAGCCGTCTATTTTTTCACAAATAATCAAAGTGTCTAAAGTGTTTTTTTCAATTTTATATCCTGATTCAATTGAAGTTTTAATTGTATTTTCTTTTAATGAGAAATCTATACATCCTTCATTAGTTTTATAAATGGGATTTGAATTAAAGCAAAGTTTTGAATTTTTTATTGATATTTCTAAAAATGTTGAGTCAGATTTTGGAGTGGGAAGTATTTTACTTCCGTCTTTCATTTCGGATTTATATTTTATCCATTTACCATTAATTTCCGATTCCTTTATTTGTCCAATTCCGTAATTGACAAATAGTAATGTGATTGAGATTGTAATTTTTACGTTCATTTTTTTTGAATTACTGCCAACGTTTCGCGGCTTGACGTAGAAGCGAAGCCAGCGAACGGCTAAATTTCTGATAAAGATAAACATTTTCGTGAAAAAGTGACTTCAATT
>NZ_PQNY01000084.1 GCF_002917885.1 Flavobacterium croceum DSM 17960
TCTTAAATTGAAATCTATTTTTCACGAAAATGTTTATCTTTAGCAGAAATTTAGCCGTTCGCGGGCTTCGCTTCTGCGTCAAGCCGCAAAACGTTATGGGCAATGGCAGGACGACTTAACACATAAACAAATATGTTGACAAAATGATACCACAAAAAATACAAGCCTTATTTGACCTTATAGACTTTTTGGACAAGAACAAAGCAACTTACATTGAAAAATATATTCCACTTTGCAACAAACTAAGCGAACTTGACAACCAAAGGAGTTTATTAAAACCTAACGAAAATTATAAAGACAAACATTTCTACGACACTATTCAAAAAGAAATAAAAGAGAAATTTGAGCCAATTACAGAAAACATTTACAAACCAGTTACAAGTAAATTAAAAGAATTAGGTATTTGGTCAGGAGATGATGTTTATACAAGTATTTGGAACAACAATATTTCAGAAATATCAAATTTCAAAAGAAATTTTTCTGAAGAAGACACGCAAATTGTTTTTCATTACAAACAAAAATATTTGAGTTTTAGAACAGAAACTAATAGTGATTTTCTATGTCTTTCATTTGTGTTTTCAAATTTAGACGAAATAATGAAAGAGCTTTTCGAATTTTTCAAAGACTCGGAAGAAAACGAATTTGAGAGTTTTGAAACTAAAACAATTGAAGTTGGAGATTTTTATGAATTAGCAAAAAACATAAAAGAAAATAAAAGAAAAAATGTAAAATATTCTATTCCTAATGAAAATATTTTTGGCAAAAAAGATAGAACACAATCGACAGATAATGTAGCGATAAAAAATGAATTTAATGTTTACAATATGGGAGATAAAATAGAAGTAGGTGACATTTCCAATAACAGCGGAAAAATCACAGTTGGCAAAGACAACAAAATAGAATTAGAAGGTAATGATGATATTGCAAAAAAATCATATCGTTGGCAAAAGAGAGACACAATCATTATGACTATCATCGGAATTATTGGATTGGTAATTGCATACTTAACAATGAAAAATTGACTTTAACAAAATCGAATAATACTAGAAATGCTATAGCCACAGCCCATAACAGCCGTTTTACAAAAGCGGGGGTTACGTGCTTCTATGACAGTGAAGTGCTAAATTCAAGCTTTGTGCACTTAATGAAGTTTAGTGCTAAAAATCCCCGCCTTCGCAAAGCGGCAAAACGTTGTGTGCCATACTTCCGACGAAATTCAGAAGTCAAACATTTTAGTTTGAACAACCATTTGAATTTTAAGACTTGACGAAATGTCCACTTTTTTGGATTTTTAGGAAACTAACGGCTGAATTTTATCTGAAATCGAGTAAAGTTTGGTTCAAGTTTAGCGGACATTTAGTAAAGTCTAACGATTTAAAACGGAAAACAAA
>NZ_PQNY01000085.1 GCF_002917885.1 Flavobacterium croceum DSM 17960
TCTTAAATTGAAGTCCGTTTTTCACGAAAATGTTTATCTTTAACAGAAATTAATTCGTTCGCTGGCTTCGCTTCTGCTCCAAGCCGCCCAACGTTAGCGGTAATTACCTCAAAATCACGTATAAAATACTTTTTTATATATTTGTCAAAACCTAACCCTTGAAATGACAAATATTTACAATCAACTTGTATTGCATTATTACTTTCATGATAATTCTCATGAAATAGATGCGCTTTTCAGAAATGAATGTGAACGAGAACTATTAATACTTTTTCAAGAAGTAATAAATGATTTAGACTTAAATATAAGAGTTGAAACATTACCTCCAAAAGAAGGGGGATTTATAGAAACTTGGAAATTCACAAATGACAACAAAGATATAATTGCCTTAGTAGTAAGTATTCTTACGCTAATTGTCACCGCGTTTCCACTAAAAAATAAAAGATTAGATGAAGCACAAATTGAAAATCTAGAAATGGACAATTTGTTAAAAAAGGAAGAATTAAGAAAGCTCGGTATAGAATACATTAAAGAAGTTGACGAAAGTAAATTTCAAGAAATAATAAAATTCTTAATCAAAAACTATAAGATAGTCTGGAGAAGATCTAATTTTTTTAAAAAAGTAACTCTTAATAAAAAAATCAAAAAAATCGCATTTAATAAATCGCTAGATGATCGAACAAATCAAGAAGAAATTCAACTTAGGCTTGGCGACTACGAGCAATTCATTTTATTTGACGAAGAGATTCCGGACATTCAAAATTTAGAAGTGTCAATCGACTTAATTTCATCTGTATTGAAAAAAGGAAATTTTAGATGGCGTGCCTTTCTTGATGGTCAGATTATAAATTTCGTAATGGAAGATGAAACTTTTAAAAAAATGGTATTTGAAGGTTTAATAAAACATACAAATAATGTTAAACTCAAAGTTATTCTCAACTATTCTAGAAGAATTGACGACTCTGGACATATAAAAATCACGAAATATTATGTATCAAAAGTAATAAGTTATTTCATTGGTAATATTGAACATCACATGTAACTACCGCTAACAGCGGTTTGCTAAAATGGCGATTTTTTCTTTAAATTCACGTTCAATTTTCGCAAGAAATTGTACCTTAGTAGAAAATTAGCGGTTACGAAGTCGCCACTTCAGCAAGCCGCCACACGTTGTGTGCCATACTTCCGACGAAATTCAGAAGTCAAACATTTTAGTTTGAACAACCATTTGAATTTTAAGACTTGACGAAATGTCCACTTTTTTGGATTTTTAGGAAACTAACGGCTGAATTTTATCTGAAATCGAGTAAAGTTTGGTTCAAGTTTAGCGGACATTTAGTAAAGTCTAACGATTTAAAACGGAAAACAAA
>NZ_PQNY01000086.1 GCF_002917885.1 Flavobacterium croceum DSM 17960
CAGGCTCTAACCTTACATTATCAGCAGGAGCAAACCGTTCTTGTGGCGCACCTGCTACAGGTGATGGTGTAGGCTCAGCATCGTTATCAGTAAAAGTGACAGGTGCCGATGTAGGATATGTTATATCAAATAGTTTAACACCTACCTCAGGTTCTTTCTCAAACTGTGACAGTCCCATAGTTTACGGTTCAGTACAAACGGTTATATTATCTACGGCTAGTGGCACAAGTGCAACAGCTAAAGCACAGATAGTTTTACCTGTGGGCTACGATTATGTAGTAGGATCGTTTGTATGTAACTCAACGCCATTGTGTCCAACCTTTACAGGAACGACTACAGATCCAGCAACAGGAGCTAAGATTATGAATTTGAACATACCAGCAGGTATGACAACAGGGCAGACTTTAGATTATGGCTTTTCAATCCAACCGACAACATTTATAGCATGTGGAGATTACAAAGTAACCTTTACAACGTTTGATGAAGTAACAGGATTAAGTTGTCCAACAGCGCCAGGCGGTGTATGTTCAAAAGTAATTGTACAAACAGGAAAAACTACTTATACATATAATGTAGTAAAACCAGAATTACAAATTACAAATTTAAATGGGACTTATGGATCAGGTTCATATAGTGGCAGTATTACAGTAAATAATACAGGTGCTATTAACCAAACCAATAGTGCGCCATCAAACCCTGTAAAAGTAGATTTTTACTGTGCGGACGCTTCAGGAAATCCAACAGGAACAAAAATCACGACGATAACCTTAGCAGGTCCAGTAGCAGCAGGAGCAAGTGTAACGGAGAATTACACGGTAACAAGTTCAGCTTGTGCTACAGGAAAATTAGTAGCTGTTATAGCTACATCAAGCAACTGTATTTGTGCACCATCGCAAAAAGTAATGGATGTACTACCAGTAGCTACCAATGATACAGTAGCCTATACAGCAGGCAGTACAACATCTCCAATCAATGTATTATCAAACGATACTACAGGAGATACTATAGTACCGAGCACAGTTAGTTTAGTAGCTCCAAGTGGTGCTACAGGCGTAGTAACTGATGCACATGGAGATATTACAAGTATGACGATACCAGGCGAAGGAACATGGAGTGTAGATCCAACTACAGGAGCAATTACCTTTACGCCAGTATCAGGCTTTACAGGTACCCCAACACCAATTCAATACAATGGAGAAGATGCAGAAGGGAATACCTCAAACAATGCGACATTAACTTTAGATTTATTACCAATAGCAACCAACGATGCGCAATGTTATACAGCGAGTACATCAGCGGTAACAATCAATGTATTGAGTAATGATACCACAGGCGATGTTATAGTACCATCAAGAGTAAGTTTGGTAGC
>NZ_PQNY01000087.1 GCF_002917885.1 Flavobacterium croceum DSM 17960
GCTAACGTTTTGCAGCTTGGCGAAGTGGCGGATTTGAAGCACTTACTTTCTTTTTAGAACTAAACTTCTTTTGAAAACCGAATGTTCAATTTAGCACTGAACCCGCCATTTTGCCAAACTGCTGTTAGCGGTTCGGGCTTTTATTCAGGTTTTGTCCAAAATAGATTTGGATTGTTTGTTTTATAATATATAAATTTTACTCCTGTTGAATTATTTATTTGTTCTTTCTTTTGTGGTGTTTGTTCTATTCCGTCTATTGGTAAAAGTTCAATATAAGTTACTTCTTTTCCACTTTTCCAAGTTTCAGTATCATATTCACTATTTAACGGTGTTTGTAAGCGATACAAGTTTTTTGCCATATAATTATCAAGATAGTCTTCTTTTGTCTGTAAGTTTTCTCTATTCCAATTAGCATCCGCATTAAGAACCAAAGGCAGACCTTTTACAAGTCTTTCTCTTACTTCTTGTATCCCTAATAAATTTCCTTTTTCGTCCATTACATAAGAGTCAAAAGTTGGGTCTATCCAAATCCATTTTTCTAATTCTTTGCTGTAAACCATATTGATAACGTGACAGTCGTCAAATTCTGTTTCCTTTGGCATACAAGTAATGTATCTTGATTTTATTCCAATTGAAAGGTAACATTCATTGAGAATTGTCGCTAACATTCGGCAATTCACTCCACGATTTTCTACTTTACAAACCTTGATTAAATCTATGGCGTTTTTTAATGTTGGGTTGTCTGAACTGCCATCGTGTCTAACAAGATTGTGAACCCAATGAAGTAAATTAAAAATTTGTGAAAGTTCGCTTCCTTTTCCTGCAATGGAATCTAATTTTAAGTCTTGTCTGATTTTTTGTAAGTTTGGATTGCCGGCTGATTGATATTCAAATTTTGGAATAAACCTATTG
Source organism: Flavobacterium croceum DSM 17960 (assembly GCF_002917885.1). Classification (GTDB taxonomy): domain Bacteria; phylum Bacteroidota; class Bacteroidia; order Flavobacteriales; family Flavobacteriaceae; genus Flavobacterium; species Flavobacterium croceum. Next base: position 913 of record NZ_PQNY01000087.1, read on the forward strand.
TCAGTATAATTATATTTTCCTGCACCTTTCAAAATATCTAATCGTGAGGGTTTATATTTTATCTGTGTTCGAGCAGAATCTTTTCCATTTAGTAATATAATAAAATCATAGTTCTTTTTTGGGTCAATTTTAAAAGAAATTGAATCTATGTCAGTATAAAAAGTAACTTTTTTGGCAGAAGTTGTGTAAACGTCTAATTTTTCTTCTGGAACAATCCGCCACGCATTTTTCCTTAATTGGTTGTTATCTTTTATATCAACGCTTGTTGAGTTTGCTTTGATAATTGGTAATTTCTTTTGAGCAAAAGTTGTTTGTCCAATAAAAATTAATAAAAGAAAAGTAAAATAAGTTGTCTGTTTCATCTTGTAAATTTATGTTATTTTATTTTTATTTGGTGCAGTTCGTTTAGCCTGACCGCTAACGTTT
>NZ_PQNY01000088.1 GCF_002917885.1 Flavobacterium croceum DSM 17960
TTGATGGGTCTAAATCTACTGTATGCCCTGAAGTTGGTGTTGGGTTACCATCTGGATCGGTATCATTCGCTAGAATGTTTACAACTCCATTAGCCCCGTCTTCTGTTAATGGTGCTGTTACAACATCATTTACAGATACTGGTGCATCGTTTACACAAGTTACATTTACTGTAACTGTTGCTGTATCACATAATGCTGGTAGTGGTGTACCATTATCACATACTTGGTATGTAAAGGTATCTACTCCACAGAAGTTTGCAGCTGGTACATATGTAATCGCTCCTGTTGTTGGGTTTACAGTTACTGTACCATGTAATGGATTGTTGGTTACCGTTACAGAACCTGGATTTAATGTTCCTGAATCTGCTGTGTCATTATCATTTGATAATACTGGTATCGATACTGATCCATCTTCTGTTACTGTAGCAGTGTCATCATTAGCCACTGGTGCATCGTTTTCACAAGTTACCGTAATGGTTAAGGTTTGATTTACACATAATGCTGGTAGTGGACTACCTGTATCACATACAGAAAGTGTGATAACGTCGGTACCACAGTAATTAGCATTTGGTGTATAGACATAAGTACCGTCTGGTTGTACTACTATGGTTCCATGAAGTGGTCCACTAACTGGCGTAGTGTTCACTACTAGTGTAGTTCCATCTGGATCGTAATCTAACACATTGGTAATATCTCCACTTACTGGTGTATCCTCATTCGTAGTATTGGTATCATTTACTACTACTGGTGTATCATTTACACAAGTTACTGTAATGGTAAGAGTTTCTGTTGTACATGCAACTCCTGGTGTACCTGCATCGCATACTTGGATTTCTACTACATCTGTACCACACCAGTTTGGAGCTGGTGTATACGTATATGTACCGTCAGGGTTGATTACGATTGTTCCGTGACTTGGTCCACTTACTGGTGTTGTTGTTACCGTTAATGGTGTTCCGTCTGGATCTGTGTCGCCTGCACCCGTGATATCACCACTCACTGGATTGTCTTCTAGTGTTGTAGCGGTATCATTCGTTAATACTGGCGCATCGTTTACAGGGCTTACTGTAAAGGTTATTACCGCTGTATCACATAATACTGGGGTACCTGCATCACACAACTGGTAGGTTAATGTAGCTGTTCCATTGAAATTGTTCGCTGGATCAAAGGTTACTTCGCCTGTTGTTGGGTTGTATGTCCAAACTCCTTGTGCATTGGTTACTGTTGTTTGAATTCCTGGTGTTGATGGATCTAAATCTACTGTATGTCCTGATGAAACGGTTGGGTTACCATTTGGATCGGTATCATTCGCTAGAATGTTTACTACGCCATTGG
>NZ_PQNY01000089.1 GCF_002917885.1 Flavobacterium croceum DSM 17960
GTGCTAAATTCACATTTTTCTTTCGCAAGTTTTTTTATCTTAGTTGAAAATTAAGCGGTTACGAAGTTCGCCACTTCTTGAAGCCGCGAAACGTTGGTGGTAATGTTACACGAAATCTGCAAAATAAGAACTAAATATGTCAGAAAGCATTAAATACATTTGTGAATGTTGCGGAAAAGAACACGAAGAATGGCCTTCATTAACTTACTCCTCGCCTACTCATTATCATAATTTAACCGAAGAAGAAAAGCAAACAATTGCAGAACTTACTTCTGATTTTTGTGTAATAGAATATACTGACCAAACTGACAAATTCATTCGTTGTACTTTAACACAAAAAGTGATTGACCATTGTGAAAATTTAGAATATGGACTTTGGGTTTCGTTAAGTGATAAAAGCTTTGAAGATTATTCAGAAAACTTTAAAAACGAAAATCACGAAACTAAATATTTTGGTTGGTTAAGTAATTTTCTTCCAGATTATGAAAACACAACAAACATTCCAACAACGGTTTACACAAAAAAAGGAAATTCAAGACCTGAAATAATCCCAAATAATGATTTTGAGCATCAATTTGTAAATGATTACTTTAATGGAATTACTAAAAAAGAAGCTGAAAGAAGAATAGCCGAAATGTTAAAATCAACTGGAAAATAATTCAAAAATGAACTTGAAAACAAATCCTAAATTCTTAGCATTAATTGTTATTATAGAGATACTTTACTTTTATGTGATGTACTTTTTTCTACTTTTTAGTTTCTTTCTATATTTTGGTTCAGGAGCAGGTTCAGAAAGTGAAACTGCAATCAATTCAGGAAAAATTGCTAATCTTATAATTATTTTACCACCAATTATCTATAATTTTTTTAGAATTTATAAACTAAAAATTGAAACAAAATCTGAAAAACGAAAAGCTTTTATTATTGCAACAATAATATATATAATGTTTCTCACTTATCAAATATATTGTGGAATTATAAGCTTATAAAAAACACTACCACCAACACACGTTTGGCGCAATTGCGAATTTTGTGGTAAATTCACGCTCATGTTTCGCAAGAAATATTATCTTTAACAGAAAATAATCAGTTCCGAAGTTCGCAACTGACGCCAAGCGTGGGAACGTTGTGTGCCATACTTCCGACGAAATTCAGAAGTCAAACATTTTAGTTTGAACAACCATTTGAATTTTAAGACTTGACGAAATGTCCACTTTTTTGGATTTTTAGGAAACTAACGGCTGAATTTTATCTGAAATCGAGTAAAGTTTGGTTCAAGTTTAGCGGACATTTAGTAAAGTCTAACGATTTAAAACGGAAAACAAA
>NZ_PQNY01000090.1 GCF_002917885.1 Flavobacterium croceum DSM 17960
ATAACGTTTTGCAGCTTGGCGAAGTGGCGGATTTAGAGGTACTTACTTTCAATTTAGCACAAATGTTTATTTGAAAACCAAATGTTCAATTTAGCACTAAACCCGCCATTTTGCCAAACTGCTGTTAGCAGATGTTGTAATTTTTATTTGTTCGTTTTCGTTACTTCATCATACTTTAATTCCACTTTTCTGTCGCCATCAAATTCAACAATTACTAAGTTTGAATTAACTCCAATAATTTTTCCGTCAGTTAGTTTTCCTTTTCTTTTGAAAACTACGCTATCTCCAACATTCAATGTGATTTTTGCATTAGCTTCTGTTGATACATTTATTAGTGTATTTTGTGTTCCCCAAACATCACCAATAATTTTTACTTTTTTTCCGTTGCTTTTTACATAAACTTTTACATTTCGCAAAAATTCTCCTTCATATTTTTTAGTCAAATTATCAACTGCTTGTTCCATTGCGTCAGCGTCAGCTTCTGCTACCGCTTCAACTTCACGAGTTAATAAAGTATATTTTTTACTATCATCAACATTTCTGTTTCCGATTGTTGTTAAATCGCCAATTCTGTTCCAACTTCCACAACTTGCTAAAGACAAAGTTATTCCTAAAAGTATAATTTTATTTTTCATTCTGTTTTTGATTAGTTTACAATTATTGAACTTGTTGCCATTGTTCCTTTGGCTAAATTTGTTTGATAATGAGTTACGCTTTTCCAAATATAACCACCAGAACCATTTGAAACAAAAGCTTCAAAGTAATATGTTGTTGGAGTAGTGGAAGTTATCATTGAATTTAAGTCAAAATATGCTAAACCATTAGCATCGGTTGTAACTTGTTTTTTAATCGGAGGTAAAGCACTTGTCGAAGTTACAGGTTGGTCAAACATCATAATGATGTAATTTGGTTTTACAACACCAGATGAAGTTGTTGCTGTTAATTTTACCCAAGTGTTCGTTGTTGTAGAGCCACCGCCTGTTTCTGTTGAGCTTGAATCGTCATCTTTTGAACAAGAAATTGTAAAAATTGTAACTAATGCCAAAATTGTTGCTTTGAAAAAATTTGCTTTCATTAAAATAGATTTTTGTTTTGTGCTTACTTTATTTTATGCTTTTTTGGTGTAAAAAGTCATTTGTGGCTTTCGGTTTTTCAGCTTATTTCCAGCCGTTAACAAATATTTTTTTCAAGTTAGATTTTTTGAGAAATTCCTTATTAGTGTTCGGTTTTTCAACAATATCTGCTAACG
>NZ_PQNY01000091.1 GCF_002917885.1 Flavobacterium croceum DSM 17960
TTAAATTGAAATCCATTTTTCACGAAAATGTTTATCTTTAACAGAAATTAAATCGTTCGCTGGCTTCGCTTCTGCGTCAAGCCGCAAAACGTTAGTGGCTATTTTGCCGAAAATACCTGAAAATTAGAACTTAAAAGAATATCTGAATATGGAATATTGCGGAAATTGTAATACAAAATTAGGATTTACAAACACACCAAATTTTGGTGGTGGAAAATTTTCTGATAGCTATAGATTATGTTTAAATTGTTTTAGCAAACTTTTAAAACTTGACAAAAGCGCAAACACAAAAAAGTTTACAGTTGAAGAAGTTAAAGAAAAACTTAATAAAACTAATGACATCATAAACAGAATTGAAGACCAAAAAGTTTCTGAAAACAAAACCGTTGAACTTAATTTTGATGCAATTCCAATCGAAAATTTATTAAGTCAAATACAAAGTATTGACAATATAAGCGAAATTGAAATTTGGGATAACGAAGCAAGTTTACATAGAAAAAGTATTTCTGAATTTTTAGAAAAACTAAAGTTTGCAAAAACACAAATTGACGAAGAAATAAAAGTTTCAACAGGTTTCAACCCAATTAAAAACTTTTTTGCGAAATCAAAAATCACGAATAGAAATAATGGCTTTTTAAAGCAATATGAAAATGTTTCAAAAACTTTAGAAAATTATTATAACCAACTTGAATATTGGATAAATATTTCTCCAAATAGTTTGCAAGAACTGAACGAAATGAAATCTGAATTAAAAGAAAAAAAACAACTTTTTGCAATAAGAAAAAAAGAACTAAATTTATTCAAAAAACAAGCTTGGGCAAATTACAGACAAAATTCAGCTTATGTAGAATTTAGTTCACCAAAATTACGTCATTTTTATCGTGGCTTAAATATAAGAGAACGTGAAAAAAACTTAAATCCATATGACGAAGAACTAGACAATATAACATTACAGCTAATAGAAATCGACAAATTAATATTGTGGCTCAACAAAATAAAATAAAAAAAACAGCCACTAACAGCGGTTTCAAGAAATGGCGAGGCAAGGGATTTATCAGAAATTGGAAAGGTTTTTAATTAAAAGTTTTAGTTATATTTGTAAAGGCTTGGTCTTGGTTCATCGCCACTTCATGAAGCCGCAAAACGTTGTGTGTCAGTTTCGGAAGAATAAACGCCGCAGACAACAATTCGGAAGAAAAAATATCAACTTTTTTGTGTTTTTTTAGAGACTTTTAACCA
>NZ_PQNY01000092.1 GCF_002917885.1 Flavobacterium croceum DSM 17960
GGCGAAGTAACGTTTAATCCAGCGAACAATTTCAACGGAACAGCTACATTAACCTATGAGTTGTGTGATGCAGGTACCCCAGTATTGTGTGATACAGCTACAATAACTTTTACAGTAGACCCTGTAAATGATGCACCTGTATTAACCAATGATACCGCTACAACACTAGAAGACACTCCAGTGAGTGGTGATATCACAGGCACAGGCGATACAGATCCAGACGGAACACCATTAACGGTAACAACAACACCAGTAAGTGGACCAAGTCACGGAACAATCGTAATCAACCCTGACGGTACATATACGTATACACCAGCTCCAAACTGGTGTGGTACAGATGTAGTAGAAATCCAAGTATGCGATGCAGGTACACCAGGAGTAGCATGTACAATACAAACCCTTACCATTACAGTAACTTGTGTAAACGATGCACCAGTTGCTAATGATGACACTGTAAGTTTACCATTAACAGAAGACGGTGCTGATGGCGTAGTAAGTATCTTAACCAATGATACCGATGCAGATGGTAACCCAACGATTTCATCAGGACATACAGTAGATTTAGATCCATCAACACCAGGAGTTCAAACAACAGTGACGAATGCACAAGGAGTTTGGACATACAACCCAACGACAGGCGAAGTAACGTTTAATCCAGCGAACAATTTCAACGGAACAGCTACTTTAACGTATGAGTTGTGTGATGCAGGTACCCCAGTATTATGTGATACAGCGGTAATAACCTTTACAGTAACTGCTGTAAACGATGCGCCAGTATTAACGAATGATACCGCTACAACACTAGAAGACAATCCAGTGAGTGGTGATATCACAGGTGCAGGCGATACAGATCCAGACGGAACCCCATTAACGGTAACAACAACACCAGTAAGTGGACCAAGTCACGGAACAATCGTAATCAACCCTGACGGAACCTATACGTATACACCAGCTCCAAACTGGTGTGGTACAGATGTAGTAGAAATCCAAGTATGTGATGCAGGTACACCAGGAGTTGCATGTACAACAGAAACCCTTACCATTACAGTAACTTGTGTAAACGATGCACCAGTATCTGTAAATGATGTTGTAACAGCACCATTAACAGAAGACGAGGCTAATGGAGTTGTAAACATTCTAGCGAATGATACCGATCCAGATGGTAACCCAACACCAACTTCAGGGCATACAGTAGATTTAGACCCATCAA
>NZ_PQNY01000093.1 GCF_002917885.1 Flavobacterium croceum DSM 17960
TCTTAAATTGAAGTCCGTTTTTCACGAAAATGTTTATCTTTAACAGAAATTAATTCGTTCGCTGGCTTCGCTTCTGCTCCAAGCCGCCCAACGTTGGTGGCAAGTTAATCCGAACGAAACGCAAAAAACAATATTATGGCAATAAGAAAAAGTAAAGAAGAAAATTTTGAAGTAAACGGAACTTTGGAAGATTTAAAGGCAAAAGTTGAAAATGCTCTTAAAAAAGGAGAATTTACTTCAATTAATACAAATAGTGTATTGAACCAAATCACAGCAAATTATAAAAAACTGACAGTTTGGGGCGAAATCAGTATCACTTTAACTGAAAGTGGAGAAAAAGTAAAAATTAATGCTGTTTCAACTGCAAATTCTGACAATATCTTTGCATTATTTAATAGTCCAAATAAAGTAATACTTGATAATTTTAAAAATAACTTATAATTCAAAAAGATGTTTGACGAATTAACTAAATATAAAAATAACAACCATTTTTTCTTTAAACCAACTGACAAATTAAGAGAAGTTTGTAATGCACCAACTGACAAAAGTGGAGTTTATTTAATTTACGCATTAAAAAACGGAAAAATTGAACTTGTTTATATTGGTCGTTCAGGCGAAATAAAACAAGATGGAACTTTATTTGTTAGAAAAGCAGGAATTGGAGGTATAAAAGATAGATTAGTAAACGGAAAACAATTTGGACAACCAAGAAGAAATTCGTGGAAAACCGTTATGGAATTTGAAAAAATTGAAGCTTTAGACATTTATTGGTATGTAACTCACGACGAAAAATACATAGATTGTCCGAAAGTAATCGAAAATAAAATTTTACATAAACATTTAGAAATTTATGGTAAAATACCAAGATGGAATAATGAAATTTAAATATAACCAGCCACCAACATCGGTTTTGCGATATGGCGGGTTACGTGCTTTTTTTGAAACGAAAGTGCTTAATCAAAGTTCAGGAATTTTTAGTAACTTCGGTGCTGAAAATCCGCCACATCGCAAAGCCGAGAAACGTTGCCTGCTATACGCGGAAAAATTCCGGAAGAAATTTTTCCTGGTTTATTAAAGAAAAAATTATGAATGTTTCAACTTCGTGGTTTTTTC